>NZ_JCABZP010000014.1:0-1169098 GCF_059499945.1 Agrobacterium sp. | reverse complement strand
CCCGCGACCTCCGGCGTGACAGGCCGGCACTCTAACCAACTGAGCTACACCCGCTTATCCTGACGGACAGGACCTTGTCCCGCCGTACGAACCAGCCTCGGCTGTTCGTTGAGCGGCTAACTACGGCGTTCGTGCGGGGGTGTCAAGCAGGTTTCACGACAAAAGAATAAGCTTTTTGATTTTGATCGGGAAAAACCCTGGGGCCTTTGATCGGCGTTCCAGCAAACGCCCTGTTTTGCGGGCTTTTCCCAACGAAAACAAAAAACTTGTCCACAGCGAGCGGCTTCCCCGACGGCATTTCCCCAGGGCCATCAAGGCGTCATTGGTTTCTGATTTCACCAAAAAGCCCGCAGTTCCCGGCTTTTTGCCCCTCCCCTTCGACGGAGGGAAAAGCCGCTCCGAAAAAAAACAAAAAAACTTCACAAAAGCCCTTGCGGTTTTTTTCCGATCCGAATACATCACGGCCACCGACGCGGCGGACATGATCCGCAGGACGCGAAGGGCGATTAGCTCAGTTGGTAGAGCGCCTCGTTTACACCGAGGATGTCGGGAGTTCGAGTCTCTCATCGCCCACCATTCCACAAATTCCCCCTTGATTACATTTCACTTTCTGCCCCTTTTGTCTCATGGCGCTTTTTCGTCGCTGATTTTGAGACACTTTGAGTTTTCCTGTGGGCCGCTAGGCGCTCTTGCGCGTTGGCTGCCATGCGCCGTTTATCGGCCTGCGCGATGTAGATTTGCGCTGTTTTCATGTTGCTCCAGCCGAACAGCGCCATAAGCTCCGGCGCGGTCGCTTGGCTCTCCGCATAAATCACGGCCGCCGCTTTGCGCAGACCGTGCGAGGAACATTCCAACAGCCCTGCTTTCACACACCAGCGCTTGAAGGCGTTGCTGAAGCTTTCCTTCGTGTACGGCCGGTTCAGCTCTGACATTATATATATGTCTTTGCCGTGAGGCGTTTTCTCAAGCGCCTCGATCAGCTCGGGAGTAAGCTGCGCATCAATCACTGTTGGGTACAGGTTGCGGCCCTTGTGGGCGGTGAAGCGTATCCAGCGATTTCCGTCGCGGCCGCGATATTCGTTGCTTGGCCCGATCCGGTGCGCGTCGGAACGCCGAGCGCCCGTGTTGATCATAACCTCCATCGCAAGGCGCGGTATCGATCCCAACGGCCAAAAGGCGCGGAACCGGTCAATCTCGTCCGGCGTCCACGTGTGAAAGCCTTCAGTGCTGCGATTGACCTTTGCAACCCGTGCGGCAGGGTTGAACGTCGCCAGCGGCGGGTTTTGCTCCATGGCCCAAGTGAACAGCGCTCGAATCACCTTCACCAGCTTATCGCCGGCTCCGGGCGTCCGCTTGCGCTGACTGGCCTCCATATCGGCCCGCTTATACTTCTTATATGGCAGCTTGCCCGCCGCCTCGCAGAAACGATCCAAAACGCTTCGCTTGTCGCGCTGGGTGTCCGGCTCATAGGACTTGAATTTCGCGGACCGGTAATACTGGTCGCAAAGCCAGTCCCAAGTTTCCTCACGCGGCGGCTCAACTGATTTTACGGCAGCTTCGCCGCGCAGCTCAGCCAGAGCTGCCCAGTAGGCATCCATGAAGTTTTTTGTAATTTCACCATTTGCATCCGTGAACGTCTCACGAATGCGCTTTTTCTTGCCATCAAGGCGCACGTAGAACCGATCCCTCCCCTTTCGGTCAGGATCGTTCAGGCAATAGCGAAGTCGGGTTTGCATCAGATAACAATACCCTCATACGGGTTATCGCTATCCGGCTGCTGGTCCTCGATCTCGGCAAGGCTTAGCCAGGCGCTCCGGATGCTCTCGGCATCCCAAAGCGTGACGCCGCCAATCTTGCGGCCCTTCGGCATTCTCCCCTCCCCGACCCAGTTATCGAAGGTCGAGGGCGAGATAGCGAGTGAGGCCGCAGCCTCATCCCGCCGAAGGGCAAAACGCGGTATGGAGAGTTCGCGAAGGCTCGCCGCACCCATAATTATGCATCCTTCAAGCACATGAATGACGAAAGCAGCATGCGAACCATATCCGACTCTTCGCCCAACCATTCCACGAGGAAGTTTTCCGAGAGAATGAAGCCGACCTTGCGAACCATTTCTTCCGGTGTCGCGCACGGATCCAATAAAATCCGGCCCACCACTTCACGCAAAACCAGAATGCCCGATGCCTCATCCGATACGGCGTGCTCGAAGTTATCTTGGTAGAACGCAGAAGCCGTCTTGTATTCTTTGATCAACTCATAAAATTCGGCGTGAGAGCGCGTCATGCTACACCGCCTTTCGCGGCCGCCGATTCCACGATGTCAACGATAGTATTCAGTAAAGCAATGGCTTCGGCTTGCTGCTTATGGGCAATGTCAAGAATGCAATACAGACCACTGGTGGCCACGTTGCGCCGGGCGGCGTCGTCAATGTCCGTCACAACATCCGCCAGAATTGTGGCGGCCTGTATCAGGGACGATCCCACAAGGGCGCTATCGTAAGCCGCCCGCAGTTCCACGCTTTCCAGCATTTTTTCGTGCGCGATGGAGCTTGCACAACCGTCGCGTTGTATTGTAAGTTTCATTCGCATAAGTTGACCTTTCACAGGGTTATGAAAAAGCCGACGCTGGTTCCTAGGCCAGAGCGTCGGCTTTTTCGGTTTCTCGGTCTATCTTCTCGCGAATCGCAAGAATTATCTCGGAAGTCTGAGAACGCAAATTTTGGCGGGCCTGCGCTTCAAGCCAACCCTTAACATCTGCCGGAAGATTGATCTTCAATTGGACTTTTTCACGGGCCACAGTGCGAATCCCTTAACGGACCTAATTGGTTCATTAATGGGTACCTATTAGGTCCAATTGCGTCAAGGACCTTTCTGGTTCATTGATAAAAAATGGCACCCAAGCAAACCGATCCACAGTTTAAATTACGCCTGACTCCCGAAATTAAGGATGCGGTCGAAAAGGCCGCCACCGCAAACGGGCGTTCAATGAACGCTGAAATACTGTTTCGGTTGGAGTACAGCTTTAAACTCGGGTTCGCTGGGATGAACGGATACTCGTTCTTTGGCGAAGTGACACACGATGACGGACTTCAGATGAGCGAGACGCTCAACGCGGAGCTGGCGAATGCTGCAGAGGCAAAAGGAATATCCGTCCGTGAAGAAATCGAAGAACGGCTGTGGTTTTCTTTAAAGCCGCAAAATGAGATCAACCAACGCTTAGCGGAACACCTGTTAGATAGCAGCATGGCGCTTCAACAGGCAAATTTTGATCTGGAGCAGGCGCGGCGGCTTTTAGATACACTGTCGCCACAAGAGAAACTTCTTTTGGAGGAGCGGGCAGAAATCATGGAATCGAAGGCCCCAACTTCCCAACGACAAAAAGCCCTCATCGAACACATTAGCAATTCGCCCCTCGCCTCCGGTAAAAGCGAAAAATGACCGACGATGTGTTCGAGGTTGGTGATATCGTTGCACTTCAGCACGATTTCAACTTTTCCATGACGGTATCCGACATTCGTCCAAACGGAGCAGTTGGCTGTATCTGGTGGGCTAACAGCCTACTTCAGTACCAGTTGTTTCCACCGAAGACATTGCTAAAGTTGAATGGTGCCCTCCGTCATACGTCGCAACAGTGAGATGAGATGAGAGACATTCGCCGCCAACCATCCCATCCCGGCGCGCTTCTGGCGGATATCTTGCCAGATACAGGCATGACGCTTGCAGAACTGGCGGATGCTACCGGCGTTCCCCTGCCCCAGCTTGAAAGCATCATGAAAGAAGAAGCGCCGATAACCGCGGATGTTGCCGAAAAAATTGGCGCGTACTTCGGGGACGGCCCGGGCATCTGGCTACGAATGCAAGTCGAACATAACGTGTGGGGAAAACTGAACGCGGCCGACCACGAAGCGGTTGATTTGGGGGAATATCCAACAATCAATGAACCACACTGCGAGAACGCCAGCTACCGATGCCCGTGCTGCAAATGCCTAACCCTTCAAGAGCGAGGCGGCTACGAAATATGCCCCGTCTGCTTTTGGGAGGACGATGGGCAGGATGACCCCTACGCGGACCAAATAAGCGGCGGAGCAAACGGAGAGACTTCCCTCACGCAAGGGCGAGCTAATTACGCCAAATACGGAGCCATGGAAGAACGGTTTATAAAATCCGTTCGCAAGCCGACCGAAGATGAAGCTGCACCACAAATTTCTGAAGAATAGACAGTGGGGAAATTCCCCACCGAAATCAACTGGGGATTTTCCCCAGTGCGGATAAATCAACGGGGTTCCCATGGCGAGCGTGAAGTACTTCTACGTCGAAGACGATACAGCAATTCTGTTCGGCGCGAACGGCACAGCACTAACGGCAACCTTAGCCGCCGTCGCCGGCATGATCTCCGATATCAAATTCGCGATTCCCACGTTTCCACTATGGGCATACTTCGCCGGGCTGATTTTCGCATTCATCTCCAAATCTGTGATCATGATCTATAACGGCGACGTAAAAGAGCGAGAAAAAAGCCAAGCCGTCCGCGATTTCCTACTCGAAGCTCTGCCTGAAAAAGAAGCCCTCGCAAAGGAGGGCTTTGATTGGGACAAAGGATGGGCGGATATGGTCGAAAGGCGAAAAACGCTTTTGTCGCTCAAAACCACCTATCGTCTGAATTACGTAAGAGCATATGCGTTTTTTGCATCCGCTATCTGCTTCGTCCTAGGCACCGGAAGCATACTTTGGTTCGTCGGCACCAAGGCTTCTCTGTGAGAAGGGGTCGATGACGTCCCCAATCACATCCGGCCAATAGTGCAATATGCTGCCGGCATGATGACCATCGGGACCGATCTCAATATGAAAAATCCCACCGCCGATGGAATATCCCATATTCGGGGTTTCGCGCTCCCCGCAATGCAGATCACAAACAGCCTCCCGGCCTCGCTGGAATGCCGCAATCGCATCTTCGGGAACGAAATCCGCAGGATCTGGCAACCCTTCCAGCTCGACGCCGAAAGCGATCATGCCGGCATCCCACTTGTAGCAGACGCCACGCGGCAAGCCGGCGTCGTCGCGGTGAGACTGTCGGGCATAAACTTCCGGTCGATTGCGGCTCTCTGACCAGCCCGCCACTACGATTTCCGAACCAGCCGCCCCTATCTCAGCCAAAAGCGCGTCATGCGCTTCCAGCACACCCGGAAGCGCCGAAACAACATCATCGAAAGTTGCGAAACCGAATTCGCGGCAAAGCTGCTCGAACAGCGGAAACGCGGCCTCGATTCCTCGGCTGGAATAGACCGCATTCACCCCAGGTATCGCCCGCACCTTGCAATCAGCGCCAGTTAGAACGCCGGTTTCCGGGTCATAGAACGCGCCATCCGCCATGACGTGCACGCGGTCTTTCTGAATTACTGCCAGTATCGCACTCATGCGTATATCTCCGCTTTGTGGGTTGATGTGATGAAGCCGACTGGGCCACCGTCAGCGAAACCTTTGCCGCCGCCGAACAACCCGCCGAAAAGGTTTCCGAAAATCCCGCCGCCCCCGGCGCTGTTGACCTTGAACATGCTGTTGAGAACGTCATCGATTAGGGCATCGCCAATCTTCTTGAGGCTGTTCACAAGGATGTCGGCGGCACTGGCCCCCTCAATAAGGCCGTCGATAACGCCGCGCGTAACGTCTTTCGCGGTCGCCATCGCCTCTTCCGCCCGCTCCCTGATTTCGTTCTGTTTTTCAGAGAGTTTTTCGGATTGAACAACGGCGTCAGCATATCCGGCCGCCAGTTTCTCAATCGAGGCGGTCAATTGCGGCGTGACCTTCACGCCGGCCTCTTTCGCCGCCGTCAGAAGCTCTTGTTTCGACCGAGCATACTCTACCGAATAGCCATAATCGTTCACCAGAGGATTGAGAGACGCGTAAGCCTGCGTTTCGGCATTCAGGGCGTCCGTGCGCTTCTGCATTTGCTCTACTTCGCGCTGGTACTCATTCAGGCGGGCTTTACTCCCCTTGCCGTCTTTGTCATCGGCAACCTTGTACTGCGCATCATTCAAATCAATCGGCGTGAATTTATTACCGTTGACGCTTTGTTTTGTCGGCGGCTTGAAGCGGTTATAGTCCAGCTCGCCGCCAACAATCGTCGGTTCGATCAATGCCGCCTTGTCGTTAAGCGCCCGGAGCTGACCTTCCAACTGGCGAATGCGCGCCGGCCCGAGAACATCCATCGGATTGTTGCGAGTCTCGGCAATTTCCTTTTCGATGGAAAGCCGCTGTTCAGCCAGCCTGTTGAGCTTGTCATTGTTCTTGACTGTCGACTCGATGTTGAGCGCGCCGCCAAGAAGCGAAATTTTGCCGTTTTCCCCGAGCGCGTTCACCAGCCCCGAACCGATATTCTCAAGCCCGCTTATCCGGCCGACCCATTCACCGAAATTCTGCGCGGCCGTAGCGCCCTCATTCAACAATTTGATGATGGCGCCGATGTCTGAGGCGAGGCCATCCATATTCACGCTGTTGATGAACGAAGCCACATTGTCGATTGAGGAACCGAAAGTGTTTGCCGCCTGCGAGGATGTATTGAACCGCCGCGCCGCGTCCGTGAGCGACGTTTTCAGATTTTCAAACCGCTGGTCAATGGTGAGAACCGCGCTCGATACCTTTTGCTCAATCACCGGAGCGCCAGCGCCGATACCATCGAAAAGCGCCTTCGACGACAATCCACCAGCCAGCATAATTTTGCGAAGCTCGGCAACCGAACCGCCGGCCTGCTTGATGCCGGCCGCCGCAGCTTGCAGGATCGTCGGCGCGCCTTCCTGAATTGAGTTGAATTCTTCGGCTCGCACGGTTCCCGACCCGAGCGCCTGCGACAGCTGAAGCAAAGCGCCGCTCGCCTCCTGAGACGACTTTCCGGACGCCCGAAGCGCAACAGCAATATTGTCGGTGAAGGAAATCAGCTCGTCACTCGAAACACCCAGCTCTTTTTGCACCAGCGAGGCGCGGCCGTACAATTCAACGAGCGTCTCCAATGGCGCGGCGTTCTTCTGCGCACTGACGAGAAGCTTTTGATAGACCGAATCCAGCTCTTGCCCGGAGAGGCCCGCCACCTTCAGCGCATTATCGATCCGTGTCGCACTGTCGGAAAGGGTTCGGAACCCCTGAGCGCCGCCAATGAGCGCAAACGCCTTCATGAAGCCCGCCGCAGCTTCCGACGCGCCTGTAGACAGACTCTTGTTCATTTTGGCAAAACGCGTCTCGATTTGCCGCATATTCCGGTTGGTCATGCCAACCGCTCGTTTCATGGCATTCTCATAGCCCTTTATGTCGGCCGAGAGTTGCACCAATAGCTTTTCAACATCCGTCGCCATTTGACACCTGTGAATGGAAGGAAAGAGGCCGCCGACCCGATGCGCATCGGATCGGCGGAGGACGCGGTTTTTCGGCATTCGCGTACCGGGACACTCACGCCTTGTCCCAGCCGGCCGAGGGCGATGGAAAACCCTCGGCCAGCCAAAAGGGGAACGATTATCCGGCGTTTCGGATGGCTGTGAGAATGGTATTGAAATCGCCCTTGATGAGGGCGGCCGCTCGTTTCACAGCGAAGGCAAGACGGCTCTCACCACGAATGGTCAGCATGTTTTTGATGAAGTTGTCTCGATCCTCAGAGGAAACGAGAACTTCGGGCTGCATCCGGTCGAAAATCTGCGTTGCGGTTTCGAAAGCACCAACAAGAAACTCACCGACTGGCATAGCGTTGGTGTAAACCACCGGGAGGCCCCAGATATCGGACGTATCAACGGGAAGAATGTAATTTCCATCGCCGTCTTTGATGCCCAGAAGGTTCCAGAAATCACGCGTGTTGAGGATGATACCAGATGACGGGAGGTCAGCCTCTGCCGCCTGCCCTGCAGCGTCCCTGAGAACATCAAGCCGGGTGTATTTTGTAGGATCACCCCCCGCCGTGGCGTTGATATCAACGCGGGCAGTGTCGAACGCCGTTGCCTGAGGCATCATGCCGTGCAGGTTTTGGCCCTGACCGTCGCCAAACAGGAACTGCTGTTCTTCCTTCAGCGCGAGGCCGTAACGCAACGAGCTGTCAACGAGTGTCTGAAGCTGGGGCGCATCGTCCATCAACTGGCGAGAAGCGGGAACCCAGTGCGCAATAGTGCGTACCGGCGCACTAGCCAGCTCGTAGGTGATTTCCGATTCCGGCTTCTCTGTCGTTTCAGCCACCATGCCGGCGTTGTTCACGAACGTCTTTTCCTTGAAGTATTCGACAAGGTTCGATCCGGTGGAACCCGCACCCAGCAGTGCGCGGATCGTCAAACGACGACGCGGAAGCATAACACCTTCAGCGCTGCGATCCGGACGAACAAGCGCCCCGCCAGATGCTCCGACTGACGTAAGCGCATTTTCAACCGGAATACGCTGAGAGCCTTTGCAGCTACTGGACACGAAATCCTTGTAACCGCTGCTGTGAACAACAGTTTCACCCCAGGACATCGAGGCAGCGCCACCGCCGCCGCCGCGCCGTTGGCGACCGGCGACGGATTGCTCTACATCGCTCTGACGCGTGGAAACCTGCTCGATCCGCTCCTCAAGCCGGTCGTAACGCGCCGATAGACTGGAATTCATATCCGTCACCGCCGATTTCACTTTAGTCAGAATGTCTGCGAAATCCGCTTCATTGCGAACCTGAGAGGAAAGCGCTTCGGGAGCCGAGGTAGCCAGCAAGGCTGCGATAGGCGCAACAGGCATAGAACGGGTAATATTTTTCATGATTTTGCCTCATGTTGAGGCGGCGCATATTGGTCGGGGAGTTTCGTAGCCGCACATACCAGTCCGCCGCCGTCGATTAAAACGGGTCATCACGCACTCAAGGTGCGATTTGAATTGCGACTGGTTCGGCTAGCGCTGAGCATAACCAAGGGGCCAGACGAAACCGGGGGAACCGATTTCTAGGCAGCGTTCCGCATACCGTGATTCCGAAATACGCCACGTCACTGATTTGCGCAAGTCTCATCCTCCAACAAATCCACAATCGATTGATCAGCGCCACCGCATTTGAGAGCGTTCAGCATCTTGCGGCGCGCACCCCTCGACCATCCCGCGACGGCAAGAGCGTCATCGACAACCCGGATGACAGGAGGAATTTTGCCGTTGAAGCTTGGCAATTCGAACCCGCCACTCACTTTTTGGCCGAGCTTGCGTTTCATTGAACCGGGCCTTTCGGCTCGACGGCGGCGAAGATGCCGTTGTCGATTTGCTCCGCGATTGCACGGAACGCAGCAGACGCGGCCGCACGGCCATCTGTAGCGCAACTCTGCGCGGCCGCGAAAGTCAGCATGCGATCCACCATTTGCGGGACCGTGATGCCGACTTCATGGACGATGATCCGAGCAGCGCCGGTGATAATTTCATCGCAGGCGTCGCGGCGAGCTGCCGGCAATGCTGGATGATCGCATGTGTTGTTGGTGATTTTCATGTGGCTTTTTCTCTCCAATTTCGACTTTGAACAAAGTAAGGGATGACGCCGGTGTGCGGTCGGGAGGGCGTCTGACTTTTGACCCGCCCCTCCCCGTCGCGGCGGCCCTCGAATGCGGCGCAAATCATGCATCGTGAGCCACCGAGCCATTGCGGGACCGCCATGAATTGGATTGAACACGGTCGATCAGGTACGGCAGGCCAGCGCCTTGCCGCTTCTGTTCCTCGATAACCGCCGCCTGCCGCATCGCCTCATCAACGGCTGCGGCCAGCATCGTCCGCATGGTTTCGCTCAAACTATCGATTTGCGCGGCAAGGCGATCAGACGCCGCCGCTGTGGCTGCTGCAACCGATGATGGCAATCGATAGGGATTGCGAGGCCGCCGCAAGCTGCCCCTCACAAGCCCATTCACCCTCTCGGCATCCACTGACGCCGGCTTGTCTTCCGAACGCTTGGAACGGACGTATCCGATAGCACCGTCGCTATCAGTGAGTTTCTTAGGTGAGTTTCTTATATGAGTTAGGGTGCACGGATTTGCACTGTCTAAGTGCACGTTATTGCACCGAGTAGATGCACGTTCTTGCACTACCTCGTCGTCATTCTCGCCGCTTTCAAAGTCAGCAACAAGCTGCCGGAAGCCGACCCAGTTCGGCTGGTATCGAGAACGGAAACCATTCCCACCGTGGTGTATCTTCACAATCAAACCGCGTGCGTGAAGCTCATTGGTGGCATTCACGACCGTTCGTTTGCTGACACCAGCCCGAGCCATCAGGCGGTCAGTTCCGGGGTCGCACTGGCCTGTCCTCGCATTGAAGTGCGAGAGGATAACCGCGCCCACAGTCTTAGCATCGCCCGACAACCCACGTGCCAGAGCAATCGCTTTGTACGCGACGGCGAAGTCTTTTTGGGAGGGAAGCTCAGGCTTGTCGTTCATGGCTCGACAACCCCATGAACGGCGCCTGAAAACGCGAGACACTCAAAATTACGAAACGTTGAATTTGCTCAACATTTGTATTTGTCTCAAGTCCGGCTATGTGTTTGGGATTGCTGCGTACTGGTGGGTTCTCATCGCCCACCATTTTCCAAATTTCTCAAATTCACATGTTATGAGCTGAATGTTCTTCAGCTGGCGCGGTCTTTTGTCCTGCATTTTCCGCATCTGGAATCAGCCGGCCCTGCCCCGCATCTCGTCGCTGGGCGTATCAATCCGAGCCCGGAACCACCGGAATCGTTTTCCAGCCCTCATCTATTCCAAATCGATACGTCCGTTTCGGATTCCGACAGCTTCACCGAATCCCTGTGCCACCGTGTAACATACCGAAAAATAAGCGGATTCAGACTTTTTAAAGAGATTTCGGGCATTGTTTGCGCACCGTTTCATGATGAACGGTTGAACTGATGGATGAAACCATGTCGATCGACGCGTTTGTAACACTCGCGCTTATTGCGCTGCCTGTTTATATTTTTTTCCGCTGGGTCCAGCAGGACTCAGAAAAACAAGATACTCCCAAAAGCAAAAATTCCATGGGGCGGTGATCCGTTACGGTCGACCCGCAGTATTTTCCCGGACGGTCTCCGGACGAAATCCTCCACAATCCGATATCCAAGCGGCAATGCTGATTTCAATAGCTAGCCATCGCCAGGAATCGCGCAAAATCGGGGAACCCGGCCCGGGGGGCCCTCGCCGCACAAAAAAGCCGGGCATAGCCCGGCTTTTCTCATTTACAGCGCCTTTCGGCTCGATCAGTTGATCGCCTTCATGTTGACGGTGAAGAACAGCGTCTCGCCGGAAGAATCGTCCACGCCGTCATTGTCGGTCACGGCATAGGCCGTTCCAGCCTTGTCGAAGGTGAAGCCTTCCAGCTTGTCAACGACGTAGCCGTTGGTCTGGGCCTTGAGGTCGGGCAGGAAGTCATGGGCTTCCTGCTTGGCCACCAGCGGCAGTTCGCCGCCGATCTTGCCCGGCTTCAGATCCGCGATCGCAACGCGGTAGAGCTTCTTGATCTTGGCCTTGTCGCCGATCTGGTTGTCGCGCTCGACGATATAGACATAGTCGCCCTGCGCGGTGATTTCGGAAAGGCCAATCCAGCCTGCCTCGGTCTTGTCGAGCGGATAACGCACGGTGCCCCACTCCTTGGACTTCGGATTGTAGGAGACGAGCTTGACGAAGCCCTTCTCATCCGTGCCCCACTCGCGTTGCACAGCCATCCACAGCGTGGCGTCGTCGCCCTTGCCGATCATGGTCACGCCTTCGAAACCGAAGCGGGTATCGCCGGAAAGGAGTTCCTTCGGCAGAGCGATCTCGGCCTTGATTTCGCCCTTGGCGTTGACGTTATAGAGCGCGTGCGGAACAAGCTTGGCGCTGTCGCCTTCAGAGGCCAGCCAGAAACCGCCCTTGCCATCAAGCGTGATGCCTTCGATGTCGAGCTTCTGAACAGCAATGCCGTCACGCTTGACGCGCAGCACGCTGGTGATGGTGGCAGGCTTCTTCGTGGCGTCGATGGTGAAGATCGACGGCTGGTTGCCATAGACCGAGTCGGAGACGGCATAGAGAATGCCGGGCTTCTCAGCATCGCCGACCAGGCCGGAAAGAGCGCCCCAGCCGATCGGCGCGCCGTCGACGGTGGCGGAAACGAGCTGCGGATAGGCAGGCTGGCCTTCGGCGCGCTCATAAAGCATGACATGCGAGCGGACACCGCCGTCTTCGATCAGATCGACCTCATTGGCCGTAGCAAGGAGATTGCGCGACGGAATGGCGACGGCGCCTTCCGGCGAGACGCCCGAAGGCAGGAGCTGCGTCAGCTGCGGCTCCGCACCGGTATCCTTGTAGACGGCGACCACCGAAGCGCGCTCGGCAAGCACGAAGAAATACTTCTGGCCATCGAAGGT
The DNA here is from genome assembly GCF_059499945.1 of Agrobacterium sp. Lineage (NCBI taxonomy): Bacteria > Pseudomonadati > Pseudomonadota > Alphaproteobacteria > Hyphomicrobiales > Rhizobiaceae > Agrobacterium > Agrobacterium sp. The sequence goes on along the minus strand of NZ_JCABZP010000014.1, from coordinate 1,156,753 downwards.
CGCCGCTTCCAGACCTTCGGGCTCAATGCCCTTGGCCTTGGAGCGCTTTTCCGGATAGTGGCCGATGGCGGCAACCGCGCGCTCGAGCGAAGCACCGGCTTCATAGAGAAGCTTGCCGGTCTTGTCGAAAATGGTGAAGCCGCGCGAACCGCCCTGCCAGTCGCCTTCATTGGCGATGACGATACGGTCATTGTCCAGCCACTTTACAGCGTCCGGCTCGCGCTTGCGGCCTTCCTGCTTGTCGGTGAATTTCAGCTGACCGTCGGTCTTCGTGTCGACGCCTTCCAGATCAACCTTGCCGACGGAGAAATGCGTCTTCACCGTGCCGGTCTTGCCATCGATGATGACGATATGGTTGTTTTCCTGCAGCGTCAGAGCGATCTCGCCATTGGCGTTGATCGAGACGAATTCCGGCTCCGGATCCTCAGGGGAAATTTCGGCGAGACCGGTAACGTCAATCTTCTTCAGCGTCGCGCAGTCGGCCACGCCGTCCTTCAGGCCGACCGTTACCAAATAGCCGGCGGGCATCTGCGGCAGTGCGCCTTCGTTCACATCTTCATCACGCTCGTTTTCGATCGCGATGGCGGCAAAGGTTTTATCAGGGGAAACGGCGACGGAATCGGGCTGGCCGCCGAGATCACAGCTTGCCTCGATCTTCTTCGTGGCAATATCGACTGTCACCAGCTTGCCGGACGGGTTGGCGCGGTTTTCCGACGTATTGACGCCGGCGAGAACCTTAAGGCCAGCAACGGCAACAGAGGTCGGCTCGCCTTCCAGCAGCAATGCGCCGCCGGCCTTGGGGGCCTTCGCGTCGGTGATGTCGATGAAACCGATGCCGCCGAGCGGGCTGTCCGAATAGATCAGCGTCTTGCCGTCTTCACTGGCGGTGATGATTTCAGCCGAGGTGACGGACTTGGCGTCCTTGTCCGCGGGAAGGTTTTTCGCCACCGGGAAAGACGCGATGCGGTTGAAAACCGGCTCGGCAGCGGCCGGCAAGGCCACGGACGTGAGCAGAGCAGCGGTCAAGGCCATTTGAGAAAATCGGAACGCCATTTTAATCCCCCTTGGGTCCAGAAATACCCCATGGCTTCTGCGTCAAAGACATGACAGTGGCATGACATTTCCTGTCGGGAATCAAAAAGCCCGGCCATGGAGACCGGGCTTTCTTGTTTCTGCGCACATTCCGCGTATCGGAGCACCGTGTGACCGGATGGAGGCTGCACAGGCGCGCTCCCTACTTTCGTTTACATCCTGCCGGATTGAGAACCAGGCTGTCCGAAAAGCATTTCGAAAAACCGCCCGGTTTTGGGCCGGCATGATGGCGTCAGCGCGTCAAAACATGTTTCCTCGTGAACCTGAAAAGCCGCCCGCCCGCCGCCGGGCGTTGCGGCTTTCCGGAAACCTTACGAGTTGACGGCGTCCTTCAGGCCCTTGCCTGCGGAAAACTTCGGTACGTTGCGAGCCGGGATATCGACTTCAGCACCCGTAGAAGGGTTACGGCCCTTGGAGGCTTCACGGCGGCTAACGGAGAAGCTGCCGAAGCCAGCGAGGCGAATGTCGCCACCGTTCTTCAGTTCGCTCTGTACGGTTTCGAATACGGCATCAACAGCGGAAGCAGCATCTGCCTTCGTGAGACCAGCCTTTTCGGCAACAGCAGAGACGAGCTCGTTCTTGTTCATGTTTCCACCCCTTTCAATGGTTTGAAACGACTCAAATTAAGCCGGCGCAGAATACGTTTGCATCCGCGCGCAGCAACCCAAAAGCGCTGGAATCGCCTGAAAAACAAGGGGTCTGCGATTTTTTTCACAAAAAAGGCCGACATTTCTGCCGGCCTTCCACATATTCGTGCCAAATTCGCATCACTTGCCCGGAGCTGAGCGCAGAATGCGCCTTCCGACACCTAACATATTGAATCTATGCAGCACCCGTCGCGAAAGGCGATTCCCGCCCCTCGCGACGAAGCACGTATCAATGTGCGATGGTCTGGCTGCCGTCGTCGACGCCTTCGACCGTAGCGATAACAGGCGTCTCGATGCTGCCGTCCCACTCGATGGGCTCCGGCTGGCGCAGAAGGGCGTGCCTGATGACCTCGCCCATGCGCGAAACCGGGATGATTTCCATCTCGTTCTTCACATTGTCCGGAATCTCCGCCAGATCCTTGGCGTTCTCTTCCGGGATCAGTACCTTCTTGATGCCGCCGCGAAGGGCTGCGAGCAGCTTTTCCTTCAGGCCGCCGATCGGCAGCACGCGACCACGAAGCGTGATCTCGCCCGTCATCGCAACATCCTTGGAGACCGGAATGCCGGTCATGATGGAGACGATGGCGGTTGCCATGGCAACACCGGCGGACGGTCCGTCCTTCGGGGTTGCCCCTTCCGGAACGTGAACGTGGATGTCGCTCTTGTCGAAACGCGGCGGTTCGATGCCGAAGTCCACGGCGCGCGAGCGGACATAGGATGCCGCTGCCGAAATGGATTCCTTCATCACTTCCTTGAGGTTGCCGGTGACCGTCATGCGGCCCTTGCCCGGCATCATCACGCCTTCGATGGTGAGCAACTCACCGCCGACTTCCGTCCATGCCAGACCGGTGACAACACCAACCTGATCCTCACGCTCGGCTTCGCCGTGGCGGAACCGCGGAACGCCCAGATAATCCGGAACGTTGGCTGCTGTGACTTCCACGGACTTGACCTTGCCCTTGATGATCTCGGTCACGGCCTTTCGCGCAAGCTTCATCAACTCGCGCTCGAAGCTGCGCACGCCCGCCTCGCGGGTGTACTGCTGGATCACGATCATCAGAGCGTCATCGCTGACCGAGAACTCTTCCGGACGCAGGGCATGTTCCTTGATCGCCTTCGGCAACAGGTGACGCTTGGCGATTTCGCGCTTTTCGTCTTCGGTGTAGCCGGCGATGCGGATCACTTCCATACGGTCCATCAGGGGACCCGGAATGTTCAGCGTGTTGGCCGTGGTCACGAACATCACGTCGGACAGGTCGTATTCCACTTCAAGATAGTGGTCCATGAAGGTGGAGTTCTGTTCCGGATCGAGAACCTCCAGCAGTGCGGAAGACGGATCGCCACGGAAATCCATGCCCATCTTGTCGATCTCGTCGAGCAGGAAGAGCGGATTGGACTTCTTGGCCTTCTTCATTGACTGCACGATCTTGCCAGGCATGGAGCCGATATAGGTACGGCGGTGACCGCGGATTTCCGCCTCGTCACGCACGCCGCCCAGCGCCATGCGCACATATTCGCGGCCGGTCGCCTTGGCGATCGACTTGGCGAGCGAGGTCTTGCCGACGCCGGGAGGGCCGACGAGGCACAGGATGGGGCCGCGAATCTTCGAGGCGCGCGCCTGCACGGCCAGATATTCGACGATGCGTTCCTTGACCTTGTCGAGACCGAAATGATCCTGATCGAGGATTTTCTCGGCCGCGTTGAGGTCAACCTTGACCTTCGACTTCTTGCCCCAGGGCAGACCGAGCAGCCAATCCAGATAGTTGCGCACGACGGTCGCTTCCGCGGACATCGGGCTCATCTGGCGAAGCTTCTTCATTTCCGCTTCGGCCTTTTCCTTGGCCTCCTTGGAAAGCTTGGTCTTGGCGATGCGCTCTTCCAGTTCGGCCATCTCGTCACGGCCGTCCTCGCCGTCGCCGAGTTCCTTCTGGATCGCCTTCATCTGCTCGTTCAGGTAATATTCGCGCTGGGTCTTCTCCATCTGGCGCTTGACACGCGAGCGGATACGCTTTTCGACCTGCAGCACGGAAATCTCGCCTTCCATGAAGCCAAGCGCCTTTTCAAGCCGCTGCTTCACGCTGACGGTTTCCAGCATTTCCTGCTTTTCGGTAATCTTGATCGACAGGTGCGAAGCGACCGTATCAGCGAGCTTCGAATAATCGTCGATCTGGCCGGCAGCGCCGACAACCTCGGGCGAAATCTTCTTGTTGAGCTTCACATAGCTTTCGAATTCCGAAACGACCGAACGCGACAGCGCCTCGATCTCGACCGGATCTTCGGCAGGCTCCTGCAACGGCGTCGCGGTGGCTTCATAGAAGTCTTCACGGCCGGTGTAGCTGTCGATCTGGGCGCGGCCCTTGCCTTCCACCAGCACCTTCACGGTGCCGTCGGGAAGCTTCAGAAGCTGCAGGACATTTGCGACCGTGCCGACCTTGTGGATGGCTTCGGGAGCCGGATCGTCATCGCTGGCGTTGATCTGGGTGACAAGCATGATCTGCTTGTCCGAACCCATGACTTCCTCGAGCGCACGAATGGATTTTTCCCGCCCGACGAACAGGGGAACGATCATATGCGGGAAAACGACAATGTCGCGCAGGGGAAGTACCGGATAGGTACCACCAGATGCCGCAGACGTGATGTTCGTCATATCATTTCCTTTCATGGTCCCTTTCGGGACACTTTGCCGGACAGCTTGGGGCATCCGGCACATTCATTTCTCGAGACTGAAAATGGAGTTTCGAAACACCGATTTCAAGTCGCCGGAACAGACGATCCCGCTGAGCGGCAAGACCGTGAAATTCAACAAAACCCAGCGCCGGCTAGTACTCCCGACATTTCCGGTTATCCTTGAAGGTCAGGAACCGGGTCGCCGACGGGAATTCACATTTCCGTCATATCGCGCTGCAAATCAGTTGTAAGACTTTATCAGCAAAGCGCAATCCGCTCCAAACGCAAAATCGGGCTTCGCCAAGTTAGGCGCAAGTTTCACGCCCGGCCACAACAGAAAAGGCCCGCACGGGATGCGGGCCTTTTGATTTCATCAAAGTACCGGATCGGTCGATCAGGCCGAAACGTTGGTCTTTTCTTCCTGACGATCCGCATAGATGTAGAGCGGACGGGCGACGCCGCTGACGACGTCGTTGGAAATGACCACTTCGCGTACGCCTTCCAGCGTCGGCAGTTCGAACATGGTATCCAGCAGGATCTTCTCCATGATCGAGCGCAGGCCGCGGGCGCCGGTCTTGCGGGTGATCGCCTTGCGGGCGATTTCGCGCAGAGCGTCCTCGTGGAAGGTCAGTTCCACATCTTCCATCTCGAACAGGCGCTGATACTGCTTGACCAGCGCGTTCTTCGGCTCGGACAGGATCTGGATCAGCGCATCCTCGTCGAGGTCCTCCAGCGTCGCCAGAACCGGCAGACGGCCGATGAATTCCGGGATGAGACCGAACTTCACCAGGTCTTCGGGCTCCAGTTCGCGCAGAACCTCGCCAACGCGGCGATCGTCTTCCGCCTTGACGGTCGCACCAAAGCCGATCGAGGTCTTTTCACCACGGGCCGAGATGATCTTGTCGAGGCCGGCAAACGCGCCGCCGCAGATGAACAGGATGTTGGTCGTATCCACCTGCAGGAATTCCTGCTGCGGATGCTTGCGGCCGCCCTGCGGCGGAACGGAAGCGACCGTGCCTTCCATGATCTTCAGAAGCGCCTGCTGAACGCCCTCGCCCGACACGTCGCGCGTGATGGACGGGTTGTCCGACTTGCGGGAAATCTTGTCGACTTCGTCGATATAGACGATGCCGCGCTGGGCGCGTTCGACATTGTAATCCGCAGACTGCAACAGCTTCAGGATGATGTTTTCCACGTCCTCGCCGACATAACCGGCTTCGGTCAGCGTCGTTGCGTCCGCCATGGTGAAGGGAACGTCGATGATGCGGGCGAGCGTCTGGGCAAGATAGGTCTTGCCGCAACCCGTCGGACCGACGAGCATGATGTTCGACTTCGCAAGCTCGACATCGCCGTTCTTGGAGGCGTGCGCGAGGCGCTTGTAGTGGTTGTGAACGGCCACCGACAGGATTTTCTTCGCCTGCTTCTGGCCGATGACATATTCGTCGAGGATCTTGATGATGTCCTGCGGGGTGGGAACACCCTCGCGCGACTTCACCATCGACGTCTTGTTCTCCTCGCGGATGATGTCCATGCACAATTCGACGCATTCATCGCAGATGAATACCGTCGGTCCGGCAATGAGTTTCCGGACTTCGTGCTGGCTCTTGCCGCAGAATGAACAATAGAGTGTATTCTTAGAGTCGCCGCCGTTGCTGCCGCTGACTTTGCTCATATCTCTTTCCTTCCAGCACGCCGCAGGTCCGCCAAACGGATCGCGGTCAACTTACCGCCCGCCGATACGGCAGCCCTTGGGGTGCATCGCCGTATCCGCCTCGTTTCCCGGGGTACTAACCGGTATCAGATACATGAGCTGACAACCGGCTGCAACGAATTCCCCATCAAACCAAAGGCCACGTCATAAAAATTCAACATAGCCTTTATATATACTAATATCGCTTTCTGTTGCGGTTGAAAGCCCCGAAATTACTTTTGCGGGTTCAAACAAACGTCAAAAAGCGGCGCGCCTCAATTCGCGGCGGCGCCTTCGATTTCCTGGCGCGAGGTCAGGATCTTGTCGATCACGCCCCATTCCTTCGCCTCGTCTGCATCCATGAAATGGTCGCGATCAAGGGTTTTTTCAACCTCTTCGAGCGTGCGGCCAGTATGCTTCACGTAGACTTCATTCAGGCGACGCTTCATCTTGATGATGTCACGGGCGTGGCGCTCGATATCCGATGCCTGGCCCTGGAAACCGCCGGACGGCTGGTGAACCATGATGCGGGCGTTCGGGGTGGCGAAACGCATTCCCTTTTCACCGGCAGCCAGAAGCAGCGAGCCCATGGACGCGGCCTGACCGACGCAGAGCGTGGAAACCGCAGGGCGGATGAACTGCATCGTATCGTAGATCGCCATGCCGGCGGTCACGACGCCACCCGGCGAATTGATGTAGAGCGCGATTTCCTTCTTCGGGTTTTCAGCCTCGAGGAAAAGAAGCTGCGCGCAGACGAGCGACGCCATCTGGTCTTCCACCGGGCCGGTAAGGAAAATGATGCGTTCCTTGAGAAGACGGGAAAATATGTCGTAGGAGCGTTCGCCGCGATTGGTCTGCTCTACGACCATCGGCACCAGAGCCATGGCGGTATCAACTGGATTTTTCATGTCCGTCCTTTGTCAAACTCTGCCCTTCGCGGAAAACCGCTCCGGAATCACTTCTAACCTTCATACTCCCTACATAGAGTGTCCCTGCCCCGTACTTCAAGACACGAAGCCGCATATCCTTAACGGCTCAACAGCGTTTGCAGGCCGTCGAGGGCCGACTTGGCAAGGGTTTCGAACCGGGCGGGGCCGGCCGGGCCTCTTTCCCTCACCGCCACCATTTTTTTACTATGGCGCGCGGCGGGGGCAAAAATCGTCCGCCATACACAGATATAACTTCTCACCGGCAAGAACTCGTTAGTATTTGCTGCTGATACTGGCCAGCGAATTTCCGGTTCCCGTTGGGGAATGGGCCCATCCGGGCGAAATGGCAGCTCAACAATTCCAGCGGGCATAACGCACCTTGTGCGAGATGGCCCGCTTTTACCGCATGATGGCGCAGATAGGATTTTGCAATGCTGGATGCAAAGACGAGCACGCTACTGTGGGCGGCGGAAACGTTCACCCTTGCCGTGCTTTTGGGAACGCTGTGGCTGCACCGCCCTTCCCGCCGGCATAATCTCTATTTCGCCGCAGGTTTCCTCACCACAGGCATCGGCACTGTCATGGTGGCGTTTCGCGGCGATATTTCCAGTTTTCTGTCCATTCAGGTCGGCAATACGTTGGCGCTTTCCGCCTTTGGTTTCTGGCTGGCTGGCCTGCTCTGCTTCGAGCAGCGCAAACTCGGCGGCTGGGTTGCTATTCCGGCCCTGCTGTGGATCGCCGGAATGTTCGTGCCGCCCGTGCGCGAAGACATGGTCGCCCGCATCCTGCTTTATCATGCCAGCGCGGCCACGGGCTATTTCATGCTCGCGGGCGTGCTTCTGGCCAGCAGGGCGCGCGCATCTCGCAGCCGAAAGGTTCTGGCCACGATCCTGATCCTGCAGGCTTTTGCCGGAGCGATCGTCGCATCCATCGTCATCCCGGCCAATGCCGCAATCCCCAATGCCATTCCCATGACATCGGCGCTCTCCATTTCCGGCATGCTCGGCTTCACGGCGATCATCATGATCAGCGCCAAGATCATCATGGAAGACACGGAGATTCGTCTTCACCGGCTCGCCATGACCGATCATCTGACCGGCGTTCTCAACCGGCGCGGTCTGCTGGAGGAGTTCGAGCGCATCAAGAAAAGGTCGCCGGCCTCCAGCCGTTATGTGGCGTTGGTGCTGTTCGACATCGACCATTTCAAGAAGATCAACGACAGATACGGCCATCAGTCCGGGGATGCGGTCCTCGTGCATTTCTGCAATATCGCCCAGCGTGTGATCGGCGATCGCGGCCTTTTCGTCAGAATGGGAGGCGAGGAATTCGCGCTGGTCGCCGAAGTCGAAAGCCCTTCCAGCACAGCGACGCTTGCAGAAGCCATCCGCGGCAATCTACGCCTGTCGAAGATCAGTTCGCGTGGTGAAAGCATCGAGGTGACCACCAGCGTCGGCATCGCCGAAGCCATGATCAGGGATGCCGACCTCAACACAATGATGACGGAAGCCGACCGTGCGCTCTATGCTGCCAAGAAGGCCGGGCGCAACCGGACCGTCATCCACGTCAATTCGGCCAATGTCGTCGTGCCCGCCTCGGACCGCGACGAAAACCCGATGGACAACAATGCCGACCGCCAGGTTGCGGCGCTGAACCGGATATCCGCCATCGCCAGTCGATGACGATGTAACCATCCAGTGACAGACGGAGGGGAGTTCCCCTCCCTTCCCAAAGCGCCACGCGCGGAATAAACCATGGGCATGACAGCGACATTTCCCTTTCTCAAAATCGATCCCGCCACCCGCCGCGTTTCACTCGACGCCCGCGACCCGGCCTTCTACAACGATCCGAACCCGGTTTATGCCGCCCTGCATGGGCAATGTCCCACCTTTTACTGGGAGGAGCAGCGGCAATGGTTCTTCACCGGTTACGACCATGTCAGCGCACTTCTGCGCGACCGCCGCTTCGGACGGCAGATCCTGCATGTGGCTAGCCGCGAGGAAATCGGCCTGCCGCAACCGCTGGAACATGTGAAGCATTTCGACGCCGCCGAGCAGCATTCGCTTCTGGAGCTGGAGCCGCCGGAACACACGCGGCTGCGCACGCTCATCAACCGCGCCTTCGTCTCTCGGCATGTCGACAAGATGAAACCGGAAATCGAGGAACTCGCCAACCGCCTGATCGATGCCTTCGAGAGCAAGGGCGAAACCGAGCTGCTCTCCTCTTATGCCGATATCATCCCGGTGACGATGATCGCCCGCATGATCGGCATTCCCGAAGAGATGGGGCCGCAGCTTCTGAAATGGTCGCATGCCTATGTCGGCATGTACATGTTCAAGCGCACGCCCGAGGACGAGCTTCTGGCCGACAGGGCCGCGCATGAATTTTCAGAGTATGTGCGCAGCGTGATCGCCGAGCGGCGGGCGGAGCCGAAGGATGACCTGCTGAGCCACATGATCCATACGGAGCACAAGGGCCAGTACCTGACCGACGACGAGCTCATCTCCACCACCATCGTGCTGCTGAATGCCGGGCACGAGGCGACCGTGCACCAGATCGGCAATTCCGTGCGCATCATTCTGGAAAGCGGCATTTCTCCGGAGACCCTGTTCCACGACGAGGCCGCCACGGAACGCACGGTGGAAGAAACCCTGCGCATCTGCGCCCCGGTTCATATTTTCCAGCGCTGGGTTCTGGAACCGGTCGAAATCGACGGCGTCGCATTCAAGCGCGGCGACAAGGTCAGCCTCATCCTGGCAGCCGCCAATCTCGACCCGGCAAAATTTTCCGATCCGCTGACCTTCCGGCCGGACCGGAACGAAGGCGCCAACGTCTCTTTCGGCGCCGGCATCCATTTCTGCATCGGCGCACCGCTTGCACGGCTGGAGCTTAATCTCGCCTTGCCCCTGCTTTTCAAACGCCTGCCGGGCCTGAAGATTGCCGAGCCGCCCAAGGTCAAGGATGTCTATCATTTCCATGGCCTCGAGCGGCTCGATCTCAGCTGGTAAGGCAGAGGGAGGATTCGGCCTTAAATCTGGGCCAGACCGCCATCAACCGAGAGCTCGACGCCGGTGATATAGCTGGCCTTGGAAGATGCCAGAAACAACACCGCCTCGGCGATTTCGTCGGGGTCGGCCATACGGCCGATCGGTGCCGCATCCTTCAGATAGGCCTTGAAACCGGCGATCTTCTCATCGTCCATCTTCAGGCCATTTTCCATGATCGGCGTGCGGGTAACGCCCGGGCTCACCGTATTGACGCGGATTTCCCGCGCTTTCAGATCATTGGCAAAACTGCGGGCGAATGAGCGAACCGCCGCTTTCGAAGCATTGTAAGCGCTCAGCTTTTCCATACCCTTGTTGCCGACGATCGACCCCGTCAATACGATCGAACCGCCGTCCTTCAGCACCGGCAACAACGTCTGCACCGTGTAAAACACGCCCTTCACGTTGATGTCGAAAATCCGGTCGTAGAGCGCCTCATGGGTCGCACCAAGATCGTTGTTCTCGGCGATGCCGGCATTGGCGACCAGCACATCCACCTTTCGCCCGTCGGCTTCAATGCGAGCCTTGAGCTGTTCCAGATCCGAAAGCTTGGCAACATCGGAAACGAAGCCGATTGCCCCTTCCCCGAGCTTGGCGACGGCGGCGTCGAGATTGGCTGAATTGCGGCCCGTCACATAAACCGCAGAGGCGCCGCCCTCCAGAAACAACCTGGCGACTGAAAAGCCGATGCCTGTCGATCCGCCCGTGACGACGACCACCTGTCCGCTGAATAGTCCAGACATTGCAAACTCCATGAATATCGTAATTTCCGAATTACCATAATTCGGTATTTCGGTTTTATTGAAATATTGAAGCTTGTCAATCCATATGCTACAGGCGGTCCATGGTTCAGTTTTTTCATCCCGCTCGCGAGGACATATCGCTTACCGCCGTGCTGTCCGCCCTTGGCGAGCCCGCGCGCATGGGCATCATCCGCAAATTATGGGGGTCGGAGGCCGGGCAGAATTGCGGTGCGGCAGCGCCCTGTCAGGATATGCCGCGCTCCACCCTGTCCAGCCATATGCGAATCCTGCGTGAGGCAGGATTGATCCGCACCCATAAACAGGGCGTCGAAAATATCAGCGTTGTGCGCATTGAGGATATGGAAGCCCGCTTTCCCGGACTCCTTCCATCGATTCTCAAATTCGATGAGCAGTAAGCACCAAACCGCATCCGGCCTCAGAGCCGGATGACGTAGTCTTTGCGCGTCGTTTCCACGACCTCCCACGTGCCGGCAAAGCCCGGACGCAGGATAACGCGGTCACCGGGTTTCAGATCGCGTGGCGCACCGCCATCTTCGGTCAGGATGGAATGGCCTTCGAGAATGTTGAAATATTCCCACTCGTCATAAACAACCCGCCATTTGCCGGGGGTGGACTGCCAGATGCCGGCATAGATGCCGCCGGGAGCCTCCTCGATATTCCATGTGGTGAATCTCGGATCGCCGGAGATCAGCCTTTCCGGCGCAGGCGCGCCATGCTCCACCTCGGTAACATCATCAAAGGACAGAAAATTCGCCATGACATCCAGATCCATCAAATGTGGTTGGTAAAATAGCTTTGCTCATTTGTGAGCGCTTCGTCAAACGTCTTCAACTTCAAATACAACTTAAAATTGATTTCATGGGCAGCGAACGCTTGCTCGTTGCCCCGTTTCCCGTCGCGGCCTTGCAGCGGGAGAAGATGCGGTTCACTCCATCCTCGTCCAGCCAAAAACCAGCCAGGTATATTTCGACTTCTTGTCGGGTTCGGCGGTGTAGGTCATCTGTATATCGCCGTCCTTCGCATAAATATCGAGCCTGGGCGCCGTATCCAGCTTCAGCCAAAGCGAACTCTTGTTGAAAGACCATGTTCCGCACCAGACGCATGAACCCGCGGGATCACCGGCCTGATGGAAATTATAACGACCGTCCGCCGTGATCTCCAGATAGTCGAACGCCGAGTAAAATGTCGTTACCGTCTCCTGGAACAGTGTCGCATCCGCTTCCTGCTGCGAGGTGGGCGCGGTCTTCATATCGCGCGGCGGGCGGCTGGTCGCACCGCTGAGTTTCCACTTTCCGACAAAATCCTTCTGAGTCGGGAAATATTCCGCCTCCGCCTTTGCCGGCGAAACCGAAGCGACGACAGGTATATCAGCCATACCTGCGACCCCGATCGCAAGGAGAAGGGTGACGATGCGGAGCATTCCGGTTCGGTTTTTCATATGGCCTATCTTTCGCAATGGGAGTGCAAGGGCCTGTTCTAGGCAGATTCGATGCTTTGAGTAAGATGGTAACCGATGAACGGAAGCGGCGCGCCAATCGTCCATCAGGCTCACCAACTGCCTTCCGGCACTGACACCAAAGTTTTATCCACAAACCGAAGTGACAACCTCAGTTTCCCGCTGATTTCACCCGCGCAATGAACGGGAATATCACCGCAGGAAATTCGAAGGGGAGTCACGCGAGTACCAAACTCGCGTGACCAACCACGTCACAGCTTGGCAAGCGATTGTTCGAGATCGGCGATGATGTCCTTGACGTCCTCGATGCCGATCGACAGGCGAACCACATCCGGCCCTGCACCGGCGGCCGTCTGCTGTTCCGGTGTCAATTGCGCATGGGTGGTGGAGGCCGGGTGGATGACGAGGGAGCGCGTATCGCCGATATTGGCGAGATGGGAGAAGAGCTGCAGCCCTTCCACCAGCGCCTTGCCGGCCGCATAACCGCCCTTGACGCCGAAAGTGAAGACGGAGCCTGCGCCCTTTGGCGAATATCGCTGCTGGAGGGCGTAGTTGTCGCTGTCCTCCAGCCCGGCATAATGCACCCAGCTGACTTTGGGATGCGCCTTCAGCCATTTCGCGACGGCCAGCGCATTGTCGGAATGGCGCTGAACGCGCAGCGGCAGTGTCTCGATGCCCGTCAGGATGAGGAAGGCGTTGAAGGGCGAAATGGCCGGTCCGAGGTCACGCAATCCCAGAACGCGGCAAGCGATGGCGAAGGCGAAATTGCCGAAGGTCTGGTGCAGCACGACGCCGGAATACTCCGGCCGGGGCTGCGACAGCGCCGGATATCTATCCGTCGCCGACCAGTCGAAGGTCCCGCCGTCAACGATGATGCCGCCCATGGAATTGCCGTGCCCGCCAAGGAATTTCGTCAGCGAATGCAGCACGATGTCAGCGCCGTGTTCCAGCGGCCGCAGCAGATAGGGGCTCGCCATGGTGTTGTCGACGATCAGCGGCAGGCCGTGCCGGTGGGCGACATCGGCAATCGCGGCTATATCCACGAAAGTACCGCCGGGATTGGCAAGGCTTTCGATGAAGACGGCGCGTGTGCGGTCGTCGATCTGCGCCTCGAAGCTGGCCGGATCGGTGGCGTCAGCCCAGCGCACCTGCCAGTCGAAGCCCTTGAAGGCGTGACCAAACTGGTTGATCGAGCCGCCATAAAGCTGACGAGCGGCGACGAAATTGTCGCCGGGCTGCAGGAGCGTATGGAAGACCAGCAATTGCGCGGCATGGCCGGACGCCACGGCAAGCGCCGCCGTGCCGCCTTCCAGCGCCGCCACGCGCTCTTCCAGAACAGCCTGGGTGGGGTTCATGATTCGCGTGTAGATATTGCCGAACTCTTTCAATCCGAACAGGGCGGCGGCGTGATCGGCGTCGCGGAAAGCAAAGGCCGTCGTCTGATAAATGGGTGTCGCACGCGCGCCGGTGGTCGGATCAGGTTGTGCGCCCGCGTGGACGGCCAGCGTTGAAAACCCGGGATTGCTGCTCGGCATGATGTTTCCTCCAATGGAATTTTGAAGGGATCATAATGCCTTGCCGCCAAATGATAAGTCCGATCCGTACCAACTATCGCACAATATTGAGACGCGGATACTCAATTGCAGGGCAACGGTCCATCACAACCTCTATGCCATAGGCTTCCGCCTTGGCGGCGGCATTGTCATCGCGAACGGAAAGCTGGCCCCAGATCACCGATGGTCGCTCGGGCAGCAATATCGCCTCTTCGACGATTGCCGATAAATATTCCGGCGCGCGGAAAACATCGATCATGTCCACCGGCTCGGGAACATCGGCGAGCCTGGCGTAGACCTTCTGTCCCAATATCTCCTTGCCTGCCTGGCCGGGATTGACCGGAAACACGCGGTAACCCTTGGACAGCAGGAAGCGCATGACGCCGTGGCTCGGCCTGTCCGGGTTGGGCGAAGCGCCGAGCAGCGCGATGGTTTTGACGTCAGTCAGAATTTTTCTGAGGTAGTCGGGCTCGTAACTATCATGCTGCATGTCAACTTATCCCTCTTGGAACGTCACATGGTTTGAAGAATACCAATGCAGATGCGCCATTTGAAAGCTGCGCGAGCATAGCCTCGTCTGCATAATTCCACCGACGCATTCCTGACACTGCCGAATGCGCCTGCCCTTCCCATCTAGGAAGCTTCCCTGCTGTCTTGAACCCTTGCCCGGCCGAAAATCGCTGCCACGACAGACCTATCGTCGCGCAGTGGCACGTTTTCGTCCACGCAAAATGATTTCACCAAAATACCAGAATCCCGGTTCTATTGACTAATTTTGTCCAGTTTTCAAAATGGCGCAAACCGGCACAAAAGCGGCTCAAACAACATTAGCGTGCAAGTTATGCGCCCTTCGTCTCCTGTTTGTTTTCATTCCGTTCGCAGGTGAATTAGAGTTATCTAATTTTCAGAAAGTTATTCTGTAAATCAATCTACAAACAAACCTGCAACGTTACAGCAAGCCGTTCATAGCAGATATGAAATTTCTTTTCATGTACATCCCATCCAATTGATATACCTTCCGACCGAAGCGCCCAGCGGAGCTATTTGACAAAACAGGTAGTATTATGGGCCAAAACACGCTCCGAATCGAAACCACAAGCTGTGCGCCCAGCGCTCATGCCACCATCTGACGGATGAAATCCTGAGCAGAATACCATATCGCGCCGGAGCAAAATCATTCCGCGCGCGCCTGACATGCACAAAGCAAGAGTTTTACGCGTGTTGCAATATCAGCCGCAGTCACATGTCGTTTGTGGGTGGTTCCACCGGCGCAAAACGCTCACTCGAACAATTCGCAGGGGCGTGTCGCCCTCACCGAAAATCGATTCCGGTTTTCAGGCCGATGCTGTAGGTTGCCCAAAGTAGCCCGCGAGCGAGTCTCTATTGTGACATTTGACATTCTTCTTCTGGTGCTCCTGGGCGCGATGCTGCATGCCGGATGGAATGCGCTGGTCAAATCCGGATCCGACAAATCACTGGACGCCTCACTGATTGCGGCGGGAGCTGCGGCCTGTTCACTGCCGTTTCTGCCTTTCCTGCCCTTCCCCGCACCGGTCGCCATTCCCTTCCTGATCGCTTCGGCCGTTCTACAATTCGCCTATTTCCGCCTTGTCGCCGCCGCCTATACGATCGGCGATATCGGCCTTGTTTATCCCGTCATGCGCGGTGTGGCTCCCTTGATCGTCGCGGCGACGAGCAGCCTGTTCCTGAGCGAGGTTTTGAGCCCGCTGGCCCTTGCCGGGATCGCGATCATCTCCGGCGGCATCCTGACACTCGTATTCGAGGCAAGGCGTGGCGGCGGAAAGGCTATTCTAGTCGCGCTGCTCAACGCCTTCGTGATCGCGTCCTACACCTTCGTCGACGGCGTCGGCGCAAGACTTTCCGGCAACGCCATCTCCTATACGCTCTGGATGTCGCTTTTGCCGCCGGTGCTGCTTTTCGGTTTTGCCTTTTTCCAGCGCGGCGTCGGCCCTGTCGTCCAGCATGTCCGACGCAACTGGTGGCGCGGCCTGATCGGCGGCGGCGGCTCCATTCTGTCCTACGGACTTGCGCTTTACGCCATGACCAAGGCGCCCGTCGCCGTCGTCGCGGCGCTGCGGGAAACCTCCATTCTCTTCGCGTTGGTAATCTCCGTGGTGATCCTCAAAGAACGCGCCAGCATCTGGCGTTATCTTGCCGGAGGCATCATTGCAGCGGGCGTTCTGGTGATGCGACTGGGGTAAAACGGGTTTGTTTGGTGAGGTAAAATAATACCCCATTATCAAGTCATTGTTTTTACTATATTATTTTTACGACCTCCAAAATCCGTCATATTGACGCTTTCGCTCGCGCACCGTATAAGCGCGCCAGATCGGATTCCAGCCGGAATAGGGTCATTTGCGGTTGTCCTTGATGGCAACCAAACCAAGCAACAAGAAACGCCCGTATGCTCTTTCATGAAGAGGATGACGGGTCCACGTTAGAAAGTGAAATCTATGTCTACTTTCGTTCAGAAGCCCGCTGAGGTGGAGAAGAAGTGGGTCATCATCGACGCCGAAGGCCTCGTTGTTGGTCGCCTCGCCACCATCGTTGCAACCCGCCTGCGCGGCAAGCACAAGGCTACCTACACCCCCCACGTTGATGATGGCGACAACGTCATCGTTATCAACGCTGAAAAGGTTGCCTTCACCGGCAACAAGTACTCCGACAAGAAGTACTACTGGCACACCGGTCACCCGGGTGGCATCAAGGAGCGTACGGCTCGCCAGATCATCGAAGGCCGCTTCCCGGAGCGCGTCGTTGAAAAGGCCATCGAGCGCATGATCCCGCGCGGCCCGCTCGGCCGTCGCCAGATGAAGAACCTGCGCGTTTACGCCGGCTCGAACCATCCGCACGAAGCACAGCAGCCCACCGTTCTCGACGTGGCCGCGCTTAACAAGAAGAACGTAAGGAGCGCCTGATAATGGCCGATCTTTCCTCTCTGAAAGACCTCGCCCCGGCATCGGAAGCTTCGGCTCCCGTGCACGTCCGCAAGGTTGATACCCTCGGCCGCTCCTACGCGACCGGCAAGCGCAAGAACGCTGTAGCCCGCGTATGGGTGAAGGCCGGTTCTGGCAAGATCATCATCAACGGCCGCGATTTCACCACGTATTTCGCACGTCCGGTTCTGCAGATGATCCTCCAGCAGCCGCTGGTCGCAGCTGCCCGCTCCGGCCAGTTCGACATCATTGCAACGGTTGCAGGCGGCGGTCTTTCCGGCCAGGCCGGCGCCGTACGTCACGGTGTTTCCAAGGCGCTCACCTACTTCGAACCGGGCCTGCGCTCCGTTCTGAAGAAGGGTGGCTTCCTGACCCGCGACAGCCGCGTTGTCGAGCGTAAGAAGTACGGTAAGGCCAAGGCCCGCCGTTCGTTCCAGTTCTCCAAGCGCTAATCGCTTCTCGGAACGGTTCGCTCAGAACTTCGAAAGGCGGGGCTTTGGCTCCGCCTTTTTTCATGTCTGCTCCCTTGTTTTTTCGGCGCGAAGACAGCACCTTCAGCGCAAAACGCGATGGGGTGACATATGCCGGCCAAAACAATCGACCATGCCATTACCGCCACGACGCTGACATCTGCCGCCACCGACCCGACCCATGCGGGTGTCCTCTCCTTCATGCGGCGCAAATACACCAAGAACCTCAAGGGCGTATCGACTGCCATCTGGGGCATTCCCTTCGATGCAGCAACCTCCAACCGGCCGGGCGCGCGCTTCGGGCCGCAGGCGATCCGCCGGGCTTCGGCGATTTTCGACAACGACCCGCAATATCCCTTCGCGCACGATCTCTTCGCCCATATGCCCACCATCGATTACGGCGACTGTCTGCTCGACTATGGCAACCACTGGAAAACGCCTGACACGATCGAAAAGGAAGCGCGCCGGATCATCTCCAAGACGGATTATCTGCTGACGCTCGGCGGCGATCATTTCATTACCTGGCCGCTCCTGAAGGCGCATGTCGCCAAACACGGGCCGCTGGCGCTGGTGCAGTTCGATGCGCATCAGGACACCTGGTTCGATGACGGCAAGCGCATCGACCACGGCTCCTTCGTGGCGCGCGCCGTGCGCGATGGCCTGATCGATCCCGACCGTTCGATCCAGATCGGCATCCGCACCCATGCGCCTGACGATTTTGGCATTCGCATTCTCCATGGGTACGAGGTGGAGGAAATGCGGGCGAGCGATATCGCCTCGCTGATCGTCAAGCACACGGCCGGCATGCCCACCTATCTGACCTTCGATATCGATTGCCTCGATCCAGCCTTTGCGCCGGGAACCGGCACGCCTGTCGCCGGCGGGCCGACCAGTGCGAAAATTCTCTCCGTTCTGCGCGGGCTTGGCCAGCTGGATATTCGCGGTTCCGATGTCGTGGAAGTCGCCCCCGCTTACGACCACGCTGATATTACCGCCATTGCCGGAGCCACCGTTGCAATGTATATGCTTGGCCTGCGTGCCGAACGGCTGGCGAAGGCTGGCTGACAAAGAAAACGGCGCTTACCGAACTGATTCCGAATACCCTCGCAACCCTTTGAAAAGTCAGGACAAGGACATGACAGCGAAGATCTTCATCGATGGCGAACACGGCACCACGGGTCTGCAGATCCGCACGCGCCTTGCCGGTCGCCGCGATATCGAGCTGCTGTCCATACCCGAAGCCGAGCGCCGCAATGCGGCGATGCGCGAGGACATGCTCAACAACGCCGACATTTCGATCCTCTGCCTGCCCGACGATGCCTCGAAAGAAGCCGTCTCCATGGTGGCCGGCAACAATAATGTCCGTATCATCGATACCTCGACCGCCTATCGCGTCCATCAGGACTGGGCTTATGGCTTTGCCGAAATGGATAAGGAACAGGGCGAAAAGGTTCGTTCCGCCCGCCTCGTCGCCAATCCGGGCTGCTACCCGACCGGCGCGATCGCCCTTCTGCGCCCGCTGCGCGCCGCAGGCCTCCTGCCGGACGGTTATCCGGTCAGCGTCAATGCGGTTTCCGGCTACACCGGCGGCGGCAAGCAGATGATCGCACAGATGGAAGACCAGAGCCGCGATGACTCAATCAGCGCCAATAATTTCCTTTATGGCCTGACGCTCAAGCACAAGCATGTGCCGGAGATGACCATTCACGGTCAGCTCGACCGTGCACCGCTGTTTTCGCCCTCCGTCGGTCGTTTCCCGCAGGGCATGATCGTGCAGGTGCCGCTGTTTGCCGCTGACCTGAAGGAAGGCGCGACCATCGAAACGATCCATGCGGCGCTGAGCGCCCACTACGCGGGACAGGACATCGTCAGCGTCGTGCCGCTGGCCGAAAGCAAGGGCCTCGCGCGCATTGACGCCGAAGAACTGGCGGGCAAGGACACGATGAAGCTCTTCGTTTTCGGCACGCCGGGCGGCGAGCATATCAATCTCGTCGCGCTGCTCGACAATCTCGGAAAGGGTGCGTCTGGCGCGGCCGTCCAGAACATGGAACTGATGCTTTCCGCATGAGACTTGCATGAACAGCACCACGCCATCTTTTCCGGCCTCGTGGAATATCGAGGCCGCAAAACGCATCGCCGATACACCAGCCGGCATCGTTTACGAACTGACGCGCAAGGACGGTTCCCTTGCCGTTGCCAAGGTCCTGAAAAAGAAAGTGCTGAAAGACAGCCTTCGCGGTGCGGATTTCATCGCATGGCGCGCAGGTGTCGGCTGCGTGGAGCTGCTCGACCGCTCGGACGACATTCTGCTGATGGAGCATGCCGGAACCGAGACGCTGCGCGACGTGCTGTTCCGCGACGGTGACGACGATGCCACCACGGAAATCGCCGCTAACGTTCTGCTGGAATATCATCAGCCATCGCAGCAGACGCCGCCCTCAAGCCTGCTGACGCTGCCGCTCTATTTCGAAAGCCTGTTCCGCAAGGCCGAACAGGGCCGCACTGACGGCGTGGAAAGCCCCTATATCGAGGCGGCCACGCTTGCGCAGGAACTGATCGGCAAGCAGCGGGATATCAAGCCGCTGCACGGCGATCTGCACCATGAGAACATCATGCGCAGCGAACGCGGCTGGATCATCATCGACCCGTCAGGCCTGATCGGCGATGCGGCATTCGACGTCGCCAACATGTTCTCCAATCCGCTGGACCGTTTCGACCTCACCCGTAGCGAGGCGCGCATCGCCTCCATGGCGGCGATTTTCGCGAAGACGCTGCAACGGGATGAACGGCTGTTGCTGCAATATGCCTTCGCCTATGGCTGCCTTTCGGCCACGTGGCACGAAGAGGACGATAATGCGGAAGAGCGCGACAACGAACTCGCCGTCGCGGCAACCATCAAGGCCGTCCTGAAACAGTTCTGAGCAGGCTCAGAGTTTGTCAGGGAAAAGTGGAACCCGGTTTTCCCGAAAAGACAAACGAAAACAAAAGAATCTAGAGTATGCAGGTTCAGAATGAACCTGCATACTCTAGTCCCTGATTTCGACCGAAACCGGCGCAGGATATTCGCCGATGAACCCGCGCCAGTGGGCGACGGAAAAACCAAGCACGATCAGCGCCATGCCCTGATGGGCAAGCGCAACATGAATATCCACATGCATCAAAAGCGTGGTGATGCCGAGCGCCGCCTGAATGGAAACCAGCACGAAGAACAGTACGGCGCGGCGGGCGTGTGGCGTATTCGGCAGCGCGCGCGCCATCGACACCATATGCCACAGCGTGGCGGCAAACAGCGTATAGGCGCCGAGGCGGTGGATGAACTGCACCGTCTTGGGGTTTTCGAAGAGGTTGATCCACCAGGGCTGTTGCAGGAAGAGATCGCCCGGCACCAGCGAGCCGTCCATCAGCGGCCAGGTATTATAGGAAAGGCCGGCATTCAGCCCCGCAACCAATGCGCCGAGATAGATCTGGAACAGACAGAGCACCGTCAGCAACGCAGCAAAGCCCCTGCCCGTCTTTTCGTCGGCGGCGTCGGGCGAATGATGCGACAGGCCGCGCAATATCCACATGCAGCCCGCGAAGATGAGGCAGGCGATGGTCAGATGCGTGGCAAGGCGATATTGCGAGACATCCGTGCGGTTGACGAGGCCTGACGATACCATCCACCAGCCGATGAAGCCCTGAAAGCCGCCAAGCGCCAGAAGGCCGACCAGCGGCAGGCGCAGACGCTTTTCGATGCGGCCGGTCAGCCAGAAGAAGGCGAGCGGCAGTGCGAAGATGATGCCGATGGTGCGGGCAAGCAGGCGATGCGCCCATTCCCACCAGAAAATCGTCTTGAACTCGTCAAGCGACATGCCCTTGTTGATTTCCTGATATTGGGGAATGCGCTTGTAGAGCTGGAACTCTTCTTCCCATTCAGCAACGGAAAGCGGCGGGATGGCGCCATGGATCGGCTTCCATTCGGTAATCGACAGGCCGGATTCGGTAAGCCGCGTGGCGCCGCCGACGAGGACCAGACAGACGAGCGTGAAAAGCACGACGCGCAGCCAGATGCGCAGCAGGCGGCGGTCCTTCTCCTGTTTCTGCAGGGCAGCCTCCACCACCATTTCCGCAGAACCATTTGCCATCGTCATGCCGCTCGAACGCATCTTTCAGGTCTCCCTCATACAGTCATGTTGATTAGCCCCAACCGGCACCACAAAACAAGACCTCAGGGTTTGCGGCATGCGGTCGCGGCGGTATAGTCGCAACAGCTGTTCAATCACGGAAGATTTCATGCATCCTCGCCTCAGATCGCTCATCGGCACCGTCGTCATCATCTGCCTCGTCGTCGTTTACGCCGTGGTGGCGACGGCCATTGCATCGGCGACTCTGGCGCAATCGCCCTGGTGGGTGCATCTCGCTTATTTCGTGTTCACCGGAATTTTGTGGATTTTGCCGGCGATGCTGATCATCAAATGGATGGCCGGACCTAAAAAACAGGGCTGAGCGCCAGCCGTTGTATAACATCCACAGGTCGCAATATTATAAACCGATTGTTTGCCGCTGAACGATATAGTCCGACCGAAACAACCGGAGAGAGTGGATGGCGGCTGAGGAGCCGGTCTTTATCAGCGACAAGCAAGCGCCGACCGCCGTGCAAAACGAGCGGCGGAGTGCTGATCGTCTGTTGATCGATCTCGTCGATGACGCCGCAACCATCCGCTCCGACTGGGAGCAGCTGGAAGGCGACCCGCTCAATTCGCTGCATCAGGGTTTTGGCTGGTGCTCCATCTGGGCGCAAACGCAGGACAGCGCGCTCCTGACACTTCGCGGCCGGCAGGGCGGCAAGACGATCTTCCTGCTTCCGCTCGAAATCGTGCTGGAAGGCGGCATCCGCAAGGCACGTTTTCCCGGCGGCCGTTTCAACAATATCAATACGGGGCTTTTCGACCCCGCCTTTGCCGAACAGGCCGGACAGGAAATCGCGGCGGCAATTGCCCGCGAGGCGCGGAAGCTGCTGCATGGTCGGGCCGATATTCTGGCTTTGCAGAACATACCGCTGACGTGGCGCGGCAGGACCAATCCCCTCTCGCATCTTGCTTCCGTCGAAAACCAGAATCCGGCCTTCCAGCTTCCCCTGCTCGAGAGCTTCGAGGCCACGCTTCGGCAGGTCAATGCCAAGAGGCGACGGAAGAAATTCCGCATCCAGAGCCGAAGGGCCGAGGAAATGGGCGGTTACAGCCATGTGATCGCGCGTTCGCCACAGGAAAGATGCGAATTGTTGCAGGCGTTTTTCCGCCAGAAGGCCGCCCGTTTCGCCTCGCAGGGCATTCCGGATGTCTTTCGCAATCAATCGGTGAAGGATTTCTTCTACGATCTCGCCAATTTTCCCGAGACGGGCACAGGCAGCCTGCTGGAACTGCATGCCATTCGCCTGCATGGGGAAAACGAGGGCGTCATTGCCGCGATAGCCGGCCTTTCGCGCAAGCAGGATCACATCATCTGCCAGTTCGGCTCGATTGACGAGTCCGTTTCGGAACTCAGCCCCGGCGAATTGCTGTTCTGGCTGATGATCGAAAGGGCGTGTCGCGAGAAGGCGGCGATCTTCGATTTCGGCGTCGGCGACCAGCTCTATAAGCGCAGCTGGTGCCCGCTTTTTACCGTGCAGCACGATATATTCCTACCGGTGACATTGAAGGGTCGCGCAGCGGCCTCGGTCTATGTCGCCATTGCCCGGACGAAGAGCCTGATCAAATCCAATCCGGCGCTTTATGCGTTGATTCAGCGTTTTCGTGCCGGACGGCCGAAGACGGACATCGCTGCCGACTGAGCGCAGATCACGCCGCGCTCAGACGGTCCGGCTTGCGCATACCGGTCATCGGCAATGCCTGTTCATAGCCTTGGGCAACCAGTTCACCGAGCGTCTTTTCCAGCAATTCGCTATCCTTGCCGGGCACCGAGACGATGATTTCCGCCGGCAGGTTGCGCAGCATTTTCCCAAGGCTCGAAATCTGCACCGCGCCGCATTCGACGAGAACCGTATCATAGGCGTCGGAGAGCGCGCCGAGGATCATCGTCAGGCGATCTATCGCGCGCATGGCCTCGCGCGGCTGCGCATTGCCGCGCGGCACGATATGGGCGTCGGACAGGCGGTCACTGTGAATGGTTTCACCGAAGGCGGCCGCACCCGCCAGAAGGTCCATGACACCGGGAAGCCCGGCTTCCGGCGCCATCAGCCGCGTCGGACAGGCAGACGCCGTCATGTCAACGAGAACGACCGAACGGCCCATCTCGGACAAAGCGCGCGCCAGCATGACGGTCGTTGTCGAACCGCTATCACCGGCTGGAGATACAATGGCGGCAACCGGTTTGGCAAGACGGCTGGCCAGGAAACCTGCGACAGCATCGATCGAGAAATCGTCAGAAGTGTCGACGTCCTCTTCCACTGCCTCTTCCTTCGCAGCCGCGACAGCTTCCACCGGCGGGGCCAGCGTGGCGGTAGCGGCTACAGCCGGCAGGTGCCGTTGCTCCTTTTCGGCAGCGGGCTGGTATGCCGCAACCGGCATGGCCCGCGCAGCAGACGGTATGCTCTCATGATGCACGGCAACAGGCTGTTCCGGCATATCCGTTGCCTTGTCCGGATCGGCTGGAGCACGCGAAGGGGAAGGCGGATCGGAGAGCGGCGGAACCTGCTTCCGGCCCATCGGCTTCAAGGCCCGGCCGGTGAAAAGCTCCACCAGCATGACCACGATGCAGGACAGCAGAAAGGCCGCCAGAGTAACGACGATGGTAATGGCGCCGGTCTTCGGGAAATAGGGTTCGCGCGGCTCCACCGCCGTCGAAATGACACGAGCATCGGCCGGCGTGGAATCCACCGAGCCGGCGCGCGACGTCGCTTCCCGATAACGAGCAAGATAGGTTTCCAGAAGTTGCCTCTGCGCCGAAGCTTCCCGCTCCAGATCGTTGAGGCCGACCTGCTGTTCACCCGCACGCACGCTTTCCGATTTCAGCATGTTCAGTTGCTGGATCAGCTGCCGTTCCCGCAGACGCGAAACATTGGCCTCGTTTTCGAGACTTGCCAGCACCTTGCGGGTTTCCTCCTGAATCTGCCGCTGTATGCCGTCGAGCTGGTTGCGCAGCGCCCGGATGCGCGGATGGCCTTCCAGCATTGAAGACGAGAGATCGGAAATCTGGCTGCGGATCGTGGTTTCGTTTTCCTTCAGCCTCTGGATCGTCGGGGAACCGACGACATCGGGGAAAGTATCAAGCGGACGGCCGGTAGCAAGCGCGTTGCGCACGCCTTCCGCCCGCGCCTCCGCATTGGCGCGCTCTCCGCGGATACGGCCAAGTTCGGTGGAGATATCGCTGAGCTGGCGGGTGGCGAGGGTTTCGCCCTGCCCCGCCGAGAGAAGATCGGACGAAGCGCGGTAATCTGCGACCTTCCTGTCGGCGTCGCGCACCTTTTCGCGCAGACTGGCGATTTCCGGTTCCAGCCAGCGCGCCGCTTCCGTGCTTGTATCCAGTTTCGCGCCGCTCTGCAGGGCGATATAGGCCTTCATCATCTCATTGGGGATGGCGGCGGCAAGCTTGGGGTCCTGCGAGGAGAACTCGACGGTGATGACGCGCGAGCTTTCGACCTGATAGACCTGCAGCTTCTCCCGGAAGGCCTTCAGCACCCGTTCTTCGGGCAGCACCTGAAGCGGGTCCTTCTTGACGCCGACGGCGACCAGCAGCTGCGAAATGAGCGAAGGATGGGCTTCAGGATCGAATTCATCCAGCTCGTAGAGCTTCATGTCTTTGGCGACCTGCTTGATGAGATCGACCGACTGCAGGATCTGCACCTGGCTGGAAACGGTCAATTCATCGAGCACGGGCTCGGCGGGCGCATTGGACTGCTGCGAAGCGCCGAAGGAGGCGGTGCGGGATTCGATGAGCACGCGCGCCTCGCCCTTGTAGGCAGGCGACATCATGCTTGATATCACGAAGGCGGAGCCTCCGGCCAGAAGCGTGATCGCCGCGATCCGTCCCTTGCGCTGCCATATGGCTGCGACAAGCTGCGCAAGATCGATATCCACATCCCTGTCGTCAATGCGATCGCCGTTCATGCAGGCTCCGTAACCGAGACAAACCTCGGGCGCTCAAATATAGATGGCCAATTTTCGCGAAGCTTAAGTCTTGCCGGTAACACAACAGTTAATCCCGGAGAATCCGACGAAATAAAGCTGATATTACCATCGCTCGCCCGGGTTGTTTACCGCACATTAACCCTAACAGAACGATAAGAATGATCAAAGATCGACTCGGAGCCAGATCAGATGCCGCTCGCCGGATCACGACATGTCACCGCACTGACGCTTGCCGTTCTGACGGCCCTTTCCGGCTGCGCGGCATATCAACCCGCGCCGAGGTCCTTCAATGAGGCTGCCCTGCAACCCTATCATGTCGATAGCGGCGACAGGCTGCGCATCAACGTGTTCGAGCAGGCCGGACTGACCAATACCTATACGGTCGATCAGGCCGGCTATGTCGCCTTCCCGCTCGTCGGCCAGGTTCCTGCCCGCGGCAAGACGCTGCCGCAGCTCGAAGCGGCCATTGCCGCCAAGCTGCGCCAGGGCTATCTGCGCGATCCCGATGTGACGATCGAGATCGACCGTTATCGTCCGGTCTTCATCATGGGCGAAGTTGGCCGTCCCGGCCAATATTCCTATGTGCCTGGTATGACGGTCCAGAACGCCATCGCCATTGCCGGCGGCTTCACCCCGCGCGCCAACCAGGCCGATGTCGACATCACCCGCAAGATCAATGCCGAGGTGATGACCGGCCGGATCGGGATTACCGCCCCCATTCTGGCGGGTGACACCGTCTATGTACGCGAACGCTTCTTCTGAAAACGGAGCGGCGAACGTGTCGGATGACGGCCCACCCCTGCGCATCATTCACTGCTTCCGCTCCCCGGTGGGCGGCGTTTTCCGCCATGTACGTGACCTTATCGAGGAACATGTCAAACAGGGCCACAAGGTTGGCATCGTCTGCGACAGTTCCACCGGCGGTGCGCATGAGGAACGGCTTTTCGCACAGATCACCCCGATGCTGGAACTTGGCCTCACCCGCCTGCCCATCCGGCGGTCCATCAGCCCCGGCGACCTCATGGCGCTGTGGAAATCCTACAAGCACATCAAAAGTTTGCGGCCGGACATTCTGCACGGGCACAGCGCCAAGGGTGGCGCTCTTGCCCGGCTGATCGGCTCACTCCTGCGGGCGAACAGGTATCGCGTAGCCCGCCTCTATTCCCCGCATGGCGGCAGCCTGCATTATGCCAGAAACAGCCTGAAGGGGCAGCTCTTCCTGCGGCTGGAGCGGTTTCAGGAGCATTTCACCGATGCGCTCTGTTTCGTCTGCAATTTCGAGCAGACGACTTACGAAGCCAAGGTCGGCAAGCCGCGCACCCACACCGCGATGATTTATAACGGCGTGCAGGAAAGCGAGTTCGAAACCGTCCCCGCCCGCGATGATACGGCCCGTTTCCTCTACATCGGCATGCTCCGTGATCTCAAGGGACCGGATGTCTTCATCAGGGCATTCGCGAAAATGGAACGCAGCCTCGGCCAGCCCATGTCCGGCGTGATCGTCGGCGATGGACCGGACAGGGACAAATATGCCGCGATGATCGACAAGGCCGGGCTTTCCCGGCGGATTTCCATGCATGCGGCCATGCCCGCCAGACAGGCTTTCGAACTGGCGACGACGGTGGTGGTGCCTTCGCGCGCCGAAGCCATGCCCTATATCGTGCTGGAAGCGCTTGCGGCGGGAAAGACGGTCATTGCCTCGCATGTCGGCGGCATTCCCGAAATCCTCGGAGAAGACAGCGAGGCGCTCGTCCCGGCGGGCGATGCCGATGCGCTGGCGCGGATCATGGTCAAGGATGCCGAGGATGCCGACTGGGCGCAGCGGGTCATGCCGCACCCCGACAGCTTCAAGGCGAAATTTTCAACCCCTGTTATGGCCGATGAGATGATGAAGCTCTATCGCGACCTGCTGACGAGCTAAAGTTATTTAAAAACACGATTTTTAATTGTATATTCCAGCCGTCCTGTAGAAACTGATCATAAACGTTTCTTAGCATGTTTCGGCTAGTTTTCTGCTCGTAGAGCGCGGCCATCCACCCGGATGCACAAAGGGCGCTCTACCACTTTGAGGTTGCGTATCGTTCCGGTTGAAAATCTGTGCGGTTTTCAGGTCGATGCGCTGGAGGGTGCGGACCAAAGCAATGACCAAGACTGACAAGGACAGACTGCAATTCGATCTGGCGTCATTGCGCAAGAAAATCTCCGAGCGTCAAACCGGAGAATCCTCCGCATCCGAACCCGTCGTTCTCAATCCGCTTGCTCGGCAGATCGCCAACCAGCTTCGCGCCGGCAATCATTCGCCCAATATGGTGATCGGGCAATTGCGGCTTCTCGAATTTACGATGCTCGTGGTCATCGCCGCCATCGTCAACGGCATCGCGGCCGATCGCGGTCTCGAAACATTTCTGGCGGTTTTCGGCGGCGGCGTGCTGGGGGCGGCGCTCTGCGTCTTTCTTCTGCAGGCGGGTGATTGTTATCAGCTTCCGACACTGCGCACGCCGCTGAAGATGTTCGCCCGCATTCAGGGCGCCGTCTGTCTCTCCTTCGTGGGAATTGGCTGTTTCCTTCTCCTCTTCTTTCCCGATGCGCTGCACTCCTGGCAAGCCTTCGGCATCTGGTACGCAACGGGTGCGATCGCGATCTTCGCCGGTCGACTGATCCTCGGTTTTGCCATTCGCCACTGGGGCCGCAACGGCGTCATGGAGCGCCGCGCCGTCATCGTCGGCGGTGGCGATACCGCTAAGGACCTTATCCGCTCGCTGGAGCAGCAATCCGATAACGATATCCGCATCTGCGGTATCTTTGACGACCGGAAAAGCGCCCGCTCTCCCGAAGTTGTCGCCGGTTATCCCAAACTTGGCACCTTTGCTGAACTGGTGGAGTTTGCCCGTCTGACGAAGCTTGACATGCTGATCATCGCCCTGCCGCTCAGTGCCGAGGCGCGCATTCTCCAGCTCCTGCACAAGCTCTGGATACTGCCAGTCGATATCCGCATCGCGGCGCATGCCAATAAATTGCGTTTCCGTCCCCGCGCCTATTCCCATGTGGGCAAGGTGCCGATGCTCGATGTGTTCGACAAGCCGATCCGTGACTGGGATTCGGTGGCGAAACGGGTGTTCGACATTACTTTCAGCCTCATCGGTATCGCCATTTTGTGGCCGGTGATGCTGGGGGCGGGAATTGCGGTGAAAACGACCTCGAAAGGCCCTGTTCTCTTCAAGCAGAAGCGCCACGGCTTCAACAATGAAACGATCAATGTCTGGAAGTTCCGTTCCATGTATACGGAACTCAGCGATCCGACCGCCAAAAAAGCCGTGACGAAGAACGACCCCCGCGTCACACCGGTCGGCCGCTTCCTGCGCAAATCCTCGATGGACGAGCTGCCGCAGCTCTTCAACGTTCTCTATGGCGATCTTTCGCTCGTTGGGCCGCGCCCGCACGCCGTTCATGCCCAGACGGGCGATCTGAAATATACCGAGGTGGTGGAGCATTATTTCGCGCGCCACAAGGTGAAGCCCGGCGTTACCGGCTGGGCGCAGATCAACGGCTGGCGCGGCGAGATCGACCACGGCGACAAGATCAAGTTCCGCACCGAATATGATCTCTATTACATCGAGAACTGGTCACTGTTCCTCGATCTGAAGATCCTGTTCCTCACGCCGATACGGCTGCTCAAATCGGAAAACGCCTATTGACCCACACCGGTTACCAGCACGCGGCGAATTTCGACGCACCGTTGGCCACCATGCGGCTCATCGGATCGTTCTTCATCGCCTTCGGCGTGTTCCTTTCCGGCTTCGTCATCTCCGAACCGGCCCCTTATGAATTGATGATGGTGGGACAGGTGGCCGTGTGGTTCCTGCTTGGCCTTCGCCTTTCGCGCACCGTCGTCCTGCTTCTGTGCCTGCTGCTTGCCTTTAATGTCGGCGGTTATCTTTCGCTCACCACCATGGCCGATCTGGATGAGGGACCGCTCTATCTCGCCGTCTCGACCTTCCTGGCGCTGACCTCGGTTTTTTATGCGGCGATCGTGGAGGACAAGTACCAGCGGCTGCTTTTGATTTTCCGAGCCTGGCTTACGGCAGCGCTGATCACAGCGCTGCTCGGCATCATCGGATATTTCCACGCCATCCCGGGTTTTGAGGTCTTCACTCTTTACGACCGCGCAAAAGGCGCTTTTCAGGACCCGAACGTCTTCGGTCCCTTTCTGGTGACACCGTCGCTTTACCTGATCTACGGCCTTCTCACCGGCAAGGCGATGCATGCGCCCTGGCGGATCGCCGGGCTGCTCATCCTGTCGCTTGGCGTGTTCCTGTCGTTCTCGCGCGCGGCCTGGGGCCTGTTTCTGTTCGCCACCATCCTCCTCGTCTTCGTCATGCTGCTGAAGGAACGGACGGCTGCGTTTCGTCTGAAAATCCTCGTGCTGTTTCTCGTCGCCGCCGGGCTGATGGTTGCGGCGGTCATCATCGCGCTGCAGTTCAAGCAGGTGGCGGATCTATTCTCCAGCCGCGCTTCGGCGGTGCAATCTTATGATGGCGGCCATCTCGGGCGTTTTGCACGCCACTATCTCGGCTTCCTGCTCGCCATGGAACACCCGCTCGGCATCGGCCCCATGGTGTTCGACAATATCTTCCCCGCCGCCGAACATAATATCTGGCTGAAGAGCCTGACCACGCATGGCTGGTTCGGTTTCGTCATCTATCTGGTCCTGATCTGCTGGACCATTGCCGCAGGTTTCAGGCATCTGCTGCGGCCACGCCCGTGGCAGCCGTTCCTGATCATTTCCTGGGTGACCTTCGTCGGACACGTAATGATCGGCGCCGTCATTGATACCGACCACTGGCGGCATTTCTTCCTGCTGCTGGGCATATTGTGGGGATGCATGGCGCTTGAGAAGCGCGAAAGCCTGCGCCGCCGCGCGCGGGCCGCCTAAAACGCTTCACCTTACGGAACCTTACGCCATTTCATGCGTTTAGCCCCCGATTCTGACTGTCAAACGGGGAGACATCTTATGACGCAGACCAATAATCTCTATCTCATCATCGGCGCACTCCTGGTGGTCCTTGTTGGCCTTGGGGCTTATGTCTGGCACGAGGAAAGCAAGCCGAAGGGGATCGAGATGAATATCGGCCCGAACGGCGTTTCCGTTCAGGAGAATTGATCCGCAAGCGTCGCGCAAAGTCCGGCCATTAAGACCGGGTGCATCCCACGCCGAACACGGCCGGGATGTACCCGGTCTTCTTATGAGAGAGGACGAAAGGCGGGATCGATGCCCGCTGCGCCGGTTCGGTACGAATGATCCGTATCGCCCGATCAAGGAAACAGCTAGCGCAATGGTCTCCTCCATCGACCTGTCCACACGCCTCACCGCCACCAGGCTCGCCCTCAAGGCCATCAAGGAGCAGGAAGACAATTCCCCTGCCACATCCTCCTCGACGCGGGCGGCTCTCATCGATTCCTACGGGCTCGACACCTCATCTTCTTCCACCAATACGCGCCTCACCCAGCTTCTGGCGCAATATTCCCAGACCTCGAGCGAAGACACGCAGACCGACGATACCGATACGCAGCTTTCTTCCGGCGATATTAGCAAGGCCGATTTCATGAAGGAGCTGAAGGAGATGCTGGAAGAACTGACCAGGGACCCGGACAAGGCTTCGCAGGCCAAGGCCATGCTGGAGGCTTTGACAACAGGCACGCTGACGGTCTCCGATCCCGCCGAGGGCGCCCAAATCAAGGCGTGGGACGTGGCCTCCGATACAAAAACCACCTCCAAGCCGACGACGGAGATCACCACGACGGGATGGAGCGACTTTCTGAAAGACCATCTCAAACGCGACGGCTCGGCTTATGCCAGAAGCGAGACCGGCGCCTATGTCGACACTGTTTCCGGCGACAACGCGTTTTTCGGCAGCGTCGGCAGCCGTTATTATTATCTCACCTGGCCACAGGCGAAAAACGGCACCCTGACCGTATAAAGCCAGATTTCCCGAGGACTGAACGGATCGCTGCGACATGGAACATGCCGCAGCGTCGCTTTTTCGTCTGCTCAGACGGCAGGCGCGGTGGCCGGTTCGGTTCCACCAGAGAGCGCCTTTTGCAGCTGCGCTTCCTGCGCCGGCGACAGCGAGGTCTTGATGACCCGCCCGCGCAGGCCTTCGAATTCTGCCAGCACCTTTTCCGGCTGCACCTTGCGGATCAGCACGAATAGCGCCGAAGAACCATTGGGAATGGTCTCGCCGAGTGATTTGATGAAATCATCGTCGATACCGAAATCCGTCAGCGAACCCGCAAGGGCGCCCGTGCCGGCACCAATCGCGCCGCCGATGGCAAATCCCGCCAGCGGATTGAGGAACAGCAGGCCGACAAGGCCGCCCCACAGACCGCCAGACAGGAAACCGGAGCTTGCGCCGATTGCCGTCAGATTGACGCTCTGCTTCAGATGCACCTTGCCGTCTTCATCGCGAACGACGACCACGGCATCTTCCAGATCAACCAGATATTCCTTTTTCAGGCCTGCAAGCTTCAGAAGCACCCTGTCGGCCACTTCCGTTCCGTCAAAACCAACAACGACGAGTTCGGACATAGTTCGTCTCCCTGAGTTTCAATTCCGCTGCGATTGAACGCCGAAGAACGCAGCTTGTTCCGGCAATGATGGAAAGAGGATGTGTCACGCGTTTGACGGTCGCCCATGCCGGAAAGCATCACCCTGCCCCGGCCCCTTCCTGCCGTCCACACCCTTTGTTCCTTTTTTTATGAAAAGACCATTTTCCGCTTGCACCCTAACAGGCTTATATATAAACGGCTTTCAGGTTCGGAGCGTAGCGCAGCCCGGTAGCGCACTTGACTGGGGGTCAAGGGGTCGTGGGTTCGAATCCCGCCGCTCCGACCATTAAAATCAGATAGATAGCCAGTTCCCCCAGAGCTGGCTATATTTGTTTTAGCTCTCTAGTAATGAGCGCTATGCGCGAGTTTAAAAGACCCTGTTCGGGTGTGCATTTATCCAAGCCTTGAGAACGAAGTGTGCTGAGATGGCAAAAAAACCGAAAATAGAACACTCAGAATTCTCGGGCGAGTTTGAAGACGAGGGCATCACTGTCCTTGTTGATATCTACCGGCCGGCTGGCACCCAGCAGGATTGGACGCTCGAGGTTATCAGCGAGCATGACGATGTCACCACCTGGGACGAACCTTTCGCTACCGACAAAGACGCCTGGGAAGAATTCCTGGCCACTTGTGAGAAGGATGGGATTCGCAGCTTCCTGGATGGCGAGGATCCGTCGGTTCATTAACGTTTGATTCCACGGCACCAAGTCGTCGGGGTTGTGGGCCGGAATCCCGTGCTCCGACCATTCTCTTCTTGATCCGCCATTTTTGATTGAGAGCGTCCTCCGGTTAAATTTCCGAGAATACAGGCTCAAGTGTAAAGCCGCTCGCCATCGAAGGACGGCGCGCATTGCCTTGTTGACTCTCCGCTAAAATTAGAACATTTAGTGAACAAAAGAGAGGTCATCCACTATGCCCGACGCTGAAAAAATCACCCCTACACGGCCCGACGACATAGCGGGATATGTCATCCAGTGTCATGACGGCGATGCGAAGGCGGCTGTCAAAGCGCTTCTCGGCGAAATCGAGCATTTGCAGGAACAGCTTTCCCTTGCGGTCGCCATCATGGGAAATGGATATACGCGCGGTTGGAAGCCCGACGCGAGGCGGGATTAGAATCGTCTCCGCCACAGTCTTTGGGCGCGATGACGCATGCCGGCAAGCCAGATAGTCAATTGAGCCTTAGACAAAAATCCCTCGCCATGTCGGCTGCCGGGGCGGAGAGATGAGTTTAAGGCTGCGTGGTAGCCCGCTGGGTGGGCGGTAGCCGGCAGGGTGTCCCTACGAAGGGCGGTGCCGGCATCTGTTGCCTACACCGCCTGCTCCACGCGATGTTCAATATTCGTTGGACGCGATCGCGAAATCGTCGATGACTGGCATCTTTTCCGCGTTTTCCCACGTCCGGTCCATGGCGTAGGTTTGCGACAGATAAGGAATGCCGATATGGCCGAAGCGGAAGGAAAGCTGGCTTTCCGCCTGCTCCTCATCAAACCGTGCGACGCGGCTGAGATAGAGAGCGGTGGCGAGGCCTGTCCTGTCCGCACCGGCCTTGCAATGAATGAGAATGGGTTTCGGCGCATCGCGCATGATCGCGACCAGCTCGTTGACCCTGTTCATGTCAAGCTCCTGGCTGGCCGACATGCCGAAATCGATGTGATTCAATCCGAGCTCGCGGGAGGTCTCGACCTCATCCCGATACCAAGCCTTGGCTTCATTCGCACCGCGCAGATTGATGACCGTCCTGATACCATGGTCCCTGGTATAGCGGACGAGCTGCTCATTGCTCGGCTGGTTGGAGCGATAAAGCTGCCCCGCGACTACCTCGTGAAAATTGCCGAGGAGCTGAATGGCGTAGAGATAACCGCCCGTGGCAAGCACAGCAATACCCATGCCCCAAAAGGAGCACTTCCAGAATCTTCGCATAATAAAACGGTTCCCTCATTCGACGAGAGAACCGATACAGGTGGATTCTGACAGTAAGCTGAAAGTTCTGCGACAGTATTGTAAGAGTAGAAAATTTGCGCTTGATCAACGCACAAAAACGTAGACCGCATAGACCGCAATGAGTGCGGCCGCCGCCGCCGCGGTGATGGCGCCAAGACGTTTCTCGATGAAATGGCGTACCGGTTCACCGTATTTCTGCAGCAACCCGGCCAGGATGAAAAAGCGCGCACCGCGCGTGACGACAGCCGAAAGAATGAAGAGGCCGAGGCTGATATTGGCAGCACCGGAGAGAATTGTGACGACCTTGATCGGCGGCAGATGCGCGAGCCCCGATGTCACCAGCAGGAGAACGATTGTCTCGTAATCCACCGAGTTCTTCAGATGCTCGAAGCTGTCGAGCTTGCCGTAAAATTCGAGAATGGGCCGGGCAAGGCTCTCAAAAGCATAATGACCGAGGAACCAGCCGGCGATGCCGCCGAGAACCGAGGCGACGGTTGCAACGAGTGCATAAAACATCGCCTTTTTCGGCTTGGCCAGCACCATGGGCAGGAAAAGCACATCCGCAGGTACGACGAAGACGGAGCTTTCCACGAAAGCCACGATCGCCAGCCACCATACGGCGGTTTTGCGCGCAGCGAGCGCCATCGTCCAGGCATAGATGTTTTTCAGCATTTCATGTCCCCGGGGAAGAGTGTTGCGGAGTGAAGACAGGCAGGAGCCAGGGTAGGCCGGCGGTAATTCATGTGGTTTGCCGACGGCGGCCGGCGGGCCGGAGAGACCGAACCCGAATGAGAATTAGAGACAACGCAAGAGAATGGCAAATGTTGGAAAATTTATTTTTGCATCGCAAAAAATCATAATGACAAGCATTTCCCGCCCATACCGAGAGCCGGTTGCTGCAATGCAAAATTTCACCCTGTGGTAGATAAGTTCGCCTTTTTGCTGTAGAATGAAGGCGGACGGAAGAGGAGGAAGTTATCATGGAATATGTAAGCTTCGTTACATCGATCAATCCGGTCATACTTGTCATTCTGCTGGTGGTTCTTCTTGCAGGGGCTTACAGCAGCTGGGTTTCGCACTGAGCAGGACGGAACCACTCGACCAAATGTGAAAGGCTCCGTTTCTATCAATGATAGGCATTGGGCTGGATGAATGTTATCAAGCCCGGAGTTAAAACAACTCCCGGGAAGCCGTATGACGAACGAATTCGCATTCACTGATACGTCTGAAAAGCTCAGCACGACGCTTGAGAAGCTAATAGGAAAGCTGCAGGGTCAGACGATCACGTTGCGCGAGTTGATGGAAGCAATCGGCGAACAGGGCCTGTTGCTCATCTGCGCGATCGCATCCCTACCCTTTCTCATTCCGGTTTCCATTCCCGGCGTCAGCACGGTCTTTGGCGCAGCGATCATCCTTGTCAGCCTGGCAATCACCCTCAATCGCCTGCCATGGTTGCCGGCAAAAATTCTTGACCGGCAGATGGAAACGGCAAAGCTTGTTCCCGCCCTTCAAAAAGGCGTCGCCATTGTCTCCAAGCTCGATGGTTTCATCCGTCCGCGCATTCCCGCGCTGACGACGGGCATCATCGCCAACCGGATAAACGGGCTTGCGCTGATGACGGCGGGCGTATTGCTGATGATGCCGCTCGGCTTCATTCCCTTCTCCAACACCCTTCCGGGTGTCGCGATCCTGCTTTTTTCGGCCGGGATGATTCAGCGGGATGGCGTCACCGTGCTCGGCGGCTATCTCTTCCTGGGTCTGACGACGATTTATTTCGCAGCGCTCGCCTATGCGGCTTTCTGGGCCGGCCAGGGCATCAGCAGCTCCATCGGCGCTTAAGACCTATCGCCGGCCGCCATTACGGCTGTCGCGGCCGTTCTGCCGCGACGCCCACCAGACCGCCAGCCGTCGCCGCTGGCGGCGAACCACGGGCAGATCGTGGGAAAGCACGATGAGACCAAGCGGAATCATCCAGAAACCAAGGACGGGCAGGAAACCCAGCGTTCCGCCCACCACCAGAGCCGAGCCCGTCGCGATCCTGCCGACGCGCGAACGCGGCATGGCAAGGCTCCATTTTCCGACATGGAGACGATGCGTTCTGTGGTCGATACCGAATTTCATTCCATCCTGCCCTTTTTCATCTGGCCTGTGGATAATTTTTTCACCGTCGACAAGCCCGGAAAATCGGGACTCTGGAGGGATAAAACAAGAGGAATGCGTTTTTTTTGAAAAAACCGCTTGGCAAATCGGAAAAGCATTTGTATTACCCCGCTCACACCGCGCCAAGCGGTGCACGTTCCCTGGTAGCTCAGCGGTAGAGCATTCGACTGTTAATCGACAGGTCGCCGGTTCGAATCCGGCCCGGGGAGCCATCTCTCTCAAAAACATGTTTTGAAGAGCGAAGTGCCGCTGCAATTCGCTCGATTTGGATCGGGGATTTTCCTGCATTCCCGGTTATTCAGCCGTCAAACGGTCAGGTCTTCTTGATCGCCCGTTTCGTCGCCCTTGTGGCGTTGGTCAGTGCCGGCGGATCACTTGCCGGAAAACTCTCCTCAAGGCTCTCGGTCAAATCGTCGTCCTTGTTTCTGACCGTAGATTTCTGCTCCTTCTCAAGCGATTTTACCGCCGGGGATTTGGCCTTTGCCGAGGCTGCCTTTTTCGCTGGCATTTTCTTCGCAGGCGCCTTCTCCGCTGACGCCTTCGCGGCAGCTGGCTTCTTCACGCCATTCCCGCTTTTGGACTTTGCCGCTTCCGCATCTGCGGAAAGTTCCCGTTCTGCCTCGATCCAGTGTCTTTCATGATGCCCGTCGGGTCTTCCTTCCCTCTCCCATATTGCGCGCGCTTTTTCACGGATTACGGCTTCGCGGTCATGGCTCATAACGGACCTCCCTCTTCGTGTTGCACCGGTTTTGATTGTGCCACTGAAAAAACAAAAAAAGCCAGAGTTTGTTCCGCGCGGTTTCGTCGCGGGTGAGCATTTCCGCGTGAAAGGGAACCGTTGTCGACCGCGGATCGTTTGCCCTGCAGAAACCCGCAGGAGACCATTTCATGAACACCCCGCAAAAGCCGAAAACCGAACCGCTTGATATTCGCGACGAGGATGTCGCGCGTTTCGAAACCGACAGCGAGCTGAAAGCAAAGGACGGCGAGATTTACCCGGACGAGAGCATGAGCCTGCGTGCACGCCGGCAGGCGGCAAGGCAGCATGAGGACGCCTTCATCGTCGCCACGGACCTTGAGGACGATGACCAGCGCGAGGCGGCGCCGGGCACCAGAGAGCAGCCATAGGCCGAAAATGGAAAAGGCGGGTCAAAGCCCGCCTTTATCAAAGGAATGCCTGGAGATTTTATCGACGGACCGACACGATGGCCTTGCGATTGAAGTTCGACACCTGCACCCGGCCGGACTGATTGCCGCCGAGGATCTGGGCGGTCTTGCCGCTCATGCTTTTCAAAATGCCGGCGTGATAACCGCGGCCGTTGCGAATGACAACGACATCGCCCGGCTTGGCCTGGCCCACCGGAACGGCATAACCGAAGGATGTCCAGGACTTCGCAAATCCATAGGATTTGGGAGACTGCCGGCCGGCCTTGCTGGCGACAGCATGCAGGAAAAGGCCGCACCATGGGGTGCTGCGGGGATTTGCGCCAAGAATATTCTTGAGGCTCTTGTTGTTCTTGGACTCGTGCAGCCCGGTGTATTTTTCCGCCTGGTTCAGCATGCCGGCCGAGGCCGATGCAACGACTGTAAAAGACAAGGCAACGGATAGAATTAACGCGGATACTCTCAAACGTCTCGCCCTTATGTTAGAGGGCGCCCGTGTATTGTGACAATTTAGCGACAATTTGACGAGAAATGGGCAGAAATCAGACACCTATTCATGTGCGCTGATCTGTCATTGCTTCAGAACAGGCTGCCCTGCACCTCATCGGCGCGGCTGCGGCCGGCATTTTCGAGATCCAGCATGCGCAATTTGGTGGTGGTTCCGCCCGGTGCGGAGAAGCCGCCAAGCCTGCCGCCGGCAGCGAGAACCCGGTGGCAGGGAATGATCAGCGGCACCGGATTTTTCGCCATGGCCTGACCGACATCGCGGGCCTTTTCCATGCCGAGACCAAGCGTTTTTACGATGCCGCCATAGGTCGTGGTGTCGCCCCAGCCGATCTGCCGCGCAACGGCGTAAACATCGAGGAAAAATCGCTCCTGTCCGGCGAGGTCGAGTTCTACGGTCGTAAAATCGATCTGCTCGCCGCCGAAATAACGGGTGATCATTGCAATCACCTCACGCGTGCGTGTTTCCGGAACGGCGATGGAGGCGGATGGCAGGCGCTTCTGGAGAAGTTTTTCAGTCTCACCGGCGTCAGGGCTGGGCAATTGCAGACGCGCGATACCGCGCCCCGCCCAGGCAAGGCCGCAATGGCCGAGGGCCGTCGGAAAAACAATATAGCCGTAGTTATTGCTCATTGCCGTCACTCATTCGCCTTTTCGCATGCACGATGCCATATCCCGCATTCGAAACAACCCGTTTCCTGCCTCTCAACAAACAAGGCCACCCGTTTTTGCCGGGTGGCCTTTTACACGTCAGTCCTGAAAATCCGCTCAGGATGCGATTTTGCCCTGCTCTTCGACAAGGCATTGCGCCTGCCGGCTGGCGGCAACGAAGGCCGTGCGGGCGATTTCTCCCGCCACATCGCCCATCAGCGAGGCGCGGCACAGACGCAGCGCCTGTTCATGCGCCTTGTCGCCACGTTCGGGCCATTCGTGCTGAAGAAAATCGAAGGCTTCGTAAACGCCATTGAAAATCCGGGGAGCACCGTTTTCAAGGGAGATGGTAACGGGCTTTTCCCACTTAACGTCGTTCAGCAACATTGATTGCACTTCCATGCTCTATTAACCCGCGACAAACGCCGGCCCCTCCAGTTGGTTCCCTTCATCAGCGGTTTCAAGGGCGAAAAAATAACCCTCGAGAAACCATGTACCTCCATCTTTCCATTCTAGCCGATTTGCGGAACAAAGCGTCTCAACACTCGTTCAAGCGGAAGTGAACCGGGTCCTTTCATGCCGACAACAGCCTCCCCCGTCATCGTCTGGTTCCGCAAGGACCTGCGCCTTTCGGACAATCTTGCCCTGCTTGCCGCCGTGGAGCATGGCGGCCCCGTCATCCCCGTCTATGTCAGGGAAAAATCCTGCGGCCCGCTCGGCGGCGCGCAGGGATGGTGGCTTCACCACTCCCTCGCCTGCCTTTCCGCCGCGCTGGAAAAAATCGGCGGTCGCCTTGTTCTTGCCAGCGGCGACGCCGGCGAGACGCTGCGCCAGCTGATATCCGAAACCGGTGCTGACGCAGTATTCTGGAACCGCCGTTACGATCCGGCAGGCATGGCGACAGACAAGGCGCTGAAGCAGAAGCTGCGCGACGATGGCCTGACGGTTCGCAGTTTTTCCGGGCACCTGCTGCACGAGCCATCCCGGCTCCAGACGAAATCCGGCGGTCCCTACCGGGTCTATACGCCCTTCTGGCGGGCGCTGGAGGGCGGCGAGGAGCCGCATGCGCCGACGGACGCGCCGAAGAGCCTGAAAGCGCCGAAGGCATGGCCGGAATCTGAGAAGCTCTCCGATTGGAAGCTCTTGCCCACTAAACCAGACTGGGCGAAACACTTCAGCGACATCTGGGCTCCCGGCGAGGGTGGCGCGCAGGAGAAACTCGATGATTTCATCGATGGCGCCCTGAAAGGCTATGAAGAAGGTCGCGATTTTCCGGCAAAGGACGCAACCTCCATGCTCTCGCCGCATCTGGCCCTGGGTGAAATATCACCTGCCACCGTCTGGCACGCGACGAAGGGGCTTTCCCGCAATATCGCCTCAAACGATATCAGCCGTTTCCGCAAGGAAATCGTCTGGCGGGAATTCTGCTATCACCTGCTGTTTCATTTCCCTGGGTTGGACGAGAAGAACTGGAACGAGAGTTTCGACGCCTTCGGCTGGTGGGACGACGAGACATCCTTCAAGGCCTGGACACGCGGCATGACGGGTTATCCGATCGTGGATGCCGGCATGCGGCAATTGTGGCGACACGGCACCATGCATAACCGGGTGCGCATGATCGTTGCCTCCTTCCTCATCAAACATCTGCTGATCGATTGGCGGAAGGGCGAGAAATGGTTCCGCGATACGCTTGTTGATGCCGACCCGGCCTCAAATGCCGCCAACTGGCAATGGGTGGCGGGTTCAGGCGCGGACGCCTCGCCGTTTTTCCGCATTTTCAACCCCATCCTGCAGGGCGAGAAATTCGACGCCGATGGCAACTATGTGCGCCGCTTCGTGCCGGAGCTTGAAAAGCTCGACCGGAAATACATCCACAAGCCGTTCGAAGCGCCCAAAGAGGTCTTGAAGAAGGCGGGCATCGAGCTTGGCAAGACCTATCCGCTGCCGATCGTCGACCATGGAAAGGCGCGGGAAAGAGCGCTTGCCGCCTATGCCGAAGTCAAGAAAAACGCATAAAATTGGGTATCGGCAAAATTTTGCGTGGCTAAGCCAAAGCCGGGAAGATAATTTCTTGCGTTGAAGCGGTTGTAACGGGACA
This sequence comes from Agrobacterium sp., assembly GCF_059499945.1. Lineage (NCBI taxonomy): Bacteria > Pseudomonadati > Pseudomonadota > Alphaproteobacteria > Hyphomicrobiales > Rhizobiaceae > Agrobacterium > Agrobacterium sp. The sequence goes on along the minus strand of NZ_JCABZP010000014.1, from coordinate 1,116,255 downwards.
TAACGGCACCTAATTTCCGCTCAGACAAGAAGGCTCAATCATGACCATTCACTCCTCTGCGCTCAGTGCTATTGGCAACACGCCGCTCATCCGTCTGAAAGCCGCCTCTGAAGCGACGGGGTGTGAAATCCTCGGCAAGGCGGAGTTCCTCAATCCCGGCCAGTCGGTGAAGGATCGCGCCGCGCTCTACATCATCCGCGACGCCGAACGGCGCGGGCAGTTGCGGCCGGGTGGCACTATTGTGGAAGGCACGGCGGGCAATACCGGCATCGGCCTGTCGCTGGTCGCCAATGCGCTCGGCTACAAGACGGTCATCGTCATTCCCGAGACGCAGAGCCAGGAAAAGAAGGACGCGCTGAAACTTCTTGGCGCGAAGCTGGTCGAAGTTCCGGCAGCACCCTATTCCAACCCGAACAATTACGTGAAGGTCTCCGGCCGGCTGGCGAAACAGCTTGCCGCAACCGATGAAAACGGCGCGATCTGGGCCAACCAGTTCGACAATATCGCCAACCGTCAGGCCCATATCGAAACGACCGCTCCTGAAATTTGGGACCAGACGGATGGCAAGGTCGATGGTTTCATATGCTCGGTCGGTTCCGGCGGAACACTTGCGGGCGTTGCTGATGGCCTGCGCGATTTCAATCCTGACATCAAGATCGGCCTTGCCGATCCCGAAGGTGCCGCCCTCTACGAATTTTACAAGCACGGCGTCCTGAAGTCGGAAGGGTCCTCCATTACCGAGGGTATTGGACAGGGCCGCATCACCGCCAATCTGGAAGGTTTCACGCCTGACTTTTCCTATCGCGTCTCCGATGCAGAGGCGCTGCCGGTTCTGTTCGATCTGGTCACGAAAGAAGGGCTTTGCCTCGGCGGCTCCTCCGGCATCAACATTGCCGGCGCAATCCGCCTTGCCCGCGAGCTCGGTCCGGGGCATACAATCGTGACGATATTGTGCGACTACGGCAATCGTTATCAGTCGAAGCTCTTCAATCCGGATTTCCTGCGTTCCAAGGGACTTCCGATTCCACAGTGGCTGGCGACGAAAAGCGAGATTGCGGTTCCGTACGAAACCGTTTGAGGACATGCCGAAATGCCTGTGAATGCCCTGTTCCGTGACGATTTTTATCTTTCCACCGCAGAAGCGATCGTCACGGCGGTGCATGAGGATGGCGGCATAGAGCTGGATCAGACCTGCTTTTACGCCACCTCCGGCGGCCAGCCGGGCGATAGCGGCTTTCTCGAGCGGGCAGACGGGTCGCGCATCGAACTCGGCATCACCAAAAACGGTGCCGACAAGAGCGTGATCGTCCATGTGCCGCTCGAAGGCCAGCCTTCTCCGGAGATCGGCGAAAAGCTGACCCTGCATGTAGACTGGCCACGCCGCTACAAGCTGATGCGCATGCATACCGCCTGCCACCTTCTGTCCGTTGTCTGCCAATGGCCGATCACCGGAGCTGCCGTCGGCGAGGACGAATCGCGTGTCGATTTCGATATGTCGGAGACCATCGACAAGGATGAGGTCACGGCAAAGCTGATGGACCTGGTGAAAGCCAACCATCCCGTCTTCCTGCAATGGATTACCGACGAGGAGCTGCAGGCCAATCCGGGCATCGTCAAATCCAAGAATGTTCGCCCGCCAATGGGCCTCGGCCGGGTCAGCCTTGTCTGCATCGGCGAAAATTCTGCCATCGACAGCCAGCCCTGCGGCGGCACCCATGTTTCCGAAACGCAGGAAGTGGGCGATATTCACATTGCCAAGATAGAAAAAAAGGGCAAGGAGAACAGGCGGTTCCGCATTCGTTTCGGCGCGCCTGAAGCTGCTGCCTGAAATCAGGAGAGACATCGTGAGCACGGATAAGAGCCGTTTCGTCGTTTCGGCGGACTGGGTAGAAAAACAGCTCGGCACGGCCGGGTTTCGTCTCGTTGATGCCTCGTGGTATCTGCCGGCGCATAAACGCAACGGCGCGGAGGAATTTGCGGCCGATCACCTGCCCGGCGCCGTGTTCTTCGATCAGGACAAGATCGCCAATCATACGACCGGCCTGCCGCATTCCCTGCCCTCGCCGGAGTTCTTTGCCGAACAGGCTGGCGAGCTAGGGCTCAGCGATACCGACACGATCGTGGTCTATGACGGCCCCGGTTTCTTTTCCGCACCGCGCGTCTGGTGGATGCTGCGGGTGATGGGCGTGCGCAAGGCCTATGTGCTGGATGGCGGTCTGGACGGCTGGAAGCGCGAGGGCCGGCCGCTCGAAACCGGCACGCCGGAAATCGAACCCGCAACCTTCACACCCGATTTCAACGAAAAGCGCGTGACGTCGCTGTCAACGATGCGCGGCATCGTCGACAGCGGTGAAAAGCAGATCGCCGATGCTCGCGGCGCAGGCCGCTTCACCGGCGACGAGGCCGAGCCGCGTGCCGGCATGCGTGCCGGCCATATGCCCGGCGCGCGCAGCCTGCCCGCGACCGCCTTTTCCGAGAACGGTCATTTCAAGGACCTCACCGCCATCCGCAAGATGGTGACCGACGCCGGCATCGATCTCGGCAAGCCCGTTGTCACCAGCTGCGGCTCGGGCGTTACCGCAGCCGTCATCACGCTGGCGCTTGAATCACTCGGCCATCAGGACAATTCGCTCTATGATGGCTCGTGGTCGGAATGGGGCGGACTGGAAGATACGCCTATTGTTGCCGGCCCCGCCGAGCCTGTTCCCGTGGTGTCGCATGGGCCTTTGAAGGCGCATGTGACACAGCTGGAAATGACCGCGCCGCCGAAGGTCAGCCTGCCGATCCCCGTCAACATTCAGACGGCGCTGATGCGGGTCAACAATATTCCCCTGCATTTCTACCGTTATCTCTACTGGCGGGTGGGGAAACGCTGGCACTGGCAAAAGCGCATGCGCATGAGCGATGCGGAGCTTTCCGCCATCCTGCGCGATCCAAAAAACAGCGTCACGGTCCTTTATATGAACGGTGCGCCCGCCGGTTTCTTCGAACTGAACAAGGCGAGCGACGAGGTGACAGAGCTGTCCTATTTCGGCCTGCTCGAAGAGGCGATCGGTGCCGGTGTCGGCAAGTGGTTCCTCCTGCAGGCGCTTTATGCCGCCTGGCAAGACAATCCGCAGCGGGTGACGGTGACCACCAATACGCTCGACCATCCGCGCGCGTTGCAGCTTTACCAGATGATGGGCTTTTCGCCCGTCGGCACCTATGAAGCCTGGGTGGAGCCGCTCGCCGATACGGAACTTCTGGAAATCTCGATGCGCAATTGAGGGGTGGCTGGCCTCCTCCCCGTTCAGGAGGCCAGATCACCAGCGTCCGGCAATCTACCTCAGATTTCCCGTTCGAGATTGACCGCCGTCGGAATATGGCCGCCGGCGGCCCCCTTGTCTTCCGTGACCGTGTTCAGCAGATGATCGGCAATCAGCTCCGCCTGGAATTTACCAAGCTCGTAGCAATAGGTGATTTCGCGCTTTTCGGCTGACCAGTAGACATCGGGGCGGCCGCAGGACCTGGCCGTCAGCTTGACGTCTCCCTTCAGGCCATAGCCGCCAAAGCTGCGGCTGATGAGATCGAGAATCTTCGATTCCTTGACCATGATGGCATAGGGCTCAAGTTCTGGATCACGCGGCGGCACATAGCTGACGGCAAATCTGGATGGCGTCTGGCTGCGGTGGGTGCTCAGAAAATTCTCCCAGGCCGACGCAACGCCGGGATAGGCGGCGGCGCATTTGTCGAACTCGGCATTGTTGAGCCCCATCATGGCAGCCAGATCGCCATAACCATCCTTGTCGCGACCGACCATCAGGCAGGCCATGTTGCGGTCGCGGCTCCTGTCGGGCACCAGCGCGGAAAAGACCGGAGCCTCGTGCTCCGGCAGGGTCTCCGTCTCACGTGCGAGATACCAGCTGTCGGTGGCGTTGACGAGCGCGGTGTCGAGCCATTCCTCATTGGCCTGAAGGATGAGCGTGCCGGCCAGCTGATCGGCCGGGGCCTGAACACTTGCCGTGTCCGCTGTCCCGAAATCCGAGATCAGCATGCGTGCGCCTTCGTGATAAAGCGAGAAGATCGCGTTGCCGATAACGAAATTGACCGCCTGCTGAAGCTGATCGTCGGACAGGCCGTCGAGACCGGAGGCGACCTGCGCCTCGGCCTGCATCGGAGCCGTCAACGATACGAAAGCCAGCGGAACGGCGGCCAGAAAACGACGGAACATAAAATCAGACCTTCCGGGAACGAGGAGCGTCACTGATTCCCGAAGCTAACGAGTCACGCAATGGGCTGGTTGCATCGCCTGTCAAGAATCGGGTGGATAGTGATCCGTTTCGGGACCATAGCTGCAAAGAAGCAACGCCGATCCCAACCCAGGAGGCCCCGACATGACCGATCTCGTTTTTACCGCAATGCCGGCTAAGGAAGCCGAGGCCTTCCGGGCGGGAGCCGCCGACGCCTATGGCAATCCGCCGGAAAAAGCCGTTTCTCCAGGCGGCATGCCCTGCCGCCACTGCCTTCGCCAGATCGGCGAAGGCGACGGGATGCTGATCCTCGCCTACCGGCCTTTCCCCTCGCTACAGCCTTATGCGGAAACGGGACCGGTTTTTCTGCATGCCGAGGCCTGTGAGCGCTATCCCCAGACACAGGCTGTCCCGCCGATGCTGGACAGCCCGGATTACATCGTGCGGGGTTATGGAGCCGATGACCGCATCGTCTACGGCACCGGCGCGGTGACGGCGACGGGCGAGATCGTGTCGCGCGCACTGCGCCTTCTGGAGCGCGCGGATGTCGCTTATGTCCATGTGCGATCCGCCCGTAATAATTGCTATCAGTGCCGTATCGACACAGCATAATCGGCAATTACCTGCAATTTTAAGAGAAGAACTAAACGGCTCTCAAGCTTTTTGCGCCATGATGCATGGTATCGGAAACAATTGATTTGAGCAGCAACATGACAAATAACCTCAATATGGCGACCCGGACTGCGCCCCGCAGCAAAACCAGAATTTTTGCGACCGTGCATTATTTCAGCCAGTCGACCAGGGGACGCGTGGTCGATCTTTCGGCGACGGGGATGGCGCTCGAACTGGACGGCCCTTTCGCCGCCGCCAAGGGCAGCCGGGTCAAGGTGCAGAGTGAAGATCTGGGCTTCATCGAAGGCGTCGTGCAGTGGCAGCACATGAACCGCCTCGGCCTGCAGCTCAAGCTTTCCACCAACACACTGGCGCAGCTCTCCTCCTATTTCCGCTTCTTCCATGAAGACGTGAAACCGACCCTCGCCCGCTAATCCGCTGGTCCAACGAAGAGGAATGCGCAGGGCGGACGATGCGTATTCTCCGGTACGGCGACACCCGTGCCGCGCTGCCGTGACAAAAAATTTATCAAACGGTTGAAAACAGGCCCATCCGTCACGGGCCTGTCATTTTGGTGATGGACTCCTCTGCGATTGCTTCTACCCTGTCGTTTTTCATGACAGAGCAAGCTTCATTCGAAGGAGTTCCCATGTCGTCGCTTCTCGCTCTCCACCCCATCACCCGACGTTCGCTTCTGGGCGGCATCGCGGCCTCCTCGGCGCTGGTGCTGCTGCACCCTTTTGCTGCGCGCGCAGCGACCAACCAGGCGCATCTGCGCATCATGGAAACGACTGACATCCATGTTCATGTCTTTCCCTATGATTATTACGCCGACAAGCCGAACGACACGATGGGGCTCGCCCGCACCGCCTCGATCATCGACACCATCCGCGCCGAAGCTGGTAACTCGATGCTGGTGGACAATGGCGACTTCCTGCAGGGCAATCCGCTCGGCGACTATATCGCCTATGAGCGCGGTATGAAGGCCGGCGACAAGCACCCCGTGATCAATGCCATGAATGTGCTGGGCTATGATTGCGGCACGCTCGGCAACCACGAATTCAATTACGGCCTCGACTATATGTCGAACACGCTGGCCGGCGCGGGTTTCCCTTACGTCTGCGCCAACCTCACCAAGGGCCAGCTTGCTTCCGATCCGAAAAACGACGAGCTGTTCTTCAAGCCCTATGTCGTTCTGGAAAAACAGATCCGCGACGGCGGCGGCGTGACGAGCCCGGTCAAGGTCGGCATCATCGGCTTCGTGCCGCCGCAGATCATGATGTGGGATTCCAAGAACCTCGAGGGCAAGGCGCAGACGCGTGACATCGTCGAGGCTGCGAAAGCCTGGGTGCCTGTCATGAAGGAAGAAGGCGCTGATATCATCATCGCCCTTTCCCATTCCGGCATCGACGGCAAGGGCCAGACGGAGCGCATGGAAAACGCCTCGCTTTATCTGGCTGCCGTCGAAGGCGTCGACGCCATCTTCACCGGCCACCAGCATCTCGTTTTCCCCGGTCCGAAGACCTGGGACGGCATTGAGGGTGCGGATGCGGTCAAGGGCACGCTGATGGGCAAGCCGGCGGTGATGGCCGGTTTCTGGGGCTCGCATATGGGCCTCATCGACCTGCTGCTTGAAAAGGACGGCAAAAGCTGGAAGATCGTAGACTTCACCTCCGAAGCCCGGCCGATCTATCACCGTGACGAAAACCGCAAGGTCGTCGCCGATTTCACGGATAAAGCGGAAGTCCTCGCCGCCGCCAAAGCCGATCATGAGGCGGCACTTGCCTATGTGCGCCGTCCGGTCGGTAAAACCTCCGCGCCGCTCTATTCCTATTTCGCACTGGTAGCGGACGATCCATCCGTGCAGATCGTTTCCAATGCCCAGACCTGGTATATCAAGGACATGCTGAAGGAAGGACAATACAAGGATCTGCCCGTGCTTTCGGCAGCAGCACCCTTCAAGTCGGGCGGCCGCGGCGGCGCGGATTATTACACCGATGTCCCCGCCGGTGACATCGCCATCAAGAACGTCGCCGATCTCTATCTCTACCCCAACACGGTGCAGGCGGTGCTGATCAACGGCGCGCAGGTGAAGAACTGGCTGGAAATGTCGGCCGGCATGTTCAACACGGTTGAGGCCGGCGCAAAGGATGCGCCGCTGCTGAACGCGGATTTCCCGTCCTATAATTTCGATGTCATCGACGGTGTGACCTATCAGATCGACATTTCCAAACCGGCGAAATTCGACAAGGACGGCAAGGCCGTCAACCCTGATAGCAACCGCATCGTCAACCTGCAATTTGAAGGCAAGCCGATCGATCCCGAGCAGAAATTCGTGGTCGCCACCAATAATTACCGGGCAAGCGGCGGCGGCAAATTCCCCGATATCGCCGGCGACAAGGTGATCTTCGTGGCGCCCGATACCAACCGCGACGTGATCGTGCGCTATATCATCGATCAGGGCACCATCAACCCGTCTGCGGATGCCAACTGGTCCTTCGCGCCTGTCGCCAATACCACGGCGATCTTCGAGACCGGCCCCAAGGGCCGTCACTATGCGGCTGAGATCAAGGGCGCGAAAATCGAGGATGCCGGTGACGGCGCGGAAGGTTTCGCGAAGTTCCGTCTGGTTCTCTAAAAGCTTCGCCCTCCCGGCTGAAACCGGCCGGGAGGGCGAGACTGTCACTCAGCGGCGACAGCAATGGTCCTCTGCTTGCTGGCCGCAAGCATCCCGTTGAAATCCTTGTGGTTCGGGCAGGCAGACAGGCGCTGCTGAAATGCTTCGGCAAGCCACTGGCCTGCGGGGCCTGCCGGTGAATCCACCCGCCGCAGCGCAAAGAGCGGATATTCGCCCTGCTCATAGGCCTCCAGCTCAAGCGCTTTCAGGCTGCCATTGGTCAGATCATTGCGCACGATCGATGCGGGCAGACCGCCCCAGCCAAGACCACCCTTGATGAGCTGGTATTTCGTGGCGATGTCGCTGACCCGCCATGTCTTGTAAGAGAGAACATTGAAATCGCGGCCCTTGGTGAGGCCCGATGCATCGGTGACAACAAGCTGGACCTCCTCGCGCACGTCGGCGAGAACCAGAGGCCGCTCGATCTGCGCCAGCGGGTGATCCGACGCGACGACGGGCAACATGAAGGAATGGCCCACCTTTTCGACAACGAGCTCATCATCCTGGCGCAGCATCGCCCCGCCGATGCCGATGCCTGCCTTGCGGGAGAGCACCATATCCATGACCATGCCCAATTCGCCGACATTGAGGCTGAGGGTGACGGTCGGGAACTGTGTGCGAAAATCGCGCAGCACGGCCACCACGGCCTCCGCTGGCACCATGGTACTGATGGCGACCAAGAGTTCCGCCTCAAGCCCCTGCTTCAACCCTTTGGCGCGGGCGCGCATCTCCTGCAGGCCGGCGACGATGCGCCTTGCATCCTCAAGCATGGCGCGGCCCTCATCCGTCAGTTTCGGCTGGCGCACGCCGCTGCGCTCAAACAGCGTGACTTCAAGCTGCGCCTCGAGATTGGCAATCGTGTAGCTGACCACCGACTGCGCGCGATTGAGCGCCCGTGACGCAGCGGAAAAGCTGCCGGTCTCGGCAACCGTCAAAAACACCTGCAATTGGTCGAGCGTCGGGTTCGCGTCCATGTTCCATCCATTTCATCGATAGATTGCTTCCATATTATCACAGTTTTCTTGATGGCAGTAATTTTTCATATAGAGCGCAAAGGAAGGGCATCGTGCTCTCCCGCCCTCCCAAGGCGCCCGTCAATTCATCGCTTATGCAAGGAAAGACCATGTCCAACATTCTGCTCATCACCTCCAGCCCGCGTGGCGACGAATCGGTTTCCAACAAGTTTTCGGGTGAGCTCGCAAACAAGCTGAAGGCCAAGTCGGCTTCCAACACCCTTGTCCACCGCGATCTCGCCGCTGACCCGATCCCGCACCTCGACACCGTCAAGACCGCAGCGATCCGCAAGCCGGCCGACCAGCGCACCGCCGAAGAAGCGGTTGCCGCCGATTATTCCGACAAGCTGGTTACAGAGCTTCTTGCAGCCGACACGGTCGTCATCGGCACCGGCCTCATCAACTTCAACATCTATTCCGGCCTGAAGTCGTGGATCGACAACGTCGCCCGCGCCGGCCAGACCTTCAAATACACCGAAACCGGCCCGGTTGGCCTTGCCACCGGCAAGAAGGTCTACATCGTGCTGGCCGCCGCCGGCGTTTATTCCGAAGGCCCGGCCGTATCGATGAACCATGCCGTTCCCTACCTCAAGACCGTTCTCGGCTTCATGGGTATGACGGATGTGGAAGTCATCTATGTCGAAGGCCTGGCATTTGGTCCGGAAGCCGTCGAAAAGGCTGTGGCCGCCGCCGAAGCCAAGGTTGAAGAGCTGGCCCAGGCCGCCTGAGACAATTGAACGGAGGCTGATACCGACAAGGTATCAGCCGACCCACATTCCGTAACGGCCGTGGACCTGATCCCGGCCGTTATTTTTTGCCGCATAGAGCCGCGAGTCGGCTTCGGAAAGAAGTTCGAGGAATACCCGCCCATCCTCCAGACCGGTCGCGACACCGATACTGACAGTCAGGGGCGTTCCGTCGGGCCGGCGCAGACCCGTCAGCACGGCTGCACGAAGACCTTCGGAAAAGGCAAGTGCGGCCTCGTGCGTCATCGCCGGAAGCAGGGCCACAAATTCCTCGCCGCCGAAACGGTAGAGATGGCCATGTGGTTGAACCGACCGCTTCATGACTGCTGCGAATTCCCGAAGAATTTCATCGCCCCGCAGATGGCCGAACGTATCGTTGACAGTCTTGAAATGGTCGATATCGACGATAAGCACGCTGATCGCCCGCCTCTTCTCGGCGCAGTCAAGCACGATGGAGGGCGCGTCGAGCTCCATGCGGGCGCGGTCCGAAACACCCGTCAGCATGTCCCGTCCGGAGCGAGATAACAGCTCTTCGTAGCGCTCACGGAAGGTCAGATCGTTGAAGACATCCGCAATGTTGCGGCGTATCAGGAAACGGCCCTTGGCCGATGTCAGCCACAGATAGATGGCGAAGAGCAGCGAATAGACCGCGACGGCCGCCATCTTCGCCTTCCAGCCATCATAAAACACATCGACCGGCGCGTTGAACAGAAGCCGCAGCGCACCGTAAAAACCCGCCTGATCGAGACTGAGGATGACGACACCGCAGATGCCGAAACGCAGGACGATATGGCGCTGCAGATACCGCCCCAGTTTTTCATAAAACAGGATGATGGCGATGGCGTCGATGTAAAGCAGACTGGTGCCCCAGACCATCAGCACACCCATCTCGTCCAGAAAGCCGGTACTGACAGACTGCCCGGGCACGATCGCCACCGTCTGATGAAAGCGGATGATCTGGGCCATGATGACGGTCAATATGTTGCCGAGAAAAAGGCCATAGATCGGCTGGCGCACCACCGCAGCATCCTCGCGCATATAGAGCATGAGGATCATCATCAGCTTGCCGGCAAAAAGAATCGAGGAACCGGGCGACGCCACGCCGAAAGGCAGCTGCACGTAAAAGACGGCCGCCAGATAGGTTTCCAGAAAATGCATGACCCCCAGCGCGGTGAGAAAAACACCGATGCCGAGAATATGCCGGTAATGAAGGAAGGCCGTCATTACCGAAAAATAGACGATGGCCTCCGTCAAAAAGAGGGCCAGATTTGCCCACTGCATCGGCACATGCCTTATCGATTCACGTCGCGCGGGTTGATTGGCGCGACTCCATGCCCTTCAGAGACGATAGGCCGAAGCAAACAACGGAATCTTAATGTGCGGGGCAAGAAAACGTCATCATTTTCCTGGGAAAAGCGATGCGCCGTTCTGATCGATGATGAGCTTCGCTTTGCGGATCGTGAACTCCACCGCATCGTCCAGGCTGCTGAAGACATCGGCGCGCACGAATTCATGCACCAGCACCTCGTCGCCGGCCTTTTTCTCAATGCGGCCGGCCAGGCGGAACTGACCGCCTTCCTTGATCGGCGTCGCATAGATCAGATAGTCGCCATGCGCATGCGGCTCAGCCTGCGACACCTTCTGCGGCGCGTCCGAGGACGGCTGGCCGGAGCCGAAGGCCGAGAGGATTTTGGAAAAAAACGATGCCATGGCTTTCACTCCCTCAATCTATGTCACGTTTGAAGGGCGGAGGTGATCCGCCCTTCCCTGTCTTTAACTCCCCGATCAGATGATCAGGTTCGACAGGATGTCGTTTTCGGTGATGTCTTCATAACCGAGACCGGCGGCCTCGAAGCGCTCCAGCAGGCCGGCGAAATTTTCCGGCGCGTTGGTTTCAATGCCGATCAGGATCGAACCGAAATTGCGGGCCGATTTCTTCAGATATTCGAAACGGGCGATATCGTCGTCCGGACCGAGCAGGTTGAGGAAATCGCGCAGCGCGCCAGGGCGCTGCGGCAGGCGCAGGATGAAATATTTTTTCACGCCGGTGTAACGCATTGCGCGTTCCTTCACATCCGGCAGGCGCTCGAAATCGAAATTGCCGCCGGAGACCACGGCGATAACCGTCTTGCCTTCCAGCCTCTCACGACCGAGCTTCTCCAGCGCGGCGATGGAGAGCGCACCCGCAGGCTCCAGCACCACGCCTTCGAGGTTCAGCATCTCGATGATCGTCACGCAGATGGCGTTTTCCGGAATGAGCATGACCTGCTCGGCCGGGAAATCCTTCAGCGCCTTGAAGTTCAGGTCGCCGATGCGGGCGACGGCGGCGCCATCGACGAAATTGTCGACCTTGGTGAGCGTCACCGGTTCACCGCGCTCCAGGCTCTTCTTCAGGCTCGGCGCACCCTCGGGCTCGCAGAATACGAAGTTCTCCTTGCGGACGGTGCCCGCCAGAAAGCCGGTGAGGCCAGCCGAAAGACCGCCGCCACCAACAGGCATGACGACGATGTCAGGCTTCGTGCCTTCCGGAAGCTGGTCCATGATCTCGGCAGCAACCGTAGCCTGACCCTCGATGATGTCTTCATGATCGAAGGGCGGCACCATGTAGCCGTCATTATCCTGTACGTGCTGGCGGGCAGCGGCGTAACACTGGTCGAATATATCGCCCACGAGACGGATGCTGATGAATTCACCGCCGAAGATGCGGGTCTTCTCGATCTTCTGCTGCGGTGTCGTCACCGGCATGAAAACAACGCCGTGAACGCCGAAATGGCGGCAGGCGAAAGCAAAGCCCTGCGCATGGTTGCCGGCCGAGGCGCAGACGAAAATCTTGTCCTTGCCGGCCTTGGCCACCGCCTTGCGCAGAAAGTTGAATGCGCCTCTAATCTTGTAGGAACGAACCGGGGACAGATCCTCACGCTTCAGCCAAATCGACGCGCCATACCGACGGCTGAGATGTTCATTCAACTGCAGCGGCGTTTCCGGAAATATCTCCCGCACTTCCCGCCGCGCTGCTTCCACAAGCTGCTTGTCCACGATAGTCAATCCATTGAAATTCATAATGGCACCCGCTATGCCATAGGAAGGCGTCCGAGACAAAGACTCATTTCAGCGCGGCAACGAACTCCGGGTTTCATTTCTTGAACAGCAACCTTCTGCGCTCGGTCATATATGTGGCGTCCATCTTCGGGCTCTACCTTGCGACGGCCATGTTTCTGCCGGCACTGACCGATCTTTATTACGGCAATGATGACTGGATGGTGTTTGCGCTTTCGGGTTTCATGTGCGGCGGCTTTGCACTTGCATGCGCGCTCGCGACCCGCGGACCGATCACCTCCTTCAACAAACGTTTCGGCTTTCTGCTCGTCAACCTGCTCTGGCTGGTGTTTTCCATCATCGGCGCGGTTCCGCTTTATCTGTCGGAACTCGACCTGACGCCCGGTCAGGCGATCTTCGAATCCGTTTCGGCCATCACCACGACAGGATCGACGGCCATATCCGGCCTCGACAACGCGCCGCAGGGCATCCTTCTGTGGCGATCCCTGCTCTGCTGGCTCGGCGGCATCGGTATCGTCGCCCTCGGTCTCTTCATCCTGCCCCTGCTCCGCGTCGGCGGCATGACCTTCTTTCGCATGGAATCTTCCGATACCGGCAACGACCGGCCCTTCGCGCGTCTGGCGAGCTTCACACGGGCTTTCGTGGCGATCTACATCATCATGACAATCGCCTGCACGGTGGCCTTCGATTTTGCCGGCATGTCGCATTTCGATGCGCTGAACCACGCCATGTCGACCGTCGCGACCGGCGGCTTTTCCACCCATGACGCCTCATTCGCCTATTTTGACAATACCGCGCTGCTGTGGATCGCCACGATCTTCCTGATCTTCGGCAGCCTGCCCTTTTCGGTGATGATCCTGCTTGCCGTCCGCCGCCGGCTGGAGACGCTGCGCGACCCGCAGATCGCCGTCTTCCTCGGTTATCTCTGCGCGATCTCCATTGCGGTGGGCGTCTATCATCACCTTAGAAACGGTGTACCGCTGGACGACGCGCTCAGCCATTCCTTCTTCAACATGACCTCTATCCTGTCGACCGGAGGTTTTGCCAGCGACGACTATACGCTCTGGGGTCCGTTCGTCGTCGTCGTCGCCTTTTTCGCGACCTTCATGGGCGGCTGTTCCGGCTCGACTGCGGGCGGTATCAAGGCCTATCGTTTCCTCATCATCTTCAATGTGGCGCGCGCGGGCCTCAAGAAGCTGATCTATCCGAATGCCGTCTATTCGGTGCGCTACGGCCAGCAGGTGGTCGATCCGGAAACCATCCGCACCATCTTTCTGTTCATCAGCTGTTTCATCGCGCTGTGGATCGCCGGCAGCCTTGCCATGAGCCTGATGGGTTATGATTTCCTCACCGCCACATCGGGTGTTGCGACGGCGCTTGCCAATGTCGGACCCGGCATCGGCCCGATCATCGGGCCTGTCGGCAATTTCTCCACAATCAGCGACCCGGCGCTCTATCTCCTGTCGGTCCTGATGCTGCTCGGGCGTCTGGAAATCCTGACGGTTCTGGTGCTGCTGATGCCGATCTTCTGGCGCAGCTGATCCGGCGATACACATGTTGCGCATGCGCGAATAAAGCGCTTGACCTTCCCACGTTGGAATAGTTCAGGCTCCTCCTGTTACGAATTCCAAACCATGGAGAACCGCCTATGTGCACCGCCCATCAGCATCACCCCGAAACCACTGCCGCACCCGTCGATGCCGACCTTTCTTTCCACGTTGAAGACATGACCTGCGGTCACTGCGCCGGTGTGATCAAGGGCGCGATCGAAAAGACCGTTCCCGGCGCTGCCGTGCATGCCGATCCGGCAAGCCGCACGGTCGTGGTTGGCGGCGTCTCCGATGCAGCGCGTATTGCCGAAATCATCACCGCCGCTGGCTATACGCCGGAAGCACGCGCCTGATCCGAAGAGATACCGGCGGCGCTTCCATCCTGCCGCCGCCGGGTCGCCCCGCCTGCCCCGCTTCGCGCTGAACCTGCGTGACAGCCGTCGGACGAGATCAAGCTTCGTCCTTTCACACCTCCCGAACAGATATCTCTACCGAAGCCGGCGGCGAAGGCTTCACGCCTCTCGCGTCATCCTCGGGACAAGCCCGAGGATGACGCCGGAGTGTTTGGCGTAGCTCGTCATTCCAAATCAATGTCACGCACATTGTCCAGAAATTTGGCCCGGACGGCAGTGGGCCTGATCCGGCATCCAACCCCGGCGTGGCGGCACCATATCAGCAATATGGCCCAGCTCTTGCGAGCCGGGCCATACCTCGTCAGCAATGTCATGTCGGCTTATTTCACCGCCAGATCCTTGGTCATGATGAAGTAGTTGATCGGATGCGGCTTGAAGTTTTCGACCTTGTCCGAATAGGCATCGAAAGCGGTCTCGTGGATGAGGTAGACGGTGACGGCTTCGTCGTAAACCCTCTTCGCCGCCTCGGCATAGATGGCGTAACGCTTGGCCGGCTCAGCCGCCGCATAGGCGGATTTGATCAGCTTGTCCGTCTCCTCACTGCAATAATGCGAGATGTTGTAGCCGCCTCCACAGGTGTAGTCGGCGTTGAGGAAACCGATCGGTTCTGCAACATCAGTGGCATAACCGCGTGACAGAAGAACCATGTCGAAATTGCCGGCCAGGAGATCGGGCTCGATCGCAGTGTAATCGGCAACGCGCACATCGACCTTGATGCCGATTTCCTGCAACTGGGCCTGGATAACGGCGGCAACATCCTTGAGTTCGGTTCTTTCAGTGTAGGCCAGAAGCGTCAGCTTCAGGCTGCCGGGAGCAATTCCCGCCTCTTTCAGCAGAGCCTTTGCCTTCTCTACGTCATAAGCGGGCGTGACGTCTTGCGGCGCCCACGGCTCTCCGGGTGCGAAGGGCATCGTTGCGGGCTTTACCACGCCTTCATAGATGCTGTCGGCAATACCGGCGGTGTCGATGGCAGCCCGGATCGCCTGCCGAACCTTGATATCCTTGAACGGCGGCTTCGAATTATTGAGCAGCATTTCCGTAATCCGGGGTACGGTAATCGGCGCAACCTTCACACCCTTCGTGGCTTCAATGGTCTTTACCGCCCAGGGTGGAATCACGCGCGAAATCTGCACTTCACCGCTTCTTATCTGGGTGGCGCGCGTATCGGCATCCGGAATAAAGTTTACGCGGCCGCCCGAGAGCTTCGGCATGCCGTTCCAATAGTCATGGTTCGCGGTCAGCTCCATATATTGGTTGGCATCGACCTTGGTGATCTTGAATGGCCCGGTGCAGGTTCCGATCGGATCGACCTTGCCATCCTTATAGGCGGATGGCGCGAGGATCGAAGTCGCCGGGCTTGCCATTTGCGCCGGCAGCAGCACCGATGGCTCGATGGTCGTGATCTTCACGATATCGTCGCCACCAGCATCGACGGCAGCGATCAGCTTGGGCGAAAAGGCCCGAGCCGGAACGGGCGCCTTGAGAAGATTGGTGAGTGCATTGACTGCGGCCGCAGCGTTAAGCGGCTCGCCGTTCTGGAACTTCACGCCCTTGCGCAGCTTGAATTCCCAGACCTTCGGCGAGGTCTGTGTCCAGGATTCGGCCAGCCCCGGCTCCAGTGCGGTGTCATAGCCGACGCGGACCAGGCTTTCGAAACACCCCGCGCGCGAACCGAGATAGGCATCGTCGGAGGCCATCTGCCAGCCGGTCTTGACGCCGGTATAATCGTCATAGGTGATCGTTCCGGCTGTCGCCGCCTGCGTCCCAAACGAGACCACAACGGCGCACGTCGCCAAAAGTGCGTGCTTCATCATAGAAGATTCCCCTTTTATTTTTGATGACAACGCTCACAATTCGTACATTTTCTCGAAATTTCACTCAATAATTACGAAGACAACAAGAATACTCTATGGATATCTATCGATTATCCATTCGAATATTATCTATTTTACGTTTTATACTCGGAATTTTATTCCGATATTAATTCGCAAACACACGATTCATCTGTTTTTACAGCAACAGAAAACTGTAACTGCGTTGTCCTTCAGCCCAATTCCCGCCAGCGATGGCAGCGGGCAAAATGCTCGCCGGAAACGCCTTCCAGAACGGGTTCCACCTCGCCGCATATCTCGGTCGCATATTTGCAGCGGGTGTGGAATTTGCATCCGTCAGGAGGATTGAGAGGGCTCGGCAAATCGCCGTCAAGAAGCATTTCCGGTGCATATAACCCCGTCTCGTCCAGCATCGACGATGCTATGAGAGCCTTGGTGTAGGGATGCTTCGGCGCCCGGAAAAGCTCCTCCCGGTCAGCGATTTCAACAACGCGCCCGAGATACATCACCGCGATGCGATCGCAGAGATAACGCACCACGCGCAGATCGTGGGAAATCATCAGAACCGTCAAACCGTGACGGCGCTTCATGTCCATCAGAAGGTTCAGTATCTGCGTCCGCATCGAGGCATCGAGCGCCGATGTCGGCTCGTCGCAGACGAGGAAGCTCGGATTGAGAAGCAGCGCACGGCCGATGACGACGCGCTGCAACTGGCCGCCGGAACACTGGCTCGGATAGCGATCATAAAAAGAGCCGTCGAGACCGACCTCTTCCAGCATCCGGAAAACCCGCGCCGTACGTTCCTCGCGGGTGCCGATGCCATGCTGGGCAAGCGGCGCTTCCATGCTCTGGCCGATACGCATGCGCGGATCGAGTGCCGAATAAGGGTCCTGAAACACCAGCTGCACCACCCGGCGCATGCGCCGCAGCGCCTCGCCCTGCATGTGCAGCATATCGTTCTGCCCGATGCTGACCTCGCCTTTGGTTGCGTGGGTCAGCCGCGTGATCAGCCCGGCAACCGTGCTTTTGCCGCATCCGGATTCACCAACGAGGCCCAGCACTTCCCCCTCGCCGATCGTCAGGGAAACATCGTCGACGGATTTCACCACACGGTGACCAAAGCCCGATATGGGATAATATTTGCAGAGGTTCTTTGCGACCACAAAGGGCCGGCTCCTGTTTTCCGCCGGTGACGGGGTCTGTGTCGTCGCTGTCGATAACATTGTCGCCCTCCCTCAGCAGACCGTGTGGCTGGCATGATCATGAGCGGCATGATCGTGACCGACCGCCCAGCATCGCGCCTTGCGCCCTTCGGGCAAGGCATTCAGATCCGGTTCCGACGCCATGCAGCGGCCGCCCATGCCTGCCGAGTTGGCAAGCGTGCAGCGCGGATGAAACCGGCAGCCGCAGGACATGTCATGGGCCTGCGCGCTCGAACCGGGGATCGTCAGCAATTGCCCCTCGCTGTCGGTGGTCAGGAGTGAACAGCTGATGAGCGCCTTGGTATAGGGGTGCTGCGGCGCCTTGAGGATCGCCTGGGTCGGCCCCTCTTCGACGATGCGGCCGGCATACATGACCGCAATCCGGTCCGCGAAAGCGGCGACGACCGAGAGGTCATGGGTGATGAGCAACGTGGCAAGCCGGCGCTTGCGGCGTTCGTCATCAAGCAGGCGGAGTATCTGTGCCTGAACGGTGACATCGAGCGCCGTCGTCGGTTCGTCGGCGATCAGAAGCTGCGGATTGCCTGACAGTGCGGCGGCAATCATGACACGTTGCGCCATACCGCCGGAAAGCTCGTGCGCGAAGCATTGCGCCCGTGCTGAGGGATCGGGAATGCCGACATCGGACAGGAGACCGACGACCCGGTCAAGCGCCGCGTGCCGGCTCATTTTACGGTGGATCCAGAGCGGCTCGGCAACCTGCGTCCTCACCCGGCTGGTCGGGTCGAGCATGGCCTGCGGCTGCTGGAACAGCATGCCGATATCGGCACCGCGCAGTGCATCGAGTTCGGAGGATGAAAGAGCGAGAATATCGCGCCCGGCAAAGGAAATGCGGCCGGAATTGATTTCCGCGCCCTGCGGCAAAAGCCGCATCAGCGACAGGGCCGTCATGCTCTTACCCGATCCGGATTCGCCGACGAGAGCGACGACTTCTCCGGCGTTGACGGAAAGCGTCAGGCCCGAAATAACAAACTTGCGGCCGTTTTGCGCCGGCACAGAAACGTGCAGATCCTCGATCTCCAGAAGCGGTGCGCATTCGGGAGACATGGCCGTCTTGGCAAGCGTTTGTCCTTCGATATTCATAAGAGTTCCCCTTATTTTTATTGAATCGGAGGCATTCACGAATTTTCATGCGGCTTCAGACGATATTACTCTCCTTCCTGTTCCGTTGCGTCACGTATGTTTGACAATCGTCAAATCCGTCATTGCCCGCCCGCAGGCGTCAATGACCGTTGGTTTTCTTTGTTTCCAGATTGAGGCCATGGCCGATCCACGTCACGCTGAGCGCTGCAAGGAAGATCGCCAGACCCGGTGCGATGACGAGGACGGGCATCCGCTCCGCATAGGCCTGCGCGTCGGCCAGCATCAGCGCCCAGTCTGCGGCCGGCGGCTGTACGCCAAGGCCCAGAAATGACAATCCGCCCACCGTGATCAGCTTGTGGCCAAAGCGCAGGAACGCCACGGCCGCAATCGGCCAGATCGTGTTGGGAATGATATGCCGGAAGATGATGAAGCGCCTTGTGCAGCCGAGTACCTCGGCGGCACGGATATATTCACGCGAATTGATCGAGAGCGTCAGCCCCCGCGCCAGCCGCGCAAAAGGTGTCCAGCCGACGATGGTCAGCGACGCGATCAGCGTTCCGTATCCCGGGCCGAAGATGGCCACGAGGAAAATCGCGATCACGACGTCAGGTATGGCGATGAGCAGGTCCACGATGCGCATCAGCACCTCGTCGAGGATGCCGCGGTTGCGGCCGCTGATGATGCCGATGAAGGTCCCGATCACGACAGAAAGAATGACGGTGATGGCGGCAATGGTGACCGTGAAGCGGCCGCCGATCAGCAGCCGGCTGAGCACATCGCGGCCCAGGTGGTCCGTTCCCAGCCAGTAGAGGGCGCTTGGCGCATTCAACCGCAGACGAAGGTTCTGCTTTGCCGGATCATAGGGTGAAATCCACGGCGCGATCACCAGCAGCAGGATGATGACGAGAAAAATCGCCGCTCCCGCATAGAAGGTCCAGTGCCGGCAGCGGATGAAATCCGTGAAGCGGGACAGGCTCGAGGGGCGCTTGGGCATGGTCATCGGCATGGCAGCGGCTGGCGCGCTCGGAAAGAGGCTAGTGGTCATGGTGACCTCGCATTGCTGGATTGATCAGGACATAGAAGCTGTCGGCCAGGGTATTGACCAGGATGGACAGGGCCACGATGCAGATGAAACCACCCTGCAGCATCGGGATGTCGCGATTGACCACGGCGTCGTAGAGAAGCCGGCCCATGCCGGGAATGGCGAAGATCACTTCCACGACCACCGATCCGCCAAGCAGCCCCGCAAGCCACAGGGCAAAGAAGGTGACCACCGGCAGCGAGCCGTTGCGGATGCCGTGGCGCATGACCGTGCCATGCATGCCAAGGCCGCGGCTGCGCGCCGCCGTGATATAGGGCGCGCGCAAAACCTCGGCCATGGCGGCGCGCGTCACCTGCGTGAAATAGGCGAGCGGCCGCAGCGTCAGGGTCAGCGCAGGAAGCACCAGCGAGCGCCAGCTATCCCATCCGGCCGAGGGCAACCAGCCGAGATAGAGCGCAAAGACCAGCGCCGACATGGGCGCGAACCAGTATTCGGGCGTTGCGACGAATGTCTGGATCATCAGCGTCGCGAAATTGTCCAGACGACCGCCCGGACGCATCGCCGCCAATGTGCCGAGCGGCAGGGCGACGGCGATCGCGAACGCCAGCGCCGTCAGCGCCAGCGTCACCGACACCCAGAGCGACCGCATAAGCTCGGCAGCGACAGGCTGGCTGCTGGTGAAGGAAAACCCAAGGTCGCCACGCAACGCATTCGACAGCCATGCGAAATATTGCACGTAAAGCGGCCGGTCGAGCCCGAGACTGGCCCGGAGCGCCTCCACTGCATGTGGATCAAGTGCCGTATCGCGCATGCGTGAAAACAGGATGGTGCGGGCCGGATCACCGCCCGCCATATAGGGCAGAAGAAACGCGATGACGGAAACGATCGCCAGCATCAGGCACAGAATAAAGAAGCGCTGTATTATCTGTATCCACATGGCCCTGTCTCCTTCACAGCAATTGGCATTTCCACTGCAATCGACGCTCGCCCCCAAAGGGAAAAGCCGCTTATTTCGCCAGGCGATGTAAATCCATCACCGGCCCGGACGTACCCTTCAGCATGCCGGGCCGCTTGGGCACGACAGCCACCGGTGCAAAATCGACATTTTCGGAATGGGCCAGATCCTGAATGATCGGGCACTCCGGCTCACCATTGTCGGGGCAATAGGTTGCAAGGTTTCGAAGCGTGTCTGCCATCTCCCGAAGCGTGTGCATCTTCGCTTCCAGATCGACGACATGTTCCATGACGATGCGTTTGACATCGCAGGAGGCGCCACCCGGATCGCGCCACAGGGTCATGAGCTGCCTGATCTTTTCGATGGAAAAACCGAGATCGCGTCCGCGGCGGATGAAGCGCAGCGTTTCCAGATCATTGGCCGTATAGACCCGGTATCCGGAATCCGTGCGGTTTGCCGATTTGATCAGGCCGATCATCTCGTAATGCCTGATCATCTTTGCAGAAACACCGGAGGCGGTGGCGGCTGTGCCAATGTTCATCGATCCTGCTCCTATCTTTCCAGGGTGAAAAACACGTCTGCATGAATGTCGGCGGTGCGCATGCCGCGCGCCAGAAGCTGCGGCACCGTCGCCTCGATCATGGCCGGCGGTCCGGCAATATAGGCTTTCCAGCCATCGAGATCGTCGAAATCATCCGCCACCGCCGCACCGACATAACCGCACCTGATATCGGCATGGTCTTCATGCGAGAGAACCGGAACGAAGCTCAGATTGCCATGCCGCGCGGCAAGATCTCCGAAGCGGTCGAGCATATAGAGATCACGCTGAGCGCGCGCGCCGAAATAGACATGAACCGGGCGTTCACGGCCCGTTGCAAGTGCTGCCTCGACAACCGCCTTGACGGGGGCAAGCCCCGACCCGCCGGCAATGCCGAGGATGGGCCCACAATGTTTTTCCCGCAGGAACGAAGAACCGAAAGGCCCCACGATCGTCACGGGGTCACCAGCCCTGGCGAGCGAAAAGATGCGGCCGCTCGTCATGCCGCCGGGAACGTGCCGGATGTGAAATTCGATCAATTCCTCATCCACCCGACTGGCGATGGAATAGTCACGCGGCGAACAGTCCGCATAAAGCAGGCGCACATATTGTCCGGGCTTGAAGGCAAACTGCCCGCGCTCGTTGAGCCGGATACGGATGAGCTTGATATCATGTGTCGCATCCACCACTTCCGCCACCACGCCCTCAAAGCGGCCGGTCGGAATATCGGCGATCTCATCCGCCCCATCGAGCCAGCTGATCGTCATGTCGCTTAACGGCACGGCCCGGCAGGCGAGCGTCAGACCATCCGCCTTTTCCTCTTCGGTCAAGGAGAAGGGCGTATGCTTGAGAAGATCGATCTTGCCGGAAATGAGATGCGATTTGCAGGCCCCGCAGCGGCCCATGCGACAGCCATGCGGATAGGTGACGCCAGCGGCCAACGCGGCCTGAAGCACGGTTTCACCCTGCGCCGCCATGATGCTGCGCCCGATCTGCGGCAGATAGATTGTGTTGCCAGGCGTCATCACATCCGCCTCCTATTCGGCCGCTGCGAGCTGCATGCCCGCCGGTCTGTCCACCAGCGGTGCACGGAAGCTTTTCAGGCGCAGCGCGTTCGTCAATACGAAGACGCTGGAAAGCGCCATGGCTCCGGCAGCAAGGACAGGCGACAGCAGAACGCCGTTGACAGGATACAATATTCCAGCCGCCACCGGAACGAGTGCAGCGTTGTAAGCGAAGGCCCAGAACAGATTCTGGCCGATATTGCGGATGGTCGCCTTGGAGAGCGCGATGGCGTTGGCAACACCGCGCAGATCGCCAGACATCAAGACCACATCGGCACTTTCAATCGCGACATCCGTACCCGTGCCGATGGCAAGCCCGACATCGGCCGCAGCAAGCGCCGGTGCATCATTGATCCCATCCCCGACAAAGGCGACACGTCGCCCGCCGGCAGCAAGCCTTTTGACGGCCTCGACCTTGCCGTCGGGCAGCACTTCCGCCACCACCTCATCAATACCGAGACGGCGGGCTATAGCTTCGGCAGTGCGGCGATTGTCACCGGTGATCATCGTGACCTTGAGGCCCAGCGCATGCAGCGCCGCAATCGCCTCCGGGGTCGTCTGCTTGATCGGATCGGCAACGGCGATGATCGCGGCCAGCCTGCCATCGACGGCGGCATAAAGCGGCGACTGCCCTTCCCTGCCCAGCCTTTCGGCATCATCGGCAAACATCGCGACGTCATAACCGAGCTTGATCATGAACCGGTCTGCGCCCGCTTCGACCCTGCGGCCGTCAACCATGGCTGCAACACCAAAACCGGGGGTCGCCTCGAAGCCTTCCGCATTGGCAAGCGTCAGGCCGCCATGTTTCGCCGCCTCGACGATCGCCTCCGCAATCGGATGTTCGGAATGGTTCTCCAGCGAGGCGACGAGGCGAAGCACCTCATCCGCATCGAAGCCCTGCGTCGTGGTGAAATGCACCAGCTTCGGCTTGCCGAGCGTCAGGGTGCCGGTCTTGTCAACGGCAATCACGTCGGCATCGCGCAGCGTCTGAAGCGCATCGCCGCGGCGGAACAGCACGCCCATCTCGGCGGCGCGGCCGGTGCCGACCATGATCGAGGTCGGCGTGGCAAGGCCCATGGCGCAGGGACAGGCGATGATGAGAACCGCAACCGCGTTGACGAGCGCGAAGGTCAAGGCCGGATCAGGCCCAAAGATGAACCAGACGGTGAAAGTGGCGAGTGCGGCCAGCATGACAGCCGGCACGAACCAGTTGGTGACCTTGTCGACCAGCGCCTGAATGGGCAGCTTGTCGGCCTGCGCCTCCTCCACCATGCGGATGATCTGGGCGATCAGCGTATCGGCACCCACCTTGGTTGCACGGAAGGTGAAGGAGCCATTGCGGTTCACCGTGCCGCCGACAACCTCGGAACCCGCCGCCTTGGTGACCGGGACCGGCTCGCCAGTGATCATCGATTCATCGACATAAGAAGAACCGCTGAGAACCAGCCCATCGACCGGCACTTTCTCGCCGGGGCGAACGACGATCACATCGCCGGTGCGCACATCCTGCAACGGCACATCAACGGTTTCGCCATCGCGCAGCACGCGGGCGGACTTCGCCTGCAGGCCGACGAGGCGCTTTATCGCCTCGCTGGTGCGGCCTTTGGCGCGCGCTTCGAGGAATCGGCCGAGAAGGATGAGCGTGACGATAACCGCCGCCGCCTCATAATAGACATTGGCCGTGCCACGCGGCAGGATTTCGGGCAGGAAGGTTGCCACCACCGAAAATCCCCAGGCGGCGGCGGTGCCCAGTACGACGAGCGAATTCATGTCCGGCGCCAGCCTTAGCAGTGCGGGTATGCCCTTTTTAAAGAAGCGCAGGCCGGGCCCGAACAGGACCAGTGTCGTCAGCACAAATTGCAGATACCAGCTTTCCTGCATGCCGACCGTTTCCATCACAAAATCATGGATGGCGGGCACCAGATGCGAGCCCATCTCCAGCACGAAGACTGGCAACGTCAGCGCAGCGGCCACGGCAAGGCTGATTTTCAGGCCGCGCAGTTCCGTAGCGCGTCTATCCTGCTCCACATCACCGGCCTTGTCGGCGATGATTTCGCTCGCCGTATAGCCCGCCCGCTTGATCGCCTCCGCCAGGGTGGCTGCAGAGGCGGCATTGCCGGCAACGCGGATGGTGGCACGCTCGGTCGCCAGATTGACGGTCGCATCGGAAACACCGGAAACAGCCTTCAGCGCCTTTTCAACACGACCGACGCAGGAGGCGCAGGTCATACCCTCGATATCGAGTTCGATGGTTTTTTCTTCGACGCCATACCCAGCATTCCGGACCGCCGCGATCACGGCCGGCACGTCGGGCGATCCGGAAAAGGAGATATCAGCGCGTTCCGTCGCGAGATTGACCGAGGCCTTCAGAACGCCCGGCACCTTGGCAATCGCCTTTTCCACGCGGCCGACACAGGAGGCGCATGTCATGCCATCGATCGCAATCTGGTGACTCGCCCGGATCTCCATTTGTGACATGCGTACGACCCCTCTTTTCTTGTGTTAAAAAAAAGATAGGGCTTCCCATCGTGGCAAGGTCAATAGGTTCTTTTGGGTGATTTTCGAAGAAATATGCCGCTTGCTTGAGCAGGATTATTTTTTGGGCGCACCACTAGGAACAAAAGCAACCAACGCCTGAATATCAACGCGAATTGGCAATCTATCCTTGCCGCATCTGCGCTGCAGGGGCGCACTTTGTTTGTGGGTGAAGGTGGTGCGGACGGCGGGACTTGAACCCGCAAGACCAATGGTCGGCAGATTTTAAGTCTGCTGCGTCTACCGATTTCGCCACGTCCGCATTGCCGCGCCTTGCACCATTGCGGTCAAGTCGCTGCAAAAAGTCGTCATCCTTCGGGTGTCCGGCACGAGGCCTCGATCCCAAACGCGACTGAGCCTCATCTACACAGGCCGGACCGTTTCGGTCAATTGGGCCTTAGCCACACCAGGACTGATTTTTTGCCGATACCGGATGGGCGAGCCCTTCTCGCACGAGTTGATCGGCGAAGGAGACGCCCGAACGCGAAAGCCGTTTGCGTTCCGTGGCTTGCCCGCCCGCAGTCCCGGAAGAGGTCACATCGAAGGCGCCGGCATTCAGCATGTCGCGAAGCCTGACCTTTGCAACGAAACCGCGCTGGCGCTCTTCCATGCAGCGCGCCCGGTCGATCTGCGGAACCTCGATGCCGGCGAGCTGCGTCTTCACGCCCTTCATCCAGAAGGTGTTGCCATCGGCCACGCAATTATTGAGGCCCGAACGGCCGCAGAAGGCAAAGGCGCCGCTTTTTTCACCGAGCGAGATTTTTTCGACCGAAGGACGCGTTTCCGGCAGGATAGCTGCAACCTGGCTCGGCTGCGAGACGGATGGCATGGCGATCGGGCGCGGCGGCACCGGTCCATTGCCGGGCAGAGCCGGCGATGCGGGGCGGATGGATGCGACTTTCTCGGTCGTGACCGCATCGCGCTTGGCGGTTGTCGCGACTTTCGGGGAATTCGCGGCTGAGGATGTCGCCTTCGCAACATGGCGCTGCGGCAGAAGGCTGTCTCGATGTTCGTAAGCCTGAATGCCGCCGGCAACGACGCCCAGCATCAACACCCATGGCCAAACGCTGCCGCCGCTCGATTTCTTCGCCGTGCGGCGTCGTGCTGTCGGTTTTCGGTTGCTCACGATCGGACTCCTTTCAACGGAGCCGCATTATCGGCGAAAGGAGTTTCCGAAAAGTTGGCATTCGCGATCGTTTTCGTTTTTCAGAGAAACGGGAAAACGCTCTAACTCTTTGTTTTCTCGAATTCCCGGATGGGAAACGCTTAAAAGACCTGTGGATAAATCGTCAGCGAACCTGATCGAGCAGGCGTTTGCACTCGAGGAGATCGAACAGGGCTTCCTGCAAAAGCGCCTGGTCGTCCTTGCCGATGCTCGACTTGCCGACCGATATTTCGGCATCGCTGTTGCCGCCGCCGAAGCCGAAAAACCGGCCGCTCGGCTTGGCCTTCGGACGGCCGACAACCTCGTCCCCATCGGTATCGATGACACGCGGCTCGGCGACTTCCTTTTCCCCGCTCGCCGCCATGATGGCTTCCATGGTCGCGAGATCACCGGAGGCGATTGCCGCCACGAAGCGGTTACCATTGGCTTTCAGGAGCTTCTGCACGCCCTTGATGGTGTAGCCATGGTCATAAAGAAGATGACGGATGCCCTTCAGGAGATCGATATCGTCAGGGCGGTAATAACGGCGGCCCCCGCCCCGTTTCATCGGCTTGATCTGCGGAAAACGCGTTTCCCAGAAACGCAGCACATGCTGCGGCAGGTTCAGCTCATCCGCCACTTCACTGATCGTCCGAAACGCGTCGGGGCTTTTATCCAAATTTCCACTCCCATCCGAACCGGAGCACCATGCATCCGGCCGGACACTGAACGAGAACGCTTTTCACCCGCCGGTCAAACACCACGCTAAGTCGGTTACGACCCCGCGCCGACGCCGTTGCGGCGAGATACAAATCACTAAAATTGATTATGATGTGAGTCGACCGGATTTCAACGGCTTGCACGTTGAAATTCAAGTATGTTCACAAGAAGAATGGGGAAAAGGGCTTGCGATATGGCAAAAAAGGCGTGTCGCTACGACCTTGAGTGAGGGATTATGCCCCCGCCTTCTGGCCCTTCTGCTTGGCCTTGCGGGCCGTATGGGCCTTCAGAATCCGCTGCTTCAGCACATTCGAGGCCTTGAAGGTCATGACGCGGCGCGGCGAAATCGGAACTTCCTCACCCGTTTTCGGGTTGCGGCCGATGCGCTCGTTCTTTTCCCTGATCTGGAAAGTTGCGAAGGACGAAAGCTTGACGACCTCGCCGCGGGTGATCGCGTTGCAAATCTCGTCGATGATCGTTTCGACCAGTTCGGCGGATTCGGTGCGGGACAGCCCGACTTTACGAAACACAGATTCTGCAAGATCTGCGCGTGTCACTGTCTTCCCGGCCATTTTTCCCCACAAACCGTGTCTGAATTTTTCTCTAGGAGCCGCCGAGATTATTTCCCTTGTGGCGACCGGTCAAGGGATTGTTCCAGATTCATTTGAGGCTTTCGGCAATCAGTGCAAGGGCTTAGACTGACTGATACGGTTTTGACACAGGCTCGGGTCGCCCGGGCGCTTCTGACCGGGGCGTGAGCGCGAAAATCACAACCGATTTCGCCCCGGCGCCCCGGCAAACGCGCAAATCACGCCCTTACCAGCGCAGCAGCACCGCACCCCAGGTGAAGCCGCCGCCCATGGCCTCCAGCATGACAAGATCGCCCTTCTTGATGCGTCCGTCGCCGGCCGCAACGGCGAGCGCCAGCGGAATGGAGGCGGCCGAGGTATTGCCGTGCTGATCGACGGTGATGACGACCTTTTCCGGGGCGATGTTAAGCTTCTTCGCCGATCCGTCGATGATGCGCTTGTTGGCCTGGTGCGGAACCAGCCAGTCGAGGTCATCAGACGTCGTGCCCGTCGCCTCAAAGGCCTGTTCGATCACGTCGGTGATCATGCCGACGGCGTGCTTGAACACTTCCCGGCCTTCCATGCGCAGATGACCAACGGTACCTGTCGTGGAAGGTCCGCCATCGACATAGAGCTTTTCCTTGTGCGAACCGTCGGAACGCAGCTGCGCGGTCAGAACGCCGCGATCGGCGGACGTCCCCTCGCCTTCGCCGGCTTCAAGAATCAGCGCGCCGGCGCCATCTCCGAAGAGAACGCAGGTGGTGCGGTCCTTCCAGTCGAGAATGCGCGAGAAGGTTTCGGAACCGATCACCAGGACGCGCTTGGCCATGCCGCCGCGAATATAGAGGTCGGCGGTCGATACGGCATAAACGAAGCCGGAACAGACGGCCTGCATGTCGAAGGCGAAGCCGTGGGTCATGCCAAGACGGTTCTGGATGTTCACCGCCGTTGCCGGAAAAGTGTTATCAGGGGTCGAGGTGGCCAGAATGATGAGGTCGATATCATCAGGTGTCAGGCCGGCATTGTCGAGCGCGGCACGCGCAGCAGCTTCGCCGAGGGACGCGGTGGTTTCACCTTCGCCGGCGATATAGCGCTGCTTGATGCCCGTGCGCTGCACGATCCATTCGTCTGATGTCTCGACGACACCTTCGATTTCGCTGTTGGTCATGACACGCTTCGGAAGCGCTGCCCCGAAACCACGAACTATAGAGCGGATCATTCCCTTATTCCTCGTCAGCCACGAGAGCTTCGGGCGCCGGGGGCGGAAGCCGTCTTGCGTGGTAAATCTTCAGATCATTTTCAATCTTGGCCGTCAGGCCGTTGTGAACCATGTCGTAACCGACATCGACAGCCGACGCAAAACCAACGGCGTCCGTACCCCCGTGGCTCTTGATGACAATGCCGTTCAGGCCCAGAAACACGCCGCCATTGACCTTGCGCGGGTCCATTTTTTCCCGAAGCACATCAAAGGCGCTTTTCGCCAGGACATAACCGATCTTGGCGAAGAAGCTGCGCGAGATCGCCTCACGCAGAAGCGTGGTGATCTGGCGCGCCGTGCCTTCTGCGGCTTTGAGCGCAATGTTGCCGGTGAAACCTTCCGTCACCACCACATCCACCGTACCCTTGCCGATATCATCGCCTTCGACGAAACCGCGATAGTCGATGGTGCCGAGATCGGCCTCACGGATAAGCCGTCCGGCCTCACGTACCTCTTCCTGGCCCTTGACTTCCTCGACACCGACATTGAGCAGGCCGACGGTAGGGCGGTCGATATCGAAAAGCGCGCGCGCCATGGCGCCGCCCATCAGGGCAAAATCCAGAAGCTGCTGGGAATCGGCGCCGATCGTCGCACCGATGTCGAGCACGATGCTTTCGCCCTTCAGCGTCGGCCAGATGCCGGCAATCGCCGGTCGTTCCACCCGCGCCATGGTGCGCAAACAGAATTTGGCCATGGCCATCAGCGCGCCGGTATTGCCGGCGGAAACGGCGACATCCGCCTCGCCGAGCTTCACCGCCTCGATGGCGCGCCACATGCTGGAAACATAGCGGCCACGGCGCAGCGCCTGGCTCGGTTTCTCGTCCATGCTGACCGAGACTTCACAATCGTGAAAGACCGACTTTTCCCGAAGTGCGGGATATTGTGCCAGAATGGGGTCGCATTTGCTCTTCTGCCCGTAGAGCAGAAAAGTTACATCGTTGTGCCGTTCAAGCGCCTTGGCGGCACCGGGTATGGCAACATCTGGGCCGAAATCGCCACCCATGACGTCAATTGCAATTCTGATCACTCGTCCCTTATCCTTACTTGCCGCCAATCAAGCGGATTTTGCGCGAAAATACCTTTTCCGGCTCTTGTTACAATAAAATTATTTCAGCCCGGCTGGGCCATTCAGTCTTTTTTCCAATCTTTCAGCACGGCAAAGGGCGATGGGCGCTTTTCTTCTTCGGGCTCTTTTTCAGCCGCTTCGGCAAATTCCGCATCCGCTTTGCGCGGATAGGGATCGATCGCAAGCGCGGCAAATTCGGCAACCACGGCGCCGACATCGATGCTGTCGCCGGTGAACTGATCGGGAATATCGGGGCCATCAGGATCAAGCACGATCTCGCCTTCCTCATTGGTCACCATCCGCGCCAGTTTCGATCCTTCCGGGACGAAAATCTGCTCCACCGTCTCGTCGATCTTGCTCGAGACCGGCTCCAGCGTGACGATGCAGGATTGGGTCACAGCCGCATGCACCTCACCCTTGATCTTCACGCCATCCTTCTTCCAGCGGGAAACCTGCAGCTCCGCCTTCAGATATTCGACGGAAACCACATCCCAGAATTTCGCCAGCGCCTTCAGTTCCTCGGCACTGGCTTCGAGACCAATCCTGACGGGATTGGCGGAAATATGGCCTACCTTTACGGGATAGGAAAAAGGCAGGTCGTCATTTGCGGCGTGTCGCGCGTTCATCGTGAACCTCATCGTAAAGGCAAGGGCAGCGTCAGGCTTCCGGTTGCTATTGTCTCTTCGGACTGGGCGGCAAGGGCTGCGGATGCTTCCATCATCCAGCCCGCCAACCCCTCCATATCAGGGGCCTTGTCGTCTACCTGCGGATATATATTGCGCCGGAGCGCTGCGGCAAGAGCGGGGCGGTCGGAAGCATCCAGCGCCGCCGCGTAGGATTCGAGCCGCCCATAAAACATACCGGCGAATTTCTTCATGCGTTTCGGCACGCCCTGGTCACCGATTCCCAGCTCACGGATGGAATGATCGATATCTTGAAAAAAGGCGTCGACGATCTCCTGGGCGATTTCCTGCCCGCTGACACCTGATGATTTGGTGCGGCGGAAATAGAGAATCATGATCGCCGAGAGCATCTCGAAACGGCCCATGACCGTGTCGGGCACACCGAGGTCAAGATAAAATCCGGGCGTGCGGGCGGCAGCCGTCAAGGTCGCATATTGCCGGTCAACTATGGCGCGATTGTTGTTTTTCTTCTTGAACAGCCCGAATATCATCTTTTTTTTCCGAACCGGACGGGTGAATTCGCTTACCGCCCATCGCACTTGTTGCATGATTGTCAAAGCTGGTTTACCGAAGCATCCACGAATTGCAATGCTGTCACGGTCACGTTCGTCTTTGGGCTGAAACAGTCGAAGAGAACCGGAGGAGTTCCAAAAGGCCGGGAAAGCATTGAATTTGGGGGGTGATCGGGATTTTCCGTCCCCGGATTGACACAATCATGTGCACAGACACTGTGCACCACGCAATGCCGGAAGGTGCCATTCATGATCGCAGTCGGGGAAAAGCAGTTGAGCAAGCAGAAATCCGCAAGTCACGGCAAAATTCTGAGCAAGACCGCCATCGCAATCGTGCTCGCATCCGGCCTGCTTTCCGCCTGCAGCAGCACAACCGATGTGTTCCATAACGGCTATGTCATGGACGAGCAGTCGCTCCAGCTGATCCCTGAGGGTTCCAGCCGTGAGCAGGTTCTGCTGACCATGGGCACGCCCTCCACGACGGCGACCTTCGGCAACGAGGTTTTCTATTACATCTCGCAGAAGCGCGTGCGCCGCGCGGCCTTCATGAAGCCGGCGCTGGTCGAACAGAACATTCTTGCGATCTATTTCAACAAGGACGGCGTCATCGAGCGCAAGGCCAACTACACGCTGCAGGACGGCAAGGTCTTCGACACGATTTCGCGCACAACGCCGACCGGCGGCAAGGACCTCACCTTCCTGCAGCAGCTGCTCTCCGGCGGCACCTCCGGCGCCAACATCGCCAAGAGCATTCTCGGTCAGGGCAACAACACCCCCTGACCTCAGCAGGAACGGAAAAATCAAAGGCCCGGGGATCACTCCCCGGGCCTTTTTCATTCGTCGGAACCTCAGCCCTCAGTGGGCAAGAACAGCAAGCAGCAACAGCGCCACGATATTGGTGATCTTGATCGCCGGGTTGACGGCGGGACCGGCGGTATCCTTGTAGGGATCGCCGACCGTATCACCCGTCACCGACGCCTTGTGGGCGTCCGAACCCTTGACGTGGCGCACGCCGTCCTTGTCGATGAAGCCGTCTTCGAAGCTCTTTTTGGCGTTGTCCCATGCACCGCCACCTGAGGTCATGGAAATCGCCACGAAGAGGCCGTTGATGATGACGCCGAGCAGCGATGCGCCAAGTGCCGCGAAGGCCGACGCCTTGGAGCCCGAAATCAGCAGCACGCCGAAATAAACGACGAGCGGCGCCAGAACCGGCAGGAGCGACGGGATGACCATTTCCTTGATCGCCGCGCGTGTCAGCAGGTCCACGGCCCTGCCATAATCAGGCTTTTCCGTCCCAGCCATGATGCCCGGTTTTTCGCGAAACTGGCGGCGCACTTCCTCGACAATCGAGCTTGCCGCCTTGCCCACCGCCGTCATGGCGATGCCGCCGAAGAGATAGGGGATGAGGCCGCCGAACAGCAGGCCGGCAACCACATAAGGGTTGGCGAGGCTGAAGGAAATCTCGCCTATATCCTTGAAGTAGGGATAAGTATCGCCATTGGCGGCGAAATAGGACAGGTCGTTGGAATAGGCCGCAAACAGCACCAGCGCGCCGAGACCGGCCGAACCGATGGCGTAACCCTTGGTGACGGCCTTGGTGGTGTTGCCGACGGCATCCAGCGCATCCGTCGCCTTGCGCACGTCAGGATCGAGACCGGCCATTTCAGCGATACCACCGGCATTATCAGTCACCGGGCCGAAGGCGTCGAGCGCCACGATCATGCCCGCGAGACCAAGCATGGCGGTGACCGCGATGCCCGTGCCGAACAGGCCGGCCAACTGATAGGTTCCGATGATGCCGCCAACGATGACGAGAGCCGGCAGCGCCGTCGATTCCAGCGAAACCGCAAGGCCCTGGATGACGTTGGTGCCGTGACCGGTGACCGACGCCTGGGCGATGGAGTTGACCGGCCGCTTGTTGGTGCCGGTATAATATTCGGTGATGACGACGATAAGCGCCGTCACGACGAGGCCGACCAATCCGCAGAAGAAGAGGTTGGTGCCGGTGATCTCCATTCCGGCCACCGTGCCCACCACTCCCCAGCCGACCGTCGCATGAGTAGCGACCGCAAGACCGGCAACCGAGAAAACGCCGGTGGCGATGAGCCCTTTGTAGAGCGCGCCCATGATGGAATTGTTGGTGCCGAGCTTCACGAAGAAGGTGCCGGCAATCGAGGTCAGGATGCAGGCGCCGCAAATCGCCAGCGGATAGACCATGGCGCTTTCCAGTATCGGCGTTCCCGCAAAAAAGATCGCGGCAAGAACCATGGTCGCGACCACGGAGACGGCATAGGTCTCGAAGAGGTCTGCCGCCATGCCGGCGCAGTCGCCGACGTTGTCGCCGACATTGTCGGCGATCGTTGCCGGGTTGCGCGGGTCGTCCTCGGGAATGCCGGCCTCGACCTTGCCGACGAGATCGCCGCCGACATCTGCACCCTTGGTGAAGATGCCGCCGCCGAGACGGGCGAAGATGGAGATCAGCGATGCGCCGAAGCCGAGCGACACCAGCGCATCGATCACCTCACGCGATCCGGCCGGATGGCCCATCACCGAGGTCAGGACGAAATAATAGATGGAGACGCCGAGCAGCGCGAGACCTGCGACCAGCATGCCGGTGATGGCGCCCGACTTGAAGGCGATATCGAGACCGGCGGAAAGGCTGTGGGACGCCGCCTGCGCGGTGCGCAGATTGGCGCGCACCGACACATGCATGCCGACGAAACCGGCCGCGCCCGAAAGCACCGCGCCGATGAGGAAGCCGATGGCCGCCATGGCCGATAGCAGATACCAGGCAAGAACAGCGACGATCAATCCGACGACGGCGATGGTGAGATATTGACGGGTGAGATAAGCCTGCGCACCTTCACGGATAAAACCTGCTATTTCACGCATACGCTCGTTGCCCTGATCGGCATCGAGAACGCTTTTGGTGGCCCATACCGCGTAAACCACGGACAGGACACCGCATAAAATTACTATGGGTATTACGGTCATGCGCACTTACCTCCCAAAAGGCCGGGTCTCACTCCCTCCCCGGCGCGGCGAAACCTTGTGCAGGGAGATGCGGACGGCCTGTCCCAAATCCCGTCTTGGGCATTTGTTCCCCTCCCAAGGAAAAATGTCCTCGGAGCGGAGATTGCGTTGGCGCAAGGTGCCGCGTCAAGCCCACAAATTTGCCTGAAACTTGAAAGGCGTAGAGAGCGGCGCAGAACTCAGGCGGCTTTTTTTTGCTTCGTGAGGATGAGCGACAGGACGAGCAGGAGGCAAAGCCCGGCAACCGGCCAGATGACGAGGTTCATCACCGACCAGCCCCAGGCCGTAAACACCTTGCCGGAAGAGAAGGACGACAACGCCACCGTGCCGAAGAGCACGATATCATGGAAGCCCTGCACCTTGTCCGCCTCATGCGGGCGGTAGCTTGACGTGATGATGGCGGTTGCACCGATGAAACCGAAATTCCAGCCGAGGCCAAGCAAAATGAGCGCCGCCCAGAAATTCCACAGCTCTATGCCCATATGGGCGACAATGGCGCAGGCCATCAGCACGATGAGGCCGCAAGCAACGATTTTTTCCGCGCCGATTCGGGAAATCAGCATGCCGGTGAAGAAGCTCGGGCCGAACATGGCCAGCACATGCCACTGGATGCCGAGCGTGGCGAGTTCGGTCGGGAAACCGCAGCCGATCACCATGGCAAGCGGTGCGCCCGTCATCATGAAGGTCATCAACGCATAAGAGCCGATGCCGCAGATCATGCCGGTGACGAAACGCTGCGTGCGGACAATCTCCGAAAGCGGCCTCACCGATTCGACATGGGCGGTGGCAGCCTTGGGGTCGGGCAATTTCAGAAACGCCAGAATGGCAATCGAAACGAGGCCGAGCGGAACGAGGGCCAGAAAAGCGCCGGCAAAGGTAACCGGCGCAAGTAAATCCTTGCCGAAGATGGCGAGTTGCGGCCCGACGATGGCGGAAATGATGCCGCCAGCCAGAATCCAGGAGATCGCCTTCGGTTTGTAGAAGGATGGCGAGGCATCGGCTGCGGCGAAGCGGATTTTCTGCGTGAAACCGCCAGAAATGCCAATCAGCAGCAGGCCCACGGCAAACAGCCAGAAATCCGACCGGAAGAGCGCCACCGCAGCAATGCCGCCGCCGATGGAGCACATCAGCGCGCCGACCATGAAGCCTGCCTTGCGGCCAAGAAAGCGGGAGGCGGCCGCCACGCAGATCGCGCCGAGCGCGACACCGACATTAAAGCCGGTGAGCGGCGCGGTTGCCAGTGACTTGTCCGCACCGAGCAGCTGATAACCGGCAAGCGCGCCGACCGAAAAGCTCAAGGGCGCGGCCGATCCCATGATCGCCTGCGCCATGGTGAGAAGGAAGACGTTGCGCTTCGCCTCGTCCAGTTGAACTTCAAGTCCGGGGAGGGAAACTGCGCTCATCTCTTCCTCACCTGTTTTACTTCAGCGTTTTGCCTCGCCGCGCACCTGCTTGGCAATGCGGTCCAGAACCGCATTCACCAGCTTAGGCTCGTCATGCTCGAAGAAAGCACGGGCGATTTCAACATATTCCGTGACGATGACGGCGACCGGCACGTCCTTGCGCTCGAGAATCTCGAAAGCGCCGGCACGCAGGATGGCGCGCACGGTGGCATCGAGGCGCGACAGCGGCCAATCTTCCAGAAGGGCGGAGCGCACCAAGGGGTCGATCTTCGTCTGATCGCGCACCACACCGGCGACGATCGAACGGAACCACGAAGGGTCAGCCTTCAGGTAGGTATCGCCATCGACTTCCTGGCCGAGACGATGCGCCTCATATTCGGCGACGACTTCCATCACGCCGGTTCCGCCGACATCCATCTGGTAAAGCGCCTGCACGGCCGCAAGGCGGGCCGCGCCGCGCTGGTTGGCGGGCTTTACCGAAGGCTGGCGCGGTTCGCCGCCATTATCAACATTCGACATGCGTTCAGCCACCCAGTTTTTTCTTGAGCTTGATCATGGTCAGCGCCGCGCGGGCGGCGAAACCGCCCTTGTCCTTGTCGGAACGGCGTACACGCGCCCAGGCCTGCTCGTCATTCTCGACGGTGAGGATGCCGTTGCCGATCGGCAGCGATTCGCTGACCGCGAGGTCCATCAGCGCGCGGGAGGATTCGTTGGCGACGATGTCGAAGTGGTAAGTCTCGCCGCGAATGACCATGCCAAGCGCGACAAAACCGTCATATTCCGTGCCGTCATTGTCTGCACCGTCAAGCGCCATGGCGATGGCGGCAGGGATTTCCAGCGCGCCGGGAACGGTGATGACGTCATAGGTGGCGCCGGCTTCATCGAGCGCGAATTTCGCGCCTTCGAGAAGAGCATCGGCCATATCGTTGTAAAAACGTGCTTCCACGATAAGAAGATGAGGTTTGGACATGTGAGGGTTCCTGGGGATTTTCCCGAAAAGCTTAACGCCGGATCATACCGGCTTTTGCGGCGGTCAAACCACGGCTGACTGTTTTTGGCAAGTAATTTCATATGTCAGCGGCGCAAGGGGCCGCTTCTGCAGGGCACTTGGCCGGGTTTTGCACCTCCCGGCGCGGCTCCGCGAGAATCAGGTTTTCTGGAAGGCCAGATGGACGCCGAGCCCCATCAGCACCGTTCCGGCAGCGCGGCGGACAAGCATCTGCACCGCGCTGGAACGCTTCAAACGCCCGACCATCGCCCCTGCCAGAAGCACGCCGACCAGATCGGCAGAGGAAAAGATGAAATTGACGGCGATGCCGAGGATCAGCAATTGCAGCCAGACTGGAAAGGCTGCTGCCGGATCGACGAATTGCGGTAGAAAGGCTAGAAAGAACAGCGCGGTCTTCGGATTGAGCACATCGATGATGATGCTGTCGAAAAAGGCGCGGCGCGCCGACTTCGGCTCGATGGTCAGATTGACCGCCTCACCTTCAAGCTTGCTGCGCAGCATCGAAAAACCGAGCCATACGAGATAAAGCGCGCCGCAGAGCTTCACGGCGAGATAGAGCCAGGGAACGGCCTGAAACAGCACCGAAAGCCCCGCCGCAGAGGCAAAAATGTGGAAATAGCAGCCGACATGGATGCCAAGCACCGCCATCAGCCCGGCAAACCGGCCGCGCGCCATGGTCTGCGCCGCCGCATAAAGCATGGCCGGACCGGGGATATAGGCGAACAAAGCGGTGGTTACGAAAAAGGCTGTCAGCAGTTCAAAAGACGGCATGATGTATGTCCCCTACCCCCGTTTGGATGAAAACGGCTGAAGAGACGTCTTATAGTGTTTTGAGCTTCATCGGAAGCAAGGCAGCGACCATTATGCGATTTGGCGTACTCGTCGCTTCCGTTCCGTCATGCCGGCTTTGAGTCGGAATGACGGGAGGAGGAGGCGTCAGCGGGCACAATAACCCGCCGAGTCACCTTTTCGGTTTACGCCGACGGAAATTCCGCAAGCCTTGCGGCATAACGCGCCATGGTGTCGACCTCGAAATTGACGAAATCGCCCGGCTGACGTTCGCCCCAGGTGGTGACGGTGAGCGTATGGCGGATCAGCAGAACGTCAAAATCCGTGCCTTCGACGGCGTTGACGGTCAGCGAGGTGCCATCGAGCGCAATGGAACCCTTAGGCGCCACAAATTTCGCCAGATGCTCCGGGGCGCGCAGGCGGATACGCACCGCCTCACCTTCCGGTTCGACAGCCAATATTTCCGCCTTGCCGTCGACATGGCCGGAGACGATGTGGCCGCCAAGCTCGTCGCCGATCTTGAGCGCCCGCTCGAGATTGACGTGAGTACCCTTCTGCCAGCTGGCGATCGTCGTCAGGCGCAGCGCCTCTTCCCAGGCCTCGACTTCGTACCAGCGCTCGTTGCTGCCATCATCAGGCAGCCTCGTCACCGTCAGGCACACGCCGCCATGGGAGATGGACGCCCCCATATCGATGGTCTTGGGATCGTAATTCGTCGCCACCCGCAGACGAATGCCTTCAGCCAGGGCTTCCAGCTCGGAAACGGTTCCGACGTCGGTGACAATTCCGGTAAACATCAAATTGGCCTTTCATAATCGAAGCAGCGATCCGGCCCATAGGCGGTTTCGCTGATCAGCGCATAATCGCCCGTGATATCGGCACGGTTGAGCGGCGTTTCAATGCCGCCCTCACCGATCACAACAGGGCTTTCGAACAGCATGATACGGTCCACCAGCCCGGCTTCAAGGAATGATTTTGCGGCAAAGGCGCCGCCTTCGACCAGAAGTTCCGACATGCCGCTTTCGGCGAGGATGTGGAGGAGGTTTTCGAGCGTGGAGGCTTCGAGGATCTGGATGCCGGCGTCGGTCAGTAGTTGGCGCTTTGACTCGGAGCTACCCCCCTCTGCCCTGCCGGGCATCTCCCCCTCAAGGGGGGAGATCGATGGGGCGCTACCTTGCCCGACATTGAAGGTAGACGAATGAGAGGTGGAGTCGAAACTTGAGCGAGCGGCCAGCCCCTTGCCGATCTCCCCCCTTGAGGGGGAGATGCCCGGCAGGGCAGAGGGGGGTAACGCCGCAATCACCACCGGAACTTCGCGCGCCGTCTTCACCAGCTTCGATGTCAGCGGCAATTCAAAATGTCGGTCTAGCACGATGCGCACCGGCGAACGCTCCTCCAAACCGGCAACGCGCACTGTCAGTTCCGGATCATCCGCAATCGCAGTCCCGATACCCACAAGAATGCAATCACAGCGCGCCCGGAGTTCATGCACGGCGTGGCGAGCCTCATGCCCGGTGATCGCCACCTGCCCCTCGCCTCTCCTGCCGATCATACCATCGGCGGAAATGGCAAGCTTCAGAATCACATGCGGGCGTTTTTTCATCTGCCGTGTGAGGTAACCGGCAAGCGCTCTCTTGCCTTCGTCGCGCAGCAGGCCGGTTTCCACGACAATGCCCGCATCGCGCAGGATGGAGTAACCACGGCCGGAAACCCGCTCATCCGGATCATCCACCGCCACCACGACACGGGCGACGCCGTATTCCACCAGCGCATTGGCGCAGGGCGGGGTTTTGCCCCAATGGGAACAGGGTTCGAGCGTGACATAGGCGGTTGCGCCACGGGCCGCCTCGCCGGCGATTTCCAGCGCCTGGCGTTCGGCATGGGGCCGGCCGCCGATGGCCGTCACCGCTTCGGCGATGATTTGTCCGTCCTTGACGAGGACGCAGCCGACCGAGGGATTGGTCAGCGTCTGACCCTGGTGGCGAAGCGAAACCTCGATGGCCCGCGCCATGAATTTTTCGTCATCGGCACGGCTCGTCACGTCTATGCTCCACCGTCCGTATCACGGGCGATCTTGGCGTTGATTTCGGCAATCACGTTCTCGAAATCCTCGGCGTGGCTGAAATCGCGATAGACCGAGGCGTAACGCACAAAGGCCACGTCATCGAGGCTTTTCAGCGCTTCCAGAACCTGCAGGCCGATTTCTTCCGAGGGAATTTCCGTCTCGCCGGAACTTTCCAGACGACGAGCGATGCCGGAGACGGCCCGCTCGATCCGGTCGCGGTCAACCGGGCGCTTGCGCAGCGCGATCTCGAAGGATCGCACCAGTTTTTCCCGGTCGAAGGGCAGCTTGCGGCCGCTTTTCTTGATGACCATCAGCTCGCGCAATTGCACGCGCTCATAGGTCGTGAAGCGACCGCCGCAATCCGGGCAGATGCGCCGCCGGCGGATGGAGGTATTGTCCTCCGCCGGACGCGAGTCCTTGACCTGTGTGTCTTCGGAACCGCAGAATGGGCAGCGCATCGTCTCTTTTCCTTACATATACGGATACATCGGGAAACGGTCCGTCAGGCCGACGACCTTTTCACGTACCGCAGCTTCAACGGCAGCGTTGCCCTCATCCGAATTGGCAACCTTCAGACCATCGAGAACCTCGACGATCAGCTTGCCGATTTCGCGGAATTCCGCTTCCTTGAAACCGCGCGTCGTGCCGGCCGGCGTGCCGAGACGCACACCCGAGGTGACGAAGGGCTTTTCCGGATCGAAAGGAATACCGTTCTTGTTGCAGGTGACGTAAGCGCGGCCGAGTGCTGCTTCCGCACGCTTGCCGGTGGCGTTCTTCTTGCGAAGATCGACCAGCATCAGGTGGTTGTCGGTGCCGCCTGAGACCACGTCCAGACCGCCTTCGATCAACGTTTCGGCCAGCGCCTTGGCGTTCTTGACGACCTGTGCGGCATAGTCCTTGAATTCCGGCTGCAACGCTTCACCGAAGGCGACTGCCTTGGCGGCGATGACGTGCATCAGCGGGCCGCCCTGAAGACCGGGGAAAACGGCGGAGTTGAACTTCTTGGCCAGATCCTCGTCATTGGTGAGGATCATGCCGCCACGCGGGCCGCGCAGCGACTTGTGCGTCGTCGTCGTGGCAACGTGGCAATGCGGGAACGGCGACGGATGCTGGCCACCGGCAACGAGGCCGGCGATGTGGGCCATATCGACCATCAGATAGGCACCGACTTCATCGGCAATCTCGCGGAAACGCTTCCAGTCCCAGATACGGGAATAGGCGGTGCCGCCAGCGAGGATAAGCTTCGGCCGGGTTTCCTTGGCCTTGCGCTCCACTTCGTCCATGTCGAGCAGGTTGTCGCCTTCACGCACGCCGTAAGACACGACGTTGAACCACTTGCCGGACATGTTGACCGGCGAACCGTGCGTCAAATGGCCTCCCGAGTTCAGGTCGAGACCCATGAAAGTGTCGCCCGGCTGCAAGAGCGCGAGGAACACGGCCTGGTTCATCTGCGAACCGGAATTCGGCTGGACGTTGGCGAAGTTGACGCCGAACAGCTTCTTGGCGCGCTCAATGGCAAGCTCTTCAGCGATGTCTACGAACTGGCAGCCGCCATAATAACGCTTGCCCGGATAACCTTCGGCATATTTGTTGGTCATGATCGAACCCTGCGCTTCAAGCACGGCGCGGGAAACGATGTTTTCCGAGGCGATCAGTTCGATCTCGTGGCGCTGGCGACCCAGTTCCTTCTCGATCGCGCCGAAAATATCCGGATCGACTTCGGCAAGCGGACGGGAGAAGAAAGCATCTGTGTTCGACATGGTGAAGGCTCCTGAAACAGTAATGCGATGGCGTCTTAGCGCCCTGCCCGAACAAGAGCAATACGGGCAGCGAGATTTGCCCGTCAAACTGCGACGTTGCGACAAAAAACGGCAGCTGTTTTTTTCAAAACCAGCAGCGAAAATGAAAAAAGCCGCACCCGACGGGGTGCGGCCTTTCACTTAAATATAAAAACCTGACGGCAGCGCCGGATCAGTTGCGCGGCAACAGGTCGTCGTCGACAGGTCCAGCCGGCTGTTCGATGCCGGTGGTGGTGTTGAGCGCCAGTTCGGCGTTGCCGTCCTTTTCATAGATGTCGTCGCGGAACTGCACCACGCCGTCCTTCGCCGACCATGCGGTGATGTAGACGAAATAGACAGGCACTTCCTGCGCCAGCTTGATCGGTGTGTTGACGCGGGTGGCGATGACGCGTTCCATTTCCTGACGCGACCAGCCGGGCGTGTCGCGCAGCAGCCAGCTTGTGAGGTCGCGCACGTTCTGTACGCGCACGCAGCCGGACGATTCGAACCGCATCAGCTTGTTGAACAGACCCTGCTGCGGCGTGTCGTGCATATATTCGTTGTTCGGATTGTGGAAGTTGATCTTCGTCGAGGACATGGCGTTGATCTTGCCGGGGTCCTGGCGGAACATCAGGTTCGGCGCCTTTGGCGCAAACCAGTCGACCGCCGTCGGCGAAACTTCCTGTCCCTTGCCGTCGATGAGGCGGATGTTGTTCCGCTCCAGATAGGTCGGGTCCTTCTGCATCAGCGGCACGATGTCCTTTTCGACGATCGAGCGCGGCGCTGTCCAGTAAGGGTTGAGGATGACTTCGTAAATCTTGGAATTGATGACGTGCGTCGGGCGGCTGGCGCGACCGACGACGGCGGTGTTGCGCAGCACGACGCGTTCATTCTCCACTGCTTCGATGGCGGCGGCCGGGATATTCACCATCAGGTGACGCTGGCCGAGATCACCCGACATGGACTGGATGCGCACGAGGTTGGTCTGCAGTTGCGCCAGACGGATCTGCGCGGAAACATTGAGCGCCTTCGTGGTATATTCGCCGCTGACACCGTCAGCCGGAAGGCCATGACGGGCCTGGAAACGCTTCAGTGCGCCATCAACGTAAGAGTCAAAGGCACTGGAAATGCCGGCTTCGCGCGGCAGATCGCCGGATACCATCAGTCGCTGGCGCAGCGCCTGTACGGAAGGATCGGAGACGCCGATCTGGAGGCGCTGCTGGGACGCAGGCACTTCCGGCCAGCCGCCATTCTGCACGATCTGCTGATATTGCATGATCGCCTGCTGCATATAGACAGGTGCTTCGCGTCCGAGAACCGGATTGTTTGAAACGACACCCACGGCCGAACGCGATGAATTGGCGTCGAACTGGTCATCCCAGTTGCCGCGGCGCGAAGAGCCCATGAGATCGTTAAGCGCGTTCTGCGCAAAGGCCGGCGCGGCAAGTGCTGCAGCACCAACGGAAACGGCCGAACGCAGAAGCGCGCGGCGCGATACGGAATCGGAAACGGATTTCTTTGTCATTCTACCTACCAGCCACTCTCTTCGGCATCCTCAACGATGCCTAAATCAATATGATTAACAAACACGTACAACGTGTCTGCCGGCCGGTAATGCTCGATACGCCATGATCTTGGCGCTGGTGTCTGGCACAGCAGTCGAGGCTTGCCACGACAGCAGGAGAAACCGCCGGCTCCTATGCCTTTGCGCCTCCCATATCAATATGGCCGATTCGTGTCACGGTCCTCTTCTCACGAAGCTGTGTTCGCCTGCAAAACAGGGCGAAGGCCGGATGAAGGGGCGGACTTGACAGGTAAAATGCGTGGCGGGTGACCTGCGGAATCCGCAAGCCGGGAGCAAAGGATGCCCCCGGCTTAAACAGTGAAACCGTCGCGGTATTACAGGCGGTAAGCGATCGAGTCGTTCCAGAAGCGATCAAGGCGCTGCAGCAGCTTGTTCATTTCGGAGAACTCGCCGGTGCCGATGCCGCCGACCTTTTCGATCGAACCGACGTGGCGTTCATAAAGGCGGGCAACCGTTTCGGCGATTTCCTGGCCCTTTTCCGTCAGGCTGATGCGGACCGAGCGGCGGTCGACACGCGAGCGCTGGTGGTTGATGAGACCGAGGTCGACCAGCTTCTTGACGTTATAGGAGACGTTCGAGCCGAGGTAATAACCACGCGAACGAAGCTCGCCGGCCGTCAGTTCGGAATTGCCGATGTTGAACAGCAGCAGGGCCTGAACGGCGTTGACGTCATCACGACCCTGACGGTCGAACTCGTCCTTGATGACATCGAGGAGGCGGCGGTGGAGACGTTCCACCAGGTGCAGCGACTCCATGTAGAGCGAGCGGATGGTATCTTCATGTGCATCGGCAACAACGGCCTGGGGCTTAACTTTGCTATTGATCATGACTGCCTCACTGTTTTGTTTGGCGGTGTGTTTGTTTGTCTCCCGCCTTGAGTGAGAACCTAATCAATGCGCATAAAATTCTACTTAAAAGCTACGATTAACAAATGGTTACATGCATTTTCCCCAGCGGGCCGAATCTGTGGCGAAGCGGGAATGGGTCTTAGTCATCCGTTATAATTCAATGACTTAACGATAAAATTCGGCAGGAAAACGGGGCGAATTGCTTTATTATTATGGTAAATCAATTCTTGCGCGCTCTTCATTCTGGCGCTGATCCAGCCAGAAAGCGACCAGGAATAGTATATAAATGGTTGCCACGAGACCGTGCATCACGGGCACAAGCGTGTTGGCACCGAAGATATGTGGCCAAACCTTATACATGGCGATCTGCGCGCCCGCGCCCATGACCCACATGACGGCACCCCAGGAGGCGCCGAGCCAGAGACCCAGCGCCGCAACCGGGAAAATAACCGCCAGCGCACTGCCCGCCACGCGCCAGGGCAGGTTCAGCATATCGAAGCGCCCATGGCCGCCAAGCGAATAGCCCGTCAGCATCGCCCAATATTGCAGGCCGAACCAGAAACAGGAAACCGCAACCAGTCTCATGAAGACCAGAAAGAGGATTTCGGCAAGCGGACGCTTCGGCAGAGGTTGAGAATCAGGTTCCATGGCCGGAAGATACGGTCTCGATGGGCGGGCGACCAGTCCATATTGAATTCCGCCATCTGCCTTGTCAAAGCATGATCGCCGGCGCTGTGCCTCAATGAGGGAAGATTGTCGCATTCGCATGGCCCACGCTTCATGATATGCAGCTTTCGAAATTTGACCGAAGGACATTCTGACATGCAGGACAAAACGCATCTGGTCGACGAGATCACCGGCCATCGCCGCATGCGGCGCAATCGCAAGGCGGATTGGACGCGCCGTCTGGTTCAGGAAAACCACCTGACCGTTGACGACCTCATCTGGCCGGTATTCATCGTGCCGGGCAGCAATATTCTCGAGCCCATTCCCGCCATGCCCGGCGTCAACCGCATGAGCGTCGACCGGCTGGTGGAAGCGGCAAAGGAAGCCGCCGATCTCGGCATTCCCGCCATCGCGACCTTCCCGAATATCGAGATGGAGTTGCGGGACGAGACCGGCTCGAACGCGCTCGAAGCAAACAATCTCATCAATCAGGCGACTATCGCGGTCAAAAAAGCCGTGCCAAATATCGGCTTGATCACCGATGTCGCGCTCGATCCCTTCACCAGCCACGGGCATGACGGCATTCTGCGCGGCGACGAGATCGTCAATGACGAAACGGTCGAACAGGTTGTCAAGGCGGCCATCCTGCAGGCGGATGCCGGTTCGGACATTATCTCACCGTCGGAGATGATGGATGGGCGCATCGGCGCCATCCGCCGGGGGCTCGACGCCGCCGGACACCAGAATGTCGGCATCATGTCCTATGCGACGAAATTTTCCTCCGGCTATTATGGCCCCTATCGCGAGGCCATCTCCACCGCCGGCCTGCTGAAGGGTGACAAGGCGAGCTATTACATCAGCCCAGCCAATAGCATGGAGGCGATCCGCGACGCAGC
Source organism: Agrobacterium sp. (assembly GCF_059499945.1). Taxonomy (NCBI): domain Bacteria; kingdom Pseudomonadati; phylum Pseudomonadota; class Alphaproteobacteria; order Hyphomicrobiales; family Rhizobiaceae; genus Agrobacterium; species Agrobacterium sp. The sequence goes on along the minus strand of NZ_JCABZP010000014.1, from coordinate 1,071,665 downwards.
ACTCGACGTTGAGGAAGGCGCCGACATGCTGATGGTCAAACCCGGCCTGCCCTATCTCGACATCTGCTGGCGGCTGAAGGAGAATTTCGGCCTGCCGACCTTCGCCTATCAGGTGTCCGGCGAATATACCCAGATCAAGGCTGCGGCCATAAATGGCTGGATCGACGGCGAGCGGGTGATGATGGAAACGCTTCTCTGTTTCAAGCGTGCGGGCTGCGATGGTGTTCTCACCTATTTCGCCATGGAGGCCGCACGCAAACTGGCAAAGGGCTGAGGCCGGCGCTTATTGTATTCGGTCGTTTTCTTCCCATATTGTCTGCTGACACGGCACTCATGCCGCGCTGTCATACCCTCTCAGGAGAAAACGACCGATGAGCCTCGACCAGAACCCCACCTATGCCGCACCGGATGACTGGCGCGCCTATAGCGGCGTCCTGAGCCGGCGCGTCTTCGCGTTCGTGATCGATTACGCGATCGTTCTGCTTCTGTGCATCCCGGCCGCGGTCATCGTCTTCTTTCTCGGCGTGATCACGCTTGGCCTGGGATTCTTCCTTTACCCGGCGCTGTTCGTCATCGTTGCGGTGCTTTATTTCGGCATGACGCTTGGCGGCCCGTCGCAGGCCACTCCCGGCATGCGGGCGATGGGGATCGCGATGGCGCGCATGGACGGGCGGCGAATCGATTTCCTGCTGTCGACGGTGCATATCGTGCTTTTCTGGGTCATCAACTCGGTTTTGACGCCGCTGATCCTGCTTGCAGGCCTGTTTACCGAGCGCTCGCGCCTCGTTCATGACTTCCTGCTCGGCACCGTTATCGTCAGAACGCGCTGATATCGATGAAAGCCACGGAAACGTGGCTTTCATCGCGTCAAATACCTCATCCCGCAGTTGACGTTTTCCGTCATTTTGCCATTCTGTGACATTATGCATGTCGCTTGAAGCGCCGCCGCCAACCCCGTGAAATCGCGGCGCGCTTTCATAACAGACGCAGGAGGCGATCACGGTTCGATGAACACGCAGGCGACGCCCTCTCCTCAATTCTATCTTACGGCGCCGGCCACCTGCCCCTATCTGCCGAACCAGATGGAGCGGAAGGTCTTCACCCATCTGGTCGGCCCGCGCGCTTCGGAAATGAACGATCTTCTGACCCAGGGCGGTTTCAGGCGCTCGCAGAACATCGCCTATCGCCCGGCCTGCGAAAACTGCCGCGCCTGCGTCTCCGTACGCATCCTCACCGAACAGTTCCAGCCGACGAAATCGATGCGGCGTGTACTTGCCGCCAACCGGGATGTCGTGGCCACGGTGCACGCCGCCGAGCCCTCCACCGAACAATTCGCGCTGTTTCGCCGTTATCTCGACCACCGCCACCAGTCCGGCGGCATGTCCGACATGTCGGCGCTGGACTACGCGATCATGGTGGAAGACACGCATGTCAACACCCGCATCATCGAATACCGCGTGCGCGAACCCGGCTCCGGCATCGATTCCAGCAAGCGCGGCGAACTTCTGGCGGTGGCGCTCAGCGACGTGATGAGCGACGGTCTGTCGATGGTCTATTCCTTCTTCAATCCCGATCTCGAAAAACGCTCGCTCGGCACTTTCATGATCATCGATCACATCACCCGCACGCGCGCGCTCGGCCTGCCGCATGTCTATCTCGGCTACTGGGTCGATGGTTCGGAAAAGATGGGGTACAAGACCCGCTATCATCCGCAGGAGCATCTGACGCCGCGTGGGTGGGAGGTTTACCATCCCGAAGGAGAATAATGGGTTCGCCAAGTCCTGAAGCACATGTTCGGCTTGGACAGCAAAACAAAGGCGGGAAAGACGCCCCCAGACAATCTCCGAGGACGTCTTTCAGATATTACCCACCAAATTTCCCGCTGCGCGGAAAGCCCTTCGGCACGGTGCGGCCAACGGTGGCGCGGTCCGCCAGCCATTCGCGCAGTTCCTCACCGACCTTGGTGAACAGACGCCCGGCCGTGTCGGACCAGCTCAGACCCTCGGCGAGCGCGAAGCATTTCACATCGACAACGCCGCCATCCTTGTAGCGCTGCAGGCGCACGCCCTTACCGCGTGACATTTCCGGCACCTGCGACAGCGGGAAGGCCAGAAGCTTGCGGTTCTCGCCGACCACGGCGACATGATCGCCCGTTACCGGAACCGCGAGCTTCGCTTCATCAGGCATGGAGACATTCATGATCTGCTTGCCCTTGCGGGTATTGGCGACCATTTCGCTCTCGGGCACGATGAAGCCATTACCGGCGGTGGAGACGAGCAGCAGCTTGCGCGACGGATCATGCACGAAGGCGGTCAGGATGTCCTGATCGTTCTCCATATCGACCATGATGCGGATCGGCTCGCCATGACCGCGCCCCCCCGGCAGCTTGTCAGCGCCGAGCGTATAGGCCTTGCCGCCTGTCGTCAGCAGCAGCAGCTTGTCGGTCGTCTGCGCCGGGAAGGCGATCTTGGGTCCGTCGCCTTCCTTGAAGGTCAGGGCCGACGTATCGGACATGTGACCCTTCAGCGCCCTGATCCAACCCTTCTGCGAGATGACGATGGTGACCGGTTCCTTCTCGATCATCGCCTGCTGGATGGCCTCGATATCGGCATCCGGGGCATCCGCGAACTGCGTGCGGCGACGGCCGATCTCGGTAGCCTTGGCATACTTCTTTTTGACCTCGCCGATTTCCCAGGCGACGGTCTGCCACTGCTTTTCATCGGAGGCGAGCAGCGACTCGATTTCGGCCTTCTCGCTGCTGAGTTCATCGAATTCCTTGCGGATTTCGAATTCCTCGAGCTTGCGCAGATTACGCAGCCGCATGTTGAGGATGGCTTCGGCCTGATTGTCGGTGAGCGACCACTTCGCCATCATCACCTGTTTCGGCTCATCCTCCTCACGGATGATGCGGATCACCTCGTCGAGATTGAGATAGGCGACCAGCAGGCCGCCGAGAATCTCGAGCCTGCGGTCGATGGCGGCAAGACGGTGGCGGGAACGGCGGACCAGCACGTCCTTGCGGTGCGCCAGCCATTCGCTCAGCACCTCGTTCAACGCCATCACCTTCGGCACCTTGCCGAGCGACAGCACGTTCATGTTGAGCGGCAGGCGGCTTTCAAGGTCGGAGAGGCGGAACAGCGATTCCATCAACAGCGTCGCATCGACGGTGCGGCTCTTCGGCACCAGCACGATGCGCACGTCTTCGGCGGATTCGTCTCTGACATCCTCGAGCAGCGGCAGTTTGCGTGCGAGCAGCAGCTCGGCGATCTTTTCGATCAGCCGCGATTTCTGCACCTGGAACGGTATTTCGGTGATGACGATCTGATAGCCGCCACGTCCGAGGTCTTCCGTTTCCCATTTTGCGCGCACGCGGAAACCACCGCGCCCGGTCTTATAGGCATCGAGAATATTCTCGCGGCTTTCGATGATCACGCCACCGGTCGGCAGGTCAGGGCCGGGAATGAATTCCACCAGCTTTTCAACCGTCGCATCGGGATGCTTGATGAGATGGAGCGCCGCATCGCAAAGTTCATGGGCGTTGTGCGGCGGGATCGATGTCGCCATGCCGACTGCGATGCCTGAGGCACCGTTGGCAAGCAGATTGGGGAAGGCGCCCGGCAGGACAACCGGCTCTTCGTCTTCCTCATTATAGGTGGCGCGGAAATCCACCGCATCCTCGCCGATGCCTTCCAGCAGCAGCGCCGCCACGTCAGTCATGCGCGCTTCGGTGTAACGATAGGCAGCAGCACCGTCGCCATCGATGTTGCCGAAATTGCCCTGCCCGTCGACGATCGGATAACGTTGTGAGAAATCCTGCGCGAGACGCACCAGCGCATCATAGACCGACTGGTCGCCGTGCGGGTGGAACTTACCGATAACGTCACCGACGATACGGGCGCATTTCTTGAAGGCCGAGTTGGGGCGGATGCCCATTTCACTCATGGCATGAATGATGCGGCGGTGAACCGGCTTCAGGCCGTCGCGCACATCCGGCAGCGCACGATGCATGATCGTGGACAAGGCGTAAGCAAGGTAGCGCTCTTCAAGCGCCGCCTTCAAATCGACCGGATGAATGTTATCGTCTCCGCCGGACGGAGGTACAAGATTTTTTCCCATGGTGCTTGACTAGCGGAAATGCCGATTCCCGGCAAGAAATTCAGGGGTGTGCCCTGTGGATGAAAGCACCCCTTTCATGCGATTTTTTGTTAACCGCGTTGCAAATGCCGCAATGCCGCCGTCATGGGAATCGATCTAAATCCTATAGACCTTTGAATAATCGCGAATATAAGTATCACCATTCGAATTCGGACACGGTGCACAGCCGTACGTTGAGGGAAGAAACATCATGAGACTGAAATCCACCCGGCAGGTTCTTTTCGCGAGCGCCGCGCTTCTTACGCTTTCGGCACCGGCTTTCGCGCTGGATGGCGGGGATGTGCTGAAGAAAATCAACGCAGCCTATGCCGCGCAGGGAGGCGAGATCGCCGCCGGTTCCGTCGCCGTCAACGGCACGACGGTGACGCTGAACAGCGTGACCTTCAACTCCGTCGCCGATCCTGCCAAGAAGATCCCCGTTGGCAATGTGTCGCTCGAAGGCGTCGAGGAAAACAACGGCGGCTACAAGATCAAGAACGCCCGTTTCGATAATATCGACTACAAGCAGGACAAGGTTGAGATCAAGGCGAGCGACATCTACATGTCCGGCCTCGTCATTCCGGGCGATGCGACCACCGGCACCGTCGACGCCCTGATGTTCTACGATGAAGCCCATAGCGGTCCGATTTCCGTTTCCGTCGACGGAAAGCCGGCTTTCTCGCTTGAGGAAAGCAGCGCGACGATGTCCGTCAGCGACGACAAGAACTCGATCGGTTTCGAACTCGACGCCTCCGGCTTCAAGGCCGATCTCAGCGAAGCCACCGATCCGGCCACCAAGGACGCGATTGAAAAGCTCAATCTGCAGGCGCTTTCCGGCAACATGACCATGAGCGGCAGCTGGGAAGTTGCCTCCGGCACCGTCGACGTCGAGGAATACGCCATCGACCTCGACAATGTCGGCCGTCTCAACATGTCGTTTGGTTTCTCCGGCTACACGCTCGACTTCATCAAGTCGATGCAGGAGACGGTAAAGGCGCAGGCCGCCAATCCGAACAAGGAACAGGCGGACCAGGCAGCAAGCCTCGCCATGCTCGGCCTGATGCAGCAGCTTTCCTTCATCAACGCCGAAATCAGCTTCGAAGACGCCAGCATCACCAAGCGCGCCATCGACTATGCGGCAAGCCAGCAGGGCATGACGAGCGACCAGCTTGCCCAGACCATCAAGGGCATGGCGCCGATCATGATGGCTTCGCTCAACGTTCCAGAGCTGCAGAACATGGTGTCGGCGGCCATCAACGCCTATATCGACAATCCGAAGAACCTCTCGATCACGGCAGAGCCGGAGAAGCCGGTTCCTTTCCCGATGATCATGGGCGCCGCAATGGGCGCGCCGAACACCCTGCCGAAAATGCTCGGCGTCACGGTGACGGCAAACGAATAAAACCAAAAAGCCCCGGTCTTGCCGGGGCTTTTTTTTTGCGCTCAGTGCAGCGGTGCGGCAGCGCCGTCCTGTTTATCGTGCAGGGCAAAGCGGTCGATCATGTGGGCGCTAGCCTCGTTGACACCGATCACCTCGACCTTCTTGCCGGTCTTGCGGAATTTCAGAACCACCTTGTCCAGCGCACCAACTGCCGAAATATCCCACAGATGCGCCTCGGTGACATCAATCGTCACGGCGTCCACCTCATCGGCGAAATCGAAGGCGGCGATGAAGCTTTCGGTCGAGGCGAAGAAAATCTGGCCATCGACGCGATAAATCCGCTCGCGGCCATCGGCAGAAAGCTCCGGCCGGACGTGGAAGAGTTTCGACACCTTGCCCGCAAAAAATACGCCGGAGAGAAGCACGCCGGCCAGCACGCCTTTTGCGAGATCATGGGTGGCAAGCACCGTGCCGACCGTCACCAGCATGACGATGCTCGATGATGGCGGGTTGCGTCTAAGATCAAGGATGGAGCGCCACGAGAATGTGCCGATGGAGACCATGATCATCACCGCCACCAGGGCTGCCATCGGGATGATGCGCACGAGATCATCAAGCACCAGAATGAGGAACAGCAGGAAAGCGCCCGCCACGAAGGTGGAGAGCCGGCCCCTGCCGCCGGAGCGGACATTGATGACGGACTGGCCGATCATGGCGCAGCCGCCCATGCCGCCGATGAGGGCGGAGGCGATGTTGCTCGTCCCCTGCCCGATGCATTCCTGGCTCTTGTTGCTGCCCGTATCCGTCATGTCGTCGACAATCTGCGCCGTCAGCAGCGATTCCAAGAGACCGACGGCGGCGAGCGCCACGGAATAGGGAAAGATGATCTGCAGCGTCTCGAAGGTCAGCGGCACCTGCGGCAGGGCGAATATCGGCAGCGTCGAGGGCAACTCACCGAGATCGCCGACCGTGCGGATATCCATGCCAGAGAAGACGGCAACACAGGTGAGAACGACGATGGCGACCAGCGGTGACGGAATGATCTTCGTGACCAGGGGGAAAAGATAGATGATCGCAAGGCCGGCGGCGATCATGACGTAGGTTTCGACCGGCACGCCGATCAGCTCAGGCAATTGCGCCATGAAAATCAGGATCGCCAGCGCATTGACGAAGCCGGTCATGACCGAGCGCGAGACGAAGCGCATCACCCGGCCGAGTTTCACAAGACCCGCCAGGATTTGCAGCACGCCCATGAGGATGGTGGCGGCGAAGAGATATTGCAGCCCGTGTTCCTTGACGAGCGTAACCATCAGGACGGCTGTCGCGGCGGTTGCCGCTGAGATCATGCCCGGACGGCCACCGGTGAAAGCAGAAACGCAGGCAATGGCGAAGGAGGCGAACAGCCCCACTTTGGGGTCGACACCGGCGATGACGGAAAAGCCGATGGCTTCGGGAATGAGGGCAAGCGCCACGACAATGCCGGAAAGAACATCGCCGCGAATATTGGAAAACCACTCACGTCTGTAAGTCTGAAATCTGTTCATCTGATTTTTTCGCAAAGAATGACGCACCGGCCGGAACCGTGTCCGGTAGATTGAAAACGAATGTCGGTGCTTTGCGTTATCTGGCGGATCGGCGGCCAGAAGAGCCACCCGGAATTTCACCGGGTCCGTGGTGAGTGGCCCAGCTATAAACGGCAAAAAAGCGGGCCGCAAGTTGCGCGCCCGCTTTTCGATGACTGCTGTCGCGTCTCAGGCCGCTTCGCGCCCGCCATAGCCCCTCGCCTCCACGTCGCTCAGCCGGAACTGATGAACCAGTTCCTTGAGACGCGCGGTCTCGCCCGCCAGCATGGCGCTCGCGGCATTGTTTTCCTCGACCATGGCGGCGTTCTGCTGTGTGCCCTGATCCAGATGGTTGACGGCGGTGTTGATTTCGGCAAGGCCCAGTGACTGCTCGTGCGTGGCAGCGGCAATGGCTTCGATATGGCCGTTGATCGTCTTCACCGAGCCGCCGATGCGCGACAGGGCAGCACCCGTTTCCCGCACGAAGCGCGCGCCCTCCTTCACCTCTGTACCGGAGGTCTGGATAAGCGCCTTGATTTCGGCAGCGGCCCTTGCCGAGCGCTGTGCGAGTTCCCTCACCTCCTGCGCAACGACGGCGAAACCGCGTCCCGCCTCACCCGCGCGCGCAGCCTCCACCCCGGCATTGAGGGCAAGAAGGTTGGTCTGGAAGGCGATCTCGTCGATAACGCCAATGATATTGCCGATCTTGCCGGAGGATTGCTCGATCTTTTCCATCGCGCTTACTGTGTCAACGACGAGATTGGCCGTGCGGTTGGCATCCTTGTCGGCCGAATGGGCGACTGCGCGGGCTTCCACGGCGCGCTCCGCCGAGATGCGGATATTCGCCGTCAATTCATCCAGCGCGGCAGCGGTTTCCTCCAGTGAGGCCGCCTGCTGCTCGGTACGGCGGGCAAGATCGGCAGCGCTCTGACTGATTTCCTGGCTGCCGCCGTCGATGGCCACGCTCGACTGCACGACGCCGGACATGGCGGCATCGAGCTGGCGGATCGTCTGGTTGAGATCATGGCGCAGCGCCTCGAAATCCGGGGCAAAAGGCTCGTTCAGCTCGAAAGAGAGATCGCCGCCTGCGAGGCGGCGAAGCGCCGCCGCAAGCCCCGTGGTCGCCTGCATCAGCCGCGCCTGCGCTTCGGATTCCGCCTCAAGCTGGAACCGCACCTTTTCGGCTTCGGCCTGTTGCCGGGCTGCGTGCGCCTGCGCCTCCAGTTCGATCTTTGCGATGGCGGCCTGTCGGAAGATTTCCAGCGCATGCGCCATGGCGCCGAACTCATCTCCACGCTGGAGACCGGGAACGGCAAATTCGGTTTCACCGTCGGCCAGACGACGCATAGCCCCCGTGATCGCGGTCGCCGGGCGGGTGATCGAGCGGCCGATGAGGTAGACCCCGGCAAAAAGACTTACCACGGTCAGGGCGATAAGAGCGACGACGATCGAAACCGTTCTTTCCGCCGCAGCGCTGTTCGCGAGAGCGCTTGCGTCCCGCTCCTGCCGGTAATTGGTGGAGATTTCGGCGACGACAGGCAACAGGGCACTATAGGCGGAGGCGACAGTTTCGCGCGCCTTCTCCTCCTCCAGCACGGCGGCGGCGTAAAAGCGGAACGAGGCGGTATATATTTCCAGTGCATCCATGATGCGCTGACGCTCAGCGCCTGGCCGGTATTCCAGCTTCACCAGCGCCTTGAAGGTTTCCACTTCCGCCGCATGTTTCGTCACATAGGCCGCTTCGCGCCGCAGGATGAAATCCTTCTCGTGCCGTCGCATCATCAGCATGCTGGCGCGGATTTCGGCATTGGCGACGACGTCGACGAGTTTCTCGATGGAATGCACGCCATTGCGCATGGCGCCTTCGAGACCTTCCGCGGGGGTTAGGCCCAGTTCCCTGTTCTTGGCGACAAGGGCCTTCATGCTATCGGAATAGACCACCGCGCCCTCAGCGAGCGCTTCGAGCCGCGTACGGGCCTGCGATGTCGCGCTGCCTTCGAGATGGCTCAATGACTGCCGGATCTGGTCCATCGTCTGGTCAAACTGCCCGACGGATTTCATATCGCGGGTCAGCAGGAAGTCTCTCTGGTGAACACGGCTTTCATGCAAACCGTCCTCCAGCGCCGCCAGCACTCCGTCTCGCTCGATCAGCGTCTCTTCAGCGACGCGATAACGCGCCTCCATGTGTCCTTGCCAGAGCAGCATGCCCGCGATGACGGCGATCCCGCACAGAGCAGCCAGGGCCAGCATGGATACGCGATGCGCAATTTTGAACGTCGAGACCAGCGAAAACATTCAACCCTCGTTTGCAGATTTCACGATGGGATGAATGATCGAGAAGGCTTAAGAACTCCTCTACCGGATTTGTCAGTTTAATTAAGGTTTTATGACAAGATCGCTAGAGCTTCAGCCGCTCGCGAAAGAAGACCAGCGCAACGACCACACCCGTCGCCACGCCCACGATCACATCGACAAAACGGACAAAACCGGCAACCTGCGGTCCCATCAAAAGAACGAGCATGGCCGAAGCCCCGGCCTGTATCGGCACCACCGCCGGCAGGCCGAACATGGTGGCGAGGATCATGGCGATGAAGGTCGCCGAGGCGAGCCGGATTTCGGCGAAGTCATGCGGGACGAGAAGAGCGACCTCCCCGACGAGGATGCCGATGGTGACGCCGACCATCAGCCCAAGCCCCTGACGGACATGGCTTGGAATGCCGGGGGACAGGCAGATCAGCGCGCTTATTGCGGCAAAGACGGGCTGTGGGTGCCCGAGCCAGCGATGAGCGACCCAGAACGCAAAAGCGGCCGCAAGCGCGGCCGCCAATGCACGGGTGAAGGCTGCACGAACCCGGTCGAGCAGCGTCTTCAACATATCAGTCCTTCTTGGACGGAACGACGCGCAGCGCCAGTTCGCGAAGCTGCGTCGGCGTTGCCGGCGACGGCGCGTTCATCAGCAGGTCCTGCGCCTGCTGGTTCATTGGGAACAGCGTGATTTCGCGCAGGTTCTTCGCACCAACCAGAAGCATGACCACACGGTCGATGCCGAAGGCGCAACCGCCATGCGGAGGCGCACCGTACTGGAAGGCGCGGTAGAGACCGCCGAAGCGCTCTTCCACGTCGCTCTGCGACAGGCCAACCTTTTCGAAAGCCTTGACCATCAGCTCGGGCGACTGGTTACGGATCGAGCCGGAGGCGATTTCGAAGCCGTTGCAGACCGCGTCATACTGGAATGCCTTGATGGAGAGCGGATCCTGGCCCTCCAGCGCTTCCATGCCACCCTGCGGCATGGAGAAGGGGTTGTGAGCAAAGTCGATCTTCTTTTCTTCCTCGTTATATTCGAAGAAGGGGAAATCGACGATCCAGCACATTTCAAAACGGTCGCGGTCGATGAGGTTCAGCTCGTCGGCAGCGCGAGTGCGCGCCTCGCCGGCGAACTTGTAGAACTTCGCGGGATCACCGGCAACGAAGAAGCAGGCGTCGCCCGCCTCAAGGCCGAGCTGCTGACGCAGCGCCTCGGTGCGTTCCTCGCCAATGTTCTTCGCAAGCGGGCCGGAGCCGGCAATCTTGCCGTCTTCTTCCTTCCAGAAGATGTAGCCGAGGCCAGGCTGGCCCTGGCTCTGCGCCCAGGCGTTCATGCGATCGCAGAAAGCGCGCGAACCACCGGTTTTGGCCGGGATCGCCCAGACCTGAACCTTGGGGTTGGAGGCGATCATGTTGGCGAAGACCTTGAAGCCCGAACCGTCGAAATGTTCGGTCACAGCTTCCATGACGATCGGGTTGCGCAGGTCGGGCTTGTCGGAACCGTATTTGCGGATCGCCTCGTCATAGGGAATGCGCGGCCACTGCTTGGTGACAGGCTTGCCTTCGGCAAACTTCTCGAACACGGCCGTCATCATCGGTTCCATCGTGGTCCAGACATCTTCCTGGGTCACGAAGCTCATTTCGACGTCGAGCTGGTAGAATTCGCCCGGGAGACGGTCGGCACGCGGGTCTTCATCGCGGAAGCACGGCGCGATCTGGAAGTAGCGGTCGAAACCGGCCACCATCAGAAGCTGCTTGTACTGCTGCGGCGCCTGCGGCAGCGCGAAGAACTTGCCTTCGTGGATGCGCGAGGGAACGAGGAAATCGCGCGCGCCTTCCGGCGAGGATGCGGTAAGGATCGGCGTCGTATATTCGGCAAAGCCCATATCGCCCATGCCGGTACGCATAGCGGAGATGATCTGCGTGCGCTTGACGATGTTCCTGTGCAGGGTTTCGCGGCGCAGGTCGAGGAAGCGGTACTTCAGGCGAACGTCTTCCGGATATTCCGGCTCACCGAAGACCGGCAGCGGCAGTTCCTTGGCAACACCAAGAACCTCGATCTCCTGCGCGTAAAGCTCGATCTCGCCGGTCGCCATGCCCTTGTTGACGGTGTCTTCCGAGCGCGCCTTGACGAGGCCGTCGATGCAGATGACCCATTCGCCGCGTACGGTCTCGGCGACCTTGAAGGCCGGGCTATCAGGATCGGCCACCACCTGGGTGATGCCGTAATGGTCGCGAAGGTCGATGAAGAGAACGCCGCCATGATCTCGCACGCGGTGAACCCAACCGGAAAGGCGAACGGTTTCGCCGACGTCGGACTTGCGGAGAGCGGCACAGGTGTGGCTGCGGTAACGATGCATTTTTATATCCTGGAACGTGTCGTGGGCCAGATGGGCGGCACTGTCGAAATTTGCCGGAAAAGCGCATGGTCAGCCTGATTTGTCAAGGCAAAGCACAAGATTGTCGCCTTGCGCCTGTCCTTTCCCCCGCCTTCGCTTTAGATAGGGTTCAATCCAGCCCGCCAAACCGAGTCGGCCCGCAATGAGCCAGATCAGACCTCTCATCCCGCTTCTCGTCACCGCCGGCATTCTGATCGGCGGCAACGGCCTGCAGGGAACCTATATCGCGCTGCGCGGCCTCTCCGAAGGGTTCTCGGCCAGCACCATCGGCCTCATCAGCGCGGCCTACAGCCTCGGTTTCGCGCTTGGCTGCATTTCGGTGACGCGCCTGCTGCGCAAGATCGGCCACATCCGCACTTTCGCCACCATGGCGGCCGTTGCATCAGCCGCCTCGATCGCCATGCCGCTCATCACCCATCCGCTCTTCTGGCTGGCGATGCGTTTTGTGATCGGCATCGCGGTCGCCTGTCTTTTCGCCGCCATCGAAAGCTGGATCAACGCGCAGGTGACGAATTCCAATCGCGCCCGCACGCTCTCCATCTATCGTTTCGTTGATCTCGGCTCCGTGACGCTCGCCCAATATATCATTCCCGTCGCCGGCATCGACGGGCCCATCGTATTCTCACTGATCGCCATGGCGCTCACCCTGTCGCTGGTGCCGATCTCGATTGCCGACAAATCCAATCCCGCGCCGCCGAAACAGATTCCCTTCAATCTTTTCGCCGTCTGGCGTATCTCGCCGCTCGCCGTCGTCGGCTGCGTGGCCGTCGGCCTCAGCATGGCGGCGTTCCGTAATATCGGCCCGATCTATGCCGAACAGATCGGCTTGTCCGTTACCGCCATCGCCACCTTCATGAGTGCGGGCATCATCGGCGGCGTGGTGCTGCAATATCCGCTCGGCGTCTATTCCGACCGTTATGATCGCCGCATCATCATTCTCGCCACTACCGCTGGTTCTGTTATCGTCGGCCTGTTCCTCGCCTTCTTCGCCGGCACGGACGAATGGAGCAACATCATCGGCGTCTTCATCTTCGGCGCCTTTGCGCTGCCGCTCTATTCCCTCAGCTCCGCGCACGGCAACGACCATGCGAAAGAGGGCGAACATGCGATGGTTTCCGCCGGGCTTTTGTTCTTCTGGTCGGTCGGCGCAACCGTCGGGCCGCTGCTCGCTTCCGTGCTGATCGACCAGTTCGGGCCGAAGGCGTTGTTCAGCTATACGGCCGCGATCCAGATCGTTTTCATCGCCTACACCATCTACCGGCTGCAGGTGCGCGAGGGCGTTCCGGTTGAGGAGAGGAACTGGCGGTTCCGCTCGCTTTTGCGCACCTCGGCCTATTTTCAGAAGCTCGCCGCGCCCCCGCCGCCCAAAAACGATGGGCCGGAGCCAAATCCGCCCGAGAAAAACGATCCTTGAGCCTTCAAAAGCGGGCTTTGTATTGACATGCGCCCGGCAAAGGGAAAGTAAGACGGATAATTTTCACGAGTGGCCATTTGCAATGATTGAAACGACTGCCGCCCTCGCCGAAGCCTGCACGGAACTGGCGAAATCGGAATTCATTACTATCGACACCGAGTTTCTGCGCGAAACCACCTTCTGGCCGGAACTCTGCCTCGTGCAGATGGCAAGCCCGACGCTTGAGGTGCTGGTCGATCCGCTCGCAAAAGGTATCGATCTCACCCCGCTGTTCGAGCTGATGGCCAATCCTGATGTCGTGAAGGTTTTCCACGCCGCGCGGCAGGATATCGAAATCATCTACCATCTGGGCGGGCTTATTCCCCATCCGATCTTCGATACGCAGGTCGCCGCCATGGTCTGCGGTTTCGGCGATTCGATCTCCTACGACCAGCTGGTTCAGAAGATCAAGAATGTGCAGATCGACAAATCCTCGCGTTTCACCGACTGGAGCCGCCGCCCGCTGACCGAAAAGCAGCTGGACTACGCGCTCGCCGACGTGACCCATCTGCGCGATGTCTATCTGGCGCTGAAGGCGCAGCTGGAGCGCGAAGGTCGCTCGCTGTGGCTGACCGAAGAGATGGACATCCTGGAATCGCGCGACACCTATGACATGCATCCCGACGATGCATGGCTGCGGTTGAAATCGCGCCTGCGCAAGCCAACGGAACTCGCCATCCTCAAATTCGTCGCCGCCTGGCGCGAGCGTGAAGCGCGTTCGCGCAACGTGCCGCGTTCGCGCGTCCTGAAAGACGATGCAATCTTCGAAATCGCCCAGCAGCAGCCGAAGGATGCCGAGGCGCTGTCGCGTCTGCGCACCATCCCCAAGGGCTGGGAACGATCCGCCTCCGGCACCGCCATCATCGAGACAGTGAATGCAGCGCTGGCGCTTCCGAAAGAGGAAATGCCGAAGGCGCCGCGCCACAGCCATGCACCGGAAGGTTCCGGCGCTGCCGTGGAGCTGCTCAAGGTTCTCCTGAAGCTCACCGCAGATAAGCACGGCGTCGCCGCCAAGGTCATCGCTAATAGCGACGATCTGGACAAGATCGCCTCCGAAGGCGAGAAGGCGACCGTTGCGGCGCTGACCGGCTGGCGGCGAGAACTCTTCGGTGATGTGGCCTTGAAGCTCATCAATGGCGAAGTGGCATTGCGTTTCGCCGGCAAGAAGGTCGAGGCGGTGGAGGTTGCGGCAAGCGAGGCGTAATCGCCCGCTGCTTTCTCCCCAATTTTGCCCGCATCGCGTCCCATCTCTTAACCGATGGTCGCGCGATTTGAGGGTATTGCCATGAAACCTGCCCACACTCTGCTGCTCGCCGCCCTTTTTACCGCGGCCGGCATTCTTCCCTCTCTTCCCGCCCGGGCCGCCGAAGAGAAGGTCGATCTTCAGGGCGAATGGACGACCGACTGCCTTAAGATCGGCAAGAACGACCGTCATGGCATCGTCACCCGCATCACCATTCGCGACAATCGCATGCACGCGGTCTCGCAGATCTATGCCCGCAGCGGCTGCCAGCAGCCCACGGTTCAGGTGCGTTATGAAGGCACGCTGGATGGCGGCCTGAAAGATCAGGACAGCCTGCTATTTGCCCATACCGTCACCGCCATCACCATGACGCCGAATGACGGCGACGTCGTTGACCACTATAATCGCGACCCGAAAGGCATGGGCTGCGGCTTGAGCGGCTGGAAGGAAAACATTCCCTTCGATGTCGACGGCCGCACCTGCGCCGCCATCGCCTTCGCCCGCAAGGGCGAAACCCTGTTCGACCGGGCATGGATCGACGGTAACAAGCTGCGTTTTGCCGCCTTTCCCGTCAAATGGTCGAACCGCTCGCCGGACGACCGGCCGCAATCCCCGCTTGAAACCGTCTATTACAGAACATCCTATTAGACGTAGAGCGGCGGCGGTGCCGATTTTGCGGCAACGGCGCAACAGCCTTACCAATCCTTCATGCAACCTTACCGATTGCTCACTTTTTGCAGCGCTTTTTCCACACTAATGTCGCATATGACCTGAACAGAAGCTTCGCCCGAAGGGAGCGCGGGGCCTCGCCTTCCCGAGATCAAGAACCGACATGAAAAAATTGCTGCCCATTCTGGATTACGTGGTGCTGTTCGTTGCCGTGGCCGGCAGCGGCGTGGCCTACGCCTTTCTGGAATATGGCGGCGGCGCGCTGATCGGCGCGACCTATGCGCTCTTCGCCTGCGCACCGATTCTTGCTTTTGAACGCGGTTACATCATGCCCGGCCTGTCGCGGCAGGTCAGCGCTTTGCCCACGCCCGCCTATATCGCCGTCGGTCTCATCATATACGCCATCCTCGTCTTTTGCGGATTCGGGCTTGGCGGCACCATCCTGTGGTTGAGCGGGATATTTCCCGGCACCTGGAAACGGGCGGTGCACGCCGAAGTGCAGACGCTGATCTTTACCCTCATCGTCTGCGGCATCATCGTCTTCATCATGCGCGTACGCGAACTTCTCGGCCGCGATATCTTCATCGATCTCATTCTCGGTCGCTATCGTCGCCCCGTCAGCGAAGACCGCGTCTTCATCTTCATCGATCTCGTCGGTTCCACCTCCTTTGCCGAAACCCATGGCGACCTGAAAGCCCAGGAGTTTCTCGGCGAAATTTTCGCAAGTTATGCCGCGCCGGTCAGAAAACACGGCGGTGTCATCGACGATTATATTGGCGACGCCGCCATCATCACCTGGCCCTATCACATGGCGATCAGGCGGGCGGCCTGCGTGCGCTGCGTATTCGATATTCAGGCGACCGTTGAAAGCAACCGAGACATGTGGCTCTCCCGCTTCGGCGAAGTGCCGCGCCTGCGCTTCGCCATCCATGGCGGGCCGGTCATCACGGCGGAAATCGGCGTCGATCATCACAAGATCACCTATTTCGGCGATACCGTGAACACCACATCGCGTCTCGAATCGCTCAGCAAGATGCTCGGTCATCCGGTGCTCATATCGGCAGACCTCGCTCATCAGCTGGTGCTTCCGAAAGACGTTCGCAGCGAATATCTGGGCGAACATGCCGTGAAAGGTCGTGGCCAGACGCTGGGCGTCTGCACACTCAGCCAATACCAGCCCCCTGTGGTTTAAGGGGTAAACGGCTGCAAAATGCCGCGCCGTTCCATTTACCGCTACGGCCGTCATCAAAATTCATCAAAGCTTCAAACGGCAATCACCTGCCTGTCATGCGACGACCCTATCGCCTCAATCCTATCTTCAACAGGTATTGAGAGGGGTCTCCATCATGAAGCACATTCTTTTTGCATCCTGCGCCATTCTTGCGCTCGCCTCCGCGTCGCATGCGGCGGAACAGGAGTTTCCGGCAAAGCTGGTCTCCCACGCCATCCTGCCGGCCAATACCATCATCGCAGCACCTGCTGACGCGCCTGAACATCTCAAGACCTCCGCCAAGTTCACGACCGCTGATCGCAAGCGCGCCGAAGGTCTCGGCACCGTGCCCGGCAAGGATGGCGTGCGCCTGACCGGCCTTTCCATGCCGTTCAACGGCCAGCCGATGCAGGGTTTTTCCGGCATCAAGGCCATGCCCGACGGCAGCTTCTGGAGCCTTTCCGACAATGGCTTTGGCTCCAAGCTCAATTCCAGCGACGCCATGCTGATGCTTCACCATCTGAAGTTCGACTGGGACGCCGGCAAGGTCAACGCGCTTGAAACCGTGTTCCTCTCCGATCCCGACATGAAGGCGCCTTTCCCCATCGTTCTCGAAGGCTCGAGCAAGCGCTACCTGACGGGCGCCGATTTCGACGTCGAATCCATTCAGCCCGTCGCCGATGGTTTCTGGGTCGGCGAGGAATTCGGCCCTTACATCCTGAAATTCACCCGTGACGGCAAGCTGACCGACGTGATCTCCACCAAGGCCGGCGACATCGAGGTGAAGTCTCCCGATCACCCCACTCTCGCCCTGCCCGGCAACCCCACGCAGAAGATGGCGGCCTTCAACCTGAAGCGCTCGGGCGGTTATGAAGGCATGGCGCTCTCCAAGGACGGCTCCAAGCTCTACGGCCTGCTGGAAGGCCCGCTTTACATGGCTGACGGCCAGGTGGAGAAGACCGAAGACGGCGCGACCGCACTGCGCATCATCGAGCTCGATACCGCCAAGAAGGAATGGACCGGCCGCACGTGGCTCTATCCGCTGGCGCAGGGCGGCGAAGCCATCGGTGACTTCAACATGCTGGATGACAGCACCGCGCTGGTCATCGAGCGTGACAATGGCGCCGGCACCGCCGACAAGGCCTGCGCCGACCCGAAGAAGCCGGAAGCAAACTGCTTTGCCGTGCCTTCCAAGGTGAAGCGCATCTACAAGATCGAATTCAATGACGCCAATGTCGGCAAGGCCGCGCGCAAGATCGGTTATATCGATCTTCTGAAAATCTCCGATCCTGATAACAAGAAGCGTCAGGGTGGTGGCAATGGCTATTACGACATGCCTTTCGTCACTATCGAGAATGTCGATCGCGTCGATGCCACGCATATCATCGTCGGCAACGACAACAACCTGCCCTTCTCGGCCGGCCGTGCTCTGGACAAGGCTGACGACAACGAGTTCGTCCTGCTTGAGGTCAAGGACCTGCTCGACGCGAAGTAAGACCACGGCCGCTGCCAATCGCCCTGGCAGCTGCAAATGATCCGGACGGAGCGCCCGGTAGACCAGATGGTCTGCATGGCGCTCCGTTCCGATTCTCGTATTCCAACCGAAACATGCTTGCGGAAAAGAAGACGTTTGATGCAGGACCACGCAGAGAGACTTTATTACGCCCTGAAGAAAAGCTGGTCGGGTGAGACCAGCAGCCTCTGGTCACGCGAAAACCCAGCCAGAGGACAAGGCAGCGTCACCGCGCTGGTGGTGCAGGATATTTTCGGCGGCGAGCTTGCCAAAACCGCCGTCAGCGGCGCCGACCATTTTTACAATATCCTTGAAGGCACCCGCTGGGATTTCACCTTCAGCCAGTTCGATATTCCTGTCGGTTACCAGGACAGACTTGCCAGCCGCACGGAAGCCATGGCGACGATAACGCCCCTGCAATATGCCTATCTCAGCGCCTGCATCCGGAAAGCACTGGGGCACGGCTGAGCCGTTTGCAAAGCAGTGCCAGCCCATTGCCGTTTCGCCCGCGAACCCGGTATGTGGTCAATCATTGCGCCATGCTTCAGCACCATCATTTCAATCTTTCCCGTAAAGCGGACACAATCCATGCGATAATATCGCTCAGCGAAATGGTTGCACCGACAGGAGAGACATTCGATGAGCGAGAGTTGCCCGGTTCTGACACCGGCGGAGCGGCAGGTTCAGGACATATTGCAGCGCAAGGAAGCGGCAATGATGGCCACCATTCACGCAGCGCTTGAGCGCGCCAGCAAAGAGGTCGCCGAGGCATTCCAGGCCACCGATTCAGACATGCAGCCACCGCCCAGCGATTATTTTGTCGCTGTCGCTCATCAGCAGCTCTTCCTGCTGTTATGCGGTGCCGACCCGGAAACATTCAAGGGTGGAGACCCTGACATCGCTGGTCACATCATTCGAAACGCTCAAAACATCACCGAACACTACTGGAAGAAACGAGATCCCGCCGCCAATATCTCCAATGAGTGACATACGTCCGTAAAGACAGGATTTCGCTCTCCCACGCAAACCACATGATGCGTATTTGCGAGGGAGCGGCCGGCCCGCTTGAACCGCTTTTGCCGTCGTCACAGGCCTTTCATCATCCCCGGTTAAGTAGGCGCAAATCCGGAGGCTGGAATGGATTCGACCACACAGATCAAGCGCCCGAAAATCGCGGAAACCGTCATCCATGCGACGGCGAGCATAAGAGATTCAAACGTCGGCGAGTGCTGCGAAATTCTGGCGGATACATCCCTGCACAATGTCGAACTCGGGAATTATTCCTACCTTGGACCCCGCTGCATGGTCGGTGACGCGATCGTCGGAAAATTCTGCGCCATCGCTGCGGAGGTCCGGATAGGCGCGCCGAACCATCCGATGGACCGGCCATCCATGCATCGTTTCAGCTACTGCCCGGAATATTACTCTGCCGATGCGGTGCGCGATGACGCCTTTTTCGACCAGCGCAAGCAGGACCGCGCCATTATCGGTCACGATGTCTGGATTGGTCACGGGGTTATCGTCTTGCCGGGCGTGACAGTCGGAGACGGTGCAGTGCTTGCCGCCGGCGCCGTCGTCACCAGGGATGTGCCGCCCTACACCATTGTCGGCGGTGTGCCCGAGAAAATCATCCGCGAGCGGTTTTCGCGATCCATCGCGGAAAAGCTTACGTCCATCGCCTGGTGGGACTGGCCATTCGAAACGATCATGGCGCGGCTTTCCGACTTTCAGTCGAACGATATCGAAGCCTTTTGCGAGCGCTGGTCCTAGCCTGCGCCGCAAAACAGATCGTTCCCGTTCTTTACTCGAACACGAATGCCAGCCGCTTGCCGGTCAGCTTCGCCAGCTGCTGCAAACGCCCGTCCAGCCGCTCGCCGGCGAAATCGCAATAATCGTGCGGCACCACGAATTCGAGATCGAGGTCCGGATTGTCGGACTTGCGGAATTTCAGGTGATCAACGACACCGGGCATCGAGGCCGAGAAGAGGTAAACCACGCGCAGCAGGCCGCCGAGCAGCTTGCCAAGTTCCTGCAACCGGTCGCCTGCCATCGCCGCGAGCGGCTCGGTAGTGCCGTTGTCGTTCAGACCTTCGAAACGATAATAATTGGCAAGCGCAATATAGGCGCGGCC
The DNA here is from genome assembly GCF_059499945.1 of Agrobacterium sp. Classification (NCBI taxonomy): domain Bacteria; kingdom Pseudomonadati; phylum Pseudomonadota; class Alphaproteobacteria; order Hyphomicrobiales; family Rhizobiaceae; genus Agrobacterium; species Agrobacterium sp. Next base: position 1,051,666 of record NZ_JCABZP010000014.1, on the reverse strand, counting down.
GGGATGGGTGATCGCCACGAAGGAGGAATGGGCGATGATGTTGAGCGCCTGCAGGCCACGATAATCCGGATGGGCGCGCCAGCTGATATCGGCGAGAAGGCAGGCCGCCTGCCGGTAACGGCTTTCCTCTTCCGTCTCGTCGACGCCGAAAACCGGAAAGGTGCGGCCGCTCCAGTCCGCCAGTTCGCGCGCATGTTCCGGCGAGCGGGCGCGCAGAATGGCAAGTTCATCAGCCGCGACCAGCAGCGGATCGGATTCACGCTCGGCTTCCGTCAACAGCGAATAGAGATAACCTTCGCGCACACCCTGCGCAGAGAAGGCGATCTTTGCCGGTTTCATCGCCTTCAGAACTTCGCGCATGGCGATGGCGCCAAACGGCAGAAGCGAACGGCGGTTCTTGGAAACCGCCTGCCAGGCCGGGTCCTTGCTGTCCCGGGAGACGATGACCTCCTCGAGAAAATTCAGCATTTCCTCGAGCGGCAATTCATAACCCTGCATCATGTGCAGCGGATAGCCTGATATTTCCATGTGCAGCTTGGCAATGTTTCGCCAGGTGCCGCCGACTGCATAGAAGGTGCGTCCCTCGCCCGCCGCCAACAGCTTCGCAAAGGATTTGACATGTTTTCTGGCGATGGTCGTCGCCTTTTCCAGCGAGCCATCCGACTGTTCCGACAGCCGCAGGCCGCCGAGCGGCAGGGTGATGCCCTGGCCGCAGCTCTTGCCCTTTATGTCGATGAGTTCGAGCGAACCGCCACCGAGGTCACCCGCGATGCCGTCTGGATCATGGAAACCGCTGATCACGCCATAGGCGGAATAAAGCGCTTCCTTTTCGCCTGAGAGCACCTCGATCTCGCAGCCGAGAATGGCTTCGGCCTCACGGATGAAATCCGGGCCGTTTTCCGCTTCACGCGCCGCCGCCGTCGCCAGCACATAAAGCTTCTGCGCCTGCGCCTGCTCGGAAAGTACATGAAAACGCCTGAGCGCCATCAGCGCCCGGCTGACGCCTTCCTCATGCATGCGGCCCGTCAGCGCCAGTCCCTTGCCAAGGCCGCACAGGACCTTTTCGTTGAACAGCACCGCGGGCGCGCGGGAAAGACCTTCATATACAACAAGACGAACGGAGTTCGAACCAATATCTATGACGGAAACGGGGGCAAGGCCGGTCAGCCGCCCCTGTGCTTCTGATCGAGTCATTCAGCCTGTTTCTTGCGGGACGAAATCAACCCGGCAATCAATTTGGGCGCACTGGATTTCAGGGCTTCACCACGTCCGGAAAGGCTGGGATTGGTCATGAAATAGTGCTGCGCGTTGAACGGTTCTTCGCCTTTACGCACCTCGATGCGCCTCGACGTTCCGTCCGCAAGTATCTCGTAGCTCTGCTGGTTGTCAATGAGATTGCCCAGCATAATCTGTGAAAGAACCTGCTCGTGCACCGTGGGATTGGTGAGCGGGACAAGCGTTTCCACGCGCCGATCAAGGTTGCGCGGCATCATGTCGGCCGAGCCGATATAGACCAGCGCCTTGTCCGACGGCAGGCCGAAACCATTGCCGAAGCAGAAGATGCGGCTGTGTTCGAGGAAGCGGCCGACGATGGATTTGACGCGGATATTATCCGACAGGCCGGGCACCTGCGGGCGCAGGCAGCAGATGCCGCGTACAACGAGATCGACCTCCACGCCCGCAGCACTTGCGCGGTAAAGGGAATCGATGATTTCAGGGTCGACCAGCGAATTCATCTTCATCCAGATCGCCGCCGGCGCACCGCGCTTGGCGTGCTCGATCTCTTCATTGATGTGCTTTACGATACGTGCGCGCAGCGTATAGGGCGAAATCGCCAGCTTCATGCCCTCTTCCGGCTCGCCGTAACCCGTGATGAAGTTGAAGATATTCGCCATGTCGTGGGCGATCTTCGGGTTGCAGGTGAAGAAGGACAGGTCGGTGTAAATCTTGGCCGTGATCGGGTGATAGTTGCCGGTGCCGAGGTGGCAATAGGTTCTGAGCTTGCCGTCCTCGCGACGCACCACCATCGACATCTTGGCATGGGTCTTGAGTTCGATGAAGCCGAAGACGACCTGCACGCCGGCGCGCTCCAGGTCGCGCGCCCAGCGGATGTTCGCCTCTTCGTCGAAACGCGCCTTCAACTCCACCAGCGCGGTGACGGATTTACCGGCTTCCGCCGCATCGATCAGCGCGCGAACGATCGGGCTGTCATTGGAGGTGCGGTAAAGCGTCTGCTTGATGGCGAGCACTTCGGGATCGCGCGCGGCCTGCAGCAGGAACTGCACGACCACGTCGAAGCTTTCATAGGGGTGGTGAACCACCATGTCCTTTTCGCGGATCGCGGCAAGGCAATCGCCGGCATGTTCGCGCACGCGCTCGGGGAAACGGGCGTTGTAAGGCTCGAACTTCAGGTCATCGCGCGGCGCGCGGACAATTTCCGAAATGGTGTTGAGTGCCAGAAGGCCAGGCAGAACGGCGACGCGATTATCCGGAACGCCAAGTTCATGCACCACGAACTGGCGCAGCGACTGCGGCATTTCGCTGTCGGTCTCGATACGGATCACCGAACCACGGCGGCGGCGCTTCAGCGCGCTTTCGAAGAAACGGACCAGATCTTCCGCCTCTTCCTCCACCTCGATATCGCTGTCACGGATAATGCGGAACGTGCCGAATCCCCGGACGGTATAGCCCGGATAAAGCCGGTGAATGAACAGGCCGACCACATCTTCAAGCGTGATGTAGCGGATGGCGTTTTTCTCATCAGGCAAACGAACGAAGCGGTCGAGCGCGGTCGGAAGACGCAACAACGCCGTCATCGGCTCGCGGCCGTTGACGCTGTCGAGTTGCAGGCCCATCGAGAAGCCGAGGTTCGGAATGAAGGGGAACGGATGCGCAGGGTCGATGGACAGCGGCGTCAGCACCGGGAAAATACGCTCTTCGAATTCCGTGCCCAGCCAGGTCCGATCCGCTTCGGAAAGTGCCGCCGGACGCACGATGAAGATTTCTTCCTTGGCGAGATATTGCTGCAGAACGGCAAGCGAAGCCTGCTGCTCCATCTGCAGATTGTCGATTTCCTTCAGAATATCTTCGAGCTGCTCGGCCGGCGTCTTGCCGTCGGGCGTCTTGACGGTGATCTTCTGACGTACCTGGCCTTCAAGACCGGCGACGCGGACCATGAAGAATTCATCGAGATTGGCGGCCGAGATGGAAAGGAAACGCAGACGCTCCAGAAGCGGGTGATCCGTGTTCAGCGTTTCCTCGAGAACGCGGCGATTGAACTGGAGCCAGGAAAATTCGCGGTTGATGAAACGCGCCGGGCTGTCCCAAAGGCTCTCGCCCTCAGTCACCGGCTGAACCTTGTTGAAGTCGTCCTGCGCGATAGCGTCCATTCCCTGTTCCATCCCCTGACCTATTTCCGTCCCGTGATCCTGCTGCATCGCGCGATCGTCCTTCTTGCCCGTATAACAGTTTGACGACGGAACTGTGACAGTCAATCGACGTCCAGTCCGCTATCCGCTCTCGCATTGTCCATCGCATTGAGGACCTCAGCTACCAGCGGACGTGTAATTCTCGTTCCACGCGCAAGCGCCAGCCGGTCGATCCGGTCCACGATCGTCTGCGCCGTATCGAGCGAACGCTCCATTCTATTGACGATGTAACCTATGAGTTTGTCATCCATGTAAAGCTGCCGGTCGGCGAAGAGTTTCACCAGCACCTGCGCGAGCAGCCCTTCGTCCGGTTCACCGGTTTCCACCACCGTCACGGCTTTCAGGCGAGAGCGCAGGTCCGGCAGCGTCACCGGCCATGCCGCCGGCCATTGCCGGCTGGTCATCAAAAGCGTCGTGCCATGCTGGCGCACGCTGTTGATGACATGGAAGAGCTCGGTCTCGTCGAAACCGCGCCGGTCGGCATCTTCGAAAAGAACCGGTCCCGTTTCGGCCGCGCGCGCGGCATCCGCGCCGGCTTCGGGGTGAATGTCTCGCGCGTCGCTGATATTTTTCCAGATATTGGCGAGATGCGATTTTCCCGAGCCCGGCGGCCCGGCGAGCACGACGACGGGCGAGCGCCAGTTCGGCCACTCATCGATGAGGCTGACGGCAGCCGCAAGCGAGGCGGAGACGAGGAGATCGTCCCTGCCGGAAGCGGACTGGTGCGAGAATGCGAGCGGCAGCTGCTCGGCCTTCGACCGGGCATTGTCGGTTTTGATTTGGTCAGTCATCGTCAGCTCTGAGAGTCAACCTTGCCGGAGGATGTTTCCCCTTCTTCCGGGGCAGTATTTGTGTCCCAGGGAAGGTTGGCGGCATGCCCATGGTAAAGATCGCTTTCAAGATACCGCGACAAGGCGAAGCGGACAAGCACGCCGACCGCCGCCGCAGCCGGCACCGCCACGAGAAGCCCGACGAAACCGAAAAGCGCACCGAAAGCGAAGAGGGCGAACATCAGCCAGACCGGATGCAGGCCGACGCTTTTGCCGACAAGCTTCGGCTGCAGGATGTTGCCTTCGATGAACTGGCCGGAAAAGAACACGACGAGCGTCAGAAAGACATAAATATAGTCCGGCCAGAATTGCACGATGGCGACGCCGACGGCGAGGATGAGGCCGACCATGGATCCGATATAGGGAACGAAGCTGATGAGACCCGAAAAAAGGCCGATCAGCAGGCCGAAATTCAAGCCCACCAGCGACAGGCCGACGGCGTAATAAACCCCGAGAATGATGCAGAGCGACCCCTGCCCGCGCACGAAACCGGCAATGGTCTTGTCCATGTCGCGGGCGATCTGGCGGACGGTATGGACATAGTCGCGCGGTATCCAGCTGTCGACCTTGTCGATCATCCGGTCCCAGTCAAGCAGAAGGTAGAAGGCGACGACGGGCGTGACGACCAGCAGCGACATGACATCGACCAGCGATTTGCCGGAATTCCATATCTGCGTCAAAAGCGTGCCGATGAAGCCTGCGCCCTCTGTCAGGAGCTTTGAAAAGTTCTCCTTTACCGAGTTGATCTGGCTGCTCACCCAATCCGGCAGGAGGTTGGTATCCGCGCCGGCGATCAGCTGCTGCAGCGACGAAATATATTGCGGAATGCGCGTGATGAATTCCGAGGCCTGAGCGGCAATCAGCGGAATGATGATGATGAGCGACAGCGCGAAGATCAGCACGAAGGAGACGAGGATGACGACGGTCGCCATCAACCGGCTCAAACCGCGCCGCTCCAGCCAGTCGGCCACCGGATCGAGAAAATAGGCAAGCGCCATGCCCGCCACGAAAGGCAGGAGAATGGAGCTGAAGACCATCAGGAAAAGGATAAAGACGGCAAGCACGCCGATCCAGAAAAACACCTGCCGACGCAGGTTCATACCACTCACATGGGGTTGCATCCGTTCATCCTTTGTCGCCGTACCGTCACTGCCCATGATGGAGATAGGATGGGCATGTGCACATGGTCAAGACCGGCGCTTTGGCGCGACCGCAGAAGGAGACTGCCCGCACAGCGATAAAATCCCTCATTTCCGGTCAACCCCTCGCAACGGCAGGTTGACCGGCGGAAAATATTAGACAACTATCAAATATTGCCGGGCGGGCCAGCGTCGCCCCTTCACGCCCGGTGGCCGGAGGCACGATGCAAAGTACCAGTGAAAATGGCATCGCGGACTATAATGCCGGTCTCTTCGATAATCCCGAAGTTGCCGAATGGTACGACAACCAGCAGCTTTACCCCGCTGAACGCATCATTCTCGATCAGTTCCGCCATGCCTATGCGGGCAAGCGGCTGCTGGATCTCGGCGTCGGCACCGGCCGAACGACGAAGCCGCTTCTGCCGCTGGTGGGTGAATATATCGGTATCGACCGCTCGCAGCCCATGCTTGCGCTTGCGCGGCGCAATTTTCCCGCTGCCACGTTTCTGGACATGGATGTGCGGGCGATCGACCAATTCGGCGCGGAGCGTTTCGATTGCGTGCTCGGCGCGCTCGCCATCTTAAGCGCCTTCGGCCATGAGGACCGGCTTGCCATCATCAATGCCGTCCGAAGCATTCTGTCACCGGGCGGTTACTTCATCTTTTCGTTTCATAACCGGCAATGGAAGCGGGCTGGCGGCATGCCGCTGCATCGGCGTTCCTGGCACCCGCGCGAGGTGGTGAATTCGCTGCATCCGCAAAGCTGGATCAACTATCTGCGTCTGCAACCTCAGACAAGGCGGACGCCGGAATATGCAATTCTCGCGGATCAGGCGCACCGCTGGAGCGGCCTGTTTTATTTCATCGACCTTGCCGCCCAGACCCGGCAGCTGGAAGCGGCGGGCTTGGAGATCGTCGCGCGTTATGGCGAAAACGGTCGGCCGATAGAGGAAAATTCCGATACCTCCAATGACGGCCTGCTCAATCTCGTCTGTCGCGCCGCTCCGCAGCCATCGTGAGCACTCAATCCGGCAAGCCCCGCCAAAGCCGTTAAAAACCGGAGCTTTTGCCACTCAAACCCTTGCATCAGGTCCCGTCCCGTGCGAATGGCGACGCCAAAGGAACCAGCGGAGACGAGAGCCATGAGCCAGTCGGGCAAGAACGGTCTTACCTATAGTGATGCAGGTGTGGATATCGACGCCGGCAACCTGATGGTCGAAAAGATCAAACCGGCGGTGCGTTCGACGCGGCGTCCCGGCGCGGATGGCGAAATCGGCGGCTTCGGCGGCCTGTTCGATCTGAAGGCCGCAGGCTTCACCGATCCGGTTCTGGTGGCCGCCAATGACGGCGTCGGCACCAAGCTGAAGATCGCCATCGACGCTGACTACCACGACACCGTCGGCATTGATCTCGTCGCCATGTGCGTCAACGATCTCGTTGTCCAGGGCGCAGAACCGCTGTTCTTCCTCGATTATTTCGCAACCGGCAAGCTGGACCCGGATCAGGGCGCCGCCATCGTTTCCGGCATTGCCGCCGGTTGCCGCGAATCCGGCTGCGCGCTGATCGGCGGAGAAACCGCTGAAATGCCGGGCATGTATTCCGATGGCGACTACGATCTCGCGGGTTTTGCCGTAGGTGCTGCCGAACGCGGACAGCTTCTGCCCGCTGGCGATATTTCCGAAGGCGACGTCATTCTCGGGCTCTCTTCCTCCGGTGTTCATTCGAACGGCTTTTCGCTGGTACGCAAGATCGTATCGGTTTCCGGTCTTGGCTGGGACGCCCCTGCCCCCTTCGCGGATGGCAAGAAGCTTGGCGAAGCGCTGCTGACGCCGACCCGCATCTATGTGAAGCCGCTTTTGAAGGCGATCCGCGAGACCGGCGCACTGAAGGCGCTGGCGCACATCACCGGCGGCGGTTTCCCCGAAAACATTCCGCGCGTTCTGCCCAAGCATCTCGCCGCCGAGATTGATCTCGACGCGATCAAGGTTCCGGCCGTCTTCTCGTGGCTCGCAAAAACCGGCGGCGTTGAAGCGAAGGAAATGTTGCGTACCTTCAATTGCGGCGTCGGCATGATTGTGGTCGTTTCGGCTGAAAATGCCGAGAAGGTCACCGACGCCCTGACGGCGGAAGGTGAAACCGTCTTCCCGCTCGGCCGCATGGTCGCCCGTGAAGAAGGTGCACACGGTACGATCTACAAGGGCACTCTCGGCCTATGATGAGCGCCGCCTTCTCGTCCGGCCGCAAACGCGTCGTCGTTTTCATTTCCGGCAGCGGCTCCAACATGGTGTCGCTGGCCAAGGCCTGCCAGGCGGTGGATTTTCCGGCGGAAATCGTCTGCGTGATTTCGGACAAGGCATCTGCGGGCGGACTGGAAAAGGCACGGGATCTCGGTATTCCGACGCTCGTTTTCGAACGCAAGACTTATCCCAGCAAGGCGGAGCATGAGGGCGCCATACTGGCCGCACTTGGCGAGATTGCGCCTGATATCATCTGCCTTGCCGGTTACATGCGACTGATATCGGGGGATTTCATTGCCCCCTATGAAGGCCGCATCATCAATATCCACCCTTCCCTGCTGCCGCTTTTCCCCGGCCTGCACACTCATCAGCGCGCCATCGACAGCGGCATGAAGATTTCCGGCTGCACCGTGCATTTCGTCACCGAAGGCATGGATGAAGGCCCGACCATCGCGCAGGGCGCGGTGCCGGTCATTTCCGGCGATACGGCCGACACCCTCGCGGCACGGATACTGACCGTAGAGCACCAGCTCTATCCGCTGACCCTGAAGCGGCTTGCCGAAGGCAAGGTACGAATGGAAGACGGTAAGGCCGTCTTCACGGAAAGAGAAAGTAAAGCCGAGTATTCCAACCTCATTTCCGCTTCCTGATAGAGTTATTCCTAAAGTACAAAAATACCTGAAATGGTATTTTTGGAAAAATAAACCGATCATTTACCATAATCACCTTTAATGCCCGCAACGGCCCTTATTTCGGGCTCTCCGGCCATTCAGGAGCGATTATGCCATTTTCGAGATTTTCCCTGCCGCTTTCGGTTGTTCTGCTGGCGGGCGCCAGCCTGCCTGTTGCGGCTGAGCAAAGCGGCATTACGGCCTCGGTGGATGCCGGCGTTCTCAATCTTCGAGCGACCGAAACCGTCCATATCGGTGGCCGCAAGCTGAGCGAACTCGAATGGGAAACCAAAAACGCCGTGGCATTGCGCGGCTCGCTCGGGCTTGAACTTGCGCCCGGCTGGCGCGTCAAGGCGGAAGGCCGCGTCGGCTTTGAAGGCGATGGCTACATGACCGACTATGACTGGGTCTGGCCTTTTTCCAGAGACAGCTCCAAGGACAATTGGAGCCACCGTTCTCAGCATGACGACACGCGGCTCGACCATTATTTTTCGGGAAACCTCGAACTCAATCGCATGTTGCTGGACGATCCGCAGCAATATCTCAGCGCCGGCGTCGGCTTTCGTTATACGGATGTGCAATGGTCGGCCTATGGCGGCAACGCCGTTTACAGCGTTTTCTCCCCCCGTGATCTCTCGGGCAAATTCAAGGATGGCCTCAAGGGAATCACCTATCGCCAGAAAATCCCTGTCTTCTACGGCAACCTGACGGGCGGCCAGAGGTTCGGCAACTGGTCGCTCAACGTTGGCCTCGAAGGTGGCGCCATGGTCTACGGCAAGGCGACGGACGATCACTGGCTGCGCGATATGCGCTTCACCGACAAATTCGACGTTGCCGGTATGTTCGGGGTGAAAGCGGGCGTCGCCTATGACCTGACCGAGAATGCCTCGATCTATCTCGATGGCGCGTATGACTATACCAGTCTCGGACGCGGAGACACCCACTATAGTGGCGCAGGTGCCGGAGGCCTATCATCGGAAAAGAATGCCGGCGGCGGTGACTTGCAGTCGATTTTCGTGGGGATGGGCGTCAAAGGTCGCTTCTAGTATTGACGGCTTCACCCGAAGGACAAGTTTACCAGATACGCTCGGATAACCCCGCCCTCAAAGCCGGGCGCGATTTAACATCGCCCATTGCAGGAGAATGATCGTCTTGGAATCGGTAATTTCACCCGATGCGATCATCGCGAAGGCCTCGTCCAGTCCGTAGGTCAGAACCTCCAGATCCTCGCCTTCGTCCTCCAGCCCGCCGCCGCTGCCGGCCTGTACGTCGAGATCGATGCGGGCGACGAAGAGGCTGACCTTTTCCGTCAGCGTGCCGGGGCTGGCATACATATCGAAGAGGTAATCGACCTTTTCGACCGCGTAGCCGGATTCTTCCATTGCCTCACGGCGGATGGCATGCGCCGCATCGTCATCATCGAGAAGCCCTGCCGGCACTTCGACCATGAAGCTTGGATCGCCGTTCACGAAGGCGGCGGGGCGAAACTGGCGAACCAGCACCACGCTGTCGCGCTTCGGGTCGTAAAGGAGAATGGCGGCCGCGCTGCCGTGGTCGTGGACTTCCCGGACAATGCGGATCGTTTTACCATCAGGCATGCGCTGGTCGAAAACGAGCTTCTGCATATGCACGAAGCCCTTCCACACCGTTTCCTTTTCCACCAGCCGGATTCTGCCCGCGTCCGTGTCGGCCGGAACGTTTTTCGCCTGCGTCTGTGTCACCGGATATGTCCTTGCCTGTCGTGGGATTTCAGCCTGCCCGTGTTGCGGCGCGATATCAAGCCTCGCGGCTCTCATCTTCGCGGCGGAGCCACACCTTGTTGTCGTGGAATGCCGCGCCGCCATAAGGCGCAACGGCATCGGCGCCGGTCAGCACATTGATGCCCTCGCCATCCAGATGCGCCTTGTTGGGCCACAGCCCTTCGGCAATCAGCACACCCGGTCTTGCTCCCTCCACGATTTTCGCGTGGAGCCGCACTTCACCGCGGCCATTGCCGATGCGGACGACGTCGCCATCGGCGATACCGCTGGTGGCGGCATCCTCGGGACAGATCATCAATTCCGGGCGGCCTTCCTTCTGCACGGAGGTCTTCGTTTCCGCGAAGGTGGAGTTCAGGAAATTCCGCGCCGGCGATGTCGCCAGCCGGAACGGATGATCGCCATCCACGGTTTCGATGACGTCGACCTGATCCGGGAATTTCGGAAATTGCGAGACCGGCCCCATGACGCCGATGTTTTTCGGCGGCTTGTTCGGAGACGGTCCGGTCGCCCATTCGGGGCTGAAACGGAATTTGCCGTCACCGTAACCGAAACCTTCGAGATAATGCGCCACCTCGAAGGAGGGCTGCGCATCGATCCATTTTTCTTCCGCCAGCGTGTCGAAATCGCCCCAGCCGCTGACTTTGAGCATACGGTCGACATGATCACGGGCCGAAAGGCCAAAGCCCGGCATATGGTCGACACCGAGACGTTTCGCCAGTTCTTCGATCACGAAGAGGTTGGTGCGCACCGTTTCGGGCGGCTCCACCAGTTTCGGACCAAGCAGAATGTGGTTCTGGCCGCCGGCGCGGTAGATGTCGTCATGTTCAAGGAACATGGTGGCAGGCAGCACGATATCGGCCACCTCCGCCGTTTCGGTCATGAATTGCTCATGCACGGCGACGAAGAGATCGTCGCGCAGGAAACCCTGTTTCACCAGCCGCTGTTCGGGGGCGACATTGACGGGATTGGTGTTCTGGATCAGCAGCGCCGTCACCGGGCCGCCATGGCGCAGCGCTTCAGCGTCTCCGGTCAGCACGCGGCCGATCTGTGACTGGTCGAGCTGGCGTACCTCGGGGTCGGCGTAAGAACTGCCCATCAACTCCGACTTGTTGAGCCGGAAGATATCGCCATTATTGTGGAAAGCGCCGCCGCCCTCATATTGCCAGGAGCCGAGGACGGTGGCGATGGAAAGGGCCGCATGCATGGCGACAGCGCCGTTGCGCTGGCGGGCAAAACCATATCCAAGCCGGAAGAAGGTCTTTTTCGTGGTGCCGACCAGCCGGGCGAAATCCTCGATCTCGTCGACGGAAAGACCGGTGATTTCCGATGCCCATTGCGGCGTCTTCGTCTTCAGGTGCGCCTCAAGCCCGGCCGGATCATCGGCGAAACGCGCCATATAATCACGATCGGCGTAACCGTCGCGGAAGGCGATGTGCATCACGGCGCAGGCGAGCGCCGCGTCCGTGCCGGGGCGGACAACGAGGCGCATATCCGCCTGCTTCATGGTCGGATTGTCGTAGATATCGACCACGACGATCTTCGCGCCGCGCTCCTTGCGGGCTTTCACCGCATGGCTCATGACATTGACCTGCGTGGCGACCGCGTTGGTACCCCAGATGACGACGACATCGGCCTTGGCGATCTCGCGCGGATCGGGGCCACGCAGTGCGCCGGTGCCCATCACGTAGCCGGTCCAGGCCATGTTGGTGCAGATCGATCCGAAGAAGCCGGAATATTTCTTGGCGTGGCGCAGCCGCTCGATGGAATCGCGCTGCACCTGCCCCATGGTGCCGGCGTAGAAATAGGGCCAGATGGCTTCGGCACCACACCGCGCTTCAGCCTTGACGAAAGCGTCCGCCACCTCGTCCAGAGCCGCGTCCCAGGAAATTTCCTGCCAGTCGCCCGCGCCCTTCGCGCCCTTGCGGCGCTTCGGGGTCAGCAATCGGCCGGGATGATAGATGCGCTCGGAATAACGCGCCACCTTGGCGCAGATCACGCCGGCGGTGTAAGTATTGGCGTTGGCCCCGCGCACGCGGCCGATCCGGCCATCGGCATTGATGTCGACCTCCAGCGCGCAGGCGCTCGGACAGTCATGCGGGCAGACCGTGTGTCCGATACGGACTTCGGGCTTCGGGGCGGCTTTTTCAGCGGAAATCGGGGTCGCAACGTTCATGTCTTTTGTATATTGCATCAACGATGCGGCAAAAAGGCCGAAGTGACGTCCATCAAGAATATTCATCCTGACCATTCACCCCGATAAGCCGCAAGCGAGACATATCCATGAACTACCGCCACATCTATCACGCCGGCAATTTCGCGGATGTCCTCAAACATGCCGTTCTTGCCCGCCTCGTGCGCTACCTGCAGAACAAGGACAAGGCATTTCGGGTGCTGGACACCCATGCCGGCATCGGTCTTTACGACCTGACCTCGGAAGAGGCGCAGAAGACGGGCGAATGGCAGACCGGCATCGGCAAGCTGATGGAGGGTGATCTGCCCGCCCCCATTGCCGAATTGCTGGAGCCCTATCTTGACGCCGTGAAGGAACTGAACCCGGAAGGCGGCGTGAAATTTTATCCCGGTTCGCCGAAACTCGCACGCATGCTGTTTCGCCCGCAGGACCGGCTTTCGGCCATGGAACTGCACCCGGATGACAGCCGCGCTCTGGCACGGCTCTTCGAGGGCGATTATCAGGTTCGCGTCACCGAGCTGGATGGCTGGCTGTCGCTCGGCGCGCATCTGCCGCCGAAGGAAAAGCGCGGCCTCATCCTCGTTGATCCGCCGTTCGAGCTTGAGAATGAATATCAGCGTCTGGCCGATGGCCTGAACAAGGCCTATCGGCGTTTTTCCACCGGCACCTATTGCCTGTGGTATCCCCTGAAGAAAGGCGCGCCGATCAAGGACTTCCATGAGCGGCTGCAATCCTTCGACATTCCGAAGATGCTGTGCGCGGAACTGTCAGTCAGAAGCGACCGGCTGGATGGCCTGAGCGGCTCAGGCCTCATCATCGTCAATCCGCCCTATACGCTGAAGGACGAGTTGCACACGCTGCTGCCTTACCTGAAGACAACGCTGGCGCAGGACAGGTTCGCCTCGCAGCGCGCGTTCTGGCTGCGCGGCGAGGAAAAGCCGGAAGAAAGCTGAGGGCTATCTCAACCCTTCCCTTTTCTGCGCCGCCGCAAGCTGTGATCGTTCGAAGAACAGGATCACGAACAGCGCCATGATGAAGGGGATGATGAGATAGAACAGCCGGAAGACCAGCAGCGCCGCGATCACATCCGCCGGGTTCATATCCGGCAGGCCGGTGACGAAGACCAGCTCCAGCACCCCCAGTCCGCCCGGCGCGTGCGAGATGAGCGCCGCCGAGAAGGAAACCAGAAATATGCCGAGAATAACCATATAACCGGGATTTCCGGCTTCCGGCAGCGCGAAATAGATGATGCCCGCCGCGCCGATCAGCTCGATTGGGCCGATGACGAGTTGTTGCGCAACAAGCTTCGGCGCGGGGTAAGGCAGCACGAAAGAGCCGATTTTCAGGGGCTTCAGCCTGAGCAGGCTGCCGAGAACATAAAGCCCGACAACAAGGAGCAGCAGGACGCCCGTGGTCGTGGAGGCTTCGACGGGCAGGATTCCGGTAAACCGTTCGGTGATGTCGGGCTCGTAAAGCAGCACCATGCCGATGAGCATGATCGTGCCGATGAGGAAGGTGAAGGAGCAGAGCCCCACGAGGACGCCCACTTCCGCGACACTCAGTCCCTTGGACGTATAAGCCCTGTATCGCACCACCGCTCCCGAAAACACCGAGGCCCCTACATTGTGGGACAACGCATAGGTGGTGAAAGAGGTGAGCGTGATGAAGAACCAGTTCACCTTGCGGCCAAGATGCTGCAGGGCGATGCGGTCGTAACCGGCAAGCGCGGCATAGGCCAGCAGGGTCGCAAGACCCGAACACAGCCAGTCCCGCACGCGAATGGCTTTCAGGCTGTCCCAGAGATCATCGAGCGACAGGCCACGCAATTCGTGAAAGAGCAACCAGGCGGAAAAACCGATCGTCGCAAAACCAACGACGGGCCAGATGTATTTCTTGAATTTCATGCGGTCATGCCGCCTATTACCCCCAGCCCTGTTTCCGTCTTTTGCGGAAGATTCGTTCGACTCTATTCGTTATGCGGCGAAGCTTTCAACCTTTTTGCCCGTTTGCCTCGTTCACAAATTTATGTAAGACCGGATCGTCGCCCGACGGCGGTATGAACTGGTCCAGTTTCCGGGGAACGTGCACGGAATGAAACGTTACGCAGGTTTCATCGCCTTGGGTCTTCTATCGCTTGCGGCGCTGTGGTTTGCACAGGAAAAACCCGCCCCGAAAGGACCCGTGAACGATCAGCAGGCGCAAGCCTCGCCGCAATCCGCGGGACACCCGCAGCAAGAGACACCACGGAGAAATACGGGCAATAATCCGGCACCTCGCGGAACGGGTTTCGATTTCTACGTGCTTTCCTTGTCCTGGTCTCCGGCCTTCTGCGCCAGTTCCGAAGGCTCGGGTAACCGTCAGCAATGCGGCAGCGACAGGCGTTACGGTTTCGTCGCGCACGGGCTTTGGCCGCAGAACGAAAACGGCTATCCCGAATTCTGCCGAAGCAGCGAGCCTGAGCGTGTTCCTGACGCGATCGGCCGCAGTATGTTCGATATCATGCCGTCTATGGGCCTTATCGGCCACCAGTGGCGCAAGCACGGCTCCTGCTCCGGCCTGTCGCAGAGGGATTATTTCTCGGCAACGCGGGCCGCCTTCGAGGCCGTCCGGCTGCCGGAAAAGATCGCCTCGGGCGCCGCGGCCTCCACACTGTCCGCCGACGCCATAGAAAACGCTTTCACCGACGCCAATCCGGGCCTGTCGAAACGTGGCATCTCCATCAGCTGCGACGGCAAACGCCTTGAGGAAGTACGCATCTGCCTCAACCGGGACATGACGTTCCGCGATTGCCCCGAGCTTGACCGCAAGGGCTGCCGCGCCAACGCCGCAGAAATCATCCCCATTCGCTAGAGCGCATCGAATGCGCTCTATTTCTCGTCTGTACACATTTTCCAGACATAAAACCGCTATCCAGTTTTACTGAATACTCCAGTCCCCAGACGACAACCCATAGGACCTGACCATGGAACTGCTTTACTCGCCCGCCTCCCCCTACTCCGCCAAGGTGCGCATGGCCGCCCGCCATCTCGGCATCGACATCACCTCGGTACGCGTCGACACCAATGCCGAGCCCGCAACGCTGATGGACAACAATCCGCTCGGCAAGATTCCCGTCCTGCTTCTGGATGGAGGCGGCTCGGTCTATGACAGCGTGGCGATCATGCACTATCTCGACCGTCTTTCAGGCGGCAAGCTCTACCCGAAAAAGAACGGCAAGCGCACGGATGTGGAAATTCTGGAGGCGCTGTGCGACGGCATCATGGATTGCCTGCTTGCCATCGTTTACGAGCGCCGTTTCCGCCCGGAAGACAAGATCCATCAGCCCTGGATCGACAAGCAGTGGAGCAAGGTGGTACGCGGACTTGATTACCTCAACGCCAACCTGCCCAAAACCGGCAAGAAGCTGCATGGCGGCCATTTCGCCCTTGCGGCGATGATCGGTTATCTCGACCTGCGTTTTGCCGGCGAATGGGCCGAAGGGCGCGATGCGCTGGCCGCCTGGCCTGAAACCTTCGGCAAGCGTTTCGAAGCCTACACGGAAATGAAGGCCGCCGCCTGAGGTTAGCGAAAGAACAATGCCCGGCCTGATCGCCGGGCATTTATTTCGGCGGTATGCCACAAAACAAAAAGCCGGGGCATAAACCCCGGCTTTTCTTTAACCGATCCAAAAAGGATCAGAACTTGACGCCGATACCGGCCTTGACCGAGTGATCGTCGAAACCACGCGAGAACGCGCCGGAGTCGAGACCGTAGTCCTTCTTCTGGTAGTCGCTGTAGCGATATTCCAGACGGGCGGTGATGTTATCGGTCACCATGGCTTCTACACCGGCACCGACAGTGTAACCGAGGGCGGTGGCGCTGTCCTTGGAGGTCGCGTCACGTACCTTGTTGTCGGAGACGGCAAGACCAGCCGTACCGTAAAGCAGGAACGGGTTCATGTCGTAACCAACGCGGCCGCGCAGCGAGCCGTTGACGCCCTGCTTGCCTTCGATGGCGTTGCCGGCAACCGTACCGGCAGAACCCTTCTCGTCGCCGAGGTTGACGTCTGCTTCGGCGCCGTAAACGATCTGGCCGCTCTGCATGTTGTAACCACCGTACAGACCGCCGCCGAAGCCCTTGGCGTCACGGCCGTCATTGCTGGAGCTGAAACGGCCCCAGTCATAGTTGACCGTACCACCGAGGTAAGCGCCGGACCAATCCTTGACCGGTGCGGGCTGGTCGTAGGACACCGGTGCCTGCGGCACTTCATTTACGGCGTCAGCGGCGTGAGCAGCCGAAAAGCCGGCGGCTGCCATGGTCGAAGCCATAAGGGTTGCTACGAAAATACGCATGCTATTCTCCTTTCAGGACCGCTCTGCACTCAAAACATTGTTTTCAGACGCGGCATAATTCGTCGGGTTAATCGCCCCTCTGGAAACTGAACTTGATGGGAGAATGCGGAGATCAAAGAGCCAAAATGTGAATTGTTTGGGGCAGAGGCGTGACTAGAATTAGACGTTGCCTAATTGCCACAAGGGTTTTATTAACCATAACAGAAGCCTAACCAGCAATAGATCGCCTTTAAACTTAGTTATATTCAAATTAAACCGAAATTGCATTGTGAATAAAAAATCGCCCAATTCTTTTGGGGCTGACGGACAGCTTGCGATTTGCATTTATATCCAGCAAATAGGGCTGAGATGAGCAAATGCAGGTCCGCCGTGAAAGAAAATATACCGAAGACAGTCTTGATAACGGGGGCCGCCCGCCGGCTTGGGCGGGCAATCGCCACCGATCTGGCCGCCCATGGCTTCGCGATCGCCGTCCATGCCAATGAATCGATGGCGCAGGCCGAGGAATTCGCTAACGAAATAAGGCAAAAAGGCGGCAAAGCCGTTGCCGTCCAGGCGGATCTGACACAGTCCGGGCCCACTTCTGGGCTCATCGAACAGGCTTCTTCGGCGCTGGGACCTATCGGCGTCGTTATCAATAATGCATCGGTTTTTCTGGACGACTCGGCGGATAAACCCGATCCCGCGATCTTCGACGCGCATTTCGCCGTGCATGTGCGGGCCCCTTCACTCATCGCCGCCGCCTTTGTCGAACAATTGCCTGCCGACAATTCCGGGCTGATCGTCAATATCATCGACCAGCGCGTGCTTGCCCTCACGCCGCGTTTTTATTCCTACACACTTTCTAAATCCGCCCTGTGGACGGCCACGCGGACGATGGCGCAGAGCTTCGCACCGCGCGTGCGGGTCAATGCCATCGGGCCGGGTCCTACCTTCAAAAGCGAAAGACAGACGCCCGAGGACTTTCAGGCGCAGATCGACGGCCTTATATTAAAGCGAGGTCCCGCACCGGATGAGTTCGGGCGAACGATTCGCTTTCTTTTCGACACGCCGTCGGTCACCGGACAAATGATCGCGCTCGACGGCGGCCAGCACCTCGGCTGGGAAACCCCTGACGTGGCGGAGATAAATGAATGAACGGAAAGAAGCTGCCTGATGGCGGTATTCTCTTCGATGAAACCGACGACGAAGACGACGATGCAAACCTTGCCGCACCGGAAGCGGCCGAGGCTCCGCGCGACGTTGCCGGCATGGATTGGAATGCAGGCTGGAAGAACGAATCCGGCCTGAAGGGCATGGATCTGATCGGCGAATTCGTCAAACACCTGCCGAACTCGCCGGGTGTCTATCGCATGTTCAACGATGCGGGCGACGTACTTTACGTCGGCAAGGCGCGCTCGCTGAAGAAGCGCGTCGGCAATTACGCGCAGGGCCGCGTGCATTCCAACCGCATCGCCCAGATGGTGCGTTTCACCACCCATATGGAATTCGTCACCACCCGCACGGAGACGGAAGCGCTTCTGCTGGAAGCGAATCTGATCAAGCGTTTGCGGCCGCGCTTTAATGTGCTTTTGCGAGACGACAAATCGTTTCCCTATATTCTCATCACCGCCGACAACCGCGCACCGGCGATTTTCAAACACCGTGGCGCCCGGGCGCGCAAGGGCGACTATTTCGGCCCCTTTGCGTCGGCTGGCGCGGTCGGCCGCACGATCAATTCACTGCAGCGCGCCTTTTTGATCCGCACCTGCACCGACAGCGTGTTCGAGACCCGCACGCGCCCCTGTCTTCTTTACCAGATCAAGCGCTGTTCCGGCCCCTGCACGCATGAGGTCAGCGATCAGGGGTATGCGGAACTCGTCAAGGAAGCCAAGGATTTCCTGTCCGGCAAGAGCCAGAGCGTCAAGACCGCGATTGCGCGGCAGATGAACGAGGCGGCCGAAGACCTCGATTTCGAGCGGGCCGCCGTCTATCGCGACCGGCTGGCCGCACTTTCCCATGTCCAGAGCCATCAGGGCATCAACCCGGCTGGCATCGAGGAAGCGGATGTTTTCGCCATCCACCATGAGGGCGGCATCTCCTGCATTCAGGTATTCTTTTTCCGCACCGGCCAGAACTGGGGCAACCGCGCCTATTTCCCGAAGGCCGATCCTTCCCTGCCCGGCTCGGAAATTCTCAACGCGTTTCTGGCGCAGTTTTACGACGACAAGCCCGTGCCGAAACAGATCCTGCTTTCCGAAACGGTGGAGGAGCAGGAACTGCTGGCCGCCGCTCTCGGTGAAAAGGCGGGACACAAGGTCACGATCAGCGTGCCGCAGCGCGGTGAGAAGAAGGACATTACCGACCACGTGCTTGCCAATGCCCGCGAGGCGCATGGCCGCAAGCTGGCGGAAACCTCGTCCCAGGCGCGGCTGCTGAAGGGTTTTGCGGAAACCTTCGGCCTTTCCTATGTGCCGCGACGGATCGAGATTTACGACAACTCGCATATCATGGGCACCAATGCCGTGGGCGGCATGGTGGTGGCGGGGCCGGAAGGTTTCGTGAAGAACCAGTACCGCAAGTTCAACATCAAATCGACCGACATCACCCCCGGCGATGACTTCGGCATGATGCGTGAGGTGATGACCCGCCGTTTCTCCCGTCTGTTGAAGGAAGAAGGCAAGCCCGACCGCGAGCGGACACCGACACCGGAGGAAGCGGCCGACATGCCCTTCCCCGCCTGGCCGGATGTGATCCTGATCGACGGCGGCCAAGGCCAGATGACGGCGGTGCGCGCCATTCTCGACGAACTCGGCATTCGCGACTGTGTGACGGCCATCGGCGTCGCCAAGGGTGTGGACCGCGAGGCGGGCCGCGAGCGCTTCTTCGCGGACGGGCGCAGCGATTTCTCGCTGCCGCCGCGCGATCCCGTGCTTTATTTCATCCAGCGCATGCGCGACGAAGCGCACCGTTTTGCCATCGGCTCGCACCGGGCGCGGCGCAAGAAGGAAATGGTGCGCAATCCGCTGGATGAAATTTCGGGAATCGGGCCGGGCCGCAAACGCTCCCTGCTGCAGCATTTCGGCACGGCCAAGGCGGTTTCCCGCGCCGGTCTCAACGATTTGATGGCTGTCAGCGGTATTTCCGAGACGGTGGCGCGACAAATCTATAATCACTTCCACGAGAGCGGCAGTGATTGATACCGCGACGTCGTGGCGAACTGCTAAAAAAACATAATCACATGTTGACGCTATGCCCTAGCGGCGGCATCAAGGCAGCTGATCTTAGACTGACAGGTTTCCCATGGCTTCGCGCGCATATAGCATTCCCAACCTTCTCACCTATGGCCGCATCCTCGCGGTTCCTGTCATTGTTCTTTGCTTTTTCATCGAAGGAAAGCTGGAAAGCTCGGATTTCGCGCGCTGGACAGCCTTGTGGCTGTTTATCATCGCGTCGCTGACCGATTTCCTCGATGGTTATCTGGCGCGTATCTGGAACCAGACGTCGAATATCGGCCGCATGCTGGATCCGATTGCCGACAAGCTGCTGGTCGCCTCCGTGCTGCTCCTGATGGCGGCTGATGGCACCATTGCCGGCTGGTCGCTCTGGGCGGCCATCACCATTCTCTGCCGTGAAATTCTGGTCTCCGGCCTGCGCGAATATCTGGCAGCACTGAAGGTCAGTGTTCCCGTTACCCGCATCGCCAAATGGAAGACCACCATCCAGATGGTGGCCATCGCCTTTCTGCTTGCGGGTCCTGCGGGCGACAAGGTTCTGCCCTACACGACCGAGATGGGAATTACGCTTCTCTGGCTCGCCGCGGCACTCACCATGTATACCGGTTATGATTATTTCAAGGCCGGCCTCAAGCACATCGTGGACGAAGAATGATGGCACGGATCGTTTATTTCGCCTGGGTGCGCGAGAAGATCGGCACGGATGAAGAAGAGCTGGATATCCCCTCCTCCGTCACCACGGCCGGCGAGCTGATCGCCTGGCTTGCGACACGCGGCGAAAATTACGAAGCCGCCTTCGAGTTTCCCAATGTGATCCGTGTTGCCGTCAATCAGGAACATGTCGAGCATGACGAAAGCATTGTCGGCGCACGCGAGATCGGCATTTTCCCACCGATGACGGGGGGATGAGCGGATGCAGCCGACAGTCCGCGTCCAGGCACAGGATTTCGATGCTGCGGAAGAAACCCGCCGGCTGACGGAAAGTGACAGGAGCATCGGCGCGGTGGTGGCCTTCACCGGGCTCTGCCGGGATGATGGCGGCACACTCGCGGCGCTGGAGCTAGAACATTATCCCGGCATGGCGGAAGCGGAAATAACCCGCATTGCCAAACTTGCCATGGAGCGTTTCGGCCTGCTTGGCCTCACCGCCATCCATCGCCACGGCAAGATCGCCACCGGCGAAAATATCGTCCTCGTCATTGCAACCTCGTCTCATCGACAGGCGGCCTTTGATGGCGCCAATTTCGTGATGGACTATCTCAAGACATCCGCCCCGTTCTGGAAAAAGGAACATGGCAGGGATGGCTCGACGGGCGACTGGGTTGCAGCAAAGACAACCGATGATACGGCCAAGGACAAGTGGCGATAGTGCTTGTTCTTTTCTCGCATTTCCGGATGGACAACCGACGTCCACTTTTTCCGGAGATGCTCTAGGGCGCTTCAACCCTGCTGCGCATGATGATCAGCCAGCCGACCAGCATCGCCAGAACCGCTGCGTCGCGCCAGGCGGCCGGGCCGTAACCGACCCAGAAAGTTTCCGCAAAACCAACGGCGGCGGCCCCAAGGCCGCAGATGAGCGGGCTGGCATAACCGCCCGCCGCTGAAATCAGCACCACCTTCAGTCCAAAGACCAGACCGGCCCCGAAATCCATGGTGCCGTAATAAAAAGTGGCCAGCACACCGGCGATGGCGGCGACGAGGCCCGCCGCGCAATAGGACAGCAGAAATATCCTGCCCGCATTCACCCCGCATAAAGCGGCGGCAAAAGCATCGTCCGACACCGCCTTCCAACGCCTGCCGAAAGCGGAAAGGCTGAGATAAAACGACCCCGCGAGAATGAGCAGGCAGAACGCCGCCGTGTTCAGCATCTGCATCGGTGTCAGGGTTACGGCAAATCCCCCGTCGGCCCAGAAACGCACCGGCTCAGACAGAAGCGGCGGCAGCCATAACTGCCTTGTGTCGGCGACCAGCCTCGCGCTTTCCGTGAGGGCGATCAGCACGCCGACCGAGGCGACGGTCACCGCATTGGGAGAGGCTTTCGCCAGCGGCCGCATCACCGCCCTGCCGACAAAACCCGCCGCCCATAGCCCACCGAACACACCCGCCCCTGCCCCGAGCGCAAGTGTTGCCGGCAGAACCAGCCACAGCCGGTTCCAGCCGAAATCGGCAAACAGCAGGCAGGTCTGACCGGCAAAGGCGAATATGGCGCCATAGGTGACATCGGCGCGTCTGGTGACCGAAAAGGCGATGGCATAGCCAAAGGCCAGAACCGCATAAAGCGAGGCGACCGGCACGGCATTCAGCAATTGTTGCAGGAAATAGGCCAAGCGCGTCCTCCCGCCATTATTATAACTGTTAAAACCTGTTTTGATAGTTATAATGTGCGATATGACCTTTCGCTGGACAGAACATCGTTTCGCAGGCGGCGCATTGGCGCTGGATGTCGCCAATAGCGTGATCCTGCGCTCGGAGGCGGCAAAATCAGTCGACCGTTTTGCTGTGCCGGCGCAGATCGCTGCCTTTGCCGAAGCGGCGACAAGGCTCGGTGCGGAGCGCCACAGGTTTCCCACGCTCATCGCGCCCGAAGCGGAAAGGCGGCCGATTTTTCTAGAGCTTCGCGAGGCTGTCGACGATTATTTCCGCACGTCCATCAGCGGCAGCGGCGATGGCGACGGCAAACTAGCCGGGCTTCTTTTCGCCTGCGGCACGGCGCTGCGGACGTTTCCGCTTGCCGAAAGCCTCGGCAATGCCACCGCCCATTCCGCCCTCTCGCTACTTGCGGGCGAGACGCAGGAACGGCTGCGCATCTGCGGCAATTGCGGCTGGCTGTTTATCGATCGCAGCAAGAACAAGAGCCGCATCTGGTGCGATATGGCGGTGTGCGGCAACCGGCAGAAAGCCAACCGGCACTATCACCGGAAAAAGGAGGCGCGGACATGAAAGGAATCGCCCTTCCATTGCTGGCGATTGCAGGGATGCTCGCCCTTTCCGGCTGCCAACGGGACGAACCGCGTGAGGTGGCGAAGATTTCCGGCCGGATGTTTGTGTTTAACTACCGCGTGGCCATCGCCACCTATCTGGTGACCCTTCAGCGCATCGCCCCCATTCGCGACGGCAGCACCATTGAGGCGACGTTCGAGAACCCGCGCGGTGGTCCAGACCTCACCAGCCGCGAGAAGATTTTTCCGAAAGACGAAAAGATCACGGTTCAGAGCCCACCGGTGGAATGCGTGAAGCAGGACCGGCCCTATAAGGTCACCATCCGTATCAAAGGGCCGGAAGGCGACATTCTCCAGACCATCGAAACAGCGATCCGTTCCGACACCGACCAGTCACTTCTGCCCGCCAAGCCGCTGGTGGTTGGCCCGCTTTATACGCCCAATCCTGAGGTGTTCAAACCGGATGGCACGACGGATATGCGGCCGGTTCAGGATTGTCCGGCGTCGTAGGGACTGACGGAATGAATGACGTGAAGGCGTCCCATCCCTCATTCCTGTGCTCGTCACAGGGATGAGGAAGGTGGGAATGGCTGCAGCCTAACCCTTTACCCCTATCAAAACAAAAAAACGGAGCCTTTCGGCTCCGTTTCCTCGAGTCTTTTCAGCAGCTTCACGTAATCGCCTGCAACAGCGATTCAAGCCGTTGAGATTTTGAATCAGCCGACGATTTCGGTTTCGGCGAACCAGTAGGCGATTTCCTGTGCAGCGGTTTCCGGAGCGTCGGACCCGTGAACGGAGTTTTCGCCGATGGAGAGCGCGAAGCTCTTGCGGATGGTGCCTTCCGCAGCCTGGGCCGGGTTGGTGGCGCCCATGATTTCGCGGTTCTTGAGGATGGCGTTTTCGCCTTCCAGAACCTGAACGATGGTCGGGCCGGAGGTCATGCCTTCAACGAGTTCGCCGAAGAAGGGACGCTCTTTGTGAACGGCGTAGAAGCCTTCGGCTTCGCGCTTGCTCATCCAGACGCGCTTGGAGGCGACGATGCGCAGACCGTTGTCTTCAAATACCTTGGTGATCGCGCCCGTGAGGTTACGCTTGGTTGCGTCCGGCTTGATCATCGAAAATGTGCGTTCAATCGCCATGTGTCCGTTTCCTTTTCCTTCAGAGAAAGTGGGCGGTCTTTACCCGCCCAAAGGCCCGAAAACAAGGGGGATCAACGAGATTGCGACTGTCACCGCAGACATTTCACGCCGCTGTCACACTGCGGCCTCTCGCATCATAGAGATCGAGGCAGCCTTCGAACCAGTCCCGCACCGGATCGTTATCGGCAAACAGATCCAGCCCAGTGGTGATCCGCGCCCATTGCAGCGCGCCGAACACGATGTAATCCGCAAAGAGCGGCGACGTACCGCCGATGAAAGGCTGGAAGCTCAGCATACGCCGGATCGGTGCGAGCAATGCCGGAAATGCTGCGATCTCCGCCTCGCGGTTCGCCACCACGTCCTCGAGCGGACGGCCGAGCGCTTTCGTGCGGCTATCGCGGAAATAATGGCGATCCGGCTCATCCAGCATATTGTGGATATCGAGCACGGCAATGCGGACGATGGCGGGGTGAAGCACCGTCTGCGACCAGCTTTCGACGAAACGGGCCATTGCCTTGCCACCCTCGCCGTTAAACAGCGAGGGGCGCTCCGGGTAAGTCTCGTCAAGATAAAGCGCAATTTCGAAACTGTCGCTCACCAGTTCGTCACCATCGCGCAGGATGGGCACGGTCTTCGAAAAACCATCCTCCACCGTGGGGATCACCGTAAAAGGCAAAGGCCTTTCCTCGAAATCCAGCCCCTTATGCGCCAGCGAAAGCACGGTTTTCCAGCAATGGGGAGAAAATGGCCGGGAAGTGTCGCTTCCGCATAGCGAATAGAGCGTTCTGGAAGTCGTCATGGGCTGCCCCTCTTCTGCAACATCGATGAAGCGATATAAAAACGGTCGCCACCCGAAATCAAATCAGGATTTGTCATATTATCGATCAAGGTGCGCCAATGCGGATTCATGCTTCGTGACGGCAAAATTCCCTTCTGGGTTTATTCTATTTTAAACCGTTGCTTGTAAGAATAGCGCCGTTCAACAATCGGTTATCGCCGG
Source organism: Agrobacterium sp. (assembly GCF_059499945.1). Lineage (NCBI taxonomy): Bacteria > Pseudomonadati > Pseudomonadota > Alphaproteobacteria > Hyphomicrobiales > Rhizobiaceae > Agrobacterium > Agrobacterium sp. Next base: position 1,026,786 of record NZ_JCABZP010000014.1, on the reverse strand, counting down.
TCTATTCATAATAATCCATTGGTATTGGGGCTGTCAGTGACGACATCGGCGGGCGATAAAAAACGCGAGCATGCAAGAAGTGCACTTGTCGTTACCAAAATCACGCAGTTCATCGCCAAGATGAACATTGCGCCTTTGCCGCGCAATTACGAATTGATCTATGAAATATTGTCTGGACACAACCCGGCCATGGGCCGCGACATTCTCGCGCTCGGCAACGCGCCGCAGCAGCATGAAATCGACCTCATCGGCCAGCGGCACAATCTGCCCGGTTTTTCGCGGATCGAGGCGGAACAGATGGCAAGCGAAGCCTTCGAGACACTGACGCAGATTTCCGTGCGACTGGATGCGAGCCTTGAACGCACTGAAACCTTTCTGGGCAGCCTTGAGCAGGACGAAGATGGCGAGCCGCCCGCAACGGAGCGTTTCGTGGAGTTGCTGGGTGATATTCGCGAGGAACAGACAAGCCTTCGGCATTTCATCGCCATGGGGCTGGTGAAAATCCGCGAGGTTGAAAGGAACCGCGCGGAGCTTCAGGCCGCGTCGCTGCGCGATGCGCTGACGGCATTGCCAAACCGAGCCGCCTTTCTCGAAAAGCTTGGCGCTCTTTTCGCGAAGGACCGGGCTGCATCCGCCACCTCGCTGGTGCTGCTGGATATCGACCATTTCCGGGAAATCAACGGCAAATATGGCTCGTCTGCAGGCAACAAGGCATTGCGACGTCTCGCCGCCCTGTTTCGCAAGACCATCAAGAAGGACGATTTCGTCGCCCGTATCGGTGGCGATGAATTTGCCTTTCTGTTTGCCGGCGTGCCGCAAAACACGGCCGAGGCCATTGCCGAGCGGCTGCGGCAGAGCGTGGAGGCATTGCGCTTCGCAACCACTGGCGGCGATGGCGAACATCTGACGGTTTCGATCGGCGTCGCGGAAGTGGATGGCACCGCCACGCCGGCCGAGTTTTTCGGCCATGCGGAACTCGCCCTTCTTTCGGCCCGCTGCGGCGCGCGCAACTGCGTCGTCGGTTATTCGCGGGAGGTGTCGCAGCACAGCCGCAGCAGCTATCTGGCGCAACTCGGCTCCTGAGACAGCATTCTCTCATGGTGTGGCGCGGGCGCTCTTGCCTTGGCCAGACAGTTCGGCCAAAACGGCGCCATGATTACGATTACCGATCTTTCCGCCCGCATCGCCGGGCGTCTGCTTCTTGACCATGCCAGCGTGACGCTTCCCGCCGGCGTGAAGGCGGGCCTTGTTGGCCGCAACGGCGCCGGCAAATCCACTCTGTTCCGGGTCATCACCGGCGATTTTTCGGCTGAAAGCGGTTCGGTGACGATCCCGAAGATGGCGCGCATCGGCCAGGTCGCGCAGGAAGCGCCGGGCACCGAGGAATCGCTGATTTCCATCGTGCTTTCCGCCGACAAGGAACGCAGCGCGCTTCTCGCCGAGGCGGAAACCGCAACCGATCCGCATCGTATCGCGGAAATCCAGATGCGGCTTGTCGACATCGACGCCCATTCGGCCGAAGCGCGCGCGTCAAGCATTCTTGCCGGTCTCGGTTTTGATCACGAGGCGCAGCTTCGCCCCGCCTCCTCCTTCTCCGGCGGCTGGCGCATGCGGGTGGCGCTTGCGTCGGTGCTGTTTGCCGAACCCGACCTTTTGCTGCTCGACGAGCCGACCAACTATCTCGACCTCGAAGGCACGCTCTGGCTGGAAGATTACATCAGGCGTTATCCGCATACCGTCATCATCATCAGCCATGATCGCGATCTTCTCAACAACGCCGTCAATTCCATCGTGCATCTGGACCAGAAGAAGCTGACCTTCTATCGCGGTGGTTACGACCAGTTCGAGCGGCAGAAGGCCGAGGCCGACGAATTACAGATGAAGGCGAAGGTAAAGAACGACGCCGCCCGCAAACATCTGCAAAGCTTCATCGACCGTTTCCGCGCCAAGGCGACAAAAGCGCGACAGGCGCAGAGCCGCATCAAGGCGCTGGAGCGCATGGGCACCGTCGCCGCCGTGATCGAGGATCACGTCCAGCCGATCACCTTCCCCGAGCCGGAAAAGCAGCCGGCCTCGCCCATCGTCGCCATCAATGGTGGTGCTGTGGGTTACGAGCCGGGAAAATCCATCCTGAAGCAGCTCAATCTGCGGATCGACAATGACGATCGCATCGCGCTGCTCGGCTCGAACGGCAACGGCAAATCGACCTTTGCGAAATTCATCTCCGGCCGTCTTGCGCCGCAGGCGGGCGATCTTCGTGTCGCGCCCGGCATGAAGATCGGCTTCTTCGCGCAGCACCAGCTCGATGACCTCGTGCCGGATGAAACCCCGGTCGAGCATGTGCGCAAGTTGATGCCGCTGGCGCCCGAAGCGCAGGTGCGCTCCCGCGTGGCCCAGATGGGACTTGCGACGGAAAAGATGGCGACGGCGGCGAAGGATCTGTCCGGTGGCGAGAAAGCTCGCCTGCTGATGGGGCTTGCGGCCTTCCATGCGCCGAACCTGCTGATCCTCGACGAACCGACCAACCACCTCGACATCGACAGCCGCCGCGCGCTGATCGAGGCGCTGAATGATTATAGCGGTGCGGTCATCCTCATTTCGCACGACCGCCACCTCATCGAGGCGACGGTGGACAGGCTGTGGCTGGTCGCCGACGGCACGGTCAAGACCTTCGAAGGCGACATGGAGGAATATCGCGATCTCGTCGTTTCCTCCGGCAGGAAGAAGGAAGACAAGACCGAGGCCGCTGCCGATCAGGCGTCGAAGGCGGATCAGCGCAAGGCCAACGCAGAAAAGCGCGCCCAGCTTGCGCCGCTCAAGAAAAAGATTAACGAAATCGAGTCCCTGACGGCAAAGCTTGAGAAACTGATTCAGTCGCTCGACACCGAACTGGCTGACCCGGCGCTATACGAAAAAGCCCCTGCCAAGGCCGCGCAGAAAGTCAAAGAGCGTGGCGAAGCCGCTTCCAGGCTTTCGGATGCGGAGGAGCAATGGCTGATGCTTTCCAGTGAATACGAGGATGCGATGGCGGGTTGATGCGCGACAGCGCAGAGCCGGCGGCCTCTTGCGAAGCCGCCGTATCGCATTGACGCAGTTTACTTCGCGCCGATCGTGTTGAGACCTTCACGGGCGCATTCGGCATCGATCGCGCCCGATGGCGCGCCGCCGACACCGATACCGCCGACCAGGGCGTCGCCGATCTTGATCGGCAGGCCGCCGGCCTGGATGACCATGCGCTCATCCATGTTGCGAAGGCCATCATTGGCGGGCTTGGAGGCGATGAATTCCGCGATCTCGCCAATATCACGGCCGAGCGATGCGGCGGCAAAGGCCTTGCCGGTTGCGCTGGAGACCGTGTGTGGACCGGAGCCATCCGCCTTCAGCACAATCTTGGTAGCACCATCGCGGGCGACGATGGCAACGGTGACGGCGCTGCCCTTGGCGGAGCAAGCCTGAAGCGCTGCCTTGGCTGCCTTTTCCGCCATTTCGAGCGGCAGATAGGGCGCGGTCGGCAGCGTCTGCGCCAATGCGGCCGAAGGAGCGATCAGGGCGGAAGCGATGAGAAGGGTGCGGATCATGGAAAGTCCTCTTGCTTGATGAGGACTGCAGCTTAAGCGGATGGCGCTCGGCCGCGAATCCGTAAGACTTGCCGGCTGCTCGGTAGTTCTACCGATCCGCACCGGCTTCCAGCCAGAGCCTTGTCATTTCCGCCTGCGAGGTGGTGCCGAGCTTGAGGCCGATGGCGGCACGATGGCTGTCCACCGTGCGCGGCGAAAGGCCAAGCCCGTCGGCGATCTGGCGTGTGGTAAACCCAAGTGCGATGCGTTCGAGTATTTCCCGCTCCCGCGCGGTCAGCAGCGATAAAAGCGCCATATTCTCCGCCTGCAGTGCCTTTGCATCGAGTGTGCGGGCCAATATCCGGTGAGCCTTCTGGATCGCGTCGATGAGATCCTGCTCATCCACGGGCTTGGAGAGAAAATCCACCGCGCCGTTGTGAAAGGCCCGGCGGCAGGCTTCGATATTGCCGTGACCGGAAATGATGATGACAGGCCAGTCGATCCCCTCTTCCGTCAGCTTCTCCTGCAGCTTCAATCCGGTGATAGCAGGCATGCGGATATCGAAGATGAGGCAGCCCGGTTCGAGCCCGGAGAGCTGACCGAGAAACACCACCGGATCGGCAAAGCCCTTCGCCTTGATGCCGACGGTGGACAGGAGCAATATCAGCGCCTTGCGTACGGCGTCATCATCATCCACGAGATAAACGGGGAGCGTCATGGGGTCTGTGCCTCCGCTGCAAGCGGAAGGACAACCCGGAAAAGCGCACCATTCTCACTCTCGACATAAAGGATTTCACCGTCGGCGCGCTCCACCAGCCGTTGGCTGAGGGCAAGTCCCAGACCCATGCCGTTCGTTTTCGTGGTGGCGAAAGGCGTGAACAGCCGGTCGCGAAGGCCCGGTGCGACGCCGGGGCCGTTATCGGCAACGTCGAGAACGGCGAAATCATCGCTCCGGCTCAATCTGGCGGTGATGGCGCGCCTGCCTTCGATGGCGGTGAGCGCATCAAGCGCGTTGCGCAGCAGATTGAACATGACCTGTTCTATTTCGACGGGGTCGACCCGCACCAAGAGCGGTGTATCGGGCATGGCGATGTCGATGCTGGCTTCGTGCCGGGCCGCTTCTCCGGCAAGCAGCGCATCGACATTGCGCAGAGCCGCGCGCAGATCATGCGCCGCCACCGGCTTGCGGTGCGGCAGCGACCAGTTGCGAAACCGGTCGAGCATATTGGCGGCGCATCGCGCCTGATCGATCATATCGTCGAGAGCACCGGAAAGGGCCGTGACATCCTGACGGGCAAGCAGCCGCCGTCCGGCCTGCGCCTGCGCCAATATCGCCGTCAGAGGCTGGGTCAGCTCATGGGCAAGACCGCTTGCCATTTCTCCGAGTGCATTGACCCGCGAAGCATGGGTGAGCCGCGCCTCCATGCCGCTCAGTTCGGCCCGTCTTTCGGCGGCGCGCATGCGCGTCCTCTGTCTTGCCATGACAGTGCCGAGCAGGAAAACGATGCTCGCGCCGGCCATGCCCGCCAACAGGGCGCGGCCGGGTAAAAGATCGCGCCAGGTGATCGAGAGCGCGACTTCGAGCATAAGCGGCTGGGTAGCGCTGCTCAGTTGCCGGACATATTGCGGTGCTTCCGGTAGCGAGGGCGGGCCGAACAGGACTGTACCGTCAGGCATTTTGAGGCGGATCACCGCCTGTTTCGCCGACCAGAACGGAGCATCGGACGCCAGAAGCCGCGCGGCATCGACGGCAAGCACCAGCGCTTTCGAGGCGGTCTCGTTATTGGGGCTGCGCTTGACGATCATGTAATGGCCGGGCCTGAGACCGCTCGCCACCAGGGCGGGCCGGCCGGTAAAGACCGATGCCGCCTTGCGGATCGCCGCTGCCAGCTCGTTTTCCAGCGGTCGGGTGCCGATAACAGGCCCCGCCTCGTTGAGGGGAACCAGCTGAACCTCATCGATGCGCGGGTAAAATTGCAGAATGGGTGCGGCGACATCAAGCAGCAGGCCGTAGTCCGCCCCCTGCTCCGCCTGCGCTACCGCCGAAAGCGCCGTCACATGGGCATCATGCTGATCGGCGCGGCGGGATGCCTCGGCCTGCAACGCGTCGCTCTCTCGCCCCAGCTCGCCGAGCAGGCTGACATATTGATAAGCCGCCAAAGCGGAAATGACGGCCGCCATGAACAGTGCCCAGACCAGAAACAACCTGAGAAAAGGCCATCCTGAAAGCGGCTGCGGATTGTCCGCCGTAGGCCGGTCGCCTGATACGGCATGGGCGGCCGCGCGAAGCGAGCGGCCGGCGCCACCCTCGCCCTTGGCCGATTCATTCGGCAAGTGCTGAGCCGGCTTTCCGGGCATGTCGTTCCATGCGTCATTGTTTTCAAGCATCGGCTCGCCCGCATGATCTTTAAAAAGGATCATGACATTCGTTCATCAAAGGAGTTTCTCAGCACAGACCGGGAAAACATTCAATGCAGCAGTCGCCGAATTCCCTTTGATGGCCATTGGCCGCAGCAAGGGCCTCGATCGGTCTCCACGCGTTAGGCGCACGCCCTGCGAGGCTGCAGCCGGGCGAGCGGCACGGCAGGGGAATAAAGATAACCCTGCCCGAAGCGTATGCCCATCTGCATGAGAAGCCGGCTCTGCTCCTCCGTTTCGATGCCTTCCGTTACCAGCTTTGCGCCGTAGCGCTCGGCGCTCTCGAAAGCGAGTGCGATGGCCTCCCTGAACCGCGATTGGTCGAGCCTCGACGTCATCCAGTGATCGATCTTGACCTCTTCGAAAGGGAACCGCGCCAGCAAAGTAAGCGCGGCATAACCGGTGCCGAAATCATCGAGCGCCAGCCGGACGCCTGCGGCGACCAGCGCATCGAAATTCTGCTGCACGACATCAGTGGTCGGTATCCTGCTCATCTCCGTCACTTCGATCGAGAGGCGATGCGTCGGCACTGCCATTTCGCGTAGAAGCGTCACGACCCGGTCTCCGAAACGCGCAGTCGCAAAAGACGACGCGGAAATATTCACGGCCAGATGAAAATCCGCGTCAAGGCCGTGCAGGTCACGAAGGTCGCGCACGACGGCTTCGATCGTCGACCATTCGAATTCCACCAGCAGCCGATGGCGTTCGGCGATCTCCAGTACATAATAAGGCGAAAGCGCCTGTCCGTGTGCATCGACCGCGCGCAGCAGCGCTTCAGCGCCGATCATGCGGCGATCACGCATTTCGAATTTCGGCTGATAACAAATGGGCGGTCTGCCGGATTTAACCCAGTTGACCAGCATCTGCCGCACCGCCTCGTCCCGTGTCGCTTTCTCGGCAAAGGAGAAAGGGAAAATCTGCACCGGATGATCGCTTCCCTTCAGCGCCAGACTGAGGTGCCTGAGGAAGGAGGCGACATTTTGCCGGGAAAGCTGGTCCAGATTTGCCGCACCGATTTTGAGATGCGGAACCGGCCCCGCCTCCGCCGAGCGGCAAAACGTGCTCAATCCATCATGCAGATGCATCATGAGTTTCGCACTTTCCGACTTCTCCAGCGAAACCCCCTGCATGACGACCGCAAGTGTCGTATCGCCGAACATGAAGCTGCAGGGCGTGCTGGACCTGCACAGCAGACCGTCTTCGGTATCGCAGATTTCCCGCGCCAGCCTGGGCCAGAAAAGATCGCTCCAGTCCTCGCCCTCGCAGGCGGCGACATCGGCAATATTGATGATTTCGATGAGAATGAGAGCATGCGGAACGGCCGGCTCCTGCCGCATCGTTGTTTCTATGTGGTCTTTGAGGGCACGCCTGTTGGGCAGGCCGGTCAATGAATCGGTCCGCGCCGCAACGTCGCGCTTCTTTGCCTCGTCCCGCGCCCGCGCCTCGCTGCGCAGAAGGATGAACAGGCAGACGATCATCGGCAGACCGACGGCGACCGCGCCGAGGGTTCGGCGGCCGACTGCACTCAAAAACAGCGCCTGATCGACCAGACCAAGCGCGAATGAGGCCGCGATGGCAAGCAGCACGGCAATGAACCTGACCGCAAAGACGGTGAGGATATCCCGAATTCCAAGGTCGGCGAGACGGCGCTTGCGCATCCAGCCATACATGATGATGCCGCAGGCCGAAATGACGACCATGTCCTGCAGGGCCGCAAAAAACAGCACGGGACCACCGAACACAAAACGCCCGGCCGCCACGAGGAAGAGGCTGATCAGTCCGCCCTGCCAGGAGCCGAGCACCCCGGCGAGAAACAGCAGGTCGGAGCGGATATAAGGTTTGGAAGGCAGCTTGATGAATTCGGAAACCAGCAGCGTCAGCAGAAAGCCCGTCATTCCGAACACGATGCCATAATAGATTTTATAGCGGGGGTCCTCGAGGGCGATATTTCGCCGCAGGAGGATCAACACGGACACCATGCCAACGACGGCGGCCGCCTGAAGCAGGAGGAATGGAAGTTCGGCAGCGGATGCTGCCGCTTGTGAGGCGATCAATTCCATCATCTGCATTCCCCGGTTATTATGTGTTCTGGGGCCGGATTTCCGGCACATGGCCTTCACAGATCCCGCTTCGCGCAGGACACAACTTATAACACATCGCCTAGCCTTCAGTGCCCTATGCCGACATTGCGGCTTCGACGCCGTAAAGTTCCGCTGGCCCGACAATCGTTCCCATATGCCCCGAGGCCAGCACCAGCCGGTCGCGGCCCTGGCGCTTCGCCTCGTAAAGCGCCATGTCGGCCCGGTTGACCATCTCGTATATGATCTCCCTGCCGTCACCGGAAACCGCAATGCCGAGGCTGACGGTGACGATTTCCCGCCCGTCGGGGCGGTTGAGATGGGGTATGGCCTCGTCGATCACAGCCAATCTCAGTCTTTCACCGATGGCGAGTGCAGCGGAAACAACGCAATTGTCGAGCAGAACCACAAATTCCTCGCCACCATAACGCGCGACGAAACTTCTGTCGCCATCGTCCCTGCGCAGGGCGCTGCGCAGCCTGCCGGCGATCCTGCGCAGGCAATCATCGCCGGCCACATGGCCTTCTGAGTCATTGTAGTTCTTGAAATAATCGACATCGAGAAGGATGAGCGCCCGCGGCCTGCCGTTGCCGCCCGAAGCCTCGTTCGCCGCCTCGTCAAAGCTGCGGCGATTGCGGATGCCGGTGAGCTGGTCGGTATTGGAAAGCTGCTGAAGCTCGTGATTTGCGTTTTGAATCCGCTGCAGCAACGTCTTCTCGCGCAGCGACGCCAGATAGTCCCGTCTTTCCACCTGCTCGATACGATAGGCCGCAAACAGTGAGACGGCGCTGATTCCGACGGAACACATGATCGCGGGGAGCTTGGCCACCTCGCTCGTCACGGTGACATATTCCATGCCGATGATGAAAACCGCCATGCAGCCGACCGTGCCCATGACCGCAAGCGGAAACGGTTTGCGATGTATCGTATTCATATAGAGGACGACGGTGACGATCCCCATGTAATATTCGCTGGCCGATGACGTCTGCGCATTGGCATAGATGAACATGATCGAGGCGACGACCATCATGCAGCCCAGCCCGTGAAGCACCTCATGCACCACCGCATCCGGCCGCACACTGATCGCATAATAGCGCGCGGGAAAATAAAGAAACAGAAGCGGCGTGATGATAAACAGGCGGACTGTAAGATCCAGCCAGATGATCTCCGGCACCAGACTTATGTCCACAAGCACGTAGAGATTGTAGAGGGTGACGCCGAAAATCAATCCATATGTATTGAATTGCCGGCTGTTTTCGTTGACTTTCTGAACGAAGCCAGACAAACGGTCATCTCTAAGTAAAACCAACACACACCTGCTATTCAGAAAATCTATTCAAGTGAAATATAAAATTACCGCTAACATCCATGGAATATACCTGAAAAAATCAACATTAAAACCGCTGACTGATAAAAAAAATAACACTAAAAACTCAAAAATAATGTTTTTTAATCTCAAATATTACACAACAAAAGAATGCCCATACCGAAAAATTGTTATGAAGTTACAACTTGAAAAAAGACGCGCCGGGCGGAAACGATCACCTTGCTCCTTCGAGCGTTTCTGCTAAAAACTTGTAAAAATCACACTTTATCCCATGCAGCACTCACACGGGTTCCACTTCATGTCAGCCACCAAGCTTGCCATCGTCGGCGTCGGCAAAATCGTTCGTGACCAGCATCTTCCGGCCATCGCAGGTAATCCGGATTTTGAATTGATCTGCACCGCGAGCCGTCATGGCACGGTGGACGGCGTCGCTTCCTATGGCACCATCGAGGCCATGCTGGAGGCTGTGCCTGCTATCGATGCGGTATCGCTGTGCATGCCGCCGCAATATCGTTACGAGGCCGCCTATGCGGCACTGAATGCCGGCAAGCACGTCTTCCTCGAAAAGCCGCCCGGCGCCACTCTTTCGGAAGTGCAGGATCTCGTGCGGCTTGCGGATTCAAAGGGCCTGTCGCTGTTTGCAAGCTGGCATTCGCGTTATGCGCCGGCGGTCGAGGCTGCGAAGGCGTTTCTGGCCTCGACGAAGATCGACAGCGTTCATGTCATCTGGAAAGAGGATGTGCGCCACTGGCACCCGAACCAGGCCTGGATCTGGCAGGCGGGCGGTCTCGGCGTGTTCGATCCCGGCATCAACGCGCTTTCGATCATCACGCATATCCTGCCGCACGCGCTGTTCCTGACCAAGGCGACGCTTGAATTCCCGGAAAACCGTGACGCGCCGATCGCCGCCGACCTGCATTTTTCCGACGTGACGCAAACGCCCGTCCATGCGGAATTCGACTGGCGCCAGACCGGCAAGCAGAGCTGGGATATCGTCGCCGAGACGGCAGCGGGACGGATGGTGCTTTCGGAGGGGGGCGCGAAGCTCTCGATCAACGGCGAAGAAAAACTGTCCGAGCCTGAGCGGGAATATCCGGCCCTTTACGAGCGTTTCTCCGAGATCATCAAGGCAGGCCGCTCCGACGTCGATCTCGCGCCACTGACCCACGTGGCCGACGCCTTCCTGCTCGGCCGCCACAAATTCGTGGATTCCTTCTACGACTGAGAAGCGGAAACGCTTCCCGAAGGACAATGCCTTAGAGGGCGCGGCTGACGAAACGGTCGCGCCCTGATTTTTTGGCCTGATACAGCGCTTCGTCGACGCTCTGCAGCAGCGTCGCGCGGTCTGCTCCGGCCTGTGGGGCCAGCGCGCCGCCTATGCTGAGGCGGGCACCCACCTCGTTCCCATCGACATCAAAAGGTTTGCGGAAGGCGGCAAGCAACTGGTCCGCCAATCCGTTCAGCACCTCGGAGGCGCTCGGCCGGGGCATGAAAATCGCGAATTCGTCGCCGCCCATACGCACCACGATATCCTCGCTGCGGACCGTTTTGCGAATGCGCCCCGCAGCTTCGGTCAGAACTCGGTCTCCCGCCGGGTGGCCGAACGTATCGTTGATGGTCTTGAAACCATCAAGATCGAGATAGAGGACACCGAAGGCCTCGTTTGCACCGAGGGCCGCGCCGAGCTGGCTATCGACGATCGCCTCCAGAGCCTTGCGATTATAAAAACCGGTCAGCGGGTCGGTCATCGCGGCGTCGCGCAGCTCGCGTTCGGCAAGACTCATGGTGAAATTGGCTTTCTGGAGCCGCAGAAGCGCGGCGGCCAACAATGCAAAACGTCTTAAGCTGTCGATTTCCGTACGAGAGAATTTCCGCGGTACCGTATCGACCAGGCAGAAGGCGCCAACGACGAGGCCCGGCTCCAGCTCGATCGGCGCACCGGCATAGGAACGCAACCCGGGACCGCCCTTTACATAGGGCATGAAACGGAAATCCGGATGCTCGGTCAGATCGGAGATGATCACCACATCCCTCTTGGTGATGACGCGGCTGCAGATCGACAGGTCACGCGAGCATTCTGAAAGCTCCATACCCGCCTGTTCCGCGATATGAAGCCAATCCTCGTCAACGATGTGGACGGCCGCCCGTGGCACGCCGAAAACGCCCTGCCCCAATTGCGACAGCACTTTCAGTTCCGGCATGTCGGCATTCTTGAAGGACATGATCGACCGCACCGCGACCAGACGCTCCATTTCCCCGTCCGGTCGTGAAATTGCCTGCCCCATGCTCATGTCCCTCTGCTGTTTCGTCCGCGGCACCCGCCTTTGACCGGATGAAAAGACCACACCATGAAAGCCGCGTCTGTTTCGCGGCTTTCCTTTCGGCGCATAATGCAAAAACCGGCAATTGACGCCACATGCGAAATTTTGCCGGTCTGTTTGCGTATGGAACCAATCGTGGGGTTACAAACCTGCTGTGCGATCAGGCCTTCTTCTGCCAGCGGCCTTCAGGCGACTGCTGCCAGTAAGTCAGAGAATGCCCCTCTGTTTTCAGCCTCTTCCAGTGATTTCGCGCCATTTCAAGCTGGTAGGCATCGTATCCGTCGAACATGAACACGATACGCTCATAGGCTTCCACCGCTGGCGGCTCTGCGCCATCAACGACAAAGCGGACACTCGCCGCGTTGGCATTTTCGTCCGACGCCGTCAGGAGAATCGGCTGACTTTGCGGTGCGGGCGAAGTATCGGTGGCGTGCGGCAGGAAGCTGTCGTCACGAAAGGTCCACAGATGTGTGTCGAGGAAATCGCGGCGCTCCTCACCCGCCGTCTGGATCGCGACCTTCCAGCCGCGCTCCAGCGATTTCTCGAGCAAAGGCGGCAACGCGTCCTCCAGCTTCGATTCCGTCAGATGGTAGAACAGAATTTCAGTCATCCGCAGACGTGCCGCCCCACTCGTTTCAATCTTCGTAATGGGCGCGAACGAGTTCGTTCAGCAGCCTGACGCCGTAGCCCGAGCCCCAGGACTGATTGATCTCAGTCAGTGGCGAACCCATTGCGGTGCCGGCGATATCGAGATGCGCCCAGGATGTTTCACCCACAAAACGCTTGAGGAACTGCGCGGCGGTGACGGAACCCGCCAGACGGCCCGAGCTGTTCTTCATGTCGGCGAATTTGGAATCGATGATCTTGTCGTAATCCTTGCCGAGCGGCATGCGCCACAGTTTTTCGGCTGTCACGTCGCCCGCCTGCGCAAGACGCGCTGAAAGCTCGTCATCATTGGAGAAAAGGCCGGCCTGCAGATTGCCGAGCGCAACCGTGATGGCGCCCGTCAGCGTCGCGAGGTTCACCATGAATTTCGGGTTGAAGCGGTCCTTGGTGTACCAGAGCGCATCGGCCAGAACCAGCCGGCCTTCGGCATCGGTATTGATGATCTCGATGGTCTGGCCAGACATGGAGGTGACGATATCGCCCGGACGCTGGGCATTGCCGTCAGGCATGTTCTCGACAAGGCCGATGACGCCGATCACGTTTGCCTTGGCCTTGCGGGCTGCGAGCACATGCATCAGGCCGGTGACGGCAGCAGCGCCGCCCATGTCACCCTTCATATCCTCCATATTGAGGCCGGGCTTCAGCGAAATGCCGCCAGTATCGAAAACGACACCCTTGCCGACAAAGGCAATCGGCTCGTCTTTCTTGTTGCCGCCGTTCCACTGCATCACCGCAAGCCGTGGCGGACGCGCTGAACCCTGCGCGACGCCGAGAAGCGCATTCATGCCAAGCTTCTTCAGCTCTTTCTCGCCGAGAACTTCCACCTCGACGCCGAGTTTGCGTAGTTCCTCCGCCTTTTCAGCGAATTCAACCGGGCCGAGAGCGTTCGGCGGGAGATTGACGAGATCGCGCGCCAGAGTAACGCCGCCCGCAACTGCCTCCGACACGGCAAAGGCCTTTTCCGCTTCCTGATACGCAGCCGTGACGATGACGATACCGACCTTCTTCGGCGTCTTTTCGTCATCGGACTTTTTCTTGGTCTTGTAAGCATCGAAGCTGTAAGCGCGCAGCAGAACGCCAAGCGCGAAATCCGCAGCCGCCTGCCCGCCTGCCTCTACGCCCGGCGCATCGAGATAGATGACGACCTTGTCCGCCTTCTTGAAATTGGCGGCGGCGGTGCCGCCGGCGCGCAGCCAGTCATGGGCGATCAGCTTCGACGGCTTGCCCAGGCCGATGACGAGCAGCCGGTCGGCGGTGGAACCCTGCGGCGCGATCACGTCGAGCGTCGTCATGGATTTTGCGGAAAAGCCCGAGATCTTCGCCGCCCTCTCGATCACGCCGCCCGGGTCGGCCTCGGAAGCACCGGCGACGGCCTGCGCCTCACCCGAGGCCTGCAGCACAACGGCCAGGGCATTTTCCAGCGAGGCGGAATTGGCGAAAGAAATATCGAATTTAGCGGACATGTTTTCCTGCTCTTCTTGGACGACTTGCACGATGCGCATGATCATGGCCTTTTCGGCCCGGGGCGCAACCCCGCATTCTTTAAAGGCCTACGGTCGTTAAAGGAAAGGCATTTTTGTGGAATGCGAAATCACGTCATGAAACCGACAGCTTGTTCCACAAAAAGACACAGGCGACGGAAAAATCGTCGCGCAAAACATATTTGTGAGCATGCCGGAATAGCCAATTGCAAACGATGCGATTAGATAAGCGGAAATTCGGCGAGCGATCGCACGAAAAAACAATGTCGAACAGGGCCGTATGAAGCTTCTTGAGAACTATATCCTGCGGCGGACAACGCAGATGTTTCTGGTCGCGCTGCTGCCGGTGCTGGCCATCATCTGGACCATCCAGGTTCTCCAGAGAATCAATCTCGTGACCGATACGGGCCAGTCGATGGGTTCCTTCATGGCGCTCGCGACGATGATCCTGCCGACGCTCATTCCCGTCGTGCTGCCTTTCGCGCTTGTCATCGGCATCACCCAGATCTTCACGACGATGAACAATGATTCCGAGCTTGCCATTATCGATGCGGCTGGATCGCCGCGTTCGGTGATGTATCGCCCGGTTCTCATTCTGGCCGCCGTTCTGAGCGCCCTTTCCTTCACCATCACCAATTTCATCGAGCCGCCGGCCCGCAGCTCCGCCCGGCAGATGGTGGCCGCCGCCTATGCCGACCTTCTGTCTTCGGTGATAGAGGAAAAGACCTTCCGCACCATTCAGGATGGTCTCTATGTGCAGATTGCGCAGCGGCAGGGCCGTATTCTCAAGGGCCTGTTCGTCGCCGACCGCCGCGATCCGAATTTCGACCTCATCTATTATGCCAAGGAAGGCATGATCGACGAAAGCGGCACCTCGCTGACCATGCGCGACGGCGAAGTGCAGCAGAAGACGCCCGACGGCAAGGTCTCGATCGTCAAGTTCCTGTCCTACGCCTTCGACCTTTCGACCATGTCGGAAAAGCAGGATTCGGAGCCGTCGCTCTCTCCCGGCGATGCCAGCCTCGGTTTCCTTCTCTCGCCTGACGAGAACAATGCGAGCTACAAGCGCTCACCGGAGAATTTCCGCAGCGAGTTACACAAGCGCCTGTCGGACTGGATGTTCGCCTTTTCCTTCGCGCTGATTTCACTGGTCATCGCCGCTGACGCCCGTTCGCATCGCGAGGCCCGCATGCATCCGATGGTCGCCGCACTGGTGACGGCCTTCATACTGCGGTGGCTTGGTTTTTATGTCACCAATCAGATCAAGCAGAGCGCGGCCTTCATTCCGCTGGTCTATGCCGTGCCGGGCCTTAGCGGCGCCGCTGCCGCCTTCATTCTGCTGACCGGCCGCAAGCCGAAAATGCCGAAAGTCATCGCCGATGCGATGGGTCGTCTGCGCCGTCTCTTCTCCAGCCGGATGGCGAAAAGCTCTGGGAGCGGCAACGCATGATTTTCAACACGCTCTCCCGGTATTTCCTGAAACGATATCTGATCACCGCCATCTGGTTCGTGCTCGGCGTATCCTCGATCATTTACCTTGCCGATTTCAGCGAGACGGCACGACGCATGTCCGGCCTGCCCGGCTATTCCGTTCCGGCCGCCCTTGGCCTGACGGCGCTTCGCCTGCCGCTGATCCTGCAGCAGACCATTCCCTTCATCGCCCTCTTCGTCGGCATGACGACGCTGATCTCGCTCAACCGGCGCTACGAGCTGGTGGTGACGCGCGCTGCCGGCATTTCCGCCTGGCAATTCATCCTTCCCTTCGTGCTCGGCGCGGTTTTCATCGGCATCCTGTCCGTCATCATTCTGAACCCCATCGCGGCATGGGGCCAGAACAAGTCGCTGGCGATGGAAGCCGGTCTGCGCAATGAGGCAGGCGGCGGCCGCCAGCAGGAGATCATTCCGTGGATGCGCCAGACAAGTGGTGGCCAGGATACGATCATCGGCGCCAAGAGCTTCGAGGACAACGGAACGATGCTTCTCGATGTGGTTCTGATCCACCTCGACAAGGACGGAAACATCGTCTCCCGGCAGGATGCGAAGTCGGCTAAATTGGAAGATGGTTACTGGCTTCTTAACGGCGTTTCGGAAACACGCGCAGGACATGTGCCAGTTCGGCAAGAGAGCACGCGGATCAGTACCAATCTGAGACGGGAATTCGTCCAGGAGCGCATGACGCAGACGGAAACCGTTGCTTTCTTTGACCTTTCTCACAAGATCGAAGTTGCAAAGTCCTTTGGACTATCTTCAAAGGCGCTTGAGACGCAGTATCATTTCCTGCTATCGACGCCCCTGCTTCTGGTTGCGATGACCTTGATCGCCGCGACCGTTTCATTAAAGTTCAGCCGCTTCGCCCAGTCGCGCTCCGTGATTCTGGGTGGAATCGTTTCCGGCTTCGTGCTTTATGTAGTAACCGTGCTCGTAAGGGCATTCGGGAGTGGTGGTGTTGTCCCTCCCACCGTCGCGGTCTGGGTTCCAGTCGTCGTGGCGTTGGCTTTGGGGGCAACCATTCTGCTTCATCAGGAGGACGGCTAAGTGGCGGTATATGACCGCGGGAATATCAGGCGGCTTTGGACGGCCCTTCTGACAGGTGCCGCTGTGTGCGCGTATTTGGCATCCAGCCCGGTCGCTTTCGGCCAGGATGGTTTGCTTGCGTCGGCAAGCCAAGACGATTCGAAACTCCTGCTTACAGCAAATGAACTGACCTATAATCGCGATTCCCAGCGCGTCATCGCGAAGGGCGTCGTTCGCATGAAATATTCGGGCTACCGCATGGTGGCCCAGCAAGTGGAATATAACCAGCAGACCGGCCGCGTGATTGCCCATGGCAACATCGAGCTGATCGAGCCGGGCGGCAACAAGATCTATGCCGACGAGATGGACGTCACCGACGATTTCGGTCAGGGCTTCGTTAATGCCCTGCGCGTCGAGACCACGGACAATACCCGTATCGCGGGTGAAAGTGCCGAGCGTCTCGAAGGCGACCTGATGGTCCTCAACAACGGCGTCTACACCGCGTGTCTGCCCTGCGCCGAGCGGCCCGAAAAGGCGCCTCTGTGGCAGGTCAAGGCGGAACGCGTCGTTCAGGACGGCAAGACCCATACGATCCGGCTGGAAAAGGCCCGTCTGCAGCTTTTCGGCCATTCGATCGCCTATCTGCCGTTCCTCACGGTTCCGGACAATACAGTGAAGCGCAAATCGGGCTTCCTGTTCCCGCAGATGAGCATTACCGACAATCTCGGTTTCGGCATCGGCGTCCCCTATTTCCACGTTCTGTCCGACACCTCGGACGTGACCGTCACGCCGACCTATTACACGACGCAGGGTCTGCTGCTGCAGGCGGAACTGCGCCAGCGCTTCGAAACCGGTATGCATACGGTCACGATCGCCGGCATCAGCCAGCAGAA
Source organism: Agrobacterium sp. (assembly GCF_059499945.1). NCBI lineage: Bacteria > Pseudomonadati > Pseudomonadota > Alphaproteobacteria > Hyphomicrobiales > Rhizobiaceae > Agrobacterium > Agrobacterium sp. Next base: position 1,009,531 of record NZ_JCABZP010000014.1, on the reverse strand, counting down.
GTCCGATACCTTCACGGCCGGCACCAGCGATGCGCTCAACGACAATCGTGGCATGATCGCAAGCAAGGGTGATTTCTCGATCAACCCGCGCTGGGCGTTCGGCTGGGATGCCATGGTGCAGACCGACAATAACTTTTCGCGCACCTATGGGCTGAAGGGTTATAAAAACGACGTTCAGACCAACCAGATCTACCTGACCGGCGCGAGCGAGCGTAACAGCTTCGAAGCCCGTGGTTATTATTTCAACGTTCAGGACACGGACAATACCGAATCCAAGGAACGCAAGCAGGCCATCGTCCATCCGGTTGTCGACTATCGTTATTTCGTGCCGGATCCGATCTATGGCGGCGAGCTTTCGCTGACCACCAACCTGACGAGCATCACGCGCTTGAAGCAGGATGCCTACGCGCTTGGCGGTTATCCGCGCTTCAGCGGGCTTGAAGGCGACTATACGCGCCTTTCCACCGAAGCCGAGTGGAAACGCACCTTCACGATGGACAGCGGCCTGCAGATCACGCCGATCCTCGCTGCACGCGGTGACGCGCTCTGGACGGATATGTCTCCCGCGGCCTTCACCTCGGGCGGCACCTCCTATGCCTATGAGGGCATGATGAATGACGGTGCGGCTTTCCGCGGCATGGTCACCGGCGGCCTGGAAGTGCGTTATCCCTGGCTGTTCACGGCACTCAACAGCAGCCATGTGATTGAACCCATTGCGCAGATTTTCGTGCGCCCGAACGAACAATATGCCGGCCGCCTTCCGAACGAGGACGCACAGGCATTCGTATTCGACGCGACCAATCTGTTCGAACGCGACAAATTCTCCGGCTTCGACCGCATCGAAGGCGGCACGCGCGCCAACATCGGCTTCCGCTATAACGGTACCTTCGACAACGGCTACGGCGTTCGCGCCATTGCCGGCCAGTCCTTCCATCTGGCGGGCGACAACTCTTTCGCCTCCTACGATCTCGTCAATGCAGGCGCCAATTCCGGCCTCGAATCCGACCGTTCGGATTACGTCGCCATGGCTGCTTTCGATGCGCCGATCGGTCTTTCTCTGTCTTCCAGCCTGCGTCTCGACAAGGACGATCTCGACATCAACCGGTCGGAAACCGGCATCAGCTATTCGGATCGCCGCCTCACCGGCAAGCTCAGCTATACGCAGGTCAAGGCGCAGCCGAAATATGGCTATAACGAAGACCGCGATATCATTCAGGCCTCCGGCACACTGCGTATGGACGACAACTGGTCGCTGTTTGGCTCGATCAACTACGATCTGAACGGAAAATTTGCTGCCGAGCGCCGTATCGGCATTGCCTATCAGGATGAATGCACGATCTTGACGGTCAGCTATTCCGACGAAGGCAATATCAATTCCAGCCGCCAGGCCGCCAATGACTGGTCGATCAATGCCCGTCTGGCCTTCCGGACGCTCGGCGATATCAGCATCGGTTCAGCAAACGATGACTGGAACGACATGGATATCGGCTGGAAGCCAAACAACTACTGAGTTTAGAGGCAGGTTACGCAGCATCGTGGCCTGCCTTTTTACCATTTGGCCAGTAAAGCCACGGTTTCGCCGCAACAACACGCCAATGTCGGCCGCGCATGGAACCTATCGGGTTTTCTTTCAACAAACCGACACATTGCCGTCTTGCGGATCGCGATGATATATACGTGGCAAATTTGCGGTGTGGATGCACAGGTGCAGGCCTGAAGAGCGGGAGAGTTCGATGATCCCCTCATCAGACAAAACAGATTGGCGGGACAGGGCAACAGGACCCTGCCCGACGAAAGGGAGAAGGATATGATGAATTTCGGAAAGACGGCTTTGCGTGGCGCTGCTTTTGCCTTTGCGATATTCGCCGTTCCCATGGCCATTGTGCCCTATGCCGGCCAGGCCTTCGCCGACAGCACAGTCAAGATTGTCGTCAACAAGACACCCATCACCAATGACGATATCGCCAAGCGCGTCGCCTTCCTGAAGCTGCAGCGCCAGTCCGGTAATCTCAATGAAAAAGCGCGTGAGCAGCTTGTCGATGAGGCGCTGAAGCGCGAGGAAATCGGCCGCGTGAAAATGTCGGTCAGCACCGACGATGTCGATGCGGCCTTCGCACGCTTTGCCGGCAACAACAAGATGACCCCGCAGCAACTGACGAAGGTGCTGTCGCAGGCGGGTGTCGGCGCCGACCATTTCAAGTCCTTCATCGCCATTCAGATGAGCTGGCCACGTCTTGTCAACGCCCGTTATGGCGCCCGCGGCAAGATGTCGACGCAGGATCTCGTGACCCGCCTGAAGGAACGCGGCGACAAGCCCGTCACCACGGAATATTTCCTGCAGCAGGTCATCTTCGTCATCCCGGAATCGAAGCGTAATGCCATTACCGGCAAGCGCAAGGCTGAGGCTGAAGCCTCGCGCAAGCGTTACCCCGGCTGCGACCAGGCCATGAGCTTTGCCGCGACCATGCGCGACGTGGCGATCAAGGACCTCGGCCGCATTCTGGCCCCCGAACTTCCGGAAGACTGGAAAGCTTTGGTGGAAAAGACCAAGGAAGGCGGCACCACCGGAACGCGCGTGACCGAAAAGGGCGTCGAATATCTGGCCATCTGCAAGCAGCGTCAGGTTTCCGACGACTATGCGGCGGAAATGGTGTTCAAGTCCGAAGACCTGATGAAGGCCAAGGACGGCGAAAACCCGAACGAAAAGAAATATATGGATGAGCTGCGCAAGAAGGCGCAGATCGTCAACACCTGATATTGATACAAGAGCCGGGTCTTTCCGTGACATATGCATCCCTGCCGCTTGCCCTGACACAGGGAGATCCAGCCGGTATCGGCCCCGACATCGCCATCACCGCCTGGGCAAAGCGCCGGGAGAGCGGCGTGCCGCCCTTCATCTTCATCGGCGACCCCGATGTGGTGGCGAGCCGTGCAGCGCTGATCGGCATTCCGGTCAATATCGAGACCTGCGATGCGGAGAATGCCGTCGGCCTGTTCGAACGCGCTTTCCCCATCCTCCCGCTTCCTGTCGGCTTCGAAGTGCAGGCCGGCCAGCCGCATGTCGGCGCGGCCCATGCCACGATCAAGGCCATCGAGACCGCCGTTTCCCTGACGGTCGAGGGCAAAGCTGCGGCCGTTGTCACCAATCCGATCGCGAAATCGGTGCTTTACGAGGCGGGCTTCGGCTTCCCCGGTCATACGGAGTTTCTGGCCGATCTCGCCTTGCGCCAGACCGGCGAACAGGTGACGCCTGTCATGATGATTGCCGGGCCCAAGGTCCGTGTCGTCCCGGTGACGATCCACATCCCCGTGAAAGACGTGCCGGCAGCCCTGACGGAAGAACTGATCGTCACGACCTGCCGGATCATCGATGCCGATCTCCGGCAAAAATTCGGCATCGAGGCGCCGCGTCTGGCGGTTGCCGGCCTCAACCCACATGCGGGTGAAGATGGCGCACTCGGCACCGAGGATCGCGATATCGTTCACCCGGCGACCATGCGGTTGCGGAAGGACGGGATCGATGCCTTCGGCCCCCTGCCCGCCGACACCATGTTCCACGATGCTGCCCGCAAGCGGTATGACGTGGCGGTGTGCATGTATCATGATCAGGCGCTGATCCCCGCCAAGGCGCTCGGCTTTGACGATTCCGTCAATGTCACGCTTGGGCTACCCTTCATCCGCACCTCGCCGGACCATGGCACTGCCTTCGGCATTGCAGGCCAGGGCATTGCCAATGAAGCGAGCCTTGTCGCGGCACTGAAGATGGCGGCGGAAATTTCCACCCGCAGCCGGGTTGGCGCATAATGGCGGCCATCGACGGACTGCCACCACTGCGCGATGTCATCCAGCGCCACGGGCTCGACGCGAAAAAATCGCTCGGTCAGAACTTCCTGTTCGACCTCAACCTCACCCAGAAGATTGCCAGAACGGCAGGGCCGCTCGACGGCGTAACGGTGATCGAGGTCGGTCCCGGTCCCGGCGGCCTCACCCGCGCCATTCTCTCGCTCGGGGCGAAAAAGGTCATCGCCGTCGAACGCGACAGCCGCTGCCTGCCGGCGCTGGCGGAAATCGAGGCGCATTATCCCGGACGGCTCGAGGTCATCGAGGGCGACGCCCTCCAGACCGATTTCGAGGCTCTGGTTCCCGTCGGCGAACCGGTGCGCATCATCGCCAACCTGCCCTACAATGTCGGCACGCAATTGCTGGTCAACTGGCTTTTGCCGAAACAATGGCCACCCTTCTGGCTTTCCATGACACTGATGTTCCAGAAGGAAGTCGGCCAGCGCATCGTGGCTGAAGAAGGCGACAATCATTATGGGCGTCTGGGCGTTCTCGCCGGCTGGCGCACGGTCGCGGAAATGGCCTTCGACGTCCCGCCACAGGCCTTCAGCCCGCCGCCAAAAGTGACCTCCACCGTCGTGCACCTGCTGCCGAAGGACAAGCCATTGCCCTGCGATGTTGCCAAGCTTGAAAAGGTCACGGAAGCCGCCTTCGGCCAGCGCCGCAAGATGCTGCGTCAGAGCGTGAAAAGCCTTGGCGGTGAAACCCTGCTGGAAAAAGCGGGCATCGATCCCACACGACGAGCGGAAACGCTGTCGGTGGATGAATTCGTGACGTTGGCGAACTGCCTCTAAGGCTGGACCAGACACGAAAGCTTGACGACACGGGTTCCCTTCAGGTCCGCGACAGAACTTGATCTGTGGCGCAACCTATAAATAATTTCCGATGATGAATTTTCGACGATCACGCGCCACGGGAAACCGGTGGCACGGCCACCTCTGCTAACGTGGCTGATTCGGAAGAAACCTTATGAAAAGCGCTGCCTATTTGGGAAATTTTCCGCTTTTCACCTTGAATGACATGATCCAGACCACAATCACCAAGCCCGATCACAACCGGTGCTTGACTCCAAACACACAACTGTAAATTATATATCCATTCCTATTGTACATTTTCCACTTCACAGTTTCAAATATCAGGGGGATCGCGTGAAGATAAGTTATGTTTTGGCCATCTCGCTATTCACGCTTTCCTCATGTGTTAGCGTGACACCTACTTTCGATGAAGCGCTGATGAAGCACATTGAGGCGCTAAACAACGATATCGATAAGATTGATGCCGCAGTATCTGCTGTTTACGAAGATAAAACACCGTTCTCCAAGGTCGAAGGCATATACGTCGACGCAGTATCAAATGTACGTTCGGCAATTTATATTGCCGAAGGCCGCGCAACTTACCTTCGAAACCACGTTTCCGGTAGACCCGCCCAGATTATTCACAAAGCACTGCTGATCTGCCAGGAAGCGCTGATGACACAGTTGGCTGCTCATCGAAAAGCACCCTTTAACGTTGAGACCGCGTCCACATTCGCCACGAAGGAAGCCTGTAGCGTTCCGAAGTTGTTTGAAGCCCGGTTGAAGTGAGGTTCACATGGCAAAGTCACTAGATCTGGATAAATTTGAACCGAAAGATGCGTCGGAACTCTATAAGGGCATTCTGCAGCAGGTTTCAGCGGTTCTCATTTCGCACTTCAATGAAGTCAAAAATGAAATTGCCGTTCATATTAAGTCGATTGCGCAAAAGGCATGGCTAACGCAGGCAGGCCTCAAGAGCGGTACGATTTCCAGAGAGCACGCGGATATGGCCATGCACACACAGGAACTGGCCCTCAGCAGCGTGCTGCTTTATTCTGAGTTCCTCGTTTACGACACCGTCCAGACAGTTCTGAACGCGGTTTTTGGTGTGATCGGTGCTGCAATCAGAAACCTGACGGGCTTCGATCTTGCTTTTGGGCGCAGCTAACTGGAACAGGCCTAACAAATTATCCCATACTGCCCGGGCGATGGGTTCTTCCCATCCCGGCGGATGAGTTAGCTTACCGGAAGCGCTTAAAGCTTCGGTTCTTCCTCAAGCAGCGCCCGCACGAAATCGAACATGCCGTGGCGGCGGTCACGGCGGACGCGTTCGGCCTTCACGATTGCTTCGACAGCCTCGAAGGCGGCCTGCAGGTCGTCATTGAGGATGACATAGTCATAATCGCGCCAGTGCTCGATTTCGGCACGGGAATTGAGGAGCCGGGTCTTGATGACCTCTTCGGTGTCTTCGGCGCGGCGATGCAGGCGCGATTGAAGTTCGGTCATGGTCGGCGGCAGGATGAAGATCGAAACGACGTCGGCTTTCATCTTGTCCTGCAGCTGCTCGGCGCCCTGCCAGTCGATATCGAACAGCATATCGCGACCGGCGGCCATGGCATCTTCCACCGGCCCGCGCGGCGTGCCGTAGAAATTGCCGTGAACTTCCGCCCATTCCAGCAGCGCATCGCTGTCCCGCAGACGCTCGAAATCGCGCTTGGAAATGAAATGGTAGTGGATACCGTCAATCTCGCTCTGGCGGCGCGGGCGCGTCGTAACGCTGACGGACAGGCCGATATTCTTGTCCTTGTCGAGCAGGTTGCGGGCAATCGTGGATTTGCCCGCGCCTGATGGCGAAGAAATCACCAGCATCAGCCCTCGGCGGGCAATCGTGACGGGAGAATTATTCACCGGGACCATGGGGTCTACTCCAGATTTTGGACCTGTTCGCGAAACTGGTCGATCACCACTTTCAGCTCTATGCCTGCTGCGGTTACCGCACTCGCATTCGATTTGGAACAGATTGTATTCGACTCGCGGTTAAATTCCTGTGCAAGAAAATCGAGCTTGCGCCCTACCGGCCCGCCATTGGTCAGCAGTTCCCGGGAAGCCTGAACATGGGCGTGCAACCGGTCGATCTCTTCGCGCAAATCCGCCTTGGTGGCAATCAGCGCCGCCTCGGCATGCAGGCGGTCGCGGTCGAGCCCGTGCAGGCCATCGCCGATGAGCGAGATCTGCTGGGCAAGTCTTGCCGCGATCTGTTCCGGCTGACGGGACGGATCATTCTCGATGATGTCCACAAGCTGCTCTATGCGGTTGATATGGCCGGACAGGATGGCGAACAGCGACGCCCCTTCCCGCTCGCGCATGTCCTTCAGCTTCTCGACGGCAACCGCAAAACCGGCCAGCACATCGCTATTACGTGTGGCCTGCGCTTCAGCATCGTCTTCCGCCTCGCGAAAATCGACGAGACCCCGCAGTGTAAGCAACGTATCGAAGCTCAGCGGCTTGTCTTCAACGACATCACCAAGCTCCTTCTTAAGTGCCAGAACCGCAGCGAGCGCATCGCGGTTGATCACGGCCTCAAGCCGGTTTTCCGCAATGGCGAGCGTAAGCCCAGCCTGAATATTGCCGCGGGAAAGATGCTCGCCCGCGATTTCCCGCAAGGCGGTTTCCAGCGCTTCAAGACCGGTCGGCAGACGCAGGCGTACATCGAGCCCCTTGCCGTTCACGGACCGCAATTCCCACGCCCAGCGGTAACGGCCGGAGGTTCCTTCGCTGCGCGCAAAGCCGGTCATCGATTGCAATGTCATATCTGGAAGCCCCCCGTCATGCCGTACAAAACCGGGCCCTGTGGATCACAGGGCCCGGTCGAGATTATCAGTTGTTGGCGGGTTTTTCCGCCTCGGCCCCGCCCGGCTGGCCATCCACGACAACATCGGGATTGGCGCCGGAAGCAGCCTTCTCAGCCTCGATCTTGCGCCAGCGGCGCACATTGGCGTTGTGCTCTTCCAGCGTCTTGGCAAAGACGTGGCCGCCGGTGCCATCGGCAACGAAATAAAGGTCATCCGTGCGCCAGGGATTGGCAACGGCCTCAAGCGCCGCCCGGCCCGGATTGGCGATCGGAGACGGCGGCAGGCCCTTGATGACATAGGTGTTGAACGGCGTCTGCTTCTGCAGGTCAGACTGGTAGATCGGGCGATCGGACGGTTTGCCATCGCCACCGAACAGACCGTAGATGATCGTCGGGTCGGATTGCAGGCGCATGCCCTTCTTCAGACGGTTGTAGAAAACGGAAGCAACATGGGCGCGCTCGTCATCCTTGCCGGTTTCCTTCTCGACGATCGAGGCAAGCGTCACAAATTCCTCGATGGTCTTGATCGGCAGGTCAGGATCGCGCCGCTCCCAGATCATGTCGATCAGCTTGTCCTGCGCCGCACTCATCTGGTTGATGATTTCTTCGCGCTTGGTGCCGCGGGTAAAGCGATAGGTATCGGGGCGCAAGCTGCCTTCCGGCGGCAGGGCCGAGGGCAATTCGCCGTCCAGCACTTCGTCTGCTCCAAGGCGCGCGAACATCTGCTTCACGGTCAGGCCTTCCGGCAGCGACACGGAATAAAGGATCGACTTGCCGGACTCCAGCAACATCATGATGTCCTTCATCGACGCGCCGGCCTTGATCTCGTATTCGCCAGCCTTCAGCGTCTGGTCCTTTTGCAGGTAGCTGCCGGTCATCAGGCGGAAGACGCGGGCGTTGGAGACGACGTCGTTGCGCTCGAGATTATTGGCGATCTCGATGATGCCGGCACCATTGCGCACCGTGAAATGGGTGTTCGTCTGAAGCGGACCGGGCTCCTGGAACGCATTGATCATGTAATAGAAAGCGGCAATGGCCAGCACACAGACCGCGACTGCAAGCGTCATCAGAAAATTCAGAAAGATTACAAGCTGGCCATGGGCCTTACGGGAGCGCTTGGGCGGTGCCGGTACTTTTTCCGGCCGCAAGGCTTCCGTCGGGGATTTCGGAATGATCGGGCCGCGATTGCCTTCGCCCGCGCCGTTCTGTCCGTATGGTCCCTGGCTGTTCTGGTTCGTGTCGCTCACCGTCGGTCCTTTTCAGTTCGGCGTTGTCAGCGCTTTTTGCGCAGGTAATGCGGCAAAAACAGGTTCGGAATGTCTTCCTGCACCACATGGAGATATCGTGAAGCATATCTTTCCGCTTCACGAACATCGTTTCGGACAAAGCCGATGGAGGAAGCAGCCTGCGGCCGGAAATCACCCCGAACCGGCAAACGCTTCATAAACGACTACAATATCGGCGCGAAAACCGGAATGACTTTCGCAAGCCGCAATGCGTTCTTCAAAGGAAAGAACGGCCTTTGTCAGCACCCGGTGGGAGGGCGCCAGCGCGGCGGCAGAGCCGCCGCCGGGGATTATGCTTCGTAACGACGCAGCACGAGGGAGGCGTTGGTACCGCCGAAACCGAAGGAGTTCGAAAGCGCCACGTTGACCTGCCGCTTGCGCGCCTTGTGCGGCACCAGGTCAATCTTCGTCTCCACATCGGGATTGTCGAGGTTCAGCGTCGGCGGAACGATGTTGTCGCGGATCGCAAGCGTGGCGAAGATCGCCTCGATAGCGCCCGCCGCACCAAGAAGATGGCCGGTGGCCGACTTGGTGGAAGACATCGAAATCTTCGCGGCCGATTCGCCGACGAGCCGTTCGACCGCGCCGAGCTCGATCGTATCCGCCATGGTGGAAGTACCATGGGCGTTGATGTAATCGATATCATCAGGCGTCAGGCCGGCGCGCTTCAGCGCCATCGACATGCAGCGATAGGCGCCTTCACCATCCTCGGACGGAGCGGTGATGTGATAGGCATCACCGGAAAGGCCGTAACCAACGACTTCGGCGTAAATCTTCGCACCGCGCGCCTTGGCGTGTTCCAGCTCTTCCAGAACGACGATGCCTGCACCTTCACCCATGACGAAACCGTCGCGGTCACGGTCATAGGGGCGCGAGGCCTTCTGCGGATCGTCATTATGCTGGGTTGAAAGCGCCTTGCAGGCGGCGAAGCCGGCAAGCGCGATGCGGCAGACCGGCGATTCAGCGCCACCGGCGACCATGACGTCGGCATCGCCGAGTGCGATCAGACGGGCGGCATCGCCAATGGCGTGCGCGCCGGTCGAGCAGGCCGTCACCACCGCATGGTTCGGTCCGCGCAGCTTGTGGCGGATGGAAACCTGGCCGGATACGAGGTTGATCAGACGGCCGGGAATGAAGAAGGGAGAAATGCGCCGCGGGCCCTTGTCGCGCAGGGTATAGCCCGCCTCGACAATACCTTCCAGGCCGCCGATGCCAGAGCCGATCATAACGCCGGTGGCGATCTGGTCCTCGTCCGTTTCCGGGTGCCAGTCCGCGTCGGCAAGCGCCATGTCGGCGGCAGCCATGCCGTACAGGATGAAAGGATCGATCTTGCGCTGTTCCTTGGGTTCCATCCAGTCATCGGCATTGAAGGTGCCGTTGGAACCATCGCCTACGGGAATACGGCAGGCGATCTTTGCCGGAAGGTCTTCGACTTCGAATTCAGTCACGAGACGGGCGCCGTTATGGCCGGCCAAAAGCCGTTCCCAGGTCACTTCCGTCCCACATCCAAGAGGAGATACCATGCCGGTACCGGTGATAACGACACGCCTCATCGCCAACGCTCCGCCCTTATCCAAATCATCGGTCTTCATGCAACGCCGGACATCAGGGATGTTCATTCGATGTTGCAGTATTTCAAATGTCAGCATGATGGCTGCGGGCGCCGTTTCCGGCCCGTGACCTCATGCATCGCCCGGAACACGCGCCGCTTGGGGCATGTACCGTCCTGCCTATAAAACATTGGCCCGGACGAGCCGGGCCAAGGACGGGAGGATATTGCACCTCCCCCATGAAGGTCGATCAGGCCTGGGCCTTCTCGATGAACTTTACGGCGTCGCCGACAGTCAGGATCGAGTCAGCTGCGTCGTCGGGAATTTCGACGCCGAATTCTTCTTCGAAAGCCATGACCAGTTCAACGGTATCGAGCGAATCAGCGCCCAGATCGTCAATGAAGCTAGCGCCTTCAACAACCTTGTCGGCGTCAACGCCAAGATGATCAATTACAATTTTCTTTACGCGTTCTGCGATATCGCTCATGTCGGTTTCCTCGACCTTTATTTTAAAGGGAATGCCTTACGGCACCCTGCCCTGTTAGAAGCCCTCATGCGCCGTTCAAATCCGGCACTGCTGGCAAACCCGTTCAACCCGGTCCAAGCTAGACATCGTCACGCAAAATCGCAACGGCTTCCTGTCTCTCCGGGACGACTGTTCACAGTCTTGGCCCGCTTAACATGGTTTCAATCGGTCGAAAAGCCTGAAAACGCGCTAAGCACAGCGTATGACAGGCTATTTCGCCGAAAACCAGTCGGCGGGGCCTTGCGGCGCCAGCTACCCAAGAAGGTGCTTAAACAGCGCCGCAATCCTTTTCATGACGGCCTCATGCGCCGTCAGATCATCGCCATGCCGCCATTGACGTGCAGGGTCTGGCCAGTCATGTAACCTGCCTCATTGGAAGCCAGGTAAAGAACGGCCGACGCGACTTCCGCACCGGTTCCCATGCGCTTCATCGGAATGGCGCCCATAATGGCGTCTTTCTGCTTGTCGTTCAGCTTGCCGGTCATCGCGCTTTCGATGAAACCGGGCGCCACGCAGTTGACGGTGACGTTGCGGGTGGCGATTTCCTGCGCCAGCGACTTCGAAAAACCGATCATGCCGGCCTTGGAGGCGCAGTAGTTGGCCTGGCCGGGATTGCCGGTGACGCCGACGATGGAGGTGATGTTGATGATGCGGCCGAAACGGCGGCGCATCATCGGATGTGTCAGCTCGCGCGTCAGGCGGAACATCGCCGTCAGGTTCACTTCGATGACGTTATCCCAGTCCTCGTCGCTCATGCGCACGAAGAGGCCGTCCTTGGTGATGCCGGCATTGTTGACGAGGATATCCACGCCCTCCAGCTCGGCTTCGGCCTTTTCGCCGAGCGCCTTTACCTCGGCTCGGTCGGCAAGGTTAGCCGGGAAAATCTTGACGCGGTCGCCAAGTTCCGCCGCCAGCGCTTCAAGCTTTTCAACGCGGGTGCCGTGCAGGCCGACGGTTGCGCCCTGGCTGTGGAGAAGGCGGGCGATTTCTTCGCCGATGCCGCCGGTCGCGCCGGTTACGAGAGCCTTGCGGCCTGTCAGATCTAACATGTTCCGTTCCTTCTTTAGAGCAATTCCGCAAAGCCTTTTAACGGAATTGCATCGGGAATTATCGTAAAACAAAAGGCCGTTACGGGGCGAAGCCCGTCTCAGCCGATAAGAGTGGCGAGAAGCTGGTCGATATCGGCAGCGCCGTTGACGGCAACGCCGTTCACCGTCTTGTCGATGCGGCGGGCAAGGCCCGTCAGCACCTTGCCGGAACCGATCTCGTAAAGCTGCGTCACATTGTTGGCGGCGAACCACTCAACCGTCTCGCGCCAGCGCACCTGGCCCGTTACCTGCTCGACCAGCAAAGCGGCGATCTCATTGGCATCGGAAACGGGTGTGGCGCGCACATTGGCGACAACGGGCACGACCGGGTTGTGTTTTTCGACCTTGGCCAGCGCCTCGCGCATGGCTTCCGCCGCCGGCGCCATCAGTGCGGAGTGGAAGGGTGCCGAGACCGGCAGCATGATGGCGCGCTTGGCGCCCTTTTCGGAAGCGATCGCCGCCGCCTTTTCAACGGCAGCCTTGCCGCCGGAAATAACCAGCTGGCCACCGCCATTGTCATTAGCGATTTGGCAGACACCGAGGATGCCGGCTTCCTCGCAGATTGCGGACACCGCATCATGCTCCAGCCCGATGATCGCAGCCATCGCGCCCTCGCCGACCGGCACGGCGGCCTGCATGGCATTGCCGCGGATACGCAGAAGACGGGCGGTATCGGCAACCGAGAAGGTGCCGGCGGCACAGAGCGCCGAATATTCGCCGAGCGAATGGCCGGCTACATAAGAAACCGTATCGGACAGTTTGAAGCCGCGCGCTTCGAGAACCCGCATGACCGCCATGGACACGGCCATCAGCGCCGGCTGGGCATTGGCCGTCAGCGTCAGCGTCTCTTCCGGGCCGTTCCACATGATATCGGAAAGCTTCTGGTCGAGCGCCTCGTCGACCTCCTGAAACACGGCGCGTGCTTCCGGATAGGTATCCGCCAGCTCCTTGCCCATGCCGACGGCCTGGCTTCCCTGACCGGGAAATGTGAATGCAATACCCATGGGATGTCGTCCTTCTTGTCTGGCCTTGCCTTTATTCTTTCGGACTTCCATTCACATTCCCGCCAGCGAAGTCAAGGCTTGAAGCCCTATGGCAGGCCTTTGTCAGGGGTTTTGCCGACCTGTTTTCCCCTTTCTTTTCATCATATTTTTTCTTGCACTGCGGCAAATCCCCATTACTTTCACCCCACCTTCCAAAACTCGTCAAAGCACCGGGACCTCTCCATGAAACAGAATCTACTGGGACGCACGGGCATCTCCGTGTCCGAAATCTGCCTCGGCACCATGACGTGGGGCACGCAGAACACCGAAGCAGAAGCCCATCAGCAGATGGACTACGCCATCGAAAACGGCGTCAATTTCTTCGATACGGCCGAGCTTTATCCGACCACCCCCGTTTCCGCCGAAACACAGGGCCGGACAGAGGAGTATATCGGCAGCTGGTTCGAAAAGACCGGCAGGCGCGATCAGGTCGTGCTCGCCACCAAGGTCGCCGGCTCCGGACGCGATTATATTCGCGGCGGCCGCGATATCGACGCCGCCGCCATCCGCGAGGCGGTGGATACCAGCCTCAAGCGGCTGAAGACCGACTACATCGACCTCTACCAGGTTCACTGGCCGAATCGCGGCACCTACCATTTCCGTGGCGCCTGGGGCTTCGACGCCTCCGCTCAGGACAAGAAGCGTACGCTTGCCGAAATCACCGAAAAGCTGGAGACGCTCGGAGAACTGGTGAAGGCCGGCAAGATCCGCGCCATTGGCCTCTCCAACGAAAGCGCCTGGGGCACGCAGAAATATATCGATATCGCGGAAGCGAACGGCCTGCCGCGCGTCGCCACCATTCAGAACGAATATAACCTGCTGTACCGCAGCTTCGATCTCGACATGGCGGAAGTCGCCCATCACGAAGATGTCGGCCTGCTCGCCTATTCGCCGCTTGCGGCGGGTCTGCTGACCGGCAAATACCAGAACGGCGCGCGCCCGGCGGGATCACGCGCCTCCATCAACAAGGATCTCGGCGGCCGGTTGCAGCCGCTGCAGGAAGCGCCGGTCAAGGCCTATCTAAAGCTTGCCGCCGGGCATGGGATCGATCCGGCCCAACTCGCCATCGCCTTCTGCCTGACACGCCCCTTCATGGCCTCGGCCATCATCGGCGCAACGACGATGGAGCAGTTGAAGGTGGATATCGCGGCGGCGGATGTGACGCTGTCGGAAGAGGTGCTGACGGGTATTGCCGCGATCCATCGGCAATATCCGATGGCGATCTAAGGTAGCTGGTTGCCATGGCCGTCCCCGAAAGCGCAACGGAACTGCGAACTGCAATCGAAAGCAGTTTTGAAAAGCTGATGCGCGAATTGGAAACAGTCCCGGTGGACCTTGCCGGGACGAGGGACATGGACGGCCATGCAGCCGGTACGCTGATGAGCGTCAACGACCTCGTCGCCTATCTGATTGGCTGGGGAGAGCTGGTGCTGAAGTGGATATCGCTTCGCGCCGAAGGTCGTGAACCGGATTTTCCCGAAACAGGCTATAAGTGGAATGCGCTGGGAGCCTTGGCGCAGAAATTCTATGGCGACTACGTCTCCCTGTCTTTCGCCGAACGGCAGGAACGACTGGACAGTGTGAAAAGACGGATCATCGACGCCATCAACGCATATGATCCACATCAGCTTTACGCCCCCGGCTGGTACGGCAAATGGTCGCTTGGCCGTATGATCCAGTTCAACACGTCCTCGCCCTACGTTAACGCCCGCGGACGGCTGCGAAAATGGAAGAAAGCCAGAGGAATAGCTTGATTTTGCGGTGCGGGGTTGTTTTCTGCGGAAAAATCCGTATAAGCGCGCTGTTCATAACACCCGGTCCAATTGGCTGGTGGCTGAACGGAGGGCTGGTTCCGGTAACGGAACAGCAGGAACCATAAGGTTTTTCCGGCCTCCCGTGTCTCCGCTCTCGACCGTCTCGAACAACGCTTTTCTTGCTTTAAGGCTTTACCGCCTACCCAAGAGCAGTCGTTGAGGCTTAGCGCCGTTGCCGGGTGAAGGACGAAACGCAAGAAAGGCAAAGCTTAAATGGCTCTTTACGAACACATCTTCCTTGCCCGGCAGGATATTTCTGCCCAGCAGGTCGACGCACTTGTCGAGCAGTACAAGGGCGTTATCGAATCGTTCGGCGGCAAAGTCGGACGCATCGAGAACTGGGGTCTGAAGTCCCTCACCTACCGCATCAAGAAGAACCGCAAGGCTCACTACGCTCTCATGGACATCGACGCTCCGGCGGCCGCCATCCATGAAGTCGAGCGCCAGATGCGCATCAACGAAGACGTTCTTCGCTACATGACCATCGCCGTCGAAGCCCACGAAGAAGGCCCGTCCGCGATGATGCAGAAGCGCGATCGCGACGACCGTCCGCGCCGTGACGGCGACCGTCCGGACCGTGGCCCGCGTGAAGATCGTGGTCCCCGCGCACCGCGCGAAGGTGGCTTCGGCGACCGCGAAGACCGTCCGCGCCGTCCGCGCGAAGACCGTGCATAAGGAGAATTGACCTATGGCTGACGCATCCTCTTCCCAGGCACGCCGCCCGTTCCACCGCCGTCGCAAGACGTGCCCCTTCTCCGGCGCCAACGCTCCGAAGATCGACTACAAGGACGTACGTCTCCTGCAGCGCTACATTTCCGAGCGCGGCAAGATCGTTCCGTCCCGCATCACGGCCGTTTCCCAGAAGAAGCAGCGCGAACTCGCCCAGGCGATCAAGCGCGCCCGCTTCCTCGGCCTGCTGCCCTACGTAGTAGCGTAATGAATTAAAGCGAGGCTGCGGTTTATCGCAGCCTCGCTTTTCTCGATCAGCTGACTCTTGATCAGCGGGTCGAAAATTATAATCCTTCCGCGTTGGGCGCGGATCGATACTCTGAAAAACCCATGTTGGGGATGAGGCTCTCAGGAGCGATCCTCTAACTGCTTAAGTTTCAGCAGGACAGCGAAGTGCAGAAGTTGAACCAGACAGTGCTGATCTCCGGCGTTCTCGCCGGCATATGCGCCGCGTTTCTGACGCTTGGCGCAACGGCACAGTCGTCCCTGTCCTTCCTGCTTTATGCCGGTTCCGCCATGCCGATCTTCATCGCCGGCATGGGCTGGGGCAACCGCGCCGCCATTATCGCGATCATCACCACGGCCATCATCGGCGCGCTGGTCATGTCGCCGCTTTTTGCGCTGACCATCGCAATCTTCACGCTGATCCCGGCGGGCTGGCTTTCGCATCTCGCCAATCTGGCGCGTCCGGCCTCCGAACTCGGCGGTCCGGATGATCTGCTTGCCTGGTATCCGCTTTCCGGCATCGTCCTGCATCTGTGCATTCTAGTTTCCGTCGCCGTCGTCATTCTCGGCTGGATGATCGGTTACGGTCCCGATCTCGTCACGCGTATGATCGACATGATTATGACCTCGGTTCAGAACCGCGAACCGTTGTTCGAACCCGATGTCGAGGCACTGGCGCGGACGAAGTCCCTGTTTGTACTTCTGCTGCCGATCGTTCAGGGCGGTCTCTGGGTCATCCTGCTGTTTGCCGCCTATTATTTCGCGACGCGAGTGGTCGGCACCTTCGGCAAGGGTCTGCGCCCGCGCGAGGACATCGCTTCGGCGCTGCGCATGCACCGCAACGCCATCTTCATCTTCCTCGCCGGCATCGTCGCCATCTTCCTCGGCGGCGTCGCGGCCATGGTCGGCGCAGTCATCTGCGGCACCTTCGGCGCGGGCTTTCTGATGGCGGGTTACGCCTCGTTGCACAAGCGCGCCCGCGGCAAGGACTGGCGGCTGCCGGTTCTCATTCTCGCATATCTTTCGGCGGTCTTTGTCTTTCCGCTGTTCATCATTCTCGTGTTCGGCCTGAGCGACGTGCGCAGCACGATCTCTCTTACACCGGCGCGGAAAACCGACAATTCGAACGAAACCAAACCATAGAAAGGATCAAGAAGATGGACGTCATTCTTCTCGAACGCATCAACAAGCTCGGCCAGATGGGCGAAACCGTAAAGGTTCGCGACGGCTACGCCCGTAACTTCCTGCTGCCGCAGGGCAAGGCGCTGCGCGCCAACGCCACCAACAAGGCACGTTTCGAAACCGAGCGCGCAACGCTTGAAGCCCGTAACCTCGAGCGCAAGTCGGAAGCCCAGAAGGTTGCCGAAGCACTTGAAGGCAAGTCCTTCATCGTCGTCCGTTCGGCTGGCGAAACCGGCCAGCTCTACGGCTCTGTCGCTGCTCGCGACGTCGTCGAAATCCTGGCTGCCGAAGGCTTCAACATCGGCCGCAACCAGGTTGAACTGAACACGCCGATCAAGACCATCGGCCTGCACAACGTCACCCTGCACCTGCATGCAGAAGTCGAGCTGCAGGTTGAGCTGAACGTTGCCCGTTCGGCTGAAGAAGCAGAGCGTCAGGCCAAGGGCGAAAGCCTCACCTCCGCTGACGCCATCTACGGCGTTGACGAAGACGCACTGCGTCCGGAAGACTTCTTCGATCCGGAAGCTGATCGCGACGGCGACGACGAATAAGATTTGGCTTAAAGGTCAAAGGAAAACCCCGGATGGCGACATCCGGGGTTTTTTGTTTGCATGGAATGTGTGGAGAGATACCCCCCTCTGCCCTGCCGGGCATCTCCCCCTCAAGGGGGGAGATCGACCCGCGGCGAGGTCACGGCCATCTCAACGTTTGAGAATGAAGCAACGGCAGAGCTTCTTGCTGATCTCCCCCCTTGAGAGGGAGATGTCCGGCAGGAGAGAGGGGGGTGCCCGCTATCCGCAGCCTCTACGCCCAACTACTTCGCCGCCGTCTCCGCCCCCTCAGGCGCCTTGCTCTTATCCACATGCACCACCACCGACATGCCCGGCGAAAGCTCCGCCGCAAGCGGCTGATCCGCATCGATCGCAATCCGCACGCCGAGACGCTGGGCGATCTTCACGAAATTACCCGTCGCATTGTCAGGCTTGATGACGGCGAATTCCGAACCCGTCGCGGGCGAAAACCGTTCCACATGGCCGGTCAGCTTGCGGCGATGCAGGGCATCCACGGAAATCGTTACGGGCTGGCCCACCTGCATGCCGGCAAGCTGGGTTTCCTTGAAATTGGCGATGACCCAGACATCGTGCGGCACGACGGCCATCAATTGTGTTCCGGCGGTGACATATTGACCAGTGCGCACGCCGACCTCGCCGAGCCTGCCATCCACGGGAGCGTGGATTTCGGTATTGGCGAGATCGATCCGGGCGAGCTCGACGGCGGCCTCGGCATTGGCGACGGCCGCCTGCAGCGAGCTGCGGTTGACGATGATGGTCTGCAGATCCTGCCGGGAAACCTCAAGCGCCGCCTTGGCCTGGGAGAGCGACGCCCTCGCCTTTTCAAGCCCGGCATGGGCTTCTTCTTGCAGGCTGGAGGTGCCGGCGCCACTCTTGATGAGATTATCCTGCCGGTCGGAGGCGAGCTGCGCCTGTTTCAGCGACGCCTCGGCACTGTCGACCGCCGCTTCACTCGAGCGGATGTTGGCGTTGGCGGCATTTTCCTGCTGTCGGGAATTGTCGAGTGCGGCCTTGTGGGTATCGAGCGTTGCTTCCGCCTGCGCCTGCTTCTGGCGGTAGATACGGTCATCGATCTTCGCGAGCAGCGCGCCCTGGCTGACTTCCTGATAATCCTTCACCGGCACGTCCACGACATAACCGCTCACCTGCGGGCTCATCGTCGTGACATAACCCCGTACGAAGGCGTTGTCGGTCATTTCGACGGTGGAAAGGAACGGCGGCAGCCGCCAAGCGTAAAGCACCAGCGCCACGCCGGCGAGACCGCCGAGCAGCACGAGAATGGAAACGGGGGTAAAAAACTTCTTCAGCATTTTGTCACTCTTGGAATGTTCAAGACTGTGGTGCCGGTGCGGCATCGATGTCTTCCCGGAAAAGGAAAGGACGGATGCGCAGCCATGCAAGGTGGATCAAAAGCGCGGCCAACGCCAGCGCGGAAACGACTGAAATCAGCAGGAACGTGTCATTATAAGCAAGCACATAGGCTTCCCTGCTGACCTGCTGGCCAAGCAGTGACAGCCCCTCTGCCTTCAGCAATGCCGGATCGGTGATGACATGGCTGTAAGCGCCGGAAAGCTGTGAGACACGCTGGGCGACCATGGGATTGGTAAGCAGGATATTTTCCACCAGAATATTGGAGTGGAACTTCTCCCGCAGCGTTACGAAACTGCCAAGCAGGCCGGTCATCAGCATCGAACCCGTGATCTGCGTGAACAGGAAGATGGTGATGAAGTTCACCAGATAGGGTGCACCCCGGGCCAGCGCGGCGGCGAAACCCTTGGCCATGACGGGCGGCAGGAACATGGCCGCGCCAAAGGCGATCATCATCTGGCTGAGATACATCTCACCCGGCCGCGTCAGATTGTTGGACTGGCTATCCATGAATGAACCGGCGGCGATCAGCGCCAGCGCAATCACATGGGCGGTATCGACGTATTTCGTCAGCATCAGCCAGGCACAGGCCGCACCGCCGAGAACGGTCGCCAAAAGCACAAGTGCATAAAGTGTCGTCGTCTGGTCGTTCAGCAGGCCGAGCTGCTGGTAAAAGCTGACCGCCGTTGAGGATTGCTCGGAGGAAACCGCACGGTAGACGAGCAGGACCGCAATAATGTGCAGGTTGGTTTTCGAGAAAATCCAGCGCAGGTCGAGCAGCGGATTCTTGCGCGGCAATTCGATGAAGGCCATCAGCGTCAGAAGTGCGATCGACGTCGCCAGCAGGGCGCCCAGCCACCATGTTTCGAACCACCAGTAGAACCGGCCGAGGGTGAGCATGACCGCCAGACAGCCGAGACCGCCTGCAAACAAGAGATAGCTCAGAATATCCATGCGCTCGATGACTTTCGCGCGCGGCGGCGGGGTGACCTTCAGCACATAGATCATGGCGAAAGCGATCAGCGCGAATCCCACTTCCATGGAATAGAGCGCGTTCCATCCGTCGATTTCCAACAGGGATGGCGAGACGATGCGGGCGAGCGGCGCTGACAGCAACGTGCCCGTCAGCGCTATGCTGAAACCAAGCGAGAATTTCCGCGCAGGCGGAAAGGCTTCCAGAATATAGAGAAAGCCGAGCGACGAGATCGGCGCGGCGGCCATGCCGCTGACAAAACGGATGACGATTGCCGAATGCAGGTCGGTCACGAAGAGGTTGAGACAGGAGGCCACGACAAACACGATAATCGAGACTTCGGCGAAGGGCCGCAGGCCATATTGCGCCCGGACCTTGAACAGCGCGATGGAAAACGTGGCGTAAGGCGCCATATAGGCCGCGGAAAGCCACGCGACCTCAGCCACCGTGGCGGAAAACTCGCCCTGCAACTGGTAGATATTGGCCATGACGAGATTCATGCCCAGGCCTTGTGTGATGAAGAACGACAGGCCCGCAAAAATGAAGCACAGCCGCAGCCAGAGCGGCCGCTCAACCGGCTGCGGTGCGGCGGCAGCGGCAGGTTCCGGCACGGTTTCGCCCGCGCCCGAAGCGCTCATCGGCGTCACTGCCGCTTCCGGAAGGTCGGCTGGTTTGGCAGTTCCTTCGGCATCCTGGGAAGCGGCCTTGTCAGCGGTTTGCGGTACGAGGTTGCTCATGATTGCACCCTCCCGGCCGCGAGATTTTGCAGATTGGCCGAAAGCCGGCGCATGACATCAAGCGCCGTCGCCAGTTCCTGCGAGGAAATGTCGGCGGCAATCTCAGAGCGCAGCGACTTTGCCATCGCCTGCACCGTCTCGGAGGTTTTCTCGCCCTCCGCCGTCATGTGGATGCGTTTGGCGCGGCGATCGGTTTCGTCGGAACGGCGCTCGATGAGGTTCTGCTTCTCCATGCCATCAAGCACCCGCACCAGCGTCGGCGTCTCGATTTCCATTTCCTCGGCAAGCTCGGTCTGCGTCAGCGGTCCACGCCGCGAGAGCGCAAAAAGCGCTCGCGCCCGCGCAAGCGTCAGCCCGCTCTCCCCCACCCGCGCGTCGAAAAACGCGCGCAGTTTCCGGGTGAAAGCGGAGACTTCATCGAGAAGCTGTTCCTTGTCGGTCTCGCGGGACATGTCAGCAAGCCTTATAATTAGCACACTACTTATTTTCTGCCTATTTATTCGTAAGACTGACGATTTTCAAGTTTCTTTCACGACGGGTCTGCCATGCGATAAACTCATGGCAGCGAATCACCTTGCCGGAAGACCCCGGCACCTTGTTCCCCACCGCCTGTGGATTGCTGGGGACAACTGAAGATGTGATCAAGCTTCGTAGAGCGGACGTCAGCCTGCCACAGAGTGTTGCAACAATATCATTGACTGCCATGCCCCAGAAAGCCAAACCCGAGGTTTAAGGACAAAGGCAAAGGGAGATCGCGCAAACCATGAACGACGCTGTGAGAAAGATCACCCCCGCGCAACCGGCGGAACCGCATTACCGTGAAGCGCCGAACAATATCGAGGCCGAACAGGCGCTGCTCGGCGCCATCCTCGTCAATAACGACGCCTATTACCGCGTGTCGGACTTCCTGAAGCCCGTGCATCTTTACGAGCCGCTGCACCGCAAGATCTTCGAGGTGGCGGGCGATATCATCCGTATGGGCAAGACCGCCAATCCGGTGACGATCAAGACCTTCCTACCCGCCGACGACAAGATCGGCGATCTGACGGTGGCGCAGTATCTCGCACGTCTGGCAGCGGAAGCCGTATCGATCATCAACGCGGAAGATTACGGCCGGGCGATCTATGATCTGGCGCTGCGCCGTGCGCTGATTCAAATCGGCGAGGATGTCGTCAACATCGCCTATGACGCCCCGCTCGACATGCCGCCGCAGGCGCAGATCGAAGATACCGAACGCCGCCTGTTCGAACTGGCGGAAACCGGCCGTTACGACGGCGGCTTCCAGTCGTTCAACGATGCCGTGGCGCTGGCAATCGACATGGCGGGCGCGGCCTTCGAGCGCGACGGTAACCTCTCGGGCATCTCCACCGGCATTCACTCGCTCGATGCCCGCATGGGCGGCCTGCAGCGTTCCGACCTTATCGTGCTTGCCGGTCGTCCGGGTATGGGCAAGACCTCGCTTGCGACAAACATCGCCTATAACATCGCCGCATCTTACGAGCAGGAAGTGCAGCCGGACGGGTCGTACAAGGCCAAGAACGGCGGCGTCGTCGGCTTCTACTCGCTCGAAATGTCGTCCGAACAGCTGGCGACCCGTATCATTTCCGAGCAGACCGAAGTGTCCTCCTCGAAAATCCGTCGCGGTGACATTACCGAGGCCGACTTCGAAAAGCTCGTCGCCTGCTCCCAGATGATGCAGAAAGTGCCGCTTTATATCGACCAGACCGGTGGTATCTCGATTGCCCAGCTTTCCGCCCGCGCCCGCCGCCTGAAGCGCCAGCGCGGCCTTGATGTTCTGGTGGTGGACTACGTTCAGCTGATGACCGGCTCCGGCAAGAGCGGCGAAAACCGCGTGCAAGAAATCACCCAGATCACCACAGGCCTCAAGGCGCTGGGCAAGGAACTCAACGTTCCGATCATCGCGCTTTCACAGCTCTCCCGTGCGGTGGAAAGCCGCGAAGACAAGCGCCCGCAGCTTTCCGACCTGCGTGAATCGGGCTCGATTGAGCAGGACGCCGACGTGGTGCTGTTCGTGTTCCGCGAGGAATATTACGTCAAGAACATGGAGCCGCGCGATATTTCCGATCCCAAATATACTGAATGGGAAGCCCTGTTCGACAAGGTGAAAGGCACGGCCGACGTCATCATCGCCAAGCAGCGTCACGGACCGACCGGCACGGTGAAGCTCGCCTTCCAGTCCGAGTTCACGCGATTTACCGATCTCGCCGATCCGAGCTTCAGCCAGTACGAAGAGCATTGATCCGGACATAATAGCCGAGAGGGTATGTTTACCGTCTCGGCTATATCCCACGTTCCGGAAACAAGGCCCGAGTCTTTTCAGAGCCTTGGTGGAATTTTCTCACAATCCGATTCCGCGCAGCAGCGCCACGGCCGCAACACCAAGCGCGGCGGCCGGCAGGAGGCTGAGGCGCAGCGCCGCGACGGCGGTTATTGCGCAGGCGATGGTTTCCGCCAGACCGCTCGCAAGCGCCGTCGGGGTGACCACGGCCATCAGGACGGCGGGAGGGACCACGCCGAGCGCCTTTTTCAGACGCGGTGTCAGGGTAAAATGACTGACCAGCAGCAGGCCGCCAAGACGCGTGGCGACGGTTGCCGCCATCATGGCAAGGATTGTCAGCAGCGTATTCGAATCGAGCGTCATGCCGGCTGCTCCGCCGGTTCCTCGTGGCCGAAGGCGGCAACGGCAAGTCCAGCCAGGGCGCCGGCGGCGATATACCAGGCGCCGGGAACAAGCGCATGGGTGAGACAGGCCGCGGAGGCACTTGCCACAAGCACGAAGCCGGTTTCCCTACCTTTCCAGAAGCCCATGAGCAGCACGATGAAAACGGCCGGAAAGGCGAAATCCAGACCGATGACCGACATGTCTCCCACAACCGAACCCAGCAGCGCACCGGCGAGCGTGGCAAGGTTCCAGACGAGATAAATCGACAGGGCGGCCCCGGTGAAGAAGGCTGCCGTCAATCGACCGGCAATGACGCGGAACTCCGACAGCGCCCAGGATTCATCCGTCAGCACCAGCATGGCCGCGTATTTCCGCCAGCCCCTGAAATCATCCAGCTTACCGGCGATGGAAGCGCTCATCAGCACATGGCGCAGATTGACCAGCAGCGCCGCAAAACCAAGTGCGCTCCAGCTTGCCGGATGGGTCCATAAATCCATCGCAACGAATTGCGAGCCGCCGGCAAAGACCAGCAGCGACATCAGCGACGCTTCGAGCGGCGACAGGCCTTTACCGATGGCGACCGCACCGAACACCACGCCGATCGGCACCATGGCGACCAGCAATGGGGCAGCCGCCCTCAGTCCCGCACCGAACTCGCCGCTTCTTCCCGATATGGACATCGCATTCTCCCTTTCGAAAGAGAGGGATTACGCTTGCGACATCCTGCGGTCTTGAACGAAAGTGATGTTATGCGGTTTTCTGCTGAAACTCCGCTTTTTGTTTTGTCGCATTTCCGAACGGAAAACCGGGGGCCACTTTCCTGGAAATGCTTTAAACTCAGGCGACCCGGAACTGCCCCGGCGTGACGCCGGTGCGGGCCTTGAAATGCCGAGTGAAATGCGCCTGATCGGCAAAACCGCACAAAGCCGCAACCTCGGCCGGCATCTCACCGGCGCGCAAAAGGCGGCGCGCCCTGCGGATGCGCACATCCGTCAGATAGGCATGCGGGGTGATGTGAAACTCTTTCCTGAAAGCGCGGATGAGGTGGGCGCGGCTGAGACCGGCGATGGAGGCAAGTTCCTCAAGGCCGATATCGGTCTCGTAATTGTCAGAGAGATAATCGCGGGCGGTGTAAACCGCCGTTTTCTCTCGGGTTTCGACCGGCAGAATGATGGCGCTGCCGTGCTTGCCGAACAAAGCCGCCAGAACCGAGAACATGCCCTCATCCGCCTCAAGAGCACCGGATTTCCCCTCCAGCCGCCGGTGCGCCATCTGAAAGGCGGCCGCCATCTGCGGATCGCGCGGCAGAAATCTGGGGAAGGATGGTGTGCCGTGGAAAACCCTGCCCGTGACATCCTCGATGATGTCGCGCAGCAGTTCCGTATCGGGATAGATCATCCGGTAACGATAACCACCGCCGCCCGGTGCGCCATCGTGAATCTCATCCGGATTGATGAGATAAAGATGCCCCGGCCCCGTCTGTTCGGTGGTGCCCTGGATGGTGGAAATCTGCGAGCCGCTTTCGATCGCGCCTATGGAAAACGTGTCATGCGCGTGCGGCGAATATTCGTGGGTGAGAAAAGTCGCGCTCAGGCACTCCATGCCGCCAAAACGCCGGTCACGCCAGAAACGCGTGGTTTCCGTCGTGGCAACGGGCATGAAATCAAGGGCCTGTTCCTGCGAAACATTGTGCATGAGCGAAGTTTAGAGCATTCCGTCCTTACCGTCTTGAACAAAAGTGCTAGGGTCCCAACCGGTTCAAGATCAACCGGACGCATGGCATGACAGACGACTTCGAAGATAGCTTCCCCGAAAACGAAACCGATGCTTTCGAGCACGCACCGCTGAGGCTGACCGTCGATCTCGGCGCTCTCGCCGATAATTGGCGGGACATGAAAAAGCGTTCCGGCAAGGCGCGGACGGCGGCTGTCGTCAAGGCCGATGCCTATGGTCTCGGCATCGAGGATTGCGGCGCGACGCTTTACCATGCCGGCGCGCGCGATTTCTTCGTGGCGACTGTGGCCGAGGGTGCGACCCTGCGTTCCTATGCCCCGGAAGCGCGTATCTTCGTGCTATCAGGCATATGGCAAGGCCAGGAACGCCAGGTTTTCGACAATGACCTGGTACCGGTTCTGGCCTCCGAGGAGCAACTTTCCTTCTGGATGGCGACGGTTGCCGAGCGTGGTGACCACCCCTGCGCGCTGCATGTGGATACCGGCTTCAACCGTCTGGGGCTGCCGCTCGACGACGCCTTGTTTCTGGCCGACGACGTGACGCGGCCGGCGAGTTTCGACCCGGTTCTGGTGCTGTCGCACCTCGCCTGCGCCGACACGCCCTCCTCGCCGATGAACAGGGTCCAGCTCGAATCATTCCGGAAGGTTAGCGCTGCTTTCGAAGGCATCGAATCAAGTCTCTCGGCTTCCGCCGGGATATTTCTCGGCCCCGACTATCATTTCGACCTCACCCGCCCCGGCATCGCCCTTTATGGCGGCGAAGCGGTCAATGACATGGCAAACCCGATGCGTCCCGTCGCCACGGCCGAAGCGCGGATCATCCAGATCCGTGAAGCGGGCGAAGGCCAGACCGTGAGTTATGGCGGCACCTTCCTGCTGAAACGGGCAAGCCGCCTTGCCATCGCATCTGTCGGTTATGCGGATGGATACCAGCGTTCGCTTTCCGGCTCCGGCATTCCGCTGCGCGAAATGGGCCATGGCGGCGCCTATGGTGTGGTCAACGGGCACAAGGTCCCCGTTGCCGGCCGGGTGACCATGGACCTCACGATTTTCGACGTGACGGATGCTCCGGCCAATGCCATCCGTGCCGGCGACTATATCGAGCTTTTCGGCCCGAATGTGCCTGTTGATGAGGCCGCACGGGCGGCCGGCACCATCGGTTACGAGATGCTGACGGGGCTTGGCCTGCGTTATGAGCGGCAATATCTGATGGCCGACGACTAGGCCGCACCTTGGCTCTTGGAAAGCGGAAGTGACCTGTGCTACAAGAGAACAAAAGGAGATCGAAATGCCCGAAATCCATTTGAGCGAGCAGGACGAGAAGTTCATCGAAGAGCAGGTGGCGGCGGGCATCTATAGCGATGCGGACGCCGTCATTCATGCGAGCCTGCAATTGCTGAGCAGTGGCGAGGGAAGACTCGCGGAGCTCCGGAAGATGATTCACGAAGCTGACGCAGAGTTCGAACGGGGTGATTACGTGACCTTTTCGACGGATGATGATCTGACCGCCTACATCATCGAACGCGCCAGAAACGAAAAGTGATAAAGGCCCGCGCGTATTCGCTGTCATCGCGCGCCATTCGTGATCTTATCTACATCTATAAATATCTGGAGGATAGAAATCCGGCCGCCGGCGAACAGCTCGTATCGGCCATCGAACGGAAAATCCGGGACTCGGCGCGGCTAGGTCTCACAGGGGTTCCCGTGACTGGATCAGTAGCGGCCTTCGCGCCGTCAATCATAAAAATCGCTGCATCTATTTTCGTGTAAAAGAAAACGAGCTGCGCATATTACGCATCGTCCATGGCCATCAACACGTTGGCGCTGAAGACGTAGAAGAAGAAAACTGACATCACATGGCCAAAGCCAAGACCCAATTCGTGTGCCAGAACTGCGGCACGGTTCACACCCGCTGGGCGGGAAAATGCGAAGGCTGCGGCGAGTGGAATACCATCGTCGAGGAAGATCCGATGGGCGGCATCGGTTCCGGGCCAGGCAAGACGCCGAAGAAGGGCCGCCCCGTCACGCTCACCTCGCTTTCCGGTGAAATCGAGGAGGCGCCGCGTATCCCGACCGGCATCAGCGAACTCGACCGTGCGACCGGTGGCGGTTTCGTGCGCGGTTCTGCGGTGTTGATAGGCGGTGATCCCGGCATCGGCAAATCGACGCTGCTCATGCAGGCGGCGGCCGCCCTTTCGCGGCGCGGGCATCGCATCGTCTATGTCTCGGGCGAAGAAGCGGTGGCGCAGGTGCGCCTGCGCGCCCAGCGTCTGGGTGCGGCCGAGACCGATGTGCTGCTGGCCGCCGAAACCAATGTCGAGGATATTCTGGCGACGGTTTCCGAGGGCAAACGTCCCGATCTCATCATCATCGATTCCATCCAGACGCTCTGGAGCGACACGGCTGATTCCGCCCCCGGCACGGTGACGCAGGTGCGCACCGGCGTGCAGGCGATGATCCGGTTTGCCAAGCAGACGGGCGCGACCATGGTGCTTGTCGGCCATGTCACCAAGGAAGGTCAGATTGCCGGCCCGCGCGTGGTCGAACATATGGTTGATGCCGTGCTTTATTTCGAAGGCGACCGCGGCCACCATTACCGCATTCTGCGCACCGTCAAGAACCGCTTCGGGCCGACGGATGAGATCGGCGTGTTCGAAATGTCGGACAAGGGGTTGCGCGAGGTTTCCAACCCTTCCGAACTGTTCCTCGGTGAGCGCAACGAAAAATCGCCGGGCGCCGCTGTCTTCGCCGGCATGGAGGGCACACGCCCTATCCTGGTCGAAGTACAGGCGCTGGTCGCCGCCACCTCGCTCGGCACGCCGCGCCGCGCCGTGGTCGGCTGGGACAGTTCGCGGCTTGCCATGATCCTTGCCGTGCTGGAGGCCCATTGCGGCGTGAAGCTCGGCCAGCACGACGTCTATCTGAATGTCGCCGGCGGTTACCGCATTTCCGAACCGGCCGCCGATATGGCGATTGCCTCTGCGCTGGTTTCCTCGCTTGCCGGTCTTGCCCTGCCCGCCGATTGCGTCTATTTCGGCGAAATCAGCCTGTCGGGCGCGGTACGGCCGGTCTCGCATACGGGCCAGCGATTGAAAGAAGCTGAAAAACTCGGCTTTTCCGCCGCACTTCTGCCTTCTGCTTCGGCTGAATTGCCGAAAGGCGGCAAGGGGCGCTGGACGGAAATCGAAAGCC
Source organism: Agrobacterium sp. (assembly GCF_059499945.1). Lineage (NCBI taxonomy): Bacteria > Pseudomonadati > Pseudomonadota > Alphaproteobacteria > Hyphomicrobiales > Rhizobiaceae > Agrobacterium > Agrobacterium sp. The sequence continues at coordinate 981,345 of NZ_JCABZP010000014.1, read as the reverse complement.
TTCCGGACCTCGTGGCCCGCATCGCCGGCTCCGGCAACCGGTTCAAACAGGTTGAGGACGACGAATATTGATCCTTTCGCCAGGGGAAACAGTGGTGTAAGAGGATCGCAAAATTGGCAAGGCAGCGTCTGACAAGGCGTCGCACCTCCGGAGTTGGTATATGCCCATTACAATTTTCGACGGCATCGTCATCGCCGTTGTTCTTTTCTCCGCCATTCTTGCGATGGTACGCGGTTTTTCCCGCGAGATTCTGTCGATCGCGAGCTGGGCCGGTTCGGTCGCCGCCGCCTATTATCTTTATCCGGTCCTGCTGCCCTATGCGCGCAACTATACCGATGACGACAAGATCGCCATTGCCGGCTCGGCTGGCGTGGTTTTCCTTGTCTCGCTGATCGTGATTTCCTTCATCACCTCGCGCATTGCCGATTTCATCATCGACAGTCGCATCGGCGCGCTGGATCGCACACTCGGTTTCCTGTTCGGCGCGGCGCGCGGCATTCTGCTTTTGGTCGTCGCGGTCGCCTTCTGGAACTGGCTGGTGGATGTGAAGACGCAGCCGGAATGGGTGACGCAGGCGAAGTCCAAGCCTTTCCTCGACGGGCTGGTCGGCAAGCTGGAGGCGGTTCTGCCTGACGATATCGAGCCGCAGATCCGCGCCCGCATCCTCGGAAAGCCACAGGAACCGACGACCACGCAGGCGCCTGCGGAAGATGTGCCGGCCACAAATCCGCCGGCAACGAATAATTGACACAGTGTCGCGCCTTGCAATGCATGCAAGGCGCGCTATTTGTGCTAAATATCAAGCACGACACAGACGGACCGACCGGGGGAAATACTCACCGGAGAGGTCTTTCTTTTTTCTCGTTAGAGAGCAAGGGCAAGCCGGATGATTGAGCCGCTTTCGCATTCCCCGTTCCCTGGGGCCACTTTCAAGGAAGAGATCGACGGCGATACGCTGCATGAAGAGTGCGGCGTTTTCGGCATTCTCGGCCATGCCGATGCCTCGGCGCTGACCGCTCTCGGCCTGCATGCGCTTCAGCATCGCGGCCAGGAAGCAGCCGGCATCGTCTCCTTCGATGGCAAGCGCTTCCATCAGGAACGCCATATGGGCCTCGTCGGCGATCATTATACCGATCCGGCAACCCTTGCCCGCCTGCCCGGCTCCATCGCGATTGGCCACACCCGCTATTCCACGACAGGCGAAGTGGCGATGCGCAACGTGCAGCCGCTGTTTGCCGAACTGGAAGAAGGCGGCATTTCGATTGCCCATAACGGCAACTTCACCAATGGCCTGACGCTTCGCCGCCAGATCATCGCCACCGGCGCCATCTGTCAGTCGACATCGGATACCGAAGTCGTGCTGCACCTCATCGCCCGTTCGCGTCACAGCTCCACCGCCGACCGCTTCATCGACGCCATCCGCCAGATGGAAGGCGGCTATTCGATGCTGGCCATGACGCGCACCAAGCTGATTGCCGCGCGCGACCCGATCGGCATCCGCCCGCTGGTGATGGGCGAGCTTGATGGTAAGCCGATTTTCTGCTCGGAAACCTGTGCTCTCGATATCATCGGCGCGAAATTCGTGCGCGACGTTGAAAACGGCGAAGTCATCATCTGCGAAATCCAGCCTGATGGTTCGATCACCATCGACGCCCGCAAGCCGTCGAAGCCGCAGCCGGAACGTCTGTGCCTGTTCGAATACGTCTATTTCGCCCGCCCCGATTCCGTCGTCGGCGGCCGCAATGTCTATACGACGCGCAAGAATATGGGCATGAACCTTGCCAAGGAAGCCCCGCTGGAAGCCGATGTCGTGGTTCCGGTTCCCGATGGCGGCACGCCGGCAGCTCTTGGTTTTGCGCAGGAAAGCGGTATTCCCTTCGAATACGGCATCATCCGCAACCATTATGTCGGCCGTACCTTCATCGAGCCGACGCAGCAGATCCGCGCTTTCGGCGTCAAGCTCAAGCATTCCGCCAACCGGGCGATGATTGAAGGCAAACGTGTAGTTCTGGTGGATGATTCCATCGTGCGCGGCACGACCTCGGTCAAGATCGTGCAGATGATCCGCGAGGCCGGCGCCAAGGAAGTGCATATCCGCGTCGCCAGCCCGATGATCTTCCATCCGGATTTCTACGGCATCGACACGCCTGACGCCGACAAGCTGCTGGCCAACCAATATGCCGATGTCGAAGCGATGGCGAAGTTCATTGGCGCCGATTCGCTCGCCTTCCTGTCGATCGATGGTCTTTACCGCGCCGTTGGCGGCGAAAACCGCAACCCGGCGCGTCCGCAGTTCACGGACCATTATTTTACAGGCGATTATCCGACCCGCCTTCTCGACCAGAACGGCGAGGCCATGGGCAGCAAGATTTCCATGCTGGCCAGCAACGGCTGATTTTCCAGATCAACAAGCGGCCACCGGCTTCCGGGGCCGCTTTTTTCTTGCCTTTTGTTCAGGCAAGCGCATGCGACGATATGATCGCTTGCGAAAGGCCAGCGGCGCTTCGTAGAAGGAAGCGCAATCATTTCGGGGGAGACCATGACTATCGATCTCAAGGGCCGAATCGCTCTCGTTACCGGCGCTTCGCGCGGCATCGGCTATTTCACGGCGCTGGAACTTGCCAAGGCCGGCGCGCATGTCATCGCCTGCGCCCGCACGGTGGGCGGCCTTGAGGAGCTGGACGACGCCATCAAGGCCGTCGGCGGTACGGCGACGCTCGTTCCCTTCGATCTCTCCGACATGAAAGCCATCGATGCGCTGGGCGCCAATATCTTCGAGCGCTGGGGCAAACTTGATATTCTCGTCGCCAATGCCGGTGTTCTCGGCGTCATCTCGCCGGTTGGCCATATCGAAGCGAAAGTCTTCGAAAGGGTCATGAACATCAACGTTACCGCCACCTGGCGGCTGATCCGCTCGGTCGAGCCGCTGCTTCTGAAGTCGGATGCCGGCCGCGCACTTATCCTGTCTTCGGGCGCCGCCCATAGCTGTCGCCCCTTCTGGGGTGTCTATTCCACCTCCAAGGCGGCAGTCGAAGCACTGGCCCGCACCTGGGCTGCCGAGACGCAGAAGAGCGCGCTTCGCGTCAACAGCATCAATCCCGGCGCCACCCGCACCGCCATGCGCGCTCAGGCCATGCCCGGCGAAGATCCGACAACCGTGCCGCACCCATCAGAGGTGGCCGCGGCCATTCTTCCGCTCGCCTCGCCCGATCTGACCGAAACAGGCAAACTCTTCCTCGTGCGCGAGGGAAAATTCGTGGACTACCGCCAGCCGGAGTGAATATTTTCCGCCCGGAGCGGCGATACGGCCACCACGGTTGCTCTTGACCGGGCCGCACCGCCGCGCCATAAAGCAAGATATGAGAACGATGATCTGCACCTGCTGCTGAGATTTTTTTTGCTGGTTCGCCACCGGCCAGATCGTTTTCGTCTCCCGCAAGGTCAAGAAAGATAAACGTTCCGGCCAGGATAATATTCTGCCTCTAGGGAACTGCCGCATGTCCTTGCGCCTGAAATTTCACAATACACTCACACGCGAAAAAGCGGAATTTGCGCCGATCGACGCTGACAATGTGCGCATGTATGTCTGCGGTCCGACGGTCTATGATTTTGCCCATATCGGCAATGCCCGCCCGGTCATCGTGTTCGATGTTCTCTACCGGCTGCTGCGCCACGTCTTTGGCGAAGACCATGTGACCTATGCCCGCAACATCACCGATCTCGATGACAAGATCAACGCGCGGGCGTTGAGGGATTATCCGCATCTGCCGCTGAACGACGCCATTCATGCGGTGACGAAAAAGACCGCCGATCAGTTCCATGAGGATGTGGCCACGCTCGGTTGCCTTCCGCCGACCGTCGAGCCGCGCGCCACCGACTATATCCGCGAGATGATCGACCTCATCGAGAAGCTGATCGCCCGCGGCCATGCCTATACGGCAGGCGGCGAGGTGCTGTTCGATACCCGGTCGATGGCGGATTACGGCCAGCTTTCCAAGCGGCCGCTGGACGAACAGCAGGCGGGCGCGCGCGTGGCGGTGGAAGCCCACAAGAAGACCCCCGGCGATTTCGTGCTGTGGAAACTGTCCTCGGATAATGAACCGGGCTGGGAAAGCCCCTGGGGTCGCGGTCGTCCGGGCTGGCACATCGAATGCTCGGCCATGGCCGGTCGCTATCTCGGTGAAGTTTTCGATATTCACGGCGGCGGGCTCGACCTCATCTTCCCGCATCATGAGAACGAAATCGCGCAATCGCGCTGCGCCAACGGCACGCATGTCATGGCCAATGTGTGGATGCATAACGGCTTCGTGCAGGTGGAAGGCCGCAAGATGTCGAAGTCCGAGGGTAACTTCGTGACGATCTACGAATTGCTGCACACGGACAAATTCGGCGGTCGGCAATGGCCGGGCGAGGTTCTGCGCCTTGCCATGCTGATGACGCATTATCGCGAGCCGATCGATTTTTCGGTGAAGCGTCTGGAAGAGGCTGAACGCCTGCTCGCCAAGTGGCCGGCGGCGGAAGCCTCAGATGCCGCCCCGGACGAAACCGTGCTCGAGGCGCTCGCCGACGATCTCAACACGGTTGCCGCCGTTCAGGCCCTGCATGCGCTGGCGCATGCCGCCAATACCGATCCATCCAGGCTGCCCGCCTTTGCGGCGAGTGCTGCCCTGCTCGGTGTCCTGCCGAAGAAGACGGAAATGGACGAGGCCATCGTTTCCGCCGTCGATGCGCTGGTTGAGCTGCGTCTGGAAATGCTGAAGGCGAAGAACTTTGCGGAGGCCGATCGTTTGCGTGACGAGCTTTCCGAGAAGGGCATTCAGCTGAAGGATGGCAAGGACAAGGAGACCGGGGAACGGACGACGACGTGGGAGTTGAAGCGGTAATTTAGCGTTGCGGCTAGCGGCCTTACCCCCCTCTGCCCTGCCGGGCATCTCCCCCACAAGGGGGGAGATCAATCGCGGTTGTCGCTCGCCCATCTCTAACGCTTAATAGGGAGCGGGGGTTCGCTCCCAGCTGATCTCCCCCCTTGTGGGGGAGATGCCCGGCAGGGCAGAGGGGGGCCGACGGTCGCCACAATCTGCTTGCGGTTTTGAGTTACCTCAACCAATCTAAGTTGAGGCACTAAACAGCGAGCCAAATCATGCCGCATGCAGACGTAGATCCGATGCATCGCAAATATGCGAAGCAGATGCGTAAAGTCATGACGGATGCCGAGCTGAAGCTCTGGAACGCCATTCGCGCTCATCGCCTTGAACGACTAAGTTTTCGCAGACAAATGCCGATTGCCGGCTTTATCGTTGATTTCGCTTGTTCGGATCATCGACTCATCGTTGAGGTCGATGGTTCTCAACACACATCCGAGGCGGCGCTACGCAACGATCAGGAAAGAACTGGACGGCTTCAGGAAGACGGCTGGACAATCCTCCGTTTCTGGAACGAGGATATTCTGAAGGACATCGACAATGTCTGTCTCCGCATTATCCGAACGGTGAAGGAGGACCGGCCATGACGACATATACCGGCGGATGCCAGTGCGGCGCGATCCGTTTTCGCGCCAGCGGGGAGCTGAAAGACAGTTCCATATGCCATTGCCGCATGTGCCAGAAGGCCTTTGGTGCCTATTACGCGCCGCTGGTTTCGGTGCGCGGCGTGGAATTTGAATGGACCCGGGGAGAGCCGAAACGCTTCCAGTCCTCCAGTGTCGTCAAGCGCGGTTTCTGCTCCGAATGCGGTACGCCGCTCACCTATGAGGCGCCTGACGGTGTGGCGGTGGCGGCCGGGGCCTTCGATGATCCCGCCGCGCTGCCGCCGACCATTCAGTGGGGCGTGGAACGCAAGATCGATTTCGTCGACAGCCTTCACACGCTGCCTGCCGTTGCCACCGAGGACGACCTGACGCAGGTGGACTATCTCGCCGATCTCGTTTCCTATCAGCACCCCGACCACGACACAGAAAACTGGCCACCGGAGAACAAATAATGAGCGAAGCGGGATTTTCCGGCGGCTGTCAGTGCGGCGCCGTGCGTTTCCATGCGGGCAAGCTCGGCCGCGCTTCCATCTGCCATTGCCGCATGTGCCAGAAACATTTCGGCAATTTCTTCGGCGCGCTGGTCAGTGCCGATCAGGCGCACCTGACCTGGACGCGCGGCCAGCCATCCCTCTTCCGCTCCTCGGCAAAAATCCATCGCGGTTTCTGCAACAAGTGCGGCACGCCGCTGACCTATCATTATCCCGGCGGCGTGGAGATCGCCATTGGCGCTTTTGACGAGCCGGAGCGCATCGAACCGCAGGTGCAGGTCAATTTCCACAAGCGCATGCCGTGGATCGAACAGCTCTTCGGCAAGCCGGCAGTGGAACAGGGCGTCGACGAGGCGGAGATCACCTCCTATCAACACCCGGATCACGACACGGCCAAATGGCCACCCGAAGGAAACTAAGACATGACCGAAGAATTGCGCGGCTTTTACCCCGAGATCGAACCTTTCGAGACCGGCATGCTCGATGTCGGCGACGGCCACACGATCTATTGGGAAAGGGTGGGCACACGCGGTGCAAAGCCGGCGGTTTTCCTGCATGGCGGTCCGGGTGGTGGGGTGAACCCGACGCATCGCCGGGTTTTTGATCCGGCACTTTACGACGTCATCCTGTTCGATCAGCGCGGCTGCGGCCGTTCCACGCCGCATGCGGAACTGGAAGCCAACACCACCTGGCATCTGGTCGCCGACATGGAAAAACTGCGCGCACTGTGCGGCTTTGAAAAATGGCTGGTTTTCGGCGGTTCCTGGGGCTCGACGCTGGCGCTCGCTTACGCCGAAACCCATGCCGACCGCGTCAGCGAACTGGTTCTGCGCGGCATCTACACCGTCACGAAGCCGGAGCTGGACTGGTATTACCAGTTCGGTGTTTCCGAAATGTACCCTGATCGCTGGGAAAACTTCATCGCACCAATCCCTGAAGCGGAACGCGGCGCGATGATGCAGGCCTATAATCGTTATCTCACCGGCGCGGACGAAACCAAGAAGCTGGAATGCGCCAGGGCATGGAGCCAGTGGGAAGGCGCGACCATCTCGCTGGTCACCGATCCGGAACGGGTCGAGGATTTCGGCGAGGACAAATATGCCATCGCTTTCGCACGCATCGAGAACCACTTCTTCGTCAACGGCTGCTGGCTGGAGGAAGAGCAATTGCTGCGCAATGCCGGCAAGCTCAGGGATATTCCGGGTGTCATCGTGCATGGCCGTTACGACATGCCCTGCCCGCTGAAATATGCCTGGCAGCTTGCCAAGGCCTGGCCGAAGGCGGATTTCCATATCATCGAGGCGGCCGGACACTCGATGAGCGAGCCCGGCATCCTTGACCAGCTGATCCGCGCAACCAACCGTTTTGCAGGGAAATAATCAGTCTTTTCAGAGCTTTGGCCCGGCCGGATGAGAGAATGATTCACGCGGGCTTTCCAGCGGCTATCATCCGGCAGATTGCGACAGCAGCCCGTTTCAAGGGCAAACCGCCTTTTATTCATGCAGTTTTTCTCATGGACGCTTCACGGAAATGAATTGGCTCGCACCACGCCGATCCGGTATGAAGGGCCATCCCTAATAATTGGCGGTACTCCCATGGCACTCGATAAAACGCTCCCGGCCCAAGAGGGCGGCGATAGCGCGCGCGGTTTTGCTTTCGCGCTTTCCGCATATCTGCTGTGGGGGTTCCTTCCCTTCTACATGAAGGCGGTTGCGCATATTTCGCCGATCGAGGTCATCGTTCACCGCGTCGTCTGGTCGGTGCCGATCGCCGCTGCCGTACTCATAGCGATCGGGCGGACGACGGAAATCAGGGCGGCGCTGAAAAACCCGAAAATGCTTGCCATGGCGAGCCTTACGGCCGCTCTGATCAGCATCAACTGGGGTGTCTATATCTGGGCGATCGGTGCGGGTCGCGCGCTCGATGCGGCTTTGGGTTATTTCATCAATCCGCTGTTCAGCATCTTCCTCGGAGCAGTGCTTTTGAAGGAAAAACTCTATCCGGCGCAGATCGCCGCCATCGTTCTGGTGGCGCTCGCAGTCGCGATCCTCACCTGGCATGCGGGCAGCCTGCCGTGGGTTTCCATTGCGCTCACCGTGTCCTGGGGTTTTTACGCCTTCTTCCGCAAGACGCTGCCCATCGGCGCAACGCAGGGCTTCCTGCTTGAAGTCATGCTGCTGTCCATCCCTGCCGTGCTGGTCATGGCCTGGCTGGGGTTCAGCGGACAGGCGCATTTCATGGGTGGCAATGCGGCCGACACCTGGCTTCTGGCAGCCAGCGGCGTCATCACCGCCGTGCCGCTCATCCTCTATGGCAATGGCGCAAAACTGCTGCGGCTGTCGACCATCGGCATCATGCAATATATCGCGCCGACGATGATCTTCCTCATCGCCATCTTCGTCTTCAAGGAACCCTTCGACATGGTGCGGATGGCGGCCTTTGCGATGATCTGGGTCGCGCTGGCGATCTATACAGGCTCAAGCCTGCTGCGGCTCAAGCGATAGGGCCTACGGCGTCGGGATTTCTATCCTTCCTCATTCCCCGTGTTCGTCACAGGAATGAGCGAAGTGGAAGTTAATAGTCCACCAGCAATTGCGGTGTCGCGTCATAACCGAAACGCGGCTTGACGCCGAGAAGGCCTGCCGTCTGGGCGATGATTTCGCGGGTCATGGGGGCTGCTGTCGAGGCCGCCGTGCGCCCGCCATTCACGCCGGTCCTCGGAGCATCGATCATCGTCAGCACGACATATTTCGGCTTGTGCATGGGAAAACCGGCCACGAAGGCGTTGAAATTGATATCCTTGGCGTAACGCCCATTGATCACCTTGTCGGCGGTTCCGGTCTTGCCGCCCACGTGAAATCCCTCCACCTGCGCGCCACGGCCGGAGCCCTTGATGCCGTTCCAGTTGAACAGGTAACGCATATCCGCACTGGTCTTGTCTTTGATGACGGTGCTCGCCAGCGATACCGCAGCCTCTTTCGAACGCGGCAGGAAGGTCGGCGAAATCAGACTTCCGCCATTGATGAGGGCTGCTGCGGCCACCGCCGTCTGCAACGGCGTGGTGGCGACGCCATGGCCGAAGGAGATGGTGACGGAATTGATCTTCTTCCAGTTTCTCGGCTGGGTGGGGGTGGCCACACCGGGCATTTCCGTGTCCATTCTGGTAAGAAGCCCGAGTTTCGTCAGGAACTGCTGATGGCCTTCGACGCCGACCTTGTCGGCCACCGCCGCCGTGCCGATATTCGATGAATATTGAAACACCTCCGGAATGGAGAGCGGCCGGTTCCGGCCCTTGAAATCCTTGATGGTGAAGCCGCCCATGCGGATCGGCCGCGACGCATCGACCACCGAATTGAGTGTGATCGCCCCCGCATCCAGCCCCATGGCCAGCGTGAAGCTCTTGAAGGTGGAGCCCATCTCGAAGGTGGCGTTGCTCATGCGGTTGAACCAGCCCTTTTCATACTCCCTGTCGATGCTGCCATCGGCAAGGGTGCGGGAAGGTTCGTTCGGATCGTAATCCGGCACGGAGGCCATGGCCAGCACTTCGCCCGTCTCCACATCGAGGATCACCGAACCGGCGGCTTCGGCCTGATAGGCGCTTTTCGCCTTCACGACCACTTCGCGGACGATGTTCTGTACCCTGAGATCGATGGAGAGCCGCACCGGCTCCAGCGGCGCGCCGCTGGCAAGACCGACCGCGCGCAGATCGGCAAGCCCCTGCTGGTCGAGGTAACGCTCCATGCCGGCAAGCCCCTGATTGTCGACATTGACGTGGCCGATAATATGCGAAGCGGTGGGGCCACCCGGATAAAACCGTCGCTTTTCCGGCCGGAAACCAATGCCCGGTATGCCGAGATTGAGAATATCCGCCTGCTGCCGGGGCGTCAGCTGGCGTCGCAGCCACTGGAAGCCGGTATCCGAACGCAATCTGCGGTGCGTTTCACGCCAGTCGATGTTGGGAATGACGGTTGCGAGTTTTTCCACCACCTCGTCCGGATCGACGATCCTGCGCGGATCCGCATAAAGCGAGACCATATTGAGATCCGTCGCCAAAAGCATGCCATTGCGATCGACAATATCCGGCCGGGAAGCGACGGCATTGACGCCGGTGTTGATCCATGCGGTCGCCACCGGTTCGGCAAGTCCATATTGGACGAGACGCGCGGCGACGACACCATAGATGACGACAAAGGCGGTAATCAGGATGCCGAGCCTCATGCGCGCATCGCCCCTGCGGCGGGCGGCGGAGCCGAGGATCGCCTCACTGCCCTCTCCGGGACTTCTCCTGATAATGAAATGCGCCCGGCTTTTGAGCCGCACCACAAAAGCAATCATTTCCTGATGACACCCACCCTCATGGCGGCGAAAACGAATTCCGCGACAACCAACGCCCTATTGAGGCTGGCACAAGATCATTCGCGGGGCCATGGAAAGAGCGGGCGGACCGATGCCGCCGTTAAATCTGTATTAATATACATTTAAAATTGTAACGAGCCGCCAAGCGGCCGTTAACAATCGCCGCGTCTAGAGGCGGGAAATCACCGAGGGATCGCCTTCCGGGTTCTGCTGCGCCAGCGCCCGGTCGATGATGGCGGGCACGATATCCTTCACCTCGTCGATAACAAGGGGGTTGAGAAGGTGGGCGCGGTGGATGAAGCCCTGGTCGCGCATGTGCTGCACCAGTTCCAGCATCGGGTTCCAGAAGCCGTTTATATTGGCGAAGACCATCGGCTTGGCGTGACGGCCAAGCTGCGCCCAGGTCATGATCTCAACGATCTCTTCCAGGGTGCCGACACCGCCCGGCAGGGTCACGAAGGCATCGGAGCGCTCGAACATCATATGTTTGCGCTCATGCATGTCCTTGGTGATGACAAGCTCGTTCAATTGTCCGAGAGAATGGCGCGTTGCCTCCATATCGACCAGAAATTCCGGTATGATGCCGGTTACTTCGCCGCCATTGGAAAGAACGCCACTGGCAACCGCGCCCATGATGCCCTTGGTGCCGCCGCCATAAACGAGGCGAATGCCGTTTTCGGCAATGGATTTCCCAAGCGCGCGGCCTGCTTCCATATGGGCCGGATCACGTCCGGGCTGGGAGCCGCAATAAACGCAGATGGATCGAATCGGTGTATTTTTGTCCGTCATGAAGGGAAGGAACTATGTGCGATGCGGCACGTCAAGAAAATTTGGGAAATCCCTTGCAAATATGGCCTTTTGGCCACTCGCCGCTTGTCTGTCGCAAGGTAAGACGCTAGCAATCTCAACTCGTGTGAAAAGCTTGAAATACCCGGAGATTCCAGGATGAAAAACAATAAAGCCGGTTTGCTGGCGCTGATCGTGCTGGGCATTGCGTCCCTGCTCATGATCTTTTTCGTCCTGCCGCGGATTTCCAATGACGGCAAACCGATCGGCGACGCCATCAACGAGGCCGGCAACGCCGTGAAGAACAGCGTTGAAATGGGCAGTGACAAGGCGGGCGACATCCTCTCCGATGCGGCCGAGGAGACGGCCAACATCGCCGATAAGGTGGGGCGCCTGGCGGCTTCCGCAACCCAGTCGATCAAGGATCTGACCACTCTTTTCGCCGATAGCAAGGTTCCCTCCGACGCCGATTTCGCGGCGGCGCGCAAGAAGGTCGAGACCTCGCTCAAGGAACTGACGAATATCGAAATTCCCGAGTCGCTGGATGAAACGACGTCGCGGCTCATCACCACGGCCCGCACTGCGGCCGAACGCACCACGGCGTTCCTGCGCGGCCTGCCTGACAATGCTGCGGCGGCGGCGGCACAGGTGCGTCGTCTGGCGGGCGTCTTCGCCGGCACCGACGATGGTGCGCCCGAACCGGCAAAGCCGGCCGCAGCACCAGCCGATACGGCACAGTCTTCTTCCGGCGCGCCGACTTTCGACGTTCTGCGCGTCGAGCCCGATGGTTCGGCCGTAATCGCCGGCAAGGCGCAGCCCGGCGCAAAGCTCGAAATCCTCAGCAACGGCAAGGTGGTCGCCCAGACGACCATTGACGGCACCGGCGATTTCGCCGCCGTTTTCGACAATCCCCTTCCCCCAGGCGATCACGAGCTCGTTCTGCGTTCAACCGACGCCAACGGCAAGGCGACGCAGTCCGAGGAAGTGGCGACCGTTTCCGTGCCTGATGGCAAGGCGGGCGAGCTTCTGGCCATGGTTGCCAAGCCTGGCAAGGCGAGCCGCGTGCTGGCCATGCCGGAGGCAGCACCCCCGGCGCTTAAGCCGCAGGCCGCGCCATCGCAACAGCCTGCGGCCACATCTGAGACCAGCGCCAACACCGCCGCCGCGCCGCTCGCCGGTACTACAGCTCCGTCCGCCGCGGCTCCGCTAACGTCGAGCGTTCAGGTCACTGCCGTCGAGTTCGAAGGATCGAAGATTTTCGTCGCGGGTTCCGCGCCCGCGGGTTCGACGGTGCGCGCGCTTGTCGACGACACGGAAATCGGCAAGACCACGACGGAAGCCTCGGGTCATTTTGTCATCGAAGGCGATGTCGATCTTGCCGTCGGCAGCCATATCATCACCGTCGAGGAACTGAATGCCGACGGCACCGCGAAAGTGCGCGTGCGCGTTCCCTTCGAGCGGCCGCAGACCGATCAGGCAACCGTCGCCATGCAGGCGCCATCCACCTCATCTTCGGCGACCACGACCGCGGCACCGGCTGAAAACCAGAGCACGGCAAGCGACCGCGCCGCTTTCGAAAAGCTGCGCGCCGATGTCGCCAAGGCCTTCGGCATTCTCTCCAATCTCTACAGGGATCAGGCGACGCCGGCGCTCGACCAGGCCATTGCCGGCCGCTCCGCCGTCGTCATCGGCCTGAAATCGCTTTCGGAATTCCGTACAGCGGCCGCGACCGAGCCTGCCTTCACCGCCTTTGCGGGCGATATCACCGCCAAGGCGCGCCAGCTGCTGACATCGGTCGAGGCATGGCCGAACGACGTGGCGGCAATCGGCAAGGGCATCGCTTCGCTGGCAAGCCGGCTCTCCGAACTGCACATCACCGCGCCGCCCGCACCGGCACCGCAGGCCCCTGCTGGCCCGCAGACCTTCGAGCAGGCGCCGCTGGCCGAAAGCCAGAACAGCGTCATCATTCGCCGCGGCGATACGCTGTGGCAGATTTCGCGCCGCGCGTACGGACAGGGCGTGCGTTATACGACCATCTATCTCGCCAACGAGGACCAGATCAAAAACCCCGACCTGATCGAGCCCGGCCAGATTTTCGGCGTGCCAAAGGAAGCCCTGCCGAATGCGGAGGAACTTCACCGCAAGCGGCTGAAGAGCGGTTCCTGAGCATTTGAAGCGTTGCGGTGAACCCGTGACGACCCTATCTGTGACACGCGCGGCGGCTTGACCAGAGCCGCCGTCCTGCTGTCGGCTTCCGGCAGTGACCGGAGAGAATGATGGCCACGACCAAAAAAACAATTTCGGCGGATTCCAGCAATCCGACCCAGACGCTGATCAATCTCTGGCCCTATATGTGGCCGGAGGGTCGGTGGGACCTGAAGATGCGGGTGGTCTGGGCGACCGTATTCCTCATCGTCGCCAAGCTGGTGCTGATCGCCGTTCCCTATTTCTTCAAATGGGCAACGGATGCGCTGAATGGCAAGCTCGATATGGCAGGACTGGTCCCGGCCTTCCTGCTCGGCGCCGTCGCACTTGTTATCGCCTACAATCTGACGCGGCTGATCCAGGTCGGGCTCAACCAGCTGCGCGATTCCCTCTTTGCGAGCGTCGGCCAGCATGCGGTGCGCCAGCTCGCCTACAGAACCTTCGTGCACATGCACCGGCTTTCTTTGCGTTTCCATCTGGAGCGCAAGACCGGCGGGCTTTCGCGGGTTATCGAGCGTGGCACCAAGGGCATTGAAACCATTGTCCGTTTCACCATCCTCAACACAGCGCCGACCTTCATCGAATTCCTGCTGACGGCGATCATCTTCTGGGCTTCCTACGGTTTTTCCTATGTGCTGGTCACGGTCATCACCGTCTGGGCCTATATCTGGTTCACCGTGCGGGCCAGCAACTGGCGTATCGGCATTCGCCGCGCCATGAATGACAGCGACACCGACGCCAACACCAAGGCGATCGACTCGCTCCTGAATTTCGAGACGGTCAAATATTTCGGCAATGAGGAGATGGAGGCGCGGCGTTTCGACGTCGCCATGGAGCGCTACGAGAAGTCGGCGATCTCGATCTGGACGTCGCTCGGCTGGCTGAACTTCGGTCAGGGCGTGATCTTCGGCATCGGCTCGACCGTTATGATGGTGATGTCGGCGCTTGCCGTGCAGCGCGGCGAACAGACCATCGGCGATTTCGTCTTCGTCAACGCGCTTCTGCTGCAGCTTTCGGTGCCGCTCAACTTCATCGGTTTCGTTTATCGCGAAATCCGCCAGGGCCTGACCGACATCGAGCAGATGTTCGACCTTCTGGAGGTGGAAGCCGAAGTGACCGACAGGCAGGATGCAGAACCGCTCGCGGCCGGCCCAGGTGCCATCTCCTTCCGCGATGTGCACTTCGCCTATGACCCCGAAAGACCGATCCTGAAGGGCGTTTCCTTCGACGTGCCGGCGGGCAAGACGGTGGCGATCGTCGGGCCTTCAGGTGCGGGAAAATCGACGATCTCGCGGCTGCTCTATCGCTTCTACGATATTCAGGAAGGCTCCGTCACCGTTGACGGGCAGGACATTCGCGACGTGACGCAGAAGAGCCTGCGCTCGGTGATCGGCATGGTGCCGCAGGATACCGTGCTCTTCAACGACACGCTTGCCTATAACATCCGCTACGGTCGCCCCTCGGCAACCGACGAGGAACTGAGGGCGGCGGCGGATGCGGCACAGATCAGCGCCTTCATCGGCAAGCTGCCGGAGGGCTACGCGACCATGGTGGGTGAACGGGGCCTGAAGCTTTCCGGTGGTGAAAAGCAGCGCGTGGCGATTGCCCGCACGATCCTTAAAGCCCCGCCGATCCTCATTCTCGACGAGGCGACCTCGGCGCTCGACACCCACACCGAACAGGAAATCCAGAGCGCGCTCGATATCGTCTCGAAGAACCGCACGACGCTAGTTATCGCCCACCGGCTTTCCACCGTCATCGGCGCGGATGAGATCATCGTGCTGAAGGAAGGGCTGATTGCCGAACGCGGCACCCACAGCTCGCTGATGACGCAGAACGGTCTCTATGCCTCGATGTGGAGCCGCCAGCGCGAGGCGATCCGGGCGGAGGAAATGCTGCGCCATGTTCGCGAAACCGACGATCTGGGTGTCATCGACCGCGGCGAACCCGCCCATTGATGGCTATACCCCGGGGTAACTGGGCCGACGGACGAACCCCGCCATTGCCGCGCGGGGCGTTTGGCTGTAACCAGCTAGGCAAAATTTGTCGCATTGCCGTGTGGAGCGTGTCGTATCACGACCACATATAGACGCGGCAGACGAAAACCGGAGCAAGGAATCTCATGAATCTGTTCGACACCATTCGCAACACCATCGTACCGATCCACAAGGAAGGTTATGTCTTCGTGGCGGCCTTCTTCGTCGCATCGCTGGTGCTCGGCTGGATCGCCGAACCGCTGTTCTGGGTCGGCCTCGTCCTGACGGCCTGGTGCGCCTATTTCTTCCGCGACCCCGAGCGCGTCACGCCGCAGGATGACGACCTCATCATCAGCCCGGCCGACGGCAAGGTTTCCGCCGTGCAGAGCGTCGTTCCGCCGCTGGAGCTGGAACTCGGCAAGGAGCCGCTGGTGCGCATCTCGGTGTTCATGAACGTGTTCAACTGCCATGTGAATCGCGCGCCGGTACGCGGCCGCATCGTCAATGTCGCCTACCGTCCCGGCCTCTTCCTCAATGCGGAAGTCGACAAGGCTTCCGAAGACAATGAACGCAACGGCCTCGTCATCGAGACTTCGCACGGCAAGGTCGGCGTGGTGCAGATCGCCGGCATGGTTGCACGCCGCATCGTCTGCTGGGTGAAGCCGAATGAACCTGTTGATGCCGGTGAGCGTTTCGGTCTTATCCGTTTCGGTTCGCGACTCGATATCTTCCTTCCCGCAGGTTTCGAGCCGCGTGTATCGGTCGGCCAGACGGCGATTGCCGGTGAAACCGTGCTTGCCGAATTCGGCTCGGCCAAGGGTCCGGTCGTCAGCCGCCGCGGCTGACGGAAACAGGAAGGGCATGCGCATGGAAACGCCGATCGCCGAGCCGCAACAGAACGGCAAACCCGAGGGCCGCAGCGACAGCGGCCGTGGACCCCGGCTGAGGGAAATTCCCTTCCGCCTCGTCGTTCCCAACCTCATCACCGTTCTGGCCATCTGTGCGGGCCTGAGCGGCGTGCGTCTCGCCATTGAAGGCCGCTTCGAGCTGGCCGTCGGCATGGTACTGCTGGCCGCCTTTCTCGACGGCATAGACGGGCGCATTGCCCGCATGATGAAAGCGACGTCGAAATTCGGCGAACAGATGGATTCGCTGGCCGATATCGTCAATTTTGGTGTCGCCCCTGCCCTCGTGGTCTACGCCTACCTTCTCGATCAGGCGCGTTCCATCGGCTGGATCGCCGCCCTCATCTATGTCATCGCCGCCGGCCTGCGTCTGGCGCGTTTCAACGTCATGATCGAGCGGCCGGTAAAGGCGCCTTGGCAGAATGAATTTTTCGTGGGCGTGCCGGCCCCGATGGGCGCCATGCTGGTGCTTCTGCCTGTCTATCTCGGCTTCCTCGGCGTCGAGCCGGACAAGCCCTTTGCCTATGTCGCCGCCGCCTATACGGTCCTGATCGGTTATCTCCTCATCAGCCGCCTGCCGGTCTGGTCGGGAAAATCGGGCACCAGCCGCATCCGCCGCGATCTGGTGCTGCCGATGATCCTCGTCGTCGTGCTCTATGTGGCGATGTTGATGAGCTTCACCTGGGAGGTTCTGGTTCTGACCGTTGCCGCCTATCTCGTCTTCATCCCCATCAGCGCCCGCCTCTGGCACCGCCGCTACGGCACGCTGACAATCGAGGAAGACGCGCATGACGACGCGAACGGCGGCAACGGCCTCGATCGCGGCATTTAAAACCGCAGGTTTATTTTTTCTCGCTACAAGCCGGTGCAGGGTGTGACGCAAAATGTCGCAGCCTGAAAAGCCGGCTTCGTTTTTTTTGCCTCGAATCCGTCAAGATTAGCCGCGAAAGAAGTGGCTCACACGCATCGCAACGGCGATTGGCGTGAATTGTGGAGAGAGAGAAATGACGAACGAGACGAAGGCACAGCCGCAGGCGAAGCCCGACCTCAACAGCCACTACCGCCCGCTCGGACTGAAGGCCGTTGCGGCCGCAGCCCTGATGCTGAAGCGTAAGCCCGCTGCCAAAACCGCCTGAAAATATTCGCTTTTTTGATTTTCCCGGTTTTTGCGGACTACCCGGAAAACGGAGAGTTGCGGACGGAAGATCAACAAGCATGCGGCGCCTTTTCCGGGCGCCGTTTTTGTATATGGCGTTCCGCGAAACCGCGGATCGTCAATCATTTGCAAAATTGGCAACCTTCTGTAACGAAGCTGAAACGAAAATGTAGTAAAAATCTCGCCTTCCACAAGAAGGCTATACGAACAGCGACGTATAGATTAGTGAATACAAAAGAACTTTTCTATTCCGCATTTTTTTCCACAACAATGAATAAGCCAATTTTCGAATTCGCAGAAATGCGGATGACGAATATTCGGCGTTGGGGGAAGATTGTGAAGACAGGCCAGGGGGGCTTGGGACGGCCATGCAGGATAAAATCCTTCTGATTGAAGATTCCGTTGCTCTTTCCATGCTGCTGAAGACGCGGCTTTCGGAAGAAACGGAAGCCGAGGTTGTTCATTGCGACAGCATGGCCGCGGCCGATGCCCTCATGCAGGCCCATAGTTTCACGCTGGCGCTGACGGGTCTCAATCTGCCCGATGCGCCGAAAGGCGAGATTCTCGCACTTTTATCCGAGCGTAAGGTGCCGGCGATCGTTTTCACCGCCACGGTGGATGACGAGGCGCGCAAGCGCTACGCCGAAAAGAAGATCATCGACTACATTGTCAAGGACGGCCATCGCACCGTCGATGCGGTGGTCAGAACGGTCCAGCGGATTTTGAGCAACAAGCTTTTTTCCGTCCTGGTGGTCGATGATGTTCGCACAGCCCGCTCCGGTCTCGTGGAAATTCTGGAACGGCAGAATTTCAGGGTCAGCGAGGCCCATTCGGGCAAGCAGGCGCTGGAAATACTGTCGCAGGACCCGACGATCCAGCTTGTCATCACCGACTACCATATGCCCGACATGGACGGTTATGAGCTGACGCGCCGCATCCGCGACAGCCGCTCATCCGAAGATTTGCGGGTGATCGGCATATCGTCCTCCACCGACCGGTTGCTTTCGGCAAGCTTCCTGAAGGCGGGCGCCTCGGATTTCGTCTACCGCCCTTTCGTGCCGGAAGAATTGCAGTGCCGCATCGATAACAATATCGAGACGCTGAAGCAGCTTAAACGCCTGCGCGAGCTGGCCGAACGAGACCACCTCACCGGTCTGCCCAATCGCCGCTCCTTCTTCGAGCGCACGCGGGCGCTGATGGATGTCATCAACGGCAATGACGAGAGCGGCGCCGTCGCCATTCTCGACATCGACCATTTCAAGAAGATCAATGACACGCTGGGGCACGATGCCGGCGACAGGGCGTTGAAAAAGCTGGCCGAACTGCTGCATGACATGTGCGATGAACAACGCCATATTCCCGCCCGCCTCGGCGGCGAGGAGTTTGCCGTGTTCCTACGTGGGCTGGATGCGCGAGCCGCCTATCAGTTCTGCGAAGAGCTGCGTGGACAGGTGGAAAAGAACGGTCGGCAGCTGAGCGGCAGCAGCCTCGCCCTGACGATTTCGCTCGGCGTCGTGGAGATCGAAAAGGGCGAACCCTTCGACAACCAGCTGAATGCGGCGGACCAGCTGCTCTATCTCGCCAAGGCAAATGGCCGCAACCGCGTCTATTCCGACATCATGATCCAGGAAGGCCTGCAGAAGATCGGCCGGAACAGCTGAGCTTTTCTGAACAAGATAGTCTTGTGTGGGACCGAGCGCGTGCCGCGTAACGACGGCTGACCTCAACTTCCTCGGAAAGCATCTCAAAACAGCGACATCTGCCCGTCATCCTTCGCCGGTTTGATCTTCGCCAGCGGCGCGCTTTCCGGCACCGGCTCGATGAGATCGGCACCGACATTGGCGACCTTGTTGACCTTGTCCGATACCGGGATCATCTCGAAGAAATCATCCTGAACCGGCCGCATCAGGTCGACGATCTCGCGCGGTTCCTGGGTCTTGCAATCCAGCCAGCGGCTGAAATCCTCGGGCGCAATGACAACAGGCATGCGGTCGTGAATACGGCCGATCGCGGCATTGGCGGCGGTGGTGAGGATCGCACCGGTATCGACCTCCGAACCGTCGGCGGAAGACCAGGTTTCCATGAGGCCGGCGAAAGCGACTATGCCGCCACTTTTCGGGCGAATGAAATAGGGTTGCGGTTTGCCGCCCTCCTCCTTCGGCGGGCGTCGCCATTCGTAAAAGCCGGTTGCGGGCACCAGCACGCGGCGATGGCGCATGGCGGCGCGGAAGGAGGCCTTGCCGATGGCGGTTTCCGAACGGGCGTTGATGAGCAGCGGAAAATCCTTCGGGTCCTTTACCCAGCCCGGCATGAAACCCCAGCGGACCAGCACGGCGCGGCGATTGGGCAGGTTGCTGCCGCGCTCCTGCCGCTCCCCCTCCATCACGATCAATATGGGCTGCGTCGGTGCGATGTTGAAACGGGCGGGAAAATCCTCAAGGCCGATCAGATCGAGATAGTCGGCGATCTCCTCGGGTGTCGCCTTCAGCACGAAACGTCCACACATGCTTTTTCCTCAACCCCTTGGTCCGAACAGGATGATGGCGGTGCCGGCAAGGCAGACAGCGCCGCCGGCAATATCCCATTTGTCCGGCGCATGCCCTTCCACGCCCCAGAGCCAGAAAAGCGACGCAGCGATGTAAATCCCGCCATAGGCGGCGTAAGCCCTGCCCGCCGCCTCTGTCGGAACCAGTGTCAGAAGCCAGGCGAAAGCGGCAAGCGCCAGCATGCCCGGCAGCAATATCCACCCGGTCTTGCCGAGTTTCAGCCAGGCCCAGAAGGAAAAACAGCCGGCGATTTCGGCAAGAGCCGCCAGGACATAGATAAGATAGACCTTCATTCCACCGTCTTTAGCATGCACAATCGCGACAGTTCCGGACTATAACGCTCACTTCGGAAACCGGAATCGATTTTCCGGACCACGACACTATAGACAGGCCGCAGACGGCCGAAACAAGCGAAACCATTCATGACCCTTCGTATCAAGCCCCGCGCTGCCTCCTCCGCCATCGTCAGGAACGGAGACCGGCTGCTTCTCGTGCGCCGTATCAACCCGCCCTCGAAGGACATGTTCGCCTTTCCGGGCGGGCGCGGCGAAGACGGCGAAACGGCAGCCGAGACGGCGCTGCGCGAATTGCACGAGGAAACCGGTATCGTGGCGCGAAGGCCGCAGCTTTTCGCGACCTATGATCTTCCCTCCCGCGACGCTGAAGGCGTGCTGACGAGCCATTATTTCCTCTCCGTCTTCACCGTGGAGACGGATGCCGATCCCGTCGTGACTGTGGGCGACGATGCGGCGGATGCCGGGTGGTACACATTGGCGGAAATCCGCCTTCTGCCTGCGCCCGAAAGTGTGGTCGAATGCGCCGAGCGCCTGCTTGCATGATTGCCAGTCAGCCAGAATCGCTATTATCTAGGACTGATCCGCCCGCCGGATGGTCACGAGCCAACAGTTCACGAGTATGTGTGGGGCAGAATAGAATTTTGATACGGCCAACCATCTTCCTGTCTCTTTTTCTGACCATGCTTGCCATATCAGGGCAAGAAGGCATCGCTTTTGCGCAGCCTTCAAAACCGGCTTCCGAGGCACGTCCGGCGGAAGCGATACCGCCCAAGCCCGCTCCTTATGACGACAAGCTGGCACGGCTGTCGGAAATACTGGGCGCGGTGCAATATCTGAGAACCCTGTGCCCCTCTTCCGGACCGGAGGACTGGCGCAGGTCGATGAGCGATCTTCTGGCTGCGGACACGGCCAACGAACCTGAACGACGTCAGCGCATGACGGCTGCATTCAACCGTGGATACCGCTCCTTTGCGGCCATCCACACCAGTTGCACACGCGCCGCCATCATGGCAGAAGAGAACTACCGTAACGAAGGGGCAACACTCGCGCAGGAAATCGCGTCCAGGTTCGGAAATTAGAGGATTGTTAACCTCTTTTCGCCGCAGCCCGTGCCGTTTTGATAAAAGGCTGCTAGTGTTGTTAACAGGGTGGTAAGGACTTGCCCGCCCTGTCGAGGATGAAAAATGCAGACAAGCCGTAACGAAATCGACGATATGATCGTGCATGAAAAGATGCAGGTCGCTCTGGAACACCAGAACGAGGCATGGGCTGACGGCATGGCCGACGGCATCGAGCCGGAGATCATCGCCGATGCCGCCATCGCTCTGGCCATGCGCGAAACCATCCGTATCCATGGCGAGGCCGGCGCTGAAGCAATGCTGGAATCGCTGCGCCAGCGCATGCTTCAGGGCGAATTTTCGCCGCAGCGGGTAATACAGTAAAGCCGGGGTCTATCATGTCTTGCCTGAGCAAGGGCCTTTTGCGCTCTTCCGCCCTGCTGTCCATTCTGCTTGCCCTGACCGCCGGTCCGATTGGCGTGCCGAGCCGCGCCTTTGCCCTTTCCGAGCTGAAGCCGGCGCAGAACACCGAAAGCGAGCCGAAGGCCGAGAGCGAGCAGCCGCAGCAGGCCCAGCCTGCTGAGCCGGACGAGATCGAAGGCGATTCGGAAGGCATTCCCCTGCCCGACCCTTTGGTGGACCGTTCCGCTGGCCAGGCAAACCAGCAATCCGCCAAGCCCGATAACACCCCGGAAATGTCTGTTGTAATCGAGCACGACATTTCCAAGGCGCCGGAACCCGTGCGCAAGCTGCGCCAGCAGATCATCGACGCCGCCGCGTCAGGCGATATCGAAAAGCTGCGGCCCTTCATCGCCGCCGGGCAGAACCAGTTCCGCATCGACGGCAGTGACAGCGAAGACCCGATTGCAGCGCTGAAAAGCTATTCCGGCGATCCGGACGGGTTGGAAGTGCTGGCGATCATCATCGATCTCCTGTCGACCGGTTATGCCCATATCGATGCCGGCACCCCTGACGAAGCCTATGTTTTCCCCTATTTTGCCGGAAAACCGCTGAATACGCTGACTGCACCGGAAAAGGTGGAGCTTCTGCGAATCATCACGGCGGGCGATCTGGCGGACATGCAGGAATTTGGCAATTACAGCTTCTATCGCGTCGGCATTTCGCCTGACGGCAAGTGGAAGTTCTTCACCGCCGGCGATTGATCGCATCGCAGTGCTTGCCGTTCTCGGGCAAAAATCCTAACTGTGCGGAATGAGCATTCCGGCAAATGCATCTGCATCTTGCCTGCTATCCGCATAGTCTCGACGAACCGAACGGTGACACCATGCCTTCCGCCTTTCTTGCCGACCGCCGCCTGATCCGGGTTTCCGGCACCGGCGCCGAGGAGTTTCTGAACAACCTCATCACCGCAGATATCGAGAATCTGCCGGCAGGCGAGGCCCGGGCCGCGGCACTTCTGACGCCGCAGGGCAAGATCCTGTTCGATTTCCTGATCTGGCGCGATGGCGGGGACTATCTGATCGAAACGGGCGCCGCCGAACAGGACGCATTGCTGCGCCGCCTGACCATGTACAAGCTGCGCGCACCGGTCGACCTCAAAGTCGAGACGGTAGAAGGTGTGAGCGTTTTCTGGACCGAGACTGCACCGGTGGCAGGCGTCAGGGACGGCCGTTTCGCCAAGGCCGGAATCGATCTCTTCAGGCTACCGGGCGCATCGGCCTCGGGCGATGTTGCGGCCTATGATGCGCTGCGCGTTGACCATGGCATTGCCGAATCCGGCCGGGATTATGCGCTGCAGGATGCTTTTCCCCATGATGTTCTGATGGATGTGAATGACGGCGTTTCCTTCAGGAAGGGCTGCTTCGTCGGTCAGGAAGTCGTCTCGCGCATGAAGCACCGCGGTACGGCAAGACGCCGCGTCGTCACCGTTTCGGCCGGAGGCGCGTTGCCCGCCAGCGGGGCGGAGATTACCGCCGATGGAAAACCGGTCGGCACGCTTGGAACCGTTTGCGGCAACAGGGCGCTTGCCATCGTGCGGATCGACCGCATTGCCGATGCGCTTGCTTCGGGCACGCCGCTTCTTGCCGAGACTGTTCCCGTGACCGTGGCCCTGCCGGCCTGGAGCGGCCTTTCCTTCCCGGCGGTCGATCCCGCGGCTCGGGCGGAGGATTAAGAGTGACGCCCGCAAAAAGCCCGCGCGCCTGGCAGCGCATGCTGTCCGGCCGGCGGCTCGATCTGCTCGACCCTTCGCCGCTCGATGTGGAAATTGCCGATATCGCCCACGGCCTTGCCCGTGTCGCCCGCTGGAACGGCCAGACGCGCGGCGACCACGCCTTTTCCGTCGCCCAGCATTGCCTCATCGTCGAAACCATCTTCTGCCGCATGTGCACGGGTGCGACGCCTGATGACATGCAGATGGCGCTTCTGCATGACGCGCCGGAATATGTCATCGGCGATATGATCTCGCCGTTCAAATCCGTGGTCGGCGGTGGTTACAAGACCGTGGAAAAACGGCTGGAGGCCGCCGTGCATCTGCGTTTCGGCCTGCCACCACATGCATCGCGCGACTTGAAGGACCGCATCAAGAAGGCCGACACGGTCGCCGCCTTTTTCGAGGCGACGGAGCTTGCCGGTTTTTCCACCGCCGAGGCGCAGAAATTCTTCGGCCTGCCGCGCGGCATTACCCGCGATATGTTCGACATTACGCCCCTGCCCTCCACCGAAGCGCAAAAGCTGTTCATCGAACGTTTCGAGGCTATCGAGGCGCTGCGCGCGGTCAGGACGGGGAGCGCGACATGACGGCCATTGTCGTATCGCCGCTGTCGCGGATCGCGGAGATGGCCGTGAAACACAAGGCCCGCGAAATGGTGACACTGATCGCCAAAGAGCAGGCCTTTCACCGCCCTGCCGTCATTGCCGCAGATCGGCATCTGACGCTTGCCATGAACGACATCACATTCAAGGGCACCGCTGATCTCATCGCGCCTGATGATGCGCATGTGCTGAGGCTGATCGATTTCGCCCGCGAATGGGACCAGTCCGCGCCGCTGCTCATCCATTGCTGGATGGGTGTTTCGCGCTCGCCCGCCGCCGCCGTCATCGCAGCGCTCAGCCTTTATCCTGACCAGGATGAAATGGAGCTTGCGCTGCGCCTGCGCGCCGTCTCACCCTATTCCACGCCGAATGCCCGCATCATTGCCATCGGCGACCGTCTGCTTGGACGCGACGGCAGGCTGGTGGCGGCGATCAAAAAAATCGGCAGGGGCGCGGATACGGATGGTAACGTGCCCTTCGTACTGCCGCTTGGCGCCTGAGGCCGTTTTAGCGGAACCCTCACGGCGTCCAGTCGTTACCAACCCTGAACAGCAATAAAAATCACAGGATAATTCATGGAACAACAGGCAACGGATATCATCGTCGCATCGCAGGCGGCGTTGCAGCAGGCGAGCGCGCTTGCGGTGCAATATTCCTTCTCGGTCGTTGGTGCGCTTCTGCTGCTGATCATCGGCTGGCTGGCCGCCACCTTCCTGCAACGCTGGGCCTTTCAGGGCCTGTCGCGCATTCGCGGCTTCGATGCGACGCTCGCCGGCTTCTTCGCAGGCGCCATCCGCTATGTGGTTCTCATTCTGGTACTGGTCATGGTGCTTGGCCAGTTCGGGGTGCAGACCGCCTCCATTCTCGCCGCCCTTGGCGCCGCCGGTCTGGCCATTGGTCTGGCGCTGCAGGGCACGCTGCAGAATATTGCCGCCGGCATCATGCTTCTGGTGCTGCGTCCCTTCCGGGTCGGTGAATATATCGAGACCGGCACGGTCAGCGGCACGGTGATCGAGATCGGGCTCTTTGCCACCGAACTCAAGACCAGCGATGGGCTCTATCGTCTCGCGCCCAACTCCACCCTCTGGAACGTGCCGATCACCAATTACAGCCGTTTTCCCTCGCGCCGTCACGAACTGAGCCTGACGGTCAAGACTGACGAGGATCTCACGGCCGCGCAGAATATGCTGATGAAAGTCGTGCGCTCGGAGAGCCGGGTTTTGCTGGACCCCGCCCCCGTCACCTTCGTCGATTCGGTCAGCGCCGACAGCGCCACCGTCAAATTGCGCTACTGGGTGCGCAGCGACAGTTATTTCGCGACAACCCGCGACGTGACGAAGGCCATGAAGCTCGCCTTCGACGAACGAAAGGCGGAAGTGAACGCGCAGCCTGCCTGAGACCTCACCTCTCCCCCCTCTTTTCAAGCGCGGTGGCTGCAAGAGCCATCGCGCTTTTTCGTTGCGTTGCGTTGGAGCACACACTTGCATCCCGCTGACGTGGCCTCTATAGGTCGTTACGTAATGTTATTACGTAACTTACTTTTATGGATATGAGAGGGCCGAAACAATGCAGAAGATACTCACCCGCGTCACCGGCGCTGTCGCACTTGGTTCCATGCTGCTGGCGGCGACCACGGCAATGGCTGCCGGTGGCGACAAACCCGCAGCCCATAGCCACGACCATGGACACGATCACGGCCACCAGATGACCGAGGCGGAAAAGCAGATCTACAAGGGTTATTTCGAGGATGCGCAGGTGAAACCACGTGCGCTTTCCGACTGGGAAGGCGACTGGCAGTCGGTCTATCCCTACTTGCTGAACGGCTCGCTGGACCCCGTCATGGCCGAAAAAGCGGCCCATGGCGACAAGACCGCCGCCGAATACCGCGCCTATTACGACATCGGTTACAAGACCGATGTAAACCGCATCGTCATCAAGAGTGACAGCGTGGCGTTTTATAAGGACGGCAAGCCCGCTGAAGGCACCTATGTCAGCGACGGCCATGAAATCCTGACCTACAAGAAGGGCAATCGCGGTGTCCGCTACATCTTCAAGAAAACCGGCGGCGATGAGGCCGCACCGCAATTCATCCAGTTCAGCGATCACTCCATAGCCCCGGTCAAGGCGGGCCATTACCATCTCTACTGGGGAGCTGACCGCAAGGCGCTGCTGGACGAAGTGACCAATTGGCCGACCTATTATCCCTTCCTGATGGACGGCGGCGATATCGTGAAAGAAATGGCGGCGCATTGAGACCGTAACTTAGCGGTCTTCCGCAGCATGCGTGAATGACGCGAGCGGTTGCCGCTTGTCACCTTCTCCCCGAGGGGGAGAAAGTCGCGGCAGCGGGATGAAGGGGCAAGCTCTCGGCTTATCGCTGGCGGTGCCCCTCATCTACTCCTCCGGGGCATCTTCTCCCCGGCGGGGAGAAGAAAGGCTCACTGCCCCATGGTCGAACGATGCGCCCAGCCGGTCATGCGCTTTTCAAGCCAGGCCATAATCGCATACATGACGATGCCTTCCACCGCGAGCATCAGCAGGCCGGCAAAGACGAGCGGCACATTGAACTGGCTCTGGGCCGAACTCATCATGTTGCCGAGGCCATAATTGGAAGCGACGGTCTCCGATACGACCGAGCCGACGAAGGCGAGCGTGATGGCGATTTTCAGCGAGCCGAAGAAATAGGGCATGGAACGCGGAATGCCGACCTTCAGCATGATATCCATCTTCTTTGCGCCGAGCGCCCGCAGCACATCTTCCGTTTCCGGCTCTATGGTGGCAAGCCCGGTCGCGACATTCACGACGATGGGAAAGAAGGAAATCAGGAAGGCGGTCAACACGGCGGGGACCGTGCCGATGCCGAACCAGATGACGAGGATCGGCACAAGCGCCACTTTCGGGATGGCGTTGAAGCCGATCATCAGCGGATAAAGCCCGGCATAGATGGTTTTCGACCAGCCGATGAACAGACCGATGGCAAGACCGGCGGCCACAGCAATGGCAAAACCCAGTGTCGTCGTATAAAGCGTCTGCAGCGAATTCTTCCAGATCGGCGACCAATATTGCATGATGGCCTGTCCAACCCTTACCGGTGACGGCAGAATGGTGGGCGGCATTTTCAGCGCATGGACGAGCAGTTCCCACAACACGAAAAGCGCCAGCGTATAAAGCCATGGAGCGGCTTTCACCCAGTTGACGCGGGCGATCAGCGGCTTGCGCGACTCGGCCGCAACGGTGCTTTCCAGGATCGCGCTCATGCCGCCACCCTCGCCTGGGCGATCTCGCCATGCAGTTCCTGCACCATGTCGTTGAAACCCCTGTCGTACATGATATCGAGCTGGCGCGGGCGGGCAAACGGAACGCGGTGTTCCGCGAGCACGCGGCCCGGCCTTGCGCTCATCACGAAAATCTTGTCGGCCAGAAATGTCGCCTCGCGCAGATCATGGGTCACAAGGATGATGGTGACACGCTGTGCGGCGTGCAGGTCGCGGATGACGCACCACAATTCCTCGCGGGTGAAGGCATCGAGCGCGCCGAAAGGCTCGTCCAGCATCAGTAGTTCCGGTTCGTGGATCAAGGCCCGGCAAAGATTGGCGCGCTGCTGCATGCCGCCGGAAAGCTGCCACGGGTATTTTGAACCGAAACCCTTCAGGCCGACGATTTCCAGCAACCGCTCGGCTTTCGCGACATATTCCGCCTTATGGGCGCGCAGGCGTCGGCGATGTTTCTCGACGATTTCCAGCGGCAGCAGGATATTTTCGAGCGTTGTGCGCCAGGGCAGCATCGTCGGGTTCTGAAACGCCATGCCGACAATGGAAACCGGCTCCGTGACCTGCCGCCCGGCAACGATGACATTGCCCTTCTGCGGAATATGCAGCCCGGTCACCAGCTTCATCAGGGTCGACTTGCCGCAGCCGGAGGGACCGACCACTGCGGCAAATTCACCCTTGTCGACCGTCAGGTTCAAGCCGGATACGGCCAGCGTGCCGGCGGAGCCGCCGTAACGCATGTCGACACTGTCTATTTCCACGAGATGTGACATTGCTGTCCCCGTTTTAAGTTGCTGATCGGGCGGTTGAACCCTGCAGCGTTGCAGCTTGTTTCTTCTCCCCGCCGGGGAGAAGGTGGCCCGAAGGGTCGGATGAGGGGGCAGCGCCAGCGATAGACCGAGAGCTTGCCCCCTCATCCCGCTGCCGCGACCTTCTCCCCGGCGGGGAGAAGAAGCATGCCGCACCCGCTCACTCCGCCCATTACGGAAGCATGCGCTCTTCCTTGGCCGGCAGGTAGGTCGCGTCGAACACCTGCTCCGCCTTGACGTTGCCCTTCAGGCCGAGGGAGACTTTCAACGTTTCGACGGAGGCCGCAAGCCGGGCAGGATCGACGCCGCCCATGCCGTTTTCCACCACATAGGGCGTCTTGATATTCATGCTGTTGGCCATGTTGAGGCGTTCAAGCTCGATGGCGCTGTCGAGCGTCTCGTTGCGCTTGAGCACAGCCGCCACGCCCTCTTCGGGGTTCTTGACTGAATCGGCGAAGCCCTTGGCCAGTGCTTTCAGAAAGCCCTTTACTGCTTCCGGGTTTTTCTCTGCGAAATCAGTGTTTACCAGCACCGCATTGCCATAAAGATTCAAGCCGTGCTCGGCCATCAGGATGGTCGAGATATCGTCATCGGCGATGCCCTGTTTCTTGAGGTTGAGGATCACCGAAAAGGCAAAGCCGAAAACGGCGTCGACATCGCCCTTGGCGAGCATCGGTTCACGCACCGGAAAACCGATCGATTCGATCTTGATCTTGCTGTCGTCGAGACCCGCCACCTGTTTGAAGGCCGGCCATTGCGCGAAAGCGCCATCCGGCGGCGGCGCGCCGAGCTTCTTGCCTTCCAGCGACTTCGGATCACCGGTGACACCCAGCGACTTGCGGCCGACCACGGCGAAAGTCGGGCGCTCATAGACCATATATACGGCCTTGATCTTCTGGCTCGGATCTTCGTCGAGGAACTTCATCACCGAATTGATATCGCCGAAACCCATCTGATAGGCGCCGGTCGCCACGCGCGGAATAGCTTCAACCGAACCGTTACCGCTGTCGATGGTGACATCGAGACCCTCAGCCTTGAAGTAACCCTTGTCGAGCGCCAGCAGGAAACCGGCGGCGGGGCCTTCGAACTTCCAGTCGAGCGTGAATTTCACCGGTGTTTCGGCCCGCGCCTCGATGATCGGCAGCGAAAAGCCGGCGGTTACACCGATGGCGGTAATGGCCAGAGCTCTGGTCAACAACCTGCGCGTTAAAATCATCTGTTCCCCCTGATGGTTTTGTTGGATTGGTTGCATAAGACCCAATTCCAACCCTCAAGGCAAGATAAAATTGCATACAAAATAGCCGTTATTTTGTGTGCTTATTTTATATGCACAAACAATCACAAGACAGGCAAAAAGCCGGCAATCTGCCCATCGCGAATGCAACGAAGCGAAAGCAGTATCGTTCACCCAGAGAACACAGCGTTCTCATTTGCCGGGGTTGCGGATCAGGGGCAGCGTGCGACAAATAGGGCCATGAACAGCAGGCGAAACGGCGGGACGGCAAGATGAATTCTGCACTGGGCATACACCACATCACCATGATCACCCGGAAGGTGCAGGCGAATGTGGATTTTTACGCCGGCTTTCTGGGCTTGAGGCTGGCCAAGCGCACGGCCGGCTTCGAAGACGCCATGCAGCTTCACCTGCTTTATGGCGATGACATCGCCTCGCCCGGCTCGCTTCTGACATTTCTCGTCTGGGAAGATGGCGGCCAGGGCCGTGTCGGGTACGGCCAGACGCTGGAAATTTCCGTGGCGATCGATCCCGCTGCGATCGGCTTCTGGCTGACGCGGGCGCTGAGATTCGGCATCCGCGCGGAAGGCCCGACTGACGAATTCGGCGCTCCGGTTATCCGGCTGAAAGATCCTGACGGCCTGATCGTCAAGCTGGTCGGCACCCGCGCCTTTGCCGATGCCACGCCACATGTGACCGACGATATTTCCGCAGAAGACGCCATTCGCCGAATCTATGGTGCGACGGTGCTGAGTGAAGTGCCGGAAGAAACCGTAGCGTTTCTGGAGAAACATTTCGGCTACCGGCAGGAAAGCCAGGCGGGTGCGATCCGCCGGCTCGTTTCCGACAGCGGCGACATTATCGACGTGCGTGACGCCACCGGCTTCTGGTCCAGCGCGCCGGGCACCGGCACCGTCGATCACATCGCCTTCCGGGCGAAGGACATGGATGAGCTGAACACGGTTCTAACCGGGCTGAAATCGCTGAATTCCAGCACCACCAACGCCCATGACCGGAAATATTTCCACTCGCTCTACGTCCGCGAACCGGGCGGCGTGCTGATCGAAATGGCGACCGATGGGCCGGGCATGACGGTCGACGAACCGCTGGAATCGCTCGGCGAAAAACTGTTCATCCCGCCGCTCTTCATGAAGGACGAGGCGGATGTGCGTGTCGCCCTGCCGCAATTCTCGATGCCGGGCGAAGAACGCATCATCTATCGCGACCTGCCCTTCGTGCACCGTTTCTACACGCCCGAGGAAGCTGATGGCAGCACCATCATCCTGCTGCACGGTTCCGGCGGCAGTGAAACGAGCCTGATGCCGCTGGCGCACCGGGCAGCACCGGGCGCCACCCTTCTGGGCGTGCGCGGCCGCAGCACGGAAGAAGAAATCGCCCGCTGGTTCCGCCGTTTTCCCGATTTCAGCTTCGACCAGCAGGATATTGTCACGGAAACAGAAGCCTTTGCCGCCTTCGTGGAGGGGGCAATCCGCGCCTATGGTCTTGATCGCTCGAAACTGCGGTTTATCGGCCATTCCAATGGCGCGAACTTCTACGCCGCCTTTGCCGCGCTCTATCCCGAACTTGCAGGCGACGCCCTGCTCTATCGCCCGATGCCGGTTCTCGAAACATGGCCGCAAACCGATCTTTCCGGCCACAATTTCCTGCTCGTGGCGGGACAACGCGACAAATATCTCGACAAGGCGAGCGAACTGCAGGGAAAGCTCACGGCGAGCGGTGCAAAGGCCGAGATGGAAACCGTTGAGGACGGGCACGAGCTCGGGCTTACCGATATCGAAGCGGCGCGGCGGTGGCTGGCGGGTGCTTCCTGATTCGAGCGGTACATCGGATCGAGCGGAGGCCACCCATTTCTTCTCCCCGTCGGGGAGAAGAAACAAATGGCATATGCTTACCCCCGCGCCACCCACACCATTCATCAACCGGGCCTTGCATAAATTCACCAAAAGGGCTTTAAAAACAGCTTCGTAATTGGAGAGTCCGTTTGGAAATCCCGCTGTTTATCCTCGCCCTCGTCGCGGCCTTCATCTACACGCTGGTCGCGAGCATCCGCAATTCAAGCCGAATCAAGTCGCTCGAACGGGAGGTGCACAGCCTCAAGCGGCTGATGGCTGCGGGCGTGACGTCGGCTGCGGCAGTGCAAACGGAGAGCACGGAATCCACGGTAAAACCGGATTTCGAGGCGGAAGAGCCAAGCACGCCCCCTGCGGAAGACACAGCCTTCCAGGCTGAATACGCATCCGAGCCCGAAGACGCCGCCGCCATGGCAGCATCGGAAGAGCTGGCGCGCGAGGAGGCCCAACCTGCGCCTGCCGCCGAGGCCGTATCCACCCCGGCAACGAAGGAGAGCTTCGAAAGTCTGCTCGGCGCGCGCTGGGCGGTCTGGGCCGGTGGACTGGCGCTGGCGCTCGGCGGCATTTTCCTCGTTAAATATTCGATCGAATCGGGCCTGCTCAGCCCGGCCGTGCGGCTTTCGCTCGCCGCCATTTTCGGTCTTGTTCTCGGGCTTGCCGGCGAAGCGATCCGCCGCAAGGCGGTGCCGGGCATCGCCACCACCTATTCCAACGCCATGATACCGGGCGTGCTGACGGCGGCGGGCGCATTGACGCTGTTCGGCGTGGTTTATGCAGCCTATGGCATTTACGACTATATCGGTCCCGGCGCGGCTTTTGGCCTGCTTGGCCTCGTCGCTTTCGCCACCATCGGGCTTTCGCTGCTGCACGGGCAGGCGCTGGCCGGTCTCGGCCTTCTCGGTTCGATGCTGACACCCGCGCTGATTTCCACCGAAACGCCGAATATCTGGGCGCTCTTCGTCTTCCTCACCGTCTCCTGGCTGGCAACGGCGGCAGCGGCGCGCAGGCAGGGCTGGACCGTGGTTCCCTCTCTCGCCAATGCCGGGCTTGGCCTCTGGGCGCTCGGCTATATCGGCTTTTCCGAAACGATCAGCGCCGAACCGCCAACACTTGCCCTGCTCGTCATGCTGGCGGGAACAATATTCCTCTGGCCCGGCAAGGCATTCGACACGCCGCCCGCCCAAACTGCCGAAACCGCAGCGCCCGAGCGACGCGCCGTCCGCGCCATGCGGCTTCTGCTACGCCCGTCACTCGCCCTCAATCTCACCGTCTCGATGGCCGTGATCCTGCCGGCAATCGGCTTCCTTTTTGCCGATGGCGGAGTCGATACTCATCCGGCCCTGATCGTTTCAGCGCTCATAGCCGCCCTTGCGGCCCTTGGCGCCGCCCGCCACTATGCGGTATGGCCCGCTATTATCGCAGCACTTGGCGCGCAGGCTGCGGTATCGCTGATGTCACGTCAGGGTCTCGACTTCATCGGCGTCATCAACGATACGGCCGTATCGCTTCCGCCCGTGTCGGTTGGCTACACGGCGGAAATCGCCATGGCGCTCGGCCTCGGGGGCGTCTTCGTGCTGTCCGCCTTCTCCTTCCTGAAGCGCAAGGGTGCTGACGACGCGGATTTCGCCCAGCTCTGGGCTGGTATCGCCGCGCTATTCCCGGTCTGGCTCGCCACCGCAAGCTTTGTCGAATACGGCAATCTTGGCCGCGACTGGCTGCACGCCGCCTATGGCCTCGGCCTCGGCTTCGTGTTGATTGCAGGTGCCGAATGGCTGCATCGGCAGAACAATGAGACCTATCGCAAACCGCTCAACATCCTCGTGCTCGGCTCCTTCGCCGCCTTCGCGCTCAGCCTGCACACGCTGACGGAGGGGCTGGTGACAACCGTTCTCCTTTCGGTCATCGGCTTCATCTATGTGCTGGCCAGCCGTTACCGCAACTGGGAGGTTCTGCCCTGGGTGATGGCCGTGGCAAGCGTTGCCGTTCTCGGCCGCATCGCCTGGGAACCCACCATTGTCGGGCCGCAAAATCTTGGGCTCACGCCGGTCTTCAACGCGCTTCTTCCGGGTTACGGCATTCCCGCACTGCTGGCCGTCGCCTCGGCATGGCTGCTGCGCGACTGGCCGGGGGTCAGGGCGAAGAACTTCCTGCAGGCGATTGCCAGCGTCATGGGTCTTCTCGCCGTCGCCATCCTCGTCCGCCACGCAATGAATGGCGGCACGCTGGATGACAGTGTGCCGACGCTTGGCGAACAGTCGATCTATACGCTGCTGACCATTGGCTTCTCGGGCGTGTTGATGACGCTCGATCTGAAAAGCCCCAGCCCCATCTTCCGCTACGGCTCGATGATTGCCGGCGTGATTGCCGTCATCAACGTGCTGACGATGCATTTCTTCACGCTCAACCCCTATTTCACCGGCGAAAATACCGGCCGCATCCCGTTCCTCAACCTGCTGCTGATCGGTTACCTCCTGCCGGCGCTCGCCTATGGCGGCCTTGCCTATTACGCGCGGGGAAAACGTCCACCGCCCTATGTCAGCATGCTGGCGGTGGCGGGCGCAGCGCTCGGTTTTGCCTGGGCCACGCTTTCAGTGCGCCGCTTCTGGCAGGGCGAAAATATTGCCGACTGGAAGGGTTTCCTGCAGGGCGAGACCTACAGCTATTCGGTGGTCTGGCTGCTGATCGGCGTGTTGCTGCTCGTGCTTGGCTCGCGCTTTAATGCCCGCAGCCTGCGTCTGGCATCGGCCGCCTTCGTGCTGATCTCGGTTGCCAAGGCGTTCCTGATCGACATGAGCAATCTCGAAGGCGTGCTGAGGGCGCTGTCCTTCATCGGGCTCGGCGCGGTGCTCATCGGCATCGGCCTGTTCTACCAGAAGATCCTCACCCGGAAGCCGCAGGCATGATCGCGGCCGAGGCTTTCGCGCCCTATGCGGCGCTTGCGCAGGACCTGATACCGCACGCCGCAGACAGCGGCGACGGTTCGCATGATCTTGCCCATATTCACCGCGTCTTCCGCAACGCCATGCGCATCCATGCGGGCGAAGGCGGCGATGGTAACGTGCTGGCCGCCAGCGTGCTGTTGCATGATTGTGTGGCGGTGGAGAAGAACTCACCGCTGCGCGCGCAGGCCTCGCGGCTTGCGGCGGAAAAGGCATCCGGCATTCTGATGGGGCTCGGCTGGAAACAGGCGGATATTGACGCCGCCGCCCATGCCATCACCACACACAGCTTTTCCGCCAATATCGAACCGCAGACGCTGGAGGCGAAAATCCTTCAGGATGCCGACCGGCTGGACGCCATCGGCATGGTGGGGGCGGCGCGCTGCTTTTATATTGCCGGGCGCATGGGCTCAGCACTTTATGATCCGGTCGACCCGCTGGCGAAGGACCGGCCGCTTGACGACCGCGCCTTTGCCATCGACCATTTCGAAACCAAGCTGTTCAAGCTGGCCGACGGTTTTCGCACCGAGACAGGCCGGCAGATGGCCAGGGCCCGCCATGAGCGGCTGAAACAGGTGCTGGACCTGTTTCTCGACGAGATCTAAGGAGACCCTAGATGCGTGTGACCGAACTCAACATCTATCCGCTGAAAAGCGCGCGCGGTATCCCTCTCTCCGAAAGCGCCGTTTCGGCCGAAGGCCTGCCGGGTGACCGCCGCGCCATGCTCACTGATCCCTCCGGCCATTTCATCACCCAGCGCGAATTGCCCGCCATCGCCACGGTTCTGGCCCGGCATGAGGATGGCGGCATGGTGCTGGCGCGCGACAAGGACGGCGAGATTTTCGCAAGGCCATCCGGGCAGCGCATGGATGTGGCGGTGTGGAAATCGATCGTCAGCGCCAATATCGCCGATGACGAGACCAATGGCACGCTCTCGGCATGGCTGGGGCGCGAGGTGAAGCTCGCCTTTTTTGATGATACCTCGAAACGTATTGCGAGCCTCGAATGGACGGGCAACGAAACGCCCGTCACCTTTGCGGACGGCTACCAGATCCTCGTCACCACCACGGCCTCGCTTGCCGCGCTGAACGACAATATGCGCGCCAATGGCGAAGACGCTGTTGGCATGGAGCGTTTCCGGCCGAATATCGTGCTTGACACGGACGAGGCATGGGCTGAGGACCGCTGGGCGGCCATCGAGATTGGCGGCATTCGCTTCGATCTCGTCAAACCCTGCGCCCGCTGCATCATGACCACGCAGGATCAGACCACCGGCTCGCGTGATGTGCCCTCCCCCATGAAAGCCATGGGCCGCATCCGCATGTCCGGCGACCGGCGCGTGCCCGGCCCGCTCTTCGGCTGGAACGTGACGCCGCGCAGCCAGGGCAAGCTGTCCGTCGGCGATGTGGCAAAGGTGGTCGAGGAACGGCCGGAAGGCTGGACGATCAAACGGCGGTAAGTTGCTGGTTCGGGTCAAACCCAACCCACAGCCCACAGCGCAAAGTTTTCATAGGCTGGCGCGCCCTCTCTCCATCATTCCTGCGCCTGTCACAGGATGAGGAAAGGACGGAGCATCACCGCATCACGGCTTGTGCGCCCCGACGATCAGGAAAATCGGGCGGCGATCTTCGTGCTTCAGTTCAGGCCGCTCGGCCATCAAGGCCGGATCAGGCCTCGGCTCCGCCAGCCGCGTCAAAACAAATCCGGCAGCCAGGAGACCATTGAGAAGGCCTGACACCGTGCGGTGATATTTGACCACATCGTCCGCCATCCAGTTGGAATGGCGCACGCCCTGACTTTGATAATTATCGAGCGGCCAGTGCAGGATTTCGCCATCCTCGCCATAAAACCAGTCCTGTTTTTCCAGCGCCGTGAAAACGGGATGTTCGATGGAAAAGATGAAATCGCCGCCGGATTTCAGCACGGCAAAGACCTTCGCGAATGCCACGTCGAGATCGCGGACGTAATGCAGGGCGAGAGAACTCAGCACCACATCGAAACTTTCCTGCGGAAAATCGATGTCTTCGATGGCGGCGCGGCGGTATTCGATGCCGGGCCCGCCATTTATTTCGGCGGCGCGGTGCAGCATGTTTTCCGAGAGATCAACGCCAACGACATGGCGCGCGCCCTGCTCTGCGGCAAAACGGCAATGCCAGCCGAAACCACAACCGAGATCAAGAAGGCTCCTGTCTTTCAGGGGCGGAAGCATGGCACGCAATTCATGCCACTCGCCGGCCTGACGCAGGCCCTCCACGGAGCGCGGCATGGCGCTGTAACGCTCAAAAAACCCTGGATCGTCGTAGATATTCTGTTTCATCGTCTTCTCTCCGGCCGTATTCCATCAATCGCATGAATAGTGGCCGTCAAGAAAAGTCGCTAGTGGGACTGGCTGACAAAAGATAATATTCATCCCATCATAGCGGAATCTGCGGCAAGCCATGTCCCTCTTTTTTGGGACGAGGCGCCGCGATGGGGGAATATTCATGTTGCAAGCCACACGCCAGACAATGCCCTGGCTGATTATCGCCGCCGGGTCACTGATTGCCGTCATGACCTTCGGGCCGCGTTCGGCCATGGGCTTCTTCCAGCTGCCGATGCTTGCCGATACCGGCTGGGACCGTTCCACCTTCGGTCTCGCCATGGCCCTGCAGAACCTCTTCTGGGGTCTCGGCCAGCCCTTCTTCGGCGCCATCGCCGATAAATACGGCACGGGCCGCGTGCTTGTTCTCTCCGGCCTGCTTTATGCTGCCGGCCTCATCTGCATGTCCTTTGGCACCTCGCCCTTCTGGCTGCATTTCGGCGGCGGCGTGCTCGTCGGGCTCGGCATTGCCGCCGGTTCCTTCAGCGTCATCCTTTCGGCCTTTGCACGCCATGTCACGCCGCAGCAGCGTTCGCTCGCCTTCGGCATCGGCACGGCGGCGGGCTCAGCCGGCATGTTTCTGTTCGCACCGATCAGTCAGGGGCTGATCTCCACCTATGGCTGGTCGGACAGCCTCGTCTGGCTTGCCGCGATGATGATGCTCGTGCCGCTGCTCGCCTTCTTCATGCGCGGCAATTCCTCTTCCGGCAGCCAGTCGCAGGCGCAGTTCCAGCAGACGGCAGGCGAAGCGCTGAAGGAGGCGCTCGGCCATAAAAGCTACCTGCTTTTGACCACCGGCTTTTTTGTCTGCGGTTTTCAGGTGGCCTTTATCACCGCGCATTTCCCGGCCTATCTCGGCGATATCGGCATCGAACCGCGCTACGCCGTCATCGCCATGGCGCTGATCGGCTTCTTCAACATCATCGGGTCGCTTGCCGCCGGTGTCATTGCCCAGCGTTATTCGAAACCCTATCTGCTCGCCTATATCTATATCGCCCGCTCTGTCGCCGTCACAGCCTTCCTGCTTCTGCCGCAATCGCCGCTTTCGGTCATCATCTTCGCCGCCGTCATGGGCATCCTCTGGCTTTCCACCGTGCCGCCCACCAATGCGCTGGTGGCGATCATGTTCGGCACACGCCATCTCGGCATGCTCGGCGGCGTCGTGTTCCTGTCGCACCAGATCGGCTCGTTCCTCGGCGTCTGGCTCGGCGGCTTCCTTTACGACAGGCTGGGTTCCTATGATCTCGTCTGGTGGCTGGGCGTCGGCATGGGGATTTTTGCGGCCATCGTGCATTGGCCCATTCAGGAGCAACCGGCCCCGAGGCCTGCAATGGCCTAGTCAGACAGCCTTATCGAGCGCGGGCGGCATCACCTTCCCCTCAGTCGCCCGGCCTTCCAGCGCCTTCAGCGCCGCCTGCACGAAACCGTCGCGGGCGGCGTTTTCGTTGAGCCCACGCGGATCGTAGACATGTCGGTTGAGGAAATGGGCGGTGAGGCGGAAAGCCGCCGCAAGGCTGTCAGGATCGGCGGCCTTCGACTGGCCTTCGCTCAAGAAAGCCGGAAGCGACAGCATGCGCTCCGCATAGGGCGCGCCTGCCGTGCGGCAAACCGCCCGGCCCGTCTTTGGCGATACA
The DNA here is from genome assembly GCF_059499945.1 of Agrobacterium sp. Lineage (NCBI taxonomy): Bacteria > Pseudomonadati > Pseudomonadota > Alphaproteobacteria > Hyphomicrobiales > Rhizobiaceae > Agrobacterium > Agrobacterium sp. The sequence goes on along the minus strand of NZ_JCABZP010000014.1, from coordinate 943,153 downwards.
TAGATGAGGTCGGTGCGCAGCCCCGTCGCCGCGCATTCGGTCAGATCAAGCCCGAAACCGAGATCGTTCAGCACTGCCAGTTCAAAGCGCACGAACAATTCCCCGGCATCGACGGGGTCGTGGAGATTGTCGAGAATGATATCGAGCGCCTGATAGAGATGCGGGTGCGGATCACGCTCCGGCAGAAGCCTGAGAAGAGCACCCATGGCCTGTACGCCATAAACCGCGGTCGCCGTCTCCATCAGTTGTGCGGCGCGCAATTGCAGCGGCTCGATGCGGAACTCGCCGAGATGATCGTGAAGGCGCGCGCGCCAGATGACATCCACCCGGTTTCCGGCCTGTAGCACCGGCTGCATGCTGCGGGAACGGCCGGAACGGACCAGCCCCAGATGGCGGCCACGCGAAGGGGTCATCACCTCGGCGATGACACTCGTCTCGCCATGGCGTTTTACGCCGAGAATGATTGCCTCTTCCTGCCACTGCATGAAACGCGTCCGAATTTCGATTCAAGGCCGATCATACCCGATCTGGCGGCGAAACGTTATTCTTTTACGGCATTGTCGACCGTGCCGACGAGGTTGAGGACGAAATCGATAATTTCGTTTTCCCCGAAGGGCTTGCCCAGCAATGGCGCATGCATGAGATCATCCGGAAAGCCCGTCGTGTCGCCATAGCCGCTGACGAAACCGAAGGGAATTCCCCCATCGCGCAGCCCGCGCGCAAAATCATAGCTCTTGCCGTCGGTAAGGCTGACATCGAGAAGCACACAATCGGCGCCGTCCTCTTCAACGGCCTGTCTCGCCTGCGCCAGCGTCGTGGCGATGACGACGGTTTCCACCCCCATGGACTGGAGAACCGCTTCGACATCAAGCGCCACCAGATATTCATCCTCAACGATGATAACCCGTTGTGGCACCATATGTTTTCTTCTTCCTAAAAAGATGGCCGCAAGGCTCGAAGCTGCGGTTTCCGACATGATTCTCCAGTGAGATATCACGACAGGAGTCGCAAATTACGGCTCCACCGTCATTTAAAAAAGACATGTCGAAAGAAGATCAGATGAAGGGTCTTTGCCGCTTCTCTTCGCTTTCCCAGCTGGCCACATGGCTCAACCCGGCATCATCAAGCACCAGACAACCCTTGTCGGTCCAGCGAATGAGACCGCGATCGACCAGCTTTCTCAAGGTCTTGTTGGTGTGGACAATGGACAGGCCAAGTGTATCCGCCACATGCTGCTGGGTGACCGGGATCGGCGTTTCCCCCTGTATGAGATGGACCGCCTTTGCCTTGCTGTAGAGGAAAACAATCAGATAGGCGGCGCGCTCCAGCGCCGTGCGCCGGCCGATGCTGAGGAGATGGCTGTCGAGCATGCGTTCCTCACTCGCAGCGATCCAGGTCAGGTCATAGGCAAGCGTCGGATGGTCGGTGAAGAGATTATTGAGGCGCGAGCGCTCGAAGACGCATAGGGTGACTGGCGACAGCGCCTCCACCGAATGCTGCATTTCCCCCATCACCGTGCCCTGCAGGCCGACGAGATCGCCGGGCATGACATAGTTCAGTATCTGCCGCCTGCCGTCTTCCAGCGTCTTGTAACGGAAAGCCCAGCCCTGCAAAACGGTGTAAAGATGGGCGCTATGCGAGCCTTCCATCAGGATGACGGAGCCGCCTTCCACCGCAAGTTCCCCCGTCTTGAAACGCGAGACGAAATCTAGCTCGGAGGAGGAAAAGTCGCGGAAATGCGGCAGGTCGCGCAGGGGACATTGCTGGCACGGGGTGGTGGAAATTCCGTTCGGTTTTTTTGGCGACATGAATATCCGTCATCGAAAAAAGGTTGCGCCCAATTGTTTTGGAACAACCCGCCCGAACGTATTCGGTTCCCGATGGTGGGTGAAGATATTCAGTTCGCTATTTGTACGTCGTTCCATCCCCCAGCGCCCTCATTCCTGTGCTTGCCACAGGAATGAGGGGGTGAAGCGGATGTGCTTCAGTTTCGGGGGAATTCCAGTCCCATTTCGCGGAAACGCTCGGGGTCATCACCCCAGTTCTCGCGCACCTTGACGAACAGGAAGAGATGCACCGGCTGTTCGAGGATTTCCGACAGTTCCTTGCGCGAGGCGGTGGAAATGGCCTTGATCGCGTCGCCGTTCTTGCCGAGCGCAATCTTCTTCTGGCTGTCGCGCTCGACATAGATCACCTGCTCGATGCGTACCGAGCCGTCCTTGCGTTCTTCCCACTTTTCCGTCTCGACATGCGAGGCATAGGGAAGCTCCTGATGCAGGCGCAGGAACAGCTTCTCGCGGGTGATTTCGGCAGCGAGCTGGCGCATCGGCAGATCGGAAATCTGGTCTTCCGGATAATACCACGGACCTTCCGGCAGAGCCTCCACCAGATAATCCATCAGATCTTCGCAACCCGAACCGTTGGTGGCCGAAATCATGAAGGTGCGGTCGAAGGCCACCGTCTCATTGGCGGCGGCGGCAAGCTTAAGCAGGTCTTCGCGCTTCACCTGGTCGATCTTGTTGAGGCAGAGGATCTTCTTCTGCGGAACATCCTTCAGGCCTTCGAGAATGGCCTCGGCGTCGCCTTTAAGACCACGTTCGCTGTCGATCAGCAGCAGGATGAGATCGGCATCCTTCGCGCCGCCCCAGGCGGAGGTGACCATCGCGCGGTCGAGCCGACGGCGCGGCTTGAAGATGCCGGGCGTGTCCATGAAAACGATCTGCGCATTCTTGTGAATGGCGATGCCGCGCATCACGGCGCGCGTCGTCTGAACCTTGTGGCTGACGATCGAGACCTTGGCGCCCACCAGCCTGTTGACCAGCGTCGACTTGCCGGCATTGGTCGGGCCGATAAGGGCCACGAAACCGGAACGGGTCGGAAGGTTGTTGTCTTCGCCTTCAATGGCGGGGTTTTCGTGATCGGTCATGATATCCATCAAGGTCAGAGGTATTCAACATGCGGCCTTATCGGTCCGCCATGCGCTCGATTTAGCACCCTATGGCGGGCGCTCAGTTCTGGGTGGAGCCCTTCTGCCAGACGCCTTCGCGTTCCAGCAATCTGGTTGCCGCCACCTGCTCGGCCGCGCGCTTGGAGCGCTCGACACCGGTTTCCGGCTTTACGCCGGGAATTTCGACAGTCACTGTAAAGCGAGGATCGTGATCCGGTCCGGAGCGATCGTCAATCCTGTAAGAGGGCGTGGTCGCAAATCTGGCATGCGCCCATTCCTGCAATTCGGTCTTGGCGTCTCGCCGTCCGGCATCCACGCTCGTTGCGCGGCCCTGCCAATATTTCAGAATGAACTTGCGCGATGCTTCCAGCCCGCCATCCAGATAGATGGTGGCGATCAGGCTTTCGACCACATCGGCGCGCACATTCAGCATCGCCTTGCCGGTCAGCTTTTTCACGTCGGATCCGGTACGGATGAAATTGTGCAGCCCCATCTCGTCGCCGATCGCGGCGCAGGATTCGGCGCTTACGAGCTGGTTGAGACGGACGGAGAGTTCACCTTCGGTGGCGTTACGGAAAATGGAGAACAACAATTCCGCCACGCAGAGGCCGAGAACGCGGTCCCCTAGAAATTCCAGCCGCTCGTAATTGCCGGCCGCGGCGGAGCGGGCGCTGGCATGGGTCAAGGCCCGGTCGAGCCGGGCCTTTTCCTTGAACTCATATCCGATCAACGCTTCCAGACGGGAAATTTCGTCCGCGGAAAGCGGCTTGGTCTTACTCATCCCACAACCTTGAACAGGCGGTCCCAACGCATGTTGGCCGGCCATTCCCAAATGCGGCTGAACGGCGTGTCGTTGCCCAGCGAGAAGAAGATGACGCTGGCGCGGCCGATCAGGTTTTCTTCAGGCACGAAACCGACATCGAAGCGGCTGTCGAGCGAATTATCTCTGTTGTCGCCCATCATGAAATAATGGCCTTCCGGCACCACGAATTCACGCGTGTTGTCGCCGCGCGAATCGGGCGACTGGTCCAGCGTGTCGTAGGTGACGCCATTATCAAGCGTTTCGCGGAAAACAGGCACATTGGCGCCCGGATCGGCGCGATAATCTGACGTGAAGGTGCCGTCGGGCTGCTTCGGAACCGGCTGACCGTTGATGAACAGCACGCCGTTCGTCACCTGGATGCGATCACCCGGCAGGCCGACGAGACGCTTGATATAATCGACTTCAGGATTGGGCGGCAGGCGGAAGACCACGACGTCGCCGCGCTTCGGCTTGCTGAATTCGAGAATACGGCCCGAAAACAGGTTCGGCGAAAAAGGCAGCGAATATTTCGAATAGCCGTAGGAGAATTTGTTGACGAAAAGATAGTCGCCAACCAGAAGCGTCGGCATCATCGAGCCCGATGGAATCGTGAAGGGCTGAAAAAGCACGGTGCGGATGACCATGGCCAGCAGCAGCGCCTGAATGATGACCTTGACGTTCTCCCAGAGGGCGTTCTGCTTCTTTTCAGCTTTTTCCGACACTTAAAGACCTGCCTGATTGTTTCCCGGCTTCTTCGGCTTCGCGAAGGCTTCCGGGCCGTTGTTTGTAGAGCCTGCGGCGGTGGAGCGGTTTCACACTGCCGGCAAGGCTTTCATATTTCTGCGACTTCTCTAGAACCTTTCCAGCCCGAAGGGAAGCGCTTCTGTCACACGCCCGCAAATAGAGCGCCAATGCGGCAAGGCCGGGGCCTCAATCGATCACGGGAAGCGCTTCTATGATCACAAATGCCTGAGCATAGGGAAAATCGTCCGTGATCGTCAGGTGAATATTGGCGCGGTGGCCGGCGGGCAGCAAGGCCGCCAGCCTCTCCCCCGCCCCATTGGTCAGCCTCATGGTCGGCTTGCCGCCCGGCAGATTGACGACACCCATGTCCTTCCAGAAGACGCCATTCGCAAGGCCGGTTCCCAGCGCCTTGGAACAGGCTTCCTTGGCGGCAAAACGTTTGGCGTAGGAAGCGGCGCGGTTCTTGCGGCCATCGGATTTCGCGCGCTCGATATCGGTGAAACAGCGATGGGTGAAGCGCTCGCCGAAACGTTCGATCGACTTTTCAATGCGGCGGATGTCGATCAGGTCGCTACCCAATCCAATGATCATTTCAGCATCTCCAGAGAAGCATTCTTGTTGGCGGCGCGATGCGCGAGATTTTCCATCTTGCGGCGCTGGAAACCGCTGATGAGGCCATAAACGGCGATATAGGCGATGATTGCGCTGATGCCGGCCGGAAGAAGCGCGCCGATGGTCATGGGCTCCAGCACCGGCGTCCATATCTGCCGGAATTCAAGATGGCTGAACAGCGCCACGAAATCCACATGCGCGGCACTTTCCGTCTTCTGCCGGCCGAGAATGAAGTGTCCCAGCTCCCAGGTGGATGCCCAAATGAACGGAAATGTCAGCGGATTGGCGAAGGTGGTGCCGAGCGCCGCCGCCACGAGATTGACGCGCAAGAGGAAACCGAGCGCCATGGCGATGATGATGTGAACGCCGAGAAACGGCGTCCATGCCACGCCCACACCGATGGCGACACCGGCGGCAACAGAATGCGGAGAGGCGGAAAGCCTGAGCAGCCGCAGCTTCATATAGCGCAGCGAACGGGAAAAACCCGTTCGCGGCCAGAACAGGTCGCGAATCTTCTCTGAAAAACCAACGGGTTCACGGCGGCGAAACGGCATGGGGGCAGTCTATTTCATCGCCCCGGCCGAGCCAAGAGCATGGTAGACAACAAAGGACTTTTGCTGACTTATCCCCACGTCCGTCATTCTGGCCCTTGAGCCGGAAACCAGCCTACGCGTGCTCGTGCAGCGTCGACAGATCAATAACAAGCCTTGCCGGACACTCTGACGTCATCCTCGGGCTTGTCCCGAGGATCAGCAAGCGATTGATTCAATTCGACGTGATTAGATCCTTGGGGCATCCTCGAACTTGTTCCCGGGACCAAGGAGACGTTGAGGAAATACGCTCCCTCTCGCCGTCAACTTCATTGCAAACGCAGCATGTCATATCAGTCAAACCGGACAGCTGTGTGTGGGACACCCGCTAGAAGCGCGTATTCACCTTGGTCTACGAGACGCAGGAATGCACAGGCCGATAGGGCTGCATCTGCTAGCCCCATACGCATGGCGATGGGCTGCCATGCGTTGAGTGCATTACCGGCGGAACAGGCCGCGGTCGATTTCGCGCTGGCGGAATTCGAGATCGACGTTCGATACCGAACCGCTGAGATATTCGAATTCGCGTTCCTGGGTGGTCTTGCCACGGACGGCACGGGCGATCTTGCGAAGCGGAGTAAACATGATTTTCGGTCCTTTCGGTTTGGAACTGGCGTTTCTCATCGGTGTTTATCCACCGGCACGCCGCGTTTCCTTCTCTTCAATTTCTGAGGAGAAAATAGTCGCAAACCACTTCCACGACCAGAGACAGGAAAAGGCCGCTGCCATGCGTTTAGCGCATAACAACGGCCTTTCAGTATCTTCAAAGGATCAAAAATGCCTCAATCGAAGGCACGCGTCACCGTCGAGACGCAGTCGAGATCCTTGAGCTGCGACAGAAGCTGGTTCAGCTGCCTGAGATCCCAGACTTCGACATCCAGCGCCAGCTCGGAGAAATCCGTGCCGATGCGGACCATGTTCAAGCCCCGAATATTGACATCGAGCGTGGCGATGGACTGCGCCACGGAGGCGAGCGTGCCCGGCTCGTTCAGCGCATTGATCATCACCCGCGCCATGAAGCGCGACTTGTTCGCTTCATCGAGGTCCCAGCGGACATCGATCCAGCGCTCCGGCTCATCGTCGAAACGCTGCAGCGCCGGCGCCTGAATGGGATATATGGTAATGCCCTTGCCTTTTTCCATGATGCCGACGATGCGGTCACCCGGAACCGCGCCGGCGGCACCGAAATGCACGTCGACATTGCCGGAAAGGCCGCGGATGGGCAGCGGGTCCGGCCCATCCAGCATTTCGGCCGCGCCATCGTCCTCCAGAGCGGAGCGCGACTTGCCGGGGATCTTGAAGACCATGCCGGAAGCGCTGCGCATGTTGAACCAACCATCGTCACCGGTCATCTTCACCGTGACGCGCTCGTCCTGATAATCCGGATAGACCGCACGCAGCACATCGAGCGAGGAGACCTCACCGCGCCCGACGGCGGCGATCGCGTCTTCCACATCCTTCTGCGCCAGACGATGAAGAACGGGCTTCAGTGCTTCACGCGAGAAGGCCTTGCCGGCGCGCTCGAAGGTGCGCTCCAGAATGCGATAGCCGAGGCCGGAATATTGCTTGCGGATGGCCATGCGCGTGGCGCGACGGATGGCCGAGCGGGCCTTGCCCGTCACCACCACCTCTTCCCATGCGGCAGGCGGCACCTGCACGCCCGAGCGGATGATCTCCACCTCGTCGCCATTGTTAAGCCGGGTCACGAGCGGCATGATCCGCCCGTTGATCTTGGCGCCAACCGTCGTGTCACCGATATTGGTGTGCACCGCATAGGCGAAATCGATGGGGGTCGCGCCGCGCGGCAGCGCAATCAGCTTGCCCTTGGGCGTGAAGCAGAACACCTGGTCCTGGAACAGTTCCAGCTTGGTATGTTCGAGGAATTCTTCCGGGCTGTCGCCTTCGGCGAGCGATTCGATGGTGTGGCGCAGCCAGGAATAGGCGTTGCTTTCCCGAGAGAGCAGATCGCCCTCCCCGTTTTCGCCATCCTTATAGAGCGCATGGGCGGCAATGCCGAATTCGGCGATCTCGTGCATGCGCTTGGTGCGGATCTGCAGCTCGATGCGCTGGCGCGAGGGTCCGACGATGGTGGTGTGGATGGAGCGATAGTCGTTCTGCTTCGGCGTGGAGATGTAATCCTTGAAGCGACCCGGCACCACGCGCCAACGGGTGTGCACGATGCCCAGCGCCCGGTAGCAGGCGGGAATATCGTCCACCAGAATACGGAAACCGTAAACATCCGAAAGCTGCTCGAAGGAAAGCGACTTCGCCTGCATCTTGCGGAAAACCGAATGGGGCTTTTTCTGCCGCCCTTTTACGTTGGCCCCGATCAGGCCGTTCGCCACGAGAAGCTCACGCAACTCGTCCTCGATCTTCTTGATCAGGCCCTCATTGCGCGTTTCCAGTTCCTGCAGGCGGTTCGTCACCGTCTCATAGGCTTCCGGGTTGAGATAACGGAAGGACAGGTCCTCCAGCTCGTCGCGCATGTCCTGCATGCCCATGCGGCCGGCGAGCGGCGCATAGATTTCCATGGTCTCTTCGGAAATGCGGCTGCGCTTGTCGGCCGGCATGTATTCCATGGTGCGCATATTGTGCAGGCGGTCGGCGAGCTTGACCAAGAGAACGCGCACGTCGTCGGAAATGGCGAGCAGCAGCTTGCGAAGGTTTTCGGCCTGTTTCGCCTTGCGGGTAACGAGGTCGAGCTTCTTGAGCTTGGTGAGGCCTTCCACCAGCCGGCCGATATCTTCGCCGAATAGCTCGTCGATTTCCGCGCGGGTGGCGGTGGTGTCCTCGATCGTATCGTGCAGCAGCGCCACCGCGATGGTCGATTCGTCGAGATGCATTTCTGTGAGGATCGCGGCAACTTCCAGCGGATGCGAGATATAGGGGTCGCCATTGGCCCGCTTCTGCTGGCCGTGTTTCTGCATGGCGTAAACATAGGCCTTGTTCAGCAGGGCCTCATTCGCATCCGGTTTGTATTTTTGAACTCGCTCGACGAGTTCGTATTGCCGCATCATGCGATATTCCACAAAAAGAAAGCGCGCCAACCTTGGGGTCGGCGCACAATGCTGCATCAATAGGGATCAGATTATGACGGCAACTATTGACAGACGGTAACCACCGCCTGCCAATGGCGTCATAAAGTCAGATCAATAATCGTCATTTTTTTCCGGCGGCACAAGGCCTTCGATACCGGCCAGCAGTTCTTCTTCCGACATCTGGTCGAAAGTGACGGTTTCCGGCTGGTCGTCGTCTTCGCCATCAGCAATAGCGGAGGCGGCGAGCGTGACCGGATCGGGCTCGGGCTCGTCCACTTCCACATGCTTCTGCAGCGAATGGATGAGGTCTTCCTTGAGATCGTCGGGAGACAGCGTCTCATCAGCGATTTCGCGCAGCGCAACGACAGGGTTCTTGTCGTTATCGCGGTCAACCGTGATGGAAGAGCCCTGCGAAATCTGGCGCGCACGGTGGCTAGCGAGAAGCACCAGCTCGAAACGGTTGTCTACTTTATCAATGCAATCTTCTACTGTGACGCGGGCCATTGCCTGTCCTTTGTGGGTCGTAATGTCGTGGATCAGAGCGCCGTGCGATATTAGCGATGCACCGGCTGTGCCCTAACCTATTGAATCTGCGCCTCGCGCCTTGCGAAAAACACTCAAGATTTCTCGTGACGAAGCTTTCCAGCTTCCGATACAGCCATTGGCCGCGGAATTCAAGTTTTTCCTGTATTTGGCGTCTTTTGGCAACTTATCCGCCATGTTTGGCGTCTGATGAACAAAATGTCTAGAAGAATTGTCTTGGAATACGGGGGAAGGTAGCTTACTTAAAACGCAACGGCGATGCGCAAAATTCGTTGATACGACATGATTTTTTGCGTTAGCGACCGGAAATAAAAGCCAGATAATGGCCTTTCCAAAAAAAAGGAATGGGATGGAATGTTCGATCCACGGGAGAAAATTGCGCTCTTCATAGACGGAGCCAATCTTTATGCAGCATCGAAAAGCCTGGGGTTCGATATTGACTATCGCAAGCTTCTGAAGGCGTTTCAGAAGCGTGGCTATCTGCTGCGCGCCTATTATTACACCGCTCTTATCGAAGATCAGGAATATTCCTCGATCCGCCCGCTGATCGACTGGCTGGATTATAACGGCTACAAGGTCGTCACCAAGCCCGCCAAGGAATTCACCGACGCACTCGGCCGCCGCAAGATCAAGGGCAATATGGACATCGAACTGGCAGTCGACGCCATGGAGCAGTCCGAGACCGTCGATCACCTGGTGCTGTTTTCCGGCGACGGCGATTTCACCACGCTGGTGGATGCGCTGCAGCGCAAGGGCCGCAAGGTTTCCGTGGTTTCCACCATGGCCACCCAGCCCGCCATGATCGCCGACGATCTGCGCCGCCAGGCCGATCACTTCATCGATCTGATGACGCTGAAGGCCGAAATCGGGCGCGACCCGAACGAGCGCCCCGTTCGTCACGCCGAAGGTCCAGAGACCGTCTGATTCGGTTTTTGTACCGCTGATATTGCAAAAACGCGTCCGTCCAAAAGACGGGCGCGTTTTTGTTTCAAGCGTCTCCAGCAGGACAAAATTCCTTTTAGAATTAACAAACATCAAATTCAGCCAGTCGAAATTATATCTTGGTTAATTTTAGACGTGTCTAAATCACGCAACGGCGCCAGAGACGTGAATTGGGCGCCAGATCAGGATGACTAGACATGCATGGCCAAGAAAAAACCGACCGACAACTCGATGAAAGACTGAATTTTCTGGGGCTTGGCCACGGTGAGCGGCAAAATCTTTCAAACATGAAGGGCGTCATCACCGGCTCTCTCGACGCCTCTCTCGATCGTTTTTATGCGAAGGTCCGCTCGGTGCCGGAGACCGCGAAGTTCTTCGCGAACGACGCGCATGTACAGCACGCCAAGGCCATGCAGCTCAAACACTGGGCAAGGATCGCCTCCGGCACATTCAACGCGGATTATACCGATGCCGTGACGGCTATCGGCCGCACCCATGCAAGGCTCGGGCTGGAGCCGCGATGGTACATCGGCGGCTATGCGCTGATGCTCGATGGCATCGTAAAGGCCCTGATCGAGTCCGAGTTGAAGGGCCTCTTCATGGAAAAGAAGGCCCGGAAGGTGAAGGACGCCCTGTCCGCCACCATCAAGGCCGCGCTTCTCGACATGGATTATTCGATCTCCGTCTATCTCGACGTGCTTGCCGCCGAGCGGCACAAGGTGGAGGCCGAACAGGCGCAGATGAAGAAGGAGCAGGAGCATGTTCTCGCACTGCTCAACAGCGCCCTCGACAGGCTGGCCAATGGCGACCTCACCTCCAGCATCGGTGAAAAGACCGCACCGCAATTCCAGGGACTGATCGCCAATTTCAACGCCGCCGTCGGCAATCTCTCCGGCGCATTTGCGCAGATCGTCGAGGAAGCGAACAAGATTTCCGGCAATACGCGCGAACTGACGTCAGCGACCGACGACATGGCCCGCCGGACGGAGCAGCAGGCGGCCGCCCTTGAGGAAACCGCCGCCGCCGTCGAGGAAATCACCACCATTTCCAAATTGTCGGCGCAGCGTTCCGAAGAGGCCAAGGCCATCGTCGAAAGCTCGGCCGTCGAAGCGGCACGCTCGCGCGATGTGGTGACGGAAGCGGTGAAGGCGATGGGGGCCATCGAGGACTCATCGCAGAAGATCACCCAGATCATCTCCGTCATTGACGAGATTTCGTTCCAGACCAATCTTCTGGCGCTGAATGCCGGCGTGGAAGCCGCGCGCGCCGGCGAGGCTGGCAAGGGTTTCGCCGTCGTTGCTCAGGAAGTGCGCGAACTGGCGCAGCGTTCAGCCAACGCCGCAAAGGAAATCAAGACCCTGATCTCCAAATCCTCCGCGGATGTGATGCAGGGCGTCTCGCTGGTCAACAAGACAGGCGAATCCTTGAATACGATCGGCAACAAGGTGGATCATATTCAGGAACACATTGCCTCGCTGACCAAGGCTGCGCAGGAGCAATCCGTCGGCATTCAGGAAATCAGCGCCGCCATCAACAGCATGGATAATCTGACCCAGAAGAATGCGGCGATGGTGGAAGAAACCAATGCGGCCACGCACAATCTGAGCGATGTCAGCGCCAATCTGGCGGCGCTCGTCAGCCGGTTCAGCGTCTCGGCAACGAAAGCTCATGTGGAGCGGACTTACAAGGCGGCGTAACGGGGCCCGGCGCGCAACACACTCCCGTCATCCCGGCCTTGAGCCGGGATCCAGCCAGTCCAAGTCCTTGGGCTGAAAGAACTCTTTCCACGGCGCAGACGCGCCGTGACTGGATGCCGGATCAAGTCCGGCATGACGGAGGAACAAGCGGTGAAAGGCAGCAAGCCCCCTGCCCGGCAAAATTTATTGCCGCTCAGGCGTTACCACCCTTCAGCAAGCGCGACTTCTGCCGGTTCCAGTCGCGTTCCTTCTCGGTCTCGCGCTTGTCGTGCAGCTTCTTGCCCTTGGCGAGCGCCAGTTCCAGCTTCGCGCGGCCCTTTTCGTTGAAATAGACCTTCAAGGGTACCAGCGTCATGCCTTCGCGGTTGATACCGGCGCGCAGGCGGTTGATCTCACGCTTGCTCAAAAGCAGCTTGCGGCGGCGGCGCGGCTCATGGTTGAAGCGGTTGGCCTGCAGATATTCCGGCAGGTGGGAATTGATGAGCCAGATTTCATCGCCCTCGTCCGACGCGTAGGATTCGGCGATATTCGCCTTGCCTTCGCGCAGCGACTTGACCTCGGTGCCGGTCAGCACGAGCCCTGCTTCATAGGTATCGATGATTTCGTAGTTGAAACGGGCCTTGCGGTTTTCCGCAACGATCTTGTTCACCACGCGCTGGCTGCCTTTGGGGGCCATGATATTTCAATCCCTTGTTTTTCTTATTGCGCCTTCGGCTTACCGCCGAGAGCGGTTTTCGAACCTCTATTTAATGTTGTCGTCGCAAAAAGAAAAGGCGCGCCGAACGGCTTCTGTTTCGAAGCGGTCCATGGCGCGCCTTTTAGGTTTTCAGGCGTGTCTCAGTTCATCAGGCCGGCATGCTTCAGCGCCGCATCGATGGCCGCTTCCGTGGCCGGTTCCAGCGTGCTCATCAAGGGCGAACGGACCCGGCGATTGCCGCCGCGGGTCTTCGACAGCGCATATTTGGTGCCGCAGACGCCGGGCTCCATGAAGATGGCCTTGTGCAGCGGCATCAGGCGATCCTGATATTCCAGCGCCTTGGCGTAATCACCCGCGAGCATCGCCGCCTGGAATTCCGAACAGAGGCGCGGCGCGACATTGGCGGAGACAGAAATGCAGCCGACGCCGCCATGGGCGTTGAAACCGAGCGCCGTACCATCCTCACCCGAAAGCTGGATAAAATCCTTGCCGCAGGAAATACGCTGTTCGGAAACGCGATCGATCTTGCCCGTCGCATCCTTCACACCGACGATGTTCTTATGCGCCTTGACCAAGGCGCCCATGGTTTCCGGCGACATATCCACCACCGAGCGCGGCGGGATATTGTAGATGACGATCGGCAGCTTCACCGCTTCTGCCACGGCGGAAAAATGGGCGAACAGGCCCTTCTGGGTCGGTTTGTTGTAATAAGGCGTCACCACCAGCAGCGCATCCGCACCGGCTTCCTGCGCGTGCAGCGCAAGCTCGATCGCCTCATCGGTATTGTTGGAGCCAGCGCCCGCAATGACCGGAACCCGTTTCGCCGCTACCTCGATGCACAGCTCGACGACACGTTTGTGCTCGTCGTGGGAGAGGGTTGGAGATTCCCCCGTCGTGCCCACGGGCACAAGTCCGTTGCTGCCTTCGGCGATCTGCCATTCCACATGGGCGGCAAATGCCTGTTCGTCCACGGCGCCATTGTCCGTGAACGGGGTAATGAGGGCGGGAATTGATCCCTTGAACATGCAAAGCTCCTGGCGCCGAGCCGGTTCATGCTTCGGCCGCATTCGATGGTTAAAACCGGCACACATTAGAGCCAGCCCTTGGCGCCGACAAGCGCAAAGGCAGCGTATTTTGTCCGAAATTGTCGGAAGTGTGACAGTCTCCCGACCGTGATCGGCAAGCGCAAAAGACCGGCGCCGAAAAGAGACGTCGCTCGCGGGCAGGTGAATAAAAGTTGATTGAATTGCGGGGCGGGAATTAAGATTTCATTAAGGCTGAAATCCCAAGATTCCGGTGCGGGACATCAGACCGTTTTCGGCAATCCCGCTGCAATGAAGCGATATTACAAGAAAGTCGACAAATCCGTTACACGATGAAGAGCGGCATGAAAAAGACAGTCTGGGGATTGATGGCGGCGGGCCTTGCCGCAACCGTTTGGAACGCACTGGCCGGGCCGCTGCCGGAAGGTGCGGCGCCGCTTCCCTATGTCAAGCCGAATGCACCTGCTGTTCCGGCCTTCATGCCGGCCTCGCCCGAGATCACCGGCGCCATACCGCGCCTCAACCGCGCCGATGATACAAGCCAGTTGAAGGCGGGTCTCGACGCGCTTTCGAGCCGTGATGCGGCCCGCGCGATTGCGCTGCGCAACACCATGCCGACCGGCAGCCTTGACCGCCATATCCTCACCTGGGCTATTGCCGTTTCCGGCCAGAAGGACGTCGCTTCCGCCGAAATTGCCGCTGCCCAGCGCGAGCTCTCCGGCTGGCCGGGTGCGGCGACGCTGCGCGCCAATTCCGAAAAAGCGCTTTACCGCGAAGATCCGCCCGCACCCCAGGTGCTTGCCGCCTTCGGCAATAGCCGCCCGGAAACCGCCGAAGGCACCGTGGTGTTCGCCAAGGCGCTCGCCTCCTCCGGCAAGGGTGCGGAATCGCAGAGTCTCATTCGCCAGCTCTGGGTCAGCGAAGGCATGGACAAGGACATGGAAGACCGTGTGCTTGCCGAGTTTCCCGCCTATCTGACGCCCGCCGACCATAAAGCGCGCATGGACTATCTGATGTATCGCAGCCGCATCAGCCAGGCGAAGCGTTTTGGTGATCTCGGCAAGGCGCAGTCGCTTTACAACGCCTGGGCGGCCGTGCTGCAGCGATCCGCAACCGCAACCGCGCTCCTCGGCAAGGTCGACGCCTCCTGGCGCAGCGACCCTGCTTATCTCTTCGCGCGGGTGGAAAACCTGCGCAACCAGCAGAAATACCCCGAAGCAGCAGCCCTTCTGCGGCAGGCGCCGAAGGAAGCCGCCAAGCTCGTCAATGCCGGCGAATGGTGGAACGAGCGGCGCATCATCGCCCGAGGCATCGCCGATCTCGGTGATTTCGCCGAGGCCTATCGCATTGTCGCCAATCATTCTGCCACCTCGGCGGTCGATACCGCCGATGCGGAGTTCCATGCCGGCTGGTACGCGCTGAGGGCGCTGCGCGACCCGGCGACGGCTTCGCGTCACTTCAACACGCTGCTTCAGACCTCGAACCGGCCGCTTTCGGCGTCGCGCGCCTATTATTGGCTAGGTCGGGCGGCGGAAGCCGGTGGACCGGGCGACGCCCGCGACTTCTTCACCAAGGCAGCCGCTCACCCCGGCACGTTTTACGGCCAGCTCGCCGCCGCGCGAATCGGCGCAAAAACATTAAACGTCACCTATCCGAGCCCCAGCAGCAGCGACCGCGAACGTTTCGCCGGCCGCGAAGCCGTACGCGCCATCGACCGGCTGGAGGCGGCCGGTTACGGCTGGCGTGCCGACAGCCTTTATCGGTCGCTTGCGGAACAGCTCGACAGTCCCGGCGAGCTTGCCATTCTGGCGGCAAGGGCTGAGGGCAACGGCAATCACCAGGTCTCGCTGCAGATCGGCAAGACGGCCTTCAGCCGCGGCATCGATGCGGCAGCGCTCGCCTATCCGCTCGGCGTCATTCCCGCCAGCGCCAATATTGCCGGCTCCGGCAAGGCGCTCGCCTATGCGATTGCCCGGCAGGAAAGCGCTTTCAATCCCGCCGCCGTCTCCGCCGCCAATGCCCGCGGCCTGCTGCAGCTGCTGCCCGGAACCGCCAAGGGCGTGGCCGGCCGCCACGGCCTGCCCTACACGCAGGCGATGCTGACCAGCGATGCGGGCTACAACGCCACGCTCGGCGCGCATTATCTCGGTGAACAGATCGACAGCTTCGGTGGATCCTACATCCTCACCTTCATCGCCTATAATGCCGGACCGAAACGCGTGCCGGAATGGATCTCGCGATATGGCGACCCGCGCGGCAAGCCGATCGACGAGGTGGTCGACTGGATCGAACGCATCCCCTTCCCCGAAACGCGCAATTACGTGCAGCGGGTGATGGAGAATTATCAGGTCTACAAGACGCGGCTGGGGCAACAGGCCGATATTGTCGATGATCTGCGCCATGGGCGTGCGGGATAAGGCAGCATTCTTCCGCCAATCGCTGATCGTTCTAAAACATTCAAGCATCGGTTCGCCCGGTGCTTTTTTGTTTTCCGTGTTTGAATAACGCCTCTCAGCGCCGGAAGCCATCAAACGAAAAACCCCGGCGTTTCTGCCGGGGTTTCCATCACTGACAATGTCAGATCAGATTAGAACGTGCGCTGAAGGCGAACGAAGCCGGTGACTTCGTCGTCACGACCATCTTCGTCGTAGTAGTTAGCGGTGATCTTGGTGGCCAGACCTTCGGTGATCTTGTAGTCAACCGTCAGACCAGCAGTCCAAGCGTCACGGTCGCCAACGAAGTCGCCGTCAGCAGGGTTGACGTCCAGCGTACCGAGGTATTCGAAGCCGGGGGTAAGCGTCAGGCGATCGGTTGCCTTGATCGCGTACTCAACGGCAACAGCCCATTCAGACTTTGCGTAGTAAGCGTTGTCGCCAGAAGCCCATACACCAGCAAGACCGAAGGTGCCCGGACCAATATCTGCGAACAGCATGCCGCGGATAGCAACGTTTTCTGCGTCGAAGTCGTAGCTGGCGATCAGGTTAGCCGTAACAGCGCCGAACTTGCCGCCGATCATGCCGCCGATACCGACGTTGTTGTCAGCGCCGTACTGGAACTGGCCGTACTGGCCTTCCAGTTCGTCAACCGAGAGCGCAGCCTGGAAAGAACCAGCGTCATAGGTGTACTTGATCGAGTTGAACAGGGTGTTGGTCGACAGAATGTCGGTTTCACCGTTCAGATCGTCATCCCACCAGCTGTAGAACTTACCGACCTTCAGGCCGCCGAGTTCGATGAAGGCCTGGTCAACGAAAACGCTCGAAGAAGAAGCAGAACCGTTGTCAGCATTGCCGCGGAAGCCGATGAAGCCACGCAGAGCGCCGAGCTCGGTGTCGGTGCGGGTGTCAACTTCGAACTGAGCGCGCGTGAACGAATCCCAGTCAGAGGTGCCGGACTTGTCACGACCGAAGTCGGTCTGGAAACGAACGTAGCCCTGGAACTTCAGGCAGGTTTCGGTGCCGGGGATGTAGAAGAAGCCGGTGCCGAAAGCGTCGCAGACGCGAACGTATTCCAGGGGCTCGGGCTCGGCAGCGACGATAGCGTCAGCGGCCTGTGCGCCGGATACTGCTGCGAGAGCTGCAGCGGAGCCGATGAGAAGGCTCTTGATGTTCATGGTTGACCTCCAGTCAAACGCTTAATCTTCTAAGCAGCGGGTGGGAAAGCACTCAGAAATGCGTGCCGCTTATGAAGCTGATTAGAGCCAAAACCGGACGGATCGGCAATCGTAATCATGACGAAAGGAAGACAGTAAGGTGTCCTTAGTTTTTCATTGTTGCGAAATAGCTACAATTCTAACCTGCCTCACCAGATTCATTACCGAATAGTTAATTTCCAATCTATTTCAGATGCTTAGCTGATGAATCCAACATTCATCCAAAAGCAAGTGAAATGCCTTTAGAGAGCCTGGCCATAATCAGGACGCAGGAAATTGTCCAAAAGTTGATCTGCCACGTCGCAGAATCGTTCATCTTGCAATCTGGCCGCCCGCAATTCCGATTGATCTGGCGTTGCTATCTGTGACGAGCACAAGGTGATTCGGCGAATCTGGATCACGATGAACCCTATTCGGCAACGCGCATAAGTGTGGTCGAAACGATATCATCAATTGATCATCCACACTCTAAGATCGCCATAACGCAAAAAAGCCCGGCTCGAGAGCCGGGCTTCCATCACTGACAATGTCAGATCAGATTAGAACGAACGCTGAAGGCGAACGAAACCGGTAACCTGGTCGTCACGGTTGTCGATGTCGACGTAGTTAACAGCGATCTTCGTGGAGAGGCCCTGAGTGATCTTGTAGTCGAGCGTCAGACCAGCCTTCCAGCCGTCGTCGTTCGAGAAGTCGTCCCAGGAAACCAGGCCGTAGTTGCCGTAGTACTGAACGCCGGGGGTGATCGTCAGCTTGTCGGTTGCCTTGATTGCGTATTCAGCAGCAACTGCCCACTCGGAGACGTTGTAGTAAGCGTTTGCGCCAGAAGCCCAAACACCAGCCAGGCCGAGCGTACCCGGACCAACGTCAGCCGTTGCGATCAGACGTACAGAGCCGTTTTCACGGTCAACGTCGTAGCCGCCGATGAGCTGGAGCGAAGCTGCACCGAGCTTGGCGCCAACGCCGAGAGCGATACCAACGTTGTTGTCAGATTCATTGAAGCCCTGAACGTTGATGCCTTCGAGTTCGTCAACCGAAGCGCCTGCCCAGAAGGAGCCAGCGTCGTAGGTGTAACGAATGGAGTTGAACAGAGCGTTGGAAGACAGCTCGTCCGTTTCGCCAGAAAGGCCATCGTCCCACCAGCTGTAGAACTTACCGACCTTCAGGCCGCCGAGTTCGATGAAGGCCTGGTCAACGAAAACGCTCGAAGAAGAAGCAGAACCGTTGTCAGCATTGCCGCGGAAGCCGATGAAGCCACGCAGAGCGCCGAGCTCGGTGTCGGTGCGGGTGTCAACTTCGAACTGAGCGCGCGTGAACGAATCCCAGTCAGAGGTGCCGGACTTGTCACGACCGAAGTCGGTCTGGAAACGAACGTAGCCCTGGAACTTCAGGCAGGTTTCGGTGCCGGGGATGTAGAAGAAGCCGGTGCCGAAAGCGTCGCAAACGCGAACGTATTCCAGGGGCTCAGGCTCAGCAGCGACGATAGCGTCGGCAGCGTGAGCGCCGGATACTGCTGCGAGAGCCGCAGCGGAGCCGATGAGAAGGCTCTTGATGTTCATGGTTGACCTCCAGTCAAAGTTTTTAAGTGGGTCTGGGTACTTTCGCTGAAGGACAGCATTCCCTGCCCCATTCCCGTGTTCTTAGAAGCCAAACGATCCACCGCCTCGCTTCTGGTGGTGAAAATACAAAAGGTTTCGCCGCTTGCAATCGCCAACATCCGATAAATAGCATTTACGTATATGCTTCATTTCGGTTTGTTGCGGAAACAACACACAGTGCGCACCCGGCCGGCAGACAGCTTTACCATGCGTTAAGAAATTGCTTGAAAATCCGTTAGTTAGCGAGGTTAACAAGGTCTTTCTAAACTACCGGCCTTTTCGGCGAAGCCTTGCCTTGCTGGGCAAGGATGATGGAAATTTTTGCTTCCTCATACCCCTTAACCTGACATGCCGCCACGGCGCTCATGGAGAAAGGATAGAAAACCATGCCGTTTGCCACCGATTCCTCGCGCAACGATTCGACGCGCTTGCTCAGCGCTGGTTACGATACTGCCGGTACGATATTGAAGTCGACACCGCCAAGTCTCTTGATTCGCTCGTTTCTTCCATAATCGAAACCTGAAGAGCGCGGACGTCTGCGGCTTCATGGTGCGAGGTCGACATGGCTGTCGCGCACCGAAGCACGAAGCGCGGGTCGGCTATGATTTGGAGCTGAGGGATATGTAGGGCTGAAGTTTCCGGTCTGTGCCAAAGTGGCGGAGAGGATGGGATTCGAACCCACGATACGCTTTTGACGTATACTCCCTTAGCAGGGGAGCGCCTTCGACCACTCGGCCACCTCTCCGGTGCGGCCTGATTATTGCTTAAAAAAAATGATTGCAAGGCTTTTTCGCCAAGAAGCACAAAAACCTGTTGGCTGAACATCGCCCCCGCGAAACTTTGCGGGCAATTCGGGAACTTCTTGACCGACCGTACGTTCTGCCTTCGGTAACAAAAGAGGTGTTCTAATGGCTCAGACCAAACTGAATGTTGTCGAAGACACGATCGAAAACCAGATTGCGGAGTTGCGTTCGCAGATCGCATCCCTCTCCAAATCCGTATCCGCCCGCGCGGAAGGGGTGAGCGAGGATGCATCCGAATTTCTGGATGAGGCGCGCGGACGCGTCCGCAAGGCCGCGCATAATGTACGCGCTCAGGGCCAGAATGTCGTGGAAGCCGTAAAGGAAAATCCCGGTACGGCAACCTCCCTGCTGACGATCGTTGGCGCACTCGGTTTTGCCATCGGTTATGCCGTCGGCACAAGCACACAGCAGAACTCGTCGAACAGCAGCCTTTATCGCTGGCGCTGATCGCTGCATGGAATTAAAATTCAGGCAAGGCGGGTCAACCCTGCCTTGCCTTTTCGTATGGGTTTGAAATGTAATGAATGGGGGCGGATATGCGGTTCAGCGACGATCTTGAAACGGCTTTGTCGGATTTTGCGAGGGATCACGGCATAGACAGGGATGAGGCCATCCAGCGCATCATTCGCGCCGCCCTTATCAATAGCGGTTATCTCGCCTCCGGCGAAGAAGGTATTCCGCCGGAAAAGCTGAACGCCAGCAACGACGACTGAATTAATATCCCGACCGCGATGGCGCAGGCGCTGCTCCGCCCTTGTAACGGGCCGACAGCGCACGCAGGGTGTTGGCGAATTCCGTGACATCCGCCCCGACGGCGACGAAGGACGCGCCGAGTTCGAGATAACGGCGATTATAGGTTTCGTTAAAGGTGAGAATGCCGGCAGCCTTGCCCGCCTTGACGATCTTGACGATGGCCGCCTCAATCACCGCCTGCACTTCCGGCTCGTCTATGCGGCCGAGATAACCCATATCCGCGGCCAGATCCGCCGGGCCGATGAAGACGCCGTCCACGCCCTCCACCGCGAGAATATTATCGAGATCGTTGATCGCCGCGCGCGTTTCGGCCTGCACCAGCAGGCAGACGCTATCGGAGGCGCTGTCGGCATAGTCGGTTATTGTGTTGAAGGCGGAAGCGCGGGCAACGGCCGCGCCCATGCCGCGAATACCGCGCGGCGGATAATGCATGGCGCTGACCAGATCCGTGGCCTGGGTGGCCGAATCAACCATCGGCACCAGAAGCGTGCGCGCACCCGCATCCAGAAGCTGCTTGATCATCCAGCTTTCGCCGACCGGCACGCGCACCACGGGTTCCGCGGACGACGTGGCAAGGGCACGCAGCTGGTCGATGATGCTGCGCAGATCGTTCGGCCCATGCTCGCCGTCGATCACCAGCCAGTCGAACCCCGCCGTACCGGCGATTTCCGCCGTGATGGCCTCGCCCATATCGAGCCAGAGGCCGATCTGCGGCTTGCCGGCATGGATGGCGGTTTTGAAACGGTTTTCGGGAGCAGGCATGATATCCTCAGGAAAGCAGTAATTTCAGATCGGCGGAGAAGTCCGCCAGGATGGCGCGATCCGGCTCCGCGCCGGTATCGAGCAGTTTCTTGCCGGCAACATAGGCCTTGGCGTCATTGACGGCATCGACGGCGACGAATCGTCCATCGCGGAAATACCAGACGGACCAGCTGCCTTCGCGCGCACCGGGCCGGAGCACCGTCTCGTCGTAACCCAGGTTGAAGCCGGCAATCTGCAGCTTGGCGTCATATTGATCCGACCAGAACCACGGTTTCGGATCATAGGCGGTTTCAGCCCCGGTGAGCACGGCAGCGGTCGCCTCCGCCTGATCGACCGCATTCTGTACCGATTCGAGACGCACGTGCTGGCCTCGCCACGGCAGCAGCGCGCAATCGCCCACCGCATGAATGGCGCTGTCGGATGTGCGGGTATGGTCGTCCACCACGATGCCATTGCCGACATCGAGGCCCGATTCGCGGGCAAGGCGGTCATTCGGCGTCACGCCGATGCCGACGATGACGAAATCGACATCAAGCATAGAGCCGTCGGAGAGTTCGGCAGCGGCCACCCGGCCTTCCATGCCGACAAGGCGCACAAGGCCGGTCTTTTCGCGGATGGAAACGCCATGGGCCTGATGGATGCCGCGCATGATATCGGCGGTTTCTTTCGCCGCCACGCGCTGCAGAATGCGGTCGGCCATCTCGATCAAGGTCACCTCGAGGCCGAGCTTGCGGGCGACGGCGGCCGCTTCAAGGCCGATATAACCGCCGCCGATCACCAGCAGCCTGCGGCCGGGCTTCATCTCCTCCATCAGCCGGTTGGCGTCGCGCTTGTCGCGAACCGTCAGGACGCCTTCGAGATCACCGCCGATGCTGGCGGGCAGCAGGCGAGGTGCGGCCCCGGTTGCCAGGACCAGCCTGTCATAAGAAAGCGTGCTGCCATCCTGCATGCGCACGGTTTTTTCAGCGCGGTCTATCTCCTCCACCCAGGTGGAAAGCCGAATATCGACATTGTTTTCGGCGTACCATTCCTCCGGGCGGAACATCAGCCGGTCGAAACTCATCTCACCGAGAAGGTATTTTTTGGATAGCGGCGGACGCTGGTAAGGATAGGCATCCTCGGAACCGATGATGGTGATGGGGCGCTCGTCCTTCAGCGCCCGAAGCTTCGACGCCAGCGCGAAAGCGGCCTGCCCCGCCCCGACGATTACCAGCCTTCCCGTCACAGTTCACTCCCAGAACAACCACGAAGCGCCGATCCTGCCGACCCTCGCGAAGCCATATTACCGGATCAGGCGTAACGCCAAGTACGGCCCCAGTCAACCGCGCAGCAACGCCAGCCCGGTGCAAGCATGACGCATTATCAGCACAGGCTGCGGCACGACTGCAACCTGATGGGACCGAACGCATTTCCATAGTGGAAACATCGGCTTCCCCGACGGAAGATTGGTCGAGATCGACACACACTAGAGATAATTGCGCGCATTTCCTTCATGCCCTGGCAAGGAAGCGGCGTTAAAATCGGCACGAAAGAGGCAATCCGGGAGGTTGTCATGGCTTTACATATGGATATCAGTCAGAACGTCCCACAGGACGAGATGTACGAGAAATTTCAGATCGACCGGCCCGGCAAGATCACCTTCATCGGGCATCATCTCAGCGCCAAGGACACCATGCGCTGCCTGGTGCGGACCATTTCCCTCTACGGCGCCGAGCTGGATGTCAGCCCCGATCTGGAAATGCCGGCCAATTTCTATCTGGAAATTCTGGGCATCCGCGACGAGATCGGCTGCACGCTGATCCGCCGCGAGGAAGAAAAGGCCACGATCGGCTTCAACATGCTGATCGATGCGGAATTCCTGCACCATGTGCGGCGCCTGAGCTTCGAGACCAGCGTCTGACCTTGTCACGACAGGCCGATGGTTTTTTCCATCCCTTCTTCGCGACGAAAAATTCTGTTCCAAAACAGCCATGCCGCAACCGGCCGCGCCTTGCGTCCGGTTTTTTTGCACCTATTGTGAGCCGGGTTTTAAACACAGGTACCGGAACTTTCAGCCAATGTCCGCTTTTTCACGCCTTACACCACTTGCCGTCTCACTTCCTTCCACCGTTCCCTTCGTCGGCCCCGAGGCCATCGAGCGGAACCGCGGTTTGAAGGTGGAGGCGCGAATCGGCGCAAACGAAAGCGGCTTCGGCCCCGCCCCTTCCGTGCTGCTGGCCATGCGCGATGCGGCAGCGGAAACCTGGATGTATAGCGATCCGGAAAATTTCGAGTTGAAGGAAGCGCTTGCCATTCACCACGGCGTTGCACGCGGCAATATTGCCATCGGCAGCGGGGTTGATGGCTTGCTGGGCGAGATCGCCAGGCTGATCGTCGAGCCGGGCACGCCCGTCGTCACCTCGTTTGGCGGCTATCCCACTTTCAATTACCATGTAAACGGTTTTGGCGGGAGGCTCGTCACCACGCCCTATGTCGACGATCACGAAGACCTCGACGGTCTTCTCGACCTCGTTAACAGGGAAAATGCGCCGCTGGTCTATTTCGCCAACCCTGATAATCCGATGGGAAGCTGGTGGGAAGCGAGCGAGGTGGTTGCCTTTGCCCGCGCATTGCCGGAAACCTGCCTGCTCATTCTGGACGAAGCCTATTGCGAGACCGCGCCCGCGAGCGCCGTTCCGGCCATCGATGCGCTGATCGGCCAGCCGAACATCCTGCGCATGCGCACCTTCTCGAAAGCCTATGGACTCGCCGGCGCGCGCGTGGGTTACGCCATCGGCACGCTCGGCAATGTCGAAGCCTTCGACAAGATCCGCAACCATTTCGGCATGGCGCGCATTTCGGTCGCCGGCGCCTTGGCGGCGCTGAAGGACCAGGCCTATCTGCATGAAGTCGTTGGCAAAATCTCCGCGGCCCGCGAGCGGATTTCGGTAATCGCCCGCGAGAACGGCCTTTCACCGCTCCCCTCCGCCACCAATTTCGTCACCATCGATTGCCACCGCGATGGTGCTTACGCCCGCGCCATCGTCGATGGGTTGATGGAGCATGGTGTGTTCATCCGCATGCCGGGTGTTGCGCCGCTCAACCGCTGCATCCGCGTGAGCGTGGGGCCGGATGACAAGCTTGATCTTTTCGAACAGGCGCTGCCGAAGGTTCTCAAGGCGATCGGGTAAGTTCCCAACCAACCCTCATTCCTGTGCTCGTCACAGGAATGAGGGTTGGAAAGTCCGCACATTGCGCGCATCGATTCAACATCCTCCCGCAACCCCCTGCCCAGGAATCATTTTCCGGCAACGAGAGCTCATCAGACATAAGAAAACCGCGCCGGCCTTGTTCCTGCCGGTCGCGGTTTGATGTGTCAGCGCAAAAGCCCTTTTCAAAGCCCTCGCCGCGTTCCCCTTCGGGTTTACTTTCGTTTTGACCGGTCGTCGGGACTGGAGGGAACCGGACCGGAAATCTCAATAATGGCTTGGGTAAATCAGTGCATCGTCATCCAGTCGCGGGCGGCGCGCAGCGCTTCGGCGAGTTCCGATTTCGTCATGTTGCGGGCGAGATCAGCGCGCAGTGAAGCGGCTCTTTCCGATCCGCGGATCGCGGCGATGTTGAGCCATTTATGCGCTGCGATCAGATCCACCTTGCAGCCCCGGCCGGTCGCATAGACCAGGCCGAGATTGCAAAGAGTGTCGGCGCGGGTTTCGCCACCGGCAGCCATTTCGATATCGCTGATGTCAAAGCGTGCCATTGTTTTAATCCCTGTCTTTCTACCTGTTTCACCATTCGCCTTCTTGTCGAGGCTACCGTCCGGACCCGCCGTCTTTTGCGGCTTTTTTGTCCTTTCGTCCGGCAGGTTTTCCCTGCGCTTTTGATGAGTTCACTATGCCACGGGGCTTTCAACGGTCGCTTAAAAGGCATGATTAATGGGCCGCAAACAAACTGCAAACGATTGGTAAAATTGGGTTTTTGTTAAATATCACGAGCCGCGGAAATTAAGGACTTTGCGGCGAATTTTACGAAAACTTTAGAAATGGATTTAAACCCTTCCTTCACCACGATCAAAACAGCGGTTTTCGAATTCTCCCTTTTTCGCTCCTCCCGCTGCTGCAAATGCCGCGCCGCGGCCACAAATTTCTGTTTCCTTTTACGTGAACGTCAAATACTATCCGCGCTGCCCGTCATGAGGATGAAACGGGCAAAGGATATTGCGGTGTGAGGAGCAATCGTTGCGCCGCAGGGCGGCTTTGGGCCAGAAATGGTGCATTCGCATGCCAAATGGGTTTGATCTGCGCATCGCCTCTTCGGGCCTGTCCGGCCCAGGAAAGCCTGCGCGAATTTCGGGAGGAATTTTATGAAGCGTATGATGACGATTGCCGCCGCCCTCATGCTGAGCGGCAACCTTGCCTTTGCCGGCGAGGCGATCGAAGGCAATTGGAAGACGGCCAGCGGCGAAACCGCCGTGATCGGCCCCTGCGGCGGCGCCTTCTGCGTAACGCTGAAGACCGGCAAACACGCCGGAAAACAGATCGGCAAGCTTGCCGGCAAGGGAAACAGCTATTCCGGCGAAATCACCGATCCCGCCAATGACAAGACCTATAGCGGCTCCGGCACCGTTTCCGGCAACTCGCTGAGCATGAAGGGCTGCGTGCTGAAGGTTCTGTGCAAATCACAGACCTGGACACGGCTGTAATCGACAAGGCGGCGGGTGGGCTTTCTGTCCTCCCGCCTGCGGTCCCGCGCCTGACGGTGCGGTGCGCTGCCCAAGGATCGCGCCCGAAATTGCGGACAGACGCCGCATGGAAGCCATATATCCCTTGATGTATCGTTGCGCCCAACCCCAACGAGAGCAACGCATGCGCCCCACCCTTTCGACAATCCTGATCGCGGGCACCTCCCATGTCGGCAAAAGCACCCTTGCCGGCCTGCTGAGCGAAAGACTGCGCTGCGAGGCAATATCGACCGACAGTCTCGCCCGCCATCCGGGAAGGCCCTGGCCGGGCATTCCGGCACCGGTGGAGGAATATTACTCACAGCTCTCGCCGGAAACGATCCACTGGTTTCTGAAGATACATCATCAGAACATCTGGCCGCTGATCCGCACGATGATCGACAGCAGGTCGGGCACCGGCGCTCCCGCAATCTTCGAGGGCGCGGCCCTGCGGCCGGAATTGATATCGCCGCTGCTCGGCAGCACGGTCGCCGGTGTCTTTCTCCATGCCGGCAATGATTTTCTTCTCGAGAGAATGCGTTCTCACGCGCAATATGAAGATGCGACAGCCGACAGGCGGCGGATCATGGACGCTTTCATCGAGCGTTCGTTGCGGGAAAACACCGACATGCTGGCATCCGCGCAGGAACACCATGTACCGGTTGTCGATGTGACCCAGCCTCAGGCATTCGAGACCCTGCTGACCGATCTTGCGGCACGCGCGGAGGCCCCTCTGTCCTGATCGAAAAGCGGGTGGTCCGCGAGATGCCCAGCGCCATTGCCGCGCCGATCCACCATGTCACCACCCGTTAACATCCCTGAACACCATATGAACCGGGGTCTCAGGGTCCGTTCAGTCCGAGTGTGGCAAAACTCTGTCCATCAACTCCAATAAAGGGGAATGGACATGGCAAAGCTGATCAGCCGACTGGCAATCTTCGCGTTTCTCATGGCGATCTTCGCCATGTCCTTCGCCTCGCTCGTCGTTAATCCGAACCGCAGTTTCCAGCGTGTGAATGCCGGTGCGGCAATTGCCTGCCAGCACAGCCCCTCGCCCGCCGCCAATTGCCCCGTCGTACTTTGAGGACCGGCCGATGACGACTAGTTTTTCCAACGGCCTGTTTTCCGCACTGAGACTGGTGCTCATGGCCTCGATCTTTCTTGGTCCGGTGGCCGGACTTGCGGTTTACAAGGCCGATCCCCGCCCCGCCTCCAAGGGCGCCGGTTTCGTGCTCCTGATGAGCCTTCAGCGCGGCGCGCTCGGCTGAGTTTCCGCCGCCCCAATATTGCTCCAGCCGCTTTTTCCGTTTCTTTTCAGTTTCTTCGTATTTCTGTCGCTTGCCTGTCGAATTTGGCCTCTTATAATGAGCCATGACAATAGCAAAACGAACGATTCCGCCCTTCACCTTCATCAGCCCCGAGCCTTTCGCGCCGCAGACATTCACGGACCCGAAAGAAGCTGTGGCGGCTTTGACCGCGCTTTACGAACGCAATACGGCGTTCCTCATCAACTCCTTCACCGACCTTGCCAAGGGCGCGCCGATCACCGGCCGTTACCGCGCCTGCTACCCGCAGGTCAGCCTGGAGACCGCCACCTTCGGCCATGTCGATTCGCGTCTCTCCTACGGCCATGTCACCGCCCCCGGCGTCTATACGACGACGATCACCCGGCCGGAGCTTTTCCGCCATTACCTGAAAGAGCAGCTGGGGCTTCTGATGAAGAACCACGGCGTTCCGGTGACGGTTGCTGAATCGGCCACGCCCATTCCGCTGCATTTCGCCTTCGGCGAAGGCGCTTATGTCGAAGCGGCGGCGGCATCCTCGCTCTCCGACGTGCCGTTGCGCGATCTTTTCGATACGCCCGATCTCAACAATACCGACGATCTCATCGCCAATGGCGAATATGATCAGGTGCCCGGCGAACCCGCGCCGCTCGCACCCTTTACCGCACAGCGCATCGATTATTCGCTGGCCCGCCTCAGCCATTATACGGCAACCAGCGCCAGCCACTTCCAGAACTTCGTGCTGTTCACCAACTACCAGTTCTATATCGATGAATTCGCCGCATGGGCGCGGCAGATGATGAAGAATGGCGGCGAAGGCTACACAGCCTTCGTGGAGCCGGGCAACATCATCACCCCTGCCGGCTCCGACAAGCCGGAAACGGACGCCGTTCTCGGCCGCCTGCCGCAGATGCCCGCCTATCACCTGAAGAAGAAGGGCCATGCCGGCATCACGCTCGTCAATATCGGCGTCGGTCCCTCCAATGCCAAGACGATCACTGACCATATCGCCGTGCTGCGCCCGCATGCCTGGCTGATGGTCGGCCATTGCGCCGGCCTGCGCAACAGCCAGCGGCTTGGCGATTATGTTCTGGCGCATGCCTATGTGCGCGAGGACCATGTGCTTGACGACGACCTGCCGGTCTGGGTGCCGATCCCCGCGCTTGCCGAAGTGCAGCTGGCGCTGGAAGGGGCAGTCGCGGAAGTCACCGGTTACGAGGGCTTCGAGCTGAAGCGCATCATGCGCACCGGCACCGTCGCCACGATCGACAACCGCAACTGGGAGCTTCGCGATCAGGCCGGCCCCGTCAAGCGCCTGTCGCAATCGCGCGCCATCGCGCTCGACATGGAATCGGCCACCATCGCGGCGAACGGTTTCCGCTTCCGCGTGCCCTACGGCACCCTGCTCTGCGTCTCCGACAAGCCGCTGCATGGGGAATTGAAACTACCGGGCATGGCGACGGAGTTTTACCGCACACAGGTCGCCCAGCATCTGCAGATCGGCATTCGCGCTGTGCAGAAGCTTGCGGCAATGCCGACGGAAACGCTGCATTCGCGCAAGCTTCGAAGCTTTTACGAGACGGCGTTTCAGTAAGATCGCACATCTTCGCCCTCAAGGTGGTGATGTCTGTTCATACACCTTGAGGCCGTGCGATGCGTGTGACTATCGACCTTGATGACGACTTGATGGCCGAGGCCATGGAAATCACCGGATTGTCCACCGTCGAGGCGACGGTTGGACGGGCTCTGAGAGAATTCGTCCGGGTACACTGGCAGAGACGTGCGCTTGAGGAACTGCGGGGGATTGGCTGGGAAGGCAATCTTGATGAAATCCGAGATGGCTCGGGCAAGGACGACGTCTAGCGGGCAGTGACGAAGGCCTGGAAACCTCTCCGTCGTCATCCTCGGGCTTGACCCGAAGATCCACCATCACACGCGGCAATGGATCCTCGGGGCAAGCCCGAGGATGACGTCGAGTGTGAGGGATGCTTTAACAGTCTGCCCACACAGACTGAATGAAGGCGACGTGTGCCTTTAAACCACCTTCACCGTCCCCTCCACACGCACGGGGAAATTCACCGATCTGGCGATAAAACATTTCTCATGCGCGTCATGGTGCAATTCGTCGGCTCTCGTGGGATCCCCCTTCGAAATGGTGATCACCGGCTTCAGCACCACCTCGCTGAATTGTCCGGCGCCGTCCTTTTCCATCAACAGCGTGCCTTCGGCATTGTCGACATAGTCTTCGACGATGATGCCGTTGACGGAGCAGAAATGCAGGTACCAGAGCTTGTGGCAGGCCGAGAGTGAGGCGACGAGCAGGTCTTCCGGGTTCCAACGGGAGGCATCGCCGCGGAAGGCAGGGTCGGAGGAGCCGGCGATATCGGCTTTTCCCGAGGTGGAAATCGTATAGTCGCGTTCATAGTCGCGGTAGCCGGACGTCCCCTTGCCGCGATTGCCCGTCCATTTCACCTGAACGGCGTAATGATGTTCCTGTCCTGCCATGTAATTACTCCTCCCTTATCGTATCACGCAGGTGGTCGAGCCCCTTGCGCAGCGTCTCGATGATCTCATCCACTTCCGAACGGCTGATTGTCAGCGCCGGCGAGGCCAGCATGCGGTCTCCCGTGGCGCGCATGACGAGGCCGTTTGCCAGGCAATGGTTGCGCACCGCGGTTCCGATATCGTCGGGCTTCGCAAAACGTTTGCGTGTCGCCTTGTCGGCCGTTATCTGCAGGCCGCCCATCAGGCCGACATTGACAGCCTCGCCCACCAGTTCGTGGTCCTCAAGGCTTTTCCAGCCTTGCGAAAAATACGGGCCGATATCGTCGCGCACCCGCTCCACCAGCCCTTCGGTCTCGATGATGCGGAGATTTTCAAGCGCTGCGGCGGCGCAGACGGGGTGGCCGGAATAGGTGAAACCATGATTGAAGTCACCGACCTCAGACAACATCACGTCCGCCACCCGATCCGAGACGATGACGCCGCCTATCGGCAGATAACCTGATGACAGGCCCTTGGCGACGGGCGCGAAATCCGGCTCCACACCGAAATGCTGATAGCCGAACCAGGAGCCGAGACGGCCGAAACCGCAGATCACCTCATCGGATACGAGCAGGATGTTGCGCGCCTTGCAGATGCGGGCGATTTCCGGCCAATAGGTTTCCGGCGGCACGATGACGCCGCCGGCGCCCTGAATGGGTTCGGCCACAAAAGCGGCAACGTTTTCCTCACCGAGCTCGTCGATCTTCGCTTCGAGTTCCCGGGCGACCTTCAGGCCGAATTCGGCAGGTGAAAGATCGCCACCCTCGGCGTACCAATAGGGCTGGCCGATATGGGCGATACCCTCGATCGGCAGGTTACCCTGCTCGTGCATCCATTTCATGCCGCCGAGCGAGGCTCCGGCCACCGTCGAGCCGTGATAGCCATTGCGCCTCGCAATCACCTTCGTCTTCGTCGGATGGCCGAGCGCCTTCCAGTAGACCCGCGCCATGCGGAACCAGGTATCGGTCGCTTCCGATCCGGAATTGGTGAAGAACACATGGTTCATGTCAGGCCCGGCGCGGGAGGCGATTTTCTGCGCCAGAAGTGTCGCCGGCGGCGTGGTGGTGCCGAAAAACGCGTTGTAATAGGGCAGCTCGTTCATCTGGCGCTGCACGACATCGGCGATCTCGCGGCGGCCATATCCAATATTCACGCACCAGAGGCCGGCAAAGGCGTCGAGATATTTCTTGCCGGTGCTGTCATAGATGAACACCCCTTCCGCGCGCTCGATGATGCGGGTGCCGGCGGCATTCAGCTTGCCCATATCGGAAAAGGGATGAAGGTGATGGGCGGCATCGATGGCGGCGAGGTTGGACAGCGGCTTGGAGATTTCATTCATGACAGATCGCACTCCCATAAAGGCAACGGCGCTCACGCCACCGCGCCCGCCGAACATGGCCGGGCGGATTCGATTTGGCAAGGCTGGCGTTTTTTAGGGGGAGCGAATGGAACGAGCGGTTGCCGCTAGTTTCTTCTTCCCGCCGCGGAGAAGGTGGCCCGAAGGGTCGGATGAGGGGGTATCGTTGCCGGACTTCGGAGACCTCGCCCCCTCATCCCGCTGCCGCGGACTTCTCCCCCTCGGGGAGAAGAAACAAGGGTAATCGCCCAATTCACAGGCGGTTGCACTATGCGAAAAACGCCCGCCCCACCAGCACCTTCAATTCGCCCGCATGAACTTTCAGCGCCACATCCCGCTCCATCGGCAGCAACTCGCCATCGATGACACATCGCAGGTCATGGCGCTTCTTGGGGAAATGCAGTTCCACATCCGTCACGGTCATGGCGGTGACGGCGGCGTTTTCCTTCAGCCTGCCGCGCAGAATGTCGAAAGCGAGTTTCGCAACGCCGGAGGGACGCAGCGGATCGGCAAGATAAAAGCCGAGATGGCCGCCCGAGACATTATCCGCCACCATCAGCGAGCTCTGGCCGAACTCGTTGTTGGAGACGGAAATGGCCGAAACCTTGCGATGCTGCGTCCTGCCATTGACAGTATATTGCACCTCGAACACCGGCGGATTGAGGATGACGTTGATGGCGGCGCGGATGCTCGCCTTGATCTTGCCAAGACGGGAGGCGAAAGCGAGATTGTTGCGGTAGCGCACCATGCGCGAATGCAGACCTGCGGAAAACTGGTGGACGAAGAGGCGGCCATTGGCGCTGGCGATGTCGACACTGGCAATCTCGCCACTCGCCAGCGTTTCCAGCGCCTGGCGAATATCGAGCGGCAGCTTCAGCGAGCGGGCGAAGAGGTTCATGGTGCCGGCCGGAACGATGCCGAGCGCGATGCCGTGCTTCCAGGCGATGGCCGCTGCTGCGGAAATCGTGCCGTCGCCGCCGCCGGCAATGATGGCTTCAATGCCCGGTTCATCGGCGGCGCGTTCCATTTCCTCGACGATATCTTTTCCGGAGACCAGACGGCAATCGATCGTGTGGCCGGCACGGGTGAAAACGTCGCGGGCGTGTTCGCAATAGGCTTCCATGTCAGTGGTACGAAAAGTGCCGCCGTCGCGATTGAAAATTGCAATGAGCTTCATGTTTCCAACCCGATCCAGTAACGCAGCCGCGCGTAAATGCCTGTCGTCATATAGAGTTCCGAACACCATCGCGTGAAGATGCTCTTTTGCCGAGAATCGCTCTACCGCAACGCATCATTTCATGTTAGGGATCACTTAAGGTCATTTTCATGACCGCGCATCTCCAGTCAGGGCAGACCGCTCCCATACGGTCTTGCCCTTTTTTCTGTGGGCCCTTCCCGTTTTTCAGGTCACGATGAGCCAGTCGAATATTTCCGAAGCCCGCCCTGGCGCGGAGAATGAAACCGTTTACACGGCAGCGCCAGCCGTGGCCCTCTCCCCGCTTGCCATCGCACTTATCGAACTGGCGCTTGCCGCCGGCGGCTTCGGCATCGGCACCGGTGAATTCGCCATCATGGGCCTTTTGCCTGACGTTGCCACCACCTATGGCGTCACCGTTCCGCAGGCGGGTTACGTCATCACCGCCTATGCGCTCGGCGTCGTCATCGGCGCGCCGATCATTGCGGTGCTTGCCGCGCGCATAACGCGTCGTACCCTGCTTCTCGGCCTGATGGGGCTTTTTGCGGTCGGCAATATCCTGAGCGCCCTTGCACCTGATTTCCTGAGCTTCACCGTCCTGCGCTTCATCACCGGCCTGCCGCATGGCGCCTATTTCGGCGTTGCGGCGCTGGTGGCGGCCTCCATGGCGCCCATCCACAAGCGCGCCCGCGCCGTTGGCCGCGTGATGCTCGGCCTCACCATCGCCACCCTGCTCGGCACCCCGCTTGCCACCTTCTTCGGCCAGCTTCTGTCCTGGCGCGCGGCCTTCATGCTGGTCGGCGGCATCGGGCTGTTGACGGTCGCCCTTCTCTGGCTGTTCCAGCCGCGTGACAGGGTGGAGGAAGGCGCCAGCGTGTGGCGCGAACTTGGCGCTTTCCGGCGCGTGCAGGTGTGGCTGACGCTTGCCATCGCCGCCGTCGGTTTCGGCGGCATGTTCTCTGTGTTCAGCTATATCGCCAAGACCACCACCGATGTGGCGATGATGCCGGTTTCCACCGTTTCCATGGTGCTGGCGCTGTTCGGCATCGGCATGAATGTCGGCAATGTCGTCGGCTCGCGGCTGGCGGATATCTCGCTCAACGGCACGATTGGCGGCATGCTGGCCTTCAACGTGCTTGTCATGACCGTGTTTGGCATGACGGCGGACAATCCATTCATGCTCTGCCTCTGCGTCTTCCTGATCGGCTGCGGTTTCGCAGCCTGCCCGGCCGTGCAGACCCGGCTGATGGATGTGGCGCAGGATGCGCAGACGCTGGCTGCCGCCTCCAACCATTCCGCCTTCAACATCGCCAACGCGCTTGGCGCCTGGCTTGGCGGCCTCGTCATCGCCATGGGTTTCGGTTACGCCTCGACGGGTTATGTCGGTGCGGTTCTTTCCCTTCTCGGGCTTGGCGTTTTCCTCGTTTCCGTCACCGTCGAGCGGCGCGCAAAAGCCGGCTGAATGCCGGTTTTTTAACCGCTTGAATGCCCTTTCCGGGACCCGCCCGGAACCTTACGGAAATTTCACAATAGGCCCGCTTGACTCTTTTTCGTTTCAGGCGCAACACGGCGTTACGCACGGGCCGTGACCCGGAACTGTGCGGATTTCAACGGAGCATCATTAGATGTCTAGCGACAGTAGTAGTCGATTGCCTTTGCCGAAAGCGGCGAACGGGAACTGATCCGACCTCTGTCGGCTCACCACCGCGTTCGCCGTAATCGGCGAATCGACGGAAAGGTGAGCAATCATGAACTTCCACACTCTCTCCCAGAGAGCCAGCAAGGCCGCACGTCTTCTCCGCAGCGGAAATGCCGGTTCCACCACCATCGCAGAACGTGTCGAGCACCTCAACACGCTTGATACCGACGCAGCCGTAGCTGCCCTGCTTGCCATGCCGCAGGCAAAGGCCGTTGCCATTCTCGACCGGCCGGAACTGCATGACGCAGCCGCCATCATTGCCGGCATTCCGCTCGAACAGGCCGCCCGTTTCGTCAACCTCATGTCCGACGACCGCGTCGCCGACGTCATGGCGGAAATGGAAGAAGAGCCCCGCGCCAAGCTGTTTGCCCGGCTGGACCGCACCACGGCGCTCTCCATCCAGCATCTGATGGGCTATCCGCCGCGCACCGCCGGCTCCATCATGACCACGGAATTCGTCAGCGTGCCCGACAGCTGGACGGTGGAACAGACCCTTTCGCACATCCGCGTCGTCGAGCGGTCGCGTGAAACGGTCTATGCCATCTATGTGCTGGCGCAGGACGGGACACTCTCCACGGTGGTGACGCTGCGTCGCCTGCTGACCGGCGAACCGGGCGCTTCCATCCTCTCCGTCGCTTCGAAGGAGGGCATTGCCTATGCGAGCCCCCTGATGTCGCAGGAGGATGTCGCCCGGCTGATCCGCAAGCACGACCTTCTGGCCCTTCCCGTTGTCGATGACCATTCGCATATCCTCGGCATCGTCACCGTTGACGACGTGATCGACACCATGATCGCCGACACCACGGAAGACGCCCACAAATTCGGTGGTATGGAGGCGCTCGGCAAGCCCTATATGACGATCGGTTTTCCGGACATGATCCGCAAGCGCGCCGGCTGGCTCGCAGCCCTGTTCCTCGGTGAAATGCTGACGGCCAGCGCCATGCAGCATTTCGAGGGCGAACTGGAAAAGGCCGTGGTGCTGACGCTGTTCATTCCGCTCATCATGTCGTCAGGCGGCAACTCCGGTTCGCAGGCCACCTCGCTCATCATCCGGGCGCTGGCGCTCGGCGAACTGAAGCTTTCGGACTGGTGGCGCGTGCTGCTGCGCGAAATCCCGACGGGCCTGACGCTCGGCTGCATTCTGGGTGCCATCGGCTTCCTGCGTCTGACGGTCTGGCAGCAGGCAGGTTTCTACGATTACGGCGAACACTGGCTGCTGGTCGGTGCAACCGTTTTCGCGGCGCTTGTCGGCATCGTCACCTTCGGTTCGCTGGCCGGTTCCATGCTGCCCTTCATCCTGCAGCGCCTGCGGCTCGACCCCGCCAGCGCCTCTGCCCCCTTTGTCGCCACGCTGGTGGATGTCACCGGCCTTATCATCTACTTCTCGGTGGCGCTGGCGATCCTCAGCGGCACATTGCTCTAAAGACAAAAGGCCCGTTCGAAAGAGCGGGCCTTTTCATTTGCGATGGGAAAAAGCGAGAAGCCCTGCCCTCAGCCGCCGGCATTGATGACGCCCGTTCCCAGTAGGGCGAGCAGGATGAAACCGATGACCACGCGGTACCAGACAAAGGGCATGTAGCTCTTGGTCGAGACCAGCTTGAGGAAAACCACGATCACGGCGTAACCGACCACGAAGGCGATGAGGGTCGCAAGCCCGGTCTGCCCCCAGCCGACCGGATTGTCCTCACCGATGCTCTTGAAGAGCTGGTAGAAGCCGGAGCCGAAGACGGCGGGAACGGCGAGCAGGAAGGAATAACGCGCCGCCGCCTCGCGGGTGTAGCCCAGAAGCAGGCCGGCGCTGATGGTGCCGCCCGAACGCGAAACACCGGGGATGAGCGCCATGGCCTGCGCGAAACCGAACAGGATGCCATCGCGCCAGATCAGCTGGTTGAGCTTGTAACGCTTCTCCCCGATCCTGTCGGCAAGACCGAGAACGATGCCAAAGACGATCAACATCACAGCGGTGATATAGAGGTTGCGCAGCGAATGTTCGATGGCATCCTTGAAGAACAGGCCCAGAAACACGATCGGCACCGAACCGACGATGATCAGCCAGCCCAGCCGGGCATCAGCCTTGTTATATTCGCCAAGGCGCAGGTTCTGCCGCAGCCAGGCGGCTGCAATCCGCATGATATCGGACCAGAAATAGACCAGCACCGCCATTTCCGTGCCGATCTGGGTAATTGCGGTGAAGGCGGCCCCGGGATCCGCGCCGGAGGGCAGGAACTCCCCGGCAATCCTCAGATGCGCGCTTGAAGAAATCGGAAGAAACTCCGTAAGTCCTTGCAAAAGGCCGAGAAATCCGGCCTCCATCCAACCCATGCTCATGTGCTTTGATGTCCCTGCTGCGAATCGAGTTTGCAGCATTATGCATCAATCGGGGCAAATCCGTGTTGCATCGCACCATGAAAAATGGCCCTCACGGGACGTGCTTTTACCTGTGATTTCTCTCAGGCCGCCTTCTCCGCAGCCTGCGGAAGCTGGGTGTATTTCGCGCCGTTCTTGCAGACGACATGGGCGTCCCCCCAGCTTTTCAGCGCCGAGATGACCGGCCGCATCGTCTCGCCAAGCGGCGTCAGCGCATAATCCACCCGCGGCGGCACCACCGGGAAGACGGTGCGCGAAATCAGGCCCGCTTCCTCCAGTTCCCGCAGCTGCTTGGTCAGCATGCGCTGGGTGACGCTGGGAATATGGCGGCGCAGCTCGTTGAAGCGCAGCGTGCCTTCATTGATGAGGTGATAAAGGATCACGCCCTTCCATTTGCCGTCGAGAAAACTCAAGGCCGATTCCACCGGGCAGCCGGGAAAGTTGCCGGTGAGCTTGGCGCGCGGTCGCGACATCACAGTATCCTTTTTGTATGTATCATCACAAAATGTGCATTCTTGCGATCAGCGTTCATATGTATCAAGTAAGAGGCACGCAAACAAGCAAAGGAGACTGTTCATGCGCGCCATCGGTTACAGGACCAGCCAGCCCATCACGGCGAAAGACGCCCTCGTCGATATCGACCTGCCCCAGCCGGAAGCGAAAGGGCACGACATTCTGGTGGAAGTGAAGGCCGTTTCGGTAAACCCCGTCGACACCAAGGTGCGCCGCAACCAGACGCCGGAAAACGGCGAACCGCGCGTGCTCGGCTTCGATGCTGCCGGCGTGGTGAAGACCGTCGGCGACAAGGTCTCGCTGTTCAAGCCCGGCGACGAGGTATTCTACGCCGGTGTCATCAACCGCCCCGGCTCCAACAGCGAATTCCATCTCGTCGATGAGCGCATTGTCGGAACAAAGCCCAAATCATTGAATTTCGAGGAAGCGGCCGCCCTGCCGCTGACCGCGATCACCGCTTATGAGACGCTGTTCGACCGGATGCGGGTGAAGGAACCGGTTCCGGGCGCAGCCAACGCCGTTCTGGTCATCGGCGGCGCTGGTGGCGTCGGCTCCATCGCCGTCCAGCTTCTGCGGGCGCTAACCGACCTCACCGTCATCGCCACCGCTTCGCGGCCGGAAACGATTGCCTGGGTGAAAGAACTCGGCGCGCATCACGTCATCGATCACAGCAAGCCGATCGCGCCGCAGGTGGAAGCGCTCGGGCTCGGT
The DNA here is from genome assembly GCF_059499945.1 of Agrobacterium sp. Taxonomy (NCBI): domain Bacteria; kingdom Pseudomonadati; phylum Pseudomonadota; class Alphaproteobacteria; order Hyphomicrobiales; family Rhizobiaceae; genus Agrobacterium; species Agrobacterium sp. The sequence goes on along the minus strand of NZ_JCABZP010000014.1, from coordinate 905,568 downwards.
GCGCCGGGCTTCGTCTTTTCCACCACCCATAGCGACATTCATGCCGCCGACAGTGTGGCGACCATCGCGCCGCAGGGCCGTTTCGCGCTGATCGACGATCCGGCCGGCGGTTTCGACGTCATGGCCTTCAAGCGCAAATGCGTATCGATCCATTGGGAAATGATGTTCGCCCGCGCCGTCTTCCAGACGCCTGACATGATCGAGCAGCACCGGCTGCTCAACCACGTGGCCGAGCTTGTCGATGCCGGCAAGATCAAGACGACGCTGACCGAGGTTTTCGGCACCATCACTGCCGCAAATCTCATCAAGGCGCACGCGCTGATCGAAAGCAACAAGGCCAAGGGCAAGATCGTGCTTTCGGGCTTCTGATCAGCAACGAGGCGTCCGCATCGCGGGCGCTTCTCTCCGCTTACGGATGTATTTGGGCCGTGCGCAAAACCGCGCGGCCATTCCTGTCAATCGTCGTCCGGGTCTTCCGGGCACGGCCAGGAGGCCGGCGCGGTGAGGCCGTTCGGTAATTTGGTCTTGGCGTCACCGCAGGCAATATCGATCTGTTTCTGGTCGAGCCCGGTGGCGGTGGAAAGATCGACCCCTTCAATCCGGGTCAGGAGCAGGAAGGCGCTGGTGAAATCGACAGGACCGCCAAGCTTCGCACCGCCGAAGCGGGCGCGTGACAGGTTGGTGAGCGAGAATTTCGAGCCGTTCAGCGTCGCACCCTCAAAATCAGCACGGCCGAGTTCAGCCTTGGTGAAATCCGTGCCGTCCAGCTTGGTGTTTTCGAATTTGGTCCGCTGCATTTCGGCATTGACGAATTTGGCATTGGTGGCGTCGGCGGCGGAAAAATCGCTGCGATAAGCTTCCACCTTGGTCAGGTTGGCGCCCTGAAGGTTCGCCTCGCCAAGGGCGGTACGGATGAGCTTGGCCTTTTCGAGATTGGCGCCCTTCAGCGAAGAACCGCGCAGATCCGTATAGGTGAAATCCGTGCCGTAGAGCATCGCCGAATCGAGATTGCTGCCGCCCAGCATCAGCAGACGCTTGTTGCATTCGCGCCAGTCGATGCCGGCCATGGCATCGGTACGGCAGCTTGCGGCCACCAGCGGGCCGCCGCTGAAAGAAACGGCAATCATCGCAAGCGCCGCCACACCGGCAACGCACCCTGTCTTCCGCACGATATTCAGCCTTTGAAAGCCGGACATTCTTTCACTCCCTGTCGTCTTGCGACGGCACCTAGGACCATATGCACGTTCAAGGCGTTACCGCATCGCTTAACCACAATCCACGGGCCACGCGACCATGCAACACCCCAACATCCTATATGTAAGAAATCGAAGAGCAATCCACAAATACTGACGGGGGACGGGCCATCAACGCTGCTCTTTCGTCATGCCGGACTAGATTCGGCATCCAGTCACGGCGCGTCTGCGCCGTGAGGAGAGTCTTTTACGATCAAAGACTTGATCGCGCCGGCCCCCGAATCAAATCCGGGGTGACGGCGTTCAAACGCCACGGCGTCGCTAAACGACGTCAACGATCCAGACGGTTCGGACCCACCATCACATATTGGCGTAAACCGGCCCTTCGCCACCCTGCGGCGGCACCCAGTTGATGTTCTGGTTGGGGTCCTTGATGTCGCAGGTCTTGCAGTGCACGCAGTTCTGCGCGTTGATGACGTAGACCTCCTGGCCGTCCTTCTCCACCCACTCATAAACACCGGCCGGACAATAACGCGTGGAGGGGCCGGCAAAGACGTCGTGTTCGGAGCGCTTCTGCAGCTCCATGTCCTTCACCTGAAGGTGGACCGGCTGGTCTTCCTCATGGTTGGTGGAGGACAGGAACACCGAGGACAGGCGGTCGAAGGTCAGGACGCCATCCGGCTTCGGATAGGCGATCGGCTTGTGCTTCGAAGCCGGTTCCAGGCTTTGCGCATCCGTCTTGCCGTGCTTCAGCGTGCCGAAGAAGGAGAAGCCGAACAGCTGGTTCGTCCACATGTCGAGACCGCCAAGGCCGACACCGACGAGCGTGCCGAATTTCGACCACAGCGGCTTGACGTTGCGGACCCGCTTCAGGTCCTTGCCGATATCGCCTTCGCGCCATTCGGCCTCGATCTCGGCCACCTCGTCATGGGCGCGGCCGGCGGCAATCGCCACGGCGATCTTCTCCGCCGCCAGCATGCCCGACAGCACCGCATTGTGGCTGCCCTTGATGCGCGGCACGTTGACGAAACCGGCCGAACAGCCGATCAGCGCGCCGCCCGGGAAGGTGAGCTTCGGCACCGACTGGTAGCCACCTTCGGTGATGGCGCGTGCGCCATAGGAAATGCGCTTGCCGCCCTCGAAGGTATCGCGGATGGCCGGATGTGTCTTGAAGCGCTGGAATTCCTCGAAAGGATAAAGATAGGGGTTCTTGTAATTGAGGTGCACCACGAAGCCGACGGCGACGAGGTTGTCCTCCAGATGATACAGGAACGAGCCGCCACCGGTCTTGAAACCGAGCGGCCAGCCGAAGGAATGCTGCACGAGGCCCTGTTTGTGGTGTTCCGGCTTGACCTGCCAGAGCTCCTTGATGCCGATGCCGAATTTCTGCGGCTCGCGATCTTTCGAGAGGTCGAATTTGGAAATCAGCTGCTTGGCGAGCGATCCACGCACGCCCTCTCCAACAAGCACATATTTGCCGTGCAGTTCCATGCCGCGGGTGAAGTTCGGACCCGGCTCGCCGTTCTTCTCGATGCCCATGTCGCCGGTGGCGACACCGATGACGGCGCCTTCGTCATTATAAAGCACTTCCGTTGCGGCAAAGCCCGGATAGATCTCGACACCGAGAGCCTCCGCCTTTTCCGCCAGCCACCGACAGACCAGCCCAAGCGAGACGATATAATTGCCGTGATTGTTCATGAGCGGCGGCATCATGAAATTCGGCAGGCGGATGGAGCCGGCCGGGCCCAGGAACATGAACTGGTCGTCCTTGACCTCGGTCTTGAAGGGATGCCCCTCCTCTTCGCGCCAGCCGGGCAGAAGACGGTCGATGCCGATGGGATCGACCACCGCGCCCGAGAGGATGTGCGCACCGACTTCCGCGCCTTTTTCCAGAACGACGACCGAGAGCTCGGGCTCCACCTGCTTCAGGCGGATCGCGGCGGCAAGACCCGCAGGACCCGCGCCAACGATCACAACGTCGAATTCCATCGCTTCGCGTTCGGGCAGTTCCATCGCTTCCGTCATCTCGTCCTCTCAGATCGCCGGTCCCATCCGGCTGTTGTTATATATCCGCTTACCGGCATCGTCGGCGCATCGCCTGCGCCGGACAAAAAGCCATCCGCGACACCGCATTTACCAGCGTCTGTCTTCGCAAAGCAGGACGCCTTTGTCGAGCTTCTATAGCGGCAAAACATGTCGCACGCCAGTCAATTGTCAGACAACCTGATGATTGAATTATTACTTTTACGTTCACGTAAGATTTAAAATAGAAGCTGGGAGTGTAGGCGTCAAGGGTAGTCGGCATTTGTGCCACTCTCGCGTTTACCGCGGCTGAAACGCCCATTCGGCTCGCTTCATCAATGGCGGCGTTTCCGTTTGCGCCAATACCGGACATCAACGACACTCTTTTCACGAGATGGGATAGCCAAAACCGCCTCGTGCCATATCTCAGCCATAACGTCAGCTATTCTGTCGCTGGCGGAGACGGTAAGCCTTTAATTGGCTTCGGTCCACTAAGCATCGCTCCCTGGATCCGCACCAGTTGTTCGTCTCGCTGAGAGCTATACGAAAGGTTGGACGTAGCGAGAATAGCCAGTGGAAAGTCGGAGTTGGCAATCGCATGGTCGATGATCCGCACTAGCGCCGCATCTCGCTCACCAGAATACGTAAGCATCTCAGCGCTGCGTACTAAGTTCCAATCCGCGTCGCTCACCCCCTTGATTTCGGCGATCTCTTTCTCGGGTCGACTCATCATGTATCGCGGCAACGCGGTCATTCCGAACATGTAGAGAAAATAGATGCCCAGCATGCCGCCGATAACAACGATCGGAGTCAACGCCTTAACAAAACCGGAGACAGACTCATCTGACTGTCCTCCCGCTTGAGCTTTCGAAAGCAGAGGGGGTATCAACCCGAAAAGTGCCGCAACCACGGTGAGAATAGCGGCTATGAAACCCAGAAAATCCAAAGCAAAATCCTCGAAAACTGCGAAATTTATCGGCGGAAAGCGGACAGCTCCCTAGTGGCTAGTTTGGGGGCGAGGAGAGGATGTATTCGATGATGGTGTCGGTTCCTCATTCTTTTTTTCTGCCTCGATCTCCGGGTGCTTTAGCATCTCCAAAAAAGCAGCACTCTCTGGTGCAGCCCCGGGGCCGATGCAACCATTATAAAAGTCCGCGACTTTGATAGCTGAGCATCGATCGGAATTCGCTCTCATAAGCTCAAACAACTTGTCTGCGTCTAAGGACAATCGCGCGACTATTGGATAGCCGTCCGAGTCGCTGAACTGAAAGAAGATGTCGGTCGGTGGAGCCTCCTTGTTTTGTAGTACAACCTCGATCATTTCGACTGAGTTTCGATAGGATTCCTCCTGCGTGAGCAGGGGAATAATGTCGAACATCAGGAGGTTTGTGCCAGGGCTGATAACCGCGCGTTGATCGTCACGAAGTCGAACCTTTGTTGCGGCCGCGAGATATTCGCTATGAACGTCCGCTCGTACGAAAACGCCAGCCGCATCCCCACGATTGGTGACAAGCAAACGCACCGTTGTTCCCTCCATCGATATCATCGGGGCAGACATATCGGACTTCGGCCTATGCAACAGACCATATAGGTTTGGTAGGGCAATGCTCAGGACAGACACGAGTGCAGTGAGCAAGGCAAGAACGGTGTTCGAGATCGAGAACAATCCTCGCCAGTCCTGATACGATTGGCAATGAGTACAGATCTTTGCCTGCGGCGGAATGGACAGGTGGCATTGCTTGCAATTCTTGATATCGGCAACCAATTGGTCCATAAGATCGTAACCAAAGACATTGAAAATTGGGCGGTCGGTGGTTGCACCATTTTTCGCGCGTTTGAGTTAGCCGTAAATCAAACGCAACCCATAGTCTATGTGTTTTTAGCGTTATCCAGCGCGGAGTTGCAACCTAACGACGGCAAACCAATGTCCGCTTCGGGCCACAAGCCGATTAGCTAAGATCACTCTCCAACATCAAACCGCCCACTCCTCATCCGTCGTAAACACGATCGTCAACCAGCGGTCACTGCCCTCGCCGCCCAGCGCTTCGCCGATCTCGTCGCGGATCGCATCCCATTCCTCCAGACGCCGGGCCGGCCAGTTCTTCGGCACGATGAAGAAGAGTTCGATCTGACGGCCGCGGCCGACGCGGGCGACATAGGAATAGTGCGAAGCGAAGCCGAATTTTTCCACCGTCTCGGCGGCCACCCTGTCCACATGCTGCTTGAATTCCAGCGGGGTCACCAGAAGGATGTCGGCCAGCGCCTGCTTCACATTGCCGAGCGGCATGGGGATGATCACAAGGCAGACCAGCGCCAGCACGGCCGGGTCGATATAGGGCGAAAGCCATGCCTGCGATGTTCCCGTCAGCCCATAACCCACGGCGAAGGCGATAAAGAGCGCGATGCTCAAAAGCGCGCTCATCAACCAGCTTTTGGCATCCAGCGCCACGAAGGCGGATTTCAGTCGGCGGTTCTGCCTTTTGACGAACCACGCCATGGCGAGCGAGACGGCGAAGCTGAGGAAGGTGACGATGATGGCGTAGTCGAACTCGATCAATCTGCCGCCATCCATCAGGCTGTCGATGGCGTTGATGAGCGCATAGATGGCTGCGCCCATCAACAGCGTGCCGTTGAGGCCGAGCACCATCGGCTCCAGGTGCCAGAAACCCATGGTGAAACGCTCCACCAGTCGGCCGCCCGGCCTTGGCGCTGCGGAGGCGGCGATCAGCCGCGCGACCAGCAGCGCCAGCACCGTCATGAAAGCGTCGGTCAGCGCATAGACACCATCGAAAACCACCGCGAAGGAGCCGGAGAACAGGCCCGCGCCGATACCGAAGAGCGCCAGGAGAACCGTGACGGCAATGGAGAATTTCAGCAGGGATTGTTCTGTCATGACGTGTATTTTTCCTTCAAAACCGGGCGCCACCTTCATAGAGGATTTTCGCCATTCTTCGAATCGCGAAAACGCTCTAACTCTTTGTTTTGTCGCATTTCCGGACGGAAAACCGGGGTCCACTTTTCCTGGAAATGCTCTATAAACAGCACATAGCGCACTCACAAGACAGGATAAAACCCATGGATTTCGGCATTTCCGGCAAACGCGCCCTCGTTCTCGCCTCCTCTCGTGGCCTTGGGCTGGGCATTGCGACGGCGCTGGCGAAAGAAGGCGCGCATGTCCTTCTCGTCGGCAGAAGCGGCGATAAGCTGGAGGCAAACTGCAAGGCGATCAATGCGCTCGGCAAGGGCAAGGCCGACTGGGTCTGGGGCGATCTTGCCGATGACAATTTCGTCGCCGCCATGGTTCAGGCGGTCAAGGACAAGCTCGGCGGCATCGATATTCTCGTCAACAATACCGGCGGTCCGACCCCGGGCCTTGCGCAGGAGATGACGGTCGAAAAGCTCGATACCTTCTTCCAGTCCATGGTGCTGCGCGTCATCACGCTCACCAATGCGCTTCTGCCTGAGATGAAAGAGCAGGGTTTCGGCCGCATCCTCACCGTCGCCTCGTCAGGCGTGTTTGAGCCGATCGCCAATCTTGCGCTTTCCAACACGCTGCGCGGCGCGCTGGTCGGCTGGAGCAAGACGCTGTCCAGCGAAGTAGCCTCCTTCGGCATCACCTCCAACCTGCTCCTGCCCGGCCGTATCCATACCGACCGCATCGATGAGCTTGACGGCGCCAACGCCAAGCGTCTCGGCAAGAGCGTCGAGGAAATCCGAGAGGCCTCCGTCAAGAGCATCCCGGCCGGCCGCCTCGGCACGGTGGAGGAATTCGCCGCCGCCGGCGCTTTCCTCTGCTCGGTTCCGGCAAGCTACATCACCGGCACGATGCTGAGAGTGGATGGCGGCGCGGCGAAGTCGAACTAAGGCCGAATAGATACGAATCCCGTCAGGAGGCCGCTCCGTAAATCACGTAACGGTTCCGGCCGGTATTCTTGGCCTCGTAGAGGGCGGTGTCGGCGCGGCGCAGGACATCGCTCGCGCTCTCGCCTGGATTTGCAAAGGCAATGCCCGCCGAGCAGCTATAGCGGAAATCCGGCACGTCGCTCAGCGGCGATGCCGCGGTCAAAGACAACAGCAGTTTCTGCATGATGATCTCCGCGCTCAACATGCGCGAACCGCCGAAAACGAGCAGGAACTCCTCGCCGCCGATCCGCCCGACCAGATCGTCGCGGGCGACCGCAGCGGAAAGCCGGGCGGCGAAGTCTTTCAGAACCAGATCGCCGCAGGCATGGCCAAAGCGGTCGTTCACCGACTTGAAGTGGTCTATATCAATGATGATGACGGCAAGCGCCTCGGCCTTGTTGGGGCCGAGCCGGTGATTGAGAATATCCATGACGTAGCGGCGGTTGCCGAGACCGGTCAGCTCGTCGCTCAGGGCGGATTTCAACGCCCTGTCCCGCTCCTGGCGAAGATCGCGCAGTTCAACGCCGAGTTCGGAAATATCGGTGACGACGCACAACATCCAGCCACCCGGCAGCGTCGTCTCGGTCGTCAGCATCCAGCGCCCGTCATTGAGGCCGGTCTCGATGGTGCGGAAGGGCAGCTTGCCGCGCCTCGTTCTCGCGGAGCGTAGCCACAGTTCGAAATCGGAGGTCTCGATGGCCGTGCCGGCGGAGTTGCGGTAACCGCTGCGCATGAGATCAACCCATGTCGGAAACTCGTCCGGGCCGAGGCCGAGCGCGGTGCGGAATGCCGTGTTGGCGAAACGCAGTTCATCGCCGCCGTCGAAAAGCGCATAACCCTGCTGCGACGCCTCCATCAGGTCCATGAGATGGCGGTTGAAGCTGTCCGCATCGCCGCGAACGCGGGCGTTTCGCGCCGGCGACACGTCTTCGAGGGTGGAACGGGCCGGCTTTCGGGACATCGGGGCTCCGTCTGCAAACACAACAAATACAAAAATAAATCTGCTCTTTAACGCTATATTTCAGCCTTATACTCGCTTTATGCGAAAAAATATTTAATGCGGGCGGCAGGGCGGCCTTCCACCCATGGCGATTACTTCATGCAAATTTCACAATAAACCCGGGTGCGGGTGCTTGCCATTCCGTCGGCCCTGTGCAATCAACCGCCCTCCTCTGACATCGGGGTGCCAAAGGCATCCCTTATTTTCGCGCTGGGCCGCCTTTCAGGCCGGGCGGGTTTTTCTATCGGCAACAAGGATATGGCGATGACGCAAAAGCGGGCTCTCGGCCTCGATTTCGGCACGACCAACACGGTCATGGCTCTTTCCGACGGCGGCGGCGAAAGCCGTTCCATGCGCTTCACCAGCAGCGCAGGCACGGATGACAGCATGCGCACCGCGCTCTCCTTCATGAAGGATGCCGGCCTGGGTGCGGCCGCCCTGCATGTGGAAGCGGGCCATGCCGCCATCCGCCAGTTCATCGACAATGCCGGCGACTGCCGTTTCCTGCAGTCGATCAAGACATTTGCGGCCTCGCCGCTGTTTCAGGGCACGCTGATCTTCGCCAAGCGCCAGAGCTTCGAGGATCTGATGGACGTGTTCCTGCGCAAGCTGAAGACCTATGCGGGTGAGGAATGGCCAGGTGACGTTTCCACCGTCATCGCCGGCCGGCCGGTGCGTTTCGCCGGCAGCAATCCGGATGAGACGCTGGCGCTTGCCCGTTACAACGAGGCGCTCACCCGGGCAGGTTTCCCTGATATCCATTATGTCTATGAGCCGGTGGCGGCGGCCTATTATTTCGCCCAGAGCCTGAAGAAGGACGCCAATGTGCTGGTGGCGGATTTCGGCGGCGGCACCACGGACTATTCGCTGATCCGTTTCGAAACCCATGCCGGCAAGCTTTCCGCCACCCCCATCGGCCATTCCGGCGTCGGCGTGGCAGGCGACCATTTCGATTTCCGCATGATCGACAATCTGGTCTCGCCCGAGATCGGCAAGGGCAGCAAGTTCAAAAGCTTCGACAAGGTGCTGGATGTACCCTCGGGTTATTACGTGAATTTCGGCCGCTGGAACCAGCTGTCGATCTTCAAGACCTCGAAGGAATTCACCGCGCTGAAATCGCTGGTGCGCTCGGCGCTGGAGCCGGAAAAACTCGAACTCTTCATCGATCTGGTCGACCACGACGAGGGCTACCCGCTCTATCAGGCGATTTCCGCCACCAAGATGGCGCTGTCTTCTGCGGAAGAAGCGGAGTTCAACTTCTCACCGCTCGGCAAGGCCGGCCGCAAGATGGTGAAGCGCAGCGATTTCAACAACTGGATCGCTGACGACCTTGCCAAGATAGAAGAAGCGCTCGACGAGGTTCTGGAAAAGACGAAGGTTGCGCCCGAGGCGATCGACAAGGTGTTCCTGACCGGCGGCACCTCCTTCGTGCCGGCGGTGCGCGAGCTTTTCACCCGCCGTTTCGACGCCGACCGCATCGAAAGCGGCGGCGAGCTGCTCTCGATTGCCCATGGTCTCGCCATGATCGGCGAAAGCGGCGATATTCAGCGCTGGACAGCGTGATTTACGGGTTCCCCGGGCGGGGAACATGGGGTAATTTCCGCCCATGATCGCCGCTCACGACCTCTCCCCGGCCGAACTCGCCGCCCTCCTGCATTTCCATGCGGATGCGGGCGTGGACTGGATGCTGGAAGAGACCCCGGTCGACCGTTTCGCTGAATTCGCCGCCGCCCGCCCTGCCCGATCCGCGCCGGCACAGGATGCGGTGACATCGGCACGCCAGACTGAAAGGCCGGCGGATCGCCGTGCCGACGCACCTCAGCGGCAGGCGGCAACGCGCAGCGCCCCGGCGCGTGGCGCGCCAGCCGCGCCCGCTCTTCAGCAGAATGTCGCCATGCCCGACGAGCAGGCCGTGGCGGCGGCGCGTTTTGCGGCGGAAAGCGCGAGATCGCTTGCCGAGCTGAAAACCGCACTTGAGGGTTTCAGCGGCTGCAACCTCAAGAACAGCGCGCGCAATACGATTTTCACCGCAGGTGATGCCGCCTCCGCCATCATGGTCATCGGCCCGATGCCTGACGCGGATGACGACCGCGAGGGCCTTCCCTTCGCCGGCAAGACCGGGCTTTTGCTCGACCGCATGCTGGCGGCCATCGGGCTTGAGCGCAGCACCATCATGCTCGGCAATGTCGTGCCCTGGCGGCCGCCGGGCAACCGCCCGCCGACGCAGGCCGAGATGGATATCTGCCGCCCCTTCATCGAGCGACAGATCGCGCTTGCCGAGCCGAAACACCTGTTGCTTCTTGGCAACTTCACCGCACGTTTCTTCTTTGGCGGCACCGGCACCATCCATACGCTGCGTGGACAGTGGCGTGATGTCGCAGCCGGACACCTGGTTTTGCCGGCTCTCGCAAGCCTGCACCCACAGGAACTGTTGAACGCGCCAGCGAGTAAGTCATTGGCATGGCAGGATTTATTGGCTTTTCAGGCAAAGATCACCCAAGGCTGACTGCCTCATTCCTACTCAATGTAAATGAATTATGAAAAAAGCCATGCGCATTACGCATAACAGCGGCGCATTTGGCCGGCTTGCCGAATCCATGCTGCGCTGCGATATAGCGATCATGTCTTGGGAGGAATTCGGTTTAAGGAACCAAGGCAATGACCACTCGCTTCCGTCCGGTACATTCCGGCTTTGAAACGCTCCGCCTGGCGGGCCTCGGCCCTCGCTCCAGTCAGGGCTACCATCGTTTCGGCGCAGCCGCAAACGAACAGATGACCGCACGCGCTGCCATGCAGCAGGTCCGCGTGACGCGTCCCTCGGCAGTCTTCGCGGATTTCCGCGAGCGCTGAGAAGCACTCAGGCCAGTCTAGCACTGGCCCATAGATATGATTGCGCGCTGGCGTCTTTCTTCGGGAAGGCGCCTTTTGCTTTTGCGTGTTTTCACGATTATAGACCTCCGTCATGCCGGACCCGATCCGGCATCCAGCCAGCCCAAGTCCTTGGGCTGAAAGGAGTCTTTCCAACACGCAGACGCGTGTCGACTGGATTCCGGCTCATGGCCGGAATGACGGACACACAAAACGGCCAGCGTATAGCGGCCGAGGAAACATCCCTCACCCCTGCGGCGTCGAAGCCTTGCGCGCCGCCCGTCTCGCCAATCCCAGCTGATGTTCGCGGAAAATGATGAAGATACCGGCGAGGATCACGATCGCCGTACCGATCAGCATTGTCACCGTCGGAATATCTCCAAACAGAATGTAGGACACCGCGATGCCGAAGACGATGGAGCTGTATTCGAAGGGCGCGATAACGGAGACTTCCGCATGGCGGTAACTCTCCGTCAGGAAGATTTGCGCGACGCCGCCGCAGATGCCGCTGGTGATCAAGAGCATCGCCTGCGTCACGCTCAGCGAATTCCAGCCGAAGGGCACGCTGATGAGCGATAACAAAGTGGCGGTGAGCGAAAAATAGAGCACGATGGTCGGCGTCTTTTCCGTTTCCACCAATTGCCGCACCTGGATCATGGCCAGACCGCCCAGCGCCGCGCCGCATAGCACGGCAATGGCCCCCAGCCCCTCACCCGCGGCAAAGCCGCCCTCACTCAGAAGCGTCATCTTCGGCCACAGAATCACCAGCACGCCCATCATGCCGACAAACACCGCACTCCAGCGATAGATGCGCACCTTTTCATGCAGGATGAAGGCGGCGAAAACGACGGCGAGAAGCGGCGAGGCATAACCGATGGCGATGAATTCCGGCAGCGGCAGCATGGTCAGCCCATAAAAACCGCAGGCCATCGAGAGGATGCCCAGAAAACCGCGCTTGAAATGGCCGAGGAGATTGTTGGTGTGCAGCGCGCTCGCCAGCGCATGCAGCCAGGCGAGATAAACGACGATCGGGATGATGGCGAAGGCGGAACGGAAGAAGGTGATCTGGCCGGCCGGCACGTCACCTGCGGCCTTGATGCAGGTCTGCATGACAAGAAAAAAGCCGACCGAAATCAGCTTCATGCTAATCCCGCGAAAGGGATTCATCGGTTCGGCGTTCATTGGCAGTTACTCATATCGGCTGCGCAAACACGCCATCGGGAGATTTTCATGCGGGAGAGGACGACGCAGGGGAAGTGGATGTCCCAAGGCTAGAGCATTCTTCCGGGGCTTTACAACAAAAAATGTTATTCACTCATGAATTCCGTTGATCTGGCTGGGGTTCGTTATCATGGGCTCAGGGAACGATCGCAGACGAAAAGCGACGCGTGCTAAAATTTGAAGAAAATAAAATATAATTTCAGCAATCGTTCAACATTTGCTGCCATGGTCCACGGGTCCGGCGGCGGGAGGATTGTCTGCATGGCCGGCAAAGCTTTCCATCGCGGGACAGAACGTCCTCCGACGCGCACATGAACGTGACGAATACTCTACCCATTTTACATCCGGGACTTATGGCGACATGATGCCGGGAAGACCACGCCAAGTTATTCAGGGACAGTCATGCGAACAGACACGGGCCAGATCGTTCACCTGGCAGATTACCGCCCCACCGATTTCGTTCTGGAGCGGGTGGATCTCACCTTCGAACTCGACCCCAAGAATACCAAGGTCGAAGCCCGTTTGATCTTTCACCGGCGCGAAGGCGCTGAGCGGCAGGCGCCGCTCGTCCTTGATGGCGACGAGCTGAAGCTCTCCGGCCTGCTGCTCGACCAGGTGGAGCTTCCCGCCGGCCAATATGAGGCGACGCCCGACAGCCTGACCATCCGCGATTTGCCGGCCGAATCTCCCTTCGAGATCTGCGTCACCAATTACATCAATCCGCAGATCAATACGCAGCTGATGGGGCTTTACCGCACCAATGGCGTTTATTGCACGCAATGCGAGGCGGAAGGTTTCCGCCGTATCACCTATTTCCCCGACCGGCCGGATGTTCTGGCGCCCTATACGGTGACGATCATCGCGGCGAAGGAAGGCAATCCGCTGCTGCTCTCGAACGGCAATTTCCTCGGCGGCGGCAATTACGATGAAGGCCGTCACTTCGCAGCCTGGTTCGATCCACATCCGAAACCCAGCTATCTCTTCGCGCTTGTCGCCGGCGATCTCGGCGTGGTGGAAGATACCTTCACCACCATGTCCGGCCGCGAAGTGGCGCTGAAGATTTATGTCGAGCACGGCAAAGAGCCGCGCGCGGCCTACGCCATGGATGCGCTGAAACGTTCGATGAAATGGGACGAAGAGCGTTTCGGCCGCGAATACGATCTCGATATCTTCATGATCGTCGCCGTGTCCGATTTCAACATGGGCGCGATGGAGAACAAGGGTCTCAACGTCTTCAACGACAAATTCGTACTGGCCGACCCGGAAACCGCCTCCGATGCTGACTACGCCAATATCGAGCGTATCATCGCCCATGAATATTTCCACAACTGGACGGGCAACCGCATTACCTGCCGCGACTGGTTCCAGCTCTGCCTGAAAGAAGGCCTGACGGTCTATCGCGATCAGGAATTTTCCGCCGACATGCGCTCGCGGCCGGTCAAGCGCATCGCCGATGTGCGCCACCTGAAATCGGAGCAGTTTCCCGAGGATTCCGGCCCGCTGGCGCACCCACCGCGCCCGGATACCTATCGCGAAATCAACAATTTCTACACAACGACCGTTTATGAAAAAGGTGCCGAAGTCACGAGGATGATCGCCACGATCCTCGGCGCTGATGATTTCAAGAAGGGCATGGACCTCTATTTCGAGCGCCATGACGGCGAAGCCGCAACCGTCGAGGATTTCGTCAAGAGCTTCGCCGATGCGAGCGGCCGCGACCTCTCGCAATTTTCGCTCTGGTACACGGAAGCGGGCACACCGCTCGTCTCCGTCTCATCGGCTTATGATGCGGGCAATGCCACCTTCAGACTGACGCTGGAACAGACCGTGGCGCCGACGCCCGGCCAGCCGGTGAAGCAGCCGCGCCATATTCCGCTGTCGCTGGCGCTGATCCTCGACAATGGCCAGATCGCCGAACCGCAAGCCGTCGAAGGCGGCGAGTATCGCAATGGCGTGCTGCATCTGAACGAACGCAACCAAACCTTCTCCTTCACCGGCATCTCGTCGAGGCCGGTGCTGTCTATCAACCGCAGCTTCGCGGCACCGATCAATCTGGATTTCGAGCAGAATGCGGCCGATCTGGTGCAGATCGCCCGGCACGAGACTGACATGTTCGCCCGTTTCCAGGCGCTGACCGATCTCGCCCTGCCGGCGCTGATTGCCGCCACCAAGGCGGTGCACAAGGGCGAAGAAATACAGACGGATGCGGCTCTCTCCGCCACGCTCATCGAAATCATCGGCAACGACGCGCTTGAGCCGGCATTCCGGGCGCAGGCGCTCGCCTTGCCGAGCGAAACGGATATCGCCCGCGAACTCGGCGGCAACACCGATCCCGATGCCATCCACAAGGCGCGCAATGCCACGATCAAGGCGATTGCCACGTCCGGCCTAGAAACGCTGCGGCAGCTTGCCGATAGTGCTGCCGATGGCGAGGCTTACAGCCCCGACGCCGACAGCGCCGGACGCCGTTCGCTGCGCAATGGCGCCCTGAGCTTCCTCGCCTTTGCCGAGGGAACACCGGAGCGGGCGGCGAAGGCCTTTGCCGACGCCACCAACATGACCGATCTCGCCCATGCGCTCAGCGTCCTGACCCAGCGTTTCCCGGAAAGCACGGAAACAAAGGAAGCGCTTGCCGCCTTCGAAAAACGCTTTGCCGACAATGCACTCGTTCTCGACAAATGGTTCTCGTTGCAGGCAGCCATTCCGGGCGAAGGCGCGCTGGAGCGTATCAAGGGGCTGATGAAATCGAAACATTTCATCGCCACCAATCCGAACCGGGTGCGCTCGCTGGTCGGCACGCTTGCCTTCTCCAACCCCACCGGCTTCCACCGAGCCGATGGCGCGGCCTATCGTTTCCTTGCGGAACAGATCATCGCCATCGACAAGCGCAATCCGCAGCTGGCCGCCCGCATTTTGACCTCCATGCGCTCCTGGCGATCGCTGGAGGCAAGCCGTGCCGAACATGCGAAAGCCGCGCTTTCAACCATTGCCGAGGCGAAGGACCTGTCGACGGATGTAAGCGACATCGTCGGGCGTATCCTCAAGGGCTGATCGTCCGCCGAAGCTCCACCATTCTGATCCATGCCGCGACGCCGTCTTGATTTCCATCAAGGCGGCGTCGCGCATTGCGCAGCATCTTTGTGTGCGAAGGGCCGACGTTGGCTCGGGATCAGATGGGAACTTCAGATGACGGACATGTCCAGAACCAGCGCCTCGTTTCAACGCTTCATGACCGACGCCCCGGCTCACAAGGCGGCATGGCTTCAGGCCGTGCAGGGCCTGGGCGCGGCCTCCACACTCGATGTGAAGACGCAGAGCCTGATCTATATCGGTATTCTGGCCGCCCTGCGTCTGGAAAGCGGCATCGCTTTTCATGTGACGGAAGCCAAGGCGCACGGCGCAAGCCGGGAGGATATCATCAGCGCGGTGCTGACCGGTCTTCCCGCCGCCGGCAATGGCGTGATCAGCGCGCTTGGCCCTGCTCTCGATGCCTTCGATGGAGGCTGAAACCCGTTCCACGCGGCATCTCGAAACCGCCGGAATTGAAGTGCCGCTCACTGTTTTTCTTCATGAATCCCGCTTTTCCCGAAGCGGGAGCAGATTGTCCCGAAAAAATACGGAGTCGGTTCAAGGGGTTAAAATTCTTTTAACTTTTGCCTCTGGACACGGCGAATCGCATTTGATTCATTAGAGATATTCGAGCGGCGGCGCTTCGAATCACTGGGGACATCTAAAAGGCGGGACAATGACGAACGTGCGGCGGGCGACTGCGGGCGATGAGCGGCCGTATGCCAAATTTTCTGATCTTGCGGCCTGGGGCGAAAGGCTTTCCAGCGACCTGATGGGTTTGATGAATGGCTCCGACCGCCCGGCGCCGCAGGTCGAAACCCTGCTGAAACGTCTGATCCCCATTCTCATTCTCGCCTTCCTCGTTGTTGTCGCTGCCTCGCGCATGCTTGGCATCGTTGCCGAATACAGCCGCATGGAAGAGGCCGCCCGCCACTCCACGGCGCTGACGGCGCTGACGGCGAAAGCGGCCCTTATTAACAACGGTATCGTTTTCACCGCGCAGGACCGGACCCGCGCCGAGGCGAGCCTCGTCGCCGCATTGCCGTCGGGCAGCCTTGCCGATGGCACGATGGTGCTGCTGTCAGGCAGCAATGGCCGCATCTTCGCGGGCGCCGGCAAGGAGGCGATGCTTTATATCGGCACCTCACTGCCCGCCCTGCTTCCAGAAATCGCCATCGTGCAGCGTTTCCCCGGCTCGCCCGGCACCATCGAGACCAACATCGATGGCCAGCAGCATTATGCGACGATGATCCCCTTCGGTGATGACGGCGCCATGGTGATCGCGGCGCGTTCGCTGCAGCCGATCCGCTCCTTCTGGCGCAGCGAAATCGCCATGAACGTCACGCTGTTTGCCGGCATCTCCTCCATCCTGCTCGTTGTGCTCTACGCCTATTACATGCAGGTGAAGCGCGCCCGCGACGCCGACGACATCTTCGCCGAATCCAACCTGCGGGTGGAGACGGCGCTGTCGCGCGGGCGCTGTGGCCTCTGGGATTTCGATCTTTCCAGCCGGCGCATGTTCTGGTCCGGTTCGCTTTACGAAATTCTTGGGCTTCCGCCGAAGGCAGCACCGCTCTCCTTTTCCGATGCGGCCCGCATGATGCATTCCGAAGACGGCAATCTCTACGAGCTTGCCCGCGCCGTCGGCTGCGGCAACCTGCGCCAGATCGACCAGATTTTCCGCATGCGCCATTCCAAGGGTCATTATGTCTGGCTGCGCGCCCGCGCCCAGGTCATCCGCACCAATAACGGCCCGCGCGTCATCGGCATCGCCATGGACGTCACCGAACAGCACCGCCTCGCCCAGCGTTATGCCGAGGCGGACCAGCGCCTTGCCGACGCCATCGAATCCACCTCGGAAGCCTTCGTGCTGTGGGACAAGAACGATCGCCTCGTGATGTGCAACACCCACTACCAGAAGGCCTATGGCCTGCCTGACAGCGTGCTGGTGGCCGGCACGGAAAAAAGTACGGTCCATGCCGCAGCAGCCCGCCCCGTGGTTGAACGCCGCGTTGCCGATCCGGACCAATCCGGCCTGTCGCGCACCATGGAAGTGCAGCTTGCCGATGACCGCTGGCTGCAGATCAACGAGCGCCGCACCCGTGACGGCGGCCTCGTCTCCGTCGGCACCGATATCACCCTTCTGAAGCGCCATCAGGAACGGCTGCGCGATTCCGAACGCCGGCTGATGGCAACGATCGGCGACCTCTCCGCCTCGCAGCACAAGCTGGAACGGCAGAAGACGGAACTTTCCGACGCCAACGCCAATTATCTCGCCGAAAAAGAGCGTGCGCAGGCCGCCAACCGGGCGAAATCCGAATTCCTCGCCAATATGAGCCACGAGCTGCGCACGCCGCTCAACGCCATCCTCGGCTTTTCCGAAATCTTGCAAAACGAGATGTTCGGGCCGGTCGGCTCGCCGAAATATTCCGAATATGCCCGCGATATCCATGACAGCGGCAAACACCTGCTCAACGTCATCAACGATATTCTCGACATGTCGAAGATTGAAGCGGGCCATATGCGCATCAACCGCGAGACGATCGATCTTGCGCCGCTGATCGAGGAGACGCTGCGGCTGACCGCCATTCAGGCCCAGCAGAAGAACATCACCGTGCAGCAGAAGGTCTGCGCCGGGCTGACCATGCAGGGCGACCGCCGCGCCATGAAGCAGATCATGCTCAACCTGCTCTCCAACGCGGTCAAATTCACCGGCGACGGCGGCCGTATCGCGCTGCGCACCCATGTGCATGAGGCCGCGATGATCCTCACCATCGCCGATACCGGCATCGGCATCCCCGCGCAGGCGCTCAACAAGATCGGCCAGCCTTTCGAGCAGGTGCAGAGCCAATATGCCAAGAGCCAGGGCGGTTCCGGGCTTGGGCTGGCGATTTCCCGCTCACTGGTGAAGCTGCATGGCGGGACGATGAAGATACGCTCATGTGAGGGTCGCGGCACGGTGGTGACGATCATTATTCCGCATACGGCGGGCGTGTGTGGGACGGTGCATTGAAGCTTGGTGTGTTTCGCGCGCGCCCATTTGCGCTGGAGGGTGCGGTTTACCCCCCTCTACCCTGCCGGGCATCTCCCCCTCAAGGGGGGGAGATCGATGCGCGTCGCTCTTCAGCCCATCTTTAACGTTGCGAATGAGCGAGCGTTAGCTCCCAGCTGATCTCCCTCCTTGAGGGGGAGATGCCCGGCAGGGCAGAGGGGCGTATCGCCCCACCCACCGAGATCAGCCGCCATTCTTCACCACCGCCACAAACGCCTTGCGCACTGCTTTCGCCAGCCGCTTCACCTCTCCCTCAAGCGTTGAGATATCCGGGCAATCCCCCGCCCGGCACACGAGGTCGATCAGGCCCGCCGGCGCCTCTTTCGGATTGAACGTCCCATCAATGCACAGCCGCACGATCTGCGAGATTTCGGTATAAAGCCCCATTGCCGCCATGCAGTCATCGAAAGCCTGCGGCTCCATGACAGGCGCGGCGAGCGCCTGAAACGCCTCGGCCGTATTGCGACCCGGTTCGTGCGCAGCAAGCCCTTTCACCGGCCCAACCAGCGCCAGATATTGGGCGATGAATTCGAGGTCGATCAGGCCACCGTTGATGAGCTTGAAGTCCCAGTTGTTTTCCGGCGGTTTTTCCTGCTCGATGAGGTTGCGCATGTCCAGCACGTCGACGGAAACCTTGGCCGCATCGCGCTTTTGCGAAAGGATGGAAGCGATGATGCGGCGCGCATCTTCCATCAGCGAGGCATCGCCGCAAATCAGGCGGGCGCGGGAGAGCGCCATGTGTTCCCAGGTCCAGGCTTCCTCGCGCTGGTATTTCTCGAAAGCGGAGATGCGCGTCGCCACCGGCCCCTTGTTGCCGGAAGGGCGAAGCCGCATGTCGACCTCGTAAAGCACGCCTTCCGCCGTCGGGGCCGACAAGGCAGCAATCAGCCGTTGGGTAACGCGAGTGAAATAGCGCACCACATCGAGCGGCTTTGCACCGGTGGATTCATGGGCGGCATCGTCATAATCGTAAAGCAGGATGAGATCGACATCCGAACCAGCCGTCAGCTCGAAGGAGCCGAGCTTGCCCATGCCCATGACGGCGACACGGCCGCCAGGATAGAGCCCATGCGCCGCTTCCATCTCCGCCAGAACCGCATTCAGCGCCGCCTCGATCACCAGATCGGCCAGGTGGGTGAAAGCGCGGGCGGCGACTTCGCCGCGGATTGCGCCGGTCAGAAGCCTGACACCGATCAGGAAGCGCTGTTCGGCGGCAAAGATACGCAGCCGGTCGAGAATATCCTCGTAATGGCGGGCGTTGGAGAGGAAATTGCCCATGCGGTGGGCGAGATAATCGCGTGTCGGGATGTCGCTCATCAGCGCCGGGTCCAGCATGCCGTCAAAGACATGCGGGCGGGCGGCGATGATTTCGGCAAGGCGCGGTGCTGATGACATGATGGTCACCAGCAGGTCGAGCAGCGCCGGATTGTTGCCGAGCAGCGAAAACAGCTGGATGCCGGCCGGCAGGCCGGAAAGGAAATTATCGAAACGCAGGAGCGCCTCATCCGCCCGCTTGCTTTCACCGAAGGCGCGCAGCAGGTCCGGCGTCAGCTCCGTCAACCGCTCGCGCGCCTCGACCGATTGGGTGGCCCGGTAACGGCCATTGTGCCAGGTGCGGATGACGCGGGAGATATCCTCCGGCCGCTCGAAGCCGAGGGCGGAGAGTGTTTTCAGCGTATCGGGATCGTCCTTCTGGCCGGTGAAGACCAGATTGCCAGCCTCGCCGGAGAGTTTCGTTTCCTGCTCAAACAGCGCGGAATAACGCCGCTCCACCAGCCGCAGCACTTCTTCCAGCTTTTCCGAAAAAGCCTTGGTGTCGTCAAAGCCGAGCATGAAGGCAATGCGCTTCAATTCGGCTTCGGTATCGGGCAACACATGGGTCTGTTCATCGCGCACCATCTGGATGCGATGCTCCACCTCACGCAGGAACCAGTAGGCGTCGGTCAGGCTGTCGCGCGTTTCGGCATCGATCCATTTCGCCTCGGTCAGTGCAGCAAGCGCCTCCTGCGTTGCCCGCACCCGGAGCGCCGGCATGCGACCGCCGGCGATGAGCTGCTGCGTCTGGGCGAAGAACTCGATCTCGCGGATGCCGCCGCGCCCGAGCTTGACATTATGACCCTTCACCGCAATCGCGCCATGGCCCTTATGGGCGTGGATCTGCCGCTTGATGGAGTGGATATCGGCAATCGCCGCGTAATCGAGATATTTGCGGAAGATGAAAGGCGTCAGCTCGCGCAGGAAGTTCTCGCCCGCCTTCATGTCGCCGGCCACCGGCCGCGCCTTGATATAGGCGGCGCGTTCCCAGTTCTGCCCCCTGCCCTCGTAATAAAGCAGCGCCGCTTCCACGGGAATGGCGAGCGGCGTCGAGCCGGGGTCGGGCCGCAGCCGGAGATCGGTGCGGAAGACATAACCATCGGCCGTGCGCTCCTGCATGATGCGCACCAGACGGCGCATCATGCGTCCGAAATTCTCCGTCGCATCATAGGGATCGTCCATGATGCCGGCGGAGGGTTCGAAGAACACCACGGCGTCGATGTCGGAGGAATAGTTGAGTTCGCGCGCACCGAGCTTGCCCATGCCGAGCACGATGAGGCCCGATCCTTCGCTGGGGGCTGCGACATCCTTCAGTTTCAGCTTGCCGCTCTCATGGGCCGACAGCAGCAGGTGATCGATGGCGGCAGAGAGCGCTGCATCCGCCATGTCGCTCAGCCAGCGGGTCGTATCACGCGCGGTGAAGATGCGGGCGAGATCGGCAAGTGCGGCGATAAAGGAAAGCCGCCGCTTGGCTACTCTCAGCCGCGACATCACCTCGTTTTCGCTCGGTATACCGCCCTCGTTCCCGGACTTCCAGCAATCGCGCGCCTCGCGGACGAGACCGGTCAGCAGCGGCTCAAGCGGTTTCGAAATCGCCAGCGACAAAAGCCCTTCATCCGCCGACGCCATGTCGCGCAGATAGGGAGACAGCGTGAAAGCCGCAGCGATAAAGTCTTTGAGCGCGCTTTCACCGGCAAGCAGCGCGGCCACCGCCGGCTCACCCTTGCCGATATCCTTCAGCGTCGAAAGAACGGATTTCAGTTCCGTCTGCGTATAGGGGCGGATCATCCCCGGCAGAACCTCGCTCAGCCGCCTTTCAGCGGTTTCCCGTTTCGTCACTGTCTCTCTCCCTCTTCCGCCTATTCTCTCGCCGCTCTTCGACCGTGCCCGGCTTTCAGGACCGGATGCACCGCATCCGAAACGTTCCTGCCGCCGCACCTTTGCCGAAGCCTCCCGGCGCATGCATGTGGCGTTGTAACAAATGCGGGCCGCTTTGCGATCAGAAAACCGCCGGTGGCGATGTTTTCCAAAGCGCCGCACCGCGTAATGTCTCCGCAATTGTGCCCGCGTAGCGTCATCCTCAACGAAACCCGACTCCCCGGTTTTCCAACGCTCGATGCTGCAACGGATATGATCATGAAACAGATTTTTACAGTAAAATGGCAAAAGAACCTGCGCGCGATGGCCCTTTGCCTGACAGCGTTGCCTGTTGCGCAGGCGATCTGCACACCGGTCTTCGCCGCCGATATCGGTAAATCGGACAGGGTGGCCGATCCGCAGGGCAATTTCGACAATGCCCGCTACAGCAGTTCCAGCGAGTGGAAGATCACGCTCGGCGCAGGTGCGGCCTATGCCCCGAAATATGAAGGTTCGGACAAGCTGGAAGTGGGCGCCGTCCCGCTGGTTTCCGTCCAGTATGGAGAAACCCTGAGCATCGATTTCAGCGGCGTTACCGTCAATCTTCTGAACCAGAACGGCTTCCGGCTGGGCGTCAAGGGTGGCTGGGAAGCGGGCCGCAAGGAAAAGGATGACAAGAAGAACCTGCGCGGGCTGGGCGACATCAAGGCCGGCGGCGTGGTCGGCGGCGTCATCGCCTATGGCGTCGACCCCTTTGAAATCTACGCCAAGGTGGACAAGACCATCGGCGGCAGCGAAGGCCTCACCGCCACTGTCGGCGCAAGCGTCTCGCACAAAGTCGACCAGTTCATCTTCGGTGCGGATCTCTCCGCCACCTGGGCGGATGACAACCACATGAAATCCTATTTCGGTGTCACCTCGGCCCAATCCGCCCGCTCCGGCCTGCGCCGTTATGACGCCAAGGCAGGCTTCAAGCGCATCGACGCCAGCGCCTCGGTTTCCTATCTCATGACGGAGAACTGGATGATCACCGGCACCGGCGGCGTCGGCTTCCTGCTGGGCGACGCCAAGGACAGCCCGGTGGTGAAAAAGGATATCCAGCCCTTCGCCATGATCGGCGTGGCCTACACGTTCTAAGCCGCGCGGGAGAAATACACGTCCATCCCCCGCCCGTCCCCATGAGGAAAGGCGTCCCTGCCCTCACGCCTCCTCATCCAGTGAAACGCCGCAAGGCGTTTCACTGGGCCGCCATGTTCAAAGAATCCTGTCGCTGTATTCCGGCGGCGCCACCCAGCACTCTTCATGCTTTCCGAACCAGCGGTAGCGATTGCGGGCGACAAAGCGATAAACGGGATCGCGCAGAAATGCGGGAATGATGCGCAATACGGTAACCAGTCGCCAGGGCATGCCCAGCGCCTCATATATGCTCAGAACAGCATCGCTGTCCTGCCGCACCCTGCCGTCATCCACGACCAGCATGCTGACGGGATCTTTCGGGTCCATATCGTAACGACGGTAAATTTCAGCGCCGATCTCGCTCTGCATGGAGGCCAGGCGGAAATATCCGGCCCTGTCATGCCGCAGTACGAATTGCGCATTCACGGAACACAAGACACATTCCGCATCGAACAGAATGATCGGGCCATGCCCGTCGTCGATCAGAGGAACCGTATCTGCCACCCGTCACACATCCTTTCGTCCATCGCGCGCGATTTCCGAACAGAGCCATTGCAGTCGATCAACCGAACCATTCTCCAGATCATCTTTCAATATAATCTTGAAAAACAGTCATTTCCCGGCAAGCCTTGCTCATCCGCAGAACTCACCGGTGTGAAGACCCACTGGCTTCATCAGCCAGCGATGCTTACGCCCTGGGAATGGGAAACACCATCGAAACCGTCAGCCCCGGGCAGGCCGTATTCGAGGCATCCGTGTCGGATAGCACCAGCGATCCGCCATGCAGTTCCATGACGGCCTCCACCAGCGACAGGCCGAGCCCGGTTCCCGGCTTGGAGCGGCTTTCATCCAGCCTGACGAAACGTTTCAGCACCTCGCCGCGCTTGTCGGCGGGAATGCCGGGACCGTTATCGGCGACGGAGAGCACGATGGCCTCCGGCTCTCTTGCCAGACGGACGACGAGTTTCTTGTCACCTTCGCCCTCGCAGGCATATTTCATGGCGTTGTCGATGAGGTTGGAGAGCGCCTGGCCGATCAGTTCGCGGTTGCCCTTTACCGAAAGGTCAGCCTCTATTTCGGCTTCCAGAGCAAGCCCGGCATCCTCGGCTACAGGCTCGTAAAGTTCGGCGCTGTCGGCGGCAATCGCCGAGACGTCGACATCGGTCATTTCCGCGGCAATCGAACCGGCCTCGACGCGGGAAATCATCAACAGCGCGTTGAAGGTGCGGATAAGCTGGTCTGACTCGGCGATGATGCCTTCAAGGGCCGCGCGCCGTTTCGTCTCGTCATTGTCGTCAAGGGCGGCGGCCGCCTTGTTGCGCAGCCGCGTCAGCGGCGTCTTCAGGTCGTGGGCGATATTGTCGGAGACCTGCCGCAGGCCTTCATTCAGCTTCTCGATGCGGCCGAGCATGGCGTTCAGCGAGCCGGACAGGCGGTCGAATTCATCGCCGGATCGGCCCTGCGGCAGACGCTGGGAAAGGTCGCCGGCCATGATCTTCTTGGTCGCCGCAGACATGCGGTCGATGCGTTTCAACGCATTGCGGCCGATACCGAACCAGATGAGCAGCGCGCCGCCGCCCATGATGGCGAGCGCCACCATCAGCGCATTGCGCACCAGCGCCCGGAACTTGGTCGGCTCGCCGAGATCGCGGCCGATCAGGATGCGCAGGCCGTTGTCCAGCATGAAGATATTGGCGGTGGCGAGATGCTGCACGCTGTCGCCGCTTTCGGAATAACGCTCGTAGCGGAACGGGAAGCCCGTCCAGCCCTCCTTGTCGAAGACACCGGGCTGAACGGAGGCAACGTTGCCGGCAAGGATTTCACCATTCGGCCCGGCGATGACATAAAGGCTCGCACCCGGCTGGCGGGCGCGGCGCTCCATCATCCTGAGAAGCGGGTTGATGCCGCCGCGATTATATATCCGCTGCACATCCGAGACTTCCTGCAGCACCGCATCACGCGTCTGCTGGTTCAGCAGCCTTTCGGAAAGGGCGGTGACATAAAAGACGAGGAAGGCGGCGCAGAGCGCGAACAGCAGGATATAGAGCGCCGAAAGGCGCACCGCTGTCGACCGGAACACTATTCTGAGGCGGGCCATTTTCGCCAATCAGCCCTCGTCCTTCATCATGTAACCGGCGCCGCGGATGGTCTTCAGAAGCGGCTTCTCGAAGTCCTTCTCGATCTTCGAGCGCAGACGGGAAACATGCACGTCGATGACATTGGTCTGCGGATCGAAGTGATAGTCCCAGACATTTTCGAGAAGCATGGTGCGGGTCACCACCTGGCCGGCATTCTTCATCAGATATTCCAGCAGGCGGAATTCGCGCGGCTGCAGCAGGATTTCCTTGCCGTTGCGGCGCACATCGTGCGACAGCCGGTCGAGTTCGAGATCGCCGACCCGGTAGATCATGTCCTGCTCGGGCTTGCCCTTGCGGCGGCCCAGCACCTCGATGCGGGCGAGCAATTCGGAAAAGGCGTAAGGCTTCGGCAGATAATCATCGCCGCCGGCGCGCAGGCCGGTCACGCGGTCATCCACCTGCCCCAGCGCGGAAAGGATCAGAACCGGCGTCTCGATACCGCGGCGGCGCAGCTCGCTGATGACGGAAAGCCCGTCGCGGCGCGGCAGCATGCGGTCGATCACCATCACGTCATAGGCATTCTCGCAGCCCATGAACAGGCCGCTCTCACCGTCGCTCGCGTGATCGGCGACGATCCCGACTTCGCGGAACGCCTTGGTCATATAGGCCGCAGCCTCTAGGTCGTCTTCAATGACTAGAATCTTCATGTGCGGGACAATAGCGCCCTCGCCCTTTTCCGCACAACCGGAAACAGATGCGGGAGAGACTTCCTGAACCTTGTTTTCCATGGAATTTCCTCCGAAGATCGGGCCTTAAGCACCATCGCGCTTCCAGGCTGAACAATCGCCTATGGATCAGGCGGGTGCCGCTTGTTTCTTCTCCCCGGCGGGGAGAAGAAAAGGGCCATAGCGCCCTGCCATACTCAACCGCCCCGTCTCAAGAGCGAGATGCGATGCCGGGTCCCAAAAGAAGCCGGCATCGCGTTTCAGCGTATCAACCCTGGTCGATATCCAGAGCGATGAAGCGGCTGCCATCATCCGTCTGGATCTGGAACAGCGCCTTGGAGCGTCCGTCCTTCTTGGCCTGCTCGAGAATCTTCTCGATATCGGCGGCGGAAGCGACCTGCTGGTTGTTCACCGAGGTGATCTTCTCACCCGTCTTCAGGCCACGGGCAGCGGCATCGCTGTCGGGGTCGACATCGGTGATGGCAAGGCCATTGCCGTCATCGGCGGGAGAAACCGTCAGGCCGAGACTGGACAGCACCTTCTCGCTGGAAGACTGGTCGCCCTTGTCGTCGTTCTGGGTCGGCGTCGCCTTGGAGGCGTCGTCGCTTGTAAGATCACCCAGCGTCACTGTGACCGACTGCGACTTGCCACCGCGCCACAGCGAGATTTCAACCTTGGCGTTGGGCGCCATGCCACCGATGCGGCGCGACAGGTCGCGGGCATCCTTGACGGGCTCGCCATTGACGGCGGTGATGATGTCACCCTGCTTGATGCCGGCCTTGTCGCCCGGCGAGCCGGACTGCGGCGAAACGACGAGCGCGCCGCTTGCTTCAGCGAGGCCAAGCGATTCGGCGATATCCTTGCTGACCGGCTGGATCTGCACGCCGAGCCAGCCGCGTTCGACCTTGCCGTCCTTCTGCAGATCGGCAATCACGTCCTTGGCGACGGATGCCGGAATGGCGAAGGCGATGCCGACATTGCCGCCCGACGGCGAGAAGATGGCGGTATTGATGCCGACCACTTCGCCATTGAGGTTGAAGGCCGGGCCACCCGAGTTGCCACGGTTCACGGCGGCGTCGATCTGCAGGTAATCATCATAGGGGCCGGAGCCGATATCGCGGCCGCGGGCCGAAATAATGCCTGATGTCACCGTGCCGCCGAGGCCGAAGGGGTTACCGACGGCGACGACCCAGTCACCGACGCGGATCTTGCTGTCATCGGCAAACTTCACATAGGTGAACTTGCGGTTCACATCGACCTTCAGGAGCGCAAGATCGGTGCGCGGATCACGGCCGACGAGCTTGGCTTCGAGTTCGGTACCGTCGTTCATGACGATCGTATAGGCGGAGCCATCATCGACGACATGGTTGTTGGTGACGATGTAACCATCTTCGGAGATGAAGAAGCCGGAGCCCTGAGCGACGGGACGAAGCGGACCCTTGCCGTCACGGTGGCGATTCGGACCACGTTCGGAGCGATCCTGGTTCGGACCACCGAATTCCTTGAAGAAGCGCTTCAGCGGATGGTCATCAGGCAGCTGGTCAAGGCCACGGCCGCCAAAATTGAAGGAGAAATTGCTGGAGTCATCGGAAGCGGGCTGCACGTTCGACTGTACGCGAACGGAGACGACGGCGGGCGATACCGCATCGACCACATTGGCGAAGCTTGGAACCTGCGGCGCATTCACCTCGACGGGAGCGGCGAACGAGTGGAGGATCGGGGCGGCGATGCCGGTGGAAAGCATCAGCGCCGCAAGGCCGCCAACGGTCGTGGCCTTCAGAGCCGTCTTCAGCGAGGCCGTCTTCAGCGAGGAATGGCCGTTTTGCGAATGAGACATGGTGTACCTTCTTTCTTCATTCAGACTGGGCCCCGTTTGACCGGGGGAGAAGCGGTGGATGATGAAGATATAGGAGGCGACACCTTACGGCGAAGTGTCTGACGAATGAAAAATCCGTAATGTTGAAAAAGTACCGGGGAATGAAATGGAAACCGGTTATTTTTCAATGAGATTGCGGATTCGCTCTTCTTCGTCCGCGCTCAGCTTCTGTGGCTGTTCCTGGCTTGCGCGGCGGCGGGAAAACACGAAGACGGCGAAAATCCCCGCAAGGGTGAGACCAATGGGCGCGCCCCACAGAAGCACGGTGCGAAGGCTGAGGCGCGGTTTCAGGAGCACGAACTCGCCGTAGCGCGACACGACGTAGTCAATGACAGCCTTGTCGCTGTCGCCTTGAACCAGCCGCTCGCGCACCAGGACCCGCAGATCGCGCGCCAGTTCGGCATTGCTGTCGTCGATCGACTGGTTCTGGCAGACCATGCAGCGGAGCTGAGACGTCAGGTTCCGGGCGCGCTGTTCCAGCACCGGGTCTTTGAGGACTTCGTCGGGGTTGAACGCGAAGGCCGGAGAGGCTGCCGCGAAGATGAGGGTGAGAAGAAGCCCGAGCGCTACCACAAACTCCCTCATTCCGCCGCCTCCGGCATCGCCGTTCGCACCGGCTTCGCCTTGCGATTCGGCGCACCGACCCGCAAACGCCGGTCCGAGAGCGAGATGAACCCGCCCGCCATCATGAACAGCGTGCCGCCCCAGATGCACAGGATGAAGGGTTTCCACCAGATGCGCACCACCATGCCGCCATCGGTCATGGGATCGCCAAGCGAGACATAAAGCTGGCTGAGGCCGAAGGTCAGGATACCCGCTTCCGTCGTCGGCATGCGCCGCGCGGTATAGAGCCGCTTGGAGGACCACACATCGGCCACTTCGACACCCGCCTTGCGGATGGTGAAATGGCCGCGATCCTCGGTGAAATTCGGACCGACGGCGTGGCGGATACCGTCGAAGGTGAGGCTGTAGCCGCCCGCTTCCGCCACCATGCCCTCCTTCATCTCAAGCACCGTTTCCGTCTCGAAAGTGGTGACAATGACGATGCCGAGCACGGTGATGCCGAGCCCCATATGCGCCAGCGCCGTGCCGAAGGCCGAACGCGGCAGGCCTTTGAGGCGGCGAAATGCGATGCCGAAGGCCAGCTTGCCGAAATTGGCGCGATACCAGAGATCGGCAAGCGCCCCGAAGATCAGCCAGAAGCCCGCAGCGATGCCGAGTGCGGCCAGCACCGGACCGCCATTTTCGATGTACCAGAGCGTCAGACCCGCGAGAGCCGCAAGCGCCGCGGCCACATAAAGCCGCTGGAATGCGCCGAGCAGATCGCCGCGCTTCCAGGCGAGCATCGGGCCAAAGGGCGTGACGATCAGGATCGGGATCATCAGGAGGCCGAAGGTGAGGTTGAAGAAAGGCGCGCCGACCGAGATTTTTTCGCCCGTCAGGGTTTCGAGAATGAGCGGGTAAAGCGTGCCGATCAGCACGGTTGCCGTGGACACCGTGAGGATGAGGTTGTTGAGAACCAGCGATCCCTCACGCGAAATCGGCGCAAACAGCCCCCCGGCCTTCAGCGAGGGCGCGCGCCATGCAAAGAGCGCGAAGGCGCCGCCGATGAAGACGGTCAGAATGCCAAGAATGAAGATGCCGCGGCTCGGATCGGTGGCGAAAGCATGCACGGAGGTCAAAACGCCGGAGCGGACAAGGAAGGTGCCGAGCAGCGACAGCGAAAAGGTCATGATCGCCAGAAGCACGGTCCAGATTTTCAGCGCCTCGCGCTTTTCCATGACAAGCGCCGAATGAAGCAGCGCGGTTCCGGCAAGCCAGGGCATGAAGGAGGCGTTTTCCACCGGATCCCAGAACCACCAGCCGCCCCAGCCGAGTTCATAATAGGCCCAGTAGGAACCCATGGAAATGCCGGCGGTCAGGAAGGTCCATGCGGCGAGTGTCCACGGCCTCACCCATCGCGCCCAGGCGGCATCGATGCGCCCTTCCAGCAGCGCTGCGACGGCGAAGGAAAAGCAGACGGAAAAGCCGACATAACCGAGATAAAGCAGCGGCGGATGGATGGCGAGGCCGAAATCCTGAAGGATCGGATTGAGGTCCTGCCCCTCGGCCGGCACCGGCTCCAGCCGCAGGAAGGGATTGGAGGTGAGCAGGATGAACAGCAGGAAGGCGACCGAAATCCATGCCTGCACCGCAAGAACATTGGCTTTCAGCGTTTCCGGCAGGTTGCGGCCGAAGGCGGCGACGAGCGCGCTGAAAAACACCAGAATGAGCAGCCACAGCAGCATGGAGCCTTCATGGTTGCCCCACACGCCGGTCAGCTTGTAGATCATCGGCATCAGCGAATGGGAGTTTTCCCAGACGTTGCGCACGGAAAAATCCGAGACGGCATAGGCCCGCGTCAGCGCCGCGAAGGAAAAACCAACGAGCAGGAACATCATGACGGAGCCGAGCGAGGCGACATCCATCAGCGCCCGGTCGTTGCGGCGCGCGCCGATAACCGGCAGCGTCGAGACGATCAGCCCCACCCCAAGCGCCAGCACCAGAACGTAATGGCCGATCTCGTTGATCATTTGGTTGCTCCGGTCTTGTCGGGCGACGTCGCACTGGCCGACGGCGTCGCGGCGGCGGGTTCCTCACCCTCTCCGCCATGCTGCCACAGGCCCTTGTCCTTCAGCCGGTCTGCCACTTCCTTCGGCATGTAATTCTCGTCGTGCTTGGCCAGCACGCTGTCGGCCACGAAGCCGTGGGTCGCGGCGTCGAACATGCCTTCGGTCACCACGCCCTGCCCTTCGCGAAAGAGATCGGGCAGAATGCCGGTATAGCTGACCGGCACATTGGCCTCGCCATCCGTCACCGTAAAGCTCACCGTGCGGCCCTCGCCGCGCTTGATCGAGCCTTCCGCCACCAGCCCGCCAAGGCGGATGCGGGTGCCGGGGTTGACGGGCGTCTTCTCCAGATCGGCGGGCATGTAGAAATAGGCAATCGACTGGCCAAAGGCGAACATGACGAGCAGCACGGCTGCAACGATGAAGCTCATGCCGCCGCCGATGATCGCGAGACGTTTCTGTTTGCGGGTCATTGCGTCACTCCCTGCGGCGCAGCATCCTGTTGCCCGTTCGTACGGATCGGCCCGGCGGAAACGCCAAGTTCCTTCGCCAGCGCCAGAAGCTGCCTGCCCTGTTCACCCTCCGGCGGGAAAGCCTTCAGCCCCGCCCGCAGGGCCTCTCCGGCCTTGGCTTCGTTCTTCAGCACCGAATAGGCGCGTACAAGCCGCACCCAGCCTTCAAAATCGGCGGGGTTTTCCTTGAGCTTGGCATCAAGGCTCGACACCATGCCTTCGATCATCGCCTGCCTGTCGGAAGCCGTCATATCGTTGGCCGCCGCCATATCCTCAGCGTTCGGGCCGGGCGCGGCAGGGTTCGCCGCGCCGCCGGTGCGGGCGATATGCTCTTGAACCAGCGGCAGCCACGGCGCGCCGGCCGGCGCATCGGCCGCCAGCGCTGCAAAGGCCGCGCGTGCTTCCTCCGCCTTGCCAGCCTGCTCCAGCGAAAGCGCCAGATAGAAGCGGGCGCGCGGATTGCCGGGTTTCAACTGTTCGGCCTGCGCAAACGCATCGCGCGCGGCCTCGATGACGATGCCGTCATTGCCGGCAACCAGCGTTTCGCCAAGGCCCGTCAATCGTTCGGCGCTCGGGCCCAGAATACGAAGCGCATTGCGATAGGCAAGCTCGGCGTCGCCAAGCCGCAATGTCTTGAAATAGATCGGCGCGAGAATGTCCCAGCCCGCGCCGTCATCCGGGTTCTGCGCCAGATGCCTTTCGGCCCGTGCGACCAGCAGGTTCATGTCGTTACCGGGCTTTTCAAGACGTGCCTCGAGCGGCATGTCCGGCACCTCCGGACTGCCGTTCCAGATGTAAAGACAGAGGCCGAGTGCGGGCAAGAGAATGGTGATGAGGCTGGCGGCGAGATTGTGCCGCAGCGGACGCGCCTCTCTGCCGGGCTGCTCTTCCGTCTCGGCGGCAGCGAGAAGCCGGCGGCCGATTTCGGCGCGGGCATAATCCGCTTCGGTTTGCCCGATCAGGCCGGCGGCGCGTTCGCGGTCCAGCTCGGCCAGCTGGTCGCGATAAACGGCAACCTCACCGTCGCGGCGCGTCTCGGGCGCCTCGGTCTTCCGCATCAGCGGGTACATCAGGACGATGGCAACAGCCGCCGTCAATATCGCAACGACAATCCAGAACATAAGGCTCAATTACTCGAATGCGCGGCACATGGAAACATGAAGCGCGGGGATGACGCGAATTTGAGACATCACGCCGCACCGCAGGCCATCTCCCGGCTGCACCGCTATGCCTCTTCTTGTCATCGCAAAAGGCCCGTGACCTTGATTTACGTCAAACTGGTTACGTCAGCGGCGACCAGCTTCCATCGGCATTGCGGCAGGCTGCACCGCGCGCCCTGGTTTCCCGTCCGTCGACCGTCAAGGTATGCGAATATTGCCGGCAATTCTGATTGCCGACCTGATAGGGCGCATTGGCGACCACCTGGCCCTTGGCGTCATCGCCCGTCCAGGTGACAGGCGTGCCGACCGGGGCTGTTTCCAGCGCCTTATATTCGGCTTCCAGCGCCTTGGTCTGGTCACCCCTGTCAAGCTCAACGCCGCTTCGCCCGACAATGCCGCCTTCCAGATTGGCAAGAAAGGGCGTCGAGGGCTGCGCAGAGCGGCCAAACAGGCCGCCGCCCGCCGGGCGGGTGCCCGTAGTGGTGCAGGCGCTCAGCATCGATACGCACAGGATCGAGAGAAGTGCCGGGCGTGACACCAGCGAACGCATTGTCACGGAGCGGCAGCCATCATACACGTCAACCAAACCCTGTCCTCTTTCCTACCGCATTGCACCTAATATACCGGCATTGAATTTCTTGCCTTTTTTCTTGCCTCACGCAAGCTCTTTCGAAAGGCCCGGCAAAATCAGATCGGCTTTAAGGCCGCCGATGGCGCTGCGCGACAGCGAAAAGCGGCCATGGTACTCTGACACCACCTCGGAAACGATCGACAATCCGAGACCCGTGCCCGGCCGGCTCTCGTCCAGCCGCCTGCCGCGCTTCATCGCTTCGCTGATCTGTCCCGGCTCCAGCCCCGGCCCGTCATCCTCGACAGTCAGCTCCACCCAGGAGCGACGGGCGATTTCGGCGTCGGACGATGGGTGCGTGCCGGTCGCAAGCGTGATGACCACGCGCGTCTGCGCAAAACGCGCGGCATTTTCCAGAAGATTGCCGACAACCTCCTCCAGATCCTGCTGCTCCATGCCAAGCACGGCGCCGGCCTGCTCGAAATTCAGGACAAACTGCTTGTCGGGGTTCAGGCGACGCATGACGCGCACCAGCCGTTCCAGTGCCGGTTCCGCTTCCACGCGGGCAAGGATAGAACCGCGCTGGGCGGCGATGCGGGCGCGGGAGAGATAGGATTGCACCTGCGCCTGCATGGCATCGGCCTGCGCCCGCACCAGATCGCCATGCTGCGGGTCCAGCGTGCGCGCTTCGTTGAGAAGAACGGCGATCGGCGTCTTCAGCGAATGCGCGAGGTTGCCCACCTGCATGCGGGCGCGCTCCACGAGGCGGCGATTGCTGTCGATGAGCGCGTTGACCTCATTGGCCAACGGCTGGATTTCGCGCGGGAATTCACCTTCTAGGCTTTCCGCCTCCCCGCCCCTGATCTTGCCAAGCGCGACGCGAGCCTGATCGAGCGGCCGCAGACTGTAGAGAATGGCGAGGCCATTGACGACCAGACTGCCCACACCGAAAACGGCGAGCGCCAGATAGAGGCTGTTGGAGAAATCCCGTACATCGTCTTCCACGACATTCAGATTGCCGGAAACGCGGAAACGCGCGGCACGCCCCTCGCCATCCAGCACGACTTCGGTTTCCGCCACACGCACCTGATTGCCGGCCTCGTCGGTCACGGCATAAAAGCGCTCATAGCGGTTGTCGAAGGGCGCATCGAGAATGCTCGGCACCGGCAAGGTGGAGACGCCCAGCGACGAGGAAACCAGCGGCGCGGTCTGGAAATTGCCAAGCGGCTCGACAACCCAGTACCAGCCGGTATCGGGCTGCGAAAAACGCAGGTCGCCAAGCTGCGGGCTGCCGGCCAGCGTATTCTCGTTGGAAATCGTCACGGAATTGATGACGTTGTAAAGCTGCGCCCTGAGAAGATCGGTGAAGCTGCGCTCCACCCCCTGCCGGTAAAGCGTCGAGATGACGACGGCGATCACCACCAGCGCCAGCGCCGACCATAGCGAGGCGAGCAGCAGAACGCGGGCGGTGAGAGAATTACTTCGCATCTGCCGGCGCTTGCATCCGGTAACCGAGACCACGGATCGTCTCGATCAGATCAACCCCGAGCTTCTTGCGCAAACGTCCGACAAACACCTCGATCGTATTGGAATCGCGGTCGAAATCCTGATCGTACATATGTTCGACCAGCTCCGTGCGCGACACGACCTCGCCCATGTGATGCATGAGATAGGACAACAGCCGGAACTCATGCGAGGTGAGCTTCAGCGTCGTACCGTTGACGGTCGCCTTGGAGGATTTGGTGTCGAGCCGGACCGGGCCGCAGACGAGTTCGGAGGAGGCATGGCCGGCGGCGCGGCGGATGAGCGCGCG
Source organism: Agrobacterium sp. (assembly GCF_059499945.1). Classification (NCBI taxonomy): domain Bacteria; kingdom Pseudomonadati; phylum Pseudomonadota; class Alphaproteobacteria; order Hyphomicrobiales; family Rhizobiaceae; genus Agrobacterium; species Agrobacterium sp. The sequence continues at coordinate 871,552 of NZ_JCABZP010000014.1, read as the reverse complement.
CACACGGGCGAGAACCTCTTCGACATGGAAAGGCTTGGTGACGTAGTCATCGGCTCCGGCGTCAATGCCGGCGACCTTGTCGCTCCAGCGGTCGCGGGCGGTGAGGATGAGAACAGGCATGGCCTTGCCGGCCGCACGCCATTTTTCGACGACGGTAATGCCATCCAGCTGCGGCAGGCCGATATCGAGAACGATCGCGTCATAGGGCTCGGTATCGCCGAGATAATGCCCTTCCTCGCCGTCAAATGCCTGATCGACAACATAACCGGCTTCTTTCAGCGCGTCGGTCAGCTGCCGATTGAGATTGGCATCGTCCTCAACAACGAGAATACGCATTATCAGCCCTTTCCTTCCGTCCCGGCCCGCGCGCGGGGTCGGTCATGCTAAATGTTTCGGATTGTTTTCCGATATTTCGGCGATGCGGGCAAGCTACATCGGCACGCGCATCGTCACCTTGCGCGGGCGCTCGCCATTACCCTGGACGAGAACGGTGACGACACAGGACTGACCATCGCCGGAAGGATAGACCGAAAGCAGCTGACCACCGGTTTCGCGCACGACGCGGGCAACGGCTGCGCCGCAGTCGCTCGCCGCCAGTATGTAATGGCCCTGCAGATCAGCCTCGGGCGCCGTGAAACCGGAAAGCCCGGCTGCAAGCGTCGCGATGATGAGAGGTGATGCCATTGCACAAACTTCCAAAAAACCGGGTGCGTCTCGAACCGTATTGTGACCGAATATGTAGCGCAAAGCGTCTGAATGGCAAATGAATGCCGCCCCCGCCGCAAGGGCGTAACGCGGGAGCGGCGTCTTTGCATGTGCTGTCAGCGAATGGCGCTGGTCGCCGAAAGGCGGCCGTAAAGTGCGATCAGGCCGCCAATTCCGCCCGCAACCGTCACCAGCCCGTCCGCAAGTTCGCCTTGCAGACCGGCGGGCAGCTCAAGGCCGGCAATGCTGAAAAGCGGCGCGAAAACCGCGACCAGAGCACCCCAGATCGTGCGCGATTGATACCACGCTTTGGTACTGTCCATAATCTCATCCTTTGCGTTGTTTTTCAGACACATGTCAGATCGGCAGAACGGCCTTGGCCGCCACGCCCGAGGGCACCGCGCGGCCGAGCTGGCGGACACGCACGGAAATGTGATCCCGCAAGGCCGGGAAATCTGTGAGTTCGTCTGCGGCGGGGTAAAACCACACGGGTTCTGAAACCTCCGCCACGCGCCGCACCGTCTCGCCGTCCAGCACCTCGACGCGATAAAGCTCGAAGGGCTCGTCCAGCGGGATCTCGCTCGCATCCCAGCCGTCGGCCTCCACCCGGCCCCGACGTTTCCACCTGAACAGCACGCCATCCCCGCGCCGTTCGGCGGAAAGATGGACCGGCGCGAGCGGCGTCAGCGCCCGCAAGCCTCCCTCGAAGGCAAAAGGCCCGCTCATTGCGCCCGCCATTCCCGCAGCTTCCGCGATCCAGCTCAGGCGTCGTCCGCGCTCGCTCGCGGCAAGACCCAGCGGCTGCACCGCCTGATCCAGAACCACCACCGGCGCACCCTTTGGCGCGCCTGCGGCCAGTGCGTCTTCCGTGCCAGCCAGTCCCCGCAGGAGAGAGGAAAGCCGCCAACGTGAGGGTGCGATTTCTTCGGCCTTTGCGAAAGCGACGATTTCCCACACGCCGTTTGCGGCCTTGATGGCGAGACGGTTCTCGCCGTTCAGCACCGAAAGCTCCGCGGCCGACGACACTTCACCGAAGGGCAGATCGACGAGGATGGCGTTTTTCCGGTCGAAACGGCCGGGAGGGCCTGATATCAGCGGCATTGCCAGCGCGCCGATCATCGCCGGCCGGTCAAGCAGAACGCGCTGCCGGTAACCTTCCCTGCCCGGCGACGCGGAAATGATGATGGGCCGCCAGGGCTTTGCGAGGGCGGCAATCCGCGCCGAATCCTCCGGCGCGGTGCCGTCATGGCAGGGAAGATCAAGAAACAGTACCTCGGGCGCGAACCCTTCCGCACCGCTTGCGGCGTTGCTGCGCCGTTCCTCCGCACCACCAGCGAAAACCGAAAAGGCGGCGGAAAAGGCCCGCGCCTCCACCTGCCGCACCGCGCCGTCCTCAATGCGGCTCACCAGAAACCGCCCGGAAGGCGCTTGCGGAAAGGCGTCTTCCGGCAGGCGGATGCAATCGCCGGGTTCGAGGGTGATTTCGGAGGGCGGCAGGGCAAAGCGCAGGCTGCGCTGCGCCTGCCGGTTGTCGCGCAACAGCGCCTCGACCGCCGCCTCCGCAGTTTCCGCAGGCAGGGCGGCGTTGAGATCAAGCCGCATGACCCGGCTACCGGCATTGTCGATGCGGCGGGACCTTGCACTCCCCTGCTCGTAATCCAGCGCCGGGTTGAAAGACGTCAGCACGGCCTCTGCCGCAAAATCGCTGTCATGGCCGCGACTTTCCGACCAGAGCGGCTCGTCCTCCAGATCGGCCAGCACGGCAATATCGCGGACCGGCAAAACCGCAGTGTTGCGGGAGCGGAAGCGCAGGGTTCCGCCATCTTCCGCCACATCCACCTGGAAAGCCGCCATCAGCGGCTCCAGGAGATTGCGGGCCGAGGTCACGTCGCCCTGCACATAACCGGTCAGATCACCGCTGACGGCGGACACGTCGAAGGCGGAAAAGCCGTGATCGGTGAGGATGGCGGCGATGGTATCGGCGAGTATGGCCGTTCCCAGCCGGCCATTCAGCCAGTGGCCAGTGCGCCAGTTCGCCCCATCGCTCCATGCCGCGCCATTCTGCGGAAAGGCGGGAAAAGGCCGTGCATCCCAGGTCCACAGATAGACCCTGTCTGCATCGACCATCGCTGCGGCCTCACGCCAATGGTCGAGATGCGCCTCGAGAAACCGCCGCTGCTGGCTGTCGGCGCGGCTTCGGCGGGAGAAATAAGGAAAGGCGTTTTCCGCCGATTTCGGATCGGGAAAGACATTGGGGCGTGTCGCGCTCTTGTCCACCGCCGGGCAGCCGAGTTCGGTGAACCAGATCGGCTTCGAGCCCGGCACCCATGCGGTCGGCGTGGATTTCTCCACTCCCCGCACCCGGTCGTGATGGAGGTTGCCCCACCAGTTCCTGATATCCTTGTAGCGGAACACCCAAGGCTTGCCCTTCAGCCCGTCCGTAATCGGCGTGCGCCGCCGTGCTGCGCGGTCTGCGTCACTGAAATAATACCAGTCGAAGCCCTCACCTGCCGTGATGGCATAACGGAATGCGGCGGCATCATCCGGGCCGGTCATGCCATCGGGACTGCCGTTCGCGGCATCCTCGTCACGCCAGTCGGAGAGCGGCATGTAACTGTCGATACCAACAGCATCGATCTCAGGGCTCGCCCAGAGCGGGTCGAGGTGGAAGAACACGTCGCCCGAACCGTCTGCCGGCTGGTGGCCGAAATATTCGCTCCAGTCCGCCGCATAGGTCAGCTTCACCGCCGGCCCCATCACGGCCCGTACGTCGCCCGCCAACCGCACCAGTTCCTCGACAAAGGGAAAGGCATCATTCTCGTCTCTCAGCGCCGTCAGCCCGCGCAGTTCCGAGCCGATCAGGAAGGCATCCACCCCGCCCGCCCGAGCCGCCAGCGCCGCATAATGCAGCACCATGCGCCGGTAACCTTCATGGCGATTGCAGAAGGCGGAAACCTGCGTCCGTGCGCCAGCGCTGCGATCCGCAGAACCGGCCCTGCCGGGTGCGGGAAAGCAGGTGATGCGCCCGCGCCAGGCATAGGCGTCCTGCTCGCTTTTGCCATAGGGGTCTGCAAGACCGTTACCGACGGGAACATCCATCATCACGAAGGGATAAAGGCACACTCGCAAACCCCGCGCCTTGAGATCGGCGATGGCCTGCAACACGCTTTCGTCGTTGGGTGTACCGCCATAGGCGGGACCGCCGCCGTGATGGCTGACGAGATGCGCCTCGCCGCGCGAAAGACCGGCGACGGACCATGGCATCGTTTCCCCATCCCGGCCGTCCACCTCCACGCCGGGCAGAATGCGGCATTCACCCACCCGCATATCCGTGCCGAACCAGCTCACCACCAGCGCCACGCTCTCAAGATTGGGGCAGAGCGCCTGCAATTCGTCGATTGCCGCCTGCCAATCCGTCGCGGCGGTCAAACCATTGCGGTTCATGATGCGGCTTTGGCCGATGCCCGTTCGTTCGGAAACCTGCACGGTGGCGTAACCATGTTCCGTTGCGCCGGGGATGACGGTGATGGCGCGGATGGCTTTTTCCAGCCGTCCGACCGGCCGCACCACTTCGAACTGCATCAGCGGGATACGGTTGCCATAACTATCGAGCGGCAGGCGTTCGAACACCACATAGGCCAGTCCGCGAAAGGCCGGCGCATTGCCCGCCCCCTGCTTCGCCTCGATCAACGGATCGGGCAATTGCGTCTCGCTGCCGGGATAAAAACGCATCTCGATGGCGCTCAGGTCCAACTCCCGCCCATCGGCCCAGACACGCCGCACCATGGCCGCCTCACCTTCGCACAGGCCGATGGCGACATTGGCAAAATAGCGAAAGGTTTCGACCTTCGGGCCACGGTTGCCCTTGCCGCCGCGGCGCTCCACCTCGATGCTTTCTTCAAAACGCGTCGCCCAGATCAGCGTGCCGCCGATCCTTGCGGTGCCATAAAGCCGGCTGATCGCCGCCCCCTCATCCGCCCCGGGAATGCGCGCCGTCGAAAGCCGCGCGCCCGTTACCGTCCGCCCGTTCGAAAGCAGTGTGCGGTCGATGGCATTACCCGCCAGCGCCCCCGCCGCCCGGCCGATCATTGCGCCCAAAGGACCGAAAATGCCGCCGAGCGCCGCACCCGCCGCCTGAAAAACGATTGTCGCCATGCTCGCCTCGAAAAACTCAGGGATCGGGAAAACGAAAGATACCGGCGATGCGCCGCCTCCAGCCCGGCACCAGCGCCGAACGCACCACCGCCGCCTGTTCATAGGCATGGATGAAATGCTGTGACCCGGCCAGAATGCCGAGATGTTTGGCCGCCGCATCGGCCCGCCAGCGAAACAGCAGCAGGTCTCCCGACCTTGCCTCTTCCATGCGCGGAACCGCCAGAAAATGGCGTTCCGCCGCCGCCATCAACCGGTCCTCGCCGCCGCGTTCAGCCCAATCAGGCGCATAGGGCGGCGGCAATTCCGGTTCGTGGCCGTAAATTCCGCGCCAGATGCCGCGAACGAGGCCGAGGCAGTCGCAGCCGACCCCCTTCAACGAGGCCTGATGCCGATAGGGCGTGCCGATCCAGCCTCCGGCGAGCGCCAGCACTCTTTCGCCGGTGTCGCTCATGGAAACAGCGCCCCACCGTCATGGCTCTCACCGCCGCTCGCATAGGAATAGGCGAAATCCGCCCCCGGCAGATGCGGGAAGCCCCGGAAATTCAGATGATTGGTGAATTTCGCCCGGCAAGTGGTGAAACTCTTGTCGCAGCCGGCGGTGACAGAAAACGTGTCCCCCGGCGAAGGCAGCTGTTCCGGCGGCAGCCAGAAGGACAGATGCACGCCGCCGTCACGCCGCTCGTGGCCATCGAGGTCGAAACTCTTGGCCGCCAGCAGGCCGGCCAGAAAGCGGAGCTTTCCCCGGCTGAAAAAACCATCGGCAAAGGCATCGAGCCCTGACACGAGCAGGCCGCCCGAGGCATCCACCGCCACAACGTTGCCATGGCCGGTAAACGGCTCGAGATCGACACCGCAACGCCTGTCCCCGAGTGCGGCATCGCAGCGACGCCCATAGACCCTGCCCTGCGGCTGGCCGAGGCGATGGGCAAGGCTGCGCAGCTCGGCGCGAAACGCCCCGCCAGCCCGTGTCACCTCGCCAATCTCGCGCATGTTCAGCAGCATATGCTGGTCAGGCGCCTGCCAGTTGACGAGGAAAAGCTCCACCCTCGCACCATCGAAACGCCCGGCGGCCAGATCGTCTTCCGCAATCGCCTCGCTCGAAAAACCGCCCGCCACCTCCCCGGCACTCGCGCCCAGCCCCGTTTCGCTGTCGCTGTCGCTGGCCGCAAAGCCGCTGGCGGCAAGGTAGGAGGTGCCGCCGAACACGATCATCTCATCATGATCGGTAAAACCAATCGTGACGCCATCCTTCAGTGTCACCTTCCAGCAATGGCATGTGGTCGTCGCATCTCCCTTGAGATGCTCGGCAAGGGCGGCGGGAATGGTTTTCATGGCAGGATTTCCATCAGTGGAATGGAGGGAATGCGGCCCGCCTCGAAAGCGGTCAGGTTTACGTCGATACGGTCGATCGCGAAACGAACCGGCACGTCGAATTCAAAACCGGCACGGATTGCAGCGCCGGCGGGCGGCACGCGCCCCGCCCGGAAGAGCACCATGCCGGTGGCGTGATCGACCGAAATATCGGCCGCTTCCGCCTTCACCCCCTCGACCGAAACAATGACCGAACCCTCCGCGGGTTTATCGATCCGCCGCGTGAAGGAGCCGCCGGCATCGGCATAGGTCTTCAGCAACTGAAAACCCGCCGTCACCCCATCGCCGGTACCAATCCTCTGATCGGTCGAGGCAGGCGTCTCTCCGGGCGGGCAGGATTTGAAATCCACGGGATCGCGAAAACGAAAGCCGTAAAGCTCACCGCGCCGCGCCTCAAAAAAGGCGAGCACCTCATAGAGATCGGCGACGGAGCGGATGCCGGATCCGGCGTCATAGCTGCGTCTGGCGTTCCTCCAGCGCTGGTTGCGACTCTCCCGGCCATTGGACAGGTTGACGATATCCGTCCGCCTCACCGGCCCGCCGCTGACGCCGAGCGCGAGCCGCAGCGGAAAGCGCACTTCATGAAATGCCGCCATGTCGTTGTTCCTGGATTCTTTTCAATGGTCTGGGAAAGTGAGCGCGCGTCACAATCCGCGCTGGCCGCGCCCGACGCTGCGCGCCAGCATGGCGGCGATCTGGCCTTCACTTTTGCGGAAGCTCGCAGCATCCGTCGCCGTCACGTTAAAAACGATCTGCGCCCCGCCGCCGCCCGCAGGTGCGGCAACACCGAGGGCGCCATCCGAACCGCGCTTCAGCGGCAAAATCGCTTCCGCCCCCGCCTCGCCCATCAGGCCAAGCCCGCCGCCCATCGGAAAAAAGGCGGGGCTGGAGACCACGCCGCCATCGGCAAAAGGCGTGATGCTGCGCCCCGGCACCCCGCCATCGGCAAAGGCGAACAGCGAACCGCCGCCGTTCAACAACCCGCCGACGGCATCGCCAATCATGCTCTCCAGCGGTTTCAGCCCGGCCGAAAGCGCGATGCCGGACAGCCGTTGGCCAAGCCCGCGCAACACATCGTCCAGCCCCTTGCCGCCGGTCGCCGCCGCCTGCAGGGCCGAGGTCAGGGCCGCACCGAACCGCTCGGAACGCCGCTCGAGATCACCCATCACCTCCGAGAGCGCCTCCGCCTCTTCCCGGTTCTCCGCAATCGATCTTTCGCCCGTCATCGCGCTTGCCTTTCTGATTCAAACCGGAGCCGCAAAATTTTGAAATGCCATTCGTTTTTGAGATCAACTCACCCATCCGGAAACTGCCGCATCATCCCCTCCATGGCCTGACGGTCAGGGCCGCGCGAAACGGCGTTGCCGCCCGTCATCGCGAAAAATTCGCTCGGGGTCATCAGCCAGAAGGTTTCCGGGGAAAGCCGCAGCAGGAACAGGCCGGTATGGATCACCGCGTCCCAGGGGAATGGGCGCGACGTCGCTTCGCCTGCTGCGGCATTCAAGGGTCCGGCGGCGTCCCGCCTTTCAAACCGCCGAAAGTCGCGGTCAAAAGATCGGCGACGATCGCGGCATGGCCGGCAATGCCGCCTTCCACCGTGGCGGCGGCCACATCCTCGTCGGAAAAGACGTTGCCCGCGCCGCGCAGTCCCGCGCCGATCACCCGGATCATGTCCGCCGCCTTCATGCGCCCGCTCGCGAAACGTTGGGCGAGCGCGGTGAGGTCATCGGCTTCAAAGGCGGTTTCGAGTTCGGCAAGAGCCCCGAGCGTCAGGCACAGGATGCGCCTTTCACCGTCTATCAGCGCTTCTATCTCGCCGCGATGGCGGTTCGCCCGCCCGTAACGCAAACGCTCAGGCATCATAGCACTCCGAATGTGAGAAGACCGGCCGATTCCAGCGCGATCTCGAATTGCACTTCGCCATCGTGGCGGCCGGAATATTCGAGCGCGACGATCTGGAACGGTCCGGCAATGGCGCCGAAATCGGGAATGACGATCTGCCAGCCGGGAATGCCGCCTGCAAAAAATGCGCCGCGCACCAGCGCATCGCTCGCCTGGTCCTTGAAGATGCCGGAGGCCGTGAGCGATGCCCGCTGCACGCCAGCGCCGGCGAGAAGCTCGCGCCAGCGCCCGGCGCTTTCGGCATCCGTCACGTCGACGGCCTGCGCATTGAAGGCCAGCCGTTTTGTTCTCAGCCCCGCCACGGTCGCAAAGACGCCGGCATTGTCGATCTTCAGCAGCAGGTCCTTGCCTTTCTGCGCCACCATGTTGTTTCCTTTCGTTTCAATTGCGGTTGCGGGGGTGCGGCGGGCCTGCTACCAAATGGTTTCCCGCACCTCGCACCCCGCGATCTCACCATGTCCGACGCCGCCTCCATGACGTCCCGCGTGCGCCTTATCGGCGTGCTGGCGCTTGGGCAGATCATCAGCTGGGGCAGCGGTTTCGACATGCTGGCCATTCTGGCGCCACGGATCGGCGGCGAACTGGCGATCGGCAACGAGATCGTTTTTGCCGGCCTCACCATCATGATGCTAATCAGCGCGCTTTGCGGCCCGCTGCTGGGAAGAATGCTCGTCCGTCGCGGCGCGGCGCCCGTGCTGGTGGCCGGCTCAGTCCTCTTTGCCGCCGGTTTTGCCGTGCTCGCCTTTTCGGGCGGTGTCACGAGCTATTTTTTCGGCTGGGGCGTGATGGGTCTGGCCGCAACCTGCGGCTTGACGACGGCTGCCCATACCGCCGTGGTGGAGCGTGTGGGCGCGGAAAGCGGCCGGCTGCTGACGCTTCTGATGCTGTTCACCGGGCTTTCGGGCGCGGTTTTCCTGCCCGTCACCGCGCTGGCGGAACAACATCTCGGCTGGCGCGGCACACTTCTGCTCTATGCCTGTCTGCAGCTCTTCGTGCTTCTGCCGCTCTATCTCTTTGTCCTTCCCGACCGTCCGCCCCGCAAGGAAGCGAAGCGGCAGAAAGCCGACGCGCTTTCATCCACGCCAGTCGATACACGCCGGGCTTTTCTGCTTCTGGCGGCCACGACGACGATCAGCGCCTTTACGACCTTCGGCCTGTCGCCGCTCCTGCCGCTGCTGCTCGTTCAGGCGGGCGCAACGCAATCGCTTGCCGTCCAGCTGGCATCGGCGCGCAGCCTGCTGGCAATTACGGCGCGCGGGCTGGATTTCCTGCTTGGGAAACGCGGCAGCCCCTTCCTCACCGCCATGATCGGCTTCTGTCTTCTGCTGCTGTCGCTGCTGCTGTTGCTTGGCTTTGCCCCGGCCATGCCGGCTTTCATCGGTTTCATCATTTTTTTCGGTTTCGGCGCCGGTGTGCTCACCGTCAGCCGGGCCGTGCTGCCGCTGGCGGTATTTTCCCCGGAGGAATATGGGCTGCAGGCCGCGCGTATCTCCCTGCCGCAGAACCTCGCAATTGCCGTTGCACCTGTTATTTTCACGCTGGCGCTCGACCGCGGCGGGGTGGCGGCCATGCTTGGCGTCGCCGCCGTGCTGATCGCCATTTCGTTTGTGCTCCTGATCGTCCTGTGGAAAACCGTGCGCAGGCAGAACGCCTGAAACGGCACTACTCCGTCACCGCCCTGAAGCGCATCTCGACGATGAAATTCCGGGTCTTCGCCTCGCGGCGCGAGCGGCTGGAGAGAAGATGCAGATTGACGAGAGAGACCCCGGCAATCGGCAGCGCCGCATCGTCGAGCAGGCTCGTCACACGAGCGGTGATCTCTCCCGCACCCTTGCGGCCATTGGCATCGCTCCAGATCTGCAGCGACAGGAAATGCTCCTCGGCCTTTTCCGTGGCGGTCGAATAATCCCTGCTTTCAAGATCGCCGATAACGATGCATGGCAGAACCGCGCGCGGCAGAAGCCGGTCGACAATGCCGCCGGGGATGAGCGCCGTCAGCACCGCATCGCCCGTCAGCCGTGCGAAAATCGCCTGAAGAAGCGGGTTTGCGGCGCTCATCGGCTTTCCTCCTCGCAGCGGCAGACGATAAAGCGACATGTCTCATCCGGGTCCATCACGGCCCGGATCGCCAGAATGCGACGGCCCTTGCGAAAGCGCATGCCAACGGTGATGTCATCGCGGTAAGCCAGCCAGACGCGGTGGGTGATCGTCACGCCCTCGGCCGAGGCCCGTTCATGGGATGCCTCCGAAACGGGTTCGATCGCAGCCCAGAGCGACCGCAGGAAATTCCAGCTTTCCGCAGCACCACCCTGCCCGTCCGGCGTTTCGGTCCGCACGTCCAGTTCCAGCCGCGCCGTCAGCTTGCCGGGATCGAGAAAAACAAGGTTCATGTCTCAAAGCCCCACACGGCAGAAGGGCGCAACCAGCCGCTCGTAGCCGGCGGGAACGGCGGCGGGCTGGTTTTCCGGGGCGACAGCACCGCGAAAGGCGAACATCTGCGCCACATGCATCAGTATGGCGCGTTTCAGCGTGTCGGGCACATCCGTTCCCGCTTCGCCGTAACCGGTAATGAAATCGATCTCGATGCCGTTCATCGCCCGGCCGGGAGCCGGCGGAGCGCGCAGCCACAGCCTTGCCGGCCGCGCCGCACCGTCCAGCAATTTTTCCCCGACGGTGATATCCGCCGAATGCCCCTCACCGTCAAAAACCAGAATCGTTTCGATGGCTTGCACCGGTGTCCTGCCAATCAGAATCACGCCCGTCTGCGGCCACCGGTCGAGATAAAGCCGCCAGGTCTGGCGGAGGAGGCAAAGCCCGCTCGTGCGTTCCAGATGCTCGCGGGCGGTGCGGATGAGCGCGGCAAGAAGCACGTCCTCGTCGTCGCTGTCGAGGCGCAGATGCGCCTTGACCTCGGCAAGCGTCAGCGGCTCCGTCTGCGGCGGATGAATGAGGGCATAGGTCATGGGGTCTCCGGAAGGACGGCAATCAAAGAGTGAGCGAGCGGTGGCGGCTTGTTGCCTTCTCCCCAAGGGGGAGAAGGTCGCGGCAGCGGGATGAGGGGGTGACGGTAGAGATATTCCGCAATGTTGCCCCCTCATCTGCCCTTCGGGCATCTTCTCCCCGGCGGGGAGAAGAAAGGGCCCCAAGGTCCGCGGTCAATTCACCCCGAATTTGACCAGCTTGATCGCCTCGAAGTTCTGCACGCCGCCGCCCACGCGTTTAGTGGTGTAGAACAGCACATAGGGTTTGGCCGAATAGGGATCGCGCAGGATGCGCACGCCCGTGCGATCAACGACGAGATAGCCGGCGCGGAAATCGCCAAAGGCGATGGCAAAGCTATTGGCCGCCACATTCGGCATGTCCTCCGCTTCCGTCACCGGGAAGCCCATCAGCGAGGCCGGCTGGCCCGCGGCGGCGGGCGGGTGCCACAGATAGGCGCCGCTGGTATCCTTGAAGCGGCGCAGCGCCCCTTGCGTCTTGCGGTTCATCAGGAAGGTGCCGTTCTGGCGATGGCCGGCCTTCAGCGCATAGACGGCGTCGAGCAGCACATCCATCGGCCCGGCGGAAGCAAAGCCGGACGAAACGCCGGTCGCGACATAACCGATGTTACCCCAGCTCCAGCTATCATTGGCGACGGTGGTATAGGAGAGGAAACCCTTGGGCTTGCTGGCGCCATCGCCGGCGATGAAAGCGGCGGCCTCCTGTTCGGCGAAAGCGATGTCCACCTCGGAAGCAATCCAGGCCTCGATATCGACTGCGGCGTCATCCAGCAGGCCCTGCGTGGCCGCCGGCATGGCGTAAAGCTCCATCGTTGGAAAGGAAAGCTCGGCAAGCTGCGGCGTTGCCGTCTGCGGTCGTGCCGCCGTTTCGGAGACCCAGCCGGTCGTCATGCCGCCGGGCGAGAAGGGTTTCTTCAGCACGGCGGCGGAAACCTGCCGCACGGTTGCCAGTGCGCGGATCGGCGAAATCGCCGTCATGCGCCGGCCGATCTCGCCATCCGTCTCGCTCGGCAGCAGGAAGCCGCCATCGGCTCCGGTCGAGCCGGCAAAGGCCTTGGCCTCGAGATCGCGCAGCGCGCCTTCCTCACCGCGGCGGATATAGGCCTCGAAAGCGGCCTTGTGCTCCTCGGCATCGTGGGAAAGCGCGTCCTTGCGGCCAAGTGCGGGGCGCGCTTTCCTGAGCGCCAGATCGTCCATGATCCTGCGGTTGTCGTCGAGCGTCTTGTCGATGCGGTCGAGCTTGTCGCGGGTCACGACATCAGCCCCCATCTTGCGCTCGATATCGGCAAGCCGCTGGTCGTTGGTTTCGCGGAAGGCCTCGAAGGCCTCCATGAACTCATCGAAGGCGGCCGTCACCGTATCGGGCACGGCCTTCACCTGCGGTGCAACAGTCATCGGGGCCGGTTTCGTCATCTGTTCTGTCATGTCGTTTCCTTGTGGGTGATTGTCCGGAAGTCAGCGTTTGAATGCCGTGTCGAACAGCGAGCGGGCAGCGCGACGCATGTTGCGCACCAGCTCGGTCTCGCGGTCGCGGAAGAAGCGGGCGTGCTTGACGTCGGAAACTCGCGCGGACGGCAGCATCGGGAAGGTCACGACCGAAATTTCCCAGAGATCGGCCTCCAGAATGCGCCGGACGCCTGAGCCCGCCGCCTTGCCGGAGCGCCCATCCTTACTGGAACGCCCCTCTTTACTCGAACGTACGGTGCGAAAGCCGATCGACAGCCCGTCCAGCGCGCCGGTCTTCATCAGCGAATGCACCTCGCGGGAGCGGGCGACGCCGGGCGCGAGGACGCCCTCCACATAAAGGCCGCGCTCATCCTCGCGGATGGTGCGCCAGGCGCCGATAGGCTCGGCAGGGTCGTGCTGATAGAGCATGCGGATGCCGGCCGCGCCACGCTCCTCGATGGAGCGGCGGAAAGCCCCGCGCTCGATGACATCCTGACCGAGATCGATCTCGCCGAAGACGCTGGCATAGCCGGAAAAGGTGCCGTCGCTGGTAATGCCGCGCAGCTCCAGATTGGCGAATTTGCGCGTGGCGGGACGCGGCCCGCGATAAACGTGCATGGAAAACTCCTGCGATGTGAAGGAAGTGTCAGGCGCGCGGGCGGGCGCTGTAACGGTCGGCGATGCGCACCAGCACGCCCAGCCCCCACCACGCCCCCATGCTGGCGGCGGCGGACCCCGCCACCATGATTTCCCGCCCCGAAAGCGCGCCGGCAATATCGAGCTGCTGCACGATCCACAGGCCGATCGGCCCGCCGAAGATCATGCCGCAGGACACGCCGGTGATGAAACGGCTTGCGGCCTCGCGTTTGCTTTTCGGCAGGAGGTAAACGAGCGATACACCCGCGCCCGCCACGGCGCCGGTGATGCGGGCGGCCCAGATGCCGGCCTCATTGGCGAATTCAGACATGGGTAATCATTCCGTTCTAGGATGTTGTTATCGGGCGGACGCGCCGCGTCGCACGCAGGCGCTTTTTGCGCGCCTGCGCCGGGTGATTTTGTGAGTCTTCGGAATCGCTTGGGCAGAAGACCTCACAGGGAGATTCCGCTTCTTCAGAAAATGATTGAACACGAGGCCGGGGCTTCGATCCCGCCGGGTCGGTGATCAATAACCGACGGCTTCGCGCTTTTCTTCGTCACTCAGGAACGAGGCCGCGCCGATGCGTGCCCAGAGCGCATCCCGCTCGCCGGCAAGCCCGGCAATCCGGTCGAGATCAGGTTCGAGCCTCAACCCCGAGCCGAAGACCGGAGAAAGCCAGCCGCAGAGCCTCGCCGCCGTGCGATAAACGAGCGGCAGGACGGTCAGACGATAAAAGGCGCGGTTCGCCTCCTGGTAATTGGCATAGGTATTGTCGCCGGGAATGCCGATCAGCATCGGCGGCACGCCGAGCGAGAGCGCGATATCGCGCGCCGCGCCGTTGCGGGCCTCCAGAAAATCCATGTCGCGCGGCGAAAGACCCATGGCCTTCCAGTCCAGCCCGCCTTCCAGCAACAGCGGACGGCCGGCATTCATCGCCCCCTGATAACCTTCCTCCAGCTCACGCTTCAGCCGCTCATATTGCTCGGTGGAGAGATTGCCGCCTTCCTTCGGCTGGTAGACCAGCGCCCCGGAAGGCCGGGCGGAATTGTCGAGCAGGCGCTTGTTCCACTGGCTTGCGGCATTGTGCAGATCAAGCGCGGCCCCTGCGGAAGCGAGCGGTGCAAAACCCGCCCGATCATCCAGCGGATGAAAGAGTTTCAGGTGCAACAGCCCTAGCCCGTCGCGCTCGGCGGCGATGCGCCGGGATGCCCGGCCCTCGGCACGGTAATCAAAGGCCACCGGCCAGCCGTCCGATCCTTCGACGATGCTCACCCGGTCGGGCCGCAGGAGATGCAGTTCACGCAACTGCCCACCCACCGTTAACGGCTCGATATAGGCATTTCCGGCCAGCATGAGGTGGCCATAAAGCGCCTCGAAAAAATCCGGCCCACCCATATGGGCGCTCGGTTTTAAAAGCAGCGCCAGCAGCGGATGATCGGCCAGTTCCTCTTCGCCATCATAGAGCAGCCAGCTGACCGAGGCGGATGTTTCCGCCACCATGCGGGCGGCGCGGTGCGCCACCGGGTTTTTCATGAAACCTTCGCGGGCAAGTGCGGCATAGGACCGGCCGGACCAGAAGGCCTGCCCGCCCTGCACCGCCACCGCCATGAAGCCATCAGCCATTTTCCGGCTTTCAGGCACGGCTCTGCCATCCGCCGGGCGCTTGCGCGGCAGGGAAAAGGGAAATCGCATGGAGTTGTCCTTGTTTTGATGGCCGCTCAAGTCCCGATGCCCCTCATCCCTGTGCTTTCACAGGGATCCAGCCAGCCCAAGTCTTTGGGCTGGGAAGAGTCCTTTCGCCGCGCAGACGCGCGTCGGCTGGATTCCTGTGACAAGCACAGGAATGAGGGAGATGGGGCCTCAGCCCTACGACAAAGGAAAGATTTGCGCCCGTTATCAGTAGACTACGTGCGGATGCGAGCCACCTTCGCAGGCGGAAGCGGACGTTACCGGATCGGCGCTTTCACCGCCGTATCGCTGTCGAAATCTGCGGCAACGCGGGTCTCGCGCAGCGGCTTTACCGTGCGGGTCGAAAGATCATAGGCGGGATCGGCCTTGTAAGCCGCCAGCGCCGCCTCGTTTTCGAACTCGCCATAGACGATGAAATCGACCGAGTTGCCCCATTGGTCCTTCTTCACGTTCTCGCCGATTTCCAGTTTCAGCGAATGCGGTATCGCGGTGAGGCCGGAAAGCCCCTTGCGCACGGCGTCGCGGTTTTCCTCGGGAACGGTGAAAAAGACGATATGGCGGATCACGGTGTCACCTGTCATGCAAACTTAAAAAGGCGGCCTTTTCGGTACCGGGTAACGGGTTATCATCTGGCCCGCCCGGGTTCAATCCGGGCAGCGACAAGCGCGTGATGAAATGCGCGCCCGTAACCGCCTACAAGCCGCGCCCTGTCGCTGCCATTGATGATGGCCCGGGCACCATCCCAATCCTCGCACCTGTCGCTGAAGAAATCTGAGAGCCTGCGGCCGGTGAAGCCGCCGCCCGACATGCCGTGAATCAGGATCGTGGTGGCCACCTCCGCCTCCATGGCCCGCTCCGGCCGCTCCAGAAGGTCAACGCCAGTCAGCGCCGACATGGCCTCGTAATTGCGCCGATGCGTCAGCTGCACGAAGCCGCGCCCCAGCCAGCTCTTACCCTCGGTGTCCGGCCGCCAATAGGGCTTGCGCACCATGGGCAACCTGCCCGCCGCAAAGGCGCGGTCGAGCCTTGTCATCGCTTCCGCGTCGCTTGCCGCCAGGGTTTCGCGCACGGGCTGCATGGTCGCTGCCGTCTCGTGAAAGGCCGTCGCCAGCATATAGGCGAGCCAGCGCGGATCGCCGCCCGGCATCGCCTTTTCGAACCCTGCCAGCATCGTTTTCGTGCCGGCAAGCTGGGCGGTGCGCAGGCGACCGCGAAAAATAGAAATCCGCGCCGACGCGAAGAATCGCGCCTCGTCATAAGCCATGACTGCTCCTGAAAATGATGGGCGATATGACGCCGGGTTTTTCCACATGACAGTCGCCGGAACTAAATCGATTTGAAAAAACCTTAATCGATTTTAATCCGCGCCCCGTGGTTTTGGGGTAAAAAATTCCTTGAATTCCGGAACCTTAGCGCGCTAACTCCATTCACCGCGCAATCCTGCAGCGTTAACCATTCAAGGAGGAATGCCATGACAGCGACAATCCCCCAGACCGTTTATGACCGGCTCGAAAACGAGTGGCGCCAGATGCGCGAAACCGGCTCCCAGCCGAAACCGGCACAATCCCCGAAGAAGTAATATCCGCCAGACGCCCGAATTCGGGCGTTGACGGTACCCCGCTTTTCTTCTCCCCGCCGGGGAGAGGAAACAGGCGGCATCCGCTCGACCGGTAATTGCTCTCATTCACGGGAGCCAATCGTCGCTGACCTCACATCCCCCGCACCTTCGGTTCACTCACCACCATGGTCGTCAACGCCGTGATCGCCCAGACGAGCGCATCCAGCCGGTCCGGCGAGCGTCCTGAAGAAAGACCATCCGGCCCGAAATCCGTCATCTGGTCTTCGAGCTTTTCAAACCGTGCGGCGTGGCACACCCTGCCCTGCTCGTAGAGTGCCGCAACCGGTTCGGCGCGGGTGAACTTGCCGCGGCTTGCCCGCACCAGTGTCAGCGGCAGGTTGGCGTCCACGCTCTGCAGCATGGCCCGAACCATCTCTCCGCCCTGATTGACTTCTGCAACGACCCGGTCCGCCTCGTGGCCGCGAAAGGCGGCGACCACGGCGCGGGCCCAGCCGGCCGGCGTTTCACCCTCCACCGAACAATCTGCCAGCACCGTAAGACGCCCGGATATGCCGAGCCCCGCCACGACAATGCCGCAGCAGGAATGTTCACCGGCACCTGCGGGCGGATCTACCGCCACGACGATGCGCGCAAGCGGTTCATGTCCCGCATCGATGATCGCTTCCAGATCGGCGCGTTTCCACAGCGCGCCCTCGCGCTCATCGATCAATTCGCCGCCGATTTCCTGACGCCCCAGCCGCGTGCCGCCGTAACGGTCCTGCATGGCTTTCAGAAAACCGGGCGAGAGATTCCGCGCATTCATCGCCGTCGGCATTCGCGCCACCCGTGTCGAGGGATCGGCGAGAAGCGCCTTCAGCAGCGGAATGGGCCGCGGCGTGGTGGTCACCAATTGCCGGGGGACCTCACCCAGACGCAGGCCGAATTGCAGCATGTCCCAGGTTTCCTGCGGATATTTCCATTTGCCGAACTCATCCGCCCAGGCCATGTGGAATTGCGGGCCACGCAGGCTTTCCGGGTCTTCCGAGGAAAACACCTGCGCCATCGCGCCATTCGGCCAGAGCAGCCGCCGGCGCGACACCTCGAAGGCGGGGCGATGGCGGCGGGCGATGCGGCAGATGCCGGAAATGCCGTCGATCATCACCTCGCGGGCGTCGCCCAGCGTCTCGGCGACGAGCGCGATGCGCAAATCCGACTGCTTGCCGGCGGAGGCGACATGATGCACCCATTCCGCCCCGGCTCGGGTCTTGCCGGAACCACGCCCGCCGATCAGCAGCCATGTCCGCCAGTCGCCTTCCGGCGGCTGCTGCGGCAGGTTGCCGATGAAGCGCCAGTCGCGCAGGAGGTTGAAGACCTGTGCCTGAAGGCTCACTTCGGTCAAAACGTCCGCCATGCCTCAATCAGACCCCGCCGGAGTGCCGGACGCTGCCATCACCTCCAGCCTCTCGCGGCATTTCTGCTCGGCCAGCTCGTCGATGCGTTTGAGGAAATGCGCCACCGCCGCCTCATAATCCTGCGTATCGTTTTCATCCTCGCCCATCAGCGCTTGCCGCTCTTCCGCCAGCACCCGTTGCAGCGCGTCGATCCGCTCCAGAGTGCGGACGATGAGCGACAGCTGATCCGTTGCAACTTTCACATCGGCACGGGCCTGCTTGCCTTCCGTGTCGTCGGCATCAGGCAAAAGCCCCGCCTCGCCCGACTGCCGAAGATTGCGATACATGCAGACTTGATCGCGCATCTCCTCCGTCAGCTCGTTCAGCAACTGCCGCAGACTGCCGTTGCGCGCCGCATCTTCGGCGGCCAGCCTGTCTGCCCGCGATTTGATCTCAGGCGCGGCCTCATCCGCATAAGCAGGCCTGTCCGGCCAGGCTCCGTAGAGCGCCGGGTCGCAATTATGAGCATTAGTCATCGGATTGGCCTGGGAGGGAAATGGAGATGAACATGGGCATGCGACGCGGTTCATTTGCGGGTGGCGCCTCCCCACAGCCCTCATTCCTGTGCTTGTCACAGGAATCCAGTCGACGCGCGTCCGCGCGGCGGAGGGAGGCTTTTCAGCCCAAGGACTTGGGCTAGCTGGATTCCTGTGACAAGCACAGGAATGAGGGAAGAGAGCAAAGCCTTGTTATTCGTAAAATCCAGCGCTCTGATATTTCTGAACCAACCGCGACCCAGCCGCAAATCTCCGACTGTAGCCAAACACTATCAAACCACCGTCACGCTGTAAAGGATTATTTTCCTATCATCGTGATTTTTGTCCTCACCACAGGATTTGCACCCTCGTCCGCCACATATTACACTCGACGCCGGATGGTGAGCAGAAGGGGCGAGTCAAGTTGGTGAAACAATGGGTTGGGCGGTTGTTTGCGGGCCTTTCGGCAACCGGCATCGTCTTTGGCGCTATTCTGTTCTGCGCCTCACTTACCCCGTCGCTCCTGCCGCGAACCTGGCTGATGCAGGGTGTGCTGTGCGGCTTTTCCTTTGCCATCGGTTATTTGATCGGTGTCGCCCTGCATGCCGTCTGGGCCTATCTCGAACTGCCCGAGCCCTCGCGCCACAATATGCGCGGCATTCGCTTTCTCATCGCGCTCGCCGCCGCCATCACCGCAATCGCGTTTTTATGGCAGGCGAAGGACTGGCAGAATTCCATCCGCGTTCTGATGGAGCTCGATCCGCTGCCCAGCGCCCACCCCACCAAGACCGGCGGCCTTGCCGTGCTGGTCGCCGCCGTACTTATCGGCGCAGGCCGGCTTTTCCAGCTTATCCGCCGGTTCTTTGCGGCGCGCAGCGGTCATTTCCTGCCGCGCAGACTTGCCAATGTGCTCGGCATCGCGGCAGCAATCGTCCTCTCATGGATGCTGCTGAACGGGCTGATCTTCGATATCGGTCTCAGATTTGCGGATTCTTCGCTGAAACAGGTGGATGCGCTGATCGAGCCTGACGTGCCGCGCCCTTCCGATCCGCTCAAGACCGGCAGCAGCGCCTCGCTGATGGCGTGGGAATCGCTCGGCCGACGCGGCCGCGAATTCGTCGCCGAAGGCCCTGATGGCGCAGACATATCCGCCTTTACCCATCGCCCGGCAAAGGAGCCGCTCAGGGTCTATGCGGGCCTCAACTCGGCTTCGACGCCGGAAGAAAGAGCGGCCTTGGCGCTGGCGGAATTGAAACGGGTCGGCGGTTTCGAACGCAAGGTGCTTGTGGTGGTCATTCCCACCGGCACCGGCTGGATCGATCCGGAAGCACTCGATACGGTCGAATATCTGCATGACGGCGATATCGCCAGCGTCGCCGTGCAATATTCCTATCTTTCCAGCTGGATCGCCTTGCTGACGGAGCCGGATTACGGTGTCGAGACGGCACGCGCTTTGTTCGAGGCCGTCTACGGCTACTGGACCACGCTGCCGAAGGAAACGCGGCCGAAGCTTTACCTGCATGGCCTCAGCCTCGGTTCGCTCAATTCGCAGAAATCTTCCGATCTCTACGATGTGCTGGCAGACCCCTTCCAGGGCGCGTTGTGGAGCGGTCCGCCCTTTTCCAGCCCGACATGGCGCATGGCCACCAATGGCCGGGTGAAGGGCACGCCGGAATGGCTGCCGCGTTTCCGCGATTCCTCCGTCATCCGCTTCGCCAACCAATATACGACAGCCCATATGCCCGATGCGGAATGGGGGCCGATGCGGATCGTCTATCTGCAATATGCCAGCGACCCCATAACCTTCTTCGAGGCCGCCTCACTTTACCGGCGGCCGCAATGGATGGTGCATCACGGGCCTGACGTTTCCACATCCTTCCGCTGGTTCCCGGTCGTCACCCTGCTGCAGCTCGGTCTCGATGTCGCCGCCGCCACCACGGCACCGATCGGTTACGGCCATGTCTATGCGCCGGAACATTATATCGATGCATGGACGGAAGTAACCGCGCCGGGTGGCTGGAGCCCTGAGGAAATCCAGCGGCTGAAGATGCTCTTCAAAGCCCGCCGCGGTTCCACCGATCCGGCGTGAGCGCGGCGGGCTCGCCTGGAGCCTCAGCCCTTCAGCCGGTCCAGATTGTCGGCGATATAGGTCTCCAGTGAACGCGGCGCATGGCCGGTCAACGTTTCGACATCGCCAGTCACCACGGCCGTCCAGCCTTCGCGCACGGGATAAAAGATCGAGGCGAGAAACGAGGCGTAGTCCTGCGGCACGCCCGCGCCGGTGAGAATGCCGATGAAGACCTCATCCGAAACGGCAGCGTAAGAAACCGGCTTGCCGATCGCCTGCGAAATCAGCGCGGCCGCTTCGCCGTAACCTAGGGCTTTAGGACCCGTCAGGTTGAAAGCCTTGCCATTGAAGGCGTCAGAGGTCAGCGCGGCGGCGGCGCTGTCGGCGATATCGCGAACATCGATAAAGCTCGACTTACCCTCGCCCGCCGGAACGGCGACCTGGCCATGGTCGATGCCCGCCTTCCAGTAGCTGTGGAAATTATCGGCGAACCAGTTGGGGCGCAGGATGACGTGAGGCGTGCCCGAAGCGATGATCTTCAGCTCGATCTGGCGATAGGGAATGGAATCATCGGCATCAACGCCGAGGACGCTGAGGAACACGATCTTCACCTTGCGGCGCGCGGCCTCCTCGACAACAGGCGTCAGCGCGTCGATGGCATCCAGACGACCGCCAGCCAGAATGAGGAACAGACGGTCAACGCCGTCGAAGGCATCCGCATAAGTCGATGCGTCGGTATAATCGAAACGCACGCCTTCCGCGCCGCCCGTGGCGTTGCCGCTACGCGAGGCCGCCTTCACGCTTTCGCCTTTGGAAAGCAGCGCTTTCACCAGCGGCGTGCCGATGGTGCCTGTCGAACCGATTACGAGTATCTTGCCTGCCATCTCAAATCTCCGTAGTATCTAATGGAAACCATGTTTCGAAAACACAGGTACTGCGTTTACGAAATCATGAAAAGAGAGCACTTTTCGGTTATCTGGTATCCTCGCGGAAACCGGCATGGCCCTGAAACGACGGAACAAACCCATGGAACGTATCTATGACGTCTATGAAGACCGCTGCCCCACCCGCATGGTGCTGGACAGGATCGCCGACAAATGGGCGCTGCTGATCCTCGACCGGCTGCGGGTGGAAGCGGTGCGCTTCAACCTGCTACGGCGGGAGATCAAGGGCATTTCGCAAAAGGTCCTGTCGCAGACGCTCAAGAAACTCGAGCGCGACGGGCTGATTTCGAGGCAGGTCTTTCCGACTGTGCCGGTGACGGTCGAATATTCGCTGACGCCGCTGGGGCGGACGCTGACCGACACGGTGGCGGCGCTTGCCCATTGGGCGGAGGGCAATATCGACGCGGTGATGGCGGCGCAGAGGGCTTATGATGAGCGGGCGGTGGTTTAGGGTAAGGTCACCGTCCTTAACCTCCCTCATTCCTGTGCTTGTCACAGGAATCCAGCCAGCCCAAGTCCTTGGGCTGAAAGGACCCTTCCCGCCGCGCAGACGCGCGTTGGTGGATCCCTGTGACAAGCACAGGGATGAGGAAGGAGAGAGCGTCCGGAATACCATCAGCGCTGCGCCTGTCGCACTCCCCAAATCCCTACCGTGAAATCCGCGTCGAAAGAATGATCGACGACAACGTCCGCTCCACGCCGTCAAGCGCGCCGATCCTGTCGATCAACCGGTCGAGGTCAAGGATCGAAGGAGCGGCCAGAATGGCGATGAGATCGAAGGTCCCGCTCACCGAATGCAGCGTCGTCACCTCCTTGATGGCGGCAAGTGCCGCCGTCACGCCAGGCAGCGCCTTGGGTGCAATGGTGATCAGCACATGGGCGCGCACCAGCCCGGAAAGATAGCTTTCCGAAAGCCTCAGACCATAACCGGCAATCACCCCGTCCGCCTCCAGCCGCTCAATGCGGGCCTGCACCGTGGTGCGCGAAAGGCCGAGTTTGCGCGCCAGTTCTGCCACCGGCATGCGGGCATTTTCGGAAAGCAGGGCGAGCAGCGCCCGGTCCTTGTCGGCAATCGTCATAGTGACCAATCCTGTCGTCTAATTGCTCAATATTAATCCTCTATTCGCACATAGTGAAGCTGCGAATCGTCAAAAAAAGCTGGCATTCTGTCTTTTAAGCGCATCCGGTGCGCAGACATGCGAATTTACTGCGGGGAACAAAAACATGAAAAACATTGTGGTTATCGGCGCGGGCAATATCGGTTCGGCAATCGCCTGGATGCTGGCCGCATCAGGCGATTATCGCATCACCGTCGCCGATCGTTCAGCCGATCAGCTGGCCAATGTGCCGGCGCATGAACGGGTCGACACCGAAATCGTCGACATTACCGACCGTCCCGCTCTGGAAGCACTGCTAAAAGGCAAATTCGCCGTGCTCTCCGCCGCCCCCTTCCACCTGACGGCGGGTATTGCCGAAGCGGCCGTTGCTGTCGGCACGCATTATCTCGATCTCACCGAAGACGTGGAATCCACCCGCAAGGTCAAGGCTCTGGCGGAAACGGCCGAAACCGCGCTCATTCCGCAATGCGGCCTCGCCCCCGGCTTCATCTCCATCGTCGCTGCCGATCTCGCCGCCAAGTTCGACAAGCTGGACAGCGTGCGCATGCGCGTCGGCGCTCTGCCGCAATATCCGTCCAATGCGCTCAACTACAACCTCACCTGGAGCACCGACGGGCTGATCAACGAGTATATCGAGCCCTGCGAAGCGATCGTCGAAGGCCGCCTCACCGCCGTTCCGGCCCTTGAGGAGCGCGAGGAGTTCTCGCTCGATGGCATCACCTACGAGGCGTTCAACACCTCGGGCGGTCTCGGTACGCTTTGCGCGACGCTGGAAGGCAAGGTGCGGACCATGAACTACCGCACCATCCGTTACCCCGGCCATGTGGCGATCATGAAGGCGCTTTTGAACGACCTCAACCTGCGCAACCGCCGCGATGTGCTGAAGGACCTGTTCGAAAACGCCCTGCCCGGCACCATGCAGGATGTGGTCATCGTCTTCGTCACCGTCTGCGGCACCCGCAACGGCCGCTTCCTGCAGGAAACCTATGCCAACAAGGTCTATGCCGGCCCGGTTTCCGGCCGAATGATGAGCGCCATCCAGATCACTACCGCCGCCGGCATCTGCACGGTTCTCGACCTGCTCGCGGAAGGCGCGCTGCCGCAGAAGGGCTTCGTTCGACAGGAGGAAGTGGCGCTGCCGAAGTTCCTCGAAAACCGGTTTGGCCGGTATTATGGCTCGCATGAGCCGCTGGCGCGGGTTGGGTGAGAAATATAAACCGGGCGAGAAAATATCTCCTCCCATTCCTCCGTCATACCGGCCTCGAGCCGGTATCCAGCCAGCCCAAGTCCCTGGGCTGAAAAACCCTTCTCGCCGCGCAGACGCGCGGCGGCTGGATGCCGGATCAAGTCCGGCATGACGGCGAAGGTGACGAATCCATTACGTCCCGCAAAATGTCCTGAACACCCGCTCATGGCTCATCGGCGGCTGCATATAGACGAAATTATCCGGCCGCTCTTCGAAAGGCGTCGCTATCGCCTTCAGCATGGCGTGGAAGGGCTCGAAATCATCCTCTTCCACCGCCGCTTCGATCAGTTCCTCGATACGGTGGTTGCGCGGGATGATGGCGGGATTGGCAGAGAGCATCGCGCCTGACCTTTCGGAATCGGAAATACCCTCACGACCGGCTCTTTCCCGCCAACGGGTGAGAAATTCGTCCGCCCCCGCGATATCGATGAACATGCCGCGGAATGGCTCGGCGTCGCCATTGGCCGCATGGGAAAGACGCCGGAAGGTCAGCGTATAATCCGCTTCAGATGCCTGCATCAGCGCCAGCAGCGCCTGCACCAGATCCATGTCGCCCTCTTCCTCGGTCGTCAGGCCAAGCTTTTCGCGCATGCCGGTAAGCCAGCGTTGGGGAAAGGCGGCGGCGAAATTGGCGAGAACGGCATTGGCGAGTTCGGCGGCTTTTTCTACCTGCGGATCGAGCAGCGGCAGCAGGCATTCCGCCAGTCTTGCGATATTCCATTGCGCGATGCCCGGCTGATTGTTGAAGGCGTAACGGCCCTGCGCATCGATGGAGGAAAAGACCTTGTTGGGGTGATATTCATCGAGGAAAGCGCAGGGGCCGAAATCGATGGTTTCGCCGGAGACCGCCATATTGTCGGTATTCATCACGCCATGGATGAAACCCACCATCATCCAGCGAGCGATGAGTTCGCATTGCCTCCCGGCGATGCCACTCAGCAGGGCGAGGTAAGGATTGTCTGCCTCTTTCGCCTCGGGATAATGACGGTCGATCACGTAGTCCGCGAGGTTTTTGATCGCCTCGTCATCCTCGCGCCCGGCAAAGAACTGGAACGTGCCGACACGGATATGGCTTGCCGCCACGCGGGTGAAGACACCGCCCGGCAGGCCGACTTCGCGCTGCACCCTTTCGCCGGAGAGGACAGCCGCCAGCGCCCGCGTGGCGGGAATGCCAAGCGCAAACATCGCTTCCGACACGATATATTCGCGCAGCACCGGGCCAAGGGCCGCACGGCCGTCTCCCCTGCGTGAAAACGGCGTCGGGCCGGAGCCCTTGAGCTGGATATCGCGGCGGTTGCCGTTACTGTCGATCACTTCACCAAGCAGAATGGCGCGGCCATCGCCCAGCTGCGGCACGAAGCCGCCGAACTGGTGGCCGGCATAGGCCATGGCCAGCGGCTCGGCCCCCTGCGGCAAGACATTACCGGAAAAGATCGCCGCCAGCCTTTCATCATCAAGGCCGGCCACATCGAGAAGGAGTTCGTCGGCCAGCCCGCGATTGAAAGCAATGAGGCGCGGCGCCTTCACCGGCGTCGGCAGCACGGCGGCGCTGAAGCGTTCCGGCAGTCGGGCATAGGAATTGTCGAATTTCATCACGGATAAACTCCCTGCTTTGCCCCTATATGGGGCCGGAAGGCGGCGGATGCGAGCGATAAATGCCGCGCCTCCTCCATCGCCTCATTCAATTTTGCGCAATGAACTTTCCCGCGCCATCATCGTTCCTATGCTTGACCAGCAGAATGCCGAACGGAAAGGAAAAGCAATGACCGTTGTTGAAGCCGCAGCCGAACCGGAAAGCGCCATCCGCACCCTCCACACCGAACTGCCTGTCAACGCCACCTTCCATGTCTGGCTGAAGGCGAAAAAAGATGCCGAGCCCGGCGCCGTCTCCTTTTCCAACCAGAATGGAAAATTCGCTGAAGTTTCAAGCGTCAACACGGAAGAGTTCGGCTTTCGAATCTACCAGGTGTTTGGCGGCGGCCATGTGGAACTGAGTTACGACACCGTCACGACAGCCGTTTCCGTCATCTACTGGTTCACCGCGTCGGATGTGCTCGAGACCGGCATCACCGTTGTCCATACCAAGCCTGATAATGCCGCACCCGAACTTCCCGGCAGCTATCACTTCCGTCCGCCCTTTGGCTGGATGAACGACCCGAACGGCTTTGGCCGCTTCGAGGGCCGCCCGCATCTGTTTTATCAGCATTATTCTCACGGCCTGCGCTGGAACACCATGCATTGGGGCCATGCCGTCTCCTCCGATTACCTGCGCTGGCGGCACCTGCCGATCTTCCTCTTCCCTTCAGAGGATCTGACGACGCGGCCGGACAAGCGCGGCGGCGCCTATTCCGGCTCGACGATTCCGCTGGTGGAAGGCACCGGCATCCGCGTCTTCTTCACCGAGCAGGTGCAGGACCGCATTCCCGAGCAGCAGATACAGCTGACCGCCACCTCGTCCGATCTCATCATGGCTGGGCAGGCCGAGGTCATTCTCGGCACCCGGCCGGACGGACAGGGGCTGACACCGGATTTCCGCGACCCTTACGTCTTTCGTGGCCCGGATGGCCTGTGGAAAATGGTGCTTGGCAGCCAGAGCGATGGCGGCGGCGTCATTCTGCTCTACGAAACGCTCGACCCCACGGCGGCATCGGGCTGGACCTATGTCGGCAAACTCTGGGTGGAAACACGCTACAAGACAACGGCCATCGAATGCCCCTGCCTGCTGCCGCTCGATGGCCCGGTCAATGCCCGGTCCACCCGCTGGGTGTTGATCTACGGGCTGATGCATTCGGAGGACCCGGAGACCGGCCGCAAGAACCTGACTATGGCCGATGTCGGCTGGTTTGACGGCAAGGCCTTCACCAAGGAATCCGGGCAGGAGCTGGATTTCGGCACCGATAATTACGCCTTCCAGGCCTTTCTCGATGGCGACAGCATCATCGGCATGGGCTGGCTGGCAAACTGGGCGGATGCCAATCCGGAGATCGATTTCCCGACCTCGATGACGCTGCCGCGCCGGATTCATTATGTGAATGGCGAGCTTCTGACCCCGCCCATCGGCGCGGCGGAAAGCCTGCGCAGCCATATTCTCGACCGCACGCGGCTTGCCGCCGGCGAACGCGTCACCTTCATCAACGGGGCGGTGGAAATATTGTTCGAGCTTGCCTCACCCGGCGCGCCCTTCGAACTGATGCTCGATCATCCGACGGTTAAGCTTGGCGTCGTTTCCGATGAAACGGGGCTGTGGATCTGCCATGAGGACGGGCGCGACGGCCCCTCACCGCATTATATCGCCAGGGGAGCCAAGGCATCCCGCATCCGCATCTTTCTCGATTATGGCTCGATTGAGGTCTTCGCCAATCGCGGGCGATATGTGGGCACCAAGCGCATCGAAGGTTTCGAACCCGTGCGCTCGGCGCTGCTGAAGGCCGCCCCCGGCGCGGTGGTGCATGCCACCAGCTGGGCGCTGAAACCGTGAGGAACCTTTTGACGGATTGGGCGGTTGATAGACCGAAACCGCCCAATCCGCCGAAAGGAGAAACGGCATGACCAAAATCCGCGACACCAGCGATCCGATCCTGTTTCCAACCGAAGCCAATGAAAACAAGGCAGAGAAGAAACGCGCCGGCAAGGGCATCATCATCATTATCGGCGCAATCGCCATCATGTCCTTCGTCGTTTATCTGGCGGCGATCACCATCGCCGCCACCCAGTCCTGATCAAGGCCGCGAAGGGCCGTTCACTTTGTTGGGTCGCATTTCCGGACGGAAAACCCGGTTCCACTTTTTTTGGAAATGCTCTAGCGCCTTTCACCCCGCAACCCGCTGGCGGTCATGATCGCCAGCAGCGATACGACCACACCCAGCCCATAAAGATAAACCATCGGCATCGTCACATCCGCACGCTCGATCTGCGCCACGAGATCGCTGGCGGCGGCGACAGTGCCGCTTGCGCCAGCACCGGCCGCAGAGCCGAGCGTCGCGACCGTCGGCAAGAGCGCACCCGTCATCTTGCGTTCCTCTTCCGGCGCTGCTTCCATTGCCGCCTGGCTGATGCCGGCCCAGGACATGCCGAAGGCCGATCCGATCAGGATTTGCCCGAGCAGCATTTCTCCCCAGTTGCCGGTCGCCAGCCCCAGCCCCAGCAGGGCGCAGCCCGGCACCATCTGGTAGGGACCGTAATGCAGGCACAGTTCCCGCAGGCGGCTAGAGCGCAGGCTGCCGATCAGCATTGCCACGAAGCTCCAGGCAAGCGGCATCGTCACCACGATGAAACCGGCAAAGGTGGGCTCATGCTGCCAGAGATTGATAGCGACATAAGCGAGATAGACGCTGCCCAGCGCATGGGCATAGGACATCAGGAACAGCACCCAGAAACCGCTGCCGAGCACCGTCTTCAGCCGGAAGGAATTCTTCGGGAACAATCCGACGGAAGGCCGTGTGCCAGCCCGCAGCGACGCCCACAACAGCGCCGCCCCCGCCAGCAGGGAAATCGCCCGCAGGCTCGCATCCTCGAAGGCGGAAGGAGCGGAAAAGGCCAATGCGCCGACAAGGCAGAAAACCAGCGGCACCAGCGGTTTGCGCGTCGCCGCCACCGGCCGCTCGGCGGAGACGGCAATGGTGGTATAGGCCAGAAGCAGCAGGATCAGCGGCGCCGACAGCAGGAAGGTGGCGCGCCAGGAGATGTGTTCGGTGGCAAAACCGCCGGTCAGCGGGCCGATGAAGGAGGCGACCGCCCAGATCGCCGCCTCGATGGCGAAGACCTTCGGCAACAGGCCGGAGCGGAAACCGGCGGGAATGAGACTGTAGCAAACGGCGACGATCAGCCCGTCCGCCAGTCCCTGCAAGGCCCGGCCGACGACGACCCACAAAAAGTCACCTGCAATTGCCGAGAGAACCGAACCGAAGGAAAAGATCAGGCAGCACAGAAGCAGGACGGCGCGCGCGCCAAAACGTTCGCGAAACAGCACCGCAGTCACGCCGCCCGCCACGGAACCGACGAAATAAAGACTATAGGCCCAGCTGTAAAAACTCGCGCCGCCGATTTCGTTCACGGCCACGGGCAAGGCCGTCACGACAGCGAACTGATTAAAAGCGTGCAGGCCGATACCGGAGGAGATGACGGTCAGAAGCGAGAAATTCGCCCCGCTCAGCAATTCGCTCCAGCCGTTTTTCTCCGCCATTTCGATACTCGACAAAGCCGTATCCTTTCCATTTTTGCGATACGGCGGGCAAACTAGAACCTCAAGCGCCATTGAGGTCAAGACGGCTTTTTCAGGTCATTTGTTCTGAAGGAATTCTCGCGCGGCAGGAACCCTCCGCGCGCCCGGCCGTTTGCCGAAGAACCGACAGAAAGGACACCGTCATGGACCGCAAGAAAATCCTGCCCCTTAACGAAGACGCCATGAACGAGGATCTGCTCGATCTCGACATCGACGCCCTTCCCGCCAAGGGAGAGATTCCGCAATCCATCGAACAGGAAATCGAGGAAGAAGAGGCCGAGAGCGAGGACGATCCCTATCAGGAAAGCGACGAGGCCCTGCCCGACGATGCCGAGGAACGGGTGATCAACCGCAATCCCTCACGGGAAGGCGGGGCTTTCGACGAGGTTTAGGGAAGACTGACGGTGCGACCGGACACGAGGCGCGTGAGCATATAGCGTAGATGATCCTGCCCGCCGAAAAAGACCGCGAGAATACGCACGGTCTTTTCACCCTCATCGATATCGAAATAAAAGACAGCCTGATTTTTCGTTACCCGGCGAAGGCCGGGTAATATTTCGGGCAACAATGTTCCCTGGAAGGGCGCTTTATGAAGCGCTTCCATATCCGCTTCAATCGACCCCACGCGTCGTACAGCGCGCGTGAAAGCTGCTGGCAAGGCGTCGCCGAGGTCGAGATAGGACTGGATGAGATGGTCGAGAATGAGGCCGAGGTCTTGATCTGTCTGTGTTGAACGCAGGACCTTATAGGCCATAGCCGGCCTTTCTGGCCGCTATCATGGCTGCTGTTCTTTGTTTACCTTCCTCAACGGAGACGAAGTCGTCCTGCTTACGATCTGCCAGCAGGTCGCGAAGCGCAGCAAGCTCGGCGTCCCTCAACTCGGTCTCCTGCCGAAGCAGTTCCAGCCCACGCTGGACGACGGCACTGAGGCTGGCGTAACGCCCTTCCTCCACCAGCCTGCGCGCGAAGCTGTCCTGTTGATCGGAGATGGAAACTGACGCCTTGACGGACATTGTGGCACTCCCTCGACAGGACAGATCATGCTACTCAGTAGCACATCTTTCCTGTTCATTCCAGCAACGAGATGCTTCAACCCGCCCTTTCCGGCGAATAACCGGCTTCGCGGATCGCCGCTTCCGCAGTTGCGGCGTCGCCCGTTACCGTGAGCCGGTGGGCGGAAAGATCGATGCTGACGGCGGCATCGGGAAGCACCTCAGTGAGAGCGCCGCGCAGCGTCTTTTCGCAATGGCCGCAGGTCATGTCTGGAATGAGGAAGGTGGTTGCACCCATGGTTTTCTCCTTCTGGCCGGTAGCGATATTTTCGCGCCGGTTGTCATAAAGTTCAGTGGGTTCGCACAGGCCTGGCGTCGCTCTTCTCAGCGCCGGCGAGATCATCGAGGATGGGGCAGTCGGGCCGGTGGTCGCCGCCGCAGCAATGGGCGAGATGGGACAGCGTCTTCACCATGCTCTTCATCTCGGCGATCTTCTGTTCGAGATCAGCGATGTGGACGAGCGCAATTTCCTTCACCGCCGAACTCTCACGGCTTTTGTCCTGCCAGAGTTTCAGCAGCGTCTCGGTCTCCTCCAGCGAGAAACCGAGCGTGCGCGCCCGCTTGATGAAGCGCAGATTGTGCACGTCCTGCTCGCCATAGACCCGGTAATTATTGCCGGTGCGGGCGGCGGGGGTGATGAGGCCAATCTGCTCGTAATAACGGATCATCTTGGCGGAAACGCCCGATGCTTCCGATGCCTGGCCGATATTCACGATGTCACCTCCCGATGGGCCACCTTCGCCCGTTTCAACCTCAGCGCATTGGCGAGAACGAAGACGCTGGACAGCGCCATTGCCCCCGCGCCAATCATCGGCGACAGCGTGATGCCGAAGGCCGGATAAAGCACGCCCGCCGCAACCGGTATCAGCGCCACGTTGTAGCCGAAAGCCCAGAACAGGTTTTCCTTGATGTTGCGGATGGTTGCGCGACTCATCTCGATGGCGTTGACCGCACCCGTGAGATCGCCGCCGACCAGCACCACATCGGCGCTTTCGATGGCGACATCCGTACCGGTGCCGACGGCGATACCGATATCAGCCTCGGCCAGCGCCGGCGCATCGTTGATGCCGTCGCCGACAAAGGCGAGCACCTTGCCGCCTGCGCGCATCTCGTGGATCGCCTTCACCTTGCCCTCGGGCAGCACTTCCGCCACCACGCGGGAAATGCCGACCTGCCGGGCGATTGCATTGGCCGTGCGGGCATTGTCGCCCGTCACCATGGCCACTTCGATGCCCATCGCCTGCAGCGCCCTGATGGCGGCGACACTCGATGGTTTCAGCGGATCGGCGACGGCGATCGCAGCCGCCAGCCTGCCGTCGATGGCGGCATAAAGCGGCGTCTTGCCCTCGTCACCCAGCCTTGCCGCCGCATCCGCGAAGATATCCACGGAATGGCCAAGTTTCGCCATGAAGCGATCCGCGCCGACCTCGACCCTGCGGCCATTGACGGTGGCGGCGATGCCGTAACCCGTGACGCTTTCGAAATTTTCAACGGTCGGGGGTTCAAGTCCCTCTCCCGCTACCACACTCCGGTCTTCCGCAGCCCGGACGATGGCTTCGGCAATCGGATGCTCCGAGCGGTCCTCGACGGCGGCGACGAGCGCCAGAACCTCGTTGTCGGCAAACCCTTCCGCCACCACGAGGTCCGTCAGTTCCGGGCGGCCCTTGGTCACAGTGCCGGTCTTGTCGACCACAACGATTTCAGCCGAACGCAGCTCCTGCAGGGCCTGTCCCTTGCGGAACAGCACGCCCAGCTCCGCCGCCCGGCCGGTGCCGACCATGATAGAGGTGGGCGTGGCGAGACCCATGGCGCAGGGGCAGGCGATGATGAGCACCGCGACCGCATTGACCAGGGCGAATGTATAGGCGGGTTCCGGGCCGAATATCGCCCAGACGATGAAGGTCAGCACCGCAATGGCAATGACAACGGGCACGAAGAGCGCAGTGACGCGGTCCACCAGCAGCTGGATCGGCAGCTTGGACCCTTGAGCCTCCTCCACCATGCGGATGATCTGCGACAGCATGGTATCCGCGCCCACCTTGGTCGCCTTGAACTTGAAGGCGCCAGTCTTGTTGATGGTGCCGCCGACGACCGTTGCGCCGACCGTCTTTTCCACCGGCACCGGCTCGCCTGAAATCATCGATTCATCGACATAGGACGAGCCTTCGACGACTTCGCCATCCACCGCCAGCCTTTCGCCGGGACGGATGACGACGATATCGCCGGCCACCAGATCATCGGGGGAAATATCGATGGTGGCGCCGTCGCGCTCCACACGGGCGGTCTTCGCCTGCAGGCTCATCAGCTTGCGGATGGCGTCTCCGGTGCGGCCGCTGGCGCGGGCTTCGAGAAGCCGCCCGGTCAGGATCAGCGTGACGATGACGGTTGCCGCTTCATAATAGACGAATTGCGCCTCTTCCGGCAGTAGATCGGGCGCGAAGGTCGCCACGACGGAATAGGCGTAGGCCGCCGTCACGCCCAGCGCCACAAGAGAATTCATTTCCGGCGCACCGCGCAGCAAAGCGGGAAAACCGGTCTTGAGAAAGCGCAGGCCCGGTCCGAAAATCACCGCCGTCGCCAGCACGAAATAGATGTAATAGAGGTTCTGCGTCTCGATGATGCCCATCAGCCAGTGATGCATCGGCTCATAGAGATGGCCGCCCATTTCCAGCACGAAAAGCGGCGCGGTCAGGATCGCGGCAATCGTCAGGTCGCGTTTCAGCGCGCCCTCCTCACCCGCATGCTGCATGTGGTCATGGCCGCCGGTTTCGCCCGCCATCTGACCATGGCCCTGATGATGTCCCTGGTGCTGGTTATGATTGTGATGGGCGGAATGATCGTGCGGTTTCGGTGTCTTCAGCGCGAACCCGGCAAGCTTTGCCGTTTCCACCAATGCGTCCCGTTCGCGCCGGCCGCCGATCGTTTCCACCGAGACCTTGCCTGAAGCCGCGTCTACCTTGACGGCGATTGTGGTGGCGACCGCTTCCAGAACGGCCTTCAGCCGCCCGGCCTGCGCCTCGCCCTGCAAGCCTTCCACCGTAAATTCCTGCCGCTCCGGCGCGATATCATAACCGACCTTCTTGATGGCGGCGCCAAGCGTGCGCGCCGAAAAACCCTCGGCGGGCTCGACGGTAAGCTTCTTCGTGGCGAAGTTCACGGAACTCGACATGACACCGGGCACCTTGGCGGCAGCCGTTTCCACCCGCCGCACGCAGGAAGCGCAGGTCATGCCCTCCACGGGAATGGAAACCGGTTCATTTCGATGGGCGTGTTTGACTGTCTCGTTCATGGGAAATCCCCTTTCGAGACCCTATGTAGAGATTCCCATGATGGGAAGGTCAAGGGAAGGGAAAGTTTTTGTTGAACACACAATCGTGAGCGCAGCCACGCTTATCGCCGCCGCCCGCTCGGCAAGAAAGAGTATGGAGGGGGCGGCAATACACGCGTTGAATTTGATGCTCATTTGAGCTACAAACAAATCTCTAAAAAGGAGATTGATCATGACCGCAAATGCTTATGTGAGAGCGCGCATCGATCAGGCACTCAAGGACGACGCGACTGCCGTGCTCGACAGTCTGGGACTGACTGTTTCCGACGTCATGCGAATGATGCTGACGCGCATTGCCCGAGAAAAAGCACTGCCGATAGAACTGACGCAACCGAACGCTGAAACGCTCGCCGCGATTGAAGAAGCGCGCGCCATCGCGGCTGCCAGGCGCAATCGTTTCGGCACGGCGCAAGCCTTGTTTGACGCCCTTGATGGTAACAAGCGGTGACGGATAAGAAAGGTCACGGAAAAGAGGCGGCATCGAAGCGAACGGTGCTGCCGCGCAGTTCGGATTTCACCAGGCAATTTATCAAGGACTGGCAACGGCTGAACAATTCCGGGCGTTATGACATGGTGAAACTGAAGGAGATCATGCTCCTTCTCATTTCCAACGAAGCGCCATTACCGGCGCAGTTTCGTGACCATGAATTGACCGGAGAATGGCACGATCATCGCGAATGCCATGTCAGCGGGGACTTTCTGTTGATCTACAAACTTGATGAGAAGCAGAACCTTCTCATCTTCACCTGCGCAGGAACGCACGCCGAGCTTTTCAGGTAAAGACGCGATCTGAAAGATACGATCTCGCTACCGGTGCACGGCCAGCCGCGGAATATCGCGCAGGAATGCATCGCGCACGGCGGGGCCGAGCGGCTCGTCGGACGGTTTGTCGGAAACGCGCAGCCTTGCGAAGACGATGTGCTGGCCTTCGCGCTCCGCCCAGCCGACAAACCAGCCGAAGGGACGGTTGCGGTCGGGGTTGCCCTTTTCGTCACGCATGTAGCCGGTGCCGGTCTTGCCATGCACGGCCCAGCTTTCCGGCGCATCAAAGACCGGAACGATT
This sequence comes from Agrobacterium sp., assembly GCF_059499945.1. NCBI lineage: Bacteria > Pseudomonadati > Pseudomonadota > Alphaproteobacteria > Hyphomicrobiales > Rhizobiaceae > Agrobacterium > Agrobacterium sp. The sequence goes on along the minus strand of NZ_JCABZP010000014.1, from coordinate 837,123 downwards.
GCCCTTGTCTTCGCCTGCGCATCACGCGAGACCGGCAGATTGCCGGCCAGGAGGCGGCGGAGGAAGCCGACCTGCTCCACCGGCGAAACCGTCAGCGACGATCCGAGCCAGGAATGGGTCAGGCCGTTATTCTTGCCCGGCTCACCGGAAACATCGGCATTGCCGTAACCGAGACGCTTCACATAGGCGGCGAATTTATCCGGTCCAAGGCGACGGGTGATTTCACGCGAATACCACAGGACCGAATCCTGTTCCCATATCGAGGGATCGACCGTCTTGCGGTCGGAGGCGCGCGCCTCCGTGCCGGGTTTCCAGTCCCAGGCGGGCGTCTTTTCATCCTGAAGAATGCCGGCATCGTAACCGATCAGCGCCAGCGGCACCTTGAAGGTGGAAGCCGGCGCCACGCGCTGGTCGCAGGCGCCCTGCTGGTTGATGATCGCGCCGGTCTCGATTGAGGTGACGAGCGTGCATTCGAAGGCCTGGGGCTGTTGCTGGGCATCAGCGGAAAACGGCAGGAGCCCCGGAAGGGCAAGGCATGAAAGAACGATGGCGGGCAGCCGGTAGCGCATGCGTTTTGATGTCCCTCGTCCGCTTTGCGGATCATTTGCCGGAATGGCCGGAAGCTGTCTTTGATTTCAGACAAGTCGATCCCGAAACCGTGACACGCTTTCGGACGACATGCCTTTAGGAGACTGATGGGGCAGGAATAGGACCAAAACGAAAATCGACGTTTTCCGTCACATCCGCTCCTTTTCGCCCGCCCTCTCGCCGACCGTCAGCGGCCAGTCGACCACATAATCCTCGAAGTCGTCAACATCCACATCGGCCTCGCTGACCGTGCGGCCGCGTGCGGAAATGCCCGCCTCATGCACCGTTTCCGTATCGCCGGAAACAAGATAGTGCCACCAGTAGAGATCCTTGCCATCACGCACCAGCGCATAGGCGCAGGTGGGCGGCAGCCAGCCGATCTCATGGACCTTCTTGAGGTCCAGCTGGATACAGTCCGGCACGGTGGCGCGGCGGTTTTCGTAGTCGGAGCATCGACAGCTCTCGCCATCGAGCAGCACACAGCGAACCGAGGTGAACGCCACTTCGCCGGTGTCCCAGTCCTCCAGCTTGTTGAGACAGCAGAGGCCACAGCCGTCGCACAGGCTTTCCCATTCCTCACCGGTCATCTCGGTCAGCGATTTGGTTTTCCAGAACGGCGCGTCATTCATCGTTAACATTTCCGTTTCATTTTGATCACTTGGACAGGAGTGTTTAACCGGTCCCTAATCCTTTATATCGTATCGCCAAGGGCTGGTTTGTACGATATTTTAGCATATTGGCAGGCGGCAGAGGGGTCATTGGCCCGCGAACTGCCGCCACGTCAAGCAATTCCGACATAACCATGCCACGGTTTTGCGTCGGGAATGGGTTGAACAGCAGAATATCGACGATCGCGTTGCGTTGAACAGGAACACATCGGCACGTGCAGGAAGAAAAAGACGATAAGAACGGCCGTAAAAAACGGCACATCCTGCTCCGGATCGATAGCTTCATCGACTCCGGCCTGTGGACGGCTGCGGCAAGGCTGGTGGATTTCTGGGAAGACGTCACCATCGCCTCGCGCAAATTGCATGTGCGCGGCTGGAAGAAGCTTCTCGTCAACCTCACCTGCGACGCGCTGACCTTCGGAACGGCGGGTTGCGTCGTGCTTCTGGCGCTCGCGATGCCCGCCTTCGAGGAAACCAAGAAGGACTGGCGTTACCGCGGCGATTTCGCCGTCACTTTCCTTGATCGTTACGGCAACACCATCGGCCATCGCGGTATCATTCATGAAGATTCCGTCCCGATCGACCAGATGCCTGACCATTTCATCAAGGCGGTGCTGGCGACCGAAGACCGGCGTTTCTTCAACCATTTCGGCATCGACTTCATCGGCCTTGCCCGCGCCATGAGCGAAAACGCCCGCGCCGGCGGCGTGGTGCAGGGCGGTTCGACGCTGACGCAGCAGCTCGCCAAGAACCTGTTCCTTACCAATGAGCGCTCGCTGGAGCGCAAGATCAAGGAAGCCTTCCTCGCGCTGTGGCTCGAGACCAACATGTCGAAGAAGGAAATCCTCAGCCTTTATCTCGACCGCGCCTATATGGGCGGCGGCACCTTCGGGGCGGCGGCGGCGGCGCAGTTTTATTTCGGCAAGAACCTGACCGATGTGACACTGGCCGAATCCGCCATTCTGGCCGGCCTGTTCAAGGCGCCGGCCAAATATGCGCCGCACGTCAACCTGCCCGCCGCGCGTGCCCGCGCCAACACCGTGCTTTCCAACCTCGTACAGAGCGGATTGATGACCGAGGGCCAGGTGATCGGCGCGCGGCGCAATCCGGCCACCGTCATCGACCGCGCCGATGTGAAGGCGCCGGATTATTTCCTCGACTGGGCCTTCGACGAAGTGCAGCGGCTGGCCGCCGAAGGTAAATTCAAGGACCATACGGTGGTCGTGCGCACGACCATCGATACCGGCCTGCAGCAGGCGGCCGAACAGGCGATGGAAATGGGCCTGCGCGAATATGGCGAAGGTTACCGCGTCAAGCAGGGCGCGATGGTGATGATCGAAAATGGTGGCGGCGTGCGCGCCATGGTCGGCGGGCGTGATTATGGCGAAAGCCAGTTCAACCGCGCCACGGCGGCGCTGCGCCAGCCCGGCTCCTCCTTCAAGGTCTATACCTACTCGGCCGCCATGGAAAAGGGCATGAAGCCGGAGACGCTGATTTCCGATGCGCCGGTGACCTGGCGCGGCTGGTCGCCGCAGAATTATGGCCGCTCCTATGCCGGCAAGGTGACGCTGCAGATGGCGCTCGCCAAATCCTACAATACCGTGCCGGTCCGGCTCGCCAAGGATGTGCTCGGCACGCAGGTCATCGTCGACACGGCCAAGGCCATGGGTGTCGCAACACCGCTTCGCAGCGACAAAACCATTCCGCTCGGCACTTCGGAAGTGACGGTTCTCGACCAGGCCACCGCCTATGCCGTGTTCCCGGCCGATGGCATGCAGTCACGCCGCCATGGCATCGAGCAGGTGCTGGATTACGAGGGCAATGTTCTCTACGATTTCAGCCACAACGAGCCGCCTGCCAAGCGCGTGCTCTCCGAAGACGCCAATTCCAAAATGAACCAGATGCTGGTGACCATTCCCGTCATGGGCACGGCCCGCCGCGGCGCGCTTGACAATGGCATCGTCTCCGGCGGCAAGACCGGCACCTCGCAGGCTTACCGCGACGCCTGGTATGTGGGTTTCACCGGCAATTATACGACCGCCGTCTGGTTCGGGAATGACGAATTCACACCGATGAACAACATGACCGGCGGCGCGCTGCCCGCCATGGCCTTCAAACGGCTGATGGATTACGCCCATCAGGGCATGGAGCTGCGCCCCATCCCCGGCATCCAGAACCCGTTGCCGACAGGCGCGCGCCCGCAGCCTTCGGCGGAAGTGGCAGCCGCAGCCACCAGCACCCCGGCCCTGCCGGCCCTCACCCGCCCACGCTCGCTCTCTGCCGAGGCCACCCGCGTCATTCGCTCCATCGCCAAGAAGATGAAGGATGCTTCGGCCTTGAGTGTGACGACGCAGAAGGTGGCGGATGCGTCTTTGCGTGACGGCGCGGAGGATGCGGCGCGGCGGTGATGTTGCGGGCAACCGGCCAGGATTTCTGACGGAGAGTGTCGCTCACCCCCCTCTGCCCTGCCGGGCATCTCCCCCTCAAGGGGGGAGATCGATATGCGGCGAGGTCTCGCCCGTCTCAACGTTAGCGAATGAAGTGGTGGTAGCACCGCTCGCCGATCTCCCCCCTTGAGGGGGAGATGCCCGGCAGGGCAGAGGGGGGTAAGCCACTCACTCTACGGCTCCCGTCTCTCCAAATCCGGCGTCAGTCATCTCACCGCAACAACACCGCCCTCGCCGTTTCCACCATATGTGATGTCAGCGCACCGAGACGCTCCGCCGCAAGCCTGTTCACCTGCCAATAAAGCGGAATATCAAGCGGCGTGCCGGGAACGACCTCCACCAGCCTCCCCGCCTCAAGATGCTCCCCCACAAGCTGCACGGGATTGAGCCCCCAGCCCATGCCGGCAAGGCTTGCCTTCACGAAACCGTCCGTCGAAGGCAGCCAGTGGGTGGGATAGGAGACATCCTCGCCCAGCGCCTCCCTGATCCAGCTCGCCTGCAGCCGGTCCTTCTGGTTAAAGGTCAGCCCCGGCGCCCGGCCAAGTGTTACGGGCGTCACGCCATCCGCGAAATGGCGGGCCATGAAATCCGGGCTGGCGGTGGCGTGATAGCGGAGCACGCCGAGCGGCGTTACCCGACAGCCCTGCACCGGCTTGGCGTGGGCGGTCACGGCGGCAAGCACCCTGCCCGCGCGCAGCCATTCCACCGTATGATCCTGATCGTCCACTGCGATGTTGACGAGATAATCGCTGCCGCCGGTGAATCTTGAAACCGCATCCAGAAACCATGTGCCGAGGCTGTCGGCATTGGTGGCGATATTGAGCGTCACGCGTTCCTGTGCCGATCCCGCTTCCGCCAATGCCGGAAGCTGGCGGAACAATTCGCTTTCCAGCATGCCGACATGATCCATGTGCCGGCAAAGCCACTCCCCCTTTTCCGTCGCCACACAGGGGTTACCGCGCACGATCAGCACCACACCCAGCCGCTCCTCCAGCTGCTTGATGCGCTGGGAGACGGCCGAAGGTGTGACACACAGCACCTGCGCCGCCTTTTCGAAACTGCCGGTCTGGGCAACGAGCGCCACGGCGCGCATGGCAGGGTAGTCGAGCATTATGGCACCTGATGTAGGGGGTGGTGGGGGTGGCACGAGGCTCTTCGAGGCGATGGGCGACACCCTCTCCCGCCCTCATTCCTGTGCTTGTCACGGGAATCCAGTCGACGCGCGTCTGCGCGGCGGGAGAGTCTTTTCAACCCAAGGACTTGGGCTGGCTGGATTCCTGTGACAAGCACAGGAATGAGGGTTGAGAGATGGCAACGTCGTGGAAAATCGAAAGGTTGAAGAGAGAAGTGCGCCATTAGCTGAGCTTATCCGAGTTGAGTTTATTTAACTGGATTAAATCATCTGGCGGAAATATCCAAGCACTCGGTCCGGATGCAACGCCTTCGGCCATTCCACATGGACAGAGGCAGGGGCCACGACGCGCATGGACATCCAGATCTTCTTCACCGGCCTGACGATGGGCCTCAGCCTCATCGTCGCCATCGGCGCGCAGAATGCCTTCGTCCTGAAGCAGGGTCTGGCGCGCTCGCATGTGTTTGCCGTCTGCGCCACCTGCGCGATATCAGATGCGCTGCTCATCACCGTCGGCGTGTTTGGCTTCCAGCGGATCAGCGCCATCATGCCGGCGCTCGATCCCATCATGCGTTATGCGGGGGCCGCCTTCCTCATCTGGTATGGCGCAAAAAGCCTGCATTCGGCGCTGCGTTCCTCCGAGACGCTGTCGGTGACCGAGCGGCAGGAGGCGAGCCTGTGGCAGACGCTCGCCATCTGTCTGGCGCTGACCTTCCTCAATCCGCATGTCTATCTCGATACCGTCGTGCTGCTCGGCACCATTTCCACGCAGTTCCCCGGCTTTGAGAAAACCTTTGCGGCGGGCGCGGCCACCGGCTCGCTGGTATTCTTCTTTTCGCTGGGTTATGGCGCGCGCTGGCTGCGGCCGATTTTCGAAAAACCCTCCGCATGGCGTATTCTCGAAGGCATCATCGCCGTTACCATGTGGGCCATCGCCTTCAAGCTCGTCATGGGCGCATAGGCAAGGAATTTCGCGCTCCAGTCACTTTCACGAGGACTAAACAGGCCGCGCCATTTTCCAAACGGGGAATCAGTGATAGTCCTCGACCTGTTCAAAACGGGAAAACAGCGTGTTCCGAGTTCCATTCCTTGTCGGCATCGCCCTTCTGATCGCCTTTGGCGGCGGTATTGCCGCAACACTCGCAGCACTTGAGGCGACATCCGGCTTTGGATCGATCCGCATCGGCTCGTGGGATGCCTTTCCCGAAGCGCAGACGATCGAGGCCGACCCTTACGCCAAATCGCACCGCGCCGATGCCGGCAAGCTGCTTTACGGAACGGCCGAGGGGCTGGCCTTCACCGCCTCCGTCGACAGCGATGGACAACGCCTGAGCGGCGAGTGCCGGTACCGGCTGGCCGGCGCCGTGCCGCCCGCCCGTTTCTGGACGATTTACACCGCCGACCAGCAGGGAAATGTTCTGGCTGAAGATGCCGGGCGGCCCTTCGCGCTGAATTCCCGCACGCTTCTGCGCAGCGCCGATGGCGGCATCGACATCACCATCGCCCCTGACGCCCAGACCTATAACTGGCTGTCGGTACCGCAGGGCCAGACCTTCAAGCTCGTCATGACCCTGCTCGACACACCGGTTGCCGGCAGTTCCGGCCTGATCGACATATCCATGCCGCAAATCCGCAAGCTGGGGTGTGGCAATGCTTAGGGTCCTGCTCGCCATCCTCACCGGTCTCGTCGGCGCAGCCGTGCTGCACGTCATCATCCTTCTCGCGATCCCGCATTTCAGCAATCGCGACGCCAATACGCGCGCGGTTGCGGAAGGAAAACCGCATCTGTTTCATCTTCTCGAGGAGACGACGGAGAAAAAGACGCTTGGTAGCGGCGATCCCTTCATGCGGGTGGCCGTCTGCACCTTTAACATCGAGGAACAGCCGATCCGCTTGACCGCCGTCGGTGCGGTACCCTTCTGGTCGGTCGCGGTTTACGACAAGGCCTCGAATGAGGTGTTCAGCATGAATGACCGCACATCCGCCGCCGGGGTGATGGATATTCTGGTGGCTGATGCGGTGCAGATAGCCGCCATCCGCAAGGCGCAGCCGCCCTCGCTTTCGCAGGCCATTCTGGCGGAATCGGATCAGACGGAAGGATATGTGGTTTTGCGGACCATGGTGCCGCAGCCGAGTTTCGGCGAAGAGGCGGAACGGTTCCTGAACGAGGCGAAATGCCAGCCGACGCCGTGGAAATAGCGTCCGACATCATCGGCAATCAGGATTTGAGGGCGGTTTCCACTGCGGATTTGCCCTTGCGCGCGACTTTGCCGGTCGGCTCGGTATCACGTTTTTCATAACGCACGCCGGTAAACAGCACGACCTTCGCCGGGCCGATCAGCTTTCCGACAACGCCGGCGGGACGCAGGCTTCGTCGGGCGTCGCTGATTGGAATAATCTCTGCCATGCTCATCTCCTCTTCGGGACATGATTGTCAATGTTGCCCATGGGAACCGCGCAAGCCTCATCTTGCGTCGGGAATTTCATCACCATCACATTGCGCATAGGCCAGCCCACAGACTGGTTTTCGCACGATCCAAAAATCCAAAAAGATTCTTATAAGGGGATCGTGCGCAGATTCAGGCTTCGCATGCCATTTTTGCATTTATTCCGTCGATAAGAATAACATGGAATCCTAATACTGCCCATGAAATTACAAACAGACAGAGGTTAATGATCCGTTAACCCTAATTGCCGGGCCGTCACTTATTCCTCCCGGCGCCACACCCCTTGAAAACAAAGGCCATGCGGTAAAGTTCCACGGCATTTCGTCCGTTGTGAAGGTTTTAAAATTTCCTTGTTGATAGAGGCAGATTCCCTCTTGCTACCCCCCATAGTTAACAGGACGTCAACGCATTTGCTCTAATTTGAACCGATATTGTGTTTGCGTTTGTTGGGTAGTGCGTTGACCGACCGGTTTCGAGAACTTGAGAGGCCAAGAGCCGTGAGGAAGAAAGATGTGGTGCTGATGGCCACCGTGACGAATTTCGAGACTGTTTCGCATCCGTCAAAAACGGACCTTCGGCAGTTCGCCGAACTTTTCATGCCGCTTTTCAACGCCTCCACCGACGAAGCCAAACGAGAGGCGATCGCCGCACTCTCGCAGCATCCGAGCGTGCCGTCAGCCGTCGCCTTCTTCATCGCCTGCCAGCCGATTTCGCTTGCAGCGCCCTTTCTCATTTCCTCGAAATGCCTCGATGACGACACGCTGATCACCATTGCCCGCACGCAAGGCGCGGCGCATGCGCGCGCCATCGTTCGGCGCGAGGATCTCTCCCCCACCGTCATCGACGCGCTTGTCGGCCTGCGCCACGCGGAAGATCTGAAACGGCCGGAAGAGGAAAAAGCTCCCGCCGAACCGCAGGTGGCGGCAAGCCCAGAAGAACCGAAAACGGAAGAAAAGACTGACAACATCGCCGCCGCTTCCGCACTCGAAGAAGAAATGCGCCAGCGGATCAAGCAGATGGCGCATCACCTCAACCGCCCGGAAAGCGACGTCCTCGGTCTTCGCCGCCTGAGCGAGGTGCAGGAGGCGCTGCTGGTGCGTTTCGCCCGCGAGCGCAACGCCCGGCAATTCGCGGTGGCGCTGGCGGATTCGCTGTCCTCCAGCTACTGGCTGTCGGAGCGCATCATGCTCGATATATCAGGCGCGCAGCTGGCGACGACGCTCACCGGTCTTGGCATGGAATTTTCCGAGGCGGCCTTCGTGCTGCAATGCTTCTATCCGCATCTCGCCGCCGCCGAAGGCGACATGAGCCGCGCCGAAGCCCTGCTCGATCGCCTCGACATCGTGGAATGCGAAGAGCGGCTGGAAAGCTGGCGGCGTGCCGACAGCTATACGCATGGCCGCGAGCGGCCGAGCCGCAGCGCACCGGCTGTGCAGAGAACTGGCACGCAAGGGTAAGCAAGGCCTGGCCTTGCGTCTTTTGCGACGCGAGGCCCTTCGCGGACCGAAAGCCGGGTCTGCTTTTCCTGCCTCTAGGCCTTGGGCTGGTCCACCAGCGTCAGCAGAGTTCCGATCTCGTCGGTTTCGATCTCCACCACCCAAAGGTCGCTGTCGAAACGCCGTTCCCTTTCCAGAAGAGCGGCACTTTCCTCGCCATCCGCACCCGCAAGACGCGTTTCGAAACGGCGCTCGGCACGGATTTCCTCATCATCGGCGAAACTTTGCGGCGCGGGCCCATAGAGGTTCTCGCGGCCATCGCGCAGACGCTGGCGAACAAAGATCGCCCCCGCCTCCTCCGCCCCCTTCTTTTCGACGGCGGCAAATCCGCCGGCGGCGAAGACGCGGCGGATGAGGGCTGAGACGAACATTTCGGATTTGAGGCGCATGGGGTGCTTTCGATGGAAACGGTGGGGGCTCTCACTGCTGGGTTACGCGGACGAAGGTGCGTGGGGCTTACCCCCCTCTGCCCTGCCGGGCATCTCCCCCTCAAGGGGGGAAGATCGATCCGCGGCAGGCGCTCGCCCACCTCAACGCTTGAGAATGGAGCAGTGAAAGAGCCTCTTGCCGATCTCCCTCCTTGTGGGGGAGATGCCCGGCAGGGCAGAGGGGGTAAAGCCCCACGCACCCTCGGCTGCTGTCAAAACCTCAAAGCGCCCCGATCGACTTCAGCTTCTTCAGCACAACCTCGCTCGGCTCGCCGGTTTCCGGCAGGCGGTAATGTTTCTCAAACGCGCGGATGGCATTGCGGGTCTGCTGGCCGGCAACGCCGTCCACCTTCACATCGGCATAGGCGATATTGATCAGCCCCTGCTGGATCCTGGCGATCAGCTCGCGGTTTGCTGGCTTGGCGGCATTGGCCGAACTGTTGAGGGAGGCCGGTTCGGCCTTCGGGCGCGGCGCTTCCGCCTTGCGGATGGCGGCGGCGACGGGGTCGATCTCGACGCCGCCGGTGCTATCGGCGGGCCGATCCCTGGGGATCGCGGCAACCGTTGCGCCATCGATCCGGAGTGCCGCCAGCACGCGGGTCGTCGGCTCGCCGGTCTGCTCCATGCCGAGCGTTTCTTCGAAGAACATGATGGCGGCGGCGGTGCGTGGACCCATGCGGCCGTCCGCCTCGCCTTCGTAAAGCCCACGTTTCTTCAGTTCGGCCTGAATATCGGCAACGATCTGCTGCGGTTTCTGGCTTTCGGCGGCGGGTTGCGCCGGCGTTTCGGCCGCTGGCTGTTGCGCCGTTTCCGTCTCTGCCGGTCGTTCTATGCGAAAGGTGGTGACGTTGCCGTGCGTGCCGAGCGGCTCGGCCGGGCGATAACCGGCAATGCCGTTCGGGTTTTCCGCATCGCGCGTGCGCAGGAAAGGCGACGGATGCACGCCCGGCTGATACCAGAGCGCATTGGCGGCGACAAAACCGAATACGACCGCGAAGGCGCCGCAGCTGCCGACCATTTTCGGATGGCGCAGGATTTCGCGCCCGATGGCCGAAACCACCAAGGAAACAATCCCGGCGCCAATCTGGGCCGTTGTTTTCTTAGGCGATTTTCGCTTTCGCGGGGCCATCGTCACCATCCTTTTTCATCATTGCGGCCATGTCACCGCGCTGCCGGATGCGCGGCGGAAATTCCACCATGCTTTCGGCTTCGGCACCTTGGCCCTCACCCGCCATGCCGGAACCGTCGGCAGGCAAAGTGATCGTTACGACCGTTCCCTCGCCGGGCTTGCTGGTAATGGCGAAAGTGCCGCCATGCAGTGCCACAAGCCCCTTGACCAGGGACAATCCCAGACCCGTGCCCTCATAGCGACGGGTATATTCATTCTGAACCTGCATGAAGGGCTGGCCCAGGAGTTCAATCTTGTCGGAAGCGATGCCGATGCCGGTATCGCTCACCGTCAGTTTCAGCATCGCGCCCTCACGCGCGGCGTCGATCGACACCACACCACCCGCATCGGTGAATTTTATGGCGTTGCCGGCGAGATTGATGAGAACCTGCCGGATGGCGCGCTGATCGGCCGAGATTTCGCCAATGCCGCGCTGGATGCGGCTGGTTAAAGTCAGGCCTTTTTCCTTCGCCTGCAGGCCGAGCATGGCCTCGCAGGAAGAGATGGTCTCGGCAATCGGGAAGCTTTCCATCATCAGCTCGTAACGGCCGGCTTCCAGCTTGCTCATGTCAAGCATCGTGTTGACGACCGACAGGAGATGGGCGCCGGACTGGCGGATGAGGCCGACATATTCCCGCTGGCGATCGTTCTCCAGCCGGCCGAAATATTCGCCGGCGAGAATATCGGAAAAACCGAGGACGGCATTGAGCGGCGTGCGCAGCTCGTGGCTGACGGCGGCAAGGAAACGCGACTTGGCGTCATTGGCCGATTCCGCCTCCGCCGCCTTGCGGGCGACATCGCGGCGCAGGCGTTCCATCTCGGTAACATCGGAGAGCTGGGCGACGATGCGGCGCAGCCGGCCGCTGGCGCTGCGGATCGCCGTCATCTCTATACGCGCATGCATGAACTGCGCCTGACGCGACTTTGCACCGGTCTCGAAGCGGAGTTCAGCGGTTGCCCTGTCCTCGCCCTGCCGCAGCAGGTCGAAGGCCTGCATCAGCTCGATACGGTCGGAGACATAGACATATTCAACGAGGGCATGGCCCTGGCTGGCCTGTAGATCGGCCGGGAAGGTCGCGAGATCGCGGCCGGAGACGTGTTCGACGAAGCCGGTATCACCGATCATGAGCACGAGGCCCGGCACCTGCGTAGCGGCGATCAGGTCGTTATCGCCAGACGAGGCGGAAAAGGAGGACGCGCCGCGCGCGGGACGGGAAAAGGCGATCAGCAGCGCTGCGGCGGCCAGAAACAGCGCCAGCACCAGAGCGGCGCCGATGGGCAGCGCGATGGCGGGGCTGATGACGAGGCTGAAGAGGGCGGGCACCACGAAAAGACCAACAGTGCTGAAGGCAATCAGCCGGCGCAGGCGCGCAACGGTTCCGGCGCGCCTTTCGGCGTCCTCTTCCATGCGCGCAAGCCATCTGCCTGCGGCATGGTCGACCAATGCGACCGCTTTTTCTCTCATATTACGCAATACCAACACCGAATCCCTGAGGCGGTTCTAACGGCTCCGACAATAGAAGGCGGCGGCTTAAGGAATGGATAAAAAGAATGGCGTCAAAGGCCTGCCAAAGGCGTCGCAGTCCCATTACGGGGCATTTATTCCAAGCTTTGCCAATCATGGTTAATGACGGGTAAGCGACGGATTTCGCTTCATTTTTGCCATCATGTTAACTTTTGTGGCAAGGCGGACCACAGCTTTCGCCCGGAACGCGCGGCCTCTGTCGCAATTATGCTTAACATGGACTGTTAAAATGCGAATGAATTGATGGCGGGCGTCCCGATACGAGGAGAATAGATACAATTTGAATTAAATTGCGTCGCTTTTTGCAATCGGCTGTTCGCCGGTCGCGTGTAGCTTCTTCACAAGCCCGAAAAACGGGACAAAGGCCGATGACCCGGAACCGGGCGGGGCTTTAGAAAACAAAGATCATCTGGCAGGGTAGTCTGACAATGTGGTTTCTGATCAAAGGAACATTCTGGTTTTCACTGGTGCTGGTGGCGCTGTCCTATTTCGGCAGCAGCAACGATCCGACCAAGGAACCTTCGGCATTTGATCTTCCCAGCGCCGTTTCGGCAGCCGGTGAAGCCTATCGTTATGTCAGCGCCATCTGCATCGAAAAGCCCGATGTCTGCGTCAAGGGCGCCGAAACCTTCCATGCGCTCGGTGAACGGGCAAAGGAAGGCGCGAAGGTCGCCTATGAACTGCTGGACAAGCAGCTTGCCTCCGGTGAAAAATCCGCTCCCGCCGCTGAAGTCGCAGCGGAGATCGAAAAGCTGGCTGACGCTCCTGTCGTCAGCGTCGAATTTCCCGGCAATACCGACATGCTGAAGACCGGCACCGTCATTCCCCTGCCGCAGAAGCGCCCTGCTCCCTGATCTTGCCAGCCCCTGATCTTGCAAGCCACCGCGCCGCAACTTTTTTGCGGACGGAGATTTCCGTCCGCCGACTGCCTGCCAAACTTGCCCGCGGAAACCTGTTTTCCGTGGGCTTTTTCGTGGCCCATGGTTCAAAACCGGCCGCACTTCGCCTATATCCTAGCAAAGACCTGCAATAACGGATGATACGGCGCACAAATGGCCTCTCTCGAAACGATCCTTGACGATTTCGCTTTCCTCGACGACTGGGAGGACCGCTATCGTTATGTCATCGAACTCGGCAAGGCGCTGCCCGATCTGCCGGAGGACAAGCGCACGGCCGAAAACAAGGTGCATGGCTGCGCCAGCCAGGTCTGGCTCGTCAGCCATAGCGACGGCGCGGAAGACCCCCTGCTGACCTTCGAGGGCGATTCGGATGCGCATATCGTGCGCGGCCTCGTCGCCATCGTGCTCGCCGTCTATTCCGGCAAAAAAGCCTCCCACATCGCCGATCTCGACGCCATCGAGGTGTTCGACAAGATCGGGCTGGTGGAGCATCTGTCGTCGCAGCGCGCCAACGGCCTGCGCTCGATGATCAAGCGTATCCGCGAGGAAGCCCGGCTGCTGGCCGCCTGAGCGCTATCCCGCCGTCACCGCCGTTGTCATCGAAGGGCGATAATCCGCATCGCCCCAATGGTGATTGTTGCCACGGGCGCAAGCGGCTGGCGGCGCATAATGGCGGGCAAGCGCCAGCAGTGCGGCGCGCAGCAGCAGTTTTGCCGAGCGCGCCGGCCATTGCCTCTCCCGCTCCACCGTCTCCAGACCCTTTTCGAAGCAGCAGACATCGATGGCGACGCCCGACAGTTCGGGTCCCATCGCATCCGCCGCGCGGGAAAACCGCACCCGCGCCGCCATCGCCGCCTCGGTAAGATTGAGCAGGCCCCCCGCCTCCCCCTTGGTGCGGCTGGCTACTTTCGGCTCCCATGTCGCCGTCACCTTCGGATTGAGGTGACCGCGATGAAAATCGGCGGCGAGGCGCTCGCCTGCCGCCAAAGCATCTGCCGGGAAAAACACCGTGCCATCCCGCTCCTTCAGCCTTGAAAGGCTGGTCAGCGGTGAGGTGTTGAGGTTGCGACGGGCCGGTTGCTTCGCGTCATCGACATCCACAACAACAGTCTGCATATCCCGATGCTGTTCCTGAAAAACCTCATCGCGGTCTTTTGCCATTGCGCGTTTCAGATAAGAGGCGAGCGGCGGCGCGGCGAAAAGGGTGTTTTCCCGCTGTTCCGCCAGTCCGGAAGAAACGGCAAGCCGCACCGTCGCCGCCGGAAACCGCAGCGGGGGATGCCCAGCGCGCGCCCGGTGCACGACAATATCGCCGCCCTCCTGCGAAATCTCGGCCGCGCCCGCAGCGATGCAACGCAGCAAGCGCAGGAGGTGAGGATTTGAAGAGGCAGCCGGGACGCGTTTCACCTCATTCATCCCGGCCCCCTTTCATCACGTTGAAAATACTGCCGGTGAGCCGCTCGAGCGCGGCGATGAACTCATCGAATGCCGGTTCGTCACGCCGGTCCTCCACCACCTGGCAGGCATGGCCCACCGTCGTCCTGTCCCGGCCGAAGCAGGGCCCGATATCAGTCATGGGAATACCGAGCTGCACATGGCACACATACATGGCGATCTGGCGGATATGGCACTCCGTGCGCCTGATGTCGCGGCGCACCAGCGCTCGGTCACCCGTCAATTGCACCATCTCACCGGTGAGCTGCCGCACCAGACGGCAAAGACGGGGAATCTCATCCCGCCCGGCCGCAGACGGCCAACGACGAAAAGGACGATCACCGACCCGCACGCAAGGCCGCGCGGCGGCAGACAGAAACACAGTATCCGACGGCATATGCAACTCCTCTACGAATAGGAATTAATTCATACACCTGAGAACAGCTATGGGGAAGCGTAAATTTTGCGGAGAAGAATATGCGTTTGATATGGCTATATATTTGCAGAAATGACGAACACAATAAAGGATTTTTTTCCTCAACTGAAATTGCACGCGACAATAAAAAAGCCGGTCTGCGGACCGGCTGAACATTCATGTGAAGGTAGAAAAAGCTTCAGAGCAGCATAGGGAGCGGGCAAGTTCGCCTTGCCGCCTTCTCCCGGGTGGGGAGAAGGTGCGGCAGCGGGTTGAGTGGCGAGGGAAGAACAAGCCCCGCCGACCCGTCGTTACAATCAGCGGCTGGCCTTGCGGCGCTGGCCGAGACCCATTTCCTTGGCGAGCCGCGAACGGGCTTCGGCATAGGCGGGCGCAACCATCGGATAATCGACCGGCAGGTCCCATTTTTCGCGATATTCTTCCGGCGTCATGCTGTGATGCGTCGTGAGATGCCGCTTCAGCGACTTGAACGAGCCGCCGCATTCCAAACAGACGATATGATCGTCCTGAACCGACTTGCGGACAGAGACGGCAGGCTTCTGCTTTTCAACATTGACCGCCACCGATGCCGGTGCCGATGTTCCGCTAAGTGCCGTGTGAACATCCGAAATAAGGCCGGGAAGCTCAGTTACCGGAACGACGTGGTTGCTAACATAGGCAGCCACAATATCCGCAGTCAGTTCGACCAGCAGATCCTGGGCGTTACCGTATGCAGTTTCCGTCATTTAAGTATCTCCTGTTTATTAATCCCCTGAAGCGGGCGAACGCCGCATCGAGCGATGTGAAGTTACCCGGCGCCCCACCTTCGCCTTGTTGAAACCAACATGAAACCTACCCCTAGATTTCGAGCGAAAACCGGAAACGAATTGGTCCGAGATTCAACTTATGGCCCGCGACATGGGCAGCAATGGTCCGACGGGCCATAGATTAGACATTAATAAAATGCCTATGCCGACTATGAAGAGGCTAGATGCAAATCGCGATTAGCAACTTTACACTTAATTTGGATAACAGCAAAACAGCAAAAGTCAAATTCCTAGTGTCAATTTTTCAGTTCAAAACAGTCTAATTGGAATACAAAAAATTACGGGTAATAAAATACTATGCCTAGTAGTAATTGAAAATGAATACCCCCATTTATTAGGGGGATTTTCAACTTCAAATTTTCTTGATGTCATCAACTACCGATTTAACGGCAAGCGGATAACCTGCCTTGTGAGCGGCCATGGCAAGAAGATGTGCAGAGACCGGCGCGGTGAGGACAAAAAAGAAAAAGCCGGCCAGCGCCCGCGCCAGCGTCGGGATTTCCATGGAATGAATGCCGACCGCGAGAAGCAGCAGGCCGGAGCCCACCGTTCCCGCCTTGGAGGCCGCATGCATGCGTGTATAGACATCTGGCAGTCTATTGAGCCCGATTGCCGCGATCAGCGAGAAGATGGCGCCTGAGATCGTCAGCGCCGCAACGAGAATAGCCACGATCCAAGCCATCATCGCCTGCCCTTTCCTTTTTTGCCGTCGGCACCTGTTTCCATTGTTTTTTCAATGACTTCAGATGCCCTCTCACCATCGAGAACCGCCGTCGGCCTGCGCCGTCCATCCGGGCCGCGCGACAGGACGAAGCGGGCAAAGGCCACCGTTGCCAGAAACCCGACCAGCCCGAGCGCAATGGCGATATCGACGTAAAGATTGAAGCCGGTGCGGATGGCGATAACAGCGATAAAGCCGATGGCGATGCCCACCAGCATGTCGAGCGCGACGATGCGGTCCGGCAAGGTGGGGCCGACGACGACGCGATATACTGTCAGCAAAAAGGCGGCCGACAGAACAACCGATGCAAGTATAGTTGCAAATGAAACTGTCTGTTCTGGCGTCATATCTGAAACGCCTCCATGATCTTTCTTTCGAAGCCATTTCTGATGTCGTTTTTCGTGGCTTCGATATCGCTGCAGTCGATCGCGTGCACGTAAAGCGTTTTCCTGTCCGCGGAAACATCGACGGAGAGCGTGCCGGGGGTGAGCGTGATGAGGTTGGCGAGCAGTGTGATCTCGAAATCCGTCGTCACCGTCAGCGGATAGGCGAAAATGCCGGGCTGCACGTCGAGCTTGGGCCGCGTCACCAGCACGGCGACCTTCCAGGCCGAGAGCGCCAGCTCCTTGAAGAACAGCAGCACCAGCGACAAGACGCGGGTAAGCCGCAGCCAGTGGTTACGCCCGCCCGGAAGCTGGTGGCGGATGAGGCCGAGCGCCAGTGTCGAAACGATCAGGGCGAAGATGATGTTCGCCAGGGTGACGCTGCCCGTCACGGCGAGCCATACGGCAACGAACAGCAGTTGCACGAGATAGAGGCTCATGGTTTGCCTCCTTCGGAAAAGACCGACTGGATATAGGCCTGCGGGTTGCCGAGGCCTGCGGCCGCCTGCTGGCTGAGATTGAGCAGGCTTTCCGGAAACAGGCCGAAGAATACCACGAGCAAGGTCAGCCCCACCAGCGGCGCGAAAGACGGAGCCGCCGACGGCGACGCGTGCGGGAAGGAAGGCTGACCGGGGGATGCCGCAGCGGGACGCCAGAAACACAAAAGGAAGATCCGCCCGAAGGCGATCGTGGCGATGAAGCCGGAGGCGAGGATGGCGCCAGCGAGCCACCATGCGCCGATATCGATCGCCGACTTGACCAGCACCGCCTTCGGCCAGAAGCCGGAAAAGGGCGGCAGGCCGGAGCCGGCGAAAAACAATGCCAGCGCCAGCGCCGAAAACCACGGAGCCTGCTGGTAAAGGCCTCTGAGTGAGGTGAGGCTGAAGCTGCCGCCGAGACGGGCGGCATGGCCGGCGGCGAGATAAAGCGCCGTCATCAGCACCATGGAATGCAGCGCGTAGAAAATGGCGCCTGTGACACCGGATGGCGTGCCGATGGCGATGCCGGCCATCATGTAACCGATGCCTGATATGACGATGTAACCGAGCATGCGGCGGATATCGTTCTGGGCGAGCGCGCCCATGGCCCCAAGCACCATGGTGAGCGCGGCGGAGATGGCGATGACGATGCTGAGTTCTTCCCGCTCGACCGGAAACAGCATGACCATGACCCGCAGCAGCGAATAGATGCCGACCTTGGTGAGCAATCCGCCGAAAAGCGCGGAAACGACGATGCGCGGCGTGTGATAGGAGGCCGGCAGCCAGAAATTCACCGGGAAGGCCGCGGCCTTCATGGCGAAGGCGAGCGTAAAGAGGCTCGCAAGCGTCATCAGCGGCGCGGTCTCCCGCAGAGCTGTCGCCTTCTGCGCGATATCGGCCATGTTGAGCGTGCCGAAGATGGCGTAGAGATACCCGACCGTGATCAAAAACAGCGTCGTGCCGATGAGGTTCAGAATGGCGTATTTCAGCGCGCCGTCGATCTGCTCGCGCGTCGAACCGAGCACGATCAGGCCGAAGGACGAGATCAGCAGCACTTCGAACCAGACATAGAGGTTAAAGATGTCGCCGGTCAGGAACGCGCCGGTGACGCCGGCCATCAGCAGCAGCAGGAAGGGATAAAAACCGTAGCGCCTGCCGCCGGCGTCGATATCCGCGCCGGCATGGATGGCGCCCGCCAATGCGACGATGGCGGCCGCAAGCGACAGCAGCGCCCCCGTCAGGTCGGCGGTAAAGGCGATGCCGAAGGGCGGCAGCCAGCGGCCCATCACCATTGTGAACGGGCCTTCAGTGGCGACCTTCCATAAAAGTGCTGCATCGAGCAGGACCAGCAGGAAAAGCGCCGCGATGGCAACGGTCGCGTGATGGCGGATGGCATGGCGCATCATCATCAGCACCGCGCCTGCGCCGATGCAGAGCGCGATGGGGAGAATGATCAGCCAGTCGGCAAGAGGCACAGGCGTCGTGACGAGCGCTGCCGAGAGATCAGTGACTGCTGTTGTGGTGGTGGATGCCATGTTGTCTCAGCCTCGCCGCTCAATAACCGAGCGGCGGCAAGGGCTCGCCTGCGGGTTCTGCGGTGCGCATCTCGTCCGTGTCGTCGGTCTGCAGTTCCTGAAACGCACGCCAGGTCAGCACCAGAAGGAAACAGAAGAAGGAAAAGGAAATGACGATTGCCGTGAGAATGAGCGCCTGCGGCAAAGGATTGGCCGCCCCTGCGGGCAGCGTGTCCATGCCGGGCGGAATGATCGGTGGCACCTCGCGCGTCAGCCGGCCGGCGGTGAACAGCAGGAGGTTCACCGCATTGCCGAGAATGGCGATGCCGAGCAGCATGCGGATGCTGTGGCGCGACAGCATGAGATAGATCGCCACCGAAAAGAAGATGCCGACGAGAATCGAGAAGACCGCTTCCATCAGTCGCTTTCCCTTTCTTCCAGCGCCAGCGCAATGGAGGTGATGGCGCCGACCACCACGAGATAGACACCGATATCGAAGGACATGACGGTGGAGAGCGGCATTTCGACACCGAACAGGCTCGGATAGACCCAGAGCCCGGTCATGAACGGCACGCCGGCGGCCATCGAGACGAGGCCGGAAAGCATGGATAGCAGCAGCCCCGCCCCGGCAATCGACAGGGGATGAAACATGATGGCGCGCCTGACTGCCGTGACGCCATAAGCGATGCCGTAGATCGCCAGCGCCGAGACCGCGATCAATCCGCCGATGAAACCGCCGCCCGGCTCGTTATGGCCGCGCAGCAGCACGAAGATGGAAAACAGCACCATGAGGCTGGTGACGACAGGAGTGACGGTGCGCAGAATGAGCGTGTTCATGCCCGCGCTCCTTTCTTCTTCGCGGTTTTGGCCGGTCCCTTGACCGCGGCGGCCGGACGGATGCGGATCAGCGCGAGGATGGCAAGACCCGTTATCATCACGACAGCGATTTCGCCGAGCGTATCCGTGCCGCGGAAATCAACGATGATGACGTTAACCACATTGGCGCCGTGGGCGATGACCTTGGAATAGGTGTTGTAGAAGTCCGTCAGGCGGTTGTCGAAGCTCGCCTGCGTCGCGCGCATCAGGAACAGGGCAAAGCCGGTTCCGCAGGCAATGGCGATGGTGCTGTCGAGCAGCTTCTGGCCAAGGCCGCGATGATCTGACGGTGACAGGCGAAGCCTTGTCATCACCAGCGTCAGAATGACCACCGACAGCGTCTCGACCATGAATTGCGTGAACGACAGATCGGGCGCGCCGAACAGCAGGAAGATGACCGCCACCGCAAAGCCCTGAATGCCGAGCGCGATGATCGCAGTCAGCCGGCTCGACGCCGTCAGGACAGCGACAAGGCCCGCCACGGCGATGGCGATGAAGGTCAGCTCATGGACCGGCATGTCACGCGGCCATGACGGCATGGACGGCAATTCGCCATAGAGGAACAGGGGCACCAGCAGCACGGCGGCGATGACGGCGAAGGTGGCGGTGACGTAGAACTCCAGCCGGCCGGGCTGAATGAGCCGGGTAACGTGGAACGAGACTTTCACCAGCATTTCGATGAAGACGTCAAAGCCCCTGTCAGGCCCGGCCCCCAGCGCCGTGAAGGTGCGGGCCATCAGGCTGCGGACAGCGGAAAGCTGCGTATAGAGGACGATACCGAGCGCAATGGTGAGCAGCGACAGGCCGAGCGGCACGCCCATATGGGGAATGAGCGAGATTTCCACCGGGCGCGCCTCGCCGGCGATGGCGCTCGCCATGGGTGTCGAAATGTAGAAATGCGCAATGCCGGAAAAGAGAGCGATCGTCAGCCCCTTCAGAGCCAGCAGCGCCGGACCGAGCCACAGCAGCAGCGGACCTTCATGCGCGTGTTTCGGCGTTTTCACCGGCTTGCCGAGGAAGGGTTTCAGCCCCACGGCAAAGGCGACGGCGAACATCAGCCCGTTGCCGAGGATGGCGATGCCGGTGAACAGCACGGCACGCGGGTTGCCATGCGCCAGCGCATAATAAATCTCCTCCTTGGCGAGAAAACCGAAAAAGGGCGGCAGGCCGGCCATGGAAATCGCAGCCGCCAGCGCTGCCACAAAGGTGATGGGCATGGCTTTTCGCAAGCCGCCGAGCTTCGTTATGTCGCGGGTGCCGGTCTCATGGTCGATGATGCCGGCGACCATGAAGAGCGCGCCCTTAAACAGCGAATGCGCCACCAGATAAAGCGCGGCCGCCTCTATGGCATGGTCAGAGCCAAAACCCGTCAGCATGACCAGCAGGCCGAGCGACGACACCGTCGTATAGGCAAGCATCAGCTTGAGATCGGTCTGGCGCACGGCGAGAAGTGCGCCGGTGAGCATGGTCAGCCCGCCGAAGAAGGGCAGCAGGATCTGCCAGGCGGCGGTATCACCGAGCACCGGATTGAGGCGCATCAGCAGATAGACGCCGGCCTTCACCATGGTTGCCGAATGCAGATAGGCGGAGACTGGAGTTGGCGCTTCCATGGCGTTGGGCAGCCAGAAATGGAAGGGAAACTGCGCCGATTTGGTAAAGGCGCCGCCGAGAACCAGAAGCAGCGCGGCCAGATAAAACGGGCTGTCACGCAATATATCGCCGCCGCGCACCAGCATCGACAATTGCGTGATGCCGCTTATATCCCAGATGAAGATCAGCCCGGCGAGCAACAGAAGGCCGCCACCGCCCGTCACCACCAGCGCCTGCAGCGCGGCACGGCGCGAAGCTGCGCGCTCATGGTCGAAGCCGATCAGCAGGAAGGAGGTGATCGAGGTGAGTTCCCAGAAGACGAACAACATCAGCAGGCTGTCGGAAACGACGACGCCGAGCATCGCTCCCATGAACAGAAGCAGGAAGGACAGGAAACGGCCCTGCTGCGGATGGCCTTTCATATAACCGCCCGCATAAAGCACGATCAGCAGCCCGATGCCGGTGATGAGCAGCGCAAAGGTGAGCGACAGGCCGTCGATGAACCAGGAGAAGCTGAGATTGAAGCTCGGCACCCAGGCATAACCGCCGGTCACCACGCCGCCTGCCGCGATCTCGGGCAGCATCAGCGCAAAATGCACGAAGGCGAGAGCCGGCGCGATCGCCAGAACCCATGCCGCATTGTGACCGAACCTTTTCACCAGGGCCGGCGCGGCAAGCGCTGCCAGAAACGGCAGAAACAGCGACAGGAATGTCAGCGGCGTGACATCTGATGTCATTCACATCTCCCGGGATGTCCCCCATCCCTGCGCGCCACTGAATGGCGTTCTTCTTTCAAATCGGCTTTTCAGTTAAGGCATAGACACGGGCATCTCAACCCAAATCGGTACGCCCGGCCCATAACGAACGCGTTATGACGCCCATCCCCTTTCAATCCGCCTCAGTGATGATTATTTGAGGCGGGAACAGAAAGGATCATTCCATGAGCGATCTGACATCCCCCAAATTGACCAAGACCGATGCCGAGTGGCGTGAGCAGCTGACGCCGGAGCAATATCGCATCCTGCGCGAACACGGCACCGAGCGCGCCTTCACCGGTCCCTATTGGGATACATTCCAGAAAGGCCTCTACCGCTGTGCGGCCTGTGACGAGCCGCTGTTCCTCTCGGATACGAAATTCGATGCCGGCTGCGGCTGGCCGAGCTATTTCGAGCCGGTGAAGCCCGGCGCGGTGACGGAACATCGCGACGCGAGCCACGGCATGGTGCGCACGGAAATCCGCTGCGCCAATTGTGGCGGCCACCTCGGCCACGTCTTCCCGGACGGCCCGCCGCCCACCGGTCTGCGTTATTGCATCAATGGCCATTCGATGGTGTTCGAGCCGGTCTGATAAAGCTCAGGGTGAAAGGCCGGCTGCCCTTGCCGGCCTTTCACCCTGAAAAGGCTGTCTCGACAGCCGGACCGGAGAGTGAGATCATCGCCGTCTCATTCCTTCCGGATCACCGCCATGACACTCGAAACCATCCTCATTTTCATTCCCGCCTGTTTTGCCCTGAACATGGCTTTCGGGCCGAACAATCTGCTGTCAATGACAGTGGGTGCGCGCTACGGCATGGCGACGGCGGTAATGGCGGCAAGCGGCAGGCTGGTCGCTTTCGCGGGCATGATCGCGATTGCAGCACTGGGCCTCGGCGCACTTTTGATGGCCTCCGAGATGATGTTCTCGCTGATCAAATGGATCGGTGTTCTTTATCTGCTGTGGATCGGCTTCAAACTCATCCGCTCAAAGGCTGAGGTTACCGCCCCTGACGTATCCTCGGGCAACGGCAATGTTCTCAAAACCTATCTGCGGCAGGAGTTTTTCGTCGCCTCCGGCAACCCCAAGGCTATTTTGATCTTCACGGCCTTTTTCCCGCAATTCATCCAGCAGGACGCCTATTGGCAGAGTTTCGCCACGCTTGGCGTGATTTTCCTGCTGCTCGAGGTGGTGGCGATTGCCGTTTATGCCTTTGTCGGTTCACGACTGTCCGGTCTCATGCGCAATGCGCGCGCCTTGAAGCGCGTCAACCAGATCAGCGGTTCCATGATGATGGCCTTTGGTGTCATGCTCGCTTTCGCCCGGCGTCCGGCCTGAAGGGAAACCGCCTAGCCTGCTAGCCTAGTTTCAGCTCCATGCAGGTCAGGTCCAGCCAGCGGCCGAACTTGGTGCCGACTTCCGAAAACCGGCCGACGACCCTGAAACCAAGGCTTTCATGCAGGCGGATGGAGGCGATGTTTTCCGCCTCGATGGCGGCGATCAGCACATGCACGTCGTTGCCCGCGGCATGATCGATCAACGCCTGCATCAGCTTTTTGCCGATGCCGTGGCCGCGCGCATCCTTTTGCACATAGACCGAATGTTCGCGGGTATGGCGATATCCGTCGAAAGCGCGCCAGTCGCCATAGGAGGCGTAGCCTGCGACCTTGCCGTCGAGGATTGCGACGATGACGGGAAAGCCGCGCGACTTGCGGGCGGCGAACCATTCCTTGCGGTTCTCCAGATCGACCAGCACGTCATTCCAGATCGCCGTCGTATTCAGCACCGCGTCGTTATAAATCTCCATGATGCCGGAGAGATCGTCCACCGTCGCATCGCGCAGTTCCACCGTCATTTTATCCTTCGCCCTCGTCGTTCCCGAAAGCGTCACTGCCTGACGCGATCCCCACGACCCTTAAGCGATGAGGTGGCGCAATGTCCAGCGCCTCGCTCGCCTGTCGAAAACGTGGGCTTCAGGATGCCAGCGGAACGAGGCTGAACGAGGTGACCACGGCGAAATAGTGAACCGCGGCGGCGGAAACCACGAAACCATGCCAGATGGCATTCTGGAACCGCAACTTTTCCCAGACATGGAAGATGACGCCGAGCGAATAGATGACGCCGCCGGCAACGATGAGCCAGAGCGTGACCGGCGAAAGGTGTGTCGACAGGGGCTCGACCACCATGATGCCGCTCCAGCCCATGGCGAGATAAAGGCCGATGGCGACCCGGTCGTAACGGCCGGGAAACAGGCATTTGAGCAGGATGCCGCAGAGTGCCGCAAGCCAGATCAACCCCAGCATGACGGCAATCAGCGGATCGTCGATACCGCGCATCAGAAAGGGCGTATAGGTGGCGGCGATGAGGATGAAGATCGCCGAATGATCCAGCCGGCGCAGGAACCATTTCACCCTGGAGTGCGGCCAGATATTATAGGTGAAGGAGACGGAAAGACAGGCGACAAGGCCGAGACCGTAAATCCACGCGGCGGCGATCGCGCTGAGGCTGCCCCACGCCATCGCGTAAAAAATCAGCGCCGTCGCGCCGATAAGCGCAAACACGATGCCGACCCCATGGACGATGCCATCGGCGACAATCTCGTGAAAATCATACTGGCGCCCGAACCGCCACATCTCGCTCATGGTCCATTCCCGTCTGCGTGCTTTCATCAAAGCATGGAGCCAATATTAGACAGGAACAAGACAGCGGCCGGTTAACGGCAATCAAATTGCGTTCGAGACTGTTGCGAAAAGAGAGGTCCGCCGTTTCCCTCATTCCTGCGCTTTCACAGGAATCCAGCCGACGCGTGTCTGCGCGGCGAAAGGACTCTTCTCAGCCCAAGGACTTGGTCTGGCTGGATCCCTGTGACAAGCACAGGGATGAGGGTGAGAAAGGGCGGACGCAACATGTCACCACGAAAATATTTCACAAAGCTGCGGCGCATTCCTGGCAAAACGGCGTATAGGGCACCGCCTTCAGCCGATCCTCCGAAATCTTCTTGCCGCATTTGACGCAGGTGCCGAAGGTGCCGCTCGCGATGCGGTCGAGTGCTGCGTCGATGGCGCGCAACTCGTCCTGCCCCACCTGCCCCAGCTCGTCCAGCACCTCGTCATTGCTGCGTTCACTGGCGCGATCCTCGTCATCGGGATTGCGAGGCTCTTCGAAATCGGCCTCAATCTTGTGCAGGCGGCGATAAAGCTCGCGCTGGCGGTCACGCAGGATTTTCTCGTAAGTTTCGACATTCATGGTCTTTTCCTCCAGCCGGCGCGGGCGGAAAACCCGCCCGCAACCCAAAAACGTCAAGCCTTTATCGATCCACCAGCACCGAGCATTTGGCGTGGCGCACGACGCGGTCGGCGGTGGCGCCGATGAAATAATTGCTGAAATCAGGCGTGTGCGACGCGATGATGATGAGGTCAGCCTTGTGTTCCTCGGCGGCGGCGATGATCTCGCGCGCGGGTGCGCCGCTTCTGATTTCCTGGCTGCCCTTGAAACCGGCCCTGGTCTTGAGGTCCGAAAGCTTGGTCTTGGCGTCCTTGATGGCGTTTTCGATCAGGTCGACAGGCAGATCGATCGCCATATAGCCCGGCAGTTCCTCGACAACGTTGATGAGAACGATCTCGCCGTCCGGATCCAGCAGCGCCTTGGCCTTTTCGAGAATCTTTTCCCCCTTGTCGGTGGCGCTGAGGTCTACCGGTACGATGATCTTCTTGTACATGGCTGTCTCCTTTGGCTTGATCCGCCGTTTGGCGTGTCGGGCTAGACTTATATTTCCCCGCCCGCGCAGCCTTCACCTTGATCGAAGTCAAAGCCGGAGCCGGGCCCGAACGGGGCATTGTCAACGAATAGTAGACAGTCAATCGCCAGACGGTGATCTTTGCTGAACGACGAAACCAGCCCATATTCGCCTTCGACAAACGCCGCAAAGCGGCGTCGGCCGATAATTTCGGCGACCGATCCGCCCCGGGGCGCTTCGGATTCAATATGGAGATCATGATGAGTGAAATCAAACAATTCGCCCTGACGCGGCCGGCCTATGTCGGCCAGGCGCATCTCGTCGTTCACGATCTGCCGCGCGTTTCGGATTTCTACCAGAAGATCATCGGCCTTTCCGTTCTTGAAAAGAACCCTAGCGGCGAAGTGCTTGGTGTCGGCGGCCAGCCGCTTCTCACGCTTTCCACCTCCAGCATGGCGGAACGCGCGCCGCGCAATGCCGCAGGCCTGTTCCACACGGCCTTCCTGATGCCGAGCCGGAACGACCTGGCCCATTGGCTGGCGCATGCCGCCCATAACAATATCCAGTTTCAGGGCGCATCCGACCATCTGGTGAGCGAGGCGATCTATCTCGCCGACCCGGAAGGCAACGGCATCGAGGTCTATCGCGACCGTTCGCCGGATGAATGGACCTACCAGCCTGATGGCACCGTTGAGATGGCCACGCTCGGCCTCAACCTGCAGGCGCTTTATGACAGCGCGCCGAAGACCGCATTCACCGGTGCGGCGGAGGGAACCGCCATCGGCCATATCCATCTGCAGGTCGGCAATATTCCGCAGGCGGATGAGTTTTATCAGGATGTGCTGGGGCTGAAGATCATGGCGCGGTATCCGGGTGCGAGTTTCTTCGGCTCCGGGGCCTACCACCACCATGTGGCCGCCAATATCTGGAACAGCCGCGGTGCCGTGGCCCGCAAGGACAACATGACCGGCCTTTCCGGCTATTCGCTGAAATTCAACGAGCAGGCGGCGCTCGACACGGCTGTTGCCGCACTCGACCGGCTGGAAATCGCCACCGAAAGGCAAAGCGACGGTATCGTCCTCAGAGACCCTTGGGGAATTGGGCTAAAGCTTTCCGCATAAAGCAAAAAGGGGCGGCAGAAATTTCTGCCGCCCCGGAACCGCCACATTTTTCGAACGTTTGTCACCTTATTGGGGGACCGTTCGATGAATGAAAATGCCAGGCCGGAGAAGACCGGCAGCTTGGTCAGCACCGGGGCAAACGCCGGCGCCACCGCCGGAAGCATTCCGGCAACTAGAGCGGACCCGCTGGAAGTACCGGCTTCCGCCCCACGCCGTGACGACGCGCGCAGCCAGCAGCCACTCGGCCGCGAAGCGCTGGATGTGGTCGTCGCCTGGTCGGTGATCGGCATCTTCCTCATCATGCTGATGGCGGTCATCCACGAGTTGTCGCTCATCCTCATTCCGGTGGTGATGGCCATCGTGGTCGGCATGATCCTCGGCATCGCCGCTGAAAAACTCGGCTCCTACGGCATTCCCGGTTTCGGCGTTGCGCTTATCCTGTCGAGCCTCGTGGCGGCGGTGATGTTTTTCGTCATCAATTCGCTGACCGAGCCGCTCTCGCTCCTCGCTTCCGAAGGCCCGGCGCTGATTGAACGCAGCATCGATCGTTTCCTGCCCTATCTGCAAAGCCTGCGATGGCTGAATATTTCGGCGGCCAGTTTCAGCATGGGGTCAATGTCGATGGAATCGCTGATTTCGCGCAGCGGCGAGATCATCTCCGTGCTCGGCTCCAACATCACCCCCGCGGTCATTCAGGGCCTGATCTTCCTCGCTGCGCTGCTGATGTTTCTCTATAGCCGGCTGCGGCTGCGCAAGGCGATCATCATGGCCTTTCCGGCCCGCCACCAGCGGCTTCGCACCATCCGCATCATCGGCTCGGTGGAAGAGGTGCTCGGCACCTATTTCGCCACGGCGGCGCTGATCTATGCCGGGCTTGGCGTGACGATGGTGGTCATCGCCTATTTTGGCGGGCTGGCCATGCCGCTGCTCTGGGGGCTGTTTGCCTTCCTCTCCAGCTTCGTGCCGTTTCTCGGCATCACCGCCATGACGATTTCGCTGACGGTGGCAGGCATCATCACCCATGACAACATCGTCCTGGCGCTTCTGCCGGCGGCGATCTTCTTCACCATTCACCTGCTGATGGAAAACCTCGCCTTTCCGGCGGTCGTTGGCCGCAACATGGAGATCAACCCCTTCCTCGTCTTCGTGATGATCATCTTCTGGACGTGGATGTGGGGGGCGGCCGGCGCCATGCTCGCCCTGCCGCTGTCGCTGATCGCGATGACGGTGACGCGGGAGCTATTCCCCTCGCGCCGGGTTGTGCCAAACTTGCCTGCCTAGCCTTTTCCGAAAGGCGCATCAGGGCCGCTCAGGAAGCGAGCGGCATACCTTCGCGGGTTGCCATGCGGCGCTCGTGCTCGATCAGCCATTTCTTGCGCCACAGCCCGCCGCCATAACCGGTCAGGCTGCCATCCGCGCCCAGCACCCGATGGCACGGGACGACGATGGCGATCTGGTTGGCGCCATTGGCGCGGGCCACCGCGCGCACGGCGGACGGCCTTTCCATGGTGGTTGCAAGCGAGGAATAGCTGACGATCTCCCCCGCCGGAATTTCCCGCAGGCTGCGCCAGACATCGCGCTCGAAGGGCGTGCCGTGGCCGGCAAGCCGGGTTTCGAAGGCGGCCGAGCGGCCGGCGAAATAAGCCTTGAGCTCCGCTTCGATCTGGCCGGTCACCGCCGTACGGCCGAGCACCATATCCGCGCCGGTACGCGTCTTCAGCCGCTTCAGCTCGGCGGGAAGCGCCGGCCGGTCGGCGAATTCGAGGAGATGCAGGGCGTGATCGTCGGCGACGACGAGCATCGGGCCGATCGGCGTATCGATCCAGTCGCCCTTCAGGAACCCCTTGCCCTTCATGGCCATGGGTGAAGCGCCGAAGAACTGGTTGATGGCGGCGCGGAAACCGCTGCCGGAATCGTAACCGGCATCGATCTGTGCACCGATCACCGCTTCGCCGGCAGCAATGCTCTCCGCCGCATCGCCCAGCCGGCGCAATCTCGCGATTTCCAGGAAGCTCATGCCGAAACGGCGCTTGAAAGTGCGGCGCACGGTGGAAGGATCATGGCCGAGCGCCACCACATCCTCCTCGCGCCAGCGCCGCGCCGGTTCGTTTTCCAGCGCCGTCAGCAGCGAGGTGACGGTCTCATCGGCGGTGCCGTAGGACAACATCGGCTTGCAGCGTTTGCAGGGGCGGAAACCCGCCTCCAGGCATTCGGCGATGGTCTCGCGGAACCGGCAGTTCTCGATCTTCGGTTTGCGCGCCGTGCAGGTGAAACGACAGAAGATCTTCGTCGAGGTCACGCAGACATAGGCCACGCCCTCATAGGCGGGGTCCTTGTTCACAAGGGCTGAATACAGGGTTTCGGTGTCGGGGCGTTTGAACAGCATCATGGGGAGGATGCTAGCGCAAATTTAAGCGGCATGCCGCCGAAAAACGGGCGTGGATGTGGCTCATCTCCCTCTTTCCTGTGCTCGTCACAGGAATGAGGAAGGAGCTTCCCCTTCAATTCCCCGGCGGCGCAAAGGACGGGTCGTCCAGCCTTGTGAAAATCACGCCCCGCGCCTTCAGCGCCAGCAGGCCTTTCACCACGCCCTCGCCCGCTTCATGGGTGGGCTGGTTGATGTGGGAGATGATGACATCGCCGTCCTTGGCGGAAGCGATGTGTTTCGCCGTCGCCGCCGCACCCAGCAGCGAGCCGCCATCGCCATTGACGGAATAACCCGCGACCCGCATGCCAAGCCGGTTGATGGTGGCCATGGACGAGCCTGTGTATTTGGCCGTCGCCCCCCGGAACCATTGCGGCTGGATGCCGGTAGCGGCGACGATCGCCTGACGGCCACCCTCCACTTCCTGCTCGACCGCGGCTTGCGAACCGGCGGCGGCAATGCCGTAGATGGAAACGGGCTTGTCCACCGCCGGCACATGGTTTTCGCCGTGATTTTCGATCTCGAACAGATCCGGATGCGCCATGAGCGTGGCCAGCGCCTCGCTGTTATGTTTCAGCCAGCGGGCGGTGACGAAGATCGTCGCGGGAATGCGCTCGCGCACCAGCGTATCGAGGATGCGGTGATCGGTCTTGCCCATGCAGGCATCCAGCGTCATCGCCACCCGCACCCTGCCGTCATGCTGCGGCGTCATTTTCAGCGACGGCTCGACAAGGCCGGTTCCCGCAAAAGCGGCTGAAGAGGCGGAGAGAAACAGGGCGGCAATGAAGAGGCGACGCAGCATTTTATATTCCGGAGTGTGAAGAGGTGGCAATCCGCCTGCAAAGCGCCCGAATTATGGCGCGGTTTCCAGCACGGACAGGGCTTCCAGCGCCTCTTCCACTCGCTGGCGTTCCGCACTGGTGAGCGGCAGGATCGGCCGCGGCGGTTCACTCACCGTCAGCGATAGGATATTGGCGGCGGCGTAAACAACGCGGATGCTGCCGAATTCCCTGAACAGCGCCCAGAGCGGCTGGAAGGCCGCATCGATCCGTTTCACCTCTTCCGCATTGCCGGCCTGAGCCGCCCGCATCAGCCGCAGGGCCGGAACCGGCAGCAGGCCGGCAACGACGCTGTACCATGTGTCGCCGCCGGCAAGTGTGGCGTCCGCACAGCCCCAGTCGCCGCTGTAACCGATGGCGAAATCCTCCGACAGCTTGGGGCGCAGCCGCGCAAGTTCGCCGGCATAATCGGAATCCGCCGGCAGCGGCATCTTGATGGCGCGGATATTCGGGATATAGGCGAGCCGCACCAGAAGCTCGTCGCTGAAGGTGAACCGGGTGGTCGTCGGGTTGTTGTAGATCGCGAGCGGCAGGGCCGTCGCGCCAGCCACGGCGGCGAAATGGTGATAGGCCTCTTCCTGCGTCAGCGGCGTGTAGGACACGGGTGCCAGCAGCAGCGCATCGGCGCCGGCGGCTTCCGCATCCGTGGCAAGCGCAACGGCCTCATCGGTGCGCAAAGCGCCGACACCCGCCATCAATATGCGCCTGCCCTTAAGGATGGCGGCGGCGGCCTCGATGGCGCAACGTCTCTGTTCCCGCGTGAGATACATGTAGATGCCGGTGCTGCCGAGAATGCCGATGGAATCGACCGCCGCCGTATCCAGCCGCTCGATCAGGGCCGAGAAGGCTTCAACATCGACCCGCCCCGCCTCGTCGGCCGGCGTAATCGGAAAAGCCGAAAGTCCCTTGAATCGTCTCGTCATGTCTATGCCCCTCACTTCGATCGGAAGTCAGGGTTACAGAGCCGACCGCGCGGCCGCAACAAAAGCGGCGGCTAAACGCTGGCCTGAAATCGAAAAATTCCGTGCTCAGTCATAAAGATACAACTTCTTCCACTGCTCTTCGGGAATCTTGTCCCCCACACGGTAGTCGAAGGACTGGATGCTGAGGCTGTCGCTCTTCAGCTGGCACTTGTATTTGAGCTTGTACCATTCGCCCGCGCTTCTGAAGACCGCACCCGGCGCCTTGATGGAGTTCTTGCCCACTTCCGGGTCGCCGAACGTATAGGCGATGACCTTGTCCGGCCGCATGCCCTTCTGTTCCGTCGCTATCCTTTCCATCGCCTCTATATCGCAGCGCTGCTCCAGGCGTTCTTCGGGGGCCAGCGCATTCAGTTGCCGCATGACGCTGGCATCGATCGCGAAAGCGGGGGTGAAGGCCTGCAGGCTGAGGAAAAAGGCAGAGAGGGCAGCGGGAAGAAGCTTTCGCATGGGGTCCTGTCAGTTTTTTCGTTTGTTCTTGTCGATCGCGGCAGGCCGGACGGCCGACGCACATCATCGCCGATTTGCCGGATATTGCCAAAATGTGATCGAAAGCTGACGAAATTGTGCCCGAGCCGCATTCCGCCTGTGGAGATTTGAAACTTGATCGGCCGCAAGCCGCACTCTACATCTTGGTGCCGCCCAAGAATTTTTACAGGAAAGCGAGTTTCCCTTGCCGATTTTCAAGAACCTGCCCATTGCCCCGACCGCCGAAAAACGGCCCGTCCAGGATACGCATCACGGCATTACCCGCACCGACGATTACGCATGGTTCCGGGCCGATAACTGGCAGGCCATGTTCAAGGACCCCACCCTGCTCGACCCGGCCATCCGCGCCCATCTGGAGGCGGAAAACGCCTATATGGAAGCGGCCATGGGCGACACCAAGGCGCTTCAGGAAAAGCTGTTCGAGGAAATGAAGGGCCGCATCAAGCAGGATGATTCCTCCGTTCCCGTTAATGACGGGCCTTATGCCTATGGCACGCTGTTCGTGACCGGCGGCGAGCAGCCGCATTATTTCCGAACCCCGCGTGATGGCGGCGAAAAACATGTTCTGCTTGATGGTGACAAGGAAGCGGAAGGCAAGGATTATTTCCGTCTCGCCGGTCTCGACCAGTCCTCCGATCACAGTCACGGCATCTGGGGTTATGACGACAAGGGTTCGGAATATTTCACCCTGCGCATCCGCAATCTCGAAAGCGGCGAGGACCTTGCCGACGTCGTGGAGAACACCGGCGGCGGCGGCGCATGGGCGCCCGATGGCAAGAGCTTTTTCTATACGCTGCAGGACGAAAACCATCGCCCCTCGAAAGTTTTCCACCATATCATCGGCGAGCCGCAATCGGCCGACCGGCTGGTTTATGAGGAAAAGGATCCCGGCTTCTTCATGGGCGTCGGCGCGTCGGTGCTCGACGATTTCATCTTCATCGACATTCACGACCACGAGACCAGCGAATACCGCATTCTCTCCACCAAGGACCTGACGGCCGAGCCCGCTATCGTGGCGGAGCGCGAAGAGGGCATCGAATATTCGATGTGCGAAGGCGGCGACGTCTTCTTCATCCTTACCAATGACGGCGACGCCAAGGATTTCCGCATCGTGGAAGCGCCGGTCACCGCGCCCGGCAAGGAAAATTGGAAAGAGGTGGTTCCGCACGAGCCGGGCCGCCTGATCCTCTCCGTCGACGCCTATGCCCGCCACCTGATCTGGCTGGAACGCCGCGACGGCCTGCCGCGCATCGTCATCCGCGACCGCCGCACCGGCGAGGAACATTCCATCGCCTTTGCCGAAGAGGCCTATTCGCTCGGCCTGCATGGCGCGGCAGAATATGACACCGACGTCATCCGTTTCTCCTATTCCTCGATGACGACGCCGAGCCAGCTGTTCGATTACGACATGGTGACGCGTGAGCGCACGCTTCTGAAGACGCAGGAAGTACCATCAGGCCACAATCCGGATGACTACATCACCCGCCGCATCATGGCGCCTGCGCATGATGGCGAGTTGGTGCCGGTCTCCCTGCTCTATCGCAAGGATGTGGCGCTCGACGGTTCCGCCCCCTGCCTGCTTTATGGCTACGGCGCTTACGGCATCACCATCCCCGCCTCCTTCTCCACCACCACGCTGTCCTTGGCCGACCGTGGTTTCATCTATGCCATCGCCCATATTCGCGGCGGCAAGGACAAGGGTTTCGAGTGGTACGAAACCGGCAAGATGGAAGCCAAGCAGAACACCTTCAACGACTTCATCGCAGCGGCTGACCATCTGGTTCAGGAAGGTTTCACCTCCTATGAGGGCATCATCGCCGAAGGCGGCTCGGCCGGCGGCATGCTCATGGGGGCTGTCGCCAATATGGCGCCGGAGAAATTCGCCGGCATCATCGCCGCCGTACCCTTCGTGGACGTGCTGACGACAATGCTCGATGACACGCTGCCCCTGACCCCGCCGGAATGGCCGGAATGGGGCAATCCGCTGGAATCGGAAGAGGAATACGGCTGGATCGCCGCCTACAGCCCCTATGACAATGTCGGCGCCAAGGCCTATCCGCCGATCCTCGCGCTTTCCGGCCTTACCGATCCGCGCGTGACCTATTGGGAGCCGACCAAATGGGTGGCGAAGCTGCGCGAAAGGACAACGGGAGAAGCGCCCATCCTGCTGAAGACCAACATGGCGGCCGGCCATGGCGGCAAATCGGGCCGTTTCCAGCGGCTTGAAGAAATTGCCTTCGAATACGCCTTCGCGCTGAAGGTGGCCGGCAAGGACGCCGTGTGACGGCCTGACATTAAAACGGGCGGCGATTCCGTCGCCGCCCGACCCATGAGAGATAAAAATACCCACAAAAATCATCTTTTCGAACATTTATTCCAGAAAATATCGATTGTATCTTTTCTTTAAATTTCACTTGTCATATCATTGGATTTTTATTTCTAGTTATTGCAACTAATAATATATCCAACTTAAATCATAATAACTCTCATGTATTATTCGAAATAGGGAAATGTTCCAAAAATCGAATGCATGGCTGCGATGCGTCATTTCGCGTTGCAATATCACTTTTTGGCCGTATTATGCCGGTCGTTGACATATTCATGCGCCTTTTCGCCGCTTTTCTTGCGGCAATGCCGCAGCGTGTTCTGCGGATATTCTTCTCGCCGTAATTTTTCGGCTTTTCCACGCGCCATGTCAGTTCGCCCTTGGCAATCCGGGCTTTGCAGTGCTCCCGCTTTGCCAACTGAAAACACTGCATCAGACTTGGAGGTCTCCTATGAAGAAACTCCTGGCCTCGACCATTCTCGTAACGGGCTTTACCATCGCTGCCGGTGCAGCACATTCC
The DNA here is from genome assembly GCF_059499945.1 of Agrobacterium sp. Lineage (NCBI taxonomy): Bacteria > Pseudomonadati > Pseudomonadota > Alphaproteobacteria > Hyphomicrobiales > Rhizobiaceae > Agrobacterium > Agrobacterium sp. Next base: position 802,896 of record NZ_JCABZP010000014.1, on the reverse strand, counting down.
GCCAATGCCGCCGATAGCTGCGGCAGCATCACCATCGCCGAAATGAACTGGGCATCCGCGGGTGTCGCGGCTTATGTCGACAAGTTCATTATGGAAAACGGCTATGACTGCACGGTCAATGTCGTCACCGGCGACACCATGCCGACCTTCGCTTCCATGAACGAAAAGGGCCAGCCGGACATGGCCCCCGAATTATGGGTGAACGCCGTGCGCGAACCGCTCAGCGCCGCCGTCAAGGACGGCCGCATGATCGAAGCGTCGAAAATCCTGAGCGAAGGCGGCATCGAAGGCTGGTGGATCCCCAAATTCATCGCCGACGCACACCCCGACATCAAGACCGTCGAAGACGCGCTAAAGCACCCCGAACTCTTCCCCGCCCCGGAAGACGCCAGCAAAGGCGCCGTGCACAATTGCCCATCCGGCTGGAACTGCCAGGTGACGACCGCCAATCTCTACAAGGCGCGCGAAGGCGACAAAAAGGGCTTCACGCTGGTCGACACCGGTTCGGCCGCCGGTCTTGACGGCTCTATCGCCAACGCTTTTGAAAAGAAGCAGGGCTGGCTCGGCTATTACTGGTCGCCCACCGCCATTCTCGGCAAATACGAGATGGTGAAGCTGGACGACGGCGTCGAACTCGACCGCGCCCATTTCGACGAATGCACGGCGAAGGTCGATTGTGCCGATCCCAAAGTCAACGCCTATCCCGTGGCGGATGTCTTTACGGTCATCACCAAGGACTTCGAAGGCAAGGCCGGGGTGACGATGGACTACATCAAGGCCCGCAACTGGGACAACAAAACGGTCGCCGAAATCCTTGCCTGGATGGATGAGAACCAGGGCACCAACGAGGACGGCGCGGAATATTTCCTCGAGAACCATGAGGACATCTGGACGAAGTGGGTTCCGGCCGAGGTGGCGGAGAAGATCAAGGCTTCGATGTGATTGGTTGATGGGGGAAGCTTCGGTTTTTATCCGTGGCTTTACCCCCCTCTGTCCTGCCGGACATCTCCCCCACAAGGAGGGAGATCGGCTGGGCGCACCCTTCTCCCAAATCCGCAACGTGTGTCATGGGCGAGACCTTACCGCAGGTCGATCTCCCCCCTTGTGGGGGAGATGTCCGGCAGGACAGAGGGGGGTGCCCCAGCCGCCGCCCGCCGCCCCCCCCAACCCAAAGGGAAAACAACAATAATGGCCCTCTGCAACTACCTGCCGGACCTGCTCTGCAAGTTCCCGGCTATCGACAACAGTACGATGCGTGTGGCACGCAAGACCATCGATGACGGTTTTCGCGACATCGTGCGCAATTACGGCGATGCGATCGACGTGGTCGTGCATCCGCTGCAGCTGTTCCTCAATGCCTCAGAGCGGCTGTTCATCCAAACGCCGTGGATCATCACGATGCTGGTCATTCTGGCCATCGTGCATCTGGCCGGGCGCAGCCTGAAGATCACCGGCGGCACCGCCATTTCCCTGCTCATGATCGGCGCCGTCGGCCTCTGGCGCGACGCCATGACGACGCTCTCCATCGTCGCCATCGCCACGCTGATCGCCATCGTCATCGGCCTGCCGCTCGGCATCCTGATGGGACGTTCGGAACGCCTGCAACGCCTCATCAATCCCGTGCTCGACGTGATGCAGACCCTGCCGAGCTTCGTATATCTCATCCCCGTGGTGGTGATTTTCGGCATCGGCAAGGTTCCGGGCCTGATCGCAGTGGTGATCTACGCCATTCCGCCCGTCATCCGCCTCACCAGCCTCGGCATTCGCCTCGTGGATCGGGAAGTACTTGAGGCGGCCGACGCCTTCGGCTCCTCCAATGGCCAGAAGCTGTTCAACGTGCAGCTGCCGCTGGCGTTGCCCACCATCATGACCGGCATCAACCAGACCATCATGATGGCGCTCGCCATGGTCGTTGTCGCCTCCATGGTCGGTGTCGGCGGGCTCGGCAAGAATGTGCTTCAGGCCATCAACAACCAGTTCTTCACGGTGGGCTTCCTGAACGGTTTCGCTCTGGTCGCCATCGCCATCATGTTCGACCGGGCGAGCCAGGCCTTCGGCAAGCGCCTGCAGAAATACCGCGAGGTCTCCCATGGCTAAAAGCATCGAAATCAGGAATCTTTACAAGATCTTCGGCAAGCATCCCGAGAAATATCTCGAAGCTGTGCGATCAGGCATGGACAAGGTCGAGCTGAACGACAAACACAACCATGTGCTTGGCCTCAACAACATCAACATCACCATGCCGGGCGGCAAGATCACCGTGGTCATGGGGCTTTCCGGTTCCGGCAAGTCGACGCTGATCCGCCACATCAACCGGCTGATCGACCCGACTGCCGGTGAGGTTCTCTACGACGGCGAGGACATTTGCGGCATGAGCACTTCGGCGCTGCGGAAATTCCGCCGTCACAAAACGGCGATGGTGTTCCAGAAATTCGGCCTCCTGCCGCATCGCACCGTGCTGGAAAACAGCGTCTACGGGCTCGATATTCAGGGCATGCCACGCAGCAAGAGCGAGGAAAAGGGCCGGTATTGGCTGAACCGCGTCGGTCTGGACGGGTATGAGGATTATTACCCGAACCAGCTTTCCGGCGGCATGCAGCAGCGTGTCGGCCTTGCCCGCGCGCTTGCCAATGATGCCGATATTTTGCTGATGGACGAGGCCTATTCGGCGCTCGATCCGCTGATCCGTGTCGATATGCAGACGATGCTGCTCGACCTTCAGCAGGAGCTGAAAAAGACCGTGGTGTTCATTACCCACGATCTGGACGAGGCTTTGCGGCTCGGCGACCATATTGCCATCCTGAAAGACGGCGAAGTGGTGCAGCAGGGCGACGGCCAGAGCATCATCCTCTCGCCTGCGGACGACTACGTCACCGACTTCGTGCGTGACGTCAATCGCAGCCGCGTGCTGCAGGCAACCACTGTCATGGAACCGCTCGAAAGCCGCCCCGAAGGCATGGCCGTGCAGGAGAACGCGACGCTGGAAACAATCGCCCGCGACATGTCGGAAGCCAATGAGACGACCGCCCATGTGGTGGACGAGGACGGCAAACCGGTCGGCAGCATCGGTCTGGACACGCTTGTGGCCGCGATGGTGACGCCTGCGCCGCAGGAGGCGGAGGTTAAGGTGGAAGCGGCGGAAGAGCCGGAGAAGCCTGGGGAAACGGTTGTTCCGGTGGAGAAAGAAACGGCTTGATCCGGCATTCCGGGAGCTGACTGGCCTTGCCCCACACTCCACGTCATCCTCGCCCTTGAGGAGAGGATGACGTGGAGTGGAGGCAAGCCGTATTTCAAGGCCAATCTTGAGCCCAGGCGCCAGCGCCCACATGCTCTCCCTCGCCGCCGTGCGAAATCAGGAGATAACTACCCCAGTACCGCCTTCAGTCATGCAAAAACGAAGCACTACTTCGCCGGCTGTCAACCCTCGGCGATCGCTGCAGCGCAGCAAGCGCAAGTTTCGGACAAGTCCCCGCCGTTAACTATTCGTTAACTTTTGAACGCGGAATCACCGACATGCAGATTGAAAGCAATATCGGCGGATATAATTACCAGGGGCGTGTTCGCGAGCTTGAAAAAGCCGGCGGCGCGCAGAATGCGGCTGAAGAACAGGCCGTCAAACGCAGCCCCGGCAACCCGACCGTTTCCAGCACCATTCTTTCCCAGTCGCTGGCCAATGTGCTGTGGGCTGTCGGCAATGGCAGCGCGCCCGCTTATCAGGATACGGCCGCGGCTTCCGCCGAGGACAAGGCGGAAGCACAGGCGGAATGGGTGCGCAGCGCCTATTCGGAATATACCGAATAAACGATTCCAATCAGGCCCTTGCCGGGCTCACTTCCACCGTCACATGGGACAGTTCATGTATGGCGGCAAGTTTCTGCTTGTAGAAAGCCGGCGCCTTCGGCGCCTGCGAATGGATCGCCACGATGGCGGCGTGATGCCCCGGCCCCACCTGCCAGACATGCAGGTCGGTGATGCGATCCTCTTCCGTCTCCACGCTTTCACGGATTTCCTGCGGTAAATCCTCCGCCGGCGGCAGCGCATCAAGCAGGGTCGTCGCCGTGGAGCGGATCAGCCCCCATGACCAGCGGGCAATGACCAGACCGCCTACGATACCCATGGCCGGATCAAGGAACGACCATCCGTTCCATTTGCCAAGCAGCAGCGCGACGATGGCGAGAACCGAGGTCAGCGCATCCGCCAGCACATGCAGATAGGCCGCGCGCAGATTATTGTCCCTGCCGCCCTTTGCGCCGGGGTCAGCATGGTGACCGGCATGCGAGCCATGATCATGATGGGCGTGGCTGCCATGGCCGTGATGGGCATGCGAGCCGTGGGCGTGGCCATGCCCATGATCGTGGTGATGATCATCCTTCAGCAGAACGGCGCTGAGAAGATTGACGGCAAGGCCGATGACGGCGACGAGGATAGCCTGGTTGAAATCGATTTCGACGGGATTGAATAGGCGCATAGCGCTTTCCACGGCAATCAGCAGCGCCACCACCGCCAGCACGATCGCGCTGGCAAAACCCGCGAGATCGCCGAACTTGCCGGTGCCGAAGGTGAAGCGCGGGTTGCGCGCCTCACGACGGGCATAAAGATAGGCCAAGGCCGAAATCAGCATCGCGCCCGCATGGGTGGACATGTGCCAGCCATCCGCCGTCAGCGCCATGGAGCCGTACCAGTGGCCGGCAACGATTTCCGCCACCATCATGGCCGCAGTCAACGCAATGACCATCCAGACGCGCCTCTCATTGCGCTCATGGTTCTGGCCGAGGAAAACATGGTCATGACCGGCTGCTGCGCGGTGTTCGGATGTCGTCGTCATGTCGCTCAATCCTGTTTGCTACTGGCCTGTCTGATCTGCTGGCCCGTTCGATTTCACCGGATGTAGGTCTTCAGCACCTGGGCCAGCTCTTCCGCCGCCCGGGCCCGTTCGTCTTCGTTTTCGGCATGCACCACATGCTCATGCAGATGCTCCTGCATCACCTCCCCCGTCAGTCCGGAAAGCGCGCCGCGCACGGAAGCGAGCAATTGCAGCACCTCGCCGCAGGGCTTGGCATCATCAAGCGCACGCTCCACCGCTTCCATCTGCCCTTTCAGGCGGCGGATGCGGGCGAGAAGCTTCTCCTTGTTGCGGATCGTATGGGACATGGGGACCTCATATACTATAGGGGGGTATACTATATGAGCGAGATTTTCCGTTCAAGCCCCGCTTGACGCAATCTTCGCGAATGTTTCGATCCTTAAAAAATCTCCCCATGAAACTTAGGGGACTCAGTCATGACGACTATCGCAGCAACCATCAGCAGCTATCATCCCACTCAGCTCCGGAGCCTTGAGCCGGCGAGAGGCAAGGAAACCCATTCCACCACCGAAGCCCTGCTGGAGCTGACCCGCGCCGCGCATCGCACCATTTCGAGCGTCGAAACCGCTGCCACGGCCATCGCGCCGGCCGCCGCCAGTGCTTCCTTCGGCCTCGCCACAGCACTCTGGAATCTCGACAGCGGCACCTCCACGACAACGCCCGCCCTGGACATGGCCGCATCGGCACAGCCAGAAGCCGCATCCGGCATCGAGAATGATGTCCTCAAAGCGCTCGCCCAGGCGCTTGGCGTGGATGACGCCGCCTGAGACCCATTGAATGACGGGCTGAAAAGCAATATCTCTAGAGACTAGAGCATCGACCCTGAACGGCGGAGCCACCCCGTTCTCCCGTCTTTGCCCGAGATATGGAGAAAGTCATGCTGTCCATCGGTGAATTGTCCAAACGTACCGGCGTCAAGGTGCCGACGATCCGCTATTACGAGCAGATGGGCCTCATCCGCGAGGCCGACCGTTCGGAGGGCAACCAGCGCCGTTACGAAAAGGCCGACCTCGACCGGCTGGCCTTCATCCGCCATGCGCGTGATCTCGGGCTGAACATCGACGCCATCCGCGAACTGATCGCACTTAGCCAGCACCGGCAGATGCCATGCGAGGGCGCGGACCGCATCGCTGCCGAACATCTCGCCCATGTGCGAGAAAAGATCGCCAGCCTCAAGAAGCTGGAGCACGAGCTGGAGCGCATCGTCTCCCACTGCCACGGCCATTCGATCGAGGATTGTTACGTCATCCGCGCGCTTTCCAATCATGACATGTGCGAGGGTGAACATTGATCGGAAAACCGGGCTTGACAGATTACGGATTCGGGCGCATTGCATTTCCCATGATCAACGAACGCGCACCCATCTCCTGCTCGTACTTTTGGGCCTACCTCTAAGGGCGGCTCGACAGATCATGTTGTCAACAAGCCGCCGTCAGGCGGCTTTGTTGTTTCTCAAGCGTCCTGACGGCACCGATAAGACCAAAGGACCGAAAAAATGACCGAAGATAGCTCCCTTACACTGGAAAGACCGCCCGTCGTCATCATTCGTGGCGCACGCAAGACGGACTTGCCCGAACTCAACGAGATGATCACGCTGCTTGCCTCCTACCACGGCGATGCGGCGGCGATCACGCCGGCGAAACTGGAACGCGACCTGTTCGGCCCGCTGCCCTGGGTGCATGGCCTCGTGGCCGAAGCCGATGGCGCGCTGATCGGTTACGCCCTGCTTCTGCCGCTCTACAGGGCGCAGGAAGGCCGGCGCGGGCTTGAGCTGCATCATCTCTTCGTGCGTGACGGCCATCGCGGCCATGGCACCGGTCAGCATCTGGTTTCCCGCGCCCGCGATATCGCCAAGCGTCTCGGCTGCGACTATCTTTCCGTCAGCGCCACAACAGGCAATGTCGCGGCGCATCGCTTCTACGAAAACATGGATTTCGCGCCCCGGCCGGTTACCGGCATGCGCTACATGCAGTCAATTGCCTGATTGGCATCAACGGAGACGACCATGACACGGATCGCCATTGCGCTCGCGCAGGATTTTGCTGACTGGGAACCGGCGCTGCTTGCTGCCGCAGCGCGCGGCTATCTCGGCGTCGAAATCATCTATGCCACGCCTGATGGCCGGCCGGTAACGTCCATGGGCGGGCTGAATGTAACGCCTGACACATCCTATGACGCGCTTGATCCTGTTGGCATCGATGCGCTTGTCATTCCCGGCGGTCTCAGCTGGGAAAAGGGAACGGCTGTCGATCTTGGCGGGCTGGTGCACCGGTTTCGCGACAGGGACCGGCTGGTGGCCGGCATCTGTGCGGCGGCGAGCGCGCTCGGCGGCACGGGCGTTCTGAACGATGTCGCCCATACCGGCAATTCGCTGGCATCGCACAGGGCCTATCCCGTCTATAGCGGCGAGGCGCTTTATCGCGACCAGCCGAAAGCAGTCAGCGATCGCGGCATCATCACGGCCGCCGGCAGCGCGCCGGTGAGTTTTGCGGTGGAAATCCTGAAACACCTCGGCCTCTTTGGTCCGGAAGCCGAGGCGGAACTTCAGGTTTTTGCGGCGGAGCATCGCTGAGGCGCAGCCGTCTCGGTTGTTTGCACTCCCTCTACTCCCCGTCATTCCCGCCTTGGGCCGGAATCCAGCCGACGCGCGTCTGCGCGGCGGAAAGACTCCTCTCAGCCCAAGGACTTGGGCTGGCTGGATCCCGGCTCGAGGCCGGGATGACGGAGGTGAGAACAGCGATGATTATCGCTGATCCAGCACCCGGCAAACACGTGCTGCGTGATCGCCGCCCTCCCCGGCAATCGCCCGGCGAATATCGCGGCTGTTCAAATGCAGGCTACGGCCGGCAGGTGAATTTGCACGTTTTATCTTGGCAAGTGCCGCCGCCACAAAGGCGGCTTCATGGTCGTGGAAAAAGGCAAGAGCCGCCTCTTCTGTAGGGCTCGGCCCCAGCACCGCCTTGAAGGCAAGGCGGTGCACGGCGCAGAAAGCGCCGTGACCGGGAACGGCAAAACGCAGCGCATCGAGTTCCTCACTCCATTCCGCTGCGTCCTGCATGGATTTACGCCTGCTGGAAGCGCTTCAGGAAAAACGCGCTCAATGTTCCGAGCAAAGCCCAGAAAACGAAGCTCGTGATGGTGGCGGCGACGATGAACTGACGCTCCAGCGGCAGCGGCGCCAGCGCATGTTCACCTTCCGGCGGCAGGGGTGCGCCCACCACATGCGGTGCGACGATCAACACCAGCGCCAGAACGATGGCCCAGGGTTCGCGGCGGAATGCGATCAGCGCTATGCCGCCCGCGGTTGCGGCAACCGTGGAAAGCCACCAGATCTGCCGCGCCTCAAGTGCGGCGGCCGGGCTGCCCGGCAGTTCCGGCGGCAGGCCGATCATCGGGGCCAGCATGACGGCGGTAAAACCGGCAACGCCCCAGAGAAGGCCTTCGCGCCAGCCGCCATTCGTGCCACGCAGCGAAATAAGGCCGGTCAGAACAAGCGCATAACCGATGGCGGTCAGGACATTGGCGGCAACGGTATAGGCGGTGCGCTCGAAGCCATCGGCCGGAGCCCAGGCCTCGTCATTGTGCTCATGGGCGGGAACCGCAGCACCGGGCGCCGTCGCATCATGGCTGTGAGGCGCCTCGCCACCGGCGCTCTCATAGGTTTCCGCCTGAAGGATGAGCGGCGTGGTGCCGAAAGCCTGCATGGCAGACACGGCGAAACCACCGAGAATGCCGACGAGAACCGCGGTAAAGACGATATTGCGAAAAGATGACATGCCGTTTCCCCTCAATGGCAGGGGAAGGCATTGGCATGACGCGTGTCATGCGCGGCATTGTGAACGGCTTCCACATGGGAAAAGCCGACAAAACCGACAACGAACAGGCCAAGCACGATCGCCGTCAGCGATTGCGCGAAGCTGCCCGTTTTTGCGGAAACGGCTGAATTGGCCGTATTCTGCTGGATGGACATGGTGACCCCTCTCCCGGCGCGACCCCGCGCCTTTAGACACGGCCGAACGGCGGGAGCCGCAAGACCGCATGCGATACACTTCACCACGGGGATACGAGACTGACACAGGGAGGCATTGATCTCGCCACCCTGAAATTCCGCTCTTCCGGACACCCCGCCGGCATGGACATTTCCGTGATGGCAGGTCTCCTGGCTTACGGGTCAAAACCTGAAACACCTTCCCGGCATCGCCCTCCCTGGAAACCTCGGTTCCCGGAAAATGGCTTGCCAGTGGCACTTCGTTTCAGGCTCTCCGCTCACAGTTGCGGGGGCAGCCACGAATGAGGATTTCTCCCTATCGTGTTCCCTTTTCACCTTCCGGAACGCCCGGAAGGAACCATCACAGGATTGTTATCCGATGGGTGGCGGCGGGAGTCAATGGGCGCGCATGCGCCCAGGGGCACCCTACCGCGCCGGAATGGCCTTCAGATAGGCGGCGATCGCATCGCGGTCATCCGCCGTCAGATGCGCCATGTTCTGCTGCACCTTGACCATGGAACCGCCGACGCTGTCGAATTCCGGGGTGAAGCCGGTTTCCAGATAGCTGGCAATATCGGCCTTGGCCCAGCTTCCGATGCTTTGCGAGCCGGGGGTGATGTCAGGAATGCGGCCTTCGCCTTCCGGATTGGGGCCGCCGGCCAGCCACTTATCGGCAAGGAAACCGCCGAGCGCATTGCGCGGCGTATGGCACTCGCCGCAATGGCCCGGCCCTTCCACCAGATATTGACCGCGCAGCAATTCGGCATTGGCATTGGCAAGCTCGACCCGCGGCGGTGCGGAGGGGTCGAAATAAAGGAACTTCCAGCCGCCCAGCGCCATGCGCAGGTTGAACGGGAACGGCAGTTCGTGATCCGGCGCATCGTTCTGGCTGGCCGGCAGGGCTTTCAGATAACCGAAGAGATCGTTGATGTCCTTCTGCGTCATGCGGGCATAGGAGGCGTAGGGAAAGGACGGGTAAAGGTGCTCACCGTTCCTGCCCACACCACGCGTCATCGCATCGCCGAATTCCGCCAGCGTCCAGCCGCCGATACCATGCTGCGGATCGGAAGAAATATTGGGCACATGAAAGGTGCCGAAGGGGCTTTTCAGCGCCTGCCCGCCCGCAAGCGTCAACAGCGCCTCACCCTTCGCATCGGGTGCGGCATGACAGCTTGCACAGCCGCCCGCCCAGAACAGCGTTTCGCCATTGGCCAGATCCGGTTCGCCAAGGCTGACCCAATGGCTTGGCGCCTGACGTTCCGGCGCGGTGACCCAGGCGAATATGCCGTAGCCGGCAATCGCCGCGACCACGGCCCCGCCAGCGAGTTTCGTCCAGATGGAGGACATACCCCTCTCCCCATTCTCACCTGACCCGGTCAGATGCCTTTCGAGCGTGAGAAAACGCCGCCGGGAAGCGGCGTTTCCAGAATCATTCGATTATTTCTTCAGACGGTAGGTCTGGTGGCAGGTGCCGCAATCGGCGCCGAGCGTCTTCATGGCGGTGGCAACGCCCGCCTGATCGCCGGGGAGATTGGCGAGAACGATGTCCGCATCCGTGCCAAGCTTGGCGGCCTTGGCCTTGAAGTCCTCGAAATTTTCCCAGATGGCGGGAGCAGCCGCGCTGCCGGTTTCGGTGCCGGCGGGGAACTGGTCCGGGAAAGCCTTGGCATTGGTGCCGATGGTCGTCACCGCAGCCTTGACCACATCAGCATCAAAGGGCTTCTCGCCCTTGGAGATGGCAGCGAGCGAACCCATGGCGCCGCCGATCTGCTTCATCATGCCTTCACGTTTTTCGACTTCGCCGGCAGCGTAGACCGCTCCGGCGCAAAGACAGCCGAAAAGCATGGCCGCCGTGATGGTTTTCAGTTTCATGCACACTCTCCTTGATTCCGGCTGGGACACCGGGCGCTAGATGGAACGGCGCGAGGATGCCCTTTCCGGATGGCGAAAAGAAGTCACATTGCGGTGAATTCCATCGTGAAAACAGAAGCCTAAGACAAGGCCTCCCAGAGCGTGAGAAGCGCTGCGGCAATCAGCATGAAACCGGCGGCGCGACCGATGAAGATCGTGGCGGCGGGCGAGGAAACAAGCCATGCCCGGCTTTTATCCGCCGTCAGCGCCAGCGCGCCATAGACGGTGAACTGCGTCACCGCCACCATCGCGCCCATCACCAGCCCCTGCATCCAGATCGGGCCATAGGCGGGTTTGAGAAATTGCGGATAGATCGCCATCATGAACAGATAGGCCTTCGGATTGGAAAGGCAGGTCAGCACCGCCCGCCAGAAGGCTTTTCTGACCGAAGCGCTCGCCTGGGCCTCGTCGCCGTTCACGACAATCGCGCTGCGCATCAGGCCGATGCCGATCCAGATCATATAGGCGGCGCCAAAGACCAGAAGCGGCAGGAACAGCGACGGCATCCACGCGGCGAGCATGCCGACGCCCAACGCACCGTAAAGCGAATGCACGATGCCGCCGGCGCTCATGCCGCTTGCGGCGGAAAGGCCGGTTCTCTTGCCACCCGTCAGCGCACTTGCCAGCACAAACAGCATGTCCATGCCCGGCAGAATGATGATGCCGAACAGGACCAGAAAGAAAAGCCAGAGATTTTCGGCGTAACTCATGTCAGTATCTCCCAAAACGGTTCATGGCACATTCGGGAAAGCCGATGTTTCTCAATGTGTTTCTCCGTTTATAGGAAAGGCCAACTGACAGCGTTGTGTCAGTTGCGTCGTAATATCCCCGGGAAAACGGCAATGCGCAAGGCGTCGAGACTGTTCGAAATCATCCAGATCCTGCGGGTGGCGCGCAGGCCCGTCACCGCGCAGACCATTGCCGAGGCGCTGGAGGTGACGGTGCGCTCGGTCTATCGCGACATAGCCGCCCTTCAGACCATGCGCGTGCCGATCGAAGGGGAACGCGGCGTCGGTTATATCCTGCGTCCCGGCTTCAACCTGCCGCCGCTGATGTTTTCCATCGAAGAGACGGAGGCGATCGTGCTGGCGCTCGCCATGGTCGCCCGCACCGGCGATGCCGAATTGCGGCAGGCGGCCAGGCAGGTCAGCGACAAGATCGCCGCCTCCCTGCCCGACCCCCTGTCGAAAACCCTCTCCGCCAATGCCCTGCACGCCTGGGGCAGCATCGCGCCGGTGCCAGCAGGCGTCGATCTTGCCACGGTCAGGCGCGCGGTGCGCGACGAGGAGAAACTGGAAATCACCTATCGCGATGAAGCCGGCGCGGAAACGCAACGACGGATTCGGCCGATTGCGGTGATCTATTATTCCGAAACGGTGAATATCGTCGCCTGGTGCGAACTACGGCAGGCGATCCGCAATTTCCGCTCGGACCGGGTGCTGAGCTGCGACACCACGGGCAGCTTCTTCAAGCTCGAAGGCGAGAAGCTGCGGCAATTGTGGATGAGCGGCTGGCAGAGCAACCAGCCGGGAAACAGAACTCCGGAACGCGCGACAGATTGAGCTGGCGTTGTGCGACGAGCACGAGATAGTGCAGCTCGCAGCCTTTGTTCTCTGTCGGAGCCGGAGCAGCCCTCTCCACCCTCATTCCTGTGCTCGTCACAGGAATCCAGTCGACGCGCGTTTGCGCGGCGGAGGGGAGTCTGGCCTAAACCACGGCAGCGTTTTGCAGCAAATACTCCAGTACCCGATCCTCCTCGCGCCCGAAACCGCGAATGGCGATTCGGTCGGCAAAGACATCGGCGATGGCAAAGGTGTTCTGGTCGGGCGTATCCACCATGCCCTTGAAATTCACGAAGTGGGTATGGCCCAGCGCGCCGTAATTGCCCTCGTGATTATGGCCGTTGAACCACGCGACGACCGAAGGATGCGCGCCGAGAAGCTCGAGGATGCGCGGCGCGTCCCACATGTTGTGGGCGTTTTCCGGATAGACAGGGTAGTGGCAGAGAACGATCACTTTTTCGCCTGCCGCATCCGCCTTTTGCAGAACCGTCTGCAGCCATTCGAACTGTTCATCGCTGAACGAGGCGTTCCAGTCCTGCGCATTGATTGCGCCCGCATCCGCCAGACGCTTCAGCCGCTCTGCAGCAAGCGCGCGACGCGGATCGCCGGGCGGCGGGGCGAAAAGGCTGACCTCGTTGCCGTCAAGCACGACGAAGCGGACGTCGCCGATGGAAAAATCATGCCAGGGGGCGGACATGCCGAGGCGGTTATGGATATCGGGCAAATGCTCAGCGGCGACGGCGAAATCGTGATTGCCCGGCAGCAGGACCGACCGGTGGCGAAGCTTGTCGTAAACGGCAAGGATCGCATCGAAATTTTCAAAGCCGCGGTCGATGATATCGCCCAGCGTCACCACGAAGGCCAGATCTTCGCGGTTGAAGGCGTCGATCGCGTCTGCGAGCTTTTTCGGGCTTTCAGCGTAATATCGGCCCATCTCGGGGCGCGGATCGGCATCGGCATATTGGGGATCGGCGACAATGCCGAAGGAGAAGAGAGGCGTGGTTTTTTCAGTCATGATGCGCCGCGATAAACCCGGCGGATGACAGGCTTGTGACAGAGAACGACATCCCAAAAGCAGAACACCCGGCGCGAGGGCCGGGTGTTCGAAAATTCCGTTCCGCAAGCCTTACTTGGCGGCGGCTTCGTAACGCTCCAGGACGTAGTCCCAGTTGATGAGGTTATCGACGAAGGCTTCGAGGTACTTCGGACGCAGGTTGCGGTAGTCGATGTAGTAGGAGTGTTCCCAGACGTCGACGCCGAGGATCGGCTCTGCACCGTGAACCAGCGGGTTTTCGCCGTTCGGGGTCTTGGAGATTTCGAGCTTGCCGTTCTTGACGGAAACCCACGCCCAGCCGGAGCCGAACTGCGTGGTGCCGGCGGCGATGAAATCAGCCTTGAACTTGTCGTAACCGCCGAGATCGGAGGCGAACGCCTGTTCCAGCTTGCCCGGCAGCTTGTTGCCGCCGCCGTCCTTCTTCAGCCACTTCCAGAAATGGACGTGGTTGTAATGCTGGGCAGCATTGTTGAAGAGACCAGCATTGGTGCCAAAGGACTTCTTCACGACTTCCTCAAGCGAAAGGTCGGAAAGACCGGCTTCCGCCGCCAGCTTGTTGCCGTTGTCGACATATGCCTTGTGGTGCTTGTCGTGATGGAACTCGAGCGTCTCGCGCGACATGTATGGTGCAAGCGCGTCGTAGTCGTAGGGGAGTTCAGGAAGTTCGAAGGCCATGGTTTTTACTCCTTTTTGCAGCGGGTTACCGCTCCTAGAAACCGTGTGAGCGGACCATAGGAGCGAACCTCTGTTTGGGCAACCTGTGAAATATCAAAATGTTCCGACAAAAGAGAAAATTCCTCTCAAGCCAGCCGCCACCACATTTGTTTCACAACCCTGGCGTACTGTTTTCCACCCTATCGGTTCGCTTTTGATGAAATTGCAGGAAGGAAATTCCATGACCCGCCCCAACTCCCGCTCCTTGATCCGCTCCATCCTCCTCTTCACCGCCCTATCATCGCTGGCACTCCCCGCCGCCGCATCCTCGGACGATGCCTGGAAAGAATTCGTGGCGGATGTGCAGACGGCCTGCCTTGCCGGAGCCAAGGACATGATCGAGGACGCCAAGGCGGTGGTCGATCCCGTCGGCAGCGAAAATTACGGCCTCGCCATCCTGACCGGCAAGGCCAAGGGCGCGGATGCGACGGTCAGCCATATCTGCGTCTACGACAAGAAGACCAAGGCGGTGGAACTGGGCAGCGAGCTTGCCGGGGATACGCTGAAGGTGGAAATTCCCGGCTCCACCCAGCCCTAAATCATATAAAAACAGCGGGATGGCGAAAACCGCTCACAGTTTTCGCCATCCCGCTCAAACTTTTTGTTTTGTCGCATTTCCAGACGGAAAACCGGGCTCCAGATTTTCAGGAAATGCTCCAGCTGATCAAAAACGGGGCGTTGTGTCGCCCTCGCCCAGCGCGCGCTGCATCAGGACGGTATCCAGCCACTGGCCGTGTTTCCAGCCAATGGATTTGAACGTGCCGACATGCTCGAAACCGGCCGCACGGTGCAGGCCGATCGAGGCGGCGTTGCCGCTATCGCCGATGACGGCGAGCATCTGCCGGAAGCCGCGCGAGGTCGCATCCTCAATCAGCGCATCGAGTAGTTTGCGGCCAATCCCCATGCCCTTCATGGCCGGATCGACATAAACGGAATTCTCAACCGCCGCGCCATAGGCCGGGCGCGGACGATAGGCCCCGGCATAGGCATATCCGGCTATCTTTCCGTCGATTTCGGCGACGAGATAGGAATAATTGCCCTCCACCAACAGGCGACGGCGCTCAAGCATCATATCCACGCCCGGCGGATCGATCTCGAAGCTGGCGCGGCCGTTCAGCACGGCATCCCGGTAAATTTCGGTAATGGCTGGAATATCCGCTTCCTCGCAAGGGCGGATGGTGCAACTGGATACTGTGAGAAGGGTCATTATCTCGTCCTGTGGTCATTCACGGCCCCATTGTGCATTGCGGCGCAGCCAAAATAAAGATTATCTGTCTTATACAAACGATAAGGTTTTCTTTGATGATGGACCTCGATCTGCGGCAGGTGCGCAGCTTCATGGATGTCGCCGATCTCGGCAGCTTTTCCGCCGCCGCCGACAAGGCGGGGCTGACACAGCCGGCCATCAGCCTGCATATCCGGCTTCTCGAAAAACAACTCGGCGTTAGGTTGATCGAAAGGGTCGGCAGGCGCGCGCAGCCGACGGCGGCGGGCCGGGATTTTCTCATCCATGCAAGGCGGATTGCGGAAGAAGTGGCGCATGCGATCGATACCGTAGCACCTCATCGCAGCGGGGTGACGGGACGCCTGCGCATCGGCACGGGCGCAACTGCCTGCATCTATCTGCTGCCGCCCGTGCTGGCCAAAATCCGTCAGGCCATGCCGGGTATCGAAATCGTCGTGCAGACCGGCAATACGCACGATATTTTGCGGCTTCTGGAGGCCAACACGATCGATGCGGCGGTGGTGGCCCTGCCCGCCAGTGGCCGCAGCCTCGATATCAGCGACATCCATCTCGATGAACTGGTTGCAGTTTTCCCGCATGGCGCCGTCACCGACAGAACGGTACTGAACGCCGAAACGCTTTCGACGCGGCCGCTGCTGCTTTACGAGGGCGGCAATACGCGCAGGCTGGTGGATCAATGGTTTTCGGCGAGCGGCCGCACCGTGCAGCCCGCCATGGAACTGGGCAGCGTCGAGGCCATCAAGAAGCTCGCGGGTGCGGGCCTTGGCCTCGCCATCGTGCCGCGCATGGCGATGGAGCATGAAAGCGCAACGTCGGGGCTTGAATGGCGCTCGCTGGAGCCGCCGCTGGAGCGCCGGATCGCGCTGGCGATGCGGCGAGACAAACATATGACCGCGCCGCTGCGGGCGCTTGCCGCTGCGCTGCCGAGCTTGCAGAAACGATAAAGCCCGCGCCGGTTTCGGGCGCGGGCTTTATGACACTTTTCTTCCGTCATGCCGGACTTGATCCGGCATCCAGCCACGGCGCGTCTGCGCCGTGAGTAGAGTCTCTCGCGATCAAGGACTTGATCGCCCTGGACCCCGGATCTAGTCCGGGGTGACGGAGTGCGGATGCTAGCTCCTCACCATATCCAACCTGGATTGTCTTCAGAACTCCGTCCAGTCGTCGCCCTTCACGGCCAGCGCCGCATTGCCACGCGAGGCGGCAACCGGGCGGGCCCTTGAAGGCGCAGCGACGGGTGCGGCAGGCGCACGGGCGGGGCTTGCGGCCCGCTGCATGTGCCTTGCCGTCTCCCGCAATGCGGAGGTCTGCTGGCCGAGCTGGAATTGCGCAAGCAGGGCGTGGAGGTTGGCACATTCCTGCGCGAGACCCGCACCGGCCGCGTTCATTTCCTCGACCATGGCGGCGTTCTGCTGCGTGGCCTGATCCATGTGGTTGACGGCGGTGTTGACCTCGGAAAGGCCAGCCGACTGTTCCTGCGCCGCCGTTGCGATGGCATCCATATGGGTGTTGACGGAAAGCACCAGCTGCTCGATTTCGGAAAGCCCGACGCCGGTGTCGGCGACCAGCTTCACGCCCTCACCCACCGCAACGGCAGATGTGTTGATGAGCTGCTTGATTTCCTTGGCGGCATTGGCGGAGCGCTGCGCCAGTTCGCGCACTTCCTGTGCGACGACGGCAAAACCCTTGCCCGCATCGCCCGCCCGCGCCGCCTCGACGCCCGCATTCAGCGCCAGAAGGTTGGTCTGGAAGGCGATTTCGTCGACGACGCCGATGATCTGGCCGATCTGGCGCGAGGAATGTTCGATGCGCTCCATGGCGGAAACGGCATCGCGCACCACCTTGCCGGAAAGATCGGCCTTTGACCGTGCTTCACGCACCGTGTCGCGCGCCTCGCCTGCTCGCTTGGAGGTGGCAGAAACATTGGCGGTGATCTCTTCCAGCGCGGCGGCGGTCTCTTCCAGAGAAGCGGCCTGCTGCTCGGTGCGGCGGGAAAGATCGTCGGATGCCGATGACACCTCATGCGCGCCGCCGTTCACTGTCTGTACGGACTGGCCGACGCTTGTGAGCGCTTCGCGCAGCTGATGCACGGAGCTGTTGAAATCGTGGCGCAGCGCCTCGAATTGCGGAGCGAACGGCGTGGCGATCTCGCAGACCATGTCGCCGGAAGCAAGACGGCGAAGGCCGCCCGCTAGCGAACCCGTGGCCTGATTGAGCCGTTCTTCGGCCTCGGCCTCGGCACGCTGCTGCAGCTCGATACGGTCCCGCTCGGCCCGCTCGCGGTTGGCGACGGCTTCCGCCTCCAGCTGCTTGTTGCGGATTGCCGCCTCGCGGAAGATTTCCACGGCGCGGGCCATCTCGCCGATCTCGTCGGAACGCTTTGCACCGGCGACATCGATTGCAAGATTACCGCCCGAAAGCTCCATCATCGCGTTGGTCAGGCGGCTGATCGGCCGGGTGACGCGGCCGACGATGACAGCAAGCGAGAGAATACAGAGCGCCAGCGTGACGACGAAGACGGCGAGATAGATCATCGCATCGATAAAGGCACCCTGTTTTGCCTTTTCGGCATTGGCATCCAGAACATCCATGGCGGCGGACGCGATTTTCGCAATCGTGCCGAGATTTTCGGTGACGGTGGTGCGCCAGCTATCCATGGTGAAGGCAGGCGTGCGGCCGTTGTTCAGGTCGTCGATGAGCTTGGTGCGCTGGGTGCTGAAATCACCCTTGAAATAGGTCTTGTCCGCGGTGGCGTAGATGTCCTTGAGCGACTGCGGCGTCGATTCATGCGCGACCAGATCGCCGGTCGCTTTCCACGCGAAAGCCGCACCGGCATCGGCTGCGCCGAGCTGCTGCATTTCCTGCGCGGTGAGCGGCCGGTTCTGGGCGACGGCGCCGTTGAGAATGACGGTGGCGCTGCCGCCAAGTGCGCGGGCGGACCAGCCATAGGAGCGCAGCTGGATCAAACCGGTCTGACCCTGATCGAGGGAGCGGACAGTGCCTTCAAGTGCCGTCGAACCGGCTTCAAGCGAGGCGAGGAAATCGCCGCCGAGCGTCATGACCGTCTTGTCGAGCCCGCTTTCGCGCCGGTCGAGCGGCTGCGAAACATTGGCGTCAACCTTTTTTCTGAGCTCGACGAACTGCGCGTAAACATCTTTCACACGCTTGAGCGGCGCTTGCAGCTGCGTGTTTTCGAGCGATGAAGACTGTGTGAGGAACGCCGTCATGGCGGCATCCACCTTCTGGCGTGCCGCCTGCACGCTGGCGATGCTGCCGGCCGACTTTGACGGATCGAGCGTCAACGCCGTGGCGCTGTCGCCACGTTCACTGCGGAAATTCAAAAGCGCATTGAAAAGAAGCTTGTCGAGCGAGGCGAGTTGCGCGACCTCGGAAAAGGTGCCGGCGCGATTGACCGAGCGCCACAATTCGTTGCCGACCAAACCGGCCAGCGCAAGGCTGATGGTAAGGAAAAATCCCACAAGTATATTACGAATGCTGAAAGACATCTGGCGGCCCTCGTTAGCCGGAGGTGAAGATGCCGCAAACTACAGTTCGTTTGTCTAAAATTGGATTAAATTCCCCCCGTCTTTTTGGGGAAAATATTGCACCGCAGAAAAGCAATGGCCACGGCAGGCCGAATGCCCGCCGTGGCCTCTTTACGAGATGATTGCCGATCTCAGACGTCTGCGCCGAGACGCGCCCAGTCCATGTAAAGATCGAGCGCCTTGCGGGCGACCGGGCCTGCCTGCAACTCGCGATCATCCAGCTTCACGACAGGCGAAACCTTGGAATAATTGCCCGAGCAGAAGATTTCATCGGCCTCGCGGAAATCTTCGACCGAAAGCGTCGCCTCACGGACATCGAAACCGGCCTGACGCAGAAGGCCGATCACCCGCGAACGGGTGATGCCGGCCAGGAAGGTGCGGTTCGGAACCGGGGTGAAGACGACGCCGTCCTTGACCATGAAGATGTTGGCCGAAGCGGATTCGGCGACATTGCCGTTCATGTCACGCATCAGGGCATTGTCGAAGCCGCGCGAGCGGGCTTCCAGAATGGCGCGGCCGCTATTGGGGTAAAGGCTGCCGGCCTTGGCGTCCGTCATTGCGGTTTCCGGCGAAGGACGGCGCAGCGGCGAGACGGTGAGCGTCAGCGGCTTGCCGGCATCCATCGGCGCTTCGAAAAGGCACAGCGCAAAACGGGTGGAACCGGCATCCGGCGCGACAACGCTGCCGGGCATGCCGTGTTCGGCCCAGTACATCGGTTTGATATAGATCGCCGTCTTGCCGTCGAACCTGTTGACGCCTTCCAGCGCCAGCGCCTCGATCTCTTCCGCCGTCATCGTCGGCTTCATGCCCATATTGGCGGCAGAGCGGTTGACGCGCTGGCAGTGCAGATCGAGATCGGGAGCGACGCCATCAAACCAGCGCGCGCCGTCAAACACCGTCGACGCCAGCCACATGGCGTGCGAGGTCGGGCCGATGAGCGGCGGATTGCCGGGCAGCCATTGACCGTCAACATAAGTCCAGGTGGTTGATCGGGGTGCGGTATCGACGCTCATGATGGTCTCCTGTCTCAAGCGTTTCCGTTAAACGAAAACGCTCCGTCTTTTTGTTCTGATGCATTTCCGGATGAGGAACGCTACGCGCGCTCAACCTGGGATGTGCTGGAAATCGGCCGGAGTGAATGCCTCTCCCCTGACGAGGTCAAGTTTTAATTGCCGCGATTTCTGATTTTGATGGAAAATAACAAAGCGACGGCCCGACAAAGATGTTTTATGAGGTGAAACAAAAGGTTGATGAATAGATTCATCACAATAATTCATCGATCCGATGATGGCGGGGCGATTTCACCCATGCGATGCTGACGATCTGACGGCAGTCCGCAGGAGGAAAACCATGGCATGGTCCGCCCACCAATATCTGAAATTCGAAGACGAACGGACACGCCCCGCCCGGGATCTCCTGGCCCATGTGCCGCTGGAGCGGGTGCTGAATGGCTATGACCTTGGCTGTGGCCCCGGCAATTCCACCGAGCTTCTGACTGACCGTTACGGCGTCAACGTCATTACCGGCATCGACAGTGACGACGACATGCTGGAAAAGGCGGCGGACCGGCTGCCGACCACCCGCTTCGGCAAGGCCGACCTTGCAAAATGGAAGCCGGCGCAGAAGGCAGACCTGCTTTACGCCAATGCCGTTTTTCAGTGGGTGCCGGATCATCTCGTCGTTCTTTCGCAACTGATGGACCAGCTGGAAAGCGGCGGCGTTCTGGCCGTGCAGATGCCTGACAATCTGCAGGAGCCGACGCATCGCGCCATGGAGGAGACCGGCGCGAACGGTGCCTGGAAGGACAGCTTTGCAGATGGCAGGCTGCGCCGCAAACCCCTGCCCGCACCTTCTGACTATTTCGATGCGCTGACGCCGAAATCCGCGCGGGTGGATGTGTGGCACACCGTCTATAATCATCCGATGAAGGATGCGGAAAGCATCGTCGAATGGGTCAAGGGCACGGGCCTGCGCCCCTATCTCGCCGCCGCCGGCGAGGAAAACCGCGAAGCCTTCCTCGCCGACTACACGCGGCGCATCAAGGAGGCCTATCCGCCGATGGCGGACGGCCGGTTGCTGCTGCGTTTTCCCCGGCTTTTTGTGGTGGCGGTGAAGAAGTAAGGACGTGAGATTGTCGCAGGTGGACGCATCCCCCACCGCCCTCATTCCTGTGTTTGTCACAGGGATGAGGAGAGCGCGGAATGCAGAAAGCGTGGACGGCCCCTGGCTTATCTTGCCAACCGGCCTAAACGCCAATGTTTAACCTGCAAAGGCATAGACCCGGAGGCGGTGGTTGTCGGGGTCGGCAGCGGTAAAGGTGTAGCCGAACTCCATTTTGGCGGGCTGCTGCAGCATGGCGACGCCCCTTGCCTTCCAGCTGGCGAAAGTCTCATCCACCTCTGCGTCGTTTTCGACACGGAAAGCGAGCTCTCCGCCGCCGCCCGCGACCGATGCCTTCGGCTCCACGGTATGTTGCGACCACAGGCCGAGCTTCATGCCGTTTTGAAGCACGAACAGCGAAAATGTCGGTGAGGATTCCACCGGCTCCGCACCCAGCAGGGCCTTGTAAAATTCCGTGCTGGCCGGCGGGTTATCGACGTAGAGGATGGTGAAATCGGGGTGGCTCATGGCTGTTCTCCTGTGTTGCGGATGAACGGTTTCTAGACCCCGCTACTGTCAGTTTTTGTCAGCATGATGCCGCCGCCGCTGTTTTTCCCGTTCGCGCCATTCTTTCAACAGGGCCTGGCGGCGGCGCGCATAACGGCTGTCCAGGGGACGGAAATCTTCGATGCGGTCGGCCCGGAAACTGCGGTAGTCCTGCCGCGTCTCGCACCAGCCCAGCACCACCCGCACCAGATCGAAAAAAGCGAGTGCGAAGGGCCAGATCACCCGCTCCGTCACGTCTCCCTTTTCATCGCGATAGGTGATGACGACCTTGCTTTCCTTGCGGATCGTATCGCGAATGGCCGCCAGATCGACATGGATGGCGGCGAGGCCCTGCCCCGGCCCGACAAGCAGGGTGGAATTATCGAGTTCCTCGCGCAGGGCATCGGGAAGCACGGCGCCGATCTTGACGAGTGCGGCGCGGGCGGCCTCGGCCAGCCCGGCATCGGCGCGGCCCGCCACCCAGCGCGAGCCGAGCACCAGCGCCTCGATCTCCTGCTGCGAAAACATCAGCGGCGGCAACAGGAAACCGGGTCGCAGCACATAACCCACCCCCGCTTCGCCCTCGATGTCAGCACCCTGCGCCTGAAGCGTTGCTATATCGCGGTAAAGCGTGCGCAGGCTGACGCCGGTCTGCGCGGCAAGGGCCGTACCGCTGACCGGCATGCGGTGGGAGCGCAGGATCTGCAACAGATCAAGAAGCCGTTGTGAGCGTGACATGCGACATTTCCTTCCACCCGCATAGTCGGATCGTACCGTTGACGATCCCGGCGATAGACGCGTAACGCCGCCAGCCGCCCGGTGCAACCATGCAAAAAAGGGTGGACAAGGCCGCGCCGCCATCATGTAGATATGGCCAGTGATATTCACGCCCCCTCACCCGCCACAGGCATTTCGAGTTTCCGCCATGATCGTTCGTCCAAAACCGAACCTGCTGCAGCTTTTCCTCATCGTGCGCGGTTCCATCATCGTCCGCATCTTTCCGCAGGTGCTTGCGGTGTTCCTGCTGTCGACGCTGGTTGTCTGGGCGCACAAGGACCGGCCGGATCTGGTACAGGCGTTGAACGGCGCGCCCTTTTCGCTGCTCGGCATCGCGCTTTCGGTGTTCCTCGGCTTTCGCGCCAATGCCTGTTACGACCGCTGGTGGGAAGCCCGCAAGCAATGGGGCGCGCTGATCACCGTCGCCCGCACGCTTTCGCGACAGACCGCCATGCTGGAAGGCCGGCAGGATGTAGCCGATCCCGTAACCCGCAGGCGGATCACCGATCTTGTAATCGCCTTCTGCCACGCGCTGGTCTCGCACCTGCGCCCCGGGGATGCGACCGCCACCGCATCCCGCCTCATTCCGGATGACCTTTCGGAGACCTATGCCCGCAGCCGCAACAAACCGGACATGCTGCTGCGCGAAATATCCGCCGCTGTCGTCTCCGCTCATGGCAAGGGGCAGATCAGCGATATCCAGCTGCAGATGCTGGACGCCACCGTGCAGCAGATGGGGGCCTCGCAGGCTTCGTGCGAGCGCATCCGCCAGACGCCGGTTCCCTTCGGTTATTCGCTGCTGCTTCACCGCACCGCGCATCTCTTCTGCCTGTTGCTGCCGTTCGGTTTCACGGATCTGCTCGGCTGGGCCACGCCTTTTACCAGCACGCTGATCGCCTATACGTTTTTCGGTCTCGACGCGTTGTCCGACGAGCTGGAAGACCCATTCGGCACCGGCCTCAATGCCCTGCCGATCAATGCGCTTGCCACCACCATCGAGATCAATCTGCGCGAGGCGATGGGCGAGACCGATCTGCCGGCCGACCCGCGCCCGGTGGATTATGTGCTGATGTGATATCGTCGCCGCCGGGTTGAAACCGATCGCGCGGACACCAGTTAATGAAAGACGGCTTCCCCGCCCGGCATCTGCCGCCGACCATGTTTTCAGCAAACAGGAGAGACATCCATGTATCACGTCAACGCCAATGGCGCGAATATTCCCGCCCTCGGTTTCGGCACCTTCCGCATTCCGGAAGACGATGTCAGGCGCATTCTGCCGGAGGCGCTGAAACTCGGTTTCCGCCATGTCGATACCGCGCAGATCTACAAGAACGAGGGTGCCGTCGGCGAGGTCCTCGCTCAGTCAGGCATTTCCCGCCACGATATATTTCTCACCACCAAGGTCTGGGTGGATCGCTTTCGTCACGACGATTTTCTCGCCTCCGTCGATGAAAGCCTTGCAAAACTGAAGACTGACTATGTTGATCTCCTGCTGCTGCACTGGCCGAAGAGCGATGTGCCGCTTGCCGAGCGCATGGGCGCGCTGAACGCGGTGCGCAAGGCCGGAAAGGTGCGCAATATCGGCATTTCCAACTTCAACGTGGCGCTGACCGAAGAAGCAGTGAAACTTTCCGACACGCCGCTTGCCACCAACCAGATCGAATATCACCCCTATCTCGACCAGACGAAGGTGATTTCGGCCGCGCGCAAACACGGGATGTCGGTGACGGCCTATTATCTGATGGCCGATGGCAGGGTGCCGAACGATCCCGTGCTGCAGGACATCGGCGCAAAGCATGGCAAGACCGCCGCGCAGGTGACCCTGCGCTGGGCCGTGCAGCAGCCGGATATCGTGGCGCTTTCCAAGACGGCGACTGAAAGCCGCCTCAAGGAGAATTTCGACATTTTCGATTTCGCGCTGACGGAAGAGGAAATGCAGGCCATCCACGCGCTGGCCAAACCGAACGGCCGCATCGTCAGCCCCGGCCACCTCGCACCCGATTGGGACGACTAAGCCGGCGGGGCAGTCCGGTTCGGTTTCATCGCTCGGTCAGGGCCAGCTTCGCACCCAGCGCCACAAAGGCGGCGGCGAAGCTGCGC
This sequence comes from Agrobacterium sp., assembly GCF_059499945.1. Classification (NCBI taxonomy): domain Bacteria; kingdom Pseudomonadati; phylum Pseudomonadota; class Alphaproteobacteria; order Hyphomicrobiales; family Rhizobiaceae; genus Agrobacterium; species Agrobacterium sp. Next base: position 778,489 of record NZ_JCABZP010000014.1, on the reverse strand, counting down.
CGCAGCCAGGCGAGAACCGCCGGGCGTGACATCACCTGCCGCCGGACCGAGGCGGCAAAACAGCCGTAAAGCGCAAAGACCAGAAACGTCATGGCCATGAAGATCAGCCCGAGATCGATCATGCGCCATGTCGGCAAAACCTCATCCGGCGCGATGAACTGCGGCAGGAAGGCAAAAAAGAAGATCGACAGTTTCGGGTTCAGGAGATTGATGAGGATCGCCTCGCCGATGACGCGGGCGGCCTTCTGCGGCTCCCCGGCATCATCGATCTTCAGCGCACCGTCTTCCCGCAGCGTATTCCACGCCATGTAGATGAGGTAGGCGACCCCCAGATATTTGACGATGCCGAAGGCCAGCGCGCTGGTGTGCAGAATGGCGGCAAGGCCGGTGATGGCGGCGAGCAGATGCGGCACGATGCCGAGCGTGCAGCCGAAGGCCGCAATCACGCTCGCCCTCGCCCCCTGCGAGAGACCGGCGGCCAGCGTGTAGACCACGCCGGTTCCCGGAGAAGCGGCGACGATGAAGGATGTGATGAGGAATTCGGGTGTCATGGTGCGGGTATGTCCTGTGGGTGGAGGACAGGAGCATGATGGCGCGTGGGGTGGGTGTCTTGGACGAAATTGCAGAGCTGATGCTCGGAGACTCGCGCGGTAATAGCAGGCTGAGGGGCTGGGCCAACCCACTCTCCCTCATTCCTGTGCTTGTCACAGGAATGAGGGTGGAGAAAGCATCTACGAAAACGCCGCCCGATAAACCGCCGGCGTCACGCCGAATTGCCGCACAAAAAACCGGTTCAGATGGCTCTGGTCAGTAAAACCGGCGGCAAAGGCCGCCTCGGCAGGCGGCGTACCGCTGGCCAGCGCATGCCGGGCCAGATGCACGCGCCGCTGGAGAAGATAGCTGTGCGGCGTCAGGCCTGTCGCCTTGGCGAAAGCCCGCAGGAAACGGAACAGGCTCATGCCGGCCTCGCTCGCCAGATCGGCGAGGCGGAACGGCCGGGCGGGATCGTCATCGATGATGCTTTTCGCCCGTTTTATGCTGTCGAGTGCGGTAGTTTCGCGCGGTTTGGCAGCCACCTCCATCGCACCCGCCAGAAGCATCAGCAGGGCCTCGTCGCCATGCAGGGTCTCGCCCGGCCGCTGCCTTGCGGTCATCGCCGAAAAGACAGCGCAGAACCGATCAGCCAAAGGCCTTGCATCAACGGGATAGGCGAATTCGAAAGAACCTCGATCCTTCTCGCAGACATCGGCAATGGCGTCGCGGACGATATCGATGTCGAGATAAAGCATCCGCCAGGCGCGACCGCCCGCCCCGAGCGGAATGCCGTCATGCACCTCGCCCGGATTGACGGTGATGACATGGCCGGCGCCGGCCTCCACCATGCCACGACCGGAGAGCGATTTCTGCGCGCCGCGTTCGATGAGGCCGATGCCAAACTGATCATGCATGTGGCGCGGGAAAGAACGATCGCTGTCCGCCACCACGGCGACGACGCCGGGCATGCTGGTTTTCGGCATCAGGAACTGGCCTTGGCCCATGAAAGCGCGCGCTCCGCAGAAAAGAACGCGACGCTATCACAGGGTGTCCCCATGCGACAGACGCTGCCGCTTACGGATGCATATGGTTGATCATCGCGAAGACCTGATCGAAATTGCCGTTCTGCGCGGCAAAACGCAGCGGCTTGCAGCGTTCCACCACCACTTCATTCTCGTCCGGACGATTTTCAAGAATATCCATCACCTCGGAAATGAAGGCGTCGAGCGGCATCGCCCTTTCGTCGCTCGCCTGCCCCTCGCCCATCAGCGTCGTCTGCACATAGGGCGGTACGATTTCGATGACTTCCACCGGTGTCTCCTTCAGCTGCTCGCGCAGCGCAACCGAATAGGCATGGATGGCGGATTTGGTGGCGCTGTAGGTGGGGGTCAGCACCATGGGCACGAAGGCGAGGCCCGACGAGACAGTCAGCACCGTGGCGGCGGGCTGCTTTAGGAAATGCGGCAAAAGCGCAGCCGTCAGGCGGATGGGCGCGAGGAGATTGGTGGCGATGGTTTCTTCGGCCGTATCAAGATAATCCGGTGCGGCGGCAATGTCTTCCGGCCGCATGATACCGGCATTGTTGATGACGGCGTTGAGGGTGGGATGGGCCTTCACCAGCGCGTCGGCAAATGCGCGAATGCCCGCGGCGTCCGCCGCATCCATCACCATCGAGGCCATGCCCGGGTTGGCGGCCGTGACCTCGTCGAGCACGGCCTGGCGGCGGCCGGAAATGATGACCCTGTTGCCTGCCTGATGAAACGCTTCCGCCAGCGCCCGGCCGATGCCCGAACCACCGCCGGTGATGAGAATGGTATTGCCCGTGATTTTCATTGGAACATCCTTTGCTTGTTGGCTGAAAGGAAGTTAGCTAGGATACTCTCCAATCGAAAGTAGGCACCCAAAAGATTTATACTTACCCGATGGAGAGTGTTAGATGAAACGGCACGCGGCCGACCCGGCCATCGAGAACCGGCGCAAGGTTCCGCCGCCCACGGATACCGATCCGGCGATAGAGGCGCTGGTTCAGGACATCATTGCGAAAGTGGCTGACAAATGGACGATGCTCATTCTGGAAGTGCTGGAAGAGCACGGCACGCTGCGCTTCACGCAAATCGGCAGGCTGGTGGGCAATATCAGCCAGAAGATGTTGACGAAAACACTGCGGCAGATGGAAAGCGACGGGCTGGTGCGCCGCACCGTGCACCCCGTCATTCCGCCGCATGTGGATTACGCTCTGACGAACCTCGGCCGCACGCTGGGCAGCGCCTTTTGCGGCGTTTGGATATGGGCGGAAACGCACCATGCCGAAATAGAAGAGGCGCGCCGCCTGTTCAATGAACAGCCGCCGCGCCCCGCGATGGAGTAGCTTCGCCTCAGGCGAACTGGCTGAGACCCGGAACCGAGGCGATCACCTGATCGACAACCTCATCGCCCGCATGCTGGCGGGCAACGGAGATGGTTTCCTTGGCGAGCGTGGAAATCTCGCTCATGCCGAGGCCCTGGCTCATCAGCTGCTGACCGAGACCCATGATGCCGCCGCCGCCGATGGCGCTCATCAGGCCGCCGAGCAGACCGCCGCCGCCGCCGGCACCCTCGCCATTATACTGCGCCACCAGATCGCTGGCGCCGGGAATGGCTTCGATCATCCGCGCGATCGGGCCGTCTGCGGCCTCGCGCTGGAGAAAACCGAGAATCATGCCAACGGCCTTTTCAGCCAGTTCAGGGTCGATCCCCGCCTTTACGGCGATCTGATCCACGACTTCGTTCATTCTTGCCTCCTGTTGAAAAACGACGCCAACATCGAATAACTGACGTTAACGTCAACGTAAAACAATCTCATGCTGCATTCAAGCGGCCACGAACAGGTGCGGCAACTTTCATCAAGCGGTTTTTCCTCATCGGCATCAAGCAGTTGTTGCGCCTTGAAACTGTCCTTATAAGATCATCACAACCAAACTATGAAAAGGCCGCTTTCGCGAGGAACGGTCACCGCATGCCAGCTACGCTTTTAATTCGGACATGACTTTTACAAAATCCGGCGCGATTTTAAGGGTCATGCATCAGCCGCAGGAGAAAATGGTCGATGTTGCAGGACGGACAGCTCTATATCGGGACCAGCCGCAATCCGGACGACAGCCTGAACAAGGGCGAATATCTGGAACTGAAATTCGGCAACCGCCACGGCCTCATCACCGGCGCGACGGGAACGGGCAAGACCGTGACGTTGCAGGTTCTTGCCGAAGGTTTCTCCAAGGCCGGCGTGCCGGTTTTCTGCGCCGATATCAAGGGCGACCTTTCCGGCATCGCGGCGGAAGGCGAAGCCAAGGACTGGGTGCAGAAACGCGTCGAACAGATCGGCTTCACCGATTTTTCCTACGGTAAATCCTCCGTCATCTTCTGGGATCTCTACGGCGAAAAAGGCCATCGCGTGCGCGCCACCATCGCCGAAATGGGGCCGCTGCTGCTTGCCCGGCTGATGGATGCCTCGGAAGCGCAGGAAGGTGTGCTCAACATCGCCTTCAAGATCGCCGATCAGGGCGGGCTGCCGCTGCTCGATCTCAAAGACCTGCAATCGCTCCTGAACTATATGGGCGAAAACGCATCGGAGCTTTCCAACCAGTTCGGCCTGATTTCCAAATCCTCGGTCGGTTCGCTGCAGCGCGGGCTGCTGGTTCTCGAACAGCAGGGCGCGGCCAATTTCTTTGGCGAACCGGCGCTGAAGATCGCCGACATCATGCGCGTGGGCACGGACGGGCGCGGCACCATTTCGGTTCTCGCCGCCGACCGGCTGATGATGAACCCGCGCCTTTACGCCACCTTCCTGCTCTGGATGCTCTCGGAACTCTTCGAAGAACTGCCTGAGGTGGGCGACCCGGAAAAGCCGCGCCTGGTGTTCTTCTTCGATGAGGCGCATCTGCTCTTCAACGATGCGCCACGGGTGCTGGTGGAACGCGTGGAACAGGTCGTGCGCCTTATCCGCTCCAAGGGCGTCGGCGTCTATTTCGTGACGCAGAACCCGCTCGACGTGCCGGAAACCGTTCTTGCCCAGCTCGGCAACCGCGTGCAGCATGCGCTTCGCGCCTATACGCCGCGCGAGCAGAAAGCGGTGCGCACGGCGGCCGACACCTTCCGCCAGAACCCGGCCTTCAACACCGCCGACACCATCACCACGCTCGGCACCGGTGAGGCGCTGATCTCGACCCTGCATGACAAGGGCGCGCCCTCCATCGTCGAGCGCACCCTCGTGCGCCCGCCTTCCGGCCGTGTCGGACCGCTGACGGATGCGGAGCGCAGGTCGCTGATCGATATCAGCCCCGTCGCCGGCCAATATGACAAGGATATCGACCGGGAATCGGCCTTCGAAATTCTCGCTGCCCGTGCCCAGAAGGCAGCGGACGCGGAAGCCGCCAGGCGCGCGGAGGAGGAAAACGCCTCCAGCCAGTCCGAAAGCGCTTCCGGCCGCTGGCGTCTGCCCGGCTTCGGCGATGAAGAAGCCGCACCGGCATCCACCGGCTCGCGCAATGGTGGCGCCCGCCGCACGGGTTACCAGCGCGAAACGGTAATCGAGGCGGCGATGAAAAGTGCCGCCCGTTCGGTCGCCACATCCGTCGGCCGCGCCATCGTGCGCGGGATTTTGGGTAGTTTGAAGCGATAGAAACAAGCACGCCGCCCGCTCCCGATGGGGCGGGCGGCGCTTGATTGGCACAGCGGTTACTTCTGGCGATAGAAGATCATGCCGCCGTGATAGAGAATGTCGTCGACGAATTCGCCGTCGGCCGTAAAACCGGTATCGTCCCAATAGTCGATATGGTTTCCCTTCACCTCATATCGCCCCTGATAGGCGCTTTTGCGGTTGCCCCGCGCCTCGTCATAACGACCATCAGGCAAAAGCTCCTGACGAACATGGCCATCACCGGTGACCCACATGCCGATATAAGGGTGGTTCTGGATTTGAGCCGTTTCGGTCATGTTCACGTCCATGGCGTTACTCGTTTTGCGGGAACCCGTATCGGCGGACGCCGTTGCGAGCAGAAGCGCGACGGATGTCGAAACAATGTTCATTGCCTTTGCCCTCCCGATGCGGCGTTATCGCGGCGCTCCTCGAACAGCTCAGCCAGCGTCCGGGATGCGGCGATGGCTTTGGGAAAACCTGCGGGAACCGTGATCAGATAGATCATTTCCTTCAGCTCCTCGTCGGTTGCGCCCACATTGAGTGCATAACCGGCGTGGACCTTCATCAGATCCCGCTCGCCAAGGGCCGCCATGACCGCAACGGCGGCCAGCTGGCGGGTCCGGTTATCCAGTCCCGGCCGCGACCACACCTCCCCCAGGGCGTAACCTTCGGTCGCTTCAGCGAGGAAAGGAAACTCCTGCCGCAAACGTTCCAGATTGGCCTGGGGCCGACCATTGTTGAGGCTGCGGATGACGTCGTCACCACGCCGCAGCCTGTCATCCAGACGCTGCGGATTGGCGATGGCGGCGGCACTTCCCGCAAGCATTGTAATCGCAAGCACGGTTGGAAAAATCGCTTTCATGTCGGCCTCCTCAGGCAGCGATGGGTCGGATGACGATTTCATTGACGTCGACATCATCAGGCTGCTCGATGGCGTAGCGCACCGCGCGGCCGATGGCGTCGGGTTTCAAGGCGATGGCCCGATAGGTCTGCATCAGCTCCGCAGCGGCCGGATCGGTGATGGTGTGGGCAAGTTCGCTTTCCACCACGCCGGGGTGAATGCAGGTGACGCGCAGGTCGCGGTTTTCCTGCCGCAGCCCGTCCGAAATCGCCCGCACCGCAAATTTCGTCGCGCAATAAACGGCCGCCGTGGGTGAAACGGCGAGCGCACCGATGGAAGCGATGTTGATGATATGGCCGGATGCGCGGGCGGTCATCTCGGGCAGAACGGCGGCGACGCCATAAAGCACGCCCTTGATGTTGACGTCGATCATCCGGTCCCATTCATCGACCTTGAGCGACGACATCAGCGATAGCGGCATGATACCGGCATTGTTGACGATGACGTCGACCTGCCCGAAAGCCTTGCGTCCGGCCTCCGCAAAAGCCTCGACGCTCTGTCTGTCCGTAACATCAAGCGGATGGGCGACGACCTCGGCACCCTTCCCGCGCAATTCTTCGGCCAGCACCTGCAAGCGGTCCATGCGGCGCGCGCCCAGCACCAGCCTCGCCCCGGCGGCGGCCAGTTCCCTTGCGATACCCTCACCGATCCCGCTCGATGCACCTGTGATGAGAACGACTTTGTTCAATGTCATGGCTTTCTCCTTGGTGTTACGGCCCGCTTTTTCTGAAAGCGACCGTTGCGGACAAGATAAAGCTTGGGCATTGTCGTGATAACCGCCTCAATCATAACCTCAATGGGTAGAATTTCTAACCAATGAACATCGATCTCAACGCGCTTTCGACATTCTGCATGGTTGCCGACGAGCGCAACTTCCGGGCCGTCGCGGACAGGCTCGGCATAACCCGGTCCGCCGTGAGCCAGACCATCCGCAAGCTTGAAGAGACTATGGGAATAGCGCTGGTACAGCGCACGACGCGCAGCGTCAGCCTGACGGAAGCGGGGCAGCAGCTTTATGCGGATGTGTCGCCATCCATCGGCAATCTCGTCCAGGCAGCCAATGCTGCATCTTCCCTGAGCGGCGCCGTGCGCGGGCAGTTGCGCCTTGCCGTTTCCTCGATTGCCGAGCGTTTTTTATCCGGGCCATTGCTTGCGAGCTTTGCGGACATGCACCCCGAGGTGCAGCTTGATATCGTCGTGACGGACGAGGAATTCGATATCGTCGCCGAACATTACGATGCCGGCGTGCGTCTTGGAGAACTGATCGCGCAGGACATGATTGCCGTTCCGGTTTCCGCTCCGCAGCGGCAGCTCGCCGTCTGCTCCCCTGGCTATCGGGACCGCTTCGGTCTGCCAGTGCAGCCCCGCGAATTGATCCATCACAGGTGTATCGGCTGGCGACCCCGTCCGGGTGTGGCGCCATACAGGTGGGAATTTTCCGAAAACGGCCGCGAATTTGCGGTGGCGGTGGAGCCTGATTTCACCACCAACGACATGCAGCTGATGATCAAGCTGGCCTGCGCCGGCGCGGGCATCACCTTCGGCATGGAAGAAACGTTCCGCCCCTATCTGGAGAGCGGGCAACTCGTTTCCATGCTGGAGGACCATTCCCCGACCTTTGCGGGATTTTATCTCTATTACCCCAGCCGTCGTAACCTTGCGCCGAAGCTGCGCGCCTTTATCGATCACGTCCGCCTGTCGAGAGAGCGGTGATCTGCCGGAGAAAGCCCCGGCAGATCATCAGAAAACAGGACTATTTCTTCTGCGAAACCAGCGAGAAATAGGCGCCCTGCGGGTCGACGCAATTGACGATCCAGCTTCCGCCGGGAACCTCCATCGGGCCGTTGACGACCTTGCCGCCGCCGGTGCTGACGCGGGTGATGGCTTCATCGATGCCATCCACATTGAAGTAATAACCCCAATGGCAGACGGGGACCTGCGGCATGCGTTTCATTATGCCGCCGACGGCTTTGCCCTTATAGGCGAAGATGCGGTAAGGGCCCATGTCGCCCATGTCGAAATCATGGTCCTTGGTCCAGCCGAACACGTCGCCGTAAAAGGCCATGGCCTCATCAACATTATCGGTGAAGAGTTCATGCCAGCCGACATGGCCCTGCTTTTCCTGCATATCCTCGGGAAAACCGCCGGTTTCCATCGGCAGCGGCGTCATGATACAGAGCACCGCACCAAAGGGATCGGCGACCACGGCAAAGCGGCCGATTTCGGGAATATCCTGCGGGGGGCGTCTGATCGCACCGCCCTTTTCGGCGAATTGTTTCGCCGTGGCGTCCACATCGTCAACATCGACATAAGCGGTCCAGTTCGGGGGAATGCCCTGGCCCTTGTGCTCGTCGGTCAGCTCCATGACGCCGCCCATGCCTTTGCCATCGGCCTCCAGCACCAGATAGGGCATTTCCGGCGAGCCGAAATCCTTGGTCTGCCAGCCGACGACATGACCATAAAAGCGGGCTGCCGCTTCCATGTCGGGCGTCATCAGCTCGACCCAGATGAATTTTCCATGTGTATCGGACATTGTCGTCTCCTATGGAGGTTTTGGCGGGTGTGTGTCGGCCATTGCCCGCCGCAGGACGCGGCGGCGCTGGTGCTCAGGTGAAATTCCGGCAGGGCTTCAGGCCTTGCGTCGGAATTCCGATGTCATGAAGGTCTTGAATGTGCCGTCCGGCTGCTTGACGCTGCCGGAAAAGCTGCGGTGATTATCATCATGCAGCACCAGCACGTCATGATAGGTAGCGGTGCTGCCGGAACCGTCGAAGGCGGGGCCTTCCGCTTCCAGCGTCAGGGTCTTGCCGTCCTCTTCCAGCCAGCCCTTGTAGACCCAGAGATTGGTCATCATCGACCCCACCCAGGTGCCGACAAAATTGCCCTTGGCCGGATCAAAACCGACCGTGATCACGGCTGTCATATCCGTGCCGTCAGGCATCTTGCCGGTGCCGTTGCCGATGATCCACAAACCGCCGACGGAGCGGACGGTCTCGGTGAATTGCTGCGACGGGTCGTCGGCATTGTAGTCCTCATGACCGGAACTGGAGGTCATGACCCAGTCTCCGACGATCCTCTTCAGGAATTCATGTTCCTTCTGCGGCTTGGCGATTTCCATTTCCATTTTCGTTTCCTCCTCGTCCGTCAGTTTTCAGTGGCAGCAGGAAGCGGCCTTCGGTGCGTCCTCATACTGGTCGTGACGGCGCACCCAATCCATTACCTCCTCTTCATTACGGCCTTTTGGCACCAGATCGAGAAGCATCAGCGTACCGAGCGTCTGCTCCGCGCCGCGGGCGTAAGTGGAGTAGGTGTGGTAGATCTTGCCGTCATCGCCCTTGGCGAAAACGCTGATGCCGTGCAGGTCCTTCAGGTCGCCATAGGGCGCCATGTCACGGTAATTATAGGTGATTTCGCCTTTGGTCATATCCTCGTCGCGGAACGAGGCCTGATAATCATAGTTGAAATCGCTGCCTTCGGCTGAAACCCACGGGAATTTCCAGCCCATGCGGTTTTTGTAGCTTTCGATCTTTTCAAGCGGCGCGCGCGACACCGCGACGAAACCCGCATCGCCATGCTTGAGGTGGATCAGCGCACCATCGACGTGATCGGCAAAGAAAGAGCAGCCGACACAGCCCTCCTCCCAGTCCGGCGCCAGCATGAAGTGGTAGACGATCAGCTGGCTGCAGGTGCCGAACAGTTCCTGTAGCGATTTGGGGCCGGAAGGCGCGTCGAAGATGTAGTCCTTCGTCACCTCTTCCCAGGGCAGCGAGCGGCGGGCTTCGTTCAGCCTGTCACGGGCTCGGGTCAGTTCCTTTTCCTTCACCAGCAGATCGCGGCGGGCCGCAAGCCACTCCTCCTTCGAAACGACGGGATGAGACATGATCTTTCCTCCTTGGATCCGTCTTTCACCACGGCACCGCTCCGCTTTTACGGAGGGCACCGCCTATTTCTGTGCTGAAAGGCAATTAACAGTCTGCGGAGCATCAAGTTCCGCTTGACTAATTAGGTTGATATCAACATATTTATCCCATGTCAAACGCCAGCGTGATTCCTTTTTCGACAACTCTTTTCGTGCGGGACGCCTGTCTCTGCCTCCATGCGCAGCGTGCGGCGCGGGCTTTGGCGCGGCTTTTCGACAATGCGCTGAAGCCGGTCGGCATCACCAATGGGCAGTTCTCGCTGCTGATGTCGCTCAACCGGCCGGAGCCGCCGCCGATGGGGCCGGTCGCCAATCTTCTGGCCATGGACCGCACGACTCTGACGGCGGCGCTGAAGCCTTTGGAACGGCGCGGGCTGGTCAGCATCGAACAGGACCCGAAGGACAAGCGCGGCAAGCGGCTGCGGCTGACGGCCGCAGGCATGGCCGTGCTCACCGCCGCCTTCCCCATCTGGCAACAGACCCATGCCGAAATCGAGGCCCGCATCGGCAGCGGCGACCCCGACCGCCTGCGCCGCGATCTTATCGATCTCGGCTGACGGGAAGCCGGCATAGCGCCACTTTTGTCGACAAGAATGTCATCTGGCCGTCGTGCCGGGGAGCGAAACTACGGAAAACGCGATCAAGGAGGAAAGATCATGCGTGTTATCGTTTTTGTAAAAGCCACCAAGAGCAGCGAAGATGGCGTCATGCCCACGACTGAGCTGATGGAGGCAATGGGGAAATTCAACGAGGAACTGGTCAACGCCGGCATCATGCAATCCGGCGACGGCCTGCACCCGTCGTCCAAGGGCAAGAGGGTCATTTTTGACGGCGACAGCCGCACTGTCGTCAATGGCCCCTTCCCGCATACCAACGAGCTGGTCGCCGGTTTCTGGATCTGGACGGTGAAGGATATGGACGAGGCCGTGGAATGGGTGAAACGCTGCCCGAACCCGATGCTGGAGCGCAGCGAGATCGAAATCCGCCCGATGTTCGAAATGGAGGATTTCGGCGATGTAGTGACGCCTGAAATCGCTGCCCATGTCGAAGAGCTGCGCGCGCGTGTCGCGAAGCAGTAAAAGCCGCTCAAGGTCGAGAGCCGGATTGAAACAGGAGAGTGCGGGCCTGCCGCATTCTCCCGCACGGCGTCCCCCTCGAAAAGCCATTGCCTCGAACAACCACCGCTGTTAATGGTGGAGCGGTTCAACCCGTTTCAAGAAAGGAGGCTTCGCATGGATATTTCCTGCTTCTGGCGCAATCGTCAGCTCTGCCACCTTTTTGCCCTGCAGACGCGTTTGCAGGGCTGACCGGAACACCAAAACTCTGGTTTGCCCAAAAGGCCGCGCAGAATGCAGCTTGTCTGCCGTTGCGCATGTTTTCACGACGGATCATCCCGAACCGAAACCCCGTACTGCATTGTCGCAGACCACGGTTCGTCACGGGTCCGTTTTGCCAGAGACGACTTCATGACCATCATCACGCTTCGAAACCTCGGAATCATTCTGGGAAAGCCGCTTTTTTCCAATCTCAGCCTCACCGTGAATGCGGGAGACCGCATCGGCATCGTCGCCGCCAATGGCCACGGCAAATCCACCCTGCTCAATTGCCTTGCCGGTGAGCTGGACGCGACCAGTGGCGATATCACCCGGCTGCGCGGACTGACGCAGTCCATCGTCCACCAGCACCTGCCCTCCCCGCTGATGGAAAAGACGATGCGGGACGCCGTGCTTTCCGCCCTTCCGGCGGAAACGATCGACAGCGAAAGCTGGCGCGCCGACATTATTTTCGACGCGATGCTGGTGCCGGAGCCGTTCCGTGAGCGCCGCCTGAAAGAATTGAGCGGTGGCTGGCAGAGGCTAGCCATGCTGGCGCGGGCATGGATCACCGAGCCGGATGTCCTGCTGCTCGATGAGCCGACCAACCATCTCGATCTCGAAAAAATCAACGTGCTGGAAAACTGGCTCGCTGAGCTGCCGCGCGATACCGCAGTTATCATCGTCAGCCATGATCGCGCCTTTCTCGACAATGTCACGAGAACCACGCTGTTCCTGCGGCCGGAAAATTCGGCACTGTTCCGCTTGCCCTACGGCCACGCGCGGATGGCACTGGAAGAGGAAGATGCCGCCGATGAGCGGCGTTTCCAGCGCGACATGAAAACCGCGCAGCAATTGCGCCGACAGGCCGCCAAGCTCAACAACATCGGCATCAATTCTGGCAGCGATCTTCTGACCGTCAAGACCAAGCAATTGCGCCAGCGCGCCGAAAAGCTGGAGGAGAAGGCGCGACCCGCCCATGCCGAGCGCTCCGCCGGCAAGATCCAGCTCGCCAATCGCGGTACCCATGCCAAGGTTCTGGTGACGCTGGAAGATGTGCCCGTTTCGACGCCGGACGGAACATTGCTGTTCCGCACCGGCCGGCAATTTGTCCGCCAGGGTGACCGCATCGTCATTCTCGGCCGCAACGGCGTCGGCAAGACGCGGCTGATGTCGCTTCTGCAGGCGGCGGTATCGGACGCGGGCCAGATACTGGAGGGCGTCAAGGCCACGCCCTCGCTGGTGGCCGGATATGTCGATCAGTCGCTTGCCGAAATCGACGACGACAGCACGCCGGCGGCGTTCATGACCCGCCGCTTCGATATTGGCGATCAGCGCATTCATGGCCTGCTTGCCGGCGCCGGCATCGACATGGAAATGCAGAAACGCCGTATCGCAACGCTTTCCGGCGGGCAGAAGGCGCGGCTTGCCATGCTGGCGCTGCGGCTGGCGGAGCCGAATTTCTACCTGCTGGACGAGCCCACCAACCATCTGGATATAGACGGGCAGGAAGCGCTGGAGGCGGAAATCATCAGCCGTGAGGCCAGCTGCGTGTTCGTCTCGCATGACAGGAGTTTCGTGCGGGCGGTCGGAACCCGTTTCTGGCTGATCGACAAGCGCAAACTTGTGGAAGTCGACGATCCCGAAGCGTTTTTCGCTTCGGCCTGATGGTCCTTGAGGGCCGAGGTAAAACAAGCAAACGCCCGTCAGCCCAAAAGGCTGGCGAGGCGTGGATCGCCAGCGAAATCCGCAACAGCAAACCCCGTTCTGCGCATCGGAAATTCGCACAGCGCCTGCACGCCCGTCTTCGACAGGCGGATGCGCCAGCTCATCCGTTCCACCGGCGCTTTTTCGGCAAAGGCTTTGGGTGACAGGACCGCAATATTGAGGCCGCCCTGGGGATCGCGCACCGAGCGGTAAAGGATCGCCTCGATCTTCGCCAGACGCGCCTGCTCGGCCAGCGCCTGGCATGGCTCGTAATTTTGCAGATCGGTCCACAGCGCCTCGTCCCGGCTCAGTTCCGGTTTCGTCAGGTCCAGCGCCGCATCGGTGGCGATACGGGCGGCAAAGGCGGAATAATCGGCGGGATTGGCGGGCAGCGGCGTGCCGGGGGATTCCGCATAAAACAGCAGCCGGTAGAAGGCCATTTCGGCGAGTGCGGTTTCCACCTTCGCGGCGGCGTAATAAACGCCCTCGGTAAAGCCCGCCCGGCGGAACCGCGAGCCGTGCGGATAGGCGGCGCCGTAACGGAAGGGCGTGGCGAGAAGATAATCGAAACCGGCGCATTCCGGCGGAAAGGGCCGTTTGCTCGCCTCCAGAATATCTTCCAGCAGCGATTGCTCCTCCACCGTATCCACCAGTTTCATCGTGGAAACCTGATGCTGCGCTTCCACCAGCCGCCAGTATTTTCCCGACGCGGCACGTTTTTCAGACAGGAGCGCGTCGGGCGTCCAGATAGGAGAGGACATCGATCAATCCGGTAATGGTGGTGAGCCTCTCGGCAGGCACGGCATCAAGCGCCGTATTATGATTGCGCAACCAGTTTTTGGCCACCGCCTCGTCGCCGCCGGTAATCGCGTCCAGCGAGCGAAAGACCCGGATCAGCAACACCGCAAGCTCGAAGGACTTGGCGCCCGGCTCCAGCAGGAAATCGAGCCGCTTCATGCGTGACACCGTCGGCGCGGAAACACCGAGAATATCCGCCGTGCGGGCAGCATTCAGACCCAGCCGCTCGGCAGCGGTCATAACGGCCTTGGTGACGACCCTGCCCTGCGAAGCAGGATCCATGGCGGTCTTGGCGTGAATATTCATGGCGCACATCCTTTCCTTGGAAAGAATATAGCATATTTCTTTCCACAAACAAGAAGGCCGGGATAAACCCGGCCTCATTGCTTACATGGAATTGCTCACGCGGATTGGATCAGGCCACCGAGACCGGCACTTCCGTGGAGGTGCGCATGGCGTGGCTGTAGGGGCAGACGATGTGAGCGGCAGCAACCAGCTTTTCAGCGACTTCGCGCTCGACGCCCGGAATATTTGCCTTCAGCGACACTTCGATGCCGAAACCGCCGCCATCTTCGCGCGGGCCGATACCGACGGTTGCCGTCACAGTCGTGTCTTCAGGAATCTTTACCTTTTCCTTGCCGGCGACAAATTTCAGCGCGCCCAGGAAGCAGGCGGAATAACCGGCTGCGAAAAGCTGTTCCGGATTGGTGCCACGGGCGCCATCGCCGCCCAGTTCCTTCGGAACGGTCAGCGTAACGTCGAGAACGCCGTCTTCCGACTTGGCGTTGCCGGCGCGGCCACCGGTGGCAGATGCTTTGGTCGTGTAGAGAATGGGCATGACATTTACTCCTTCGGGTTGGTGTTGAGTTCTTATAGCGAACAATTGAATTGTGCGCAATATAATTTTGCACATTGAATACGAAATCGTTTTTTGCGATAATTTTCACGAAATTTCGCCGCGCATCCATGCGGCAGGAACCGAAAGCGGGGGCTGATTGTTCCCTCCCCGGTTGATTTTGGAGCACGAAAATGGACGCAGAGGGCGACGAGAAGAAGATGGAAAGCCTGTTGAGGCTGGACCAGCAGATATGTTTTGCCCTTTATGGCGCGGCACACGCCTTCACACGCGCCTATAAGCCGCTGCTCGACCCGATCGGGCTGACCTATCCGCAATATCTGGTCATGATGGCGCTATGGGAAAAGGAGACGTCCACCGTCAAGGCGCTTGGCGAAATGCTGGGTCTTGATTCCGGCACGCTGTCGCCATTGCTGAAAAGGCTGGAACATGCCGGGCTGATCACCCGCAAGCGCGGCACCGTGGATGAGCGGCAGGTGCTGGTGGCCCTGACGCCCAAGGGCGCGAACCTCAAAAAAGAGGGCGTGAAGATCATGGCGGCGATCGGCAGCGCCACCGGCTGCGGGCTGGAGGAACTGGTGCAGATTCGCGACCGGGTGAATGCGCTGAAGGACAGCCTAACCCGGCCCTAACCCAAAAAAGAAAAAGGCGGCACAGGGCCGCCTTTTTATTCGAAGCGTTTTCGGCTTATTGCCAGACCACCACACGGGCCTTCTGCGGCACGCGGTCATAGAGGTCGATGACGTCCTGGTTCATCAGGCGCACGCAACCGGAAGAGACTGCCTTGCCGATGGAATTCCATTCCGGCGAGCCGTGCAGACGGTAAAGCGTGTCCTTGCCGTTCTGGAAGATATAAAGGGCGCGCGCGCCAAGCGGGTTCTTCAGGCCCGGCGGCATGCCGCCATTCTTGGAAGAATATTTGACCAGTTCCGGCTGGCGGGCGACCATCTCATCCGGCGGGGTCCATTTCGGCCATTTCTGACGCCACTGGATGACGCCCTCGCCCGACCAGGCGAAACCATCGCGGCCGATGCCGACGCCGTAACGCATGGCGCTGCCGCCCTGCTCCACGACATAAAGGAAGCGCGAGCGTGTATCGACGACAACGGTGCCCGGGCGCTCGCCGGTCGGATCGACAACCCGCTGGCGGTAATAACGCCGGTCGATTTTCTGATAGGGTACGGCGGGAATGACGTAACCGCCATCCTCAACCGAGCCGTACATGACGGCCAGTTCCGCATCGCTGACGCCCGGCGAAAACATCTGCCGGAAATCGGTGCCGATGGCGCTCGCCTGCTGGCGGATGGCGTCTCCCGTGCCCGATGAGGCGCAGCCTGCGAGAAGCGAAGCGGAGGAGAGGCCAAGAAGGGAAAGGAAGGTGCGTCTGGAAAGATCTGTGTCGGTGCTTGTCATAAGGCCGGTTTGTCCCACATTTCGAACGGCTATATCGCCGTTGTACGTCATTTGTTCCGTGTCATGCGTATTGCGAAAATAGTTAACCGACCGCTAAAAGCCAGTCACAAGGTGCTGGCGGAATGGGTCCCATATCTCTTTCTTTTAGAACGTGTTCAGATAACCACAATCTGCGCCCCTTGGGGCACGCGCTCGTAAAGATCGATCACATCCTGATTGAGCATGCGCACGCAGCCGGAGGACGTTGCCTTGCCGACGGACTGCCAGTCCGGCGTGCCATGCACGCGGTAAAGCGTGTCCTTGCCGTCCTTGAAAATATAAAGCGCGCGCGCACCGAGCGGGTTGTTGAGACCAGGCGTCATGCCGCCATTGGCGGCGGAGATGGAGGCGAGTTCCGGCTGGCGCTTGACCATTTCATCGGGCGGCGTCCAGCGCGGCCATTTCGCCTTCCACTGGATCTTGCCGCGGCCCGACCAGGCATAACCGTCACGCCCGAGGCCAACACCGTAACGGATCGCCTTGCCGCCGGACTGCACGAGGTAAAGGAAATGCTGCCTTGTATCGACAACGATGGTGCCCGGCGCTTCCGCCGTCTGGTAACTGACTTCCTGCCGGAGATAACGCGAATCGATGCGACCATAGGGAATGGCGGGCAGCGAGCGGTCCTCGTCGCGGATAGGGCCATACATGACCCGATGCAGCGGGTTGGAGACGGGCAGGCCATAGGCCATCGTCTGGCCCTGCGGCTGCTGCGCGTTAAAACCCTGCACCTGCGGCGCATTAAGCCCCTGCCCGCGCACCGGCGGGCCGTATTCCTGATGGAAGCGGGTTCTGAACAGATCCGGCGGGCGCGTCGAAAGCTGGCCCGGCTGCGGCGGCAGTTCCGGCTGGCGATTGGAGCTGACAGAATTGAAGTTGAACACCGGCGCTGTTTCCCTGACGAAGACGTCAGGGTCCATCCGGGTCGTATCCGTCACGAAAAGGCAGCCGCTCATTAGAGGCAGCAGCGCAAGCCCGACCAGAGAGGCCGCCCGGCGACCATTTTTCAAAAGGAGTGCTATCATCTGAACCGCTTCATGGAATCCAATCTACCGGCATGATGAACCGTGCGGCTGGCGCGAAGCTGGCGTCGGCTTTTCAAAAAAAATCGAAAAACTGCATTTTTCCTCTTGAAGCTCTAGTTGCTAGAGGTGCCAGATTGACTGTCGACTGGAATTCAGGAGCGAAACCATGAATATTTCGACACGCGGCAGTTTGAACGGGGAATCGGAGGAACTGACCTTCACGGTCGGCGGGATGGATTGCGGCAGCTGCGCGGCGAAGATTGAAACCGCGCTTTCCCGCCTGCCCGGCGTTGCCGACGTCAAGGTGTCGGTTGCCCGCGAAAGGCTGAACCTCTCGGTGGCCGAACAGAAAACCTCGGTCGACAAGATCGAGGATACGCTGCGCAAGCTTGGCTTCAAACCCGCTTTGCTGCCGCGCGAAAAGGCTCCCCAGGCAAAGGTCGAGGCCGATCATCACGACCATTCCTCCTGCGGCGGTCACCACCATGACGAGGCCGAAACGGCCGCTGAAAAGAACAATGCGCTGACTTTTTCGGTCGGCGGCATGGATTGCGGCAGCTGCGCCGCGAAGATCGAAACCGCGCTTTCCCGCCTGCCCGGCGTTGGCGACGTCAAGGTCTCGGTTGCCCGCGAACGGCTGAACCTTTCGCTGGCCGAGGACAAAACCCCGGTCGAAAAAATCGAGGACACGCTGCGCAAGCTCGGATTTAAACCGGCCCTGCTGCCGCAGGAAAAGTCCGCGCGCGAAAAAGTGGCGGATCACGACCATGACCACGGGTCGTGCGGCGGGCATCACCACGACCACGACCATTCAGATCATGACCATTCCGGGCACGATCACGCGTCCTGCAGCGGGCATGATCATGACCACTCCAAGCATGACCATTCTGGCCACGATCATTCCGGCCACGACCATGCGGGCCATTCGCATGGTTCCGCTCCGGCGGCTTCAGCGCAGGGCGCGGAAGTGGGCCATGCCCATGGCGCGGATGAAAAAGGTGTCTGGTGGCGCACAGCAAAGGCGCGCAACACCTTCACCGGCACCATTCTGGTCGCCATTGCCTATGCGGCGGAACTGACCTTCCCCGCATGGGGCGGTTATGCCTTCATCATCGCCACGCTGGTCACGCTTTTCCCGATCGCGAAGAACGCCTTCAATGCCGCCCGTTTCGGCGCGGTCTTCACCATCGAGATGCTGATGACGATTGCCGCCATCGGCGCGATCATCATCGGCGAGGCGGAAGAGGCGGCCATTGTCGTGCTGCTCTTCTCCGTCGGTGAATTGCTGGAAGGCTTCGCCGCCGCCCGCGCACGTTCCGGCATCAAGGCGCTCGGTTCGCTCTTGCCGAAGACGGCGCTGGTGGAAGAAAACGGCGCGCTTCGGCAGGTTGCCGCCGATCAGGTGCGCATCGGCCAGGTGGTCGTGGCGCGTCCTGGCGACCGTATCGCCGCCGATGGCGTTGTCATGGAAGGCCAGTCCAGCGTCGACGAATCGCCGATGACCGGAGAGAGCATTCCCGTCGCCAAGGAAAAGGGCGCACGCGTCTTTGCCGGCTCGATCAACCATGACGGCTCGCTGCGCATCCGCGTCGACCGCGCGCCGGAAGACAACACCATTGCCCGCATCATCACGCTTGTCGAAGAAGCGCAGGATGCGCGTGCCCCGACCGAGCGCTTCATCCAGAGCTTCTCGCGTTATTACATGCCGCTGATCGTGGCGATCTCCGTGCTCACCATCATCGTGCCGCCGCTCGCCGGCCTCGGCGACTGGGATACGTGGATCTATCGCGGTCTCGCTCTGCTGCTGATCGGTTGCCCCTGCGCGCTGGTCATCTCCGTTCCCGCGGCGATAGCCTCCAGCCTTTCGGCTGCGGCACGTCACGGCATGCTGGTGAAGGGCGGCGCGGTCATCGAAATGCTGGCGCGCACCGAAACCGTCGCCTTCGACAAGACCGGCACGCTGACGCTCGGCGAACCCGTCGTGACCGACGTGGTGGCGCTCGACGGCAACGAGGCCAACCTGATTGCGCAAGCCGCAACCATCGAGCATGAATCGAGCCATCCGCTCGCCCGCGCCATCGTCAATCACGCCGAAAAGCTGGGCGTGAAGCCCCTGCCCGGTTCCAACATCAAGGCGATTTCCGGTCGCGGCATGCAGGGCAATGTCGGCGGAAAAGACCTGTTCATCGGGGCACCGCGCTTTGCAACGGAGGTCGGCACCCTTTCGAAGGACCTCGCCGACCGCATTTCCGCACTGGAAAGCGAAGGCAAGACGGTGGCCGTCGTCATGGCCGGCGGGGCGGCAAGCGGCCTCTTCGCCATGCGCGACGAACCGCGCAAGGATGCTGCCGAAGGCGTGAAAGCGCTGAAGGAGATGGGCATTTCTTCGCTGATGCTGTCGGGTGACAATGCCCGCACGGCAAAGGCCATCGGCAACAAGCTGGGCCTTGAGGCGCGCGGCGAACTCCTGCCGCAGAACAAGGTCGAGGAAATCCGCAAGCTTGCCGAAAAGAAGACCGTGGTGATGGTGGGTGACGGCATCAACGATGCGCCTGCCCTTGCGGCGGCCAGCGTCGGTGTCGCCATCGGCTCGGGCACCGATGTGGCGATGGAAGCGGCGGATGCGGCGCTGATGCGCAACAATGTCGGCGATGCCGCCCGCCTCATCGGCCTGTCACGCGCCACCATGAGCAATATCCGTCAGAACGTGACGATCGCGCTCGGCCTGAAGGCGGTATTTCTGGTCACGACCGTCACCGGCCTTTCCGGCCTGTGGCTCGCCGTTTTCGCCGATACAGGTGCTACGGTTCTGGTCACCGCCAACGCCATGCGGCTGCTTGGATATTTCAACCGCAACAAAGCCTGATCGCAGCCCTCTCCCAAACCGGCCGAGCCTCGTTAATCCGGGCTCGGCCGGTCTCATTTTCAGCGTATTGACAAACTAATTGCGTCCAATAAATACCGCGTACCGCCGTTTCCCACGCGCGTGACAAACGATTCCACGCGCAGGAGCGCTGAACTTGGCTAAGACTGGCTATAACCGCATTGCGTACCGCGCGATCAAGATCGGCGGCAACATCGTCAAGGTTATTTTCTCCATCGATCTCTTCATCCGGCCCGGCAGAAGAAAGACGCTTCCGGAGTATCAGCCTGCCAGACGCAGCCCGAAATCGGAAAAAGCCATTCCGCGCATCATCTGGCAGACGAATTACTCCAACCGGGTAACGACGCCGATCTATGCGAATTTCCTGTTCAACCGCTGGCTGACGCCGGAATTCGAATATCGCTACCATGATGACGAGGCGTGCCAGGCCTATATCGACCGGCATTTTCCCGGGCGTTATGCCGATGCCTTCCGGCGATTGCAGGTTGGCGCCGCCAAAGCGGATTTCTGGCGTATTCTGGTTCTTCTGCAGGAAGGCGGCATCTATCTGGATATCGATTCCAATTTTGCGGCGCGCCCGGAAGATGTGATCGGCACGGATGAAGAAGCCGTTTTCATTGCCATGAAAAGCGGCGAAATCACAAATTACTTCATGGCATCAAAACCCGGCCACCCGGCGCTCAGGCTGATAGCCGATCGTATTGCCCAGAATATTGAAGAGGGAACGCTCGTCAGCGTCTATGACATGACCGGCCCGACGGTGGTGCATGCCGTCGTCAAGGAACTCGGGCTGCCGGTTCGCAATTACCGCGAGATGTGCACCCAGGGGCAATTCACCAACAAGCGCGCGCAATATGCCGACAAAAAAGACGGCGCATGGTGGGCCGAGCAGGCCAAGACGTCCATCGTCAAGAACTAGGACGCCATGCGCCCGCGTGCAGCGGCGCAATATCGCGTTTAGACGAAACCGTTGAAAAAGCGGATGCTTTCTTCCACCGCGCCCGGAACCACGCCATTATGGTTGCCGGGCAGCAGTTTTTTGTCGACCTTGAAGCCGGATGTCAGGGCGCGATCCACGAAAAGCTGGTGATCGCCGTCGAAGGGCCGCTCCTCCGTGCCACGCAAAAGCAAGGCCGGGCATTTGAGGCTGGGGCCGAAACAGACGGAAGAACGCATGATGAATTCGCGTTCGTCGGTTTCGTCGAAACAGATCTCGTCGCTATAGCGGTTGAAATAACGCCATGAATTGACACCGGCGGATATGGGCGCGGCGGCGCGGAATTTGCGGCTCATGGCGGCCAGAAGCGTCAGCGTGCCGCCATTGGAATGGCCGGCGATGAAAAACCGCTTTCTGTCGATGCCGGGAAGATTTTCCAGATAGGCCGCCGCCGCCAGCGCATCCGCCGTTTCGTCGTAGAAGCCGGAATAATTGCCATTCTGGCCGTTTTCGCCGCGAAAGGACGGAAGCAGCACAACGAAGCCCGCTTCCCAATAGGGCTTCATCAGCGCCCAGTGGCCGTCACCGGTGGCGTTGCCGCCGTGGAGGAAAAGCACAGCGGGTTTCAGCGTTTTTGACGGCTGATAATGGGAGAGCCAGGCGACCAGTTCGATGGAACCATCCGGCCCGCCGGGATAGGTGACACGCTCCGCCCCGGGCGGCGTGCCAAGCACCGAGGATTTTTCCGGCGCGGCCATCTTGCGCAGCAGATGCGTGTGGAAACGTCGGCGGGCCTCCGCATAATCCTGCCTTTCCAGCGGCAGAACTTCGGGTGTGGGAATGCCCGCTTTCACGGCGGGCGGCAGGATAACCGCCGCTGACAGCCCCATGGCGCCGGCCAGCACTCTGCGCCGCGTCATGCCCGGCGAGATCGGGCCGCTCTCTTCCTGTCCGAAGGGTGAGGAAAGAAAGCGTTTGTCTGCCATATGTTCACCTGACGAGGATGCTTGTAACAGCAGTTCAACACTGCGGCGGGAGGCTGTCCAATCACGGATTCGCGAATGACAACAATGTATTCGCAGCCATCATGGCAATTTCTGGACAAAACACTTTCCTTGCTCCTGCACTAGTCACGGGAATGAGGGAAGCGGCGCAGCCCCCTACCCCTCCGCACCATCGATCATCGCGACCAACGTCGAAAGCCTGTCCGCTTCCGCCGGCAGCTTGTCGGCGCGCAGCCGCGCAATGCGCGGGAAACGCATGGCGACGCCGGATTTGTGGCGGGTGGAGCGGTTGATACCTTCGAAGGCCACTTCAAGCACAAAACCGAAATCCGGCGTGGCGCGCACCGCCCGCACCGGGCCGAAACGCTCGACCGTATTGTCACGCACGAACTTGTCCAGCACCTCCAGCTCCGCATCGGTGAAGCCGAAATAGGCCTTTCCGACGGGCACGAGCTGTTCGCCGTCCTCACCTTCTGCCCAGACACCGAAGGTGAAATCGGAATAATAGCTCGACCTTTTGCCGTGGCCGCGCTGGGCATACATCATGACAGCGTCGATATTATAGGGATCGCGTTTCCACTTGAACCACGGCCCCTTGGCGCGGCCTGCCTGATAGGTGCTGTCGCGGCGCTTGATCATCACACCCTCGATGACAGGATCAGGCGGCGCGGCACGCAGCGTGTCGAGCTCCGTCCAGCTGGAAAAGCCGATCAGCGGCGATAGGTCGAAACGGTCATGCGGCGCATGTTCGATGATGTCAGAAAGCCTGCCGCGGCGCTCCAGATAGGTCTGCGCGCGGATATCGCTCTCGCCATCGAACAGCAGGTCATAGGCGCGGATGAAGGCGGGATAGTCGTCCAGCATCTTTGCCGTCACCGTCTTGCGGTTCAGCCGCTGTTGCAGGTCGGAAAAGGTGCGGGTGAGATTGTTGGACCGCGCCGTGCCGCCGATCAGCAACTCGCCATCCATCACGCCTTCGAAATCGATCGCCTCCAGAACATCGGGAAAGGCCCCGGAAATATCGTCGCCGGAACGGGAATAGAGTTTTCGTGTCCCACCGGCGCGGGACAGCTGCACGCGAATGCCGTCCCATTTCCATTCCGCGGCATAGTCGGCAGGGTCCAGCGCATCGAGGTCGCCATCGGCCACCGGCGTCGCCAGCATCACCGAGTGGAAGATGGCTGGTGTCGCCAGCACCGGCCGGTCCCACTTGCCCTCAAGCCACGCAAAAAGCGACGTATAGGGCGGCGTCAGACCGTGCCAGAGGGTCTCGATCTCGGTGATGTCTTTCCCCGCAAAATCCGCCAGCGCCTGACGCGCCAGCCGCGCCGAAACGCCGATGCGCAGGCTGCCGGTTGCAAGTTTGAGGAAAGCGAAACGCGAGGACGTATCGAGCCGGTCGAGCAGATCGCGCACCGCGCCGCGCACCTCCGTGCGGCCGAGTGAATTCATCAGTGTGACGACTTCGCCGAGACGCGGGTCCTGAGCCTCGGCGTCATCAGCGCCGCCGATATTGCCCCAGACCAGCGATATGGTCTCGGCAAGATCGCCCACATAATCATAGGAATAGCGGAACAGCACTTCATCCATCCGCTCCAGCACCAGCTCACGCAGCAGGGCCGGTTTGACGCTTTTGAGGTCGAGCGTACCGGCAATTGCCGCCAGTCCGTAACCTCGGTCGGGATCGGGCGTATCGCGGAAATAATCGGTCAGCAGCTTCAGCTTGCCGTTGCGCGACGGGGTGAGAACGAGGCGATCGAGAAGCGTGGCGAAGGCTTTCATTTCAATCCCCCTCATCCTCGTAACCGACAAGATGCAGCGGCTTGGCGGCAATGCCCTGCAATTCGCACCAGCGCACCAGCGCCTCCTCACGGCCATGGGTGACCCAGACGGCTTGCGGGGAAATTTCCTTGATCGTCTCTAGAAGTTCCGGCCAGTCGCAATGGTCTGATATGACCAGCGGCAGTTCCACACCGCCCTGCTTTGCCCTCTGCCGCACCATCATCCAGCCGGACGCAAAGGCAATCAGCGGCTCGTTGAAACGGCGCGCCCAGCGTTCCTGAAACGCCGAGGGCGGACCGACGACAATCGCGCCCTTGAAGGCGGAAGGATCGCTTTTTTCGAGCGTCGCGGGGCGCAGATCGCCGAGATCGATACCCTCAGAGACATAATAATCGCAAAGTCTGGCCAGCGCGCCGTGAATATAGATGGGATCGGAATAACCGTTGTCGCGGAGCAGCCGAATGACGCGCTGCGCCTTGCCCAGCGAATAAGCCCCGACCAGATGGGTGCGTTCGGGAAATTGTTTGATGGAGGTGAGCAGCTTGCCGATTTCCACCCGCGGCAGCGGATGATGGAACACCGGCAGGCCGAAGGTGGCCTCTGTGATGAAGACATCGCATGGCACCGTCTCGAAGGGCGCGCAGGTAGGGTCGATGCCGCGCTTGTAATCGCCCGAGGCGACGATGCGCAGGCCGTTCATTTCCACGGAGATCTGTGCGGAGCCGAGAACATGGCCCGCCGGATGGAAACCCACCGTCACGCCATTGACATCCACCGTTTCACCGAAAGCGACCGCCTGCTCGCTGCCGCAGAAATCCTCGCCATAACGGATGCGCATGATATCGAGCGTCTGGCGCGTGGCCAGCACCGCGCCATGGCCGGCGCGGGCGTGATCGGAATGGCCATGGGTGATAAGCGCCCGCGCCACCGGGCGGACGGGATCGATGTAAAAATCGCCCGCCGGGCAATAAAGACCCTTGGGCGTGGAGTTCAACAGCTGTTCCGGCTTCATATTCATTGAGATAGGGCCGCCCGCGCGAATGTAAAGTGCTGCGAGAATAACGCGAAACGGGCGTTAAATTTCCAGTGGCGGTGTTTTTGTTTAGCAAGCATCTCCCGTCATTCCGGCCTTGAGCCGGAATCTAGCAGCCGCGCGTCTGCGCGGCGGGAAGAGCTCTCAGCCCAAGGACTTGGGCTGACTGGATACCGGCACAAGGCCGGTATGACGGAGGAGAGGTTTCAGCACAAAACCAGCGTTCACAACTGCCTACCTGCCTACTCCGCCGCCTCTTCCGCCGGCTTTGCCTGCACCGCTGCTGGCAACCGCACCGGCTTCAACATCAGCGCCGCCGCAAGGCCGATGGCGGCGGTGGCGGCCGCGGCGAAAAAGAGTGGAGTGAAGGCATCCGAATAAAGCGAGGCGACTGCGGCCTGTGAGGCGGCGGGAAGTTCGGAGAGGATTTTCGGCGTCAGCTCCTCGATCTTGCCGACACCGGGAATATCGACGGCCACGCCCCTGAGGCTCGATGATACGATGGCGCCATAGACCGAGATGGCGATGGCCGCGCCGCCCATGCGGGTCAGCGTCACCGCGCCGCTCGCCGCACCTATATCCGCCTTGGGCGCGGAATTCTGCACGCCGATGATCGGCGCCTGCTGGCCGAGGCCAACGGCGAAACCCTGCACCAGCATCAACGCGGCGATCAGGGGAAGCGGCGTTCCTGCATGCATCTGCGTGAAGAGCAGCATGGCGATGAGGTTGATGGTGAGACCCGCCACCGAGAAGGGCTTGTAGACGCCGGTGATCGAAATCAGCCGCCCGGCTGAAAGCGAACCCATGACGATACCGCCGGTGACGGCGATGAAGAACAGGCCGGCATGGGAAGGCGAAAGCCCGGTCGTGGTCTGCAGGAACAGGGCGTAATAATTGACCATGCCGATACCGATGCCGCCGCTGGTCAGCGAAACGATCATCAAGAGCGGAAAGGTGCTGTCCTTGAAGAGCCTGAGCGGCACGACGGGTTCCGGCGCGCGGCGTTCCACCTGCACCCAGAGGAAAGCGGCGATGACGGCGAAAGCGATGATGCCGAGACTGGGGCCTGCGATCAGCGAGCCGAACAATTCGCTGCTGTCTGCCCAGAAGACCACACTGGCAATGGTGGCCGCCAAGAGGACCGCGCCGAGATAATCGATCTTCGGCTGGCGGGCCGGACGGCGATAGGGCAGCATCAGCGCCAGACCTGCAATGACGATAATGCCGAGCGGCAGGTTGATGAGGAAGATCGACCGCCAACCGAACAGGTCGCTCATCGTGCCGCCGAGGATCGGGCCGACACTGCCAGACGCCATGATGGTGAGGCTGGAATAGCTCTGGTAACGGGCGCGCTCGCGCGGTTCGAACAGATCCGCATTGACGGAAAAGATCGATACCATAATGCCGCCGCCGCCAAGCCCCTGCAGCACGCGGGCCGCAATCAGCGAATCCATCGACCAGGCCAGCCCGCAGGCCAGCGAGCCAAGCGTGAAGATGACAACCGCTGCGATCATCACATATTTGCGGCCGAACAGATCACCGAGCTTGCCATAAACCGGCATGACCGCGCTGGTCGCCAGAAGATAGGCCGAGCCGATCCAGCCGAAACGCTCCAGCGCGCCGAATTCACCGACGATGGTGGGCAGTGCTGTCGATACGATCTGGTTGTCGAGGGTCGCCATGAACATGGCCAGCATCAGAAACAGAAAGACGATGAGCCTGCGCCGATGATCCGACACAAGCGGCGCCACGGGGGCGGTGGACATATCCATGAAAAATCTCGTTGGCTTACGGCGGTTTTACTGCGGCAATTTGTGTGCTATCAGCATATATATGTCAATGGCAAGTTTTTGACATCTATGCTAATGCCGCTAAATGTGATCGGGAAATTGCATCGAAAGGGACGATGAAGCGTGACGACTGAAGAAAACTGGAACGAGGATCTGCCCGAGGACATCAAGCGGATCGGCAATACGATGACGCGCATGCGCATCATGATCGGCCGCCGCATCATCGGCCGCATGGCGCTTGCCAAGCTCGCTCCGGGTCTGGAACTTTCCCATATCGACGTGCTCGACATTCTGCGCCGGGCGGAAGGCGACGTTACCGTGGGTGCGATTGCCGAGGGCATGCGCATCGATCCCTCGCGGGGCAGCCGTGTGGTGGCGGATATGGTGGGGCGCGGCCTGCTGAGACGCGGCGTTTCCCAAGAAGACGGCCGCCGCAGCATTGTCGAGATCACGCCGCTCGGCACCAGTCTTTTGCAGGAAATGCGCCGGACCAAGATGAGCGTCATCGAGGATGTAATGGATGGCTGGCCGGCGGAGGATGTGGAGACTTTCGCCCGCCTGTTCGAGCGGTTCATCGACCGTTTCGAATGCCGGCTGTCGCCGGACACGGACCTCCTGACGGATCAGAAAAAATCATAGTTGACCCTGCGATCCGCAGCTTCACTTTAAAAGGGCTAGACCGTAACGTGCCGCCATCTGACAGGTTGAAGGGGTAATTTCGATGTTGACGATTTACGGTGTCTACCGTTCCCGCGCCACGCGCACGTTGTGGCTGGCAGGGGAACTTGGCATAGAATTCAAACATGTGCCGGTCATACAGGCCCGCCGTCTTGCCGATCCGCTGGCTGCGGATGCGCCGCTCAACACGCTGTCCCCGGATTTTCTGGCCGTCAACCCGATGGGCACCATTCCCTGCATCGAGGATGACGGCATGGTGCTTTACGAATCCATGGCCATCAACCTCTATCTCGCCCGCAAATATGGCGGACCGCTTGCGCCGGTCGATTTGAAAGAAGATGCGGCGATGCTGCAATGGTCCTTCTTTGCCGCCACCGAAATCGAAACCAATTCGCTGAAGATTTCCTCCGCGATCGCCGAAGGCCTGTCGGAAAGCGATAGCGGCAAGGCGGTGATCGATGTTGCCGCCCGCCTGCTGAAGCGTCCCTTCCGGGTGCTGGAGCAGCACCTTTCCAGCCACGAATACCTGGTGGGCGACCGTTTCACCGTGGCCGATCTCAACGCCGCGGAAATCGTTCGTTACGCACAGGGCCACAAGCCGCTGTTCGATGCCCATCCGGCGCTGAAAGCCTGGCTGGACCGCTGCCAGACCCGCACGGCGTTCAAGACGATGTGGGATACCCGCGCGGCCGAGGCGGCCTGAGCGGGAGAACACTCCGCCAGCGTGTCTCTCTGCCCTCATTCCTGTGCTTGTCACAGAAATGAGGGAGCAACCACAAGACCGAGCTGGGGCCTCTCAGCCCCTCTCCCCCGCAAGCGCCCGCTGCACCGCCGGGCGGTCGTTCATGCGGCGGAAGTGGTCATGCACCTTCGGGAAACGGGCAATATCCACGCCATCGCTTTCCAGCCAGCCGGACATGACGAAAAGATAGGGATCGGCAACCGAATAGGCCGTACCAAGAACCCATGGGCCGTGCAGCATGCCGTGCTCGATCAGTTCGAAGCACTCGCCCATGGTCTGCGGCACTTTCGCCTTCATATCGGCCAGCGAGCTATCCTCATTCGCCCAGCGGCTGCCGCGCCGGCCATGCGCATGGGCGACATGCACGGTCGAAGAAATGAAGGCGTTGAAGGACTGCATCAACGCGAATTCGAAGGGATCATCGAGCGGCGCGAGCTTCTTTTCAGGCGCCATCTGGGCGATAAAGGCGAGAATGGCGGGCGTCTCCGTCAGCACGCCGCTTGCGGTGGCCAGCGCCGGCACGCGGCCCTTGGGATTGATCTTTAAAAATGCCTCGGAGCGTTGCTCGCCCTCCGCGAAATTGACGCGATGGGCCTTGTAAGGCAGGCCGGATTCCTCAAGCACGATATGGCTGGCGCGGGAGCAGGAACCGGGGGAGAAGAACAGTGTGAACATGGATATGCGACCTCCAAAGCAATGAAGCGCCCGTTTCTTCCTCATGCGGACGCCGGCCCGCGGCGGCCATGGGATGGCCGTCACATACAGGGCACGTCATCATCGTGCCGGCAACCGGCCGCGTCAAAGGTTATTTAGAGCCCGACGACTCTGACATCGCCGACGTGGATGCCGTTCCAGTTGCGCATCTGCCGGTTCGCCATGCTGCTCAGCGCCTGCTGCTCGGCGCTGCCTTCATCGAAATAGCGGGCGAGCAGTGCGGATACCACGGCTTCGGCCGCGCGTGTCGTACCGTCTTCGCATTTCACCGCCATGGCGATACCCTTTTCCGGCAGGGCGGCGACGAAAACGCCCTCCGCGCCGGTCTTTGCGAAGATTTTTCCCGGCGCGATCTGCATCAGCCTCGTGCAGGCGCGGCCGGTGCCCGCCACATAAAAGGGTTCCGCCATGCAGGCCTCAATGAGACGACGCGACGCTGTCGCACGACCCGCTTCCAGCCCCCTGCCCGTCGCCATCTTCGCGAAACCATGCGCCAGCCCTTTGAGCGGTACGGCATAGGTGGGGATGGAGCAGCCATCCACGCCGCAATTGTCCTGGCCGAGAGCAGCACCCGTCAGGCTTTCCATCGTGGCGCGGATTTCCCGCTGCAGCGGGTGATCGTAACCGACATAGCCCCTGGGATCGGTGCCGGTGTGGCAACAGGCGCAGATGAAACCGGAATGTTTGCCGGAGCAATTATTATGCAGCGCTGTCGGCTTTTCCAGTGTGCGAGCCTGGTGGATGATGGTTTTCTGGTCCGAAGACCAGTGTGCGCCACATTCCAGCGTATCCACATCCCTGCCCGCCTTCGCAAGCATCGAAGCGGCGAGTTCCACATGCGCGTCCTCCCCGGAATGGGACGAACAGGCGAATGCGAGTTCGCGGTTACCGAAACCATAGGCATCCGCAGCACCACTTTCCACCAGCGGCAGCGCCTGCATGGCCTTGCAGGCGGAACGCGGGAAGATGCCGCGCTCGATATCACCAGACGAAAACAGCACGCCGCCATCGCCATCCACCACCACGACAAGACCCTGATGGCGGCTTTCGACGAGATTGCCCCTGGTGACTTCGACGGTAACGGAATTGTTCATTCTCTCAGCCTCAAAAAATTCTGATTTTATGTCGTTGATACCGCAATTGATTTTTCGATGCACGGGGCTGTCAGTGAAATTTGCAAAACGTCTGCTGCTGGCGATTGCCATTATCTATCTGCTGCCGGCACTGGCATCGGCGGGGCTATGGGCCATGAAGGACCATCCGCGCGGCTGGAACGCCGCAAGATGGTCGTCCTCCGGCATGCTGCCGGTGGCGTCGAGCGATGGAGAAGCCGCGGTCTACGTCTTTTCCGCCATGACCGGTGGCTTCAAGGGCTCCGTCGCCAGCCACGCCTGGGTCGTGCTGAAAAAGCCGCGTGCTACGAGCTATGACCGTTACGACAAGGTGGGCTGGGGCACGCCGATCCGCCATAATGGTTATGCGGCGAACGCCTACTGGTATTCAAACATGCCGCGTCAGGTGGTGGCCATTCACGGCGCGGAAGCGGAAAAGCTGATCCCGAAAATCGAAAAGGCGATTGCCGATTACCCCTATGGTCGGCCGGGCGGCTATCGCATCTATCCCGGCCCCAACTCCAACACCTTCGTCGCCCATGTGCTGCGCAGCGTGCCGAAACTGGGCGTCGTGCTGCCGCCGGACGCGGTGGGGCGCGACTACCTGCCGGACGGTGCGTTTTACCACATCGCCGACGACTGGAAGGATGCGAGCGTTTCGCTGGGCGGGTTGTTCGGCATTTCGGCAGGCGCCCGCAGCGGTTTTGAGGTCAATTTTCTCGGTCTTGTCGCCGGCATCGATTTTGGCCGCCCCGGCGTGAAGATACCAGGGCTCGGTTATTTCGGCGTGGCGGGCATCCGCGCCTAAGCCGTTACATTTCGCTGGCCTGAGCGGCGCGTCTGGCGCGGATGCTCTGGGCGATGAAGACCCGCGACAGGCCATGATAAAGCGGCTCGCGGGAGAAAAGCCGCGATGTCAGATATCCCAGCATCGATGCAGCCATGATGGGCATGACGCCTTCATGATTACCGGTCATTTCAAGAATGATGACAAAGGCCGTCATCGGCGCCTGCACCACGCCGGCAAAATAACCCGCCATGCCGACGATCGCGCCAAGGCCGATGCTGGTGCCGAGCAAGGTGGCCATGGTGCTGCCGAAACCCGCGCCCACCGACAGCGAGGGCGCAAAGATGCCGCCCGGGATGCCTGACATCATTGCCAGAAAGGTCGCCGCCAGTTTTTCGATGAAGAAGAATGCCGGTGCGGCCTCACCCTCGATTGTGGCGCGTGCCTGTTCATAGCCGGTTCCGAATGTCGCGCCTCCAGACGCTATTCCGATTGCCGCAGAGGCAAGGCCGCAGGCTGCCGCCACGGCCAGCATCCGCTTCAGCGGCATGGTCTGGGCAAAACGCCTGATACGGGCGGACAGTCGCAGGGCCGCGGCGCTGAACAGCGCACCAAATGCGCCGCCGCCGACACCGCAGATCAACACCAGCAGCCAGTCCATCGTCGTTTTCGCCATGACGGAGCTGGTGCCGAAATAGGTATAGCTGCCGACCAGCGCCAGCGAGGCGAGGCCCGACAGGATGACGGCGGTCAGCACAAGGCCGTTGGCGCGGGATTCATAGGTCTTGCTCATCTCCTCGATGGCAAAGACGATGCCGGCCAGCGGCGTGTTGAACGCCGCCGCGATGCCCGCCGCCGATCCCGCGAGGATGAGACCCTTTGCCTGCGCCATGCCGCCCCAGCGCGCCGCCTGTAGCATGATCGAAGCCCCGACCTGCACCGTCGGCCCCTCTCGGCCGATGGAGGCGCCGGAGAGTAGGCCGGCAACCGTCAGTACCACCTTACCGAAAGCGAGTTTCAGCGACAGAAGCCGCGAACGGTCCGCATCATCCCGCAGGTGCCGGGCGGCGATGGCCTGGGGAATGCCGCTACCGCCGGCATTGGGAAAGACCGTGATCGCAAGCCATGCGCACAGGGTGAAGCCGAGCGGCGTGATTATGAGCGGCAGCAGAAACGCCCATTCACCCGATGATGTCGCCGCGAAGAAAAGGTGCTGGGCCCGATCCGCAAGCCATGCAAAGCCGACGCTGATAAGGCCGACAGCGATCGCGCCAATCCAGAAAACCGCCCTCGGCCTCCACACCCGCCATGAACCCCACACGACACGGGAACGGCGGAGCATCTTCAGCTTTTTGTAGTCGACGGGCATGGCGGTCCAGATCTGTGATTTCGGTATTGTTTCTCGGGCGGGATGCCCGTTTATCTGCCTCCCCGGACGTGATTGCAAGGTTTTGCATTTGACAGGTCGCCCCCATCGGCGCATTCTTTGCGTCGCAATTGCAACGCACGGAGACGTAGACATGAAAACGGCAACGATCCCTTCGCTGCGGGTGACGGCGGATTTTCGCGAGGCTGCTGAAAGCGTGCTGAAGGAAGGCGAGACGCTTTCTTCCTTCGTTGAAGAGTCCGTGCGCAGGCAGGTGCAAATCCGTAAATCGCAGGCGGAATTCATTGCGCGCGGGCTGGCGTCACTCGAAGAAGCGGAGCGCACCGGCATTTATTATAGCACCGACGATGTTCTTTCGATGATGCAAAAGAAACTTGATGCTGCGAAAGCCGCGAAGCGGAAATGACGTATGAGCTTCGCTATACCAAAGAAGCCTTGGCCGATTTTGATCGCATCTATGATTTTCTGATCGCCTACGACATCGATGTGGCTGAGAAAGCAATCCGCGCCATAAGAGCAGGACTGGAGATTCTCGGCGATTTTCCTTTCAGTTGCCGCAAGGCATCTGCCGAAAACAGCCTCATACGCGAGCTCCTCCTGCCCTTCGGTTCATCAGGCTATATCGTGCTGTTCCGCATTGATGGCCCGGAAACCGTCACCATTGCCGCCGTCCGCCACCAGCGCGAGGACGACTACCATTGATCCTCACCGGTCGCTGACGGCCGCGCGCGGGTTCACCCATGGTTCCTGATTGGAACGCGGCAGCGGGGTCTTGCCGAGAATGTGGTCCGCCGCCTTTTCGCCGGTCATGATCGACGGGCCGTTCAGGTTACCATAGGTCACATGCGGGAAGATGGAGCTGTCGGCAACCCTCAGGCCCTCCACTCCGATGACCCGGCATTCGGGATCGACGACGGCCATCGGGTCGTCCTTGTCGCCCATCCGGCAGGTGCCGCAGGGGTGATAGGCGCTTTCCAGATGCTCCCGCAAAAAGGCGTCAATTTCCTCATCCGTCCCGACATTTTCGCCCGGCTGGATTTCGGGCCCGCGAAAATCGTCAAAGGCTTTCTGGCTGAAGATTTCGCGCGTCAGGCGCACGCAATGGCGGAATTTTTCCCAGTCTTCCTGATGGCTCATATAGTTGAAGCGGATGACCGGGTCGTCATGCGGATCGGCGGAGCGCAGGGTGACGTCGCCGCGCGATTTCGACAGGTTGTAGCCGACATGCACCTGAAAACCATGGCTTTTTGCGGCCGCCTTGCCGTCATAGGAAATGGCCACGGGCAGGAAATGATACTGGATATCGGGCTGTTTCAGACCGGGCGCGGAGCGCAGGAAGGCGCAGGCCTCGAACTGGTTGGAGGCGCCAAGCCCGCCTTTCGACAGCAGCCATTGCGCGCCCGCCACGCCCTGCCAAAACCATGGAAGCCAGGAGTAAAGCGAGACCGGCTTGGTGGAGACCTGCTGGAAATAAAACTCCATATGGTCCTGAAGATTTGCGCCGACGCCCGGACGATCCGCCTTCACTTCGATGCCCATGTCTTCCAGATGCGCAGCAGGACCGACGCCCGAAAGCATCAGCAGTTTCGGCGAGTTGAACGAGGAGGCCGAAAGGATGACCTCGCGATTGGCCGTGATGGTTTCCACCACGCCCTTGCGTTCGATCTCGACACCCACGGCGCGGCCGTTCTCGATGACGATCTTGCGGGCGAAACCATTGACCAGCGTGACGTTGCCGCGCTTCAGCGCCGGCTTCAGATAGGCATTGGCGGCGGACCAGCGGCGGCCATTGTGGATGGTCTGCTCCATCAGGCCGAAACCCTCCTGCTTGGAGCCGTTATAATCGTCCGTCAGTTCAAAGCCCGCCTGCGCGCCCGCCTGAATGAAGGCGTGGAACAGCGGATTGCTGACGGGGCCACGCTGCACATGCAGCGGCCCATCCGTGCCGCGCCAGCCTTCCTCGCCGCCATGGCTGTGCTCCATGCGCTTGAAGTAAGGCAGCACATCCGCATAGGCCCAGCCATGCGCGCCAAGCTCTTCCCAGCGGTTGAAATCCTCCGCGTGGCCGCGCACGTAAACGAGGCCGTTGATGGAGGACGAGCCGCCGATGACCTTGCCGCGCGGGGCGGTGATGCGGCGGTTGTCGAGATTGGGTTCGGGCTCGGAGAGATAACCCCAATTGTAGCGCTTCATGCTCATCGGCCACGCGAGTGCGGCGGGCATCTGGATAAAGGGGCCGAAATCGGAACCGCCTGCCTCGATGACGATGACAGAATAACGACCGTCTTCCGACAGGCGATAGGCGATGGCGGAGCCTGCGGAGCCCGAACCGACGATGACGTAATCTGCCTGCATGATTTGTGCTCTCTCTCAATGGCTCATGTGCGGGTGGGGTTACCCCCCTCTGTCCTGCCGGACATCTCCCCCTCAAGGGGGGAGATCGATCTGAGGCCAGGTTTCGCCCTTCTCAAATTTCGAGGGTGAAGTGATACGGCTCGTCCTGCCGGACAGAGGGGGGTAAGCCCCAATCCGCAACGCTGCCTTAATAAGGCGCGTCCACCTTCCCCGTGCTCACATAAACCGTCTTCAGCTCGCTATAATGCTCCAGCGCCGCCGCCGAATTCTCCCGCCCGAACCCGGACTGCTTGGAGCCGCCGAAGGGTATTTCCACCGGGCAGAGATTATAGGTATTGATCCACAGCGTGCCCGCCTCCAGCTGATCCACCACACGGTGGGCGCGGGCGAGATCGGCGGTGAAGACGCCGCCGGCCAGCCCGAATTCGGTTGCGTTGGCGCGGGCGATAACCTCGTCCTCATCGTCGAAATCCAGCACGCACATGACCGGCCCGAAGATTTCCTCGCGGGCGATGGTCATATCGTCGGTCACATCGGCGAACACGGTCGGTTGCACATAAGCGCCCTCGCCCGAGACATTGTTGGGAATGCCGCCGCCGGTGATGAGCGTCGCTCCTTCCGCCTTACCCTTTTCGATATAGGAAAGAACCTTCTCCTGCTGGGCCTTGGAGACCAGCGGGCCGAGATGGGTGGCGTAATCGAGGGGATCGCCGAGGATCATCGCCTCGGTGCGGCTTTTCAGGTTGTCGAGGAAACGCTCCTTCGCCTTTTTCTGCACGAAAACGCGCGTGCCGTTCGAGCAGACCTGGCCGGAGGAATAGAAGTTGCCGAGCATCGCGCCGCCGACGGCGCTTTCGATATCGGCATCGTCGAAGACAATCATCGGCGACTTGCCGCCGAGTTCCATGGTCACATGCTTCAGATGCCCGGCGGCGGCGGCGGCCACCTTGCGGCCGGTCGGCACGGAGCCGGTGAGCGAGACCTTGGCCACTTCGGGGTGGTTGACCAGAAGCGGGCCGGTGTCGCGGTCGCCCTGGATGACGTTGAACAGGCCCTTTGGCAAGCCGGCTTCGATGAGGATTTCGGCAATCTTCAACGCGCCGAGCGGCGTGTTTTCCGAGGGCTTGAAGACCATGGCATTGCCGGCGACCAGCGCGGGCGCGGCCTTCCAGCAGGCGATCTGCTGCGGATAGTTCCAGGCGCCGATGCCGACGCAGACGCCGAGCGGCACACGCTTGGTATAGGCAAAATCACCGCCGAGCGGGATATAATCGCCATTCAGGGCGGACGGCGCGATGCCGCCGAAGAATTCGAAAGCATCGGCGCCGGAGGTTGGGTCGGCGACGATGGTTTCCTGAATGGGCTTGCCCGTATCCAGCGTTTCCAGCGTGGAAAGCGCATCGTTGCGTTCGCGCATGATATCGGCGGCGCGTTTGAGGATGCGGCCGCGCGCCATCGGGCTCATCGCCGCCCATTCCTTCTGCGCGCGTTTGGCCGAGGCGATGGCGCGCTCGACGATGGCAGGTGTCGCCGCATGCAGCCTTGCGATCACTTCGCCGGTGGCCGGGAAGATGCTCTCGAACGGTGTGCCGGTATTATCCTCGACATAGTCCCCGTCGATGAAATGCGAGGCTTTCGGCTGCGCCTTGAGCGGCGTGGCGATGGTCATGTCGAAGTCTCCTTGAGAACGCGGATGGACGGCTTCGGGCGCTGTCCATCGGGAAAAGATTTAAGCTGCATGTCGAAATAATCCTCGACCAGCGCCGGCGCGGAGGCGAGGCCAAGCGGGGCGGAACGCAGGCTGTGCCTGATATAAAGCCCGTCGATCAGAGCCGCCGCCCCTTCCGCGATGCGCGCGGCATCGTCCGGCGGGCAAAGCCGGTTGAGGCTCGCCATGAGGTTTGAGCGCAGGCGGCGGGAATAAAGCACCAGCAGGCGGCGGGTTTCTTCCGAACGCTGCGCCTCGACATAAAAGGCGAGCCATGCCGCCACCGTTTCGGGCGTGAACTGGTCGCTCTGGAAGGAGACATGCACGATGGCGCTCAGCCTTTCACGCGGGCCGGAAGCGCGGGTCAGCGCCGCCACGGCATCGCGCCTCAAGTCACGCAGCAGACTGCGGATGGTTTCCAGAAGAAGCTGCTGCTTGCTGCCGAAATAATGATGCGCGAGCGCGGCCGACACGCCCGCTTCCCGGGCGATATCAGACATTGTCACATTCAGCGAACCATGGTGGCCTATGGTGCGAAGCGCCGCATCCACAAGCGCCTTGCGGCGCAAAGGCTCCATTCCGATCTTGGGC
This sequence comes from Agrobacterium sp., assembly GCF_059499945.1. Taxonomy (NCBI): domain Bacteria; kingdom Pseudomonadati; phylum Pseudomonadota; class Alphaproteobacteria; order Hyphomicrobiales; family Rhizobiaceae; genus Agrobacterium; species Agrobacterium sp. The sequence goes on along the minus strand of NZ_JCABZP010000014.1, from coordinate 741,805 downwards.
ATAGGGGTCTCCTTGACGGATGGCAAATTATTCTTGATTGATCAATCAATCAATAAAAAACGCGCCATTTTATGTCGCTGATTTGCGATGGATCATATTTTCCGCCGCCGGACAGTGATAGTTTCGCAGGCATCGGCCAGCGCGGCGAACCCCATGCTGCCGCCCGGTTCACGGGGGAAAAACTAAACCGTGATATACTGCGAATTGGGAATGGAACGCGTTTCGTGCTAATATCGCTGATGATACAAATTTCGCTGGAAGCGGCGCCAGACGAAAGACGATAAAAACGCCCGCCTAGACCACGACGGCGCCCGATCCGCAAACCGGACATCGAAGGACCGCTCGCAGCGTTTAAAGAAGGGAGTGATATCATGCCAATGGTAACAGTATCGATTTCCCCGGAACAGGCAGCAAGAATGCGCGAGGCCGTGAATTGCGGCGCTTACGCATCCGGCAGCGAGGTCGTCAGGGCAGCGCTGAGACTATGGGCGGCCTCCGCTGAACATGGCGTCGGCACCGAGTCCGCAGAGTCTGTCGAGGCAGACCGGGAGCGCATGAACGTCGCGGATCTCTACGCCGCTCACACCGGGCACGTCCGCCGCGCATGAGGCCCGACGCAACAACCCCACATGCTCATGGGCCCACATGCTTATGGGGTTGTAACAAAACGTTCATCAAAGCTTCACAGTCGTGAAAGCTTTTGTTGACCTGTAATCTGCGATTGTTCGCCGCAAAAGAGACAGGCTCCCCTTACGTTAGCCACATGGGGACCGGCAACAGCGGAGAATAAAATGCAGGCCGTCACGCTGGAGAACGATGTCATCAGGCGTTTTGCCTCCGGGCACATGTTTCCCATGGCCAAGCTGGTGCTCGAAACGGCGTTCCAGCCGATTGTCGAGGCGACGACGGGCACGATCTTCGGTTATGAATCGCTGATGCGCGGCCATGATCGGCTCGGTTTTTCCAATCCGCTGGCGCTTCTCGACCAGGCTGCTGCAGATGGCGAGCTGAAGGCCTTCGAGCAGATGCTGGCAAGCCGGGCGCTCGCAAAATTCTCCACCCTGCCCGATTTTTCCTCCGCCACCCTGTTCCTCAATCTCGATGTACGGCTGATCCCGCATGGCGACGCCATTCTGGACAAGCTCGTCGGCCATCTGGCGCGGGCGGGCATTCCGGCCTCCTCCATCTGCTTTGAACTTTCCGAACGCTTCGATAATACCAGCGTGCCGGAGTTCACGGCGCTGATCGCCCGTATGCGCAAGGAAGGCTTCAAGCTGGCAATCGACGATTTCGGCGCCGGTCACGGCGAGATGAAGCTGCTCTGCGACTTCCCGCTGGATTACCTGAAGATCGACCGGCATTTCATCACCGGCGTCGACCAATTGCCGCGCAAGCAGCACCTTGTGCGCAACATCGTCAACATCGCCCATGTTCTCGGCGTCAGGGTCATTGCGGAAGGCATCGAGACCGAAGCGGAATTTCTGACCTGCCGCGAATTCGGCGTCGATCTGGTGCAGGGCTGGCTGATCGCCAGGCCAACTGTCTTCACCAGCGAATTGCCTGAAAGCTTTCCCCACATCAACCGCATCGGCGTGGCGCGACGCAGCAGCCAGACGCTGGATGAAATTCTCATCCGCCGGGAAATAGAGCGCCTTCCCACCGTCTTCGAGCATGACAGCGTCGACAGCGTCTTCGAACTGTTCCGCAGAAATCCGCAGCAGGCCTTCTTCCCGGTTCTCAACGCCAATGGCGAACCGCGCGGCGTCATCAACGAATATCACCTCAAGGAATATATCTACCGACCCTTCGGCCGCGACCTGCTCAAGAACAAGATCTATGAGCGCACCATTTCCCATTTCGTCGATCCCGCGCCGATCGTCGGCCTCGATGCGGATGCCGACCAGCTGATGAACATGTTCGCCAGCATGGGCGGCAGCGCCTGCATCATCCTCACCGAAAACATGCGTTACGCCGGCATTGTTTCCGCGGCCTCGCTCATCAAGGTCATCAACGAAAAACAGCTGAAGATGGCGCAGGACCAGAACCCGCTGACGGCGCTGCCCGGCAACCGCGCGATTGGCGGCTTCATTGCCGACCGCTGCAGCGACGGCGACGAGTCGCGTTTCTTCTGCTATTGCGACTTCGATAATTTCAAACCCTTCAACGACAAATACGGCTTCAACGCCGGTGACCACGCCATCACCCTGTTTTCGGCTCTGATGCGCCGCTACTTTTTTGCCGGTGATTGTTTCCTCGGCCATATCGGCGGCGACGACTTCTTCATCGGCGTGCGTGACTGGTCGGTAGGAGAACTGACGGAAATCCTAGAGCGGCTGCTCAGCGATTTTCACGACGATGTCGCCGAACTCTATTCGGACGAAGACCGCGCCGCCGGCTGCATGAAAGGCCAGGACCGCCACGGCAACGAGCGTGACTTCGCGCTGCTGCGCTGCTCGATCGGTGTCCTCACCCTGCCGAAGGGGCTGATCATCGCCAATCCCGAGCGTATCGGCAGCGAGATCGCAGGTGTGAAGGCCGCTGCGAAGGAAAATGAAAGCGGCTTCGTCGTCCGGGTGTTCGGCGAGACAAATTGACATCAGCGGCAAAGGGCCACCTTCCCTCGACGGCGCATCTGACCTACATCTTCAGGCGACGCCGACAAGTGAGGAGTTGCCCCTGGCCATGCCCAACACTATGACCCTGCCCGAAAAAATGCGCTTCATCGACCTTCCCTCCCACGGCGGCCCGGAGGTGATGCGCCTTTCGCAAGCGCCTTTACCGAAACCCGCAAAAGGCGAAATTCTGGTGAAGGTCGAGGCGGCGGGCGTCAACCGCCCCGATGTCGCGCAGCGGCAGGGCACCTATCCGCCGCCGAAGGATGCAAGCCCGATCCTCGGCCTCGAAATCGCCGGCGAGGTGGTCGCTCTCGGTGAAGGCGTCGATGAATTTGCGCTGGGCGACAAGGTCTGCGCGCTCGCCAATGGCGGCGCTTATGCCGAATATTGCACCGTGCCCGCCGGGCAGGCCCTGCCCTTCCCCAAAGGTTACGACGCCGTCAAAGCGGCCGCATTGCCGGAAACCTTCTTCACTGTCTGGGCCAATCTCTTCCAGATGGCAGGCCTTACCGAAGGGGAAAGCGTGCTCATCCACGGCGGCACCAGCGGTATCGGCACGACTGCCATCCAGCTTGCGAAAGCCTTTGGCGCCGAAGTCTATGCCACGGCGGGCTCGGCGGAAAAATGCGAGGCCTGCGTGAAGCTCGGTGCCAAGCGCGCGATCAATTACCGCGAGGAGGATTTCGCCGAGATCGTTAAATCCGAAACCGGCGGCAAGGGCGTCGATGTCGTTCTCGACATGATCGGCGCAGCCTATTTCGAAAAGAACCTTGCGGCACTCGCCAAGGATGGCTGCCTGTCGATCATCGCCTTTCTGGGTGGTGCCATGGCCGAGAAGGTCAATCTAACCCCGATCATGGTCAAACGCCTCACCGTCACCGGCTCCACCATGCGTCCCCGCACGGCGGACGAAAAACGCGCCATCCGCGACGACCTTATCGCAGAGGTCTGGCCGCTCATCGAGCGCGGTCAGGTCGCGCCTGTTATCAACCGGGTCTTCACGCTGGACGAGGTTGTGGAAGCGCATCGGCTGATGGAAAGCAGCAATCATATCGGCAAGATCGTGATGCGGGTGTCGTAATGCCCGGGCGCCCGTTATAAGTAACCCCTCTTGCATTACTGACGAATCGTACTACCTTCTAGTTATGTTCAACGTATCGGAAGGAGGTGATCCAATGTCTAATGAGATTTCGGTCTCTGGTGCAGGCAATGGAAAGGGTGTGTTTTCGACGGGGCAGCCCTCGGCGTAAAACATCTTGCCTTCGGAACGTTGAGAAACAGTCCCGGGTCTGTAAACAGGACCAAGCTCATGGAAGGGTCGCTTCGGCGGCCCTTTTCCGTTTCTGGCTACCTTTCCTGCTACCGATAGCTGAGTGTGAATAGGTTCAGCCCGGAGGTGGAAGGTGTCGCCTCGAGTTTCTCCTAAGTTATGGGATTTCTAACTGGGAAACTCAGCCTTTTAGCTGGCAATTCAATTTGTACCCAATCAACCCGACCGCAAACGTTACTCGTCCTTATCGTCCGGCATCTCCTCCGCCTTGCCGAGCAGCAGTCGATGATACCGCTTCAAGCGTTCAAAGTGTGCGTTCATCGCGCGAGCGACCTGAGAGGAATTTTTGACGGCGACAAAATGGCCAACGATTTGGGCGTAATGGCTTGCCTGTCTGGGAAGTCGCTGTTCAGGTTGCTTCCGATCCGTGATTTCCTCGTCCGACATCACTTGGACGATCTGGAATGGCTTGGGCATTTCAGGAAGCTCGACAGGCCTCTTGGGCAGAGTACCATTCATCAACTGAGAACACGGATCGAGGTGATGGAACAGCACCGCCTCGAGGCTATTAATTTCCCCCTTGTCCTCAACCGGAAAAGCCCAAACAAACGCTATCTCCCAGACGTCGATCTGACGATTAGCGATGATGTCTGAGCGGGCGGACGTCAAATGACGGGCCACTCGCGAGCGAATGCCGTCTTTTGATTGACCAACATAGATTGGCACGTTGTCTAGGTCAGCAAGGACATAGACGCCGATTCGGTTAGTGAGCGATCGTACTGCACTCTTTCGGAAAGCAAAATTAACGGCCAACGGATGTCACTTTGCCGCTACCTGTCTCTGCCACGCATCTCCCAATAGCCAGAGGCTCGAAGAGATAATGAGAGAGAAACCGAACAACAGGGACCGCCACGCCGTCCCCCGTTAGGTGATAAGCCTCGTTGTATTTTTTTGGTAGACGGTAGCTTTCAGCAAGGCCCATTAATCGAGCAGTCTCACGGGCAGAAATCAATCGCGACCGGACACGTTCACCCTCAACCACCAAAATCGTCTGCCTCGAAGATCCGCCATTCGGCGTACGAAGGCATCCGGCGATATCATCAAAACGGACCTCAGCGCGAACAACACGCCCATTGGCATCAGGTCTCGTACGCTTGTACACACCACCGACAACACGTCGTTCGGCTCGTTTGGCAGCTTCGACTTTTGCAATATTGACGGGCGACATCGAGGCTAGAAGTCTGTTGGTTTCAACAGAAGTATGCCACTTCACGTCAGCGGGGTGATCTTCGACAATGTCCGAAAATGTCGTGGTACGGAGTGGCGGAGAAGGTAGGTTCCACCAAACCCAATCAGCCTTCGCACTCTCACTGATGCGCGCATACGCATTTTGAAGACCGCGAGTGTGGAATGGTATTGTTGCGCCGGGAGACAATAGGCAAGGATCAATCTCAATGTCCTTGCGAACGCCTACCACGAACAAGCGCGGACGAGAGTGTGGCAAAAACAGCTCTGCATCAATAACCAGCGCTCCGTAGCGGTAGCCAGCGTCCGAAAATGTCTGGCAGATCGCCCGGAAGTCGCCCCCACGATGCGAGGTTAGGGTGCCGCAGACGTTCTCAAGCGCGATCACTTTGGGGCCACGTTCGTTACTGATCAGACCGCGCATTACGTCCCAGAACGGATAAAATGTCCCAGACCGTTCACCTTGGAGGCCAGCCCCGCCACCAGCCAGAGATAAATCCTGGCAGGGGAATGAACCCCAAGCAAGATCAGCGGTGTTCGAAAGCATATCGGCGGTCACCTTGCGAACGTCGCCAACAAAAAGCTCGCCGCCGGTTCCCCAATTGTCTTGATATGTCAGCCCCTTTTTGCCGTCAAAATCATTCGCGAAGAGGCACTCCCAATCGGAACCAAGACCGGCTCTCGCCATTCCACCACCGGCAAAAAACTCGTAAAATGAAAAGGTCGTGGACATAAAATCCTCACACCGCGCATTGTGTTCACCGAACGATGAACTAAATTGGTTTCTGATTTGTTCCTACTCTAGCACGGTTCAACGATGACCAGCAACCGCTTGCCCACAGCAAAGAAGAGCGCCGAAATGGCGTTAGTTCGGTCGAAGAATACGACCCCCGAGTTGATGGTTCGCCGAGCGCTTCACGCTCTGGGGATCAGGTTCCGATTGCACCGAAAGGATTTACCAGGGACGCCGGATATCGTGATGCCTGGAACGAAAACGGTGATGCGTGTCCAAGGGTGCTTCTGGCATGGCCATGGCTGTTCTCGAGGGGCGCGTAAGCCGAAGACCAACACCGACTACTGGGTGACAAAGGTAGCACGTAATGTAGCGCGAGATACGAAAACTGAGGCGGAGTTGACGACGCTCGGCTGGATTGTTGCGACCGTATGGGAGTGCGAACTAAAGGATAAGGATGGCATAACTGCCCTATTGCTCGATCGCCTGCCGCCCAAAATTGAAGAAAAAATCTGAGGCGTCAAATCAATCCTCACGCTGCAGAAATTCCCAGTACGCTGTTCAACTCTCTTGATTGGCGAAAGTTTCACGCGAATGGTGGCCCTTTGGCAGGTCAACAACAGGAAAGCGCCCAGAAGAGGACGTGGCTAGCTGTATACCGGATCGAGGCCGGTACACAGCAGAATTAGAAATACCGGGAGCCGCCGCTTTCCTTACTTCTTCCCGAACACCTTCCACCGCGTCGGACGGAAGCGCAGTTCCGCGCCCACGGCCACGGCGGCGTTGAGCGGCACCTCGATTTCGAGGTGATAGGGTTCGTGGCCGTTATTGGCGATGTCGATTTCGGCGATGCGGGTGCCGGCGAGGCGGCGACAGGTGGTGACCTTGCCGTAAAGCGCGTCCTTCTCCTGCGTCAGCACCACATCTTCCGGACGGAAGAAAAGCTCACCCTCGCCCGTGCCGCTCTCATCGATGCCGATGCTCTCTCCCTGAAACAGTACATGGCCGTCGCGGATCGTAATCGGCAGGCTGGAGGATTCGCCGATGAAGGAGAAGACGAAGGGGGAATTGGGCGTGTCATAAACATCGTCCGCCGTGCCGACCTGTTCGATCTTGCCCTGGCTCATGACGACGACGCGGTCGGCCAGTTCCAGCGCCTCTTCCTGATCGTGGGTCACGAAAACGGTGGTGTGGCCGGTGCGGTCGTGGAATTCACGCAGCCAGCGGCGCAGCTCCTTGCGAACCTTGGCGTCGAGCGCGCCGAAAGGTTCATCGAGAAGCAGGACCTTCGGCTCGATGGCGACGGCGCGGGCAAGCGCCACGCGCTGGCGCTGACCGCCGGAAAGCTGGGTGGGGTAACGTTTTTCGAGACCGGAGAGATGCACCATATCGAGAAGCTCGGACACGCGCCTGCGGATTTCCGCTTTCGGCGGGCGCTTGGCGGAAGGACGCACCTTCAGGCCGAAGGCGATGTTCTCCGCCACCGTCATATGGCGGAACAGCGCGTAATGCTGAAAGACGAAACCGACATTACGCTCCTGCACCGTGCGGTGCGAGGCGTCCTCATCCCCGAAGAAGATGTGGCCTTTGGTCGGCTGCTCCAGGCCAGCGATGAGACGCAGCAGCGTCGTCTTGCCGGAACCGGAGGGACCGAGCAGAGCGATCAGCTCGCCGGAACGAATATCGAGCGACACGTCGTTCAGTGCGGGAAAGCGATCGAACTGCTTGGTGATGCCGGAAACTTTCACTTCCATGAATATGCCTTTCAATGCTTGCCGGCTGCGTTGCCCGCGCCAAAGCGTATTTCGAGAATGGTTTTGAGAACGAGCGTCACGAGCGCCAGACCAGCCAGCAGCGTCGCCACCGCAAAGGCCGCACCCATATTGTACTCATTATAGAGTATCTCGACATGCAGCGGCATGGTGTTGGTCTCGCCGCGAATATGGCCCGATACCACCGAGACGGCGCCGAACTCGCCCATGGCGCGGGCGTTGCAGAGCAGCACCCCGTAGAGCAGGCCCCATTTCATGTTCGGCAGCGTGACATACCAGAAGGTCTGCCAGCCGGTTGCGCCGAGCGAAATCGCCGCCTCCTCGTCGCCATTGCCCTGCTCCTGCATCAGCGGGATCAATTCGCGCGCGACGAAAGGAAAGGTGACGAAGATGGTGGCCAGCACGATGCCCGGCACCGCAAAGAGGATTTCGATGCCGTAACTCTTCAGCCATGGCCCCAGCACGCTGTGCGAGGAAAACAGGATGACATAGACAAGGCCCGATATGACCGGCGAGATCGAAAACGGCAGGTCGATGAGCGTGATCAGGAACGCCTTGCCCTTGAATTCGAATTTCGCAATCGCCCAGGCGGCGGCAACCCCGAAGATCAGGTTGAGCGGCACCGAAATGGCGGCGACGAGCAGTGTCAGGCGGATGGCGGAGAGCGCATCCGGTTCGACGATCGCCTCCCAGAAGCTTTCCGCGCCCTTGCGGAAGGCTTCGAAGAATACCGATATCAGCGGCAGGACCAGAAATGCAGCGAGGAACACAAAGGCTATCGCAATCAATGCCAGCCGGGCGGGAAAACTCTCGCTGGCGGGGTCGCGGAACGGCCGGGGGGACGTGCGGGGAGCGGTCTCAGACATAACCGTACCTCTTGCGGCTCCAGGCCTGAATGAGATTGATGAGGAACAGCATGGCAAACGAGATGATCAGCATGATGGTGGCGATGCCGGTCGCGGCCGCATAATTGAACTCCTCCAGCCGGATGACAATGAGGAGCGGCGCGATTTCCGACACGTAAGGAATATTGCCGGCGATGAAGATGACCGAACCATATTCCCCGACACCGCGCGCGAAGGCGAGCGCAAAACCCGTAAGGATCGCGGGCGTGAGGCTCGGCAGCAGAACGCGGGTAATGGTCTGGAAACGGTTGGCGCCAAGCGTGGCCGCCACTTCCTCCACCTGACGGTCGATCTCTTCCATGACCGGCTGCACGGTGCGGACCACGAAAGGCAGGCCGATGAAGATCAGCGCAATGACGATGCCGGTCGGCGTAAAGGCGATCTTGATGCCGAAGGGTTCGAACAGCGAACCGACCCAGCCGCGATTGGCATAAAGCGTGGTGAGCGCGATACCGGCCACTGCCGTCGGCAGGGCAAAGGGCAGATCGACGATGGCATCGACAAATCGGCGGCCGGGAAAACGGTAACGGGTCAGGACCCAGGCGACGATGACGCCGAAAAACGCGTTGACCAGTGCCGCCAGAAACGCCGTACCGAAGCTGACGCGCAGTGCATTCAGCGTGCGGCTATCGGTGGCAATCGCAATGAAATCTGAAAAACCCAGTTTCGCCGTGGACCAGATAAGGCCGCCCAGCGGAATAAGAATGATGAGAAACAGATAGGTCACTGTGTAACCAAGCGTCAGGCCGAAGCCCGGTATGACGCTCGACTGCCGCCATTTCCACCTGTTTCCGGATGTATTATTGCTCATCAAGGCTCCGGATAATCTTTGTTTTGGCGCATTTCCGGAGAGAAAACCGGGGTCCACTTTTCCTGGAAATGCTCTCTGGGAGCCGGTGTTCCCCGGCGTTTATTATAAAGGATCGACCGGCACGGTGTCCGGTCGATCCAGCTGCTGTTTTTCAACGTCCCTTGCGGGCGGGCTGTTTCTCGTCAGCCCATCATCCGCTTACTTTGCGGGCTTGTAAATCTGGTCGAAGATGCCGCCGTCACCGAAATGTTCCGGCTGCGCCTTGGCCCAACCGCCAAACTGCGGGTCGTCAATGGTGACGAGCTTGATGTCGGGCAGCTGCTTCAGCAGATCCTTGGAGACCACGGCGGGGTTGGACGGACGGTAGAAGTGTTTCGCCGCAATATTCTGGCCCTCGTCGGAATAGAGATATTGCAGATAGGCTTCCGCCGCCTTGCGTGTTCCCTTGGCGTCGACATTGGCGTCAACCACGGCGACCGGCGGTTCGGCAAGGATCGAGATCGGCGGCACGACGATATCGAATGCGTCAGCGCCGAATTCCTGGCCGGCAAGATAGGCTTCGTTTTCCCAGGCCAGCAGCACGTCACCGATCTGGCGCTGTGCGAAGGTCACCGTGGAGCCGCGGGCGCCGGTATCGAGAACGGGAGCGCGCTTGTAGAGCTCACCGACATAGGCCTTGATCTTGTCCTTGTCGCCCTTGAATTCCTCATTGGCCCAGGCCCAGGCTGCGAGATAGTTCCAGCGCGCGCCGCCCGAGGTCTTCGGGTTCGGCGTGACGATCTGGATGTCGCCCTTCACCAGATCGCCCCAGTTATGAATGCCTTTGGGGTTTCCCTTGCGCACCAGGAACACGATGGTCGAGGTATAAGGCGAGGAATTATGCGGCAGGCGGGTGCGCCAGTCCTTGTTGATCTTGCCGGAGTTCTGGACGATGGCGTCGATATCGCTCTGCAGCGCCAGCGTCACCACGTCGGCCTCAAGGCCGTCGATAACCGAGCGCGCCTGCTTGCCGGAACCACCATGCGACTGCTGGATGGTGACGTCCTCACCCGTATCCGCTTTCCACTTCTTGGCGAAGGCTTCGTTGAAATCCTTGTAGAGTTCACGGGTCGGGTCGTAGGACACGTTGAGCAGCTTGGTCTGCGCGGCGGCCGAGCCAGCGCCGCCAAGTGCCAGTGAAAGGCTAAGCGCAACAACGCTCAAACCGGACAGAAGCTTGGACATCGGTATTCCCTCCTGATTGCGATGGCTTAACTCTACCGGTTGAGTAGAGTTGGTCAATGAGGCCGAATACGATCGAAAAAGTGTTTCCCGAGAGCGTTTCCCCGGGCAACAAATACAGCGCAGCATAAGCGAAAGGCGCAACAAGCGTCGTGTAAAACTTTTCTGAATGCAAAAGCATTTCACATTTTTGACGATTTTTTGCCGCGATAGCGAAAAATATTATAGGGTTTTAGACGATTTTTTCGTCTGAGCGGTATGAGGGGATGGGGGGGGGGGGGGGGACATGCAGCGTCCACCAGTCCATCGGCATGGCAGGCTCAAGCTCCCGGCGGTCGCGACGCACCCCTCCACCCTCATTCCTGTGCTTGTCACAGGAATGAGGGTGGAGGGACCGTACTGCACACCTATTGCGCCGATGGCTAAGCCGTCAAAAGCTCGGGCACTTCAACACCGGCCACGGCATCGGCGACAGTGGTGTTGAACAGGATGTTGCGGGTGGCATCGGCCACACGGGCGAAGACGTGGCGTATCTCGCACTGCTTCTCGCCATCGCAATCCTCGCAGCGGCGATAGGCGGTCTGCGAGAGGCAGGGCAAGGGGGCAAGCGGCCCGTCGATCAGGCGCAGCACCTCGCCGAAGGTGATATCAGAGGCCGGGCGTGCCAGGAGATAACCGCCCTGCTTGCCACGTCTGCTTTCGACGATGCGTTCCTTCTTCATTTCGAGAAGGATCTGTTCCAGGAATTTTTTCGGAATGGCCTGTTCGCGGGCAATATCGGAAATTTGCACAGGACAGCCGCCGTCGGCCTTTGCCAGCGAGAGAAGCGCCCTCAGCGCATATTTTGCCTTCTGCGAAATCATCGTAAAACCAGTAGACCACAAGCCCGGAAACCCGGCAATTCCGGCTTAGCGCAGAAGTTGTCACAATTCAAATCCAAGCTGCAAAGAAGGTGAACGGGCATCTTTTGCTCATACAAAGCGCGCGTGAGGCATTTTTGCTCTCAAGTGCAGCGCACAAAGACTGTCATTTCTGTTCCGGAGGCCTGATTTCAACAATAATCGGCCATGGAAATCCCGGACGTGACAATGACGATCAATTCAGCAAATGCCTCTGCCGATACCGCATCCCTCGACGCCACGCTTGCCGGGCTCGATCTTGCGGGACGACTTTCCTTCATCGCTGGTCTCGGCGGCCGTGCGGTCTTTACCACCAGCCTCGGCATCGAAGATCAGGTCATCACCGCCGCCATCGGTACACACCGGTTGCCGATCGATGTCGTGACGTTGGAAACCGGCCGTCTGTTCAAGGAAACCGTCGATCTCATCGATGAAACCGAGGAACGTTTCGGCATTGAAATCCGTCGCTTCCGGCCCGAGCAGGACGATATCGACGCCTATGCCGCGAAATACGGTCTCAATGGCTTTTACGAAAGCATCGAGGCGCGTCACGCCTGCTGTCATGTCAGAAAGCTGATCCCGCTTGGCAAGGCGCTTGATGGCGCTGCCTTCTGGATCACCGGTCTCAGGCGCGGCCAGTCGGGCAACCGTGCGACCACGCCTTTCGCCGAGTTCGACGCCGAGCGTAATCTCATCAAGATCAATGCGTTGGCGGACTGGGACATCGACCAGATTAACGCCTATGTCGCGTCCGAAAACATTCCCGTCAATCCGTTGCATGCGCGTGGTTACCCCTCCATCGGCTGCGAGCCGTGTACACGCGCCATCAAGCCCGGTGAGCCTGAGCGCGCCGGTCGATGGTGGTGGGAAAACGACGAGAAGCGCGAATGCGGTCTTCACGTCGCCGGTGCGGAACAGACACCCGCCGTTTCCGCCATCCCGCAACGATAATCATTCAGTACATTTTCCGGAGTTCACAATGTCCAACGCAGTCCACGAGACGGACAGCAAGAATACTGTCGCATCCAAGCCGCCGCTCGATCCCCATCTGAAGGCGCTTGAAAACGAAGCCATTCACATCTTCCGCGAAGTTGCCGCCGAATTCGACAATCCCGTGATGCTGTATTCCATCGGCAAGGATTCATCCGTGCTGCTGCACTTAGCGCGCAAGGCCTTCTTCCCCGGCCGCGTGCCCTTCCCGCTGCTGCACGTCAATACGGGCTGGAAGTTCAAGGAAATGATCGAATTCCGCGACAAGATCGTCAAGGAATATGATCTCGACCTGATCTCCTACACCAATCCGCGCGGCGAGACGGAAAACGTGACGCCCTTCTCCCACGGATCGGCGCTCTACACCGACATCATGAAGACCGAAGCGCTGCGTCAGGCACTCGATGCCGGCCAGTTCGACGCGGCCTTCGGTGGCGCACGCCGCGACGAGGAAGCAAGCCGCGCCAAGGAGCGCATCTATTCCTTCCGCACGCCCGACCACAAATGGGACCCGCGCAACCAGCGCCCGGAACTGTGGAACATCTATAACGGCATGGTCCGCAAGGGCGAGAGCGTTCGCGCCTTCCCGCTCTCCAACTGGACCGAGGTCGATATCTGGCGTTACATCGAAGCGGAAAACATTCCGCTGGTGCCGCTCTATTACGCTGCCGAGCGTCCTTACATCGAGCGCGACGGCATGATGATCCTCGCCGAAGACGAGCGCCTTGAACTGCTGCCCGGCGAAGAGGTTCAGCACGGCTCGATCCGCTTCCGCACGCTCGGCTGCTTCCCGCTGACCGGCGCGATCCGTTCCGAAGCCGCAACGCTTCAGGAGGTTATCGCCGAGCTGGAAATCGCCACGGTTTCCGAACGGCAGGGCCGCGCGATCGACCGCGACCAGTCCGGTTCCATGGAGAAAAAGAAGCGCGAGGGGTATTTCTGATGAGCGCCGCAGCCGCCAACACCCCCTCCTCTTCCGCTACCATCCTGCCCTTTGCAGAACATTCGAAGGCGGCGCGCGATACGCGCCCGCTGCGGCTCATCACCTGCGGCAGCGTGGATGACGGCAAGTCGACCCTGATCGGCCGTCTTCTCTGGGACACCAAGGCCGTCAAGGAAGATCAGGCCGCCACCCTGCACCGCGACAGCGGCAAGCAGAACGATCTCGGCCTGCCCGATTTCGCGCTGCTGCTGGACGGTCTTCAGGCGGAGCGCGAACAGGGCATCACCATCGATGTCGCCTATCGTTATTTCGCCACCGACCGGCGCGCCTTCATCGTGGCCGACACGCCCGGCCACGAGCAATATACCCGCAACATGGCAACCGGCGCTTCCACGGCCGATCTCGCCGTGCTGCTGGTCGATGCGCGCACCGGCATTCTGGAACAGACACGCCGCCACGCCACCATTGCGGCGCTGATGGGCATCCGGCAGTTCGTGCTGGCCGTCAACAAGATCGACCTGACACATTACGACAAGGCCGGTTTCGAGCTGATCGCCCACGAATTCCGCGAGTTCGCCTCCAACCTCGGTATCAAGCAGATCACGGCGATACCGATGTCAGCGCTGAAGGGCGAAAATGTCGTTCTGTCAGGCAAGGCCGCCATGCCCTGGTATGAAGGCCCGACGCTGGTGGAGACGCTGGAACTTGCAACCGTTCGCTCCGCGCAGTCGGGCGGCTTCCGTCTGCCCGTACAGCGCGTGTCGCGCCCCGGCGAGAGCTTCCGCGGTTATCAGGGCACGGTTGCCGGCGGCTCGGTGAAGCCGGGCGACAGCGTCGTCATCCTGCCGTCAGGCATGGTCGCGAACGTCAAGCAGATCGTGACTTTCGATCTGGTGCGCAATGCGGCCGTCGCCGGTGACGCCGTCACGCTGGTTCTCGACCGTCAGGTGGACGTGTCGCGCGGCGACATGATCGTCTCCATCGAGGCGCAGCCGCAGACGGGCCTTGCCTTCGACGCGCAGATCGTGGCGTTGCAGCCGGGCGGCATCGAAGCGGGCAAGCGCTACTGGCTGAAAAGCGGCAGCCGCCGCCAGCGTGTCAGCGTCCAGCCCGTCAGCCAGCTCAACCTCAAGGAAGGCGAATGGCAGGCGCATGAGACCTCGCTGCCGATGAACGCCATCGGCAAGGTGCGGCTTTCCTTCGACGAGACGGCGATCTTCGATGCCTACGAACAGAACCGCTCAACCGGCTCGTTCATCCTGATCGACCCCGACACCAACAACACGGTGGCGGGCGGCATGATTGCCGGCAAGCGGAGCGTCGGCGCGACGGAAGAACAGGGTGACCGCGTGATTCTCTCGCTGCCCGCCGATCTCGCGGAAAAGCTGCTGGCGAGCGAACTCCTGGCAAGACACCGCGACGAAATCGACATCCGCCGCACGGACGCTGCCACAGCCTCGCGGCTGATCGGCGACCTCAGCTGACAGGCACGGGCATGGACAAACAAAAAGGCGACCGTCAGAACGGTCGCCTTTTTAGTTTAAGAGGTTCTTCCGTGTAAAAGACTTGGGATCAGTTTAAAACACGAACATATAAAGCAGAATAATCACCACGACCGGAACGCCCATAGCCCACAGTGCAATACCCTTCAGCATGTTATCCTCCATTGTTGTATGGTTAGATAACGGCTGAGGCGGCTTTCCGATCCATGTTGCTATCCTGATTTTTACGGGTTGTTTCTCGTCCGCACAGAAACCCGTTTGTTCATTCGACGTTCATGCGCAAAAAGCGAATTTGCGTGCGGTCGCTCCGCCAAGCGGCCCAACAGAGGCTCGTTGTTTGAAAAAACAGCGGGCCTCTTTTTTGATCGCGATAAGTTGATCATGTCGATGGCCCCGAAATTCAGGGCTTGTGACTGTCATGGATAACTTCTTGGATTGTGGACGAGAATTGACGCTTCTAAGACGGTCCGTGTCGCGCGTCCCCTGAAACAAGGCCGCGACATTGAGGCCTGGCGCTTGGCGGAGCGACGGGCCTCTTTTGTTCGGGCGCGCGGCTGAGGCGACGGTGCGGTTTCACATCTGCGAGCAGGAAACGCTCTCCGCCCCTAAGCAGACACCAATTGAAGAACGGGAGTTTGAAGGCGCCTATCCGCATCTGTGCCCTGATTTTCAGGCAAGAGCGACGGATGCATTCCAACCGGTTCTGATTTAACAGCGACGGTTTCGGTGCAAGGCTTTGACCTTGAGATTTTCAGGAAGTATCGGGATGAGTTGCAAGCCGCTGTATCTATTGGGCTTCAAGCTGGTCGGAGTGAGAGGATTCGAACCTCCGACCCCGTCGTCCCGAACGACGTGCGCTACCAGACTGCGCTACACTCCGTGACCAGCGGCGCTTCTATAGACCAGCCTCCGGCATTCGACAAGCGGCTTATTGCATTTTTTATGACAAGTTTTTCCCATCCGTTGAAACAGCCCTGCCAAGCGCCTGCGGCACCGGCTGGAAGGCCTCAAAACGTTACAAAAAAGCAATTGTGGCAGGAAATTTTCGTCAAGCCGCCCACCTCCCCTGCCCCCCGTCGCCAAATCTGCTAGGGGAACGGAATGACCGGCGGGAAGCCGGACACGGCACAAAGGACATTTCACCATGCTATCTCGCAGCGTAACGCTCGCAGCGTTTGCCATTGCGCTCTCGGCCTGCACCACCTCCACGGGCGGCTCCACTCCCTCCTTCACCCAGAAGAGCCCCGTTGAGACCCGCTGGGTCGGCCAGTCCGCAGGTATTTTCTTCGCAAAATTCGGCCCACCGCTGAGCGACACGGAAACCGGCAGCTCCACGGTCTATAACTGGCGCGGCGGCTACAAGAAGGCCACCATTCCGGCCAGGTTCGAAGAGGGCAAGGATGGCAAGAAGGGTCGTCAGATCTCGCCGGCCCGCACCGCGTCGCTCTCCTGCACCGTGCAGCTCGTCGTTTCCAGCGACTACAAGATCACCGCCGTGCGCACCGTCTCCGACCGCCCCGGCGTCAACGGCCCAAGCTATTGCGCGGAATTCCTCGCCGCAAACTGATCTTCGGTCATAAACCGAACGCACCAAGGCCCGCCCGAACCGGCGGGCCTTTTCACTTTTTCGGGATTTCTGTCATTTTTCTGAAAAAAAATTCGGCCCGCAGCGGCATTGCGCCAGCCGTGATGGCCGGCAAGGTGCAGCCGGGCGGGCTTTTTGCGATATCGGGCGCAGAGAACCCTTTCAACCGTTTGAAAGCATCGCCTAATCTTCACCGCCCTAAAAATGACGATCCGCAAATGTGCAAAATTCGCCGGCGCGACCATATGTCCCGGCCAGATCCCTGCAAAAACGCTTGAACTGGAGTGAATGAGTCCGGGTTGTGCCGATTTGCGCTTTGCTGTAACGGGGCGATCGGGAGGAATGTTTTTAACACAAAACAAGAATCAGGTATGGCCGTGACTCCCATCGATCAAGACAAATCCCAGCTCACTGATCTCTCCAATGCATTTCCGCTGAACCGCCGACAGGTTCTGGGCGGTGCGCTCGCCGGAATTGCCGCAGCGGCGCTGCCCTCTTCTCCGCTTCTCGCCAATACGGCCGCCAAGAAGGTCGATGTGCTTTTGATCGGCGGCGGCATCATGAGCGCGACGCTCGGTGTTTGGCTGCGCGAACTGGAGCCCACCTGGTCGATGCAGATGCTGGAACGGCTGGACGGCGTGGCGCTTGAAAGCTCGAACGGCTGGAACAATGCCGGCACCGGCCACTCCGCGCTTGCCGAGCTCAACTACACGCCGGAAGACGACAACGGCAACATCAAGATCACCCAGGCCGTCAACATCAACGAATCCTTCCAGATTTCCCGGCAGTTCTGGGCCTGGCAGGTGCGCAACGGCGTCTTGAAGAACCCGCGCTCCTTCATCAACCACACGCCGCATATGAGCTTTGTCTGGGGTGACGAGAACGTCGCCTATCTGGAAAAGCGCTATCAGGCTCTCAAAGCCAGCCCGCTTTTCGCCGGTATGGAATTCTCCACCGATCCCGAGCAGATCAAGAAGTGGGTGCCGCTGATGATGGAAGGCCGCGATCCTTCCCAGAAGATCGGCGCGACCTGGTCGCCGCTCGGCACCGACATGGAATTCGGCGAAATCACCCGCCAGTTCGTATCGCATCTGCAGAGCGACCAGAATTTCGACCTTCAGGTCAATAGCGAGGTTTCCGACATTCAGCGCAATGCCGATGGCAGCTGGCGCGTGACCTATACCAACACCAAGACCGACGCCGAACAGGTGGTGGACGCGAAATTCGTATTCATCGGCGCTGGCGGCGGTGCGCTGCATCTGTTGCAGATGTCCGGCATTCCCGAAGCGGACGATTATGCCGGTTTCCCGGTGGGCGGCTCGTTCCTCATCAACGAAAACCCTGACGTGACGATGCAGCATCTGGCCAAGGCCTATGGCAAGGCTTCGGTCGGCTCGCCGCCCATGTCGGTGCCGCATCTCGATACCCGTGTGCTGGGTGGCAAGCGCGTTATCCTGTTCGGACCTTTCGCCACCTTCTCCACCAAGTTCCTGAAGGAAGGCTCCTATTTCGACCTCGTCTCCTCGGTCACCACAAGCAATGCCTGGCCGATGGTGCGGGTGGGCATCGACGAATATCCGCTGGTGGAGTATCTCGCCGGCCAGCTGATGATGTCGGATGACGACCGTTTTGCCGCGCTGAAGGAATATTTCCCGAATGCCAAGCAGGGCGAATGGCGCCTGTGGCAGGCCGGCCAGCGCGTGCAGATCATCAAACGCGACGAAGAAAAGGGCGGCGTGCTGAGGCTCGGCACCGAAGTCGTCGCCGCAGGGGATGGCAGCATCGCCGGCCTGCTCGGCGCTTCGCCGGGCGCTTCCACCGCAGCACCGATCATGCTCAGCGTTCTCGAAAAGGTCTTCAAGGACAAGGTGGCAACGCCGGAATGGCAGACGAAGCTTCGCCAGATCGTGCCGAGCTACGGCACCAAGCTCAATGACGACCCGGAAAAGGTGCAGCAGGAATGGGCTTACACCGCCGAACACCTGCAGCTGCCGACGCCGCCGCAGATCGACCTTGAGGCGCTGAAGGGCGCCGGTGCGGCGCCTGCGAGTGCGCCGGTGAAGAAGGTGCCGGATATCGCGCTCTAAGGCTTAGGTGCGATTTAGGATTGGACGCCGCGTGTCTCCGGATGCGCGGCGTTTTTGTTGAAGATGGCTTCTCCACCCGCACTAGCATCCTCCGGTGCATTGCCACTAGGGCGTCGAAAAAATATCTCGCGCCAAAAACCGGTTGGTGGTAATAATTCCTACCAACATCCATGGAGAAATGACATGGCCAACGTTGAAAAGATCAGCGTTTCGATGACGCCCCAGCACGCCGAAATCTTGCGTGACGCCGTGGAAAGCGGTGCTTATGCCAGCAGCAGCGAAGTCATCCGTGAAGCGATGCGAGACTGGTCGGCAAAATGGATTCAGCGACGCGACGACATCGCCAAGCTGCGCGCATTGTGGGCTGAGGGCAAAGCCAGTGGCGGTTCAACCGAAGTGGATTTCAACGAGGCGCTCAATGAAGCGCGTGCAGAACTGGCCTCGTTGAAAAATCGTGACCACTAAGCTTGTCTGGACGCCCCGCGCACGTAGCGATGTGAAGAAAATCTATATCGACATCGGCAAATCACAGCCTCTTGCCGCAGAGCGATATTTCGCTCGGTTCCGCGCCAAAGCGGAGCGCTTGGTCGACCATCCTCACCTTGGCGAGCGTCATACGGAAATTTTTCCGCCCGCCCGTATGCTCGTCGAGACACCTTATGTCGTTCTCTACGAAACCGTACCGGATACCGATGGCGGCGAAATATATTCCGTGGAAATCGTTCGCGTGATCGATGGTCGCCGGGACCTGCGAACGTTGTTCTGACTTGGAATAGATGGCTGGGGCGCCAGGATTCGAACCTGGGAATGCCGGTACCAAAAACCGGTGCCTTACCGCTTGGCGACGCCCCAACAGGGCAGTGAAGCGAAACGCCGCTGCCCGAACCGGGCCTGATTATCAAAGCCTGCCCGGCCCGGCAATGACCCGGCGACCAATTTTTTCACAAAACCCAAGCTTTTTGGGTGCCGTGGCGAAGTTCGCATGTTAGGGCTTGGGCAGCGGCGCGGTTGAGGCCGTGGCTCAAGCTGGCATGGCATTTTTCAGGAGGTCTCGATGGCGGACCCGGCATTCGATCTCGATTTCAGGCCGGCCTATGGCGAGGCGGTTCCTGTCGCCCCGCTCATCCAGCGCATCACCGTCAACAATCCTTCCGCCTTCACCTTTCACGGCACCAACAGCTACATCGTCGGCGACCGCTCCGTTGCCGTCATCGATCCCGGCCCGGAGGATGAGGCGCATTTTCAGGCGCTGATGGCGGCGCTTGATGGCCGCGAGGTCACCCATATCTTCGTCAGCCACACCCATCGTGATCACTCGCCGCTCGCCCGGCGACTGAAGGCGGCAACCGGCGCGCTGACGGTGGCGGAAGGTCCGCATCGCGCCGCCCGGCCGCTGCATGTGGGCGAGACCAATCCCTTTGCTGAAAGTTCCGATACGGCTTTTGTGCCCGATATCGCGCTTGGCGATGGGCAGAGCCTTTCCGGCGACGGCTGGACGCTGACCGCGCTGCATACACCGGGGCACACGGCCAACCACACCGCCTTCGCGCTTGAGGGCAGTGGCATCGTCTTTTCCGCCGATCATGTGATGGCCTGGGCTACCACCATCGTCGCACCTCCTGACGGGGCGATGAGCGATTACATGGCCTCGCTGGAGAGGCTGCTCACCCGCGACGACCGGCTGTTCCTGCCCGGCCACGGCGGCCCGGTCACCGATCCCTCGGCCTTCATGCGCGGGCTACGCGCTCATCGACGTATGCGGGAAAAGGCGGTTCTGAAGCGCATCCGCGAAGGCGACCGGCTGATCGCCGATATGGTGAAGGTGATCTATGCCAGCACCGACAAGCGCCTGCACGGCGCGGCCGCCCTTTCCGTGCTGGCGCATATAGAGGACCTGATCGAAAAGGGCGAAGTGCGGACAGATGGTGCGCCTTCGCTGCTGGGCGAATATTTTCCGGCGTGATGAGGTTTTGACGCGCGAATTCTCACGATGCTTTCGTCGCTCGCCGCCCGTTCGACGGGGAACGAGCGGGTGCCACGACAAGACAAATAGCCTCAGTTGTCGTTCAGCCCCTGCATCTCCGCATCCAGCGCATCAAGATAGGCTTCCGCAATCGCCGCCCCCATGCCGAGATCGTGCGGGCCGTAGCGGGAAGCGACGCGGACATCGACGATGGTGGTTTCCGCCTCTTCTTTCAGGCGGATGAGGATATCGAAACGCAGGCCCCAGATGCGGGTGCGGGTTTCACCCTGCATCAGCACAACACCGCTGCCATTAAAGAAGGTGGGCTGCGGCGCGTCAGTCGGGCGGGCCATGGGCACCGGCACGATGGAGGGCAGGTCTTCCACTGGCCCCTCTTCCGCGGGCTGCGTCCTGTCCTGCTCGGGAATGCCGGCAGAGGGCGCATCTTCCGCCCCGATCACCCCCTTCGTGTGGGTGATGCGAATAGTCTGGGCGGCGGCCATTTTTTTGGCGGCGGCATAGATGCGGTCGATCGCGCCTTCATAACGGCGGCCGGCGAGGCTGGCATAGGCCTCCATCTGCGCATCGCGGTCGGCCTTGGTGATGACAGCGGGCCGCACCAGCCATTGCTGATTGGCCGTGGGCGTCACCAGCCATTCCGGCACATCGCTCAGGTCGGTGGAAATGTCGTAAATCTTCGGCTGCTGCCAATAAAGATAGGAGCCATAACCGACCACGCCGAGCGGCAGGGCAGAAAGAAGCAACGCCGCCAGCGCCGAAAGGCCGCCGCGCGCACCCTTGGTCCACAGCCGCTCTAGGCCGATCAGCGCCAGAAGTACGGCCGCAAGAGCGATGCCGGCGGCAATGACGAGCAGACCGGTGAGATCAGGCGTCGTCAGCGGCCCGAAACGATGGATGCCGGCGGCGATGAGAAACAGCACAAGCGCCGCAAGGCCCAGATACCGGGAAAGATAGGCTGCAACCGAAAAAGGCCGGACGAAACGCACAGTCATGAAAGCGGATATCCGTTAGATCGCATTGGCTAAAAAGCGTTGCACCCGAATTCTGGCAGGGAATCACCTGCATATGATGTCATAGACCGGATTTACGGCGAGGAAAACAAAGGACGGGTTTGATCCGCAAGCCAAAATGCGAAAACCTCACGTCAGGGGCCGGGAACGGAAGCGCGATGGGGCGAAACATTTTTCTGAGAATTCGCCATTTGCGAGAATAATTCCCCGACAACGCAACAAATACGCACGTTCATCCCTTAATTGCTGAGGAAATCGGCGTATCCTCGGCGATCTCCCTCGAGAATGCGTGTAAAAAGTGCAACATTCTCGTTTTCTTGCACAATAAAGAGACATGTCATGTCACAGGCAACGACGTCCGCCGGCCCCTCCGGGCCTAAACCCTTTTATCGCAATTTCGGCTTTCAGGTTCTGATCGCCATGGTCATCGGCCTGCTGCTCGGGCTCGTCGCGCGCAACATCGGTCCCGATGCCGCCGGCAGTCCGAACTGGCTTTCGGTGACGCTGCAGACCATCGGCAGCATTTTCGTACAGCTTTTGCGCGCTCTCGTTCCGCCGCTGATCTTCACGGCCATCGTCGCCTCCATCGCCAATCTCAAGAACCTCTCCAATGCGGCAAAGCTCGTCTGGCAGACGCTTTTGTGGTTTGCCATCACCGCGCTGATTGCCGTGGTCATCGGCATCGTGCTCGGCCTCGTCATCCAGCCGGGCGTCAATACGGCGATTGCCAATACGGCAGCGGCGGCACCCTCCTCCACCGGCTCCTGGCTCGACTTCCTGAAGGGCCTCGTCCCGGCCAACGTCTTCGGCCTCGAAGCCTCGACCAAAATCAACAACGGCGCCGGCAGCACCTCGCTGAACTTCAACGTGCTGCAGCTTCTCGTGGTGTCGATCGCCTTCGGCGTTGCCGCGCTGAAAGCGGGCAAGGCGGCGGAGCCGTTCCTCGCCTTCAACCAGTCGCTGCTTGCCATCGTGCGCAAAATCCTGTGGTGGGTCATCCGCCTCACCCCCATCGGAACCATCGGCCTGCTTGGCCGTGCGGTTGACCAATATGGCTGGACGACGCTTTCGCAGCTCGGCTGGTATGCGGCCGCCGTCTATATCGGTCTGGCGCTGGTGCTGTTCGTGGTCTATCCGGCCCTGCTGATCGCCCATGGCCTGAAGCCGTCTCGCTTCTTTGCTGGCGCATGGCCGGCCATCCAGCTCGCCTTCGTTTCGCGCTCCTCCATCGGCACGCTTCCCGTCACCGAAACCGTGACGGAAAAGAGCCTCGGCGTGCCGCGCGAATATGCCGCCTTCTCCGTGCCGCTCGGCGCCACCACCAAGATGGACGGCTGCGCTGCGATCTATCCGGCGATTTCGGCGATCTTCATTGCGCAGTTCTTCCAGGTGCCGCTCGGCATTCAGGAATATGTGCTGATCGTCTTCGTCTCGGTGCTCGGCTCTGCCGCAACGGCGGGTCTGACAGGTGC
Organism: Agrobacterium sp.; assembly: GCF_059499945.1. Lineage (NCBI taxonomy): Bacteria > Pseudomonadati > Pseudomonadota > Alphaproteobacteria > Hyphomicrobiales > Rhizobiaceae > Agrobacterium > Agrobacterium sp. Next base: position 718,761 of record NZ_JCABZP010000014.1, on the reverse strand, counting down.
TGTGGTGATGCTGACGCTGACACTCTCCACCCTCGGCCTGCCGCTGGAAGGTGTGGGGCTGCTGCTCGCCATCGACCCTATCCTCGACATGGGCCGCACGGCGGTCAACGTCGCCGGTCAGGCGCTGGTGCCCACCATCGTCGCCAAGCGCGAGGGCATCCTCAACGAGGCCGTCTATAACAACGCCAAGGACATCGATGCACTCGATGACCGGGAAGTCGTGGCGGCCTGAGTGAAGCAATTGGTGGCTGCTTACCTGTACGCCACTTTCCTGCTGCCACGATCAACGCCAGCGATGATTTCATTCATCGTAGCGATGTCACGATGAGAGCAGCCGCCAGCAATAAAAAGCTGAGCGGCTGCAATCGTGTCTGGCGTTATTGTTGGAAGACGGTTGTGCAATTCATTTAGTTTTGTCGGAGACACTGGAAGCCAATCCAAACGGCAGGCACAACCGAACGGGAAAACACTCCGATAATGTTTCATATGTCCGATAGTGGCAAACACGATCCGGCTCTTACCGTTCGCCGCATTCTCAAAGTCAATCATGCCGGCGAGTTTGGCGCCATCCGCATCTATGGAGCACAGATATGGATGGCTCGTCGGCTGTTTCCGGACATCGTGTCCGCTCTTCATGAAATGCGGGAAGACGAAATCGATCATTGCCGCCTGTTCCGGGAAGCCATGCCTTCAAGACATGCCAAGCCCTGTCGCGTGATGGCGTTTTGGAGCCTCGGAGGTTATCTGCTCGGCTTTTTGACCGCGCTTGGCGGACGCAACATGGTCTGGATTTGCACTGAGGCCGTGGAAGGCACTGTTCACCGCCATCTAGAAGAGCAATTGGCCTTTTTGCAGACGAGAGACCCTGAGCTTCATCAGCTGATTGCTTCTATTCAAGAACAGGAATTGGCTCATCTGCGGGAGGCCGAGAAAAACCAGATGACGCGCGGCATGGGCCACAGGCTGCTTCTACCGATTATCGGCTTTCTCACCGACTTGATGATCTGGCTATCGACCTGGGGAGACTCAAGCTGGATGCGCGCCGAAATGGAGCGCTCCAAGCGAGCCTGATGGCTCGCCCCGATGCAACTTTCCACCCCAACGCGGCTTTTCCCCATATCAAAACAGGCGTATCAATCGCGGCAATAAAAGTGCCGTACGGCTGTCATGTTAAGGGAGAAACAAAATGCGCGTTTCCATCGTCTTCGGTGCGCTTGCCACTATGCTGGTGCTCACCGCTTGCCAGACGCTGACGCCGGAAGAGCGTCGGGCGCGGGATGAGGCGACATGCCGGGGGTATGGGTTCCGCCCCGGCACGGACCCGATGGCAGGCTGCCTTCTCGATCTGGAAATGGACCGCCGCGCCGACAACCGCGCCTGGCAGGCGCAAATGAACCGCGACATGTTCTACCGGCCGGTGGTGGTGGAGCGGCGCATCATCGTCCAACAGAACCCCTGACGGGAATGAAGGCGACATTGCTTGGGGTTTCCCCCTGCTTCGACCTTGCGGCCAGCGTCGCCTGCGCCGCCGCAAGGCGCGCGATGGGCACGCGGAAAGGCGAGCAGGAGACGTAGTCAAGATCCGCATCCTCGCAGAAATGGATCGAGGCCGGGTCGCCGCCATGTTCACCGCAAATGCCTAGCTTCAGCTCCGGCCGCGTCTGGCGGCCGCGTTCGGCGGCAATGCGGATCAGTTCGCCCACACCGTCGAAATCGAGCGAGATGAACGGGTCTCGTTCGATGATGCCTTTGCGCTGATAGGTATTGATGAAGCGCGCCGCGTCATCGCGGGAAATGCCGAAGGTCGTCTGCGTCAGGTCGTTGGTGCCGAAGGAGAAGAACTCCGCGGCTTCCGCAATGACATGGGCGCGCAGGGCCGCACGCGGCAGCTCGATCATCGTGCCGGTCAGATATTCCAGCGTCATGCCGGTCTCTTCCGCCACCTCGGCCGCCACCGTGTCGATGACGGCCTTGACGTAATCAAGCTCTGACCGGAGGCCGACCAGCGGCACCATGATCTCTGGCACAACAGGAGCCCCGGTGATGCGCGCCGCCGCAACGGCGGCCTCGAAAATGGCGCGCGCCTGCATTTCAGCGATTTCGGGATAGGAAATCGCCAACCGGCAGCCGCGATGGCCGAGCATGGGGTTGAATTCGTGCAGCGCATCCAGCCGCTGGCGGAACACCGTCTGCGGCATGCCCATGGCGGCGGCCACCTCGACGATCTCGCCATCGGTCTTCGGCAGGAATTCGTGCAGCGGCGGATCGAGCAGGCGGATCGTCACCGGCAAGCCGTGCATGATCTGGAACAGTTCGGTGAAATCCGAACGCTGCATCGGCAAAAGCTGGTCGAGCGCTGCCCGTCTGCCCTTTTCACTTTCCGCAAGGATCATCTCACGCATCACATGGATGCGGTCGCCCTCGAAGAACATATGTTCGGTGCGGCACAGCCCAATACCCTCAGCGCCAAAGGCGCGGGCGGCGCGGGCGTCAGCCGGCGTATCGGCATTGGTGCGCACCGTCATGCGGCGCAGGCCATCGGCCCATTGCATCAGCTTGCCGAAATCACCTGAGAGTTCCGGCTGCGTCATCGGCACCTCGCCCTTCAGCACCCGGCCTGACGAACCGTCGATGGTGATGACATCGCCGCGTTTCAGCATGCAGCCGACGCCGATCAGCACCTTGTTGCGCATGTCGACGCGCATGGAGCCGGCGCCGGTGACGCAGGGAATGCCCATGCCGCGCGCCACCACGGCGGCGTGGCTGGTCATGCCGCCGCGCGTCGTCAGAATGCCTTCGGCGGCGTGCATGCCGTGAATATCTTCCGGGCTGGTTTCGATGCGCACCAGAATGACGCGGCGACCTTCCGCCTCCGCTGCAACCGCCTCTTCCGCGGTGAAGACGATCTCACCCGTCGCCGCCCCCGGCGAGGCCGGCAGGCCGGAGCCAATGATGGGGCGGGACGTGCCGGGATCGATGGTGGGGTGAAGCAGCTGGTCGAGCGATGAGGGCTCGATGCGGCAGACGGCTTCCTCCTGCGAGATCGACCCTTCTTCGACCATATCGACGGCGATCTTCATGGCGGCACGGGTGGTACGCTTGCCGGAACGGGTCTGCAGCATCCAGAGCTTGCCGCGCTCGATGGTGAATTCCAGATCCTGCATGTCGCGATAGTGGTTTTCCAGCCGCTTGCAGATCGCCAGGAATTCGCCGAAAGCCTCCGGCATCAGCTTTTCCATCGAAGGCTTGTCGGAGCCGGAGGCAAGACGTGCGGCTTCGGTGATGGATTGCGGCGTGCGGATGCCCGCCACCACGTCCTCCCCTTGAGCATTGACGAGGAATTCGCCGTAAAGCTCCGCCTCGCCCGTCGAAGGGTTGCGGGTGAAGGCGACGCCCGTTGCCGAGGACGAGCCGAGATTGCCGAAGACCATGGCCTGAACGTTGACGGCCGTGCCCCAGTCGCCCGGAATATTGTGCAGGTGCCGGTAGGTCACGGCGCGGTGGTTGGTCCAGCTGGCGAAAACCGCGCCGATCGCGCCCCATAGCTGGACGTGACAGTCCTGCGGGAAGGCTTCGCCCAGCTCATCCTCGATCAGCTTTTTGTAGAGCGAAACGACGTGCTGCCATTCGACCGCCGACATGTCGGTATCATATTCATGGCCGAGGCGGCCTTTTTCGTCTTCGAGAATTTCCTCGAACATTTCATGGTCGAGGCCCATGACGACATCGCCATACATCTGGATGAAGCGGCGGTAGCTATCCCAGGCAAAACGGGCGTCGCCCGCATCATGGCCCAGCGCCTCGACGGTGCGGTCGTTGAGACCGAGATTGAGAACCGTATCCATCATGCCGGGCATTGAAGCGCGCGCGCCGGAACGGACGGAGATGAGCAGCGGCGACTGGCTGCCGCCGAAGGTCTTGCCGGTCACGGTTTCCATGCCGTGCAGGCCGGCCATGACCTGCAGCTTCAGGTCCTCGGGAAGATCGTGGCCATTCTTGTGATAAAGGGCGCAGGCATCGGTTATGATGGTGAGGCCGGGGGGGACGGGAAGGCCGAGACTTGCCATTTCGGCAAGGTTCGCGCCCTTGCCGCCCAATATCGCAACGTCACCTGCCCTGCCTTCGGCAGCACCGTTGCCGAAGGTATAAACCCATTTTTTCATTCCACGCTCTCCACCCAGAAGCGTTGTCATTTTTCTATCATCTACAGCATTGCCGGCATGTTGGGAACGCCGCAACGTGCAGTTTACATCGCAGTGCAGCATAATTGCGGCAAATTGCGCGCCAGAATTGCCGCAAAGGCCGAATAACGCCATGATTGACGCATTCGTGTAGTGCGCTGAAACGGAGTGTTGCCTAAGCCATTCAAATCGCCGACAAAGAGATTATTCATGCAATTTACCCGCCGCCATACGCTTAAATTTGCCGGAATTTCCTGCGCCGCCAGCGCGCTTGCCGGGGCGCTCAGAGCCGAAGGCGCAGTACCCGTCACAGGGGCCGCCTCTGCCCTTCCCTTTGCGCTGACGACGCCGATGCATATCGGCCAGGCCGCAATTCGGGTGCGCGAACTCGATCCAATGATCGATTATTACCGTTCGGTTCTCGGCATGAACGAGGTGGAACGCACGGCCAGAGGCGTGACGCTCGGCGTTGGCACTGTTCCGCTGCTCGATCTCGTCCACAAGCCGGCCGCGGATTTCGAAAGCCCCACCTCCGCCGGCCTGTTCCACATCGCCTATCTGATGCCCTCCCGCAAGGATCTGGCGCGCTGGCTGGTGCATGCGGCGCTGAAGCAGGTGCCGCTGTCAGGTTTTGCCGATCACAATGTCAGTGAGGCGATCTATCTCAACGATCCCGAAGGCAACGGCATCGAGGTTTACAGCGACCGGCCGAAGGACACCTGGGTCTGGAGCGGCAGCGTGGTGAAAATGGGCACCGAACAACTCGATATTGATGATCTCGTGAAGCTGACCGACACCAAAAGAAGCGATTATGAGACAGCCCCAGCGGGGATGCGCATCGGACACGTTCACCTGCGGGTCGGCGAAATCGCCACCGCCCGCGCCTTCTACGAAGAGGCCATCGGCCTGCGACCGACGCAGGATGCGCGCTCGGACGCGTCTTTCCTCTCTTCCGGCGGCTATCACCATCATCTGGCGGTGAATACATGGAACAGCCGCGGCGCGAAGGAACGCAACGCCATGGAAACCGGCCTCGACTGGTTTTCTCTCACCATTCGCAATCCCGCCGATCTCGAGGCGCAGAAAACGCGGCTGCGGGCCGCCGGTTACGTGCTGGTGGAGATGGAGAACAATGTCGTGGAAGCGATCGACCCCTGGGGCACGCGGCTGCGGCTGGTGCCGGGGTGAGTGATGGTAGGCCTCCGTGCATCATGCGTGGAGAAATTCGCAAACTGCGCCATTGGCGGTTGCAGCAGGCCAAGTGTTTACAGGGATTCGCTGCGTCTCCTCCTTCCGTTATTCCGGCCCTGAGCCGGAATCCAGCCGACATGCGTCTGCGCAACGGGAAGAGTCTTTTCAGCCCAAGGACTTGGGCTGGCTAGATACCGGCTCAAGGCCGGTATGACGGAGGAGGTTTGTTCCCCGGAAACGATTACCGCCATACAGCCATCTCACTCTGTGAACCCGGAAAAGAAAGCCTTGCGAGGCCACGGCAGCGGCCTCGCAAGGCATTCCATCCGGTACAGGAAACCGGATGGTGGGGTCTGGAGAGAACCCTTTGGCTCTTGGGGAAAACATATCAAAATGCTGCGTGATGTCGCTCACCCGAATGGGTGATACGGCAAGATAAATTCACATTGAGCAAAAGTCGGGGCTGGCTCCCGGAAAAGCCGCCTCAGACGGCTTCGCGCAGCTGTTCGGCAGTCTGCAAATCAACAGACACCAGTTGGGACACGCCCTGTTCGGCCATGGTGACGCCGAACAGGCGGTTCATGCGCGCCATGGTGATGGGATTGTGGGTGATGATGACGAAGCGGGTTTCCGTGGAAGCCACCATCTCGTCCATCAGGTTGCAGTAACGCTCGACATTGTGGTCGTCGAGCGGCGCATCCACTTCGTCCAGCACGCAGATGGGCGCGGGATTGGTGAGGAAGACCGCGAAGATCAGCGCCATCGCCGTCAGCGCCTGTTCGCCGCCTGACAGTAGCGTCATGGTCTGCGGTTTCTTGCCGGGCGGACGGGCGAGGATTTCCAGCCCCGCTTCCAGCGGATCATCGGATTCGATCAGCTGCAATTCCGCCGTGCCGCCGCCGAAAAGATGGGTGAACAGCCGCTGGAACTGCGAATTGACCACATCGAAGGCGGCGATCAGCCGTTCGCGGCCTTCTCGGTTGAGGTTCTGGATGCCGGCGCGCAGCTTGCGAACGGCATCGATGATGTCGTCCCGTTCCTTGATCAGCGCCGCAAGCTTGGCCGAGAGCTCGGCCTGCTCTTCCTCGGCGCGCAGGTTGACGGCGCCCAGCCGCTCGCGTTCGATCTTCAGCCGGTCGAGATCGCGTTCGACATCACGAATGTCAGGCTTCGGCTGGTCAGGACCAAGGCCCGTCAGGCGAAACGCCATATGCGGCTCGGTATTCAGCGTTTCACGGATGCGGTGTTCGGTTTCCTGCCGCTTCTCGCGGGCGGAGACCAGCCGCTCCTCGGCACGGCCACGCTTTTCGCGGGCTTCGGCCAGTTCCGAAAGCGCCGTTGCAGCCACCCGGTCGGCGGCGCGCTGCAGGTTTTCCGCCTCGGCGAGCCGATCGGCAGCCTCGCGGCGGGCGTCTTCCGTCTTCTGCAATTCGTTGAGGAGGTTGCGGCGTTTCTCGTCGAATTCCTCGGGCGCTATGTCCAGCTCGGCGATTTCCTCGCGCGCCTCTTCCTCGCGCTCGCGCAGCGTGGCGATATGGTCGGCGGCGCTTGCCGCACGCGACTGCCAGGTGGAACGCTCCTGCCCTATCGCCTGAATTCTGCGCTGACGGCTTTCCGCCTCGCGGCTCACGCCTTCGTGGCGGGCACGGGCTTCCGCCAGAAGGCCGCGGTCGGTCGCGACTTCCAGCTGGCTTTCGCGCAGACGGAGATCGAGCACGGAAAGATCAGGCGCGTTCTCCATTTCGATGCGGGCGTTTTCTTCCTGAACGGCGATCTCGTCGATCTGCGCGCCGATCTGGTTCAGCGCTTCCGAGACGATATCCCGGCGGCGCAGAAGATCGCCGGAAGCCCTTTCGGCTGATGTCAGCGCCTCGCGCGCCTCGGCAAGCTGGCGGGTCGCAAGCCGGCTTCCGTCACGCACTTCCGAAAGCCGCAACTCGCTGCTTCTTATGTCCTCGGTTCTGGCGGCAAGCTGGTCTTCGGCCTCTTCCAGAATGGAGCGGGCCTCATCCAGTTCAGCTTCGATTTCCGCGAGACGGTTCTTCTGCGACAGGCGAAGTGCTGCAGCACCCGGCGCATCGGCGCTGGCGATATGGCCGTCCCAGCGGAACAGCGCGCCTTCGCGCGTCACCAGCCGCTGGCCGACCTTGAGTGATGGCAGTAGTCTCTGGGCTTCCGCCGTGCCGGAGACGACGCCGATCTGTGCAAGCGCGCGCCGGAGAGCCGCTGGCGCCTGAGCGTAATCGAGCAGCGGCGTCACGCCCTGCGGCAAGGCGGGATCACCTGCCCCGTCGCCATTGCCGGCCCAATAGGCGGGGGCGGCGGCATCAAGCGGGCTTTCGAGATCGTCGCCGAGGGCGGCACCCAACGCCGCTTCAAAGCCACGCTCCACCGTCATTTCTTCCGCCACCGGCGTGAAGCTGCCATTGGCGGCGGCGCTGGAGGCAAGGATTTTGGTGATGGTGCGTGCTTCCGTATCGAGCGCGTTCAGCCGGTTTTTCGCCGTTTCCAGAGGCCCGCGCGCCAGCGCTTCGGCGGAACGCGCCTCGGCGACAGCGGCCTCGGCTTCGTCAGCGACGATCAGGGCATCCTCGACCGCAATCTCTGCCGCCTCGACAGCTTCCCGCCGTTCCGAAGGATCGGGAAGGCCGGAGAGTTTTTCATCGATGGCCTCGATCTCGGCGGAGGCCTCCTGCGACTGCCGTTCCAGCCTCAGCTTACGATCGGAAAGATCGCGGATCGTCCGCTCCAATTGCTGACGCGCGGCGAACGCTTCGGCTCGCTCGGCGGTGATTGCAGTAAAGACGGCTTCGCTTTCCGCCAGTTTGATAGCGGCGGTTTCGAAAGCTTCGCGCATCTCCTCGGCATGGCGGCCGGAATCGGAGAGGATTTCGAGGAGTTCGGCCTCTTCCTCATCGAGCCGTGCAAGGATTTGCGCATTGTCCGAAACAAGACGTTCCTCGCGGACGATATCCTCGCCAAGCTGCGAGAGACGGCGCGCCAGCTCGTCGCGGCGGCGCAGCAGGCGGTTCGCCTCGTCATCCAGCTGGGTGCGGGCAATCTGCAGGCGTTGCAGGGCGGCGGCCACCCGCGCTTCATCTTCGCGCAGTTCCGGCAGCTTCAGGCTGGCGATGCCTTGCTGCTTGGCCGCTTCCATCTGGCCTTGAGCCTTTTCGGCGACGATGTTGGTCGCCTGATTAAGCGCGCTTTCCGCCTCGCCCTCGGCTTCCTTCGCCTCTACCCAGCGAATATGCAACAGGGTCGCTTCGCGGGCGCGGATATCCGCTGACAGCATCTTGAAGCGGTTGGCCTGCCGCGCCTGCCGTTTCAGGCTTTCGATCTGGCTTTCCAGCTGGGCGGTCACATCCTCCAGCCGCTCCAGATTGGTCTCGGCGGCGCGCAGGCGGAGCTCGGCCTCGTGGCGGCGCGAATGCAGGCCGGAGATGCCGGCCGCCTCTTCCAGAAGCTGGCGGCGGGCCTGCGGTTTGGCGTTGATGAGCTCGCCGATACGCCCCTGCCCCACCATGGAGGGCGAGCGCGCGCCGGTGGAGGCATCAGCAAACAAAAGCTGCACGTCCTTAGCACGGGCCTCCTTGCCATTGATGCGGTAGACCGAGCCGTTTTCGCGCTCGATGCGGCGCGTCACCTGAATTTCATCGGCATCGTTGAAGGCGGCAGGCGCGGTACGGTCGGAATTGTCGAGATAGAGGCCGACTTCGGCGGTGTTGCGGGCCGGGCGGTTGCCGGAACCGGAGAAAATGACATCATCCATGCCGGATGCGCGCATGTTTTTGTAGGAGTTTTCGCCCATCACCCAGCGCAGCGCTTCGACCAGATTGGACTTGCCGCAGCCGTTGGGACCGACAACGCCGGTCAGGCCCGGCTCGATGATGAATTCGGAGGGTTCGACGAAGGACTTGAAACCGACGACGCGGAGCTTGTTAAACTTCATGCCGCCATGCTCCAGACAGAAAAACGGCAATAAAAAACGGGCGAACGGAAATATCCGCCGCCCGTTCCTTTAAGGCTTCGGCGATCAGAGCAGCTTGTCGATGACAGCCGACATGGATTCAACCGACATGTCTCCTGCGTATTTCTTGCCGTTGATGATGAAAGTCGGCGTGGAGTTGACGCCGAATTCCGTCGCACCGCGTTGCATCGTTGCGTTCACATCATCCAGAAGTTTCTGGTTCGTCAAGCAGGCCTCGAAAGACTCCTGTGAGAAACCGGCCATTTTCGACATTTGCAGCAGGGCGGCGCGTGCATCCTGCGCGACAGCCCAGCTCTGCTGCTGCTTGAACAGCATGGAAACGAAGGGGAAATACTGTCCTTCCGGTGCGCAGCGCGCCAGCATGAAGGCGGCAGCGGCGCGCGGATCGAACGGGAATTCGCGCAGCACGAAATAAACCTTGCCGGTATCGATGTACTTCTTCTTGATCTCTTCGAAGGTCTTGTTGTGGAAGTTGGCGCAGTGCGGGCAGGTCATCGACATATATTCGACGATCTTGACGGGTGCGTTGGCATCGCCGAGTGCGGCTTCCGGCAGCGGGCCGGGCTTCATCACCGCAGCCATATCCACGTCACCGGTGGATTCAGGCAATTCCTGCGCCTCGGCGATACCGGGCATGAAGGCAAACGGCAGGGCCGTGGCAACGGCAGCAAGGGCAACGCCGCCGAGAAGGCTGCGACGGGAAATGGTCAGTTCGGGAAAATGCATGAAAGCACCTGTTGGTAATAGACTCTATTGTCCGTTGATTCCGATATAGCGACGGCCTGTTCATCACAAGCGGGGTTTTGGACTCTTCTTGTCAAAGAATTGTGACCAGTCAAGGACAACCGGACCGATCAAATCGCCCGGCCCCTCGGCTTCTTCTGCAAGACCGCCGTGCCGAGCCTCTCCACCGCCTTGCGAAGCGCCTCACTCTCGATACCCTCCATCATGTCGTCGAGACGTTTTGCCGCATCGCCGCGCAGGGGCTGCGGTTTGCCCCGACGGTGAATGGTTTGGGAGACCGGTTTCTGTACGATCCTGATCTGGCGCACCGCCGGAAAGCCGAAAAAGCCGTTGATGCGGGCAATAAGTTCGCCCTGCGCATGGGTGAGGAACAAAGCGCGCGCGCCTTCGCAGGCGATGGTCAGCACGCCCGGCTGATAACCGCCGCGATCCGGGCCCTCGTCGCGGCGCGGCCAGGTGATCTTTTCCGGCCGCGTGCAATCGGCAAAATCCTCACCGGCGATCTCGTCCCAGGAACCGAGCAGCGCGGTGTTGATACCCGCCCGTTTCGATAACACGGGGTCCATGATGCCATTGGCGACTTCGGCGATCTGCACGACGCCTTTGCGGAATGAATCTGCGGGTTTCTTCATACTCTCCTCGACAGAGGCCAAGCGACCTCAAGCGGTCGCGCCATCGTCATCTTCTTCTCCGCGCAACAATGCGCGGAATCGTCGCCAGTCCCGGCAGGCGCCCAAGCGTATCACTCCCGCCACCAAACATCCAAAGAGGAAATAAGCCCCAGCCAAAAACTTCAGATGTGGTACTCCCGGCTTATCCGAGATAACGGCAATCACCAACATGCAGGTCAGGATGACGGAGAGGTATATCCACAGGCCATGGCAGAAAATTGCCCAGAAACCGGATTCGATAATTCGAAAGCGGCGCGAGGGCTTGCCTCTCATCTTCTCCAGTTCACGGACTTCGCCGATGAGGCGGGAAACCACAAAGGCCACGCTGTTTTGCCGCCCGAAACACAGCCGGCCAATATGATTCAGCAGGCTTCCAATCAGGCACAGGGCCAACAGAACGCCGATAACGTACAGGAGCGGTTGGGGTATATTATCCAGCAGCGCATTCGGCATGGGGCTCTTCCTCCAAAATCGGATCATGGGTTTCGATGTCGGGCGTTCGTCACCAGACACGGTTTTCCACGTCACAGCAACGGGTCTCCTGTTGCAGATTGCCGTACCGTGTCTATGTTCAGCGGCGATGAACACACATACGCGGCAACAAATATCACGTCCGACAGCGGAACAACTTCTCGCATGGTATGACCGGCACCATCGCGAGCTCCCCTGGCGCACGTCTCCCGCCAAGGCGAGACAGGGAAACCGCGCCGATCCCTATCATGTCTGGCTGTCCGAGGTCATGCTGCAGCAGACGACGGTGCAGGCGGTAAAACCCTATTTCCTGAAATTCCTCTCCGCCTGGCCAAGCGTCAGCGATCTGGCGGCAGCGCCGGTCGAGGATGTCATGGCGGCATGGGCCGGGCTCGGTTATTATGCCCGCGCCCGCAACCTTAAAAAATGCGCGGAAGCCGTGGCGAATGAACATGGCGGCGTCTTTCCGGATACGGAAGAAGGCCTGAAGAAGCTTCCCGGCATCGGCGATTATACCTCCGCGGCTGTCGCTGCCATCGCGTTTAACCGGCAGGCGGCTGTCATGGACGGCAATGTCGAGCGCGTCATCTCCCGCCTTTTCGCCATCGATGCTCCCCTGCCCGGCTCCAAACCGGCGATGAAAGCGAAGGTGGCCGAGCTTACGCCCCCTGATCGGCCCGGCGATTTTGCCCAGGCGATGATGGACCTTGGCGCGACGATCTGCACGCCGAAACGGCCGGCCTGCGCGCTCTGTCCGTTCAACGGCCACTGTCTTGCGCTTGCCCATGACGAGCCGGAGCGGTTTCCGGTCAAGGCCGCAAAGAAGGCAAAGCCGGTGCGGCTCGGGGCCGCCTTCGTCGCGGTGAATGCGAGCGGCGAAATCCTGCTCCGGCGGCGCATCGAAAGCGGGCTTCTCGGCGGCATGACCGAGGTGCCGACAACGGCGTGGACCGCGCGCATGGATGGCGGCACGGAGGCGAGCCATGCGCCCTTTGCCGCCGGCTGGCAGGCGGCGGGCGTCATCGTGCATGTCTTCACCCATTTCGAACTGCGGCTCACCGTCTATCGCGCGCAGGCGCCGGACGGCCTTCAAACCCGCCCGGATGACGGATGGTGGGAGCCGGTTACAAATCTTGACGCGCAGGCGCTGCCAACGGTGATGAAAAAAGTCATCGCCCAAGCTATTCCATCCGCATTCGATGAACGCAGGAAATTTCGATGACCAAGATTGAGCATATCGTATTCGACATCGGCAAGGTGCTGATCCATTACGATCCGCATATTCCCTATAGCCGTCTCATTCCTGATGCCGACGAGCGCCAATGGTTCTTCGAGAATGTCTGCACCCATGACTGGAACCTCGAACAGGATCGCGGCCGCCGCTGGGAGGATGCCGAGGCGCTGCTGGTGGAACGCTTCCCCGAGCGGGAAGAACACATTCGCGCCTTCCGTAAGTTCTGGCACGAAATGGTCTCGCATTCCTACGATGACAGCGTCGCGATCATGGTTGCCCTGATCGACGGCGGCCACGACGTGACGATGCTGACCAACTTCGCCTCCGACACCTTCCGCGAGGCGCAGAAAATGTTCCCCTTCCTCACCCTGCCGCGCGGCGTCACCGTTTCCGGTGATGTGAAGCTGTTGAAGCCTGATGTGGCAATCTACGATCTGCACGCCAAAGAATTCGGCCTCAACCCCGCCGCAAGCATCTTCATCGACGATACACTCGCCAATGTCGAAGGCGCGAAAGCAGCCGGCTGGCAGGCCGTGCACTTCACCGGTGCGGAAAAGCTGAGGCAGGATTTGCGGGCTTATGGGGTGGAAGCGTAAGGGAGCTGCCGTGCAAAATGGTGACGTGCGTGCCCCGCCTGCTACGACTCGTTGACCCAGTCCTCATGTGCGTGACGGACGCGGACGATCAAGACACATCGTCCGCTCCCACGCCATAAACAACCAGGTGTGCCCTGAACCGATGGATACGCAGCGGCGGTAACAACTCGTGCCGCTCGCGTGCCATGCGTGGGTTGAGAGATATCAGCTCAAATATCTCATAGAGTTCCCGGTGATATTTTTGCGCCTGCGCCAGCCCGAATATCGCGATGCCTTCTTCGGCTATGCGAATGACGTCTTCTTCCGCGAGCAGAGACAGGCGAAAGCCCACGATCAACCGATCTTGCGTTTCATGGAACGGGCTTCAGCCTCGGCGAACAAGGCCTGTTGCGAGCGATGCCCGGCACCGCTCTGCAATCCCTCATCCACAAAATGCTGCATCGCCGCGATTTTTTCGCCTCGCTCCTGATCCTTGCGGATCAGGTCTCGCACGTAGTCGCTCGCATTGGAATAACGGCCTGTCCTGGATTGGGCCTCGACCCATTCTTTCATGGGTGCAGGCAGCGATATGTTCATGGTCGCCATATTCATCTCCCTTTGATGGGAGAGTGAAGAATTTGGCAAAGTTTGTCAAAACATATCGGGAAAAGAAATTGGCGCAGGCGGAAATGGCGGTCTCCGGCCTGCGCCAGTCCTGCCGCAAGCGGCATCGGACGCAATGTTTTTTGTGATTTGTCCTGACTGGATTTTCACAACCACTGCTCTGATTTGAGACAGTATTGCTCGTCTCTTGCGCGAAACTTGTCTGGCTAAAATAAGATACTCGAAAATACCAACGCCCGACACCGAAGTGCCGGGCGTTGGTCGTTCTCCATCCGGGACTGAAGGTACTAAACCGGACAGAGACGTATTCTGACAAGGGCGGGCGGTGGATCGTCCGTCTTCGGCTTTTTGGGCTTTCGACTATTCGGCCTTTGCCATTTCACTGCGGATGATCGTCCGGAGATCGTCGATCGGCTTCAGCGCGTCGCCGTCCTCGAAATGCCAGAACGTCCATCCGTTGCATGCGTCGAGACCCTGCACCTTCGCGCCGAGGCGGTGAATGGAGCCGGCCGTCCCGCCGGATGCAATCGTACCATCGGCACGAATAATGGCGCTATAACGGCGCTTTGCATCGGTCAGCACCTGGCCGGGACGGACGAGACCGCTTTCCACCAGCGTGTTGAAGGCAACGCGCGGCTCGGCCTTCTTGCCGGTCATGACAGTCAGTTCCGCCTTGCCGAGCGGCTCGACGGCGGCGATGCGGGCCGATGCCGCGTCGATGTAATCCTGTTCGCGCTCAATGCCGACGAAGTGACGGCCGAGGCGTTTTGCAACGGCACCCGTGGTGCCGGAACCGAAGAACGGGTCGAGCACGATATCACCCGGCTTGGTGGAGGCCATGATGATGCGCGCCAGCAGGGCTTCCGGCTTCTGGGTCGGATGCACCTTCTTGCCGTCGTCACCCTTCAGGCGCTCATGGCCGCTGCAGATCGGGAACAGCCAGTCGGAGCGCATCTGCACGTCGTCATTGGAGGCCTTCAGCGCATCGTAGTTGAAGGTGTAGTTCTTGGCTTTCGGATCGCGGCTGGCCCAGATCATGGTCTCATGGGCGTTCTGGAACCGGCGGCCCTTGAAATTGGGCATGGGGTTGGTCTTGCGCCAGACGATATCGTTGAGGATCCAGAAATCGAGGTTCTGGAGCATCGAGCCGACGCGGAAGATGTTGTGGTAGGAGCCGATGACCCAGATGGTGCCGTTCGGTTTCAGCACGCGACGGCAGGCGAGCAGCCAGGCGCGGGTGAAGGCGTCATAGGCCTCGAAGGAGGCGAACTGATCCCACTCGTCATCGACGGCATCGACCAGCGACTGATCGGGACGATGCAGCGTGCCGCCAAGCTGGAGATTATAGGGCGGGTCGGCGAAAATCGCATCCACCGACTGGCTCGGGAGGGCATCCAAGGCAGCGACACAATCACCTTTGATGATGCTGTCTTTCCAGGCGTCACTCTCGCCCGCACGATCAAAACCGGCACGCCGAAAATCGGCCAGCGGAAAAACTGCTGCCATTGGTACTCGCTCCATACGCTTACTCTCTACTGACGCTTATGGTTACCGAAGATGGTTATCAAAGCCTGAACAAGTCACGGAAAATGCGAAATAAATGGCTGTTGCGGCGCGCAGGCGCGATTTGCGGCGGACGGCGGGGAACCCGAAGTCCGGCAAAAACGTTGTGCACAACGGGTTCTCCTGTCGCGGCATATGGGCGCGGCAGGAAGAGCCATTCTGGCAGGGGGTAATCCGCAATGGGGTCCGTGATGAAAATGGCTTCTTTTTCCATGAATGTCGTTTGCGCCGCGCTTTTCGCAACGGCGCTGCCGGCGCCGTCGCAGGCGCAGCAACCGGCCCCGCAATATAACGTCATCACCGACGCGGTTTTGTTCGATGGCGGCCCCTCGCTCGGCAACAGCGACCGGGTGCGGTGGGATTTCTACAAGGCCGACCGCGCCGGCGGGCGCACCGACGACAATGCCGGCGGCTCCTATGACGCCACCTTCGAGGCGAAGCTGCCGGCGGGCAAATATGTCGGCGTGGCGGCGCTGGGCAATGTGACCCGCGAAGTGCCCTTCGAGGTAAAGGATGGAAACGTTGCGAGGCCGAAGGTGAATTTCGATGCGGCGGAATTGACGGTCGTGCCGAAACGCAGCCCCGGCGGCGATGTGGAAACACAGGCGAAAACCGAAATCACCAGGGATGATTTCAAGGATAGCGTCTACGGCCAGAACACTGTCTTCGTGCCCGCGGGCGAAGTCCTCCTCACCGGCCGCATCGGCCCGGCGCGGGCTGAGGAGAAACTGGCCATCAAGGCAGGCGAGAAGATCAGCCACGAGCTGGTCATTCCGAGCGGCGTGGTGATCGCCAAGGCCGTTTATGCGGAAGGCGGCAGGGCGGTGGAAACGGATGATATCCGTTTCGAAGCCATGTCAGCCAAGGAAACGCTGGATGGCACGCGTGAGACGATCAACGGCATTTACGGCACCGGCAAGATGATGGAAATGCCGGCTGGTGATTTCGTCATGCGTGCCCGTCTCGGCAAGGTGACGGTGGAACAGCCATTCACCGTGACGGCCGGAAAACGAACCGAAATTACAATCGATCTCGATGCGGGTGTTCTCGCAATCAAGGCCCCCGGTGCCGAACGGATCGATATCGTCGAAACGACCAGGGATCTTCAGGGCACGCAGAAGGAAATTTCCGGCCGTTACGGCACGCAGCATCAGGAAACCCTGCATCCCGGCGAATATTCGGTGAAGGTGAGCTACGACAAGAAATCCGGCCGCGAGCCAAAGGAGATCAAGGCGACGGTCAAGGCCGCCGAGAGAACCGAGACGAGTGTGCCAGAGTAATCGGCACGGCGCGGCCCCTCTCCTCATTCCGCTTGCCTCCCTCCCTCCCTCATCCCTGTGCTTGTCACAGGGATCCAGCCGACGCGCGTCTGCGCGACGGGAAGAGTTCTTTCAGTCCAAAGACTTGGGCTGGCTGGATTCCTGTGACAAGCACAGGAATGAGGATGGAGAAAACGTCATCAGTGTTTCCGGCCAGACGACCCATATTTGGGCCTGAGCATCGGATGCTTCGAAAAACGCGCCGCATCCTTCGCCACGGTTGGTAACGGCTCGCCGATTTTCACACCCGCAAAGCCTGACGCCGCGATGCGGTCGCACAGCCTTATCCACTGGCAGCCGCGACAGGCCTGCCTGATCTCGCCGGCAGCGAAAGCCACACGCATCTTTACAAGAAAGTCCGGTGTCGCCTGCAGCCGCTTGCCGGCGGTCAGCGTCTCGCCCAAAAGTGCTGAAACCGAAAGGCGGGCCATCTCATCCCGCTGCACCACGCCTTCGTTGAAACAGTGGGCATGGCTTTCACAGAGCAGGCCCTCACAGATATCGTCCGGGCCATCCACCAGCTCGATATCTTCCTCGCCGGCATTCAGGCGGACGGCGACGCGGTCGTAATTCTCGACGAAGCCTGACGTATAGCCCTTGCCCACATAAGTGAGCATGCAGAGAAGGTGGTGGGGCCGGAGACGGACGGTCAAGGGGCCACCCTATCCGACGATGGCGAAGGCGTCGCGCACCGAGCCGGACGAGGTGCGGATCGCCTTGCGGCCGATCCATTGCACATGTCCGTCCAGAATACGCACCGCCTCCTCGGCGCGGCCGCCGCGCAGCGCATCGATGATCGCCCGGTGATCGGTATCGGTGCGGCGCTCCCAGCCGGCGCGCCAGGCGGAAAACAGGAAGCGGGCGCTTGCCGCATGCAGGCCGTCGATCGCCTCCATCAGGCGCGGCATGTTGCAGGGCGCGGTGATGAGGCGATGGAAGCGGCGATTGGCCTCCTCCCAATGCTGCACATCGACGGCGCTATCGCCTTCGAGCGTTGCGGCCTCCGCCTGATCGAGAATGGCAGGCGTCATGTTTGGAATGGCGTGGCGTAGCGCCAGAACTTCAAGGGCGGCGCGCATTTCCGCCACTTCTCGCACATCGTCAAGGCCGAAATCCGCTACCCGGACACCCCGGCGCGGGATGCTGGCCGCCAGCCCCTGCGCCTCCAGCCGGCGGAACGCCTCGCGCACCGGCACATGCGATGCACCGAATTCGGCTGCGATGTGATCCTGCCTCAGGCGTTCGCCCGGCGACAGCTCCCCGCGAACGATACGGTCGGCAAGCGTGCGGCTGATGCGTGCTGCAATGGTGTCTTCGGGCGCGTTTTTCACTGTCTTGGGCATAACATCCCATAACGCATATGGCGCGGCCGTGTGTAGCGGTTTTTGCGCCATCACATGGCGCAACGCCGAATATTCGAAGCCGCTCACTTGCCGCATCCCTGCCAGCCATGAGCCTGATGGGACCGACCCTTGCGGGTGAACCGGTTGAGCTTGGCGCAGACATGGTCTAAAAGCCCGGCATCATTTTCTTCCAGCAAATCCGATACAGGGAGCGCCCATGAGCGGCTTCGACCTCATTATTTTCGACTGCGACGGCGTTCTGGTCGATTCCGAAATCATCGCGGCGCAGGTGGAATCCCGCCTTTTGACCGAGGCCGGTTATCCGATCTCCGTCGAGGAAATGGGCGAGCGTTTCGCCGGCATGACCTGGAAGAACATTCTTCTGCAGGTGGAAAGCGAAGCCAGCATTCCGCTCTCCGCCTCGCTGCTCGACAAGTCCGAAAAGCTGCTCGACATGCGTCTGGAACGCGACGTGAAGATCATCGAGGGCGTGAAATTCGCGCTGTCCCGCCTGACCACGCCGCGCTGCATCTGCTCGAACTCCTCCAGCCACCGCCTCGACATGATGCTGACGAAGGTGGGCCTCAAGCCCTATTTCGCGCCGCATATCTATTCCGCCAAGGACCTCGGGGCCGACCGCGTGAAGCCGAAACCGGATATCTTCCTGCATGGCGCGGCCCAGTTCGGCGTTTCCCCTGACCGCGTGGTCGTGGTCGAGGATTCCGTGCACGGCATCCATGGCGCAAGAGCGGCCGGCATGCGGGTCGTGGGCTTTACCGGCGCATCCCACACCTATCCGAGCCACGCCGACCGGCTGACGGATGCGGGTGCCGAAACGGTGATTTCGCGCATGCAGGACCTGCCGGCCGTGATTGCGGCAATGGCGGAGTGGGAAGGCGCTTTTTAAGTTGTGATGGGACTTCTTTCGTGATCTGAGTGGCAGCATTGATATTTTAATAAATGTAGCTACATTAATTCATGAAAATCATATGGGACGAGCCCAAGCGGCTCGCCAATATCGAGAAGCACGGCTTCGACTTCGCGGATATTGATGGCTCCGACTGGGAGAACGCCATCATCGAGAAAAGCCTGACCGGACCGGGAAATTCGCGCTTCAAAGCGATCGGATATTTTCGGGACGAAACGATGGCTATCGTTTTTGCGACTGTCGGAACAGAAGCGATATCCATTTTCCGAAGGGCGAGTTCCAAGGAAAGAAGGAGGTTGCCATGGCCAAAGCTGCAAAACTAAAAAAATTCAAACCCGGACGCGGCTACACCGAAGCGGACTGGAACGCCGTTGATTTCCCGGAAATGACGGATCAAGAACTCGAAAATGCGCGCCCCGTCCGAGACGTTTTGCCACCTGCTTTTTTCGAAGCAATTAATGAATACAGAAAGACGCGTGGCCGCCCACCGGTAGATAAGCCTAAGAAACAGGTAACGTTGCGCCTTGATGAGGATGTCGTGGAACGTTTCCGCGAGGGTGGCAAAGGGTGGCAGAGCCGCATCAATGATGCTTTGCGGAAGGCCGCAGGCATTTGAACTCGTTGCCATGCAACAAGAAACCGGAGACGGCAGAGCAGCCTCCGGTTTTTACATTTCGCCCGTCAGATCACCGGCGCTTGGTCTTGGCCTTCGCGCCCTGCTCGGCAAAGCCGATATAAACACTGACAGACCGCGGCGCGCCGCCCGGTCCGTTGGGGATGGCGACATGGTCGTTGTTGAAGATGAACTGGGTGCCGGCCCCGCCTGCGGGCAGATCGATGGCGAAGTTGGTCGTTTCGCCGAAAATCTCGCCGTCGCCGTCCTTCACCGTCACGCGGATCGGCACGGTGACACGACCGGGCTTGGCCATCGGGCCGGGAACCAGGCGGCCCTGGGCCAGCACGTTCACCGTCAGCGTCGACTCATTGGCGGTGCAGGAGCGCGTCGTGTCTGACAGCGAGACCTGATAGGCGAGTTTCTGCGGGTCATCCTTGGCGCCGCCGGCATAGACGCGGTGCACGGCGTTGGCGTCTAGAACCGTGACCGTCGGGCAGTTGGCCTGCACCACCGGGGTGACCGCATTGGCCTGCGCGGCCGGCGGGTTGACGGCAAGCGAGTCCGACGGGTTGGAGGAATTGCATCCTGCAACGACGGCCAGAAGCGACATCGCGGCGGACAAACGCAAGAAATTCCCTGACACTCTTCTAATTCCCTCTCCATTGTCCCGGAACAGAACCGGAGACGCTGTTTATTGACCTTTCACGCAGGTTGGCGATGGTCTATAGCAGCGACGCCGGAAAAAATCGATTGGCATGTTCGGTTTTGCTTGAATTTTCAAAAAAGCCCTTCATTAGCTGCCCAACCGCCTCATTCCGGTAAGACGCTGCGGAAAAGATGCCGATCAATCGGTAACGGATAAGGGACTATCTCGTGGAATATGTATCGACCAGGGGTGCGGCCCCTTCGCTTGGTTTTTGCGACGCGCTTCTGGCGGGCCTTGGCCGTGACGGCGGGCTTTATGTTCCGCGCAAATGGCCTTCCATGTCGAAGAAGGAAATCCGCAACCTGCGCGGCAAGTCCTATCAGGATGTCGCCTTCGAGGTTCTCTACCGTTTCACCGGCGGTGAAATTCCGGCCGACAAGTTCAGGGCGATGATCGACGACGCCTATGCGACCTTCCGCCATCCGGCCGTCGTGCCGCTGACGCAGACCGGCCCGAACACCTTCGTGCTGGAGCTTTTCCACGGCACCACGCTCGCCTTCAAGGATGTGGCGATGCAGCTTCTCGCCCGCCTGATGGATTATACGCTTTCCGAACGCGGCGAGCGCGCCACCATTGTCGGCGCCACATCAGGCGACACGGGCGGTGCGGCAATCGACGCCTTTGCCGGGCGTGAGCGCACCGACATCTTCATTCTTTTCCCGAACGGCAAGGTCTCTCCGGTGCAGCAGCGCCAGATGACGACCTCCACCGCCTCCAACGTGCATGCGCTGGCGATCAATGGCAATTTCGACGATTGCCAGACGCTGGTCAAAGAAATGTTCAACGACGTGAAGTTCCGTGACGGCGTGAAGCTTTCCGGCGTCAATTCCATCAACTGGGCGCGCATCATGGCGCAGGTGGTTTATTACTTCACCGCATCGCTTTCGCTCGGCGGTCCCGACAGGAAGGTTTCCTTCACCGTCCCAACAGGCAATTTCGGTGATATTTTCGCGGGTTACGTCGCCAAGAAGATGGGCCTGCCGATCGACAAGCTCGTCATCGCCACCAATGACAACGACATTCTGGCGCGCACGCTGAAGACCGGCCGTTACGAGATGCGCGGCGTCAAGCCCACCACCTCGCCTTCGATGGACATCCAGATTTCCTCGAATTTCGAGCGGCTGCTGTTTGAAGCCTATGGCCGTGATTCCGCCGCAGTGAAGGCATCGATGGACGGGCTGAAGCAGTCCGGCGCATTTGAAATTCCGCCCCATGCCCTGAAATTCATCAAGAAGGATTTCCGCGCCGGCCGCGCCACCGAAAAGCAGGTGGCGGCGACGATCCGCGACACGCTTGAGAAAACCGGCTACCTCATCGATCCGCATACGGCGACCGGTGTTTTCGTGGCGGAAAAGCACGAAAAAGCGGGAAGCCCGATGGTTGTCCTGTCGACCGCTCACCCGGCTAAATTCCCGGCCGCTGTAAAATCCGCTTGCGCAATCGAGCCTGCGCTTCCAGTATGGTTAGCTGACATTATGAACCGGGAGGAGCGTTTCGACATTCTGGATGCAGAGCTGAAAGCCGTGGAAACCTTCATCGGCAGCCATGCACGCGCCGGCAAATAGAGACGCGGAAAGACGTTGAGTATGAGAGTTAATGTGACCCGGCTTTCGTCCGGGTTGACCGTTGTCACGGAAAAAATGCCGCATCTCGAAAGCGTTGCTCTTGGGGTGTGGATCAAATCCGGATCCCGCAACGAGACGACTGCCGAACACGGCATCGCCCATCTTCTCGAACATATGGCTTTCAAGGGTACGGCGCGCCGCACCGCCCGCCAGATCGCCGAAGAGATCGAAAATGTCGGCGGTGAAGTCAACGCCGCGACATCGACGGAAACAACCTCCTACTACGCCCGCGTCCTGAAAGACCACGTCCCCCTCGCCGTCGATATCCTTGCCGACATCCTGACGGAATCGCTGTTCGACGAAGAAGAGCTGGAGCGGGAGAAAAACGTCATCCTGCAGGAGATCGGTGCAGCCACAGATACGCCCGACGACGTGATCTTCGACAATTTCTCCGGTGTCGCCTATCGCGACCAGACCATCGGCCGCCCGATCCTCGGCACGCCGGAAACCGTTCAATCCTTCACGACAGGCCAGATCAGGCATTATCTCGCCCGCAACTACACGACGGACCGCATTTTCGTCGTGGCGGCCGGTGCTGTCGACCACGAAAGCTTCGTGAAGCAGGTGGAAGAACGTTTCGCCTCACTGCCGCAGCTGCCGGTGGCAACACCGGTTATGGAAAAGGCAATCTATACCGGCGGCGAAATCCGCGAGACCCGCGACCTCATGGACGCGCAGGTGCTTCTCGGCTTCGAGGGCAAGGCCTATCACGCCCGCGACTTCTATTGCTCGCAGATCCTCGCCAATATCCTGGGCGGCGGCATGTCTTCCCGCCTGTTCCAGGAAGTGCGCGAATATCGCGGCCTGTGCTATTCGGTCTACGCCTTTCACTGGGGTTTTTCCGATACCGGCATCTTCGGCGTGCATGCGGCCACTGGCGGCAACGACCTGCCGGAACTGGTGCCCGTCATTGTCGAGGAGCTGCGCAAGTCCTCGCAGGTCATCCATCAGGAGGAAATCGACCGTGCTCGCGCGCAGATCCGCGCCCAATTGCTGATGGGCCAGGAAAGCCCGGCCGCCCGCGCCGGACAGATCGCCCGGCAGATGATGCTTTACGGCCGGCCCATCCCAAATGAGGAGATGATGGAACGGCTAGGCGACATCACCCGCGCGCGCCTGACCGATCTTGCAGGACGGCTGTTTTTCGATACAGTTCCGACATTGTCTGCGATTGGCCCGCTCGAACATCTGCCGCCTCTTTCCGACATCACTGCCGCGCTTTCCGCGCAGCAGCCCGCAAGGATAAAGGCGAACGGATAAACCGATATGAGGGCGGGATTTAAAGGCGAAGTCCGCTCACCTTTTTCGCCATCCCGCTTGCGGATGGCGATGTCTGCCGCACAGGGATCGTGAATGCTGCGTTTTCTTTCCCGACATAGCGACACGCCCGAACTGCGCAGCGCCAATCACCTTCTCAGACTGCCGCGCTACGGCGATTTCAAGCAATGGCATGTGCTGCGTTCGGAAAGCCGACAGTTTCTTCAGCCCTGGGAGCCGACCTGGCGCCCGGACGAACTGACGGAGGGCGCCTTCCGCATGCGCGTGGTGCGCAATGGCCAGGAGTTTTCCTCCGGCACCGCCGTCTCCTTCCTGCTGTTTGAAAAAGAGACGCTCCTGGTGGGCGGTATCACCATCGGATACATCCGCCGGGGTGCGGCGCAAAGCTGCATGATCGGATACTGGATCGGCGAGCGCCACGCCGCGCAAGGCCATATGTCTGCCGCATTAAAATTGGTAATACCATACATCTTTAACGGACTTCAGTTGCACCGTATCGAGGCAGCCTGTATTCCGGAAAACTTCAAAAGCATCCGGCTTCTCGAAAACGCCGGGTTCCAGCGGGAAGGTCTCTTGCGGGAATATCTGAAAATCAATGGCCAATGGCGGGATCATATGATGTTTTCCCTTCTTGCCGACAAGCAAAGCTCCGGCGGAACGAAGTACGATACATGACCTACAATCACTCTGCGCCGTGCCTTGCGAAACGTCTGGCGGCAATCGCGCTGGCTGCGCCGTTTTTCCTGCTGTTCCTGCTTTTTGCTTCCCATTCCTTTGCTTTTGAGCCGGTAAAGATTTCCCGTGACGACACGGCGCTCGACCTGACGGCCACCACCGATATCTACGCCAATCAGGGCGAAGCCTTTCAGGTCTCGACCGCGCCCGGTCCTGACGGTATCCGCCGCCGTATCGAGGTGCGCGCCAGTTCCACCGATCATCAGGGCGACTGGGCGGTCTTTGCGCTCGCCAATGTCTCCGAAGAGCAGCTGGAGCGCGTGATCGTCGCGCCGCATTTCCGCCTCGTCAATTCCAAGCTGTTCTGGCCCGATCTCGGCTCGCAGCGCATCATGGCGATTACGCCGAGTGAAGGCTTCGCGCTTGACCGGCAGCCGAGCCCGGATGCCGACGTCTTCCGCATCACGCTCAACCCCGGCTCCGTCATCACCTTCGTCGCCGAGCTTTCCACGCCGCAGCTGCCGCAACTTTATCTGTGGGAGCCGGAGGCCTACAAGGACACGATCAACGCGTTTACGCTCTATCGCGGCATCGTGCTCGGCATTGCCGGCCTGCTCGCCGTGCTTCTGACCATTCTCTTCGTGGTCAAGGGAACCTCCGTCCTGCCGGCCTCGGCCGCACTCGCCTGGGCGGTGCTTGCCTATATCTGCGTCGATTTCGGCTTCCTTGAAAAGCTCATAACCGTCACCTCAAGCGATCAGCGAATATGGAGGGCGGGCGCGGAAGTGGCGCTCGCCTCCAGCTTCGTGGTCTTCCTCTTCACCTATCTCAATCTCAATCGCTGGCATGCGCATCTGGGTTATGCGACCTTTGCCTGGGTGGTGGGTCTGGCGCTGCTGTTCGGCGTGGCGATCTATGATCCGTCGGTCGCATCAGGCATTGCGCGCGTGTCCTTCGCGCTCACCGCAACGGCCGGCATCGCGCTCATCATCTATCTCGGTTTCAACCGTTACGACCGGGCGATCCTGCTCGTTCCCTCCTGGGCGCTCATCCTCGTCTGGCTGTTCGGCAGCTGGCTGACGGTGACGGGGCAGCTGGACAACGACATCGTGCAGCCCGCACTCGGCGGCGGACTGGTGCTGATCGTGCTTCTGATCGGCTTTACCGTCATCCAGCACGCCTTTGCCGGCAGCGCCTATCAGCAGGGCCTGTTCTCCGACCTCGAGCGTCAATCGCTGGCGCTGACGGGCAGCGGTGATACGGTCTGGGACTGGGACGTAACGCGCGACCGCATCGTCACCACGCCCGATATTTCCAACCGGCTGGGGCTGGAACCCGGCGCCATGCACGGCGCTGCGCGCAACTGGCTGCCGCGCCTGCATCCTGACGATCGCGACCGGTTCAAGGCGACGCTCGACGTGCTGCTCGACCATCGCAAGGGCCGCCTCAACCACGAATTCCGCATTCGCGCCGAAGACGGGCATTTCCACTGGCTACAAATCCGCGCCCGTCCGGTTCTCGGCTCCAACGGCGAAATCATCCGCTGCGTCGGCACCATCACCGATATTACCGAGCAGAAGAACTCGGTGGAACGGTTGCTGCAGGATGCGATGAACGACAATCTGACCGGGCTTCCGAACCGGCAGGTGTTCCTCGACCGCCTGCAATCGATCCTCAACCTGTCGCCCGACAGCGAAGGCGTGCGCCCGACCGTGATGGCGATCGATATCGACCGTTACAAGCTGGTCAACGATACGCTCGGCATTGCCGCGGGTGATAATATCCTTATCGCGCTGACACGGCGTCTGCGCCGCCTGCTGAAACCGCAGGATACCCTGGCGCGTCTCGGTGGTGATGAGTTCGGCCTTATCCTCACCTCCGAGCGCGATCCGCAGCGTGTGGCCGATTTCGCCGATGCGGTGAACAAGGCGATCATGGTGCCGATCAATTTCGCCAATCGCGAAATCATCCTCACCGCCTCAATCGGCCTCGTCTCATGGATCGACCAGCAGGAAAGTGCGGCCGGACTCTTGAGCGATGCGGAACTCGCCATGTATCGCGCCAAGCGCGCCGGCGGCAACCGCGTCGAGCCGTTCCGCCCCGCCTTCCGCACCTCAGGCACCGACCGTCTGCAGATGGAAAGCGATCTTCGCCGCGCCATCGAGCGCAAGGAGCTGTCGCTGGCCTACCAGCCGATCGTCAAGCTTGACGATGGCGAACTGGCCGGTTTTGAGGCGCTGATGCGCTGGGAACACCCCAAGCGCGGCAATATCCCTCCGAGCGAATTCATTCCGATTGCGGAGGCCTCCGGCCTGATCGAGCCTCTCGGCATGTTCGCCCTGGAACGGGCTGCGACCGATCTGATGGACTGGCAGCACGCCATCGAAAAGATGCCGATCTTCATCTCCGTCAATATTTCCAGCGCGCAATTGCTGAACAACGAATTGTACAACGATGTGCGCGGCATGCTGACCCGCACGCGCTGCAATCCGCAGCAGCTGAAGCTGGAGCTGACGGAATCGGTTGTCATGGAAAACCCGGAACAGGCGCGGCTGGTGCTTTCCAAGCTCAAGGAAACCGGCCTCAGCCTCGCCATGGATGATTTCGGCACCGGCTATTCGTCACTCGCCTACCTCACCCGCTTCCCCTTCGACACGATCAAGCTCGACAAGGCGCTGGTGGCCAATACCAGCGACAAGCGCAACGTTCTGCTGCGCTCCGTCATCGCCATGGCGCGCGCACTCGACATGCAGGTGGTGGCGGAAGGCATCGAAACGCCTGAAGATGCGGCCGAACTGGCCCGCATGAACTGCCATTTCGGCCAGAGCTTCCTGTTCGGCACGCCGGTCTCCGGCGATGCGGCGCTGAAGCTTCTACGGGAGCGGTTCCAGCCGACGAAGCGGGCTTCGTAAGGGATATTGCGTACATGGAAGCGAGGGGGCGCAGTCTCCTCCTCAAATTCCACGTCATCCTCGGGCTTGTCCCGAGGATCTAATCACGCATGCTAAAACTACCGACGGCAGATCCTCGGGACAAGCCCGAGGATGACGACGGAGAGGGCTAATGCTCCCCGGAACGTCTCGGATTTTCAACCTGCACACCGAATATTTACTGAACCATCATCACCGGCTGCGCATCCGCCGCCACGCTCCCATGTAACAGGTCGTGGATGAACTCCATCTTCGCCACCACCGGCGGCGTCAGCACGAAGGGATAAAGGTCCGCCTCCCCCATGCTACGCTGGATGGAATTGATGGCGACGCTGAGCGGGATCCAGGCTTTCACCAGCTGCGCGGCGCTGCGGGCCTTATAGGGATCGAACGTCACTTCCGCCGCCATTTCCTCGTGCCCATCAGGATCGATCGCCACACCGAAGGCGCGCGCGGTTTCGAGCGTATCGACGATATGCAGATAATGGGCGAAACATTCGGCGAAATCCTCCCAGGGGTGGACCGAGGCATAGGAACTGATGAAATTCTCCTGCCAGTCGCGGCGCGGCCCGCCATCATAATTGCGTTGCAGGGCGGCGCCATAATCCTCGCGCTCGTCACCAAAGACGGCGCGGCAGGCCTCCAGCCGGTTTTCGTCCCGCACCAGCTTGTTCCAGATGAAGTGCCCGACCTCGTGGCGGAAGTGGCCAAGCATGGTGCGGTATGGCTCGTTCATGTTGGCGCGCACCTGTTCGCGCGTCGCGTCATCGGCCTCGGCCGCGCGGATGGCGATCAGGCCTTCGTCGTGGCCGGTCATGGCGGGAATGACGGAACCATCGAGCGCCACCTCATCCACCAGAAAGTCGAAGACGAGGCCGCCTGCGGGGTCAGCATCACGATTGGGATGCGGCAGGCCAAGCCGCAGGATCGAATAAAACAGGTGCCGCTGCGCCTGACTGATGCGGTGCCATTGTTCAATCCCCTGCTCTGTGGCCATATCAGGCACCAGGCGATTGTGGCTGCAGGCCGGGCAAAAGGCATTGGCGCTTTCCGCCGGCACAGACCAGTTGCAGATATCATTCACCTCATTGGCGCAAAACCGCACCTGCTTTTCCGGCTGGGCGACGATCTGCCAGTTCGGTTCACCCGCAGGCGCCAGCGCTTCCATGGAAAGCCGTTCCGGCACGAAAGCCAGACGATGGCCGCAGGAGACACAGAAGCGATTGTCGAAATGGACAGGCTGGCCGCAGGATGCGCAGGAGAAAAGCTTCATGTATGAAACCCTTGGATGGGACGGGTGAAAGAAAAGCAGAGATAAGATGTGAAGGCGCAGGCGTAGCGGCCCGGTCGTCATGGCCCTCACATGACAAGAGCGCATGTGCGATAACACATGCGCTGCATGCGCCGCATCGTGGGAGAGGCGCAATGTTTCATGCAGAATTACATGCGGTCGACGGCGCCCTTGACGGCGTCCTTCGCCTTGCCGACGGAGCTCTGAACCTTGCCCTTGGTTTCCTGGGCGGCACCCTTGGCGCGCAATTCATTATTGCCCGTCGCTTCGCCGACGCTCTTCTTCACCTTGCCAGCAACTTCATTGGCTTTACCGGCGATCTTGTCAGATGTGCTACCCATATTACTGCTCCCTAGTTTAGCCGTACTGTCTGTCCGGCTTTCCGGGTGGGTAACGTCAGGGGTCAGGATTTGGTTCCAGCCGAAAGGGGCAGGAATTCTGCTGGGGCTCAGGCGTGCCCGGCATCCGTGGAGAGCATGCGCGCATCGACGCCCATCAGGGCCAGCGCCCGCTCGTATTTATTGTCCAGTCCACGGTCGAAGATCAGCTCTTCCGCAGCGGGGCAATTCAGCCAGCCATTATTGGCGATCTCGTTTTCCAGCTGGCCCGGACCCCAGCCGGCATAACCGAGCATCATGGTCGCCCTTTGCGGGCCGCGGCCGTTGGAAATGGCGCGGACGATATCAAGCGTTGCGGTGAGCGAAATGTCATCGCTGACCGGAATGCTTGATTCGCTGAGGTAATCATCCGAATGCAGCACGAACCCCCGGCCGGATTCAACCGGGCCGCCGCACTGGATCGGAAATTCGCGGGTGCGGTTGGGCAGCATGATGGCGTCGTTGCTATCCACCAGCTTCAGATGCAGCAGAATATCCGTAAACGTGATCTGCTGCGGCCGGTTGATGATGAAGCCCATGGCCCCGACATCCGAGTGGGCGCAGATATAGATCACCGCACGGGCAAAATTGCCGTCGTCCAGCCCCGGCATCGCGATGAGGAACTGGCCATCGAGAAAGCCACGTTCGCGTTTGTCCATCAGGGTTGAAAAGCTCACCGGCGCCTCCAGCAGACCGAATTCCGTCGCTCAACGGAAAACGGCGTTCGCACTTCGACAGAGGACAGGATGCGGCATCGCGCCCGATCAATCAACCGAAAATGATGAACCGCACGAATTCGTAACTGGTCCGTCGGGCGATGTTGGGTTAGACGGGAAGCATGAGCGTCAGGATATTCTTTCGATTTTCACATCTTCGTCTCGCGGCCGCATTTGCCGCCCTCCTCGGCGGCATGCAAGCCGCCCAGGCCGAAATTACCGACTGGGCCAGAAGCGAGGGCGGCCTGATGCGCGTGGCAAGCCTTGCCATGGATGCGGACGGCGTGGTGCGCGGCGTGCTGCAGATCGAGCCGAAGGACGGCTGGATCACCTATTGGCGCGAACCGGGCGAAGCAGGCATACCGCCGCAGATAACGCCCGATCCGGCAAGCGGCGTGGCGCTTACCACCATGGCCTATCCGGTTCCGAAGCTGATCGAAAACGGCGACATCACCGATATCGGCTATGACCACGCCGTCAGCCTTCCGTTTCAGCTGAAAGCCGCCGACCCGGCAGCAAGCGGGAAGATAGACCTCACCGCCTTTATCGGCGTGTGCCAGAATATCTGCATTCCCTTCGAAGCGAAGTTTTCCATCGACCGCGGCAATGCGGGTGATGATGACAGCGAGGAACGCCGTCTTCTCGAAGAGGCGCGCGAAACGCTGCCCGAGGCGGCCTCCGACGATTTCAAGGTGATCGATTTCCACATCACGCCCGACAAGACCATGCTCGGCGTGCAGCTGCAGCTTCCGGAAAACGCACCCAAGGAGACCGAAATATTCATCGCGGGTCCCTCCGGTTTTGCCTATTACGAGCCGCAGAACCTGGTGCGCGACAAGCGCAAGCTCTCCTTTTACATGAACATCAAGGGCCTGCCGAAAACCTATCAGGTGCAGGGCAACAGCTGGCCCATTCTGGTCAAGTCAGGCGACCGGGCCATGGAGACCATGCTGAATTTCCCGAAGCCGTAAGCGGTGTTTCTGCGGGGGAAATTATCTCGAAAACCGCATGACAGCTTTCATTTTCGTGCTCTATAGTCGCGCGAACCGAACGGCTACAGGAGCACGGACATGACCATAAAGATCGGCGAAAAACTGCCTTCCGCAACCTTCAAGGAAAAGACGGCCGACGGCCCGGTGGAAACCACCACGGACGCACTTTTCGGCGGCAAGAAGGTGGTTCTCTTTGCCGTTCCCGGCGCTTTCACCCCCACCTGCTCGCTGAACCACCTGCCGGGTTATCTCGAAAACCGTGACGCCATTCTTTCCAAGGGCGTGGACGATATCGCCGTCGTCGCCGTCAATGACTGGCACGTCATGGGCGCATGGGCGCAATCGTCTGGTGGTCAGGGCAAGATTCATTTCCTCGCCGACTGGGATGCGTCCTTCACCAAGGCGCTCGGCCTCGATGCCGATCTGTCCGGCGGCGGCCTTGGCGTGCGCTCCAAGCGTTATTCGATGCTGGTGGAAGACGGCGTGGTGAAGTCGCTCAACGTTGAAGAGAACCCCGGCCAGGCAACGGTCTCTGCCGCTGCGGCGATGATCGAGCAGCTTTGAGGGCGAGCTTGGTCTCTCCTTGTAAATGTAAAGGCTCCAACTTTCCGTCATGCCGGACTTGATCCGGCATCCAGCCACGGCGCGTCTGCGCCGTGAGAAAAGTCTTTCGCGATCAAGGACTTGACCGCACTGGACCCCGGATCAAGTCCGGGGTGACGGCACACTTAGTGATACGATCTCACTACAGGCATTCGCATTGAAGAATAAAGGGCGGCTCGGCCGCCCTCTCAAACATTCATATCGAACACCAGAAGCCCGGCGAGACCGCCGTCGGTGAGCGACACGAGACGCTCCCCCACTTCCATGTGCTGCGGATGGGCGAGATAGTCGTCGCGGGCCTCGGGGCTTTCCAGCGTCACGATGAAACCATCAACAAAACCGCCATTCAGCCCTTCGGGCGAGACATTCTGGCCGTATTTCACATCAATGATGCCGGGGATGACATCTTTCAGGGCAGCGATCGCCTCGAATATTGCCTGTTTTTCAGAAGACGCCGTTGCGGCCTTGAAGCGTAAAAATACACAATGCAGGATCATCCGGATTTCTCTCCTCCGTTGGGCGCCACTGGAGCACCCCCTTGACGACAAGATAGGTCGGGTTTCGGTTTTCACAACCCCGGATAATGGGGCCCGAGATCAAGTCGGCTCTATTTTCGCCGACCCAAGATAGAGCAGGCTTCCATTACCGCCGTTTGAAGGGCTCCATGCCCTTTCGCGCCAGTTCATCGGCGCGCTCGTTTTCAGGATGGCCGGCATGGCCCTTGACCCAGTGCAGGGTGACCTTGTGACGTTGCTGTGCCGCCTCCAGCGCCTGCCATAGCTCGACATTCTTGACCGGCTTGTTATCAGCCGTCTTCCAGCCTTTCTTTTTCCAGCCGAAAATCCACTTGGTGATGCCGTCCTTGACATAGGCGCTGTCGGTATAAAGATCGACCTCGCAGGGGCTCTTCAGCGCATTGAGCGCCGAAATCGCCGCCATCAATTCCATGCGGTTATTGGTGGTCTCGGCCTCGCCGCCGCAGAGTTCCTTCTCCACCTCGCCGTAACGCAGCACGGCGCCCCATCCGCCCGGACCGGGATTGCCGGAGCAGGCGCCATCGGTGAAAATATCGACATGTTTCATTCGCCCGCCAGCCCGTATTCGGCGACATTGGCGATGGAACGGTGGAACCGCAGTTTGCGCAGATATTCCAGCGGGTCCTTCTTCACCACCAGCGCGCCCTCGGGCGTCGTCAGCCAGTCGTAAAGCCGCGTCAGGAAGAAGCGCAGCGCCGAACCGCGCGCCAGAAGCGGCAGCGCTTCCAGCTCCGCTTCGCTCAGCGGACGCACCGACTGGTAGCCTTCCAGCAGCGCCTTGCCCTTGGTGACGTTGTAAGCGCCGTCCTTTTCGAAGCACCAGGCATTGAGGCAGATCGAGACGTCATAAGCGAGCAGGTCGTTGCAGGCGAAATAAAAGTCGATCAGGCCGGAAAGTTCGTCGCCGAGGAAAAACACATTGTCCTGAAACAGATCGGCATGGATGACGCCGGCCGGCAAATCTTTCGGCCAATGGGCGGCGAGATAATCGATCTCAGGGCGAATCTCGTCTTTCAGGCCCTTCTCCACCTCATCAGCGCGCGCTTCGGACTTGTCCCAAAGCACCTTCCAGCCTTCGACGGAGAGCGCATTCGGCCGCTTGATCTCGAAGCCTTCACCGGCCAGATGCATGGCAGCGAGTGCCTTGCCGACTTCCCGGCAATGTTTCGCCTCCGGCTTTCTCAGCCACATGCCTTCAAGAAAGGAAATCAGCGCCGCCGGCCGGCCCGACAATTCTCCCAGCAATTCGCCATCCTTGCGCGGCAGCGGCAAGGGGCAGGACAGGCCCTTGGCTGCCAGATGCTGCATGAGGCCGAGGAAGAAGGGCAGATCGTTTTTCTCCACGCGCTTTTCATAAAGCGTCAGGATCAGCGGGTCCTTGGTGGTATGCAGCAGGAAATTGGAGTTTTCGACGCCCTCGGCAATGCCCTTGTAAGAGGTGAGGCTGCCGACGTCGTACTGCGTGAGGAAATTCCTCAGATCATCTTCGGTGATATCAGTATAAACTGCCAATTTCAAATCTCTTGATGAAGGACGGAGTGGAAATCTCGATGGATGACGCCTGTGAGACGGAAACCGCTCACAGGCAGCATCATCCAGCTTTAAATGCCGGCGGCGGTTTTCGGCGGCAGCGCATTGCTGGCATTGCCGTTGACGAAGGCCATATCATCCGTCGTCAGCTCGATGCTGCGCAGCTCGCGATTGACGAGGAAATGTTCCGTTTCCTCAACCGTTACGGCAAGATCGAGCGTGGTGTCGAAACGCGCCTTGAAGGCCTCGATGATCTCGTCAACGATAACCTCAGGTGCGGAAGCACCGGCCGAGAGGCCGACGGTGCTGATATCGCCGATTTCATCCCAGTCGATTTCCGAGGCCCGCTGCACCAGCACGGAGCGCTTGGCCCCGGCGCGCAGCGCCACTTCCACCAGCCGCTTGGAATTGGAGGAATTGGGCGCACCGACAACGATGAACAGGTCACAGCCGGGGGCTGCCTGCTTCACCGCATCCTGACGATTGGTGGTTGCGTAACAGATGCTGTCGGCGGCGGGCGCCTGAATGGCCGGGAAACGTTCCTGCAGCCTGGCGATAACGCCGGCGGTGTCATCAACCGACAATGTCGTCTGGGTAACGAAGCCGAGATTTTCACGGTCCAGCGGTTCATAACGGCCGGCATCCTCCACCGTCTCGATCAGCGAGACGGTACCTTCGGGAAGCTGGCCCATGGTGCCGATGACCTCGGGGTGGCCGGC
Organism: Agrobacterium sp.; assembly: GCF_059499945.1. Classification (NCBI taxonomy): domain Bacteria; kingdom Pseudomonadati; phylum Pseudomonadota; class Alphaproteobacteria; order Hyphomicrobiales; family Rhizobiaceae; genus Agrobacterium; species Agrobacterium sp. Next base: position 685,332 of record NZ_JCABZP010000014.1, on the reverse strand, counting down.
ATGGCCGATCAGCACCACATGGCGGCCAAGCCGCTGGTGGCGCATGGCCTGCTTGTGGACCTTGGAGACCAGCGGGCAAGTGGCATCGAGATAAAACAGGTTACGCGCCTGTGCGTCCTCAGGCACTGATTTCGGCACGCCATGGGCGGAGAAAACCACCGGCTGCTCGCGATGCTCGGTGGGGATTTCGTGCAGCTCCTCGACGAAGACCGCACCCTTGGCTTCCAGCCCCTCCACCACATAGCGGTTATGCACGATTTCGTGACGGACATAGACCGGCGCGCCATAGGCTTTCAGCGCCAGCACGACGATCTGGATCGCCCGGTCCACGCCCGCGCAAAAGCCGCGCGGTCCGCACAGCCTTATCGTCAAAGGGGGTTTGGAAACGGCGATGTTCATTCCAGCTCCTTGGCCAGCTCCTTGGCCGGCACCGTGGTCTTGCCCGATCAACTGCCCTACCGGACGCGGCGCGCTTTATTCACCCTGCGCCTTGCCGTTCCGGAAATAGGCAAAACCGGCGACGATGACAAGGGCAGCCGCCAAGCCATACCACGTTATCGCATATTGCAGGTGATTGTTGGGCAAATCTATCAGCGTCACGCCGCCTTCAGGCCAGCCACCCGGATTGGGCGTGGCATCGGCATCCACGAAGAGATTGACCAACCGCTCGGACGGAATTTCGGCGCTGGAAGCCATGGCCGCCAGATCTTTCCAGTAGAAGATATTCTTGGCGATATCATTGTCAGGCAGCAGCGATGATGGCTTTGCCACGAGCGGCGCGCGCGCCAACCCCGTTATTGTCACTTCGCCGGTTACCTGCCCGTCGGGCCGTTTGGCGGGCTCTTTCATCTCGAAAGGCACGAAGCCGCGATTGACGAAGAGAATGCGGCCGTCCGCAAGCGTCAGCGGCGTATAGATGTAATAACCGGTCCGGCCCTGATGGGTGGCGAAGAAATGCCGCTCATGGGCATGATCGAAGGTGCCGGAAAGGCTGACCCTGCGATATTCGATATCGCCGCCGCTTTTTGCGATCGCCTCGATATCGGCAAGCGTCACCGGATTTGCACTCCGCCGCTCCTCGATATCGGCCATCAACGCCTCTTTCCAGTAGAGCCGCTTCACCTGCCAGGTGCCAAGCCCGAGAAGGATGGCAAGCGCCAGCAGCACCAGCGGCGCGGCGAACCAGACGCGCCTTTCCGCGGCCTTCATGTGGGAAACGTCATTCACGATCAAGCCTGCCTTCGCTTGCATTGTTCTTGTATTGCAGCGCAATCATGATCCCCTTCAGTTTGCGCAGCAGCACCAGGGAGACAATTACCGTAAACGGCAACCACAGCATGACATGCACCCAGACGGGCGGCGCAAAACGCTGATCGACCCAGAGCGCCAGCCCGACGACCAGAAAACCGACGATCAGCATGACAAAGACGGCCGGGCCATCGCCCGCATCGGCAAAACCGTAATCCAGCCCGCAGGCGCTGCAGGTGGGCTTTATGGTCAGAAAACCATCGAACAGCCTGCCGTTGCCGCAACGCGGGCAGCAGCCTTTGAGCCCGACCTTGATGGGATCTACCGGCGCGAAATTGCCGTTTCCGGGTTCTGACATATGACCTCCCGCTTCCGCCTGCAAACCACCCCTCTGGAGAGGGGCTCAGGCACGAGGGCAGCAACCGCTGCCCGTGAAGTGTCGACGGAGGCTCCCTCCTCCGTCATCCCCGGGCGTGACCCGAGGATTTGCACACCACCGATCTGAATTCTCGGGTCGAACCCGAGAATGGCGCCGGGCGTGCGGGAAACTCGCCCCGGACATCAGGGCGGCGATTGCCGCCCCTCCATTATCGGTGCGATCAGCCGTGCACCGGCGCGCCCCAGCCACCCCAGATATAGATGGCGAAGAACAGGAACAGCCAGACGACGTCAACGAAATGCCAGTACCAGGCGGCCGCTTCGAAACCGAAATGCTGCTTGGGCGTGAAACCGCCGGCAATGGCGCGGAACAGGCAGACAAGCAGGAAGACCGTGCCGACGAAGACGTGGAAACCGTGGAAACCGGTGGCCATGAAGAAGGTCGCGCCATAGATCGAATTCTTGAAGTCGAACGGCGCATGCATGTATTCGTAAACCTGCACGGTGGAGAACAGGATGCCGAGCGCAACGGTGAGCACCAGACCGGTGATCAGGCCCTTGCGGTCATTGTGCAGCAGGGAATGGTGGGCCCAGGTGACGCAGGTGCCCGACAGAAGCAGGATGACGGTGTTGTAGAGCGGCAGATGCCAGGGATCGATGACCTCGATGCCCTTTGGCGGCCATTGCCCGCCGGTATATTCGAGGCGGGACGCCTGAATGGCCTCGTGCGGGAAGAGGCTGGCATCGAAATAGGCCCAGAACCACGCGACGAAGAACATCACTTCTGAGGCGATGAACATGATCATGCCGTAGCGCAGGTGAAGCGAAACGACGCGGGTGTGGCTGCCCTCATTGGCTTCCTTGATCGTATCCGCCCACCACGCATACATGGTGTAGAGCACGATAACGAGACCGATATAGAAAAGCCAGGGATTGGCGAGTTCCGCACCGAACAGCTTGAAGGAGCCGCCCGACAGGTAACGCATGTAGCAGACGCCGCCAAATGTCAGGATGAAGGCGCCGATCGAGGCCAGAAGCGGCCAGGGGCTTGGATCGATGATGTGGTAATCGTGGTTCTTCTGATGCGTATCTGCCATTGCGACAATCCCCTGGTATCTCTTCCCTGATCCGGCCTTAAACAAAAGGCCGGATCTCCTCTCACAATTTGCTTTCGCCAGATTCAGTTTTTACCGGCAAGGACGCAACCGGTTTTTCGGTTTTGGCCGGATAAAACGTATAGGACAGCGTTAAAGTATGAATGCTCTTGGTCTCGCGCGCCGTGGCGATGTCAGGATCGACAAAAAATACCACCGGCATTTCCAGCGTTTCACCCGGCTGCAGCGTCGTTTCGGTGAAGCAGAAACATTCCACCTTGTTGAAATAGGCCCCTGCTTCCATCGGCGTGACGTTGAAGACCGCCGTGCCCGTGGTCGCCACGGGTGAACGGTTCGTCGCCTTGAAAGTCACCTGCACCGTTTCGCCGATCTTCGGCGTGACCTTCCTGTCGACCGGCTGGAAATCCCAGTTGAGGCCGTTCGACGTATTCGCGTCGAAGGTGACGTTGATGGTCTTGTCGAGAATGACGTCGGAATATTGCTCGACGCGCTGGGTCGTGCCGTTATAGCCGGTGACGCGGCAGAACAGGGTGTAGAGCGGTACGGCGGCATAGGCCATGCCGATCATGGCGCAGAAAAACACCAGACAGAGCACGAGAATGGAGCGATTGCTCACCTTCTGCCTGCCGGTCGCTGCCGTCTGCGTTTCCATATTTGCCATCTCCTCCTCCTCCTCTCCCCTCAATCAGCCCGTCAGTGCGAGCCGATCTTGATGATGGTGATGACGTAGAACAGCACCACCAGGCCGGCGAGCAAAACGCCGAGCGCAATGTTGCGCCCGCGTCTCGATTTTTTCTGAGCCGCGCTCAGTTCCACCGTTTCCATCACAGGACTCCCGACATGACGGCCTTGAGGGCCGGCGCGAAATGATCGGCCAGAAGGCCGGAGAAGATGGCGAAGAGATAAAGCACCGAATAGGCGAACATCTTCTTGGCCGGCAGCATTTTCTCGTCGCCCTCAGGCATGCGCCGGACATCGAACGAACAGTAGACGAAGATTGCGCTCAGCACGGCTGCGAAAATGCCGTAACCGGCGCTCGCCAGACCCGTGAAATAAGGCGCAACAGCCGCAGCCGCGGTCAGCACCGCATAAACGATCATCTGGTTCTTGGTAGAGCGTTCGCCCGCCACATTCGGCATCATCGGAATGCCGACGGCGCCGTAATCACGCATCTTGAAGAGCGCCAGCGCCCAGAAATGCGCCGGTGTCCACAGGAAGATGATGAGGAACAGGATGATGCTATCAAGCGAAACGCCGCCGGTGACGCAGGCCCAGCCGAGCATGGGCGGGAAAGCGCCGGCGGCACCGCCGATGACGATGTTCTGCGGCGTCGAGCGCTTCAGCCACATCGTATAGACGACGGCGTAAAAGAAGATGGTGAAGGCAAGCAGGCCGGCCGAGAACCAGTTGACCGCAAGACCGAGAATGACCACCGAAAAGGCCGACAGCGTCAAACCGAAGGCCAAGGCCTCGCGCGGCGCGATACGACCCGACGGGATCGGCCGCTTTGCGGTGCGGCTCATCACGGCGTCGATATCGGCATCATACCACATGTTGAGTGCGCCGGACGCGCCGGCGCCGACAGCGATGCAGAGAATGGCGATGATGCCGAGCACCGGGTTGATTTCGCCCGGCGCCAGCACGAGGCCCGCAAAGGCCGTGAAGACGACGAGCGACATGACGCGCGGCTTCAGCAACTCGAAATAATCGCGCGCGCCGGCTTCCGAAAGTTCGGAGCCCTTCACGCCCAGCATGTCGCGATTGTCGATAATGCTCATTTCCTGTCCTGTTTTCCTTCAGGCGCCGCCTGTCGCGACATCCCCTGCACCGGCCCGAAAACGAATGTGATTTCCGGCATGCGCGATGCGTCAATTCATTGGTCCGAACGTTCCGGCATGGGCGGCATCCGGAAGAACCGATACCATTTGCCCGGCCCTGTGACCGCGCCCATCCCGCCATTCGTCTGCGCTGCTCATTCATAAAGGCCAGACTTGGCATTTATCACGTCCGGGGCATGTATCATGTCGGACGATATGCTTCGCTTGGACAAAATGTCACGCGGCAACGGGCATTCCCGCCTCAAGGAAACGGCGCTGACCAAGGCCGTACCGTCCCTTGTTTTTGAGCGTCCGGAATTTGCGAGTCCTGCCCGCGCCTTCCGGGGCCGCGCATCAGCGAATGCGCGGCAGCTGTTCCCACTGGTGGTAAGGCGGCGGCGAAGACAGCTGCCATTCGAGCGTGGTCGCACCCTCACCCCAGGGATTGTTGCCGGCGATCCGCTTCTTGGCGAAGGCTTCCCAGACGCCGAAGAGGAAGATACCCACGGCAACGGCCGAGATATACGAACCGTAAGAAGACACCAGGTTCCAGCCGGCATAGGCATCGGGATAATCGATATAGCGGCGCGGCATGCCGGCGAGACCAAGGAAGTGCTGCGGGAAGAAGATCAGGTTCACGCCGACGAACATGACCCAGAAATGCAGCTTGCCGATGAACTCGCTGTACATGTAGCCGGTGATCTTCGGGAACCAGTAATACCAGCCGGCGAAGATCGCGAAGACCGCACCGAGCGACAGCACGTAGTGGAAGTGGGCGACGACGTAATAGGTGTCGTGCAGCGAACGGTCGAGACCGGCATTGGCGAGCTGCACGCCGGTGACGCCACCGACGGTGAACAGGAAGATGAAGCCGATCGCCCAGACCATCGGGGTCGAGAAGGTCAGCGAACCGCCCCACATGGTCGCGATCCACGAGAAGATCTTGATACCCGTCGGCACCGCGATGACCATGGTGGCGAAGACGAAATAACGTTGCGCTTCGAGCGACAGGCCGACCGTATACATGTGGTGGGCCCAGACGATGAAGCCGACTGCGCCGATGGCCACCATGGCATAGGCCATGCCGAGATAACCGAAGACCGGCTTCTTGGAGAAGGTGGACACGATGTGGCTGATGATGCCGAAGCCGGGCAGGATCAGGATATACACTTCCGGATGGCCGAAGAACCAGAACAGGTGCTGGTAGAGGATCGGATCACCGCCGCCTTCCGGCGAGAAGAATGCCGTGCCGAAGTTGCGATCGGTCAGAAGCATGGTGATGCCACCCGCCAGAACCGGCAGGGAAAGCAGCAGCAGGAATGCGGTGACCAGAACCGACCAGGCAAACAGCGGCATCTTGTGCAGCGTCATGCCCGGAGCGCGCATGTTCAGGATGGTGGTGATGAAGTTGATCGCGCCGAGGATCGAGGATGCGCCGGCAACGTGCAGCGAGAAGATCGCAAGATCCACCGCCGGTCCGGGCATGCCGCTGGTCGATAGCGGCGGATACATGGTCCAGCCGCCGCCGACGCCGTAAGCACCCGCCGGACCTTCGACGAAGAGCGACAGGAGCAGCAGGATGAAGGCCGGGACGATCAGCCAGAAGGAAATATTGTTGAGGCGCGGGAAAGCCATGTCAGGAGCGCCGATCATGATCGGGATCATCCAGTTGGCGAAACCGCCGATCATCGCCGGCATGACCATGAAGAAGATCATGATGAGCGCGTGCGCTGTCGTGAACACGTTGAACATGTGCTTGCCGCCGTCGATGGCAGCGTCGCCCTCGAAGCCGTAAACCATGGAGGCCAGACCGTGGAAGATCTGGATGCCCGGCTCCTGCAGTTCCATGCGCATGACGACCGACAGACCGCCGCCGATGATACCCGCCATGATGGCGAAGATCAGGTAGAGCGTGCCGATGTCCTTATGGTTGGTGGACAGGAACCAGCGGGCGAAAAAGCCCGGCGTATGGGAATGATGCGCATCATGCGAATGATCGTCATGTGCGGATTGACCATGCGAGTGATGATCGTCGTGTGCGGAAGGTCCAGCCATTGTCGTCACTCCAGGTCTCAGTTGGCTTCGTTGGCGGCAACGTCAACGGTGCGCGGAGCGCCGTCGACGGAGGCCATCAGCGCCCGGTTCGCGCCGTTCAGGTCTGAAGCGGCGGCGGCGTGCCAGGCGTTGTACTGCTGTTCGGAAACCACCCGAATGGCGATCGGCATGAAGGCGTGGTCCTTGCCGCAAAGCTCGGAACATTGGCCATAATAGAGGCCTTCCTTCTCCGGCTTGAACCATGTTTCGTTGAGGCGGCCCGGAACGGCGTCGATCTTGACGCCGAAAGCGGGCATGGCGAAGGCGTGGATGACATCCGTCGGAGCCGCCGTCACCAGAAGGCGAACGGTCTTGCCGACAGGAACGACCATTTCATTGTCTACCGCAAGAAGACGCGGATAGCGGGCCTTGTCCTCCTTGCCCGCAGCAGCGCGATCCTGCTCTTTCAGCAGATAGCTGTCGAAGGAGAGCGGCTCGGCGCCCTCGGCGGCGGCATATTCATAGCTCCACAGCCATTGCGTGGCGGTCGCCTTCAGCGTCAGGTCCGGGTTTTCCGGCTGCGTCAGCTGCGCGTTCAGAAGATTGAACGAGGGGAAAGCGAGGAACAGGAGAATGAGAACCGGCGCCAGCGTCCAGACAACCTCGATCGCCGTGTTATGGCTGGTCTTGGAAGCCACCGGATTTTTCGCGGCGCGGAATTTCAAGGCAACGATGATGAGCAGCGCAAGAACGAAAAGCGTAACCGGAACAATGAACCACAGTGTATATTGTTCAAACCAGCGTATTTCGTGCATGATCGGCGTGGCGGCCTCCTGCATGCCCATTTGCCAATGCACCGGCTGATCGGCGTGGGCGCCGACAGCCGTGAGCAGACAGGTCATCCCCGCCAGTGCTGCGTAAATCCTATTCCTCACGGTACCCTCTCCCTCACGCGTCTGATCTAGATCAATCACAGACGCAGAATCCATGCTAATGGTACTAACTTCAAACCACAGTTTGTCCTCTGCCGCAATATGCGTCGGGACACGGATATGCCCCAATTTTGCCATTGGTCAATCCACGGGCGACTTTCCCGCACCCTGTGTCTGAGCTGCCCCGCCGAACGCGATTTCGAACAGCCCAAATGCGACAAAGCCCCGACTTCCAGTCGGTTCCACCGCCGGATAACGAATGACGTGCCGGGCAAATCAGACGCCCATACAGGCGGTCAGGTCCTATTTCCGCCCAACTCCGCTGGAATTGAAGCCCTGAGGCTTTTTTTTCCGGATTATGGCGTCAAAATAGCCGCACTGATTCGAATCCCAGAGGTATCCATGCGTCTTTCCCCGCTCGCGCGCACTTTTCTTGCCGCCGCCGGTCTTGCCATCATCGCCCCCGCTGCCGCAGCGCTGGCGCAACAGCAGCCGCCCGGCACGCCGAAGTCGACGCATGGCGCATGGTCTGTCATCTGCGACAAGCCGGCGGGTGCATCCGAAGAACAATGCGCCCTCATGCAGAACGTGATTGCCGATGACCGCCCGGAAGTTGGCCTTTCGGTGGTGGTGCTGAAAACCGCCGACCGCAAGTCGCGAATCCTGCGCATCCTCGCGCCGCTCGGCGTGCTTTTGAAGGATGGCATGGAGCTCTATATCGACAATAATAATATCGGCCGCGCCTATTTCACCCGCTGCTTCTCCGAAGGCTGCTACGTGGAAGTGGATATTGACGACGAGCTCTTGAAGGTTCTGCGCGCCGGCAAGAATGCGGTTTTTGCGCTGCGCGAAGCCGTTGATCAGGATCGCGTGGGTATTCCGATCGAGCTTTCGGGCTTTGCCGAGGGCTACGACGCGCTTCCCTGACGCCTGCCATTACGGGACAGCCTTGCGTCCGTCGGCTCCAGTGCCTAAATCGGTCATGAACGATAATGACTGGAGCCTCCCATGACCGACGATCTTGTAAAACTCTTCGATTGCGACGAAACGCAATTGCGCAAGCTCGTCGGCGAGGCGCTCGCCGGCGCTGACGATGGCGAACTCTTCATCGAACATGCCCAAGCCGAATCGCTGACCTTCGACAATGGCCGGCTGAAGGGCGGCTCCTTCAACACCGATCAGGGTTTTGGCCTGCGCGCCGTTGCCGGTGAAACGGTGGGCTATGCCCATGCGGGCGAGCTTTCGCAAAGCGCACTGAAACGCGCTTCGGATGCGGTGGGTGCGGTTACCAGAGGTTATTCCGGTTCTTATGCCGCAGCACCGCAGCGCACCAACAAGAAGCTCTATGGCGACGAGAACCCGATCGGCAGCCCGAGCTTCGAGGAGAAGGTGAAGCTTCTCACCGATATCGACGCCTATCTGCGCGACAAGGACCCGAATGTCCGGCAGGTGACGGCAACCATTTCCGCGAGCTGGCAGGTGGTGGACATCCTGCGCGCCGACGGACATCGCGTCAGCGATATCAGGCCGATGACCCGCATCAACATCTCCGTTGTGGCGGGCGAAGGCGACCGGCAGGAAAGCGGCTCCTACGGCATTGGCGGCCGTGTCGGCTTCGGCGATTTCATCACCACGGAAAACTGGCAGCGCGGTGCGGATGAGGCGCTGCGTCAGGCGCTCGTCAATCTCACCGCCATCGATGCGCCGGCGGGCACCATGGATGTGGTGCTGGGTTCCGGCTGGCCGGGCGTGATGCTGCATGAAGCGGTGGGCCATGGCCTCGAGGGCGACTTCAACCGCAAGAAGACCTCCGCCTTTGCCGGCCTGATGGGCGAAATGGTGGCCGCCCCCGGTGTGACCGTGGTGGATGACGGCACCATCGACAGCCGCCGCGGCTCGTTGACGATCGATGACGAAGGCACGCCATCGGGATATAATGTGTTGATCGAGAACGGCAGGCTGGTCGGCTACATGCAGGACCGGCAGAACGCCCGGCTCATGGGTGCGACGCCCACCGGCAACGGCCGCCGGCAGGGTTATGCCTATGTGCCGATGCCGCGCATGACCAATACCTACATGCTGTCAGGCGACAAAACGCCGGAAGAAATCATCGCCTCCGTCAAGAAGGGCATCTATGCTGTCTCCTTCGGCGGCGGCCAGGTGGATATTACCTCAGGCAAATTCGTGTTCGGCTGCACCGAGGCCTATCTCATCGAGAACGGCAGGATCGGCGCGCCGGTGAAGGGCGCGATGCTGATCGGCAATGGGCCGGACGCCATGAAGCGCGTCTCGATGATCGGCAATGATTCCAAACTCGATACCGGCATCGGCAATTGCGGCAAGGCCGGTCAATGGGTGCCTGTTGGCGTCGGTCAACCGCATCTGCGCATGGATCAGATCACCGTCGGCGGTACGAAGGCGTAAATCTCACGACCTGCCTGTAACGACGCTCAATGCGTATCTGTAGCGCGGGAAAAGTGATGTAGCGGTGCCATCCCCACATCCGTCACTCCGGTCGACGCGCATCCGCGCGGCAAGAGGGTCTTTTCAGCCCAAGGACTTGGGCTGACTGGATTCCTGTGACAGGCACAGGAATGACGGGAGGAAAATTGCGGGACACCAGAGGCTGAACCTGCCGCGACAATCTCAGCCCGCAGCCTCACACATGGCTGCCATGATGAGGTTTCCTCTGGCGTGCAGCCGGGAAGACGGTAAGATCAGCCCGTGCCGCAGGCCATCTCCCATCCCGGGCCTGCGCGGCAAAGGAGACCATGACCATCATACGAAATGCCCTCGTTCCTGAAATCGCCGTCAGCGACTGGCAGAAAAGCCGCGCCTTTTATTGCGACCTGATCGGTTTTCATGTGGTCTATGAGCGCCCCGAAGAGGGCTTTACCTATCTGGCGCTGGGGGATGCCCAGCTGATGATCGACCAGATCGGCGCAACCCGGACATTCGTGACTGAAAATGCCGCGCTTGAATTTCCGCTCGGCCGCGGCATGAACCTGCAGCTCGCCGTTCCCTCCCTGCAACCCATTCTTTTCCGGCTGGAGCGATCCTCGATCGACCTCGTGATGCCGCTGGAGGAAAAATGGTACAGGCGCGGCACGGTCGAAGTGGGCAACCGGCAATTCATCGTCGCCGATCCCGATGGTTACCTGATCCGCCCTTTCGAGAGCCTCGGCGAACGCCCTTTCCGGTTCGGTTAAGCCATGTTGCCCTTTCTTCCGCAGGCCGTGGTGTTCGACATGGACGGATTGCTGATCGAGAGCGAGAGGCTTTATCGCGATTCATTTCTGGCGGCCTCGGATGAAGGCGGCCATGGCATGAAGGTCGAAACCTACCAGAAGGTGTGCGGCAGCCCGTGGGATGTCATTACCGGCACCATCTTTGCCGATTATGGCGCGGATTTTCCGATCGACAGCTTCCGCGACGCCTGGCTCCGGCACCTTGGTGTGATGATGGCTGATGGCGTGGCGCTGAAACCGGGCGTCATCGACATTCTCGATCTTCTCGACCGGCTCGATATCCGCCGCGCCATCGCCACCTCGTCGCAGCACGATTCGGTGACGCGCCATCTCGGCCCCCACGATCTTCTCAGACGTTTCGATACCATCGTCGCACGCGGCGACTATACCGAACCCAAACCCGCGCCCATGCCCTATCTGACCGCAGCCCGACGGCTTTCCCTTGATCCGGGCCGTTGCCTTGCGCTGGAGGATTCCTATTCAGGCGTACGCTCGGCCACATCCGCGGGCATGTTGACGATCATGGTGCCCGATGTCGCGCCGCCGACCGAGGAAATGCGGGAAAAGTGCGTTGCCGTTGCAAGCGACCTTCACGCCGTGGCAAGCCTTCTGCAAAAGGCAAAGGCCTGATTGAGATGAGAATCGGGTGGGCCGAAAGCGCGGGCGGCCGTCACATGTCCTTAGCCGTTTGGCGTCATGATGAAGCATGTGTCGGCTTGAACGCCGCTATAGGTCGAGCGCCTTCGTCGGCGTATTCATAACCGGGGTGATCATGCCGCCTGTTGCCGTGTCGCTCGCGACGCTGATACTGCTGGTTCTGTGCGTATTCCAGATCGCGCTTGCAGCCGGCGCGCCCTTCGGTCGCCTTGCCTGGGGCGGCGCGCACCGGCTATTGCCGGTCCGGCAAAGAATTGCCAGCGCGGCGGCTCCACTCATTTATGCCTTTTTCGCGTCCTTTCCGCTGCAAAAGACGGGCTATGTGGACGTCTGGCCATCCGGCTGGATCGAACCCGGCATCTGGATCATCGCCTGTTATCTGGCAGTGAGCGTTGGATTAAACGCCATGTCGAAAAGCCGCCCGGAGCGGCTGGTGATGACGCCTGTGGCTGCGGCTCTTGCGATCCTGTTCTTTATCGTCGCTTTCTCCTAGCTGTATCAAAGCGGTGAGATACCCGAAGGATCAAGCCGCCGTTCGGCCGGTCGTCAGGCTCCCGGCTTGAAACGCCACTTACGCTCGATCGATCCCTCGATATCGAGACCGTTATAATAGGCCAGCAACAGCACATGGCCGAGGAGATCGGCGGTTTCGTCGGCCAGATCCCGCTTCATCTCCTCTTTGCTCCTGCCCTTGATGCGCGCCCGTCCTGTCAGCCGATTCCAGGCCTGTGTCATCTCGCCAACCTCTTCCTGAAGCTTCAGCATGTACCAGTCCGGATCGCGGAATATTCCGTTTTCAGCGGCATATTTTTGCGAAGCCTCGTCAAACCGACGCATCATGTCAGTAAACATTTGTTCATCCTTTGTTCACGCACTACAACTCTAACCATGATTCTCTGACCGCGTCGACCCGTCAGTGCGTCATGCAGCCATGAACGGAAATTTCCGGGACATGCGCATGCAAGCGAGATAGAGAAAAGATATTCGAACAAACGTGCCATCACCCATGTCCCATCTCGACTTCCTGTCGTCACTCGTCACCGCGCATAGTCCGACGCTGCTCGCCATGTTTGCGGGCGCCGCGTTTCTTGCCGGCCTCGCCCGCGGCTTTTCCGGCTTCGGCGCAGCGCTGATTTTCATCCCGCTTGCCAGCGCCATCGTCGGGCCGCGCGTCGCCTCGGCGGTACTGCTGGTGGTGGACGGCGTCCTGACGCTCGGCATGATACCGCCCGCCTTTCGCATGGCGGACCGGCGCGAGGTTTTCATCATGGCGGCCGGCGCCTTTGTCGGCGTACCGGTTGGAACCCTGCTGCTTTCCAAGGGTGATCCATTGACCCTGCGCTGGCTCATCTCCGGCGTGGTCGTGGTGCTGCTCTTATTTCTGGTGTCCGGCTGGCGTTACAGCGGCCGGCCGAAAACGCCGCTCACCCTCTTCACCGGGCTTCTGGCCGGGCTGTTTTCGGGCGCTGCGCAACTGGGCGGTCCGCCCGTCGTCGCCTATTGGCTGGGCGGAGCGCTGAAAGGCGCTTTCGTGCGCGCCAATGTCATTCTTTATTTCGCGGTTTCCACGGTGTTTTCCATCGCCAGCTATTTTGTCGGCGGCCTGTTCACCGTTGATGTCTTCGTGTTTTTCCTGCTGGCATTGCCTTTTTACGGCGCGGGTCTTTATGCCGGGGCGCGGCTGCACGGGCTTGCCGACGAAGCGTCGTTCCGGCGCATCTGCTATGGGCTGATCGCCATTTCCGCGATCATCGGCCTGCCGCTGTTTGATTCGCTGCTGAAATAGGCAGGCCGCGATGGCCTGCCCCGAGGGCGATTACGGATACATGCGGACCTTGGACCATGCACCATCAGGCGTCTCGCGACGGAATTCGATGCGGTCGTGCAGGCGGAACTTGCGGTCGTGCCAGAATTCGATGCTGAGCGGGCGAATGCGGAAACCGGACCAATGGGACGGGCGCGGAATCTCGCCGATGGCATATCTGGCGGTATATTCGGCGACCGCCTTCTCCAGCGCGAAACGGCCCTCCAGCGGCCGAGACTGTTTGGAAGCCCAGGCGCCGATGCGGCTGCCGCGCGGGCGCGAGGCGTAGTAGACATCCGCCTCCTCATCACTCACGATCTCCACCTCGCCGCGCAGGCGCACCTGCCGGCGGAGACTTTTCCAGTGGAAACACATGGCCGCTTTTTTCTGACCAAGGATCTCACGGCCCTTCTGGCTTTCGAAATTCGTGTAGAAAACAAAGCCGCGATCATCGACGCCTTTCAGCAGCACCATGCGCACATTCGGCAGGCCATTTTCGTCCACGGTGGCAAGCGCCACCGCGTTCGGATCGTTGATTTCGGAAGCCGTTGCGTCCTTCAGCCATTCGGCAAAAAGCGTGAACGGTTCATTTTCTTCCGTGAAGTCACTGGATGTTAACCCCGTTTCCGACATATTGACTAAAATGCTCCCGAGCTGATTTGGACCCCAGAGATGATCTCTGGTGAAAGATGGTGACCGTCATAGCAAAGTCGAACAGTCGAACAAAGGGCCTCCTTTCGTCGGTAGCGGAAGTTTCCGCCGTCGTGTCAATGCTCGTGGTGCTGAGCGGCTGCGTCAGCCTCGATCTGTTCGGCGGCGACAAGGTCGACCGCTCGCTTTCCACGGCCTCCGTTCCCAACCAGCCGAACAATGCGCCGCAGACGGACGATGCGACGATCCGCAATGCGGTAACCTCGGCCGATCTCGCCAAGCTCGCCGACCAGCCGCTGCCCTGGGCCAATGCGGCCACCGGCAGCGCCGGCGTCGTCACCGCCATTCACGAAGACAAATCGAGCGGTTTCGTCTGCCGCGATTTCAAAACGACGCGTCACTCCTTCGAGGGTGTTGCGAGCTATGCCGGACAGGCCTGCCTGTCGGAAACCGGCGAATGGCTGCTGACCCGCTTCGAGCAGAAATAATCTGTTTACCCTTCCACAGGGAATAGAGCCGGCCTCGGTGCAGCGCGCTTCCTCCGTAAAGGAGTGATTAGCAACTTATTGCAACAGTCGACGTTGATTAGACAGAGGGCGTGCAGGCGAATGATCGCGGGCAGCCCTTTTCGGAGGGGTTAGTTTCAGGATTGCGCCATGAAGGGCGGCAGCGCCTGAGCCAACGTAAACTGGTGTTTCGCATGCGCGATCCGTATTCGATCCTCGGCGTAAAACGTGACGCCCGCCACGAGGAAATCAAGGCCGCCTGGCGCACGAAGGCGAAAACCGTCCATCCGGACGCCAATCGCGACGATCCCGATGCCTCGGCGCGATTCGCCGAGATCGGCCAGGCCTATGATCTTCTCAAAGACCCCAAAAAGCGCGATCTCTACGATCAGGCCCGCAGGGCGGCCGAGAAGAAGCAGCGCGGCGAAACCATCATGCAGCAGCGGGAAGCCGCGCGCGAGGCCGCCGAGCGCGCCAAGGCGGCTGAAAAGCTGATGGAGGAACTGGCCCGCGCCGACGCCCGCAACCGGGCGCAGACCGGCCAGAAAACCGACGCCAAGGCGGAAACCGCCGAAGACATCGTCGAGCGGATTTTTGGCGCCGAGGCGCAGAACGATCCCAAGGTGCAGCAGGCTGCGGAAGCGGCAAAGGCTGCCGCGAGCGCCGCAAAAGGCGATATGCCTGCGGCCGGCGAGACCACGCCCGGCGCTGGCGATGACCGGACCGCGCCCGCCTCACTTGCCGTCAATCTCTTCAATGCTCTCGTGCGCCGGTTCCGCACCCCGCAGCCGGCCCCCGAAAAGGCGCCTGATATTACCGCGGAAGCCACCGTCACGGTCGCCGATCTGCTGGAGCACAAGTGGATTACCGTGCCGCTTGCCGACGAACGCGACGTTCGCTTCCAGCTCGAAGCCGGCATGACGGACGGGCATGTGGTGCGGCTGAAGGGACAGGGGCTGAAGCTTCCCAACATGGCCCGCGGCGATCTTGCCGTGACATTGCTGACCGCACGCGAGGACGCGTTTTCCCTTCGTGGTTTCGATATTCACACAACGCTGCCGATATCGCTCAGCGACGCGGTTCTGGGTTGTGAAACGAACGTCGCGACACCGCTCGGCGAGGAAAACATCACCATTCCTGCCTGGTCCGGTTCGGACCGCGTGCTGCGCCTCGCCGGCAAGGGCCTTGCCGACGGCAAGGGTGGACAGGGCGATCTCGTCATCGAATTGCGCATCGTCCTGCTCGAAAAGCCGGATGAGAAAGTGACCGACCTGATGCGGCACATGCGCGAAGGCCTTTATTTGTGAAAGTTTTGCGAATAGCCGGGACAACGCACCCTTTGTTACGCTCCCTAACAGTTGATGATCTTTGGCAATCTTGAACAGGATTGCAGCCTATGCCATAGGCAGGACCGATCAAAAGTATTAGGGAGCACAAAATGGCTCAGGCATCCGGTCTTATGGCTGGCAAACGCGGCCTCATCATGGGTGTCGCCAATAATCGTTCCATCGCTTGGGGCATTGCCAAGGCTTGCGCAGACGCAGGCGCGGAAATCGCACTCACCTGGCAGGGCGACGCATTGAAGAAGCGCGTCGAGCCGCTGGCGCAGGAACTTGGCGCCTTCATGGCCGGGCACTGTGACGTGACCGATCTCGAGACGATCGATGCGGTTTTTGCCGGGCTGGAAAAGCACTGGGGCAAGATCGACTTCGTCGTGCACGCCATCGCCTTTTCCGACAAGGACGAGCTGACCGGCCGTTACCTCGATACCAGCCGCGACAACTTCAACCGCACCATGGACATTTCCGTCTTCTCGCTGGCGGCTGTGGCCAAGCGCGCGGAACCGATCATGAATGATGGCGGCTCGATCATCACGCTGACCTATTACGGCGCCGAGAAGGTCATGCCGAATTACAACGTGATGGGCGTGGCCAAGGCTGCCCTTGAGGCCAGCGTGCGTTATCTCGCTGTCGACCTCGGCAACCGCGGCATCCGCGTCAACGCCGTTTCCGCCGGCCCGATCAAGACGCTTGCGGCTTCCGGCATCGGCGATTTCCGCTATATTCTGAAGTGGAACGAATATAATGCGCCGCTGAAGCGCACCGTTTCCATCGAGGAAGTCGGCAAGTCGGCGCTTTACCTGCTGTCCGACCTTTCCACCGGCGTGACCGGCGAAATCCACCATGTCGATTCCGGTTACCACACCATCGGCATGAAGGCCGTGGATGCGCCTGACATCTCGGTGGTGAAGGACTAAGCCTGCGAAGTTTGAAAACGGGGTATCGCCTTGCTCGTCTATGTGATCCGGCACGGACAAACGGACTGGAATGCGATACGCCGGCTTCAGGGCCAGAAAGACATTCCGCTCAACGATTTCGGCCGCCAGCAGGCGGTCGGTAACGGCAAACTCCTTGCGCATCTGCTGGGAGAACAGGCCACGGACTTCGATTATGTGGCAAGCCCGCTCGGGCGCACACGCGAAACCATGGAACTGATGCGCGCCGCGATGGGCCTCGATCCGCTCGCCTATCGCACCGACGATCGCCTGATCGAAGTTTCCTTCGGCGACTGGGAGGGCCAGACCCTGCCGGAGCTGAAAAAAGAATTCCCGGACCGGGTGAAGGCGCGCAAGGCCAACAAGTGGGATTTCATTCCCCCCGGCCAGGATGCCGAAAGTTATGAAATCCTCTCCTGGCGCATCGGCGCATGGCTTTCCTCCGTTGAGGTTCCAACGATCTGCGTCTGCCATGGCGGCGTGATCCGCTCGATCTTCCGGCTGGTATCAGGCATGGACAAGGATGAGGCGTCGCGAACGCAGATTCCGCAGGACCGGATTTTGAAGGTCGAGATCAACAGGAACAGCGCGGAGTGGATTTCGTGAGGGGCATGGGTCAACCCCTCTCCCGTCATTCCGGCCTTAAGCCGAAATCCAGCCAGCCCAAGTCCTTGGGCTGAAAAGATTCATCCCGCCGCGCAGATACGCGTCGGCTGGATGCCGGATCAAGTCCGGCATGACGGAAATGTTGGTGCTTCCCGAACAAGTTTACAGAGGTTCGCCCCGTCACAGGCAAAGCCGCAACCGCAGCCTTACTCAACGACCTGAAGATCGTCGACCACGCGTTTGCCATCCACTTCCGTGTAGAAAACCACGACCTTCACGCCCGCTTTCAGACCTTCGAAATTGAACTCTTCCGGTACGCGATAGGTCTTGCCGTCGTTGAGCGTAATGCTCAGCCCATTCGCATCGATCTTGCTGATCGTGCCTTCCACATCGACGCTCTGCGCGAAGCTGTTGATGGGCATCAAAAGGTTGGTGGCGGCCAGAAGGGCGGCAATCATCATACGCATCGATCTAGCTTTCGTGGATTTGCGTGAAAACCTTACATGCATGAAGAATTGCCTTTCGAATGTGGCGGAAATTGCCCGCAACCATGACATTTTCGGCCCAATTGATGAACGGATTTGGGATCGCGTTCAAGCCGTTAGTGATTTTTACACCGCATTTCCCGGCAATATTGGAAAACTCGGGATTAGCGTGGAAAACGACGGCGCTTTTACATTTTCGTCATCCCGGAAAAACCTCGTCTTCCCGCGAATCAATCAGGCGATACGATCCATTTATTGATGAAACACGCCGTTCCGGCCCCGGCCGCGCCGCTGTGGACGGTGCGTCACCTCCTTATCGGGCTTGCCGTGAAAGAAAGGCTTTTGCCTTGCCCGGATTTTCCACTAAGACAAATCCGCTTGTTTCAAACGGCGCTGTCCACAGGCGCCCTGTTTTCCGGTTTTGAGAACTATGTCGCATAACAGTTTCGGTCATCTTTTCCGTGTTACCACCTGGGGAGAAAGCCATGGGCCGGCACTTGGCTGCGTGGTGGATGGCTGCCCGCCCGGCATCCGCTTCACCCTTGCCGAGGTGCAGCACTGGATGGACAAGCGCAAACCCGGCCAGAGCCGCTTCGTGACCCAGCGGCGCGAAGATGACATCGTCAAGGTTCTCTCCGGCGTGATGCTGGATGAGGACGGCGAGACGATGATAACAACAGGCACGCCGATTTCGATGCTGATCGAGAATACCGACCAGCGTTCCAAGGATTACGGCGAGATCGCCAAGCGTTTCCGTCCCGGCCATGCCGACTTCACCTATGACCTGAAATACGGCATTCGCGATTATCGCGGCGGTGGACGCTCCTCCGCCCGCGAAACGGCGGCGCGTGTCGCCGCCGGCGCAATCGCCCGCAAGGTGGTGCCGAGCCTCAATGTGCGCGGCGCGCTGGTGCAGATCGGCAAGCACAGGATCAACCGCGACAACTGGGATTGGGATCAGGTCGATCAGAACCCGTTCTTCTGCCCGGATGCAGCCATGGTGCCGGTGTGGGAAGACTATCTCGACGGCATCCGCAAGGCCGGCTCCTCCATCGGGGCCGTTGTCGAAGTGGTGGCGGAGGGCGTTCCGGCCGGTATTGGCGCCCCCATTTATGCCAAGCTCGACCAGGATATCGCCTCAAACCTGATGTCGATCAACGCCGTCAAGGGTGTAGAGATCGGCGAAGGTTTCGCCTCCGCCGAGCTTTCCGGCGAGGAAAATGCCGATGAGATGCGCATGGGCAATGACGGCAAGCCGATCTTCCTCTCCAACCACGCCGGCGGCATTCTGGGCGGCATCGCGACCGGTGAACCTGTCATCGCGCGCTTTGCCATCAAGCCCACCTCCTCCATTCTGACGGAGCGCCTGTCCATCGATACCGACGGCAATAATGTCGATGTGCGCACCAAGGGGCGCCATGACCCCTGCGTCGGCATCCGCGCCGTGCCGATCGGCGAAGCGATGATCGCCTGCACCGTTGCCGACCATTATCTGCGAGACCGCGGCCAGACCGGCCGGCTGAAATAAGGGGGACCGCCATGGCCTATGACCAGAAACGCGTTGTCGACGCCATTCGCGCTTTCGAAGCAGGCGAAATCGTCGTCGTGACCGATGATGACGACCGAGAGAATGAAGGCGATCTGATCATTTCGGCGGTGCATTGCACGGCGGAAAAGATGGCTTTCATCGTGCGCCACACCTCCGGCATCGTCTGCGCGCCCATGCCGCGCGAAGAAGCCAAGCGGCTGAACCTCAACGCCATGGTGGCGGAAAATGATAGCGCGCACACGACGGCCTTCACCGTCAGCGTCGATTTCAAGCACGGCACCACGACGGGCATTTCCGCCGATGACCGGACGCTAACCGTGCGCAATCTCGCCAATCCCAATGTCGGGGCTGCCGATTTTACCCGGCCGGGCCACATCTTCCCGCTGATTGCCCGTGAAGGTGGCGTCCTGATGCGCTCCGGCCATACCGAAGCGGCGGTCGATCTCTGCAAGCTTGCGGGCCTGCCGCCCATCGGTGTCATCTGCGAACTCGTCAATGATGACGGCACCGTGACGCGCGGACCGCAGGTCACCGCCTTTGCGGAAAAACACAAGCTGAAGCAGGTTTCCGTCGCCGACCTCATCGCCTATCGCCAGCGCAAGGAAACGCTGGTGGAGATGGAATCCTCCTTCACCATCGAAACGCCGTTCGGACCGGCCAAGGCGCAAACCTATTCCCTGCCCTGGGACCGGATGCAGCATATGGCGGTGATTTTCGGCGATATCAGAGACGGTGTCGACATTCCCGTTCGCCTGCACCCGGAAAATGTCGCCGACGACGTGTTCGGCGACCGCCAGCCGGTGCAGCACTATATGCAGAAGATTGCCGAGGAAGGCCGCGGCGTCATCGTCTATCTGCGTGAGGGCTCCGTCGGCGTCGGCCAGGTGGCCGGCCGTCGCAAGGCGCGTGATCCCGACGAGGCGCATGCGCAGGCCCGCTCACGTGAAAACGAATGGCTGGAAATCGGTCTCGGTGCGCAGATCCTCAAAGACCTCGGCATCAGCTCGATCAAGCTGATGACGACACGCGAGCGTCATTATGTCGGCCTGGAAGGCTTTGGCATCAAAATTTCGGCGACGGATATCGGGTGATTTAGGGGCTTCGCGAGAGCGCTTCGGCTTGGCGCGCTCTTCGCCCGTTCGGCGTCATCCTCGGCCTTGTGCCGAGGATCCATCCCGCAGTTCCCGACGTGACATGCTTGAGATGTTCCGGACACGTGAAGTCATGATCCCGGAAGCCATTGTCTCCGCGGCTTGTGGATCCTCGCCTCAAGGGCGAGTGTGGCGGCGCTCGCCACTACATTCAGGCACCGCGAAAAGACACCTTCATTTGTCCTCCCGCCAGCCCTCCAGATAATTCACGCTCTCAACCCCGGTAAACTTCGCAAGCCGCGATAGTTCCGCGTCGAGCTTTTCAAGCCGTCCTGCTGAGGCGCGCACGCCAGGCTCCAGCCACAGGCGGCGCACATCCAGCGTGCCGCGCTTGCGATCCGCCTTCATGTCGATGCGGCCAATCATCCGGTCGCCCTCCAGAAGCGGGAAGACATAATAGCCATATTGCCGTTTCGGCTCGGGCACGAAGACCTCGATGCGGTAATAAAAGCCGAACAGCCGTTCCGTGCGGTTTCGGTCGCGCAACAGCGGGTCGAAGGGGCTGAGGACACGGACGCGGGCGGAGGGTTCCGGTACATCCGTCAGGTCGGCGGTGAAATCGGCAAAGGCAAAAGACGGGCGGGCGGTGTCTCCGTCGCTGGAGAGAAGCGAGACCTCGCAGAGTTCATCGCGATGGCTCTTGACCCAGTCCCTCGCCTCCTGCGGGGTGACGAGATCGAAAAAGGCGGCGATTTCGCCATGGGTGGCGAAACCCAGCCGCTTCAGCGCTTCGCGGCAGGCCCAGTCGACAAATTCGGCGTGCTCCACCTCGGTTTCGTGGTGCTCGCCGGGAATGACACGCTCGGCGAGATCATAGACCTTCTGGAAATTCACGCGGCCGGATATGGCGAGCTTGCCGGTGTGCCATAAATATTCGAGCGCCGTCTTGGAGGGATGCCAGTTCCACCAGCCGCCGGACTGATGCCCCTCCTCCTTCAGCTCCCGCGCCAGAACCGGGCCGGTGGCGGCGATGCGCTCCAGCGTTTCGCCGAAAGCGGCATCGAAGCCCTCTCCATGCCATTTGCGCCAGCGCTCCTGAATGATCGGCTCGCGGCGGCGGAAGCGGTGTTTCCAATAGGGGTAAAACTCCGTCGGTACGATGGAAGCGTCATGCGTCCAGTGCTCGAAAAGCGCGCGGTCCTTTTCCAGCAGCGTGGTCAGATGGTCACGCCTGTAGGTCTGGTTGCGTGAGAAGATAATCTGGTGGTGGGCGCGCTCCACGGTGCCGATGCTGTCCACCTGCACAAAACCGATATCGGTGATGAGCTGCAGCAGGCCATCCTTGGAAAGCGCCTTGCCGGGCGGGGAGCAAAGCCCCTGCCGCGCCAGAAAAATCCGCCTTGCCGCTTCGTTCGAAACCTTGATCGTCATGGCGCAAAAGGTATGACGGCTTTTTCAGGATTGCAATGTTCTTTTTTTGTTCCTTGTTTCACTTCTGTTGATGACGGGGTATAGAACCGGAAAACGAGCGCGAGGATGTAAGCTTGGAAATCCGTTTCGATGCCGCCGGTGTCGCTTTCGAGGGCCGGCAGGCCCTGCAGCCGCTGTCTGTGACATTGACGGAACGGCGCATCGGCGTGATCGGCCTCAATGGTTCCGGCAAGACCACCTTTGCCCGGCTGATCAACGGGCTGAACAAGCCGAGTGCGGGCAAGGTTTCGGTAAACGGTCTCGACACCGTGAGCGACGCCAAAGCGGTATTGCAGACGGTCGGCTTCATCTTCCAGAATCCGCAGAACCAGATCATCCTGCCGATCGTGCGCGACGATGTCGCCTTCGGCCTCAAGCGGCTCGGCATCGGCAGGGCGGAAACCGAAAACCGGGTGAAGGCCGTTCTTGCGCGGCTCGGCATTCCCCATCTGGAAGAGCGGCGCGCGCATGAGCTTTCCGGCGGAGAACTGCAGCTTGCAGCGCTTGCCGCCCTTCTGGTCACCGATCCGCAAATCCTAATTCTCGATGAACCGACCAACCAGCTTGATCTGAAAAACCGTACTATCGTTGAAAAAACCATGGCGGCGCTGTCGCAGGCGCTTGTTGTCATCACCCATGACCTGTCGCTGGTTGCAGGCTTCGACCGCGTGCTGGTTTTCCATGAAGGCGCGCTGGTTGCCGATGCCGGCCCCGAAGAGGCGGTTGCGCATTATCTGGAGGTGGCATCGCGATGAAATCGCTGCATGTCGAAGGCACCGGCTGGCTCTACCGCGTCTCGCCGCCCGTCAAGCTCCTGACGCTTATGGGCTTCAGCATCGCGCTGTTCCTCACCCGCGATCTGCCGCTTCTGGGATGCGCCGTGGTTCTCGCCGCCGCCATCCTGCGCGAGACACGCCTGCCCTTCCACGAGATCGGCCTGCGGCTGCGGCCGGTGATGCTGACCATCTTCCTCGTCGCCGGTTTCAGCTATCTCCTGCTTCCAGCCCATGATGCGAGTGTCAATCTTCTGCGGCTGACGGCGCTCGCGCTGCTTGCCACCGCCGTCACCATCACCGTCAGCATTTCGCAATTCATGGACGAGATTACGCGTGCCGCGGCCCCCCTGGAACGGCTGGGGCTGGTCAAGGCCGCCGATATCGGACTTGCCGTCGGTCTGGTGGTGCGGTTCGTGCCTGAGATCGTCAACCGCTACCATGCGGTGCGCGATGCGCACCGGGCGCGCGGCCTGCCGGTGCGCATGGCCACCACCATCGTGCCGCTCGTCATTATGACGTTGAAGGATGCCGATGCCATCGCCGACGCCATTGACGCGCGCGGTTTCAGAGGCCAAAGCTTGCGGCCAGATAACCATCCGGAGTTTTGAGCGTCATGACGACCCGCGACCTTGTGCTGATTTCGCTGTTTTCCGCCATCATCATCGCACTCGGGCTTCTGCCGCCGATCACGCTCGGTTTCATTCCGGTGCCGATCACCGCGCAGTCGCTCGGCGTCATGCTGGCAGGCGTCGTCCTCGGCGCAAAGCGCGGTACGCTCGCGGTTCTCCTGACAATCCTGATTGCCGCCATCGGCCTGCCGGTGCTTTCGGGCGGACGCGGCGGCCTTTCCATCTTCACCACGCCGACGACGGGCTTCCTGATCGGCTGGATCGCGGCGGTTTTCGTCACCGGCACGCTCTCGGAAAAACTCGTCAATCGCAGCCAGTCTGCCCTGACACAGGGCATCGGCTTTTTCATCGCCAGCCTGATCGGCGGCGTGATCGTGCTTTATGCTTTCGGCATCACCTATCTGGCGCTGGTCGTCGGTCTTGGTTTCGAAAAGGCCTTCATGGGTTCGCTCGCCTTCATTCCGGGCGATGCGCTGAAGGCTGTGCTTGCAGCGCTGGCCGGCCGCGCCGTGATGGCGGGTTATCCGCTTCTGCCGCAGCGCGCCTGAACACACTTTCTTCGGGAGGAAAAGAATGGCGACGCGTTTATACGAACATCCGATCTTCCTGGAGCATATCACGCCCGAAGGCCACCCCGAGCGGCCGGATCGCCTGCGATCTCTGAACATCGCGCTCGAACATCCGAATTTCGAGCGCCTGATCCGCAGAGAAGCGCCTCAGGCCAATGAAGACGCGGTGTTGCTGGCGCATCCGGAGGAGCACCTGCTTGCCGTCATGCGGCAGATCCCTGAAGAGGATGGCGAGATCAACCGCGTCGAGGCCGACACTTATGTATCACGCAAAAGCCTGCAGGCGGCGCTGACCGGCATCGGTGCGGCGATGGCGGCGGTGGACGACGTGTTTACCGGCGCTGCCGACAATGTCTTCGTCGCGGCCCGCCCGCCCGGCCACCACGCCGAAACAGCCAAGGCCATGGGTTTCTGTCTTTTCAACAATGTGGCAATTGCCGCCCGCCATGCGCAGAAGGCGCACGGGGCAGAGCGCGTCGCCATCATCGACTGGGACGTGCATCACGGCAACGGTACGCAGGATATTTTCTGGAACGACACATCAGTGCTGTTCTGTTCCACCCACCAGATGCCGCTTTATCCGTGGAGCGGCGACAAAAACGAAACCGGCGTGAAGAACAACGTCGTCAACGCCCCGCTTTCGCCCAATACCGGCAGCGAATATTTTCGCGAGGCGTTCAAATCCCGCGTCCTGCCGGCCATTGCCGATTTTTCGCCTGACCTCATCCTCATCTCCGCTGGTTTCGACGCGCATCACCGCGATCCTCTGGCGCAGATCAATCTGGTGGGTGAGGATTTCGACTGGGCGACGGGCCGGCTTCTGGAAATGGCCGATAAATACGCATCGAACCGGGTCGTCAGCCTGCTTGAAGGCGGTTATGATCTGGAAGGGCTGGCGGAATCGGCAGCCATGCACATATTGAGAATGATGAAGGGTTGAACATGACGGAAAATGCCAACACAGCCGATGTCAGCGGTTATTCCTTCGAAAAAGCCGTCGCCGAGCTGGAAAGCATTGTCGCACGCCTGGAGCGCGGAGACGTGGCGCTGGACGAATCCATCGCCATCTACGAGCGTGGCGAAGCCCTGAAGAAGCACTGCGAAACGCTGTTGAACGCTGCGGAAAAGCGAATCGAGAAAATCCGTCTCGATCGCGCCGGAAAACCGCAGGGCGTCGAGCCTCTCGACGGCGAGTAAACACGTCCTGTTGAACGGTGTGACGCTGCGTTCACCATTACGGCGCTCCCACCCCGTTCCGTTCGTGCTAAGCTTTCGTGTAACGATACGAGGAGCTTGCGATGTCCTTTTTTCCCGGTAACGATCCCGACGCGGGTGATGCCTTTGCCTGCGACGCCATCGAAAACCTCATCATTCCGCGCACCAGCGATATTGGCGGCTTTGCGGTGCGCCGCGCCTTGCCGACCCGGCAGCGTCGTCTCGTCGGCCCCTTCATCTTTTTTGACCGCATGGGACCGGCGATCCTGAAGGCTGGTGATGCGCTGGACGTCAAGCCGCATCCGCATATCGGGCTTTCCACCGTCACCTATCTGTTCGACGGCGAAATCAAGCATCGCGACAGTCTCGGCACCGAACTCGTCATTCGCCCCGGAGACATTAACCTGATGACCGCCGGGCGCGGCATCGTGCATTCGGAACGCACGCCGGAAAACCTGCGCGGCCATCCGCTTTCCATGTCCGGCCTGCAGACCTGGCTTGCCCTGCCCGACCATATGGAAGAAATCGCCCCGGCCTTTGCCCATACCGCCAAGGAAGACATGCCGCTGATCGATATCAAAGGCGCTTCCGGTAGGGTGGTGATCGGCGAATTCGAGGGCCTTACCTCCCCCGTTTCGGCCTTTACCGATACGCTTTATGTCGATCTGACGCTGGAGCCGGGAGTGAAGTTTCCCTTTTCCGCCGATCATGAGGAGCGGGCGATCTATATTCTCTCCGGTTCGCTCGATGTGGCAGGCGATATCTTCGCCGCCAACCAGTTGCTCGTCTTCAGGCCGGGTGACGACATCACGCTTCAGGCCGGCAGCAATGGCTGTCACATCATGATCTTTGGTGGGGCCGCGCTCAATCAGCGCCGCTACATCTGGTGGAACTTCGTTTCGTCATCAAAAGAACGCATAGAACAGGCCAAACAGGAGTGGAGAACCGGACGCTTCGATATCGTTCCCGGCGACGAAGAAGAGTTTGTCCCTTTGCCGGAAGGTTGAAATTCTATAGAAGTGTACGACATGCAGGAATGGACCGTCGGCTTTCCCTATGAAAGACGCTCTGGCGCCCCCCGCTGACCACGAGAAAAGGCCGAACGATTGACCGGAATGCCCCAGACCCCATTGCTCGACCGGGTGAATTTTCCCTCCGATCTCAAGGAGATCGACGATCGCGACCTGCCGGAACTGGCACGGGAACTGCGCGACGAGATGATTGACGCCGTGTCGAAGACCGGTGGCCATCTGGGTGCCGGCCTTGGCGTGGTGGAATTGACGATTGCCATCCACAAGGTCTTCAACACGCCCGAGGACCGGCTGATCTTCGATGTCGGCCACCAATGTTACCCGCACAAAATCCTGACCGGCCGTCGCGAGCGCATCCGCACGCTGCGCCAGGAAGGCGGCCTTTCCGGTTTCACCCGGCGGGCCGAAAGCGAATATGACGATTTCGGCGCCGGCCATTCCTCCACCTCCATTTCCGCCGGTCTCGGCATGGCGGTGGCGGCGGGTCTCGACGAAAGCGACCGCAAGGTGATCGCCGTCATCGGCGACGGTTCCATGTCTGCCGGCATGGCGTTCGAGGCGCTCAACAATGCAGGCGCGCTCGACGCGCGGCTGATCGTCATCCTCAACGACAACGACATGTCGATTGCACCGCCGACGGGCGCGATGAGCGCTTATCTCGCCCGCCTTGCCTCCGGCCGCACCTATATGGGCTTCCGTGATTTCGGCAAGAAGCTCACAGCCTATCTCGGCAAGACCATCGACCGCGCCATTACCCGCGCCGTGACCCATGCGCGTGGTTATGTGACCGGCGGTACGCTGTTCGAGGAGCTCGGTTTCTATCACATCGGCCCGATCGACGGCCATTCCTTCGACCACCTGCTACCGGTGCTGCGCAATGTGCGCGACAACCAGAAAGGCCCTGTCCTCATCCATGTGGTGACGCAGAAAGGCAAGGGTTATGCGCCGGCGGAAGCGGCTGCGGACAAATATCACGGCGTCAACAAGTTCGACGTCATCACCGGCGCACAGGCGAAAGCCAAACCGAATGCGCCGAGCTATACCAGCGTCTTTGCCGAAGCGCTGATCCAGGAAGCGACCCTCGACGACAAGATCATCGGCGTCACCGCCGCCATGCCGAATGGTACCGGCCTCGACAAGATGGCCGAGCTTTTCCCGTCCCGCACCTTCGATGTCGGAATTGCCGAACAGCACGCTGTCACCTTCGCGGCGGGGCTTGCGGCTGACGGCTACAAGCCGTTCTGCGCGCTTTATTCCACCTTCCTGCAGCGTGGTTACGACCAGCTGGTGCATGACGTGGCGATCCAGAGCCTGCCCGTACGTTTCCCGATCGACCGCGCCGGGTTCGTCGGCGCTGACGGACCGACCCATGCCGGCTCCTTCGACACCACTTTCCTCGCCACCCTGCCCGGTATGGTGGTGATGGCGGCGGCCGACGAGGCCGAACTGAAACATATGGTACGCACGGCGGCAGCCTATGACGAAGGCCCGATTTCCTTCCGTTACCCGCGCGGCGAAGGTGTGGGCGTCGAGATGCCCGCACGCGGTGAAATCCTTGAGATCGGCAAGGGCCGCATCATCAAGGAAGGCACCAAGGTTGCGCTGCTCTCCTTCGGTACCCGGCTTGCGGAATGCCTTGCAGCCGCCGAAGATCTTGATGCCGCCGGACTTTCGACGACCGTTGCCGATGCGCGCTTTGCCAAGCCGCTCGATCTCGATCTCATCCGCCAGCTTGCGGCCCATCACGAAGTGCTGGTGACGATCGAGGAAGGCTCAGTCGGCGGTTTTGGCGCGCATGTGCTGCATTTCATGGCAAGCGCCGGATTGCTCGACCACGGCCCCAAGGTCCGGACGCTGACCCTGCCCGACCAGTGGGTGGAGCAGGCCAAGCCCGAGACCATGTATGCCAATGCCGGCCTCGACCGGGCCGGCATCGTGTCCACCGTGTTCAATGCGCTCGGCCAGCGTCAGGCCGGCGTCGGTTTCGCCGGCTGACAAGATTGCCGGGACGGGAGGCGGGACTATCCCGCCTCTGCCTCAGGATGCCGCGCCATCGAGAAAACCGACGACGTTTTCGATCCTCCCCTCGGCATCACGGCTGACGACATCGGTACCGCCGGCCACATCGTCCCCGTCAGGCGAAATGAGACGCCATGAGAAACGGGTGAAGTCGCCGTGGCCATCCGGAGTGCCGGCAAGAACGAAACGATATCCCGGAAATTTCTGCCGCGCCGCCTCGATCATCGCGGCAATTCCCTGCTGCCCCTCGCCCTGCATCAGCGGATCGACGTAACGCGTATTTTCCGACCACGCCTGACCGACGAGATGCCTGCGGCGTTCATTGTCCTCCTCGTTCCAGACCGCGAGATAGGTTTCGGCGATTGCGAGATGCTGCGTCATGATTGCGCTCCTTGTGGTTGACGGCCCAAACATGACGGGTGTCGGGAAGCGGAACAATTACCTCGGAGGTAATCGCATTGCCGATATCTTCTGCTAGGCTGCGGGGCATGACGCATCATCGAGAACATGTCGGCCAAGTGCTGAAGGAATGGCGTGCCCGCCGCAGGTTGAGCCAGCTCGATCTGGCGATTGAGGCGGAAATATCGGCGCGCCATCTGAGCTTTGTGGAAAGTGGGCGATCATCCCCCAGCCGCGACATGCTCGCGAAACTGGCGGAGCAGCTTTCGATGCCCGCCCGCGCCGCCAACCGGCTGATGCTGGCAGCGGGTTATGCGCCTATCCATTCCGAACGGCCGATGGATGCGCCTGATATGACGGCGGCCCGGCAGGCCGTCGAAACCGTGGTGCATGGGCATATGCCCTTCCCCGCCCTTGCCGTCGACCGGCACTGGAACGTCGTTCTCGCCAATGGGGCGATCACATCGCTTCTGGCCGGTGTTTCCGAGGAACTGCTTCGCCCGCCGCTTAACGCCTTGAGGCTGAGCCTGCATCCGCAGGGTTTGAGTTCGCGCATCGTCAATCTCGCCGAGTGGCGTCATCACCTGCTGGAACGCCTGCGCCGTCAGGTCGAGGAAACGGGAGACGAGGTGCTTTCTCGGCTGCATGCGGAGCTCGCGGCCTATCCCGCGCCAAAGGCCTCGTCCCATGCCGGAGCCGATCCTCTGGCCATACCGCTCCAGCTCCGTGATCCCTCTTCGGGCAGCATATTGAGCTTCATTTCAACCACCACGGTTTTCGGAACGGCGACAGACGTCACACTGGCCGAACTCGTGCTGGAGTGTTTTTACCCCGCCGACGCGGCAACCCGCGAAGCACTGATGCAAGGCGCCAAGGAGTAACACCCGTGCACACCACCTATCTCATCGGATTTCAGGTCCGTCCCGGCCAGCGCGACCGCTTTCTCGAATTACTGAATGCGCTGCTTGATGCCATGCGGCACGAAAAGACCTTCGTGAACGCAACCCTGCACCGGGATGGTGAAAACGAGAACCGCTTCCTGCTGCATGAGACCTGGAGCGACCATCAGGATGTCATCGACGTTCAGATTCACCGGCCCTATCGGCAGGCATGGCACGACGCCCTGCCCGATCTTCTGGATGCCCCGCGCGATATTTCCGTCTGGCACCCCATGCGCGCGGATCATGCTCACAAATCCTAGACGAGTGAATGTCCTGCATTTGCCAGCAGCTCGCGCGCTTTCTCCAGATCCTTCGATTTCACCAGCAGGTGATCGCCATCGAAAGTCGAAACCACGAATATCCCTATGTCGTTGGTCGATAGCGGTTCGATCACCGAGAGAACGATGCCCGTCTCATCAAAGGCGAACGGACCCTGAAGTTTGAGACAGTTCCAGCCGGTATCGGCCTGAACATCATCAGGGATTCGCTCCTGGCGGCAGACGACGGAAAGCTCGTCATCGGTCCGGCTGATGCTGAGAAAACCTGCGCCATCGACCCAGGCTGGAATGGATGCATCGGCATGGAGCCAGGCCACGCCATAGGCGCCATCCAGAAGTCTTAACTTAACGCGAGGCGTCATCTGAAAACTGCCTTCCCGAAAGCCAGACACGGCTTTCTTTGGGTTAAAGGGAATGATTAAACGCTTCCCCCTGATGCAATGCCATCAGTTTCAAAGCCTGATGGCCGTTTCTTCTTTCGCCGTCTTGATAACGACCATGGTAAAAAAGCGCGCCACATTGTGCTGGTCGCGGAACAACCGGTCGCACAGGGCATCGAACTCTTCCATATCCCGCAGGCGCAGCATCAGCACGACATCGGATGCGCCGGTGACGGCATAGGCCTGCGACACGGCCTCTTCGGCGCTCGCAATATCCAGAAAGCGCCGCATATGCTGCTCGCCGTGCAATTTCAGCTCCACCGTCACCAGAGCCTTGATCACCCGCCCCGCCTTTGCGGGATTAAGGATCGCCACAATGCGATCGATCACGCCCGACTTGCGCAGCCGCTGCAGGCGGCGCAGGCAACTGGACGGGGACAGCCCGACCTCATCGGCCATATCCACATTGGTGCGCGAGGCGTCGCCCTGCAAGAGATTCAGAAGTTTCCTGTCAATCCTGTCCATGCCGGCAGCATATCGCCGGCTGACACATTTGCAATAAAATTGCATGAAACTGCAATCTTTGACCACAAATGCGAACGGGCCGGGATTAGTGAATGGGAACAATCTTCAGGGAGCCTTCACATGTCACTTTTCCTGCCCGTCTGGCAAAAAACGCGGGAAACGCTAGCAATCTACTGGGTGCTTGTGCGGATCACGGTTCCAATCGCCATTCTGACCGAGCTATTGTCGAGGATGGGCGCGATCGAGGCGGTGGCGCCTGCCTTTGCGCCGGTCATGAACCTCATCGGCCTGCCGCCGGAACTCGGTCTTGCCTGGCTGACCGCAATGCTGGTCGGCATATGGGGTGCGGTGCCGCTCATCTTCACACTTGTACCCGCGTCGTCGCTCACCGTTGCTGATATCACCGTTTTTTCGGCGCTCATCCTGTTCGCCCATGGCCTGCCCATCGAACAGAAGATCATTGAAAAGGCGGGACCGGGCATGATTGTCACCACGGCGCTGCGCGTCGGCGGCGGATTGCTCTATGCCTTTCTCCTGCACCAGCTTCTGGAAGCGACGGGATGGTTGTCAGGCCCGGCAAACCCTGCCTGGATTGCGATGGGCGCCACGCCTGAATGGACCGCCTATTTCCTCGGTCTCGGTGAAACCATGGTCTGGATGCTCGTCATCCTGCTTGCCCTTTCCTTTTGCCTTGAAATCCTCAGGCTCACCGGCCTCCTGGCGCTGATGATGAAAGCGCTTTCGCCCCTGCTGCGTCTTGCGGGCATTCGCGGCGAGGCCGAACATCTCACCGCCATCGGATTGTTCCTGGGAATTTCCTACGGCGCCGGCTTCCTGATCCGCGAGGCGCAATCGGGGACGATATCACCGCGTCAGGTGTTTCTGTCCTGTGTGTTCATGGGTTTTGCCCATAGCGTGATTGAAGACACGCTCGTGGTGATGTCGCTGGGCGCCGATGTCTATGGCGTTCTGGCCGGACGCCTCGTTTTCGCTGTTGCCGCAACCGCCGTCATTGCCGCCCTGCTTCACCGCCTGTCGGATGAGCTGTTCTTTACGCGGATGTTCCGGCTACAGGGCACATAAGCGGCGTTACCCGCCTGAAAACGCCGATGCAAAAAGGGGGCCTTTCGGCCCCCAATTCATAGGTTCACTCTGAAAGCCAGGCTCAGAACTCCGTCCAGTCCTGATCCTTCGCGGCCGGTGCTTCGGCAGCGCCACCGAAGGCGCGGGCGAGGCTCTGGCCGAGCGCACGGGCCGGCGAAGCGACGGGCCTTGCGGTTGTGGAGGCCGATTTTACCGGAGCCTTGCGAACCGGCGCGGCCGGTGCTGACTGGAAGGCAGGCTTTGCCGAAGACTGGCGCGGCGCGGAATAGCCGCCGGCGCTCGCAACGGCAGCGCGCGCGCCACCCATCCTGAACTGGCCGAGCAGGCTGTTCAGCGCTTCCGCTTCGCGGGCCAGCGAATGGCTGGCGGCGGTCTGCTGTTCCACCATGGCGGCATTCTGCTGCGTGCCCTGATCCATGGTGTTCACGGCCGTGTTGATTTCCTGCAGGCCGGTTGCCTGTTCGCGGGAAGCAACGACGATGGCGCTGACATGAGCATTGATCTCTTCGACTTCCGCCACGATGAGTTCCAGCGCCTTGCCGGTTTCATCGACAAGATTGACGCCGTTTTCCACCTGCTGGCTGGAAGCGCCGATAAGCGTCTTGATTTCCTTGGCGGCATTGGCGGAACGCTGGGCGAGTTCGCGGACTTCCTGCGCAACCACCGCAAAACCCTTGCCGGCATCACCGGCGCGGGCGGCTTCCACGCCGGCGTTCAACGCCAGCAGGTTGGTCTGGAAGGCGATATCGTCGATGACACCGATGATGTTGCCGATTTCGCCTGAGGACTTCTCGATTTCGCGCATGGCGGCAACCGCCCTGCGGACCACGACGCCGGACTTTTCCGCACCGGCGCGGGCGCGCTGGACCAGATTACCGGCATCTTCCGCACCGCGGGCGCTATCGCGCACGGTGGTGGTGACTTCTTCCAGGGCTGCAGCGGTTTCCTCGATGGAGGCAGCCTGCTGCTCGGTGCGGCGCGACAGATCGTCGGCAGCGGAGAGCATTTCCGAAGCGCCGGAATTGATGGCGGCAGCGTTCTCGCCAACGGTTTTGAGCGCCTGCTGCAGCTTGTCGACAGCGCTGTTGAAATTGAGGCGCACCGGATCGATGGCAGGCACAAAAGGCGTTTCAATGCGATAGGAAAGATCGCCATCCGCAAGAGCGGCAAGGCCCTTGCCAAGCTCGGCGCTGGCGAAGGCGCTGGCGGCTTCGTCCCGCGCCTTTTCCTCCTCGTTGCGGCGACGTTCGGTCTCGGTGGCGGAGCGCATGCGCTCGGTCTCGCCGGCAAGGCGGGATTTTTCCAGCCCGGCTTCCTTGAAGACGAGAACGGCCTTCGCCATCTTGCCGACTTCGTCGCCACGATCCGTGGCAGGCACTTCCGTCGCCAGATCGCCATCGGCGAGACGGCTCATGGCCGCTGTCATGCCAACGATCGGCGTGACAATGGAGTGCGACAGAGCCCAGATGAGGGCAACGGCCAGAAGACCGGCAACCGCGCCGCCACCCAGAAGCGCATATTTAAGGTTCAATGCCGCTGCCTGCTGTTCCGCCGCGTAAGCGGTGGACAGGCCGTTCAGCTGTTCCTTGATCTTGGCGGCGGAGGTGCGGAAGCCATCGAGCTGGCCCTTCGCCTGATTGCGGCCGATCTCGATGATTTCGGAAATCGGCGCTTCCGTCGTCTTTCGCGCAGCGATCTGCGGTTCCGCCAGTTCCTTGAAGAACACGGTGGCGGATTTCTGCATGTCGTCGATGGATTTCAGGATGTCCGGGCGGCCGACGGCCAGCGTGCGGGCTTCATCGAGCTTCTTCAGCATCAGGTCGCGCTGGGCGAACACATCATTATAGGTGCTGTCGCTGCGGAACAGCAGGAAGCCGCGCTGGTTGACGGCCTGTTCCAGCATGGCGGCCGTCGCGCCATCCACTGCCTGGATGATATCCTTGGTGCGGTTGTTTTCGATCGTGACACGCTCGCTCCCCAGCGTCTGCCAGAATACGACCGCAGACGCGAGCAGACACACACTCATCAGGGCGCAGAAGGTGGCTATGAGCTTCAGGTTAATGGGGAGATTTTTCAGCGACATCGCAAACTCTCTCGGCGACCTGATGCCTCGAAGCAAGCGTCTGCGCTGCAACGGTCGCAATTTTGTGGATGGGAGGAGACGCCGTCATGGCAGGTTCCGGTGGCCGCACGGGCCTTGCGCACAAAGTGCTATACAAGCCTTTATATTGGATTAATCGAACATTCTGACTTTGCGGTGCAACATCGCCATTATGGCCGGCAGCGGGCATTGCCGGCCCGTCCCGGCGATAAATCGCTTGCATCGGCGGAGTTTGGCGGTCATTGACACGGAACCATGTCCAAAACATCTGAAAATGAACGGCTTGACCAGCTTCTTGTGTCGCTCGGCCACTTTGCCAGCCGCTCGCGTGCACGCGACGCGATTGCGCGCGGCACCGTGAGCGTCAACGGCAAGACCGTCACCAAACCGAGCCAGACCGTCGCCGGCAATGCCGAGATCGCCATCAGCGATCCCGCGCAGGCTTACGTCTCCCGCGCCGCCCTCAAGCTGACAGCCGCGCTCGATCATTTCCGGCTCGACCCGAAGGGCCATGACTGTCTTGATGTCGGCGCTTCGACTGGTGGTTTTACCGAGGTGCTGCTTCATCGTGGTGCTAAACACGTCACCGCCATCGATGTCGGGCACGGGCAGATGCATCCAAGGATCGAGAACGATCCGCGTGTGACCAATCTGGAAGGGCTGAATGCGCGCTACCTGACGGCAGAGGATATCGATGACCGGGCCATCGGTTTCATCGTCTCCGACGTGTCCTTCATTTCGCTGAAGCTCGCACTTGCCCCGGCACTTGAGCTTGCTGGATCGGGCGCTCTGGCTGTCCTGCTGGTGAAGCCGCAATTCGAGGCGGGCCGCGACGCCATCAGCAAGGCCGGGCTTTTGAAGGAGCCGGAAACCGCGCCTGCCGTGGCCGCCGAACTGGAACGCTGGCTGACGGAGGACATGGGCTGGAAAAGCCTTGGCCTCATTCCCTCGCCGATTTCCGGCGGTGACGGCAATATCGAATTTCTTCTCGGAGGCGAAAAGCCATGAGTACACAGACCGTCACCATCAAGAGCCTCGGCGCGCAGGGCGACGGCATCGCGCACTGTCCCGACGGCCCGGTCTATGTGCCCTTCGCGCTGCCCGGTGAAACGGTCGCCATCGCCAAGGTCAAGGATCACGGCACCGTCATGTCGATAACGGAAGCCTCGGCGCAGCGCCGTGAACCTGCCTGCCGCCACTTCGGTCCCGATGGCAAGAACGGCACCTGCGGCGGCTGTTCGCTGCAGCATCTTTCCGATCAGCCTTACCATGCCTACAAGCGGGAGCTGGTGGTTTCGGCGCTGAAATCGAAGGGCCTGACGCCTGATGTGGACGATCTTGTCATCTGTCGCCCCGGCGAACGCCGCCGCGCGGTGTTCGCCGCCCGCAAGACGGAAAAGGGCCTGCTGCTCGGCTTCAGCCAGGCAAACAGCCATCACATCGTCGCCATCGAGGAATGTCCCGTCACCTCGCCGGGCATCGTCTCGCGGCTGGACGCCATCCGCGCCATCGGCCTTTCCATGGTGGCGAACGCCGAGCCGTTCCGCATCACCGTTCTCGAAACGCTCTCCGGTCTCGATATTTCCGTCGAGGGCATCAAGTCGGTCAATGACAAGCAGCGGCGCACGCTCACGGAAACAGTGCTGGCCATGCGCGGCATTGCCCGCGTCTCGCTTGCCGGCGAAATCCTGATCGAACCGCAGAAGCCGATCATCGAATTCGGCGGTGTTCCCGTTTCGCCGCCGGCCGGCGGTTTCACGCAGGCGACGAAGCAGGCGGAAGACGCCATGGCCGAGCTGGTGCTTGCCCATATCGGCAAATCCAAACGCATTGCCGATCTGTTCTGCGGTTCCGGCACCTTTGCGCTGCGGCTTGCGCGCGTCGGCAGAGTTCATGCGGTGGAAGCGGAAGACAAGCCGTTGAAGGCACTGGATTTCGCCGCCCGCAACACGCAGGGCCTGAAGCCGGTCAGCGTCGAGAAACGCGATCTCTTCCGCCGGCCGCTGATGACAAGCGAATTGAAGAATTACGATGCTGTCGTATTCGATCCACCGCGCGCCGGTGCGGAATTCCAGTGCAAGGAACTGGCCCGCAGCACGGTGAAGAAGATCGTTGCCGTGAGCTGCAACCCGCTGACGCTTGCGCGCGATCTCGACATCCTGACCGAGGGCGGCTATCGCATCACCCGCGTCACGCCGGTTGACCAGTTCCTGTGGTCGCCGCATGTGGAAGCGGTGGCGACGCTGGAGAAATAAGCAATCCGGGCGCAGAGCCGCTTAGCGAAGCTGACGCAACGCTTCATATGCCTGCAATTCCAACGGCCCTCATTCCTTTGCTTGTCACAGGAATGAGGGCGGAGGGGTCACTCTTACCAGGCCGTATCGACCGTGCCGTTGCCGACCACGCCCGAGCAGCGGCAGGCACCGCCCACACGGCCGCGCTCCAGCGGGCAGATATAGGGCCGGCGGCGGTTGGCGCTGTCCGGCGGGGTGATGACGCAGACGAAACGCGCGCGGCGCTGGCGGTCGCGGTTATTGCCGGAATAGAAGTTCGGGCTATCGTCGTCCGTGGACTGCGCCAGAATGACGTCGTTGGTGGAAGCCGCTGGAGCGCGTGTTATCGCCGCCGCTTCGGCAATCGTCGCGGCGGATAGGAAGACAGTCAGGGCGAAAACGAAGTGACGCATGTGGGTGGCCTTCGGACAATGACGTTGCGTTATCTAACCCAAGCCATATTGCCCGGTTGCTTAACCGCAAGGAATTCCTGCCCGCACACTTAACGACGCATGAATGCCTCGAAGGCGGCTCGCGCTTCCGAACTTTGCAGCTGCGCGATGAAATGGCGGCCTTCCTCTTCGATGCGGGCGAGAATATCGGCCGGGTTGCCGCGAACCAGATCGCGGGCGATCTTCAGCGCCTGCTGTGGTTTGGCGGCAAGGCGGGTGGCAAGCGCCAGCGTTTCGGTTTCGACATGTTCGGGGGCGACGACTTTCCAGATCATCCCGGCCTGCAATGCCTGCTCGGCGGAAAAACCCTCGCCCATGGCAAGCAGCGCAAAGGCGCGCTGGTGGCCCATAAGCTTCGGCACAAGCAGGCTGGAGGCCGCTTCCGGCACCAGCGCCAGATCCACGAAGGGCGTCTTGAACAGGCTACGGCTGGAAGCGACCGTCAGGTCGCAATGCAGGTTCA
Source organism: Agrobacterium sp. (assembly GCF_059499945.1). Classification (NCBI taxonomy): domain Bacteria; kingdom Pseudomonadati; phylum Pseudomonadota; class Alphaproteobacteria; order Hyphomicrobiales; family Rhizobiaceae; genus Agrobacterium; species Agrobacterium sp. Next base: position 648,311 of record NZ_JCABZP010000014.1, on the reverse strand, counting down.
GCGTCGTGCCGATGCCGATGGCGAGCCCGTCCACGCCTGATACCATTGGCTTGTCGAAGGCGACGAGCGCTTTCAAAAGTTCCAATGCGGCGAGTTTGCCCTTACCGCCCGACATGGCGAAGGCGAGAAAATCGGCCATGTCGTTACCGGCGGAAAAGCAGCCTTCCGTACCGAGAAACGCAACGACGCGGATGTCCGGATCCGCATTGGCGGCATGCAGGGCCTCGGCCATGCGCAGATACATGGCATCGGTGATGGCGTTTTTCTTGTCTGGCCGGTTGAAGCGGATGGTCAGAACCTCCGGCGCATGACCCACCCGCTCGACGAGAATATGATCGTTCGACATCTGAGCCTCCTCAAGCCAGTACGGTGCGGGCGGCAGCAAGGCTTGCCGCGCCTGATATAACGCGATCCTTCAGCGCCGCCGTTTCCGCCAGCAGGTTTTCCGCTGCGAAGCGGCAAAGTGCGGCGCGATGCCCACCCCTGCCATCATCGACAGAGACCAATGCGCCCTTGGCGAGATAGGCGCCTGTCAGCGCCAGACCGAAGAGGCGCTGATAGGGTGTCGCGCCGGCGAGTGCCGTTTCGGTTTCGCCCGCCTTGATGCGGTCCAGCAGCCAGTCGGTCGCCGTTTCCAGATCGTTGAGGCTGGCTTCAAGATAAGGGGCCGTCTCACCGAGATCATCGCGGTTCGATGCGGCTGTCCGGGCGGCGATCTCGCGCAGTTCTGCGATGAAACCGCGCACCTGCGCGCCCTCGGAGAGCGGCAGTTTGCGCAGCACCAGATCGATGGCCTGAATGCCGTTTGTGCCTTCGTAGATCGGCGCGATGCGGGCATCACGCAGATAACGCGCCGCGCCGGTTTCCTCGATGAAGCCCATGCCGCCATGCACCTGAATGCCCATGGAGGCGACATCCACACCGGCATCGGTGGAGAAGGATTTTGCGATCGGGGTCAGAAGGGCAGCGCGCTCCTGCCAGTGAGCGCGCTGCCGGGCGTCTTCGCTCGCATGCGCCATATCGATGGCATGCGCGCAGCTGAAGGAAATCGCCCGCGACCCTTGAGTCAGCGCCTTCATCGTCAGAAGCGTTCTGGCGACATCAGGGTGTTCGATAATCGGGCTCATGCCGGAGCCCTGCCAGCCGGGCGCCTTGCCCTGCGTGCGCTCCCTGGCGTATTCGATCGCCTTCTGGGTCGCCGCTTCGCAGATCGCCACGCCCTGCATGCCGACGGCAAGGCGGGCGTTGTTCATCATGGTGAACATGCAGGCGAGGCCCTTGTTCTCTTCGCCGACCAGCCAGCCGAGAGCGCCCTTTTCATCTCCGAATTTCCCGTCGCCGAAGATCATCGTGCAGGTGGGCGAACCATGAATGCCGAGCTTGTGCTCCAGCGAATGGCAGAAAAGGTCGTTGCGGCCACCCGGCGCACCGTTTTCATCAGGCAGGAATTTCGGAACGAGGAACAGCGAGATGCCGCGCGTGCCGGCCGGCGCATCCGGAAGGCGGGCGAGAACGAGGTGGATGATGTTGTCAGCCGCGTCGTGTTCGCCCCAGGTGATGAAAATCTTCTGGCCGAAGATGCGGTAGGTGCCGTCGCCATTGCGCTCCGCACGGGTCTTCAACACGCCAAGGTCCGAACCCGCATGCGGCTCGGTCAGGTTCATGGTGCCGGTCCATTCGCCGGAAACGAGTTTCGGAAGATAGATGCGCTTGAGATCATTGCTGCCGTGGGCGACGATGGCTTCCACCGCGCCCATGGTCAGCGTCGGCGCCAGCGCGAAGGCCATGGAGCCGGAATTCCACATTTCGAGTGCAGCGACATTCAGCATATGCGGCAGGTTCTGGCCGCCGAACTCTTCCGGCGCGGTCAGGCTGTTCCAGCCCGCTTCCGCCCAGCGGCGGTAAAGATCGGCCCAACCGTCAGGCGTCGTCACCTTGCCGTCGGCGAGCTTCGCGCCCTGACGGTCGCCAATATCGGCGAGCGGTGCGACCTGTTCCGTGGCGAAACGGCCAGCTTCCTGCAGGATGGCATCCACGAGGTCTTCACCGAGATCGCCAAGCACACCCTTTGAAAGCGCGTCTCCAAGACCCGCTACATGTTTGAGTGTAAAGGCGATATCATCCACCGGCGCGCTATACATGCTGCCTCCTCCCGAAGCTCTGGCATCTTGCTACTGGCTTCGGGCTAAATGATTTTTACGTAAACGTCAATTTGAAAATTCCCGTCATTTCGACGGGATTGTTATAAAACTGTCATATGAATTTGCTCAGCATGCGCTGAAAGTCGCCCGACGACGCCGCTGCTCCCACACCGGAACGACGGGCGCCTCCCTCCTCCCATCCAGCCGGTCAGGACTGCCACGATGGATCTCATAACGCCAGTTATTCCAGGCCTTGTCTGGGCCTATCAATTCCACCCCGGCACAGCCCCGTGCCGCCGGCTTGCACCCGATGCGGGCTTTCACGAAATGGCCGAGTGCGAAGGCTTCTTCTGGCTGCATCTCAATCTCGCCGATCAGCGCGTAGCGGGTTTTCTCGAGACCATCGACGGTCTCGATCCGGCAGCGCGCGCAAGCCTCACCACCCATGAGACACATCCGTCCATCGTGGTCGATGAAAAATCGCTCTATGGCACGCTGGTCGATTTCCAGCGGGAATTCGACAAGGAAACGCGCGATTTCGGCTGGTTGCATTTTGCGGTAAGCGACCGCTTCATCATCACCACCCGCCTGCAGCCGCTGCATTCGGTGGACCGGCTGAAGGCGGCGGTCGACAAGAATTCCAACCGCTATCTCACACCGTCACATGTGTTCGAAGGCCTCGTCGCCGAATTCCAGCGCTCGCTCATCAATCTGGTGATGGAGACGACGGAGGAACTGAACGCCATCGAGGATCTGGTCTATGACAGCGAGACACGCGACGAACGGCGGCGGCTCGCCCCGCTGCGCCGCACGGTGGTTCGCCTGCACCGGCATCTGCGCACCGTGCTGACGCTGATGCGGCGGGCTTCGGCCGCCGATGATGACGAAATGCCTGACGGTTTCGAGGATGTCGCCTCACGCCTGATGGGCCGCCTTGAGGCTGTCGATCATGACGTCTATGCCCTGCAGGAGCGTGCAAGGCTGCTGCACGAAGAAATCGATTCCAAACTCTCGTCCGAAACCAACCGGCACCTTTATATCCTGTCGCTGATGACGGCATTCCTGCTGCCGCCATCGCTGGTGACCGGTTTCTTCGGCATGAATACGGATGAACTGCCGTTTACCGTCGGCACCGGCGGCACGCTGTCGGCCAGCATCTTCATCGTGATTTCGGTTGCACTCGCCTGGTTCGTGCTGAAGCGCGCACGAATCCTGTAACGTAAAAAGCCGCCCGGTCGTAACCGGACGGCTCTGTCAATTTCAGCCTGACATTCTATCAGCTGTAAGGCGAATAGCAGGGCTGACGCGGGCCATGGTAAGGCTGGAACGTGTTGCTATAGGCATCGTAGGAACGATAGCGGCCATAGCACCAGTTCACATGCGCCTGGCTCATACCGCCACGGCGGACCGGACGATATTCGCGATAGACCGGACGCGGACGATATTCGGGAACCGGACGGTAGACTTCACGCGGCTGCGACAGCGCGCCGCCGATGATCGCACCCGTCGCAAAGGCTGCGAGCGGGAACCAGTAACCGTCATGATGACGATAACCCGGGCGGTAATCACGATAGCCGCGATGGCCGCCATACCAGCCTCGACGTCCGCCATCCCAGTCGCGACGGTCGCGCCAGTACTGCACATTCACGATATTCTTGCTGGCGTCGTTGCCCACCGTCTCGACACTCTTCGGCGCCATTGGTAGTGGCATCGCTGCTTCTGCCGGAACAATCGCTCCTGCTACCACGATCGCAGAAAGACCGACAGCCAAGATATTCTTCATATAGTCTCTCATCTGACTTCCTCCATTCACGACGGTCGACAGGCCGTTGGACGTGAATAATAACACCTTTTTCTTCTTACTCAGCCAGTTTGTCGGTTCTGGCCGGAACATTACCGGTTGCAGGCTAGGCGTTTTCGTCTGAACCCAGCATTAACGATCCATTCACGCTTCGGTTACCCGGCCCGGCCGCCTGAAAGCAAAAGCCCGGATCAAAATCCGGGCTTTCGAAAACCACTATCAGCGGCTGTAAGGCGATACGCATATGCGGCGCGGACCGCTATTTGGCTGGTAGCTGTTGTCGTAAGCGCGATACGAGCGCCAGCGGTTCTGGCACCATTCGACATGGCTGCCGCCATAGGCCGGGCGCGGCTGCGACATGGCGCCGCCGATGATCGCGCCTGCGGCAAAGGCTGCAAGCGGGAACCAGTAACCGTTGTGATAACGGTAGCCCGGACGGCGATCGCGATAACCGCGGTGACCATTGTAATATCCATCACGCGGCGGGCGCGGGCGATACATGCGGTCGCCGTACCTGCGGTCGCCTCTGCGGTCCCATTCGCGGTACTGCACCGGCACAACATTATTGTCGGCCGTGATCGCCGGCTTCGGCATCGGCACGGGCGCCTGGAACGCCTGCGATGGCGTAAAGCTGGTGAGGAACACGACTATCGCCGTGGCGACACTCGTTGTCCGGAAATTCATCATGATCTTCCTCCGTTTGCTTCAGCGCGTTGGACCACGCCTTTTCACCCACTCGCTCTTGTCGGAGATATGGGACAGCCCCGTTCTACGCCCGAAAAGAATTCGATGACGTGCAAACGAGTTTAGAGAAATTTAGTTCCAAGACAACTATCCGGTGAAAGACGAATGAGATGAAACGCCTGCTCGTGTCAGGCTTCCACCTTCACGTCAGTCAGAGGCCGCGAGCAGCAGGCAAGAATATAGCCTTCCTCGATTTCCTCATCGAGAATGCCGCCATTGTGGTTCATCTCCACCTCACCCGAAAGCTTCAGCACCCGGCAGGTGCCGCAGATGCCGGATTCGCAGGCAGCGCCGATACGGACGCCGGCGGCACGCGCCGTCATCAGAACCGTCTGGCCGGGCTGGCAGGGCATTTCCTTGCCGGAAAGGGTGAAACCCACCATCGACAGTGCCTCGCCATCCGCACCGGTGAGGACGTTTTCACCAACGGTGACCGGGGCAGCCGGCGCGAAGCTTTCCTGATGGTAGCGACTCATATCGAAGCCGGATGCGTCGAGCATCGAGCGGACGGCGGCCATGAACGGCTCCGGCCCGCAACAGAAGACGGTGCGCTCCATGAAATCTGGCGCCAGAAGCGCGATCTTGGCCTTGTCGACCATGCCTTTCAGGCCAGACCACAGGTCGGTGCGACCGCATTTCTCGACAATGAAGCCGAGCGAGAGGTTCGGCATGAAACGGGCGAGATATTCCAGTTCGTGACGGAAGACGATATCGCCGGGTGTGCGCGAACAATTGACGAAGGCAATGTCGCTCTGCGGCGCGCGGTCACTCATGTCGCGCACCATTGACATCATCGGCGTGACGCCGGAGCCTGCCGAAATGAAGAGATATTTGTCGCCGGGATGCTTGACGTAGGAAAAGTCGCCGAGCGGCCCCAGCGCCCGGATTTTCATGCCGGGCTTCAGATTGTCGAACATCCAGCGCGTGCCGATGCTGTTGGCCTGCGCTTTGACCGTGACCGACAGCGCGTAGGGTCGCGACGGGCTGGAGGACAAGGTGTAGGTGCGGTAGAGCGGCTCCGCACCCACGGGCAATTCCAGCGTGACGAACTGGCCCGGCAGATAACGGAACCAGTTCTGGTCCTCGGAGCGGAACAGAAACGTCATGACGTCCGGGGTCTCGGGCGTCACTGAAATGCATTCCAGCAGCTGGAGCTTGTCGCTCCACGGCTTCATCTCGTCTATGTGCTTGTAGGTCACAACCATATTCATCTTCGCATCACGCTACAGCAGAGAGCCGGGCCTTATCGCCGGAGAGCCGGTCGACCATGAAATCGGAATACCAGTTGACGAACTGCATCACGCCGCCCTCATCCTCCATGGAATAGGGGCCGGGCTCATAGGCGGGCGAGCGAATGCCGAAGGCATTTTCCTCGACGATGCGGCGGTCCTGGTCATTGGTCTCGTTCCAGACGTGGGTGAGATCTTCAAGATCGTAGTCCACGCCTTCAACCGCATCCTTGTGCACCAGCCATTTGGTGGTGACCATGGTTTCCGTGGCGCTGAGCGGCAGCACGCGGAAGGAAATGGTGTGGTCGCCGAGGAAATGATTCCAGGTCGTCGGGTAATGGAACAGGAGCAGCGCGCCGATATGGCTGATGCTGACATCCTCCGAAAGCGGTCGGCGCACGGCGCGCTTGCCAGACATGGTGTAGCTTTCCGCTTCACCAATCAGCGGCATGCGGGCGACGCGGAACTGGCCCTTCGGGTCGATCTTGAAGCGGCTCGGCAGGCCGGCGGCCTCGCAGCGCGCCCAGTGGCCGCCGATTTCGGGGTCGCTGGCACCGCCATCCGTTCCCGTCACGCTCGGGTTTTCGGGATAGGTGCGGCAGAGTTCCGGGTGGTTGGCGGCGCAATGGTAGCACTCGCGGTTGTTTTCCCAGACGAGCTTCCAGTTGCCCTTTTCGATGATCGTGCTTTCATGCGCGACCTTCGCTTCCCAGATGCGGTGCGGAGCCATGTAGCTCTCGACTTCCTTGCGCATGGGCTCGAAATCCGCCGGCTGATCGGCAAGGCAGATGAAGACGTAACCGGCGACGGTTTCGCAGGCAACAGGCTTCAGGCCGAAATCGCCCTTGTCGAACTCTTCACCCATGTGACGTGCGAAGAGCAGCTTGCCGTCGAGATCGTAGGTCCACTGGTGGTAAGGACAGACAAGGCGCGCCGACTGGCCCTTCTGCGTGGTGCAGACGCGGGAGCCGCGGTGGCGACAGGAATTGTGGAAGGCGCGGATCTGCCCATCGCGACCGCGAACGATGACGACGGAATAGGCGCCGACCTGAACGGTGAAATAGCTGCCGGACTTCTGCACTTCGCAATCATGGCCGACAAACAGCCAGTCGCGATACCAGATCGTTTCCATATCCAGCTTGAAATAATCCGGGTCCGTGTAGAAGGGCTGTTCCAGGCTGAAGCCTTCGCGGCGGTTTTTCAGCTGGCGCAATACGGTATCACGCAATTCCATGGCCAAATCCTCGATCAAACCGCCCTGCCCGACACCATTTGCGGGGTTGCGGAAGCATGTACTCATCTAAACACCGGCGGTCATTTGCGGCAGCACAAACAGCGACATCGGCTTCCGCATTGGCGACAAATTGCGACATGCGCAATTCGCCGTCGCAGCCCATTCCGCTGGGAAATCCGACAGCTATTCAATGTCGGAAATCACGTCGCAATATGACGCATGATGTCGCGCGCTTTACTCCCCACCCGTTAAAAAACGGGAGGCGCGACGCAACGGAGTATTAACGCGCCCTAAACTATCTTGCCGGATCGACAGCAACGAGGGCGCTTCCGGTGGAGAAGGCGACACGCATACGCTATTTCGATGCGAGCAGGCATTCGGTCACACCGATAAGATCGAAGACCGCGCATTCGGATTTCCTGCGGACAGGGCGCATCAGCCGTTATGAAGAGCGCTGGTTGCCGAGGGAACGCGTCTATTACAGTCATGATGAAGTGGCTGCGCTGACCGGGCGAAAGCTGGAAGCCGCCGCCGATGCCACCCACAACCGTCTCAACGCCTTTCACCAGTCCATCCGTTTCCCGAAGATGGTTTTTCACCATCTGCTCAATGACCGGCCGCATCTCGGCTATTGTCACGTCACGGCGGCGAAAACGAGCTTCGATGCCGAGCGCCATGTGCTCTGGTCGTTCTATTTCGCGAATTTCTTCGCCGAGCTGAGCGGGGCCGGGAACTTCTTCGAAAATATCGATGCGCGCTATTCACGGATGTATTTCGCCGTCGCCATCAACGCGCTTCCGGATCAGGAAATCGCCGTCGACACCTCCATCCATCGCGGCGGCTTGCTGTTCCAGACCCATGATCCGCGCGTGGCGCTGAAAAATGTGCTCATGCTCGGCGCGCGGTCCGAGGAGATGCGCAAGGTCATCAAGGCGATATAGAAGCGATAGAGCGCCCCGGCGCTTTATCTTTATTTGTTTTATGCAAGTCGTTATCCCGAAACCGCGGACCACTTTCGGGCGACATGCATTAGCGCTTCCCACTCCGCCCTGAAATACGCTATTGACCGCCCTGAAAGGCAGCATCATGGCGCGTCATATCAATATAGACAACGAGCGGGAAACAGCCCTGCAGGCAGCAGCAACCGAGCTTGCCGCCGGCCAACCCATCGCCCTGCCGACGGAAACGGTCTACGGCCTTGCCGCCGACGCCACCAACCCGGCGGCGATTACCCGCATTTACGAGACGAAGGGCCGGCCGCAGTTCAACCCCTTGATCTGCCACATGGCCGATATCGCCATGGCCGAACGTTACGCCGTCTTCGATCCCATATCGCGGAAACTCGCGGAGGCCTTCTGGCCCGGCCCGCTGACACTGGTGCTACCGCTGAACCCGGCAAGCGATATTCATTCGCTGGCGACGGCCGGGCTCGATACGGTCGGCATTCGTGTGCCCCAGGGTTTTGCCGGCGATCTCATCCGCCGCTTCGGCAGGCCGCTCGCCGCCCCCAGCGCCAATAGTTCCGGCAAGATCAGCCCGACAAGTGCCGCCCATGTGGAAGCGGATCTCGGCCAGAAGATCAATCTCATTCTCGACGGCGGCGCAGCCTCCGTCGGCGTCGAATCCACCATCGTCAAGGTGGAAGAGGATGGCCGGGTGCGGCTGCTTCGTCCCGGCGGCATCGTCACCGAGGACATAGAACGTGTTGCGGGCAAAAGCCTCGAACGGCCCAAAAAAGCCGCCGCCGCCATTGAGGCGCCGGGAATGCTGGCCTCGCATTATGCGCCGGGCGCCGCCGTGCGCCTTCACGCCACCTCGGTTCTGCCGGGCGAAGCGCTAATCCGCTTCGGCGGCATCGCCATATCAGGCGAAGAGGCCGCGCGCACCGTTCTCGACCTTAGCCCCACCGGCGATCTTGCCGAGGCCGCCGCCAATCTGTTCGATTATCTGAAAGCCGCCGATGCGAGCGGTGCGGACACCATCGCCATCACCGCCATTCCCACCCATGGTCTCGGAGAGGCGATCAACGACCGCCTTTCCCGCGCCGCCGCGCCGCGAGGCTGACGGCACCCAATCCTTTCGCCCATGTTTCAAAAGACAGCGAGACGCCGCCCATGACGACCACCGCCATCCCCTCCTCCGACATCCTTGACCGCTTTGCCGCCATTGTCGGCGAAAAGAACGCGGTGCGTGACCCGGCGGAAATGGCGCCGCGGCTGGTGGAAAATCGCGGCCTTTATCGCGGCGCCTCGCCGTTGCTGCTCAAGCCGGGGTCGGTCGAAGAGGTCTCGGCCATTCTGCAGCTCGCCAGCGAGACCGGCACTGCCATCGTGCCGCAGACCGGCAATACCGGCCTTGTGGGCGGCCAGACGCCGCGTGCCGATGGCACCGACATCATCCTGTCGCTGGAACGCATGAACCGCATCCGCGATATCGATCCGGTCGCCAATATCATCGTCGCCGATGCCGGCTGCATTCTCGACGACATCCACAAGGCCGCCGACACGGTGGAGCGCATGTTCCCGCTGTCGCTCGGCTCTCAAGGGTCCTGCCGCATCGGCGGCAATCTCGCCACCAATGCCGGCGGCACGGCGGTTCTGGCCTATGGCAATATGCGCCAGCTGTGCCTCGGGCTCGAAGTGGTGCTGCCGACAGGCGAAATCTGGAACGGGCTGCGCCGGCTGAAGAAGGACAACACCGGTTACGATCTGCGTGATCTCTTCATCGGCTCGGAAGGCACGCTTGGCGTCATCACCGGCGCGGTGTTGAAGCTCTTCCCGAAGCCGCTCGGCCATCAGGTGGCCTTTGCGGGGCTGACCTCCACCGAAGATGCGCTGAAGCTGTTTGAAATGGCCTCCAACCTCTGCGGCACGGCGCTGACCGGCTTCGAACTCATGCCGCGAATCGGCGTCGAATTCACCGCCAGACATATTCCCGGCGTGCGCGATCCCCTGGAGCAACCGCACGACTGGTACGCGCTCATCGATATCTCCACCTCCGATTCGGCGGAGACGGCGGATAGCATGATGCAATCGCTGCTGGAGCGCGGTTTTGAGGCCGGGCTGGTTCAGGACGCCGTGCTCGCCGCATCGGAGGCGCAGCGACAGGCGCTCTGGCACATGCGCGAGAGCATGTCGGATGCGCAGAAGCCCGAAGGCGGGTCGATCAAGCACGATGTTTCCGTTCCGGTTTCAAAAATACCGGAATTCATGGCGACGGCGGAAAAGGCGGTTCTCGCTGCCATCCCGGGCGCGCGTGTCTGCGCCTTCGGCCATCTGGGTGACGGCAATATCCATTACAATATTTCCCAGCCTGTCGGTGCCGACAAGGCCGAATTCCTCGGCCGCTGGCGGGATATGAACGAGGTCGTGCATGGCATCGTGCTGTCGCTCGGCGGCTCCATTTCGGCCGAACACGGCATAGGGCAATTGAAGCGCGATGAACTGGCCGCCATTCGCCCCGGCATCGAAATGGAGCTGATGCGACGCATCAAACATGCTTTCGACCCCGCCGGCATCATGAATCCCGGCAAGGTTCTGGCCGGGTAAGACGCGCCCGTTAAGCCGAAGCCCGCAGCGCCCAGGCGGGTACTATTTCCGCATTCAGCCGGCGCGGTTTCTGCGCGCCGACAAATTGCGTCAGGCTCATGCCCGATCTGGCGATCGACAGGGCATGCTTCTTTGGCAGAAGATATCCGTGTTCCAATGGCGGAATACGGCGCAGCACGCGGCTGAAGACATTGCGCCGGTGATAGCGCGAGGGCGAGAAGCGGGCCGGCTGCGCGCAGATCGCCACATATTCGAGAATCTCGTCGATCCAGCCCGCCTGCGGGCGCGCGCCGGGCTCGATCAGAAGCAGCCAGCCGCCGCGCGCGGACTTCACGACATCCTCGATGTCCCATTGCCCATAAAAACGGCAACCGGCGGCATCGGCGACGCGCGACGACCCATCGCGCGAACCGTGATCAAGAATCACAACATCACTTACAAGCCCTTCCACGGCCCCGGTGACAAGCGCAGACAGCGTATGCGCCAGTTCCGGTTCGTGATCCCGGCATTCCATTATGACTGTCAACATCTGCATAGCTCTAACGCATCGCACAATAAATTGCCACTGTGCTGATCGCGGTAAAATCCGTGGCTGCTTATGCCGACCATCACGCGGCCTCCGCACGCGGTCAGGCATATCGCGGTCACGCCCCTGTCTGATGCGCGAGCTGAATCTGCAATTTTGTTCTTGTAATGTTCTCATTCCTGATGTAGGAATTTAATCATTCGGAAGGCGATAAAAGCCCGTCCGGACGGAAACGGTTTAGGGCGTTGAGCGTGCCTCGAAAGGCGTGCGGCGTCCTGGGAGCATCCAGATGAGAAACCATACGCTTTCGGGGCAGGCTGCCTTCCAGCCGAGCCATATGCCTGACATTGCCAATGCGCTGGCCGATGCATCTGGCCTGCGCATCGAGATCGACCGCCGTCGCGGCCGTGGCGCCGGGCTCAATCCGGATGGACGTTTCGAGACCTTGCAGCACGAGGTTTTCGACGATGGCTGGCAGACGCTCGAGGACATGCCGGAGTTCCGCACCGAGGTGCAGGTGGAGAAGCCACGCAGCATCATCACCCGCAATGAATCGCCCGACATCCCGTTCGACCGCTCCATCAATCCCTATCGCGGCTGCGAACATGGCTGTATCTATTGTTTCGCAAGGCCGACACACAGCTATATGGGACTTTCGGCCGGTCTGGATTTCGAATCGAAGCTCTTCGCCAAGCCGGATGCGGCAAAGCTGCTGGAAAGGGAACTGGCGAAACCGGGCTACAAGCCAAGGGTGATCGCCATTGGCACCAATACCGACCCTTATCAGCCGATTGAGCGCGAATGGCGCATCATGCGGCAGATACTGGAAGTGCTGGCCAAGGCCGATCATCCCGTCGCCATCGTCACCAAATCGGCGCTGATCAAGCGGGATATCGACATTCTGGCGCCCATGGCCAAAAAGGGGCTCGCCAAGGTCGGCATTTCCGTGACGACGCTGGACCGCAAGCTCGCGCGCAACATGGAGCCGCGCGCCGCCACGCCGGAGAAGCGGCTGGACGCGGTGAAGGCGCTGACCGAGGCGGGCATTCCCGTGGCCGTGATGATGGCGCCTGTCATTCCGGCACTCAACGATCATGAAATCGAGCGCATTCTCGAGGCCGGCAAGGCCGCCGGCGCCACCGAAGCATCTTATGTGCTTTTGCGCCTGCCGCTGGAGGTGAGCCCGCTGTTCCGCGACTGGCTGCTGCGCAACTATCCGGACCGTTACCGCCATGTCATGTCGCTGGTGCGCTCCATGCGTGACGGCAAGGATTATGACGCGGAATTCGGAAAACGCATGAAGGGCGCCGGCCCCTATGCCTGGCAGATCGGCAGGCGTTTCGAGATGGCCACGAAGCGGCTTGGCCTCATCCGCCGCGGCATCCACCTGCGTGACGATCTCTTCGTGCCGCCGGGCGGTGCAGGCGTGCAATTGTCGCTGCTTTGAGAAGTAAACGCTGAAAGTGACTGAGGTGATGGATGCCCGAACTGAACTCGACGTCATCCTCGGGCTTGACCCGAGGATATAAACCGAGCGCGATAGTGGATCCTCGGGTCAAGCCCGAGGATGACGTCGAGCATGAAGGATAACTCGCCAACAATCGGAGGCTCTGTGAGCCTATATTAAACGGAATTCAAAACGATAGGGAGCAACCTTCTCATCTTGTTGCTCCCCACGAAATGCCCGACGGGTTTTCCCTGGCCCGCCGGACATCGCCCCCGGAGCCGCCGCCTCGCGTGCGATCGTTTTTCCTCCGCCGCCCCGTTGGAGGATCAAAGGTCATGATGACCTTCGGGGCACGGTGAGCCACGCCCCTTGACCCCGGCTCACCATGCCTGTCATCGCCCGCTTCCGGGGGCTTGCAGGAGATCGGGTGTGTGTGCCAGTTTCGCCGCATGAAACGCACGGCCACACCCGATTCTCCTGCCCTTTTTGATCTTGCCGAAACCGGCCCTGACTTCTCCTTCGAGCTGGAGGCGAAAAAGAAGGGCCTCTGGCCCGTCGCCGGCACGGATGAGGCAGGCCGGGGGCCTTTGGCCGGACCCGTGGTTGCGGCAGCCGTCATTCTTGATCCGGACAATATTCCCAAGGGGATGGACGATTCCAAGAAGCTAACCAAGCAGAAGCGGGAAAGCCTGTTCGTACAGATCATGGAAACCTCGATCGTATCCGTCGCCTCCTCCGGCCCCGGCCTGATCGACAGCATGAATATCCTGCGCGCCAGCCTGGACGCCATGCGCCGCGCCGTGCTCGGTCTCGAAATCTCCCCTGCCCTCGTTCTCGCCGACGGCCGCGACCGGCCGCCGGGTATCACCTGCGAAGCCAAGGCCGTCATCAAGGGCGATTCCCGCTCCCTCTCCATCGCCGCAGCCTCGATCATCGCCAAGGTGACGCGCGACCGGATGATGGAACGCGCCGGTGTGGTGCACACATCCTACGGCTTCGAAGGCCATGCCGGCTACGGTACGCCCGCCCACCTGCGCGCCATCGAAAGCCACGGCCCCTGCCCGTTGCACAGGATGAGCTTTCGGCCGCTGAAGCGGGACTGATCGTGAATGAAGGTCCGGCAATCACTTCCGCGATAGGCCAAAGCGGACTCCGGGTTTCAAAATATCGACCGCCAGGCAATCCCAAGCGCTGCAGACAGGGCCAGCGTGACTATCACAGACAGCTTGAGCCGGAAAATGGCGAATGCCGCGAGCAATGTCAGGGCGAGCGACGGCAGCAGGAGTGATGAGAAGACTGGGACATCCAATGCCAGCGGGCCGAGGGCCACGGGTCGGACTTCCTCGAACAGCACGTGAAGTCCAAACCAGACCGCCAGGTTGAGGATCACCCCGACGACGGCCGCAGTGATGGCCGACATCGCCCCGCCAAGCGCCGCGTTACCGCGCATCTTCTCGATGAAGGGCGCACCAGCGAATATCCAAAGGAAACTCGGCAGGAAAGTTACCCAGGTCGTCAGGATCGCTCCGAGAGTTGCCGCCGCCAGCGGCGACAACGCCCCCGGATCGCGATAGCCCGCGAGAAAGCCGACGAACTGCGTTACCATAATGAGAGGACCGGGCGTCGTCTCGGCCATACCGAGACCATCAAGCATTTCTCCCGGACGAAGCCATCCATAGTTTTCCACCGCAGCCTGAGCGACGTAGGCGAGCACGGCATAGGCGCCGCCGAAGGTGACGACGGCCATCTGGCTAAAGAACAGACCCATCTTCGAGAACACATTGTCCCAACCGAGCACCAGGATCAGCGTCGCGACGGGAATGAGCCAGAGCGCTGCAAGAGTGCCAGAGGTTTTGAGCGACCAGGCAAGGTTGGGCCTGGCGTGAAGGGGAATGTCCTCGCCGAGGATGGAATCCCTGTCTTCGAGTATCTTGCCCGATCCCGACTTGTGTCCGCCGTTTGCCTTGAAAGCGTGAAGCCCTGTCCGCCCCCCGAAGCAGCCGATGATTGCGGCCGCGAGGATGATCAGTGGAAAGGGCACGTGAAGGAAGAAGATCGCGACGAAGGCGGCGGCCGCCATGGCGACCATCACATTGTTTTTCAGCGCCCTGCTGCCGATCCGAAAGACCGCCTGAACGACAACGGCGAGGACCGCGCATTTCAGCCCGAAGAACATGCCCTCGATCGCGGTGACGTCGCCGAAGATAACGTAGATGTAACTGAGCGCCAGGATGGATAGAAACCCCGGCAGGACGAACAGCAGGCCGGCGATCATGCCGCCCCTGGTCTTGTTCAGCAGCCAGCCGATATAGATGGCAAGCTGGTGAGCCTCCGGCCCCGGCAGCAGCATGCAGTAGTTGAGGGCATGCAGGAAACGGTGCTCACCCACCCAGCGCTTCTCGTCAACGACGATGCGGTGCATCACTGCTATCTGGCCTGCTGGGCCGCCGAAGCTGAGCGCTGCCACGCGCGCCCATACCTTCACGGCTTCGGAAAGCGGAACGATGTCGTCTTCGCCCGCATCCAGGCGGACACTGGTCTTTGCAAGGTCGGTCATGGTCTCATACCTTCCTCGGGTTGGGCCAGTTGTGGGTCTCCTCGGTTGCATCACGGCACCATCTGTAAAACGCATCGTAGAGCGTCATGCCGGCCGCGAGTTGTTCGAGGTCGTCGTTGAACATCCGGGATAAGCCGAGTGAGGCGGCAAGCAGTCCCGGCACTTCGGGGGCGAGGTCGGGTCTGGACGTATCTGCTCCCCGGACGATTGTCGCGAGGCGGAGCATGGGTTCCGTCGCAAGGCCGAATTCCTCGACCATGACGTCGAAGGTGCAAAGCTCGCCACGGTGGCTCCAGTAAACCTCTTCAATGTCGAAGGGCGTGGCGTTGAAGCGATCGGCGACCGCTGATACTTCCGCCGCCGCTACAAACAGGAAGACCGCCGAAGGATCGACGAAGCGCCGGATCAGCCACGGGCAGGCGATGCGGTCGATTTTCGGACGCGAGCGGGTTACCCAGACCGTCCGGCCACGGCTGTCGCGGGGCGGCAGCCTATCGTCGGGGACTAGGGCCGCTTTCGACGCACGCCAGGCTTCGAAGCCGCCTTCGAGAACCTCGGCGGCACTGCCAACCGCACGAAGGTGAGCGGCAACACCGTGACCGAGCTTCTGGCCTTTCTGACAGAGGACGACCAATGGCCCGGTAAGCCCTTCGGCCCAGTCCATCACTTGGCGGTAATCGCGCCGAATCGCTCCCGGTATGAGGCGGGGATCAGCAGCAAAGTCCTCGTCAGTGCGGACGTCGATAATCGTCGGCGCGTTGGGCGTGCCGATAATGCGATTGAGCTTTTCGGGTGTGATTTCAAGAAATGACGGCATCGCGCGTCCCTCCGTTTTTTCGGGTTCAAAGGACGCGATTCTTCGGCCGTGGCCTCATGGGGCGATCGCTACCCCATAGGTAAAAATTCGCACCGGAATTGGAATATGTCAAGCAGGTGACCGGGCGTCCTATCGGACCACACCAGCAAATGGCGCTTCTGTGCCTCGCTATCGAATAAGCCTTCCCGACGATAAGTTGGTTGCGTCAGAAAATGCACAGCATGTCCGCTGTTGGTGCAAAGCGGAAGAGCAATCCGATATCCGCCATTAAGAAGACTTTGGCCAAAGCGGGTCGATCACCCACCTTTGGCGCTATAACTCCAACCAGACTTGACAACAAAAAAACCCCTCGCAGCTCTCGCCGGAGGGGTTCTTATCAGTCCGAGATAAATCTCAGTTCAGCTTAGACTTCACTTCGCCAATCGTGGCGGTGAAAAGCTTGGCCTTAGTGGCAGCCGTGGTCTTTTCGGCCAGCAACTTCTCGGAAGCGGCAATGGCGATATCGACTGCGGCGGCGCGGACGGCGCCGATGGCGTCTTCTTCGGCCTGCTTGATCTTCTGTTCCGAAAGAGCCGTACGGCGGGCGACGAATTCTTCCGTCTTCTGCTTGGCTTCTTCGGTGAGCGCTGCGGCTTCACGCTCGGCGGCAGCAACGATGCCGGCGGCTTCAGCTTCGGCTTCCTTGCGCTTGCGCTGATATTCGGCCAGCAGGTGCTGGGCCTCTTCACGCAGGCGCTTGGCTTCGGCCAGCTCGTCCTGAATGTTCTGCGCGCGCTCGTCCAGAGACTTGGAGAGCATGCCCGGAACCTTGAGATAGGCGATCAGGACGAAAAAGAGAACAAGACCGACGAGAGCGAAAAATGATGCATCAAACGCCATATCAGGCTCCCTTCACAGTCGAAGCGGCTGCAATGGCGGCCTTGACGTCGGTATCCTTGACCTTAGTGCCGACCAGCTGGTCAACGATCGCGGTCGCGGTTTCCTCAGCAATGGCGCCGACATCGGCGAAAGCCTGTTCCTTGATACCAGCGATGCGCTTTTCGGCGGCGGCAAGCTTTTCAGCAAGTCCGGCCTCGATGGCGGCGCGATCGGCATCGGCCTTCGTTTTAGCGGCGTCACGTGCCGCGGCGCCGATAGAGCTTGCCTTGGCGCGGGCTGCCGCGAGTTCTTTTTCATAGGTTTCGACGGCAGCGTCGGCTTCGCTTTTCAGGCGTGCCGCTTCATCGAGATCCTGTGCGATGCGTCCATGACGGTTTTCGAGAATGCCGCCGACGCGCGGAACGATGACCTTCTGCATGAGCAGGTAGAAAAGGCCGAACGTAATCGCCAGCCAGAGAACCTGCGATGCATAAGTAGACTGGTCGAACGGCGGGAATACGCCGGAAGCACCGTGTTCAGCGCCGTGCGCCACACCGGTTTCCGTGTGCGTGGCTTCCGGTTGCGGCTGGCCGACAGCCGGAGTTTCCGTATGCGTTTCACCTACGGTCGGTGCTGACTGGGCATAAGCCTCGGTCACGAACATGCTCACCTCCAGGGGGACTGCAAATGCGAAGGATCACGGCACGCTATGTTGCGGGCCGTGATCCAGACCTGATGCTGATATTAAACAGCGAACAGGAGAAGGAGAGCAACGAGCAGCGAGAAGATGCCCAGAGCTTCCGTAACGGCAAAGCCGAATACCAGACGGCCGAACTGGCTGTCGGCAGCAGAGGGGTTGCGCAGTGCGCCGGACAGGTAATCACCGAAGATACGGCCGAGTGCGAGGGACGTACCAGCCATGCCGAGGCATGCGAGACCTGCGCCGATGTACTTTGCTGCTTCCGCTTCCATGTGAGACTCCTTGAGATATTGGTTGTTGCGGCTGTTTTTGACGCCCGTTGCCGGGGCCAGCGACTTTACTTCTCAGTGACCACCATGCACGGCGTCGTTCAGGTACATGCAAGTCAGTACCGCGAAGACGTAAGCCTGCAGGAAGGCAACGAGAAATTCGAGAGCGGTCATGGCGACCGTCATGATGAGCGGCAGAACTGCGCCACCGATGCCGAGCGCGCCAAGCGCACCCATGGAGGCAACGAAGCCTGCGAAAACCTTGAGCGTGATGTGGCCAGCCAGCATGTTCGCGAAAAGACGAACGGAAAGGCTGATCGGACGCGACAGGAACGAAATCATTTCAATTGACGCAACAAGCGGCAAAAGCGCCTTCGGCACGCCCGAGGGGGCGAAAATGCCGAAGAAGTGCAGGCCGTGCTTGTAAAAACCGTAAACGATGACCGTGCCGATAACGAGGCAGGCGAGCGCGAAGGTAACGATGATCTGGCTGGTGACCGTGAAGAAATACGGGAACATGCCAAGAAGGTTCGCCGTCAGCACGAACATGAACAGCGAGAACACGAATGGGAAGAACACCATGCCCTTCTTGCCGGCGCCTTCGCGCAGCATGGAGGCGATGAACTCGTAGGACATTTCAGCAACGGACTGCATGCGGGTCGGAATCAGACCGCGGTTCGACGTTGCGAAATAAAGGAAACCGGAAGCGGCAGCCACGGTCGCGACCATGAAGAGCGACGCATTGGTGAAGGAAAAATCGACGCCGCCAATTTCGATCGGAATGATCGGCTGCACCAAGAACTGATGGGTCGGATCGTTTGCCACCGGCTGCCCTCTTTACCTGTCGCCGCCTGTCGCGGCATCTCAACTGCAAGAAAAAACAGCTTAAACGCCGTCTTTTCCACCCTCGTCCTGTCTGTCCGCCTTTTCCAGCAGCGGCGGCTTGGCCACCGCGCCGGTCGAGCGCAACACATTCAATACGCCTGCGCAGAAACCGAGAAGAAGAAGAACGATCATCCCCCACGGCGTCGTGCCGGCAAAATAGTCCAGAAGATAACCCAGCATAGCGCCGACCACGATGGCCGAAATGAACTCCGATGAGAGCTTCACCGCCATCGCAAAACCTTTCCGGTTTTCCGCAGCGTTGGTCTCCGCCCTCACTTCCGCCTCATCCTCCGCCTTCACCTTTGCCAGTTCTTCGGCAAGGCGCTTGCGGCGCTCGTCCAGACTATCGTCACGGTTGCCAGTCATCTTAAAATCCCACCCATTTTCTCCGTTCCAGCCATGCCAGAACCCTTTGGAGTTGTAAACGGTGACGGATTAAGCCTGTTCCAGCCCGCTCTGAAGTCGCGCGCAACATAGTTTTAGGGGCTTCTCTAGTCAAGGCACTGCGAGCGGTTGTTTTGGCACAAATTAATCATGCAAAAACAATAGCTTGACATCAAATCGCGGTTTAGCGGCGATGTTTCCCCAGGGAATCGGCATTTTTGACACGCAAAATGCGACAAATTGGCGGTGTGATCAGCTCCAGCCGCCACCATAGGTACGGTAAAAGACGTGCAGGCCGATCCTGCCGACCTTCTTCATGGACTTGCCCCAGGCGGGACGCACATAAACGGCGTGATAATGGGTGGCGGAGCCCACTTCGTTCAACCAGATTTTGCCGGCGGTGGTGGCCATGGCCACTTCACGCGCCATCTTCCAGTGGCGTTCGGAGTTCACCCGGTCCTTGATATTGTCGCAGGCGAAAGAAAACTGGCAGCGGTTGCGCCAGTCCTTGTTCTGATAAACGACGCCGCAGATGGTTTTCGGATAAGCGGGGTTGCGCACGCGGTTGAGGATGACCTGCGCCACCGCCGCCTGTCCCTTCACCGATTCTCCGCGCGCCTCGAAATAGATGCCGGATGCCAGGCACTGCTGTTCGGCTGCGGAAAACACGGCGGCCGGCAGCGGGGTGGCTGCCCAGGCGTGATCGTCCTGGCTGATCTGCGGCACGAAACGACCGGCCTCGGGCTTTTTGAGGATGGCGTCGAAGGGCGACTCGCGAGCAAAATCCGGTTCGGCCGGCGCATAAGCCGTGGCAAGAATATCCGGCGTCCTGTTGGTGATGAGTTCGGCCAGCATCGGCGAGACGCTTTTGTCCGCCTTCTTTTCCTCACGACGGAAATAGAAGGAGGCGAGTTCCACGTCCTTGCCGCGCTTCGGCTTGACGAAAGCCGTGCGGTCCTTGCGCTTCAGCGGCTCGATATCCAGCATGCTGGTGCGCTGCAGGACGGAACCGGCGGTGAAGGCCTTGGGCGGCTGCATGATTTCGGTTGCGACGATGCGGCCCTTCTTGGCGGCGCGGTTGACGCGCTCGCTGTCCGGCGTCGTTGCCTCACCCTTCTTGTTGGTGACAAAGGCGACCTTGCTGCCATTGGGCAGGGTCATGCCGCCGCCATGCAATGCGGCCTCCCCTGCGGCATCATTGAAAGTCAGCGAGGCATTATGAACGGAGCCTGCCGGAGATGCCGTCAGCACCATGCGCCATTGCTCCCCGCCCTTGTCCAGCCCGGCCAGAAGCGAGGCCAGATCGGCACGGGCGGCGAGGGATGGAAAAACGAGCCAGGCGGCAAGGCCGAAGACGACGGGCGATGTCCATTTTGACGCCCACCCCTGAAGGGACACGGGGGACCGACGACGCATTACTCTTTTCGAACGCAAAACCAGCACTCCGAACACCGACAACCAAATTTGCTACAGGTGTTCGAGAATCTCTTATTAACCTTGATGCTTGGTTAACGCCGCGCCCGGACGCGCTTTCACGTTAATGTGTGAACATATTCTAATGCGCGTCGTGTTGCTTCAGATTCCATAATACCGCGCACAGCTTCATGCACAGCATCCCCACCGCGTCATTCCGGCCTTGAGCCGGAATGACGAAGGAAGGAGCGTCTCAGATTGCCGAGAGGCGTGCTCCCGTCATCAGACGACGACGTGGGAGCCGAGTTCCACCACACGGTTGGCCGGAAGGCGGAAATAATCGGACGGATCGGCGGCGGTTTCGGCAAGCGCTATGAACAGGCGGTTCTGCCAGCCCGGCATGCCCGATTTCGGATCCGGCACCAGCTTGCGGCGGCCGAGATAAAACGAGGTGGACATGATATCGAACTTGTAACCCGTACGGCGCAGATAGCCGAGCGCCTGGGTGACGTTCTGGGTTTCCATGAAGCCGAAATGCAGTTCGACCACGGCGAAACGATCACTCAGTTTCGTCAGCGTGTAACGATCCTCGGGGTGAACGCGCGGCTGGTCCTCAGTGCGGATCGTCAGGATGACATTCTTGTCGTGCAGGACGTGGTTATGCTTGAGATTGTGCAGCAATGCCGCCGGCGCTGCTTCCGGATCGCCGGTCAGGAAAATCGCGGTGCCGGGCACGCGCACCGGCGCATGGGCGCTTTCCTTTTCCACCGAAGCAACGAAAGCTTTCAGCGGCACATCGCCGCGGCGGGTCTTGGCGAAGAGGATTTTCGAGCCGCGCTGCCAGGTGGTCATGATGATGGTGAAGGCGATGGCCAGCAGCACCGGCACATAACCGCCATCGTGAATCTTCAGCAGGTTCGCGCCGAGGAAAATCAGTTCCAGCGTCAAGAGCGGGGCCAGCACCGCAACCGCGAGCCAGACCGACCATTGCCAGCGCTTGCGCACGAATTCGAAGAACATCAGGCTGGTGACGACCATCGCGCCGGTGACGGAAATACCGTAGGCGGTGGCCAGCGCATCCGAACTCTTGAAGGTGAGCACCAGCGCGACGACGCCGAACAGCAGGATGGTGTTGACGGCGGGCAGGTAGATCTGCCCCGTATTGGTTTCCGAGGTGAAGAGGATTTCCATGCGCGGCAGGTAGCCGAGATGGATCGCCTGACGCACGAGCGAAAACGCACCTGTTATGACCGCCTGGCTGGCGATGATGGTGGCGGCAGTCGCCAGAATGACGGCCGGCAGGATCGCCCATTGCGGGAACATCAGATAGAACGGATTGGACATCGCCGCCGGGTCTTTCAGCACCAGCGCGCCCTGACCGAGATAGTTCAGCGTCAATGCCGGGAAAACCAGACAGAACCACGCCCACTGGATGGGACGGCGACCGAAATGGCCGAGATCGGCGTAAAGCGCTTCCGCCCCTGTTATCGTCAGGAAGACCGCGCCCAGCACGACGATGCCGTAAAAACCTTCATTCGCCAGAAACTCGACCGCATGCCACGGGTTGAAGGCAAAGAGAATGCTGAAATCGTCGGCAATATGGATGAGGCCCGCAAGCCCCATGACGATGAACCAGACCGCGGTGATCGGCCCGAAGAACTTCGCCACCGTGCCCGTGCCGTGAGACTGAATGGCGAAGAGGCCAATGAGGATGCCGACGGAAATCGGAATGATGAATTCGTCCATCTCCGGCGTGACGAGTTTCAGGCCTTCCACCGCCGAAAGCACCGATAGTGCCGGGGTGATCATCGCATCGCCGAGAAACAGGGCAGCACCGATGAGGCCGAGCACGATGAGCACGCCGCGATGGGTGCCCGCCGTCTTCATCAGCAGCGCCAGCAGCGAAAGCGTGCCGCCTTCGCCGTCATTGTCGGCGCGCAGCAGCAGCGTGATATATTTGAAGGTGACGATGATCGTCAAAGACCAGATCATCAGTGATGTCAGGCCGATGACTTCTTCCTGAGTCACCCCGTCATAGGCGATGGGCCGCAGGGCTTCGCGAAAGGCATAGAGCGGGCTGGTGCCGATATCGCCATAGACGACGCCGATCGAACCAAGGATCGCGGCGTAAAGCCCCTTGTTCTTGTGCTCGTCATCGGCATCCGGTTTCTCGGCAACGTCCTTGTCAACGATCTGGGACATGATGATCCTGGCTCCTCAGAGCCAGCCCTTCCAACGAAAAAAGAGAAACGGGATGATTGCGGACATCAGCATGATAACAAGCGCCAGGGGATAACCGAACGTCCAGTTCAACTCCGGCATGAGTTGAAAGTTCATTCCGTAAACCGAGGCCACCAGCGTGGGCGGCAAAAACACCACCGAGGCAATCGAGAATATCTTGATGATGCCGTTCTGCTCGATGTTGATGATGCCGAGCGAGGCGTCAAGCAGGAAGGTCAGATTGCCGGAAACGAAGGAGGCATGTTCGTTCAGCGACTGAATATCGCGCCCGATCGACTTGCCCTGTTCCCTCGCTCCCTTGTCCTCGCGAGCCTGATCGCTGGTGGAGAGGAAGGTCTGCAGCCGCGCTAGCGATGCGAGGCTGACGCGGACCTTCGAGATCAGCCGGTGATAGGCGGCGATATTGGTCAGGCGGTCTTCGAGATAGCGCGGCGCCTTGCGTTTGGAACGGGCCTGGCTGCCGAGAATGTCGGCGGCGAGATTATCGATGCCAGTGACCGAGTTTTCGAGAATTTCCGCCGTGCGGTCGACGATTGTTTCGAGCAGTTTCAAAAGCAGCGCCGTGCCGCTGCGCATTTCGTGCGGCGCGCGGGTAATGGCGGCAATGAAAAGGTGGAATGATTTCGGCTCGGCATAACGGATTGTCACCAGACGCTTGCCAACCAGAACGAAGGCGACATCGGTGAGGCGCGGATCATCCGAATCCGCCTTCCACACCAGAGACGCGGTCATGAAGACATTGGCGTCTTCCATATAGAGACGACTGGAAGGCTCGATATCCTTCAGGTCTTCGCGCGTCGGCAGTTCCACGCCCAGCAGCTTTTCCACATGCTGCTCTTCCGCCCTGTCTGGATTGACGAGATCGATCCAGACGATGTCGTCGGGAATCGGTCCGGAGCCGTCGACTGCCGACAGGCTGATCGCCTCGCAATTGGCGCGATAGGCTTTTATCAATCCGCTTCTCCGCTCCACATCGCGGGCTTGCCGCAATGCTGCTTAACATATCCTGTTTGCCGTCGGCAAACCTTTGGACGACACTTCAGGGAGCGCCGGACCAGGCGGGATTTCACAATCTCGCCAGCCCGATGGACCAAGAGCCAAACGGCGCAGGCGTATGCGCCCAAAGCGAGATGCAATCAAGCAATATTTTTTCGCGACAGCATTGCAGGCGAAGCATCTCTGGAGTTCAAATCCGGAAATGCTACCAGATACTTTCGGTTAATCTTCTGTTTTCAAAGGATTATTCAAAGCGGGCAGATGCCTGCCCGCTTTGCGTCCGCGACTGGCGCATTATTCGAAAACGATCCTCGGCGCGGCTTTTTGCTCGCTCGCACCAATGCGCGCCCAGACTTTTTGCGCGATATCGCGGTAGATCGCGGCCTGCGGGCCATCGGGCTCGGCGGCGACAACAGGCGTTCCGGCATCCGACATTTCGCGGATGGAGATGGTGAGCGGCACTTCGCCGAGGAAAGGCACGCCGATCCGTTCCGCTTCCGCCTTCGCGCCGCCATGGCCGAAAATATCGTAACGCGCACCGGTATCGGGCGCGATGAAATAGCTCATATTCTCGATGACGCCGAGCAGCGGCACCTCCACCTTGCGGAACATGGTGATGCCCTTGCGCGCATCGATCAGCGCCAGATCCTGCGGTGTGGAGACGATGACGGCGCCGGCGAGCGGCACCTGCTGGGCGATGGTAAGCTGCGCATCGCCGGTGCCGGGCGGCATGTCCAGCACCAGCACATCCAACTCGCCCCAGGCCACTTCGCGCAGCATCTGCATCAGGGCGGACTGCACCATCGGCCCGCGCCAGATCATCGCCGCTTCCTCATCCACCAGAAAGCCCATGGACATGACCTTCAGTCCATAATTTTCCATCGGGAGGATGATGCGGTCTTCCTGCTGCTGCGGACGGCCGGAAATTTTCAGCAATCGCGGCAGCGAAGGGCCGTAAATATCGGCATCGAGCATGCCGACCTTGAGGCCGAGCGACTGGAGACCTAGCGCCAGATTGACCGCGGTCGTCGACTTGCCTACCCCGCCCTTGCCCGAGGCCACGGCGATGATGGCCCGCACGCCCGGTACGCCCACCTTTGACGAGCCGGGCTGTGTGGCCGGCCGGCCGGGTGCAGCGGCAGGGCGCGCCGGCGCCGGTTGCTGCTGGCCGGGCTTGCGATCGGCCGTCAGAGCGACGACCGCGCCGACGATACCCTCAACGCTTTTGGCCGCCTGTTCCGCGGCAAGCCGCAGCGGCTCCATCTCCGCAGCCTTGTCGGCCGGTACGGTGATCGAGAAATAGGCTTTCGCATCGGCGATGAAGATTTCCGAGACCATGCCGAGTGCGATGATGCTCTTACCGCTGCCGGGATAGATCACCGCTTCCAGCGCCTTTTCCACCTGGCTCTTGCTGACCTCTGCCATATTCCTGCTCCGCTATATCGTCCGACCGGGTATTGCGTGCCATCCATAGACAAGCCGGAGCGCTTCGCCAATGCCAAAGCGCGACAGTCAGGCATTCGCGACGATTTAACGCTGCCGTTTCAGATTTCGTCGTCCATCGCCAGCGTTTCCGGATCGAAAACATGGCCGTCGAAAAAACAGTCGGGGCCGAGCACCAGACCCGTGCGCGACGCGCCGACATGAACAGGCTCGCGCAACGTGCCTTCGAGTTTCAGATTGGCACCCGGCACCGGCACGAAAAGCGGCTTCATGGCCTTGCGGAAAATATCCGGCCGGTAGGCGTTGCGGGCGGCCTCCACCACGGCGGCATCGAGCCGGTAATCGGCGGAAACCTCGCCCCAGCGCAACATCTGGCTGAAGAACCACAGGGCCTGGCTCTGCCAAGGGAAATTGGCGGCCTTGGCACTCGTCACGAAAAACTCCTGAAACCGCTGCATGTCCCGCTGAGAGGTGGAAATATAGCCTGTCAGCGCCGGCAGCAGGAATTCGCCGTTCTCATCCAGATATTGAGGCGCGGCGAGGATGCCGGCCAGTTCCTCTATGTTGGCGGCGTTGGCGCACCATTCGCCGGCGCGATAAAGCGCCCGCAGCAGTCCTTCCAAAAGGGCGGCGTTTTCCTCTGCCCAGCGCGTCTTCACGGCCAGTATCTTTTCCGGCGCATTGTGCCAGATCAGCGCGCCCGTGGTGACGATACGGCCGGCGCCGCCCAGCACCACGGCGCTGCCCGCCGGTTCGGCGGTACAGAGCGCATCGACCTTGCCGCTTTCCAGCAGCGATGGCATCGCCTTCGGCAGGGCTTCGACGATTTCCATGTCCCGGCCGAGCAGCACGCCGCAGCTTCCGAGCAGATAACGCAGGGCATAAAATGGCGTGGAGACAATATCCTCGACCGCAAAGACCGGCGGGGTTCCACCTGCCGCCCGGCGCGCGGCGCAGACACGGGCCATGGCCCGCCCAAAAGCCGCCGGATCCGGCAGCTTCAGTCCTTCGCGATAAAGTTCGTCGTAAAATCCGTGCGAAACGGTCGTTGCCGATCCGCCAAGGGAGAGTGTGAAAACGCCGACAATATCGCCTGGCAGGTCATCCAGGCCAACAGCGGAACCAACGGGAACCGGGGCGGGCAGATGCGCGACATGAACGCCATCCTCGCCAAGCGCCGCAAGCACGGCGCGCGCGGACTGTTTTCGGAAAAGTTCGAGTTCTATGCCCTCATCGGCAGCAAAGCCTTTTTCGGCAGCGGCTATCAGCACGGCGCAGTCGATAGTCGGAGAAAATCCCGCTTTTACCCTATGCCGTTCCGGCAAACGATTTCTCCTTTCCGGTGATTCGAAAGGAGGATCGCCCAGGAAGCGCTTTATCACAATGATAAAATTACGGTTTCGCTATTTTATCAGGCCGACCCGCAGCGCTTTGGCGACAGCCTGGGTGCGGTTGACCGTGTCGAGTTTTTTCGTTGCGCGGTTCAGGTAATGATTGATGGTGTGTTCCGACAGCATCATGATTTCAGCAATTTCAGCGCTGGTCTTGCCGGCGGCGGTCCAGTTCAGACAGTCGATCTCCCGCTCGCTCAATGTTTCGGGAACCCTCAAATCGAGGCGTCGTATTTCAGATAGCCGGGCAAAGACATGGCTGGAAATGTAGAAAAGCTCGGCAAGCCGGCTGGCGGGCAGAGCCGTCTTGTTGCCGGAAAACGAGACCGCGCCGCGTCGCATGGTGATGTCATGAACGGGAAACCACACCGAATTGATCATCTCGAAACGTTCGAAAAGGTTGATCACGGTTTTCTTGGCGATTTCTCCGTCGCCTCTGACCAGAAAATCCATCGAGACGGAAAAGGGGACGGTCGATTTTTTCAACTGGGCCATCACCCGGCTGGTCTGCAGCATGCCCTCTTCATCGTAGCGCTGCAAAAGCTCGGCCGGCCAGCTGGTGATAACAGTATATTGCGACAGTTCGCTCGCCACTTCCGAGGACAGGTCGAGCACCATGAAAGCCCTGAATTCCCAGGCCTCCGTCAGCCGCTTCAGAAACCGGAATATATCGAATTGCGTGTTGAGATCAGCGATCTCGCGAACGCAATCAACACCAATCGACTGAACGGCGGCCGTCTCTGTTTTCTGCATCAAAGCTGTTCTTCGAGAATGAGAAAATGCCGCCGCAAAGGCCCGCCTTTGCCCGGAAATTGTTGCGGATGTTACTCACCAAAACGATTCATGCAAACAAAAGTTGAAAACTTAATTCAGAATAGTCGAAAATAATATCAAATGCACCTGAATGGACGCGTCCCCGCGCTTTCCATAAGGGAAAATCCACCGGCTAACGCCCCGTTTTTTCCTCAACCATCCGCAACCGGGGATAATCTGCAGGCAAGATCATCGGAAATTCTATCGGCAGTCTCGCGCACCAGAGGGGCCCATTTGCGTAGCTGTTCCACATCCACACGATAGGCCGGACCGGTGACGGAAATCGCCGCGCGAAAATTGCGGCCGGGCGCCCGGACCGGTGCTGCAACGCAGTGAATTCCGATCTCGTGTTCCTGAAGGTCGAAACCGTAGCCATTGTCGCGAATGGTCGCCACATCAGCCATCAGTGCTTCCGGGGTCGTGATCGTATTTTTCGTGAAGTGGTGAAAATCCAGTTCCGCAGCCAGTTCCGCCAGATCATCAGCTGATAACAGCGACAGCGCCGCCTTGCCCACCCCCGTGCAATAGACCGGTGAGGTTTTGCCCACCTGCGAATGCATGCGCAATGTGTGCTGCCCCTCCATCTTGTCGAGATAGGTCACCTGCCTGCCGTTCAACACGGCGAGATGCACGGATTCCTGCGTCATTTCCTGCAACGCTGCCAGATGCGGGGCCGCGACGCTGCGCAGGTCGTTGCCGCTCCAGGCTTTCGCTGCCAGTTGCAGCAGCCTCAACCCCACGGCATAGGTCTGATCGGCAGCGTGATCGATAAGGCCCTCGGCGACGAGATGGGCGAGCTGGCGGTGAACCGAGCCGCGCGGCTGACCGCAGGCTTCGACCACATCGGTAAAGCGCATCGGCTTGTCGGCAAAGGCGATCAACTCCAGCAGCGAGACGGCCTTGCCGAGCGTGCCCGTGTCACTCCCGGTTTTCCGTTGCACCATCGGAACCGCGTCAGGCTTTTGCCCATTGGGCTTTTTATTATCGGCCATGGCAACATCCACCGTCATCTGTCTTGACATAAGCGTGACGCCAAGAGAATAATTCCATTTAGTAAAATCTAGTTCCAAATAATGGAACAATCAAGCCTTTCAATGGATGAGATGACGCCGATGACGCAAGCCCAATTTCCGGACCTCAAGGATGCGGGCGTGCTCGTCACCGGCGGCGGTTCCGGCATCGGGGCATCGCTGGTGGAAGCCTTCGCGATGCAGGGAGCGAGGGTTTCGTTCATAGACATCGCCGAGGAGCCAAGCCTGGCGCTCGTAAAGCGGCTTGCGACAACGGCGCAGCATCCGGTCCACTTCTTCAAAACCGACCTTCGCAATATCGCGGCGATCGGAAAGACGGTGGAGGCGGCGGCCTTGGCCACCGGCGGTATTAAGGTACTCGTCAACAATGCCGCCTGGGACGACCGCCACGACATAGAAACGGTGACCGAAGCCTATTGGGACGCCAATCAGGCGGTCAATCTCAAGCAGATGTTCTTCTCGGTTCAGGCAGCCCTGCCCTACCTCCGGCAGGCGAAGGGCGCCTCTATCGTCAATTTTTCGTCCATCTCGTTTCTGCTCAACATGGGCGAGCTGCCATCCTATGCGGCGGCCAAGGCCGGCATTATCGGGTTGACGAAAAGCCTCGCCGGCCGGCTGGGCCCGGAAAACATCCGCGTCAACACGCTGCTGCCCGGCATGATCGTGACGGAGCGGCAGAAGGAACTATGGCTGACGGATGAGGGCATTACCGCCACCACGGCGCGGCAATGTCTGAAGCGCACGCTCGTCGCCGCCGACCTGGCGGGTCCGTGCCTGTTTCTCGCATCATCGGCATCGAGCGCCATCACGGCGCAATCCATAATCGTAGACGGAGGCCTTCTATAATGTCTGAACCCGCTTTCATCGCCGTCGACTGGGGTACAACCAGTTTCCGGCTCTGGCTCATGAGCCGATCGGGCGCGGTGCTGGCGGAGCGCAGAAGCACGGAAGGCATGACCACCGCCATGCGGACCGGTTTTGCCGAGGTGCTGCAATCGCATCTCGACGCTATCGGCGCACCGGAAGATCTGCCGGTTCTCGTCTGCGGCATGGCGGGAGCGCGGCAGGGCTGGGTCGAAGCGGGTTATATCGACGTGCCGGCATCGCTTTCGGCGGTTCTCGATGGCGCGGTTCGCGTGCCGGGCCAGGTGCGGGATGTGCGCATTCTGCCGGGACTGGCGCAGCGGGATAAAAACGCGCCCGACGTGATGCGCGGCGAAGAAACGCAATTGCTTGGCGCTCTCGCTTCTTCGGACGCCGGTGAAAAACTCGTCTGCATGCCCGGCACCCATTCCAAATGGGTGACCGTAAAGGATGGCGGCGTGACGGGTTTTGCCACTTTCATGACCGGCGAACTCTTCGAAGTCATCTCGAAGCAGACGATCCTTTCCCATGCGGTGGCAGAGGCCGAAGCCTTTACCGGCGAGCATGAGGCTTTCACGGCGGCCGTGCGCGATATTTACGCCCATCCCGCGCTTGCGACCAATCGCCTTTTCACCCTGCGCTCCGGGCAATTGCTGCACGGGCTTACCGCGACCGACGCCAAGGCCAAGCTCTCCGGCATCATGATCGGGCTGGAAATCGCCGGTGCGCATTCGACGGCACGGCGGGAGACGCCCGTGGTGCTGATCGGCTCCGGTGCGCTCGGCGCGCTTTACGAGGGTGCCTTCGCAGCCCTCGAGATTCAATATACGGTCATCGACGCCGACGAGGCCGTGCGGCGCGGATTGCTCGCCGCTGCAAATGCCATCTGGCCATAGGATAAAGAGACATCATGCGTATTCCCTTCCCTTCCATCAAATATCCGCTGATCGCCATCCTGCGCGGTCTGAAGCCCGAGGAAACCGAAGGCGTTGTCGGCGCGTTGATCGAGACCGGCTTCCGCGCCATCGAAATCCCGCTCAATTCGCCCGATCCGTTCCGCTCGATCGAGATCGCCGCAAAGATGGCGCCCGCCGATTGCCTGATCGGCGCCGGCACCGTGCTTAGCGTGGAAGAGGTGGAATCGCTGGATGCGGCCGGCGGCAAGCTGATGGTCAGCCCCAATGCCGATGCCGACGTTATCGTCGCCGCCCGCGTCAAGGGCATGGTGACGATGCCGGGCGTTCTCACCCCCACCGAGGCGCTGGTGGCCGCAAAGGCCGGGGCGACCGGGCTGAAGTTCTTTCCCGCCAGCATCATCGGCCCCGCGGGTATCAATGCGATCCGGACCATCCTGCCGAAGGATCTGGTCATCGCCGCCGTCGGCGGCGTCTCGGACAGGAACTTCGCGGAATATACCAACGCCGGCATTACGGCTTTCGGGCTTGGCACCAGCCTTTATAAGCCGGGCATGACGGCGGCGGAGGTGCGCGAACGCGCCACTGTCACACTTTCAGCCTATGATGCAGCCATCGGAGGATAAGAGCTTGGCGACTGTTTTTCCCTTTGCCGGACGTGTTCTGGACGAGACGCCGATGCTACTCGGCGAAGGCCCGACCTTCGACCCTGCGACCGGCACCGCCTGGTGGTTCAATATTCTCGAGCGGGAACTGCACGAGCTGCATCTCGCCTCCGGCCGCAAGACCGTGCATGCCCTGCCCTTCATGGGCAGTGCGCTCGCCAAGGTCAGCGACAGCAAACAGCTGATCGCCTCCGATGACGGACTTTTCCTGCGAGACACGGCAACCGGCGTGCTGACGCTGCATGCGGAGCTGGAAAAGGATTTGCCCGGCAACCGCTCCAATGACGGGCGCATGCACCCCTCCGGCGCGCTGTGGATCGGCACCATGGGTCGCAAGGCGGAGACAGGCGCGGGCAGCGTCTATCATGTTTCCAAAGGCACCGTGACGAAGCTGTTTGGCGAGATCAGCATTCCGAATTCGATCTGCTTCTCGCCCGATGGGGCGACGGGATATTACGTCGATACCAAGGTGAACAAGCTGATGCGGGTGCCGCTTGATGCCGAGACCGGCCTGCCCTCCGGCAAGGCTGAAGTCTTCATCGATTCCACGGGTATCAAAGGCGGCGTGGACGGATCCGTCTGCGATGCCGAAGGGCATATCTGGAACGCTCGCTGGGGTGAGGGTGCGGTGGATCGTTACGATACGGACGGCAATCACATCGCCCGATATGAGGTGCCCGGCAAACAGACGACCTGCCCGGCCTTCATCGGCCCCGACGCGTCGCGCCTTCTTGTCACCTCGGCGCGCGAACATCTAGACGACGACGCCATTGCCGCCAATCCGCAGCATGGGTTGACGTTCGAGCTCGGGGTTGACGTCAAGGGCCGGTTTGAGCCGCTTTACAGGCTCTGAGACGCGGCACGCACCGCACTCTCCTCATTCCTGTGCTTGTCACAGGAATCTAGCCAGCCCAAGTCCTTGGGCTGAAAGGACTCTCTTCGCCGCGCAGACGCGCGTCGGCTGGATTCCTGTGACAAGCACAGGAATGAGGGAAGTTGGAGATTGCGTCCGCCGCCTTGCAGCCGCCGCCAGACCGCTCTGTCTCAGGAAATATCCGACAATATCTCGCGGTAATTCTCGTGCAGATACCGCTGGGTCGCGGCGGCATCGGCGGGGCGGCCGTAGAAATAGCCCTGCCCCATGGCGCAACCGAGCGCGCGCAGCTTTTCCTCTTCCGCCCGTTCTTCTATCCCCTCGGCCACGACTTCGAGATCGAGCCCTTCGCACATGGCGACGATGGCCTTGATGATATGTTCGGAAGGACGATCGCTGCTGATGCGCGACACGAAGGCGCGGTCGATCTTTACCTTGTCGAAGGTGAAATCCCGCAGGCGGCCGAGGCTCGACTGGCCAGTGCCGAAATCGTCAAGCGAAATGCGAACGCCGGCGCTCTGCAATTCGCTGATGATGCGTTGCGCGGTATCGGCTGATGTCATGACAGCCGTTTCGGTGATCTCAAGTTCCAGCCGATGCGGATCGAGGCCGACACGCGAGAGAATGGACAGAATATTGTCCGCCGTGCTTGGGTCCATCAATTGCGCGGAAGAGAGATTGAAGGACAGGAAGAGTTCACGCGGCCAGAACAGGGCCGCTTCCGCCGCCTTTCTGAGCAGGGCTTCCGACAGCGCATCGATGAAACCGCGCTCTTCGGCGAGCGGCACAAAAACCGCAGGCGATACGAAACCGAGATCGGGATCGTTCCAGCGGGCCAGCGCCTCGAAACCAATGACCTTTGCCTCTTCCAGCCGGACGATGGGCTGGAAATGCACATCGATGGCATCGGTGATGATGGCGTTTCTAAGCGCCTGTTCCAGCTGCGTGGCGCGCTTCATCTCCTGCGCGATCTCACGCGAATAGACCGTGATCTGGCCGCGGCCACGTCTCTTGGACCGATAGAGCGCCGTCTCGGCGCTTTTCAGCAAATCCTCGAATTCATCGCCGGCGAAGGGATAGATGGCGAAACCGAAGGAGGAAGAAAGCCGGACGTTGCGGTCGCCGAGATCATAAGGGGCAGAAAGCACGTCCTTGATCATGTTGCCGATACGTTCGGCGCCAGTACGCTCGAACACCAGCGGCAGCACGAAAGCGAATTCGTCACCGTCATGGCGCGTCACGACCGCGCCATCGGGAATGCAGGCCTTCAGCCGGTGCGCGACCTGGCAGAGGATTTCATCGCCCGCCTGCACGCCGAAAAGATCGTTGATGGGTTTGAAGCCGTCTATATTGGCAATGCCGACCGTGAAGGGGGCGGGATCGCTGGAGCGCTCGCTGGCAAGCATCCGGATCTTGTCCCGCAAACGGTAGCGGTTGCCGAGCCCCGTCA
This sequence comes from Agrobacterium sp., assembly GCF_059499945.1. Taxonomy (NCBI): domain Bacteria; kingdom Pseudomonadati; phylum Pseudomonadota; class Alphaproteobacteria; order Hyphomicrobiales; family Rhizobiaceae; genus Agrobacterium; species Agrobacterium sp. Next base: position 615,076 of record NZ_JCABZP010000014.1, on the reverse strand, counting down.
GCGGGTCGCTGTAGGCCATCGCCTGCAACTCGTTCTGGCTGACCTGCAACGATTGCGGCTCTGCCCGTTTCATTCCTGCATCTCGTGAATCCTGTGTCGACCGCGCTCACAATGCAGGGCAAGTATTAAAAAAGCCATAGCCTCCCGGCAATGGCAATTTCAGGCCTGCAGCCGTAGGGCGTCCTTGCCGAAAAGCCGCAGGAAAACCGCCTCGACCATGTCAGGACTGACGGGTTTCAGCAGCATATCGTCCATGCCGGAGGCCCGGCACTTGTCGAGATCGCCCTCGAATGCGTGGGTGATGACACCGACGATGGGAATATGTTTCTCGCCGCCCAGGCCGCGCATGCGGCGGGCGACCTCGAAGCCGTCGATATCGCCCAGCGTCGTGTCGAGCAGGACGGCGGAAGGCGGCTGTTCCACAAAGAGACGCAAGGCTTCCTCGCCCGAGGTGGCGAGCCGCCAGGAAAGCCCCAGGCCTTCGAGTATCTGCGAGAAGACGATCTGGTTGACCCTGTTATCCTCGACGAGAAGTATCTCGCAGACGCCGCCGGTCTTGAGTATTTCGGGCAGATCCTCCGTCATGATCTCCCAGTCCTCGTCAGCGGTTTTCTCATTTGGGGAGGATTTCAACCCAGCGGCAAGATAATGCAGCAGGGAAGCATCTATTTCCTCCTCCTCGATGGTGACGACGGGCAGATCATGCGCGGCGGCAATATCGAGGCATGCGACGCTCATCTGGGCGTCGACAACGACCACATCGATGCTCACACCGGCGGAAGCCGCGACATCGATGAATGTGCGCTGCTCGTCCTCGCTCGTCACCGCCGCATGGTCCATGCCGCCCGCGGTCAGAAGACGACCGGCGGCTTCCGCAAAGCGCCCGTTTTCAGAGACGACCAACACCGCCTTGCTCTTTAAAACCCCGCCGCGATTGTCCGTTTCCTCGTCCCTGCCATAGATGGAGGCCACGAAAGGAACATGTTCGAGCGAGGGGATGACGGGCGTGCCATTGGCATCGATGGTGGCAAGAGCGGTCACGTCCTCCATCGTCGTCACTAGGAAATATCGGCCGGGCCGGCCCACACGCTGCTTGCGGGTGATTGTCAGCACCTCTTCGCCATTCAGGCGTCGCACCCTTTCGGGAATGACAGCCGGCGTACCGCTATCCAGCACCATACGATCGGCGGCATCGATCCGTCCGGCGACCTTGCGCGAGTGGAGATCGAAAACGGTACGGCCGAGAATGCTCTCGGGACTGGTTTCGACCAGGGCGCTGGCGGATTTGTTGAGGGCGACATAGGCCATGTTCCGATCCTTGACGAAGACGGGAAATGGCAGATTGTCGAGAATTTCCTCAACGAGCTGTACGCGCTCAAGGTCGATGCGCCATTGCTCTTCGCGTTTCTTCTGTTCGGAAATATCGGCAACCACGCTGATGCCGAGGCCGGACGGCAGGCGGTTCATGACGAAGCGCAGGAAGCGCTCTCCCTTCAGCCGTTCGGTTTTTTCCGATCTTTCCTTCCAGTGCAGCGCCAGCCGCTCGCCGATCCATTCCTCCCGGCCGAGCGGGCGGGCATTGGCGGAGAGGCTTTCCGCCTCGAGCAGATAACAATCATATAGCGCGCTCAGATAGTCGCGCAGCCGCGCGCCAGGGCCGATGACGGCCTCTTCCAGCGGAAAAAAGCTGAGGAGTTTCCGGCTTGCAAAAATAATGTGATCATTACGGTCGTAAACGACGATCGCCGCGCCAAGCGCGTCGCAAAGGGCATCAAGCATCACCGTATGAACGCCCGCGCCAGAGGACGCCAAATCACTCAACTGCAAACTCCCGCCTGTTTTTCAGGGGTCAGGCTTATGTTTCTAGTGGAATCGTCCAGGGCAAATGCCGGGATGAAACGAAAAATTCCGAAAAAGAGACATCAGGGTTTGCAACTTGAAGCAGTCTTGAGGGGAAGATGACGCTCACCCATAGTCGACGTCACACGCCGCCCGGCGAAGGCGGCCCCGTTCCTGCGGTCATTTCAAGCCGCCTCACCATAATCAAGGCCGATTAAAGGCGGATTAACGCTTAACGCCATGTTGACCGAAATGATCAAATGCCCAAGGGACCGTAAAACATGTGCAAATTTCCACAGCCCGAGTTTTTTGCTTTCGAAGCCGTAGCGAATCCGCGAAAATGACGATCATGGCCATCAAGCAGCTTTCAGAAACCCTTATCAACCAGATCGCCGCCGGCGAGGTCATCGAGAGACCCTCCAGCGCCACGAAGGAACTGGTGGAAAACGCCATCGACGCTGGCGCGACCAGGATCGAGATCGCCACGGCGGGCGGCGGCAAGGGGCTGGTGCGGATTACCGATAACGGTTCCGGCATGTCACCTGCCGATCTGGAGCTTGCGGTCAGGCGTCACTGCACCTCGAAAATTTCCGATACGCTGGATGATATCCGCACGCTCGGGTTTCGTGGCGAGGCGCTGCCCTCCATCGGCTCGGTCGCCAAGCTGACGATTACCAGCCGCCAACAGGGCGCTGAACAGGGTTCGGTGATTTCCGTTACCGGCGGCAAGGTTTCCGATGTCCGGCCCGCCGCCTCGAATGCCGGCACAATCGTCGAGGTGCGCGACCTGTTTTTCGCCACCCCCGCGCGGCTGAAATTCCTGAAGACGGAACGGGCCGAGGCAGCCGCGATTACCGAAGTCGTCAAGCGCATGGCGATCGCCTTCCCGCATATCCGTTTCGTGCTATCAGGCACCGACCGTTCGACGCTCGAAATTCCTTCGACCGGCGACGATCATCTGGCCCGCATGGCGCAGATTCTGGGTGCCGAGTTCAAGGACAACGCCATCGAGATCGATGCCGGCCGCGAGGATGTGACGCTGACCGGTTTTGCCGGTGTTCCGACCTTCAATCGCGGCAACTCGGCGCATCAATATGTCTTCGTCAATGGCCGCCCGGTGCAGGACAAGCTGCTTTTATCCGCCATTCGCGGCGCTTATGCCGAAACCGTGCCGCATGGGCGATATCCGGTCGCGGTGCTGTCCATCACGCTTGACCCCGCCTTTGTGGATGTGAACGTGCATCCGGCGAAATCCGACGTGCGTTTTCGTGATCCCGGCCTCATTCGCGGGCTGATCGTCGGCGCGATCCGCCAGGCGCTGACGCGCGACGGCGACAGGGCCGCGACGACGGGCGCGAGCCAGATGATGAATGCGTTCCGCCCCGGCTATAGCCCGTCCGGCATCAGGCCCTCGCCTTCCATGGCAGCAGCCGCGCCGTGGTCCGCCGCCACCTCACCGTCGCGGCCGCTTGCGGTTTCTGGGGACATGCAATTTGCCGAGGCGGTGCAATCGCGCTTTTCCGACATCACCATGCCGACGGCGCGGGCCGAGCCTCGGGAGATTTACGAGACCGCCACGAGCCCCTCGCCGGAACCCGTGCTTTACCCGCTCGGCGCCGCGCGGGCGCAGCTGCACGAGAACTACATCATCGCCCAGACGGAGAACGGCCTTGTCATCGTCGACCAGCATGCCGCGCATGAGCGGCTGGTGTTTGAGGAAATGCGCAATGCACTGCATTCCCGGCGTCCGCCGTCGCAGGTGCTGCTCATCCCTGAAATCATCGACCTGCCGGAAGAGGATTGCGACCGGCTGATGGATCACGCCGCCGGGTTCGATGCACTGGGGCTCGTCATCGAACGTTTCGGGCCGGGCGCGGTCGCCGTCCGGGAAACACCTGCCATGCTGGGTGAGGTCAATGTGCAGGGGCTGGTGCGTCAGCTTGCCGACGAGATCGCCGAATGGGACGCCGCCTCCACGCTTGCCAACAAGCTGGAATATGTCGCGGCCACCATGGCCTGCCACGGCTCGGTGCGTTCCGGCCGGCGTATGCGGCCGGAAGAGATGAACGCGCTTCTGCGGCAGATGGAAAACACGCCGGGTTCCGGTCAATGCAATCATGGCCGACCGACCTATATCGAACTGAAACTTTCCGATATAGAACGGCTCTTCGGCCGCAGCTGACACCTTCATCCAGCCGCAAGCAGGCGGGGCTGGCCTTGCGCCGCGCCGGCCTATATAAATTCAGGATACTGGAGCATCCGGATTGTTCAGGAAAACGCTACGCCGTTTCGGACTGGGTGCCCTGACAGGACAGAGCAGGAGACGAAAACGGATGAACAGATTTGAAGGAGGCGGCAACCGCCTCGCCGTCATCGAATATCTCGACGGTGACTTCCGCATCGTCCAGACCGGCTCGCATGTCATCTGCGCCATGACAGGCAAGACAATCCCGGTTGATGAGCTGCGCTACTGGAGCGTGGCGAGGCAGGAAGCCTATGTGGATGCGGCGGCTTCGCTGGAGGCCGAAAAGAAGGCTGGTAATTTGCCCGCCTGATAAGGGCGCGGAAGCACGCCCATAAAGAGCCATGCGTGAGAACGCTTCTTTTCACGCTGAGACTGCTCAACTCTCCACCCTCATCCCTGTGCTCGTCACAGGGATCCAGCCAGCCCAAGTCCTTGGGCTGACAAGGCTCTTCCCGCCGCGCGGACGCGCGTCGACTGGATTCCTGTGACAAGCACAGGAATGAGGAGAAGTGGGTGCACAGCGGTTTATATTCTTCGGTACTCTAAATCGACGTCCGTGCATTTTCCCGCAGCAAACGCGCGCGGCAGTTTCTCACCGCCGTATCGATAATCGTCGCGGCGGCATTGGGGTCGTCGAACATCATGTCGATTTCGATCACCAGGCTGTTCCACAATAATTCTTCCGCCCGGCCGTGGTGGCCGTTGAGCCGCACCGCATCCTTGGCCGTCGTCACCAGCTGCAAATTTTGTTTGCCGGCGTCCTGCAGAAGATCGGCGATCTCGTCGTCGCTGAAGTGGTGATGATCCGGGAAAGAGCGCTGCAGCACGATCTCGCCGCCGAGCGCCTCGACGGTTCTGAAGAATTTGGCCGGGTCGGCAATGCCCGCATAGGTCAGCACGCGCCTTCCCCTGAAATCCTGCGGCTCCTGCGGCGTGATCGCCGCAACGAAGACGGGTTTGGCAGCCTTTGCCGCCTGCCTGACCAGCGCATCGGCCGCATGGCCGTTGCCGACCTTCAGGAGCCCGGTCATATGCCGCATCTGTTCGGCAAGCGGCGCTCTTACCGGACCGCCCGGCACGAGATGGCCGTTGCCGATGCCGCGCACCGTATCGATGACGACGAGCGCATAGTCCAGCGTCAGGCGCGCGCTCTGGAAACCGTCATCCATGATGATGAGATCGACGCCTTCCTTCACCAGCCGGTGTGCGCCTTCCACGCGCTTGCGGGAGATGACCGTGACGGCCTCGCGCGCCAGGAGCAGCGGCTCGTCTCCGACATCGGCGGATCGGTGCTGTCCGGGATCGACAAGGGTGGTAACGTCAAGCGTGCCGCCATAACCGCGGCTGAGAAATCCGGGTTTCAGGCCTTTTGCGACGGCGGCTCTCGCAATTGCCATCGCTGTCGGCGTCTTGCCGGCCCCACCCACGGTGAAGTTGCCGATGCAGATAACCGGAACGGGAACGCTTGCCCTTTTTGCCGTTCGCATCCGCCGGCCGGCAACCTTGCCGTAAAGAAGCGAGAAAGGTGACAGGAGCCACGCCTGCCAGCCCGCTTTCTGCCACCAGAACGGCGGCGCTTCAGAAACCATCTATTCCCGCTCCCGGCCGCGTCGCCCACGGCATTCCGTTCGCCTGTCACATGTCAGGAGGTTGTTTGCCAGAAAAAACCGTAAATTGCAAAAATGGATTAGACGGTTCCACGGGGCCATGCCGGGCCCGGCGGAAATCTAACCGGGTTCAGAGAGCCCGTTCCGGCAAAAGCGCTTCGAGAGCGGTAATGTCCTCGAAACAATAATCGGCATCCGCACCCAGGCTTTCGCGCGAGCCTGTTCCCGTCAGAACGGCGATACGCAGACCGGCTCCGGCATTTTTCGCCATGTGCAGATCGTGGTTATTGTCGCCGACAACGGCCACGCGTTCCGGCGGGAAGCCGATCGCCTCGCAGAAGCCCAGAACCATGCCGGGCTGCGGCTTGGTGCCGTAACCGCTGTCATATCCCGCGACGAAATCGACGTCGTTTTCGAAACCGAAGCGGATGGCCGTCTGTCGAATGGAGTTTTCATTGTCGCTGGAGGCAATGCCGAGCTTGTAGCCGCGCGCCTTCAGCCTTGCGAAAAATGCCTTGAGATCGGTCACCGGCACGGATTTATCCGCAGCCTCGGTGAACAGCCGGTCAAGGCGAGCAGTCAGTTCCCCGACATCGCAGGGCGAGCCCGCGGCAACCAGACCGGCGGCAATTTCCGCCGTGTTGCCGGCGGCCAGCAGGCTGTCCGGCACCACATGACCGGTAACGGGGTCCATGCCGCAGGCGGAGAGAAGCCGGTCGGCGAGAACGGGATCGCCCTTGGCCGCGATGGCCGCAAGTTCGCGGTTCACCGGTCCCCAGCTGGCGTCATAGCCTAAAAGCGTTCCGTCCTTGTCGAAAAGGACTGCGGCGATCAATTGCGCCGCGTTGAGTTCGATATCCGCTACCATGAACCGATGGCGCTCCGCGGTTGCAGCTTGGCGGAAACGGTGAGCGGGTTGATATAGGGCTCCAGCGCCTTGACGGTGGAAGAAAGAGCGCCGCGCATATCCTGAATGACCCGGTTGCCCGCATCGATCATCTTGTAACGCTCATTGTCGTTGACCAGGAGGTAATGCACCGCCTTGGCCAGCATCTCGACATCGCGGATGATACGCCCGCCGCCGGCGCGGATGAGCTTCTGATAGGCTTCGCGGAAATTCTGCACATGCGCGCCTGACAGGACGGCGCAGCCGAGCATCGCAGGCTCGAGCGGGTTCTGCCCACCTTCGGCCGTCAGCGAGCGGCCGACAAAGGCAAGTTCGGTCAGCCGCAGGTAAAGCCCCATTTCGCCGATGGAATCGCCGAGGAAAATATCGGTTTCCGGCGTTATCACGTCATTGCGGCTGCGACGCGCCACGGTGAGCCCCATGCCCTTCAGCATGGCTTCCACATCATCGCCGCGCTCGGGATGGCGCGGCACGATGATGGTCAACTGGCCATTGCGGGACTTGATCGCCGCATGCACGGTGGCGGCAGCCTTCTCCTCGCCGTCGAAAGTGGAGATGGCGGCCCATGTCTTGCGATTGCCGACCTGCTTGCGATAGTGCTCCAGAAGCGCCTCATCACAGGGCGGCGGGTCGGTGTCACCTTTGAGGTTACCCGAAATCACCACCGGCCAGGAGCCGAGATCACGGAAACGTTCGGCATCGAGATCGGACTGCGCAACCACCAGCGCCAGCTTTGAAAACAGCGATTCCGCAATATCATGCCGGGCTTTCCAGCGGTCGAAGGAACGGTCGGAGAGACGGGCATTGACCCGGATCTGCGGAATGTGCCGGCGCTCCAGCTCCATCATCGTCACCGGCCAGATTTCCGATTCCGCTGTGATGGCGGCATCCGGCGCCCAGTAGGTGAGGAAGCGATTGACCGCGATCTTGATGTCGAGCGGCACATATTGGTGGATCACGTCATCGCCGAGCCGGGTGCGGGTCAGTTCGGCCGAGGTGACCGTGCCGGTGGTCAGAAGCACGAAGATATCGCGCTTGCGGATTTCACGGATCAGCGGGATGAGGGCAAGCGTTTCGCCGACACTTGCGGCGTGGAACCAGACGAGCGGCCCGCGCGGGCGCTCGGCGCTCGCATAACCGAAACGTTCGAGCCGGCGGCGCTTGTCTTCCTTGCCCTTCGCGGCCCGATAGGAAAGATAGGGCTTGGCGAACGGGTACGCGGCGATACCGGCAATGCGGTAACCGGAAAGAGCGAAACGTGCGAGACGGCTGCTCATGACATTCTGCCCTTGATCATTCCGCGCAATGCCCTGCCCCTGTTCTGGTTGTTATCGCCGCCTACTTCTTCTCAAATTGCGTCATTTTTTGTCATCGGAAACGAAAGCGCGATCACATTTTCTCGCTCCGGCATTCCCGGCCTGCGCCGCTCGCGCAGGAATCACGGGAAAGCTCGCCTTCACCCAATAGTATTACAACGCAAGGGCAAAAGGACTCAAATTTTATCGTCCGGATTGAGAAGACGGTGCATATGCACGATAAAATAACGCATATGGGCGTTATCAACAGTCATTTGCGCCTTGGACTTCCATGCGGTGAGCGCGGAAGCATAGTCCGGATAGATGCCGACGATATCGAGCGCGTTCAAATCCCGGAACTGAACATCCTGAAGGTTTTCAAGTTCGCCGCCGAAGACGAGGTGCAGCAGCTGTTTCGGTTTGCCAGATTCCGTCATTTCTTAGTCTCTTTCTTAAACGCTGAGAGAGGCCTTCATCTGCGGGATTTCCCGGCAAACGTCAACTGTCAGACAGATGTGAAAACGCTTTCAAAAGTGCAGGCAGCGCATAATCTGCTGCAGCGCACAATGCGGGGTGGTTAACCTGCCGGCGATTATACATCAGAGGTTTTCCATCGAGCCCGACCAGACGACCGCCGGCCTTCTCCAGAATGAGGTCGGCGGCGGCCAGATCCCACTCATGCGAGTTGGCCTTGACCAGCGTTCCGTCGATGCGGCCATCCGCCACCATGGCCAGCCGGTAGGCGAGCGAGGGCACGTGTGGAATGCGTTTGACGGTGCTGCGCACCTCTTCCGGCAGATGCGTGATCACGTCTTCGGGCGCTGCCAGATGGAAGATGCCGGCATTTTCGCGCGCGGCAAAAACGGGTGACCCGTTCTTCAGAGCTTCACCACCTTCAAATGCGGTAAACTCCTCCGCAAGCGCCGGAGCGACAAGAGCCGCGACCACCGGTCGGCCTTCATGCACCACCGCGACGCTGACGCACCATGTATCCCGGCCGCCGATGAAGGCGCGGGTACCGTCAATGGGGTCGACGACGAAGACGGTGGAGCGGGAAAGCCTGTCGGTATCGTCATCCGTCTCTTCGGAAAGCCAGCCATAATCCGGCCGGGCGGAGCGCAGGATGGTTTCGAGGATTTCATTGGCGGCGTAATCGGCCGCGCTGACCGGCGAAAGCCCGCCATTTTTCCACCAGACCTCGGGATCCTTGCGGAAGAAACCGAGGGCCGTCTCACCCGCCTTGCGGGCGGCTTTAAGGACCAGCCGCAGATCGGAGGCCCAGCGGGCTTCAGCCATATCGTTCATTTTGCCGTCTTTTCCGCGCGCCTCAAACGGCGCGCCCGTTTTTCTCTTCGCACTTGCACATAAAGTGTCGGCGAAAACAACCCGCAGGCCGCCTCACTTGCCCGCGATCGTCATGCCTTCAATGGCGAGCGTCGGGGCCGCGACGCCGTATTTGCGATCGATATCATTGGCCGGCGTGACCCGCATGAACATGTCCTTCAGGTTCGAGGCAATGGTGACCTCGGAAACCGCGAAGGTCTTTTCGCCATTCTCGATCCAGAAACCGCTGGCGCCGCAGCTATATTCACCCGTGATCATGTTGGCGCCGTGGCCGATCAGCTCGGTGACGTAAAAGCCGGTTCCGACCTGCCTCAGCAAGTCCTCCGGCGAGAGATCGCCCGGCTCCAGCGCGAGATTGGTAGAGGCCGGCGAAACCGCCGTGCCGCCGCGCACGCCGCGCCCGTTGGTTTCAAGGCCAAGTTCCCGCGCCGCCGAAGTGGAAAGGAACCAGTGCTTCAAAACACCATCCTCGATCATCGTCATCTTCTCGCCCCTGACGCCCTCGCCATCGAAGGGACGCGAGGACGGGCCGCGCACGATCTGCGGGTCATCGGTGAGATAGAGGCCCTTTTTCAGAACCTGCTGACCCATCCTGTCGCGCAGGAAGCTGGTCTTGCGGGCAACCGAAGCGCCGTTGATCGCGCCGGCAATCGCACCGACGAAGCCGCGGGCGATGCGTGGATCGAAAACCACAGTGATGTTGCTGCCGGTATCGACCTGACGCGGGCCGACACGCCGCACGACTTTTTCACCGGCGCGGCGACCGATTTCCTCGGCCGCATCGAGATCGGCATAATAAAGGCGGCTGTCGAAATCGTAGTCGCGCTCCATCTTCGTGCCTTGGCCGGCGATGACGCTGACGGAGCGGCTGAAACGGCTGCCCATATAGCTGCCGGAAAAACCGTGTGACGTAGCGAGGACGAGACCACCCATGCCGCTCGATGCGCCGGCACCGGAGGAATTGCTGACGCCCTTGACGCCGAGTGCTGCTTCTTCAGAAGCAAGGGCTGCCTCACGCAGCTGATCGGCCGATACCTCAGTCGCATCGAAAAGCTCAAGATCGTCATAGGACGTCGCAAGCCGCTCCTTGTCCGCCAGGCAGGCAAAGGGATCTTCCGGCGAGACCTTGGCCATGGCGACGGCCCGTTCCGCCAGCGTCTTCAGATCGAAGCCGGGATTGGCGGACACGCTCGCCACCCGGCGGCCAACGAAGACGCGCAGGGAAAAATCGTCGCTTTCGGAGGATTCGGTGCTTTCCACCTTGCCGAGCCGCACGCCGACGGATTGCGAGCGGGAGCGGACCACAACGGCATCCGCCTCATCCGCACCGGCGGCACGGGCAAGATCGACAAGTTCGCTGGCACGATCGAGAAGTTTGGAAGAATCTATTTCTGAGGACATGAGTTGGCCTTTCATTCCTGTTCCATTTATTGTGCCAGCAACCCCGCATCAAGGGCGAAACGCCGCTTTCTCCATTCGGGCGGTTTTGTCGCCACCCTATTCGAAAGTCCGCCCGCATGACCGAGCACGACGCTCTCTTTTCCGAACCATTGCTGCTTCTGGCCGGCGCAGTCATCGCGGCCTCCGTTTTCCGCAAGCTCGGGCTTGGCACCGTGCTCGGTTATCTGGTCGCCGGCATCATCATCGGCCCGTTCCTGCATCTGGTCACGGATGCGAAGGACATCTTCAACGTCTCGGAACTGGGCGTCGTTTTCCTGCTCTTCATCATCGGCCTTGAGCTCAAGCCTTCACGCATCTGGCAGATGCGGCGCGATATTTTAGGCCTGGGGTTGGCTCAGGTGCTGGTGACCGGCAGCGTGCTGGCGGCCATTGCATGGTGGGCGGGGCTGATCGACTGGCGGGGAAGCGTGGTTGCGGGTTTCGGTCTTGCGCTTTCCTCCACCGCCTTTGCGCTGCAAATCCTTGCCGATGACGGCGACATGAATACGCGGCATGGCAACCGGTCCTTCTCTATCCTGCTGTTTCAGGACCTTGCCATCGTGCCGCTTCTTGCCCTCGTCACCATTCTTTCCAACCGCCCGGATGTGCCGACGGATTCGATGGTGTCCGATCTCATCGCCTCCGTCGTTGCGGTGGCGGGCATGGTGCTGGCCGGGCGTTACCTGCTCACGCCGATGTTCCAGATCATCGCCCGCACGGGTGCGCGTGAAGTGATGATCGCGGCCGCCCTTTTTGTCGTCATCGGTGCTGCCGCCATCATGGAGATGGTCGGGCTTTCCATGGGCATGGGTGCGCTGCTGGCGGGGCTGATGCTGTCGGAATCTTCCTATCGCCATGAGCTGGAGGCCGATATCGAGCCGTTTCGCGGGCTGTTTCTGGCGCTGTTCTTCATGGCCGTCGGCATGTCACTGCACATCCATATCGTTTATGAGCACATCGTCCTCATCCTGATCGCCGTGCCGGCGATGATGGCGGTGAAGGCTGCCCTGATCTATGGCCTCTGCCGCATCGCGGGCTCCTCGCGTTATGCATCGAGCCGGATTGCGCTGCTTCTGGCGCAGGGCGGCGAATTCGGTTTCGTGCTTTTCACCACGGCGGCGGCCTCCGGGCTGTTTCCGCAGGCAACCGCCTCGATCCTCGTTGCCGTTGTCACGCTTTCCATGGCGCTGACGCCGCTTCTGGCCGTGATTTCGCGGCGGCTGACGGCGGAGGATGCGGAAGAGGACAAGCTGGAAGAGGATTTCGACGGGGCGGGCGCGGATGTGCTGATGATCGGCTTTTCCCGCTTCGGCCAGATTGCCTCGCAGATCCTTCTCGCCGGCGGGCGCGACGTGACCGTCATCGACAGTTCCGCCGACCGCGTGCGTCAGGCCGCCCGGTTCGGCTTTCGCATCTTTTTCGGTGACGGCACCCGCAAGGACGTGCTGATCGCCGCAGGCATAGAGCGGGCCGATCTCGTGGCGGTCTGCACCCATAAAAAGGAGGTCACCGACCGTATCATCGACATGATCCAGTCAGAATTTCCAAGCGTGCGCATCTATGCCCGCTCTTATGACCGCGTGCATTCCCTCGACCTCAGGAAAAGAGGCGTGGAATATGAAATCCGCGAAACGCTGGAATCCGGCCTGCTGTTCGGCAGGCGCATTCTGGAGGGACTCGACATGGACGGCGAAAGGGCGTTGGCGATTGCCGACGATATTCGCGAACGCGACGAGCAGCGGCTGGAGCTTCAGGCCGTCGAAGGCCTCGCCGCCGGCCGGCAGATGCTGCACAACAAGCCGGTGCGCGAGGTGAAGCCGGAACCGCTGATGAAGCCGAAGACCAAGGCGGAAAAGTGGGAGGAGGAAGAGGGTTCGGAGGAGAGCGAGACGGAAGTTTCGCTGTGATTCAAAGGCGATGGCTGGAAGAGCGCCATTTGTTTCCCAGCGAATATCCAGGACGTACCGCTCAAGCCTCCACACCCTGCCCGCGATGAAACAGCTCCACCTGCATGTCGATCTGCCGTTTCAGGTCGTCCTTGATGCTAGCCGACGCGTTCAGCACCTCCTCGGACTTCAGGAAATCCAGCACGCCGAAACGGTGCACCGGCGGGCGCAGGAAAATATGCGGCGGGCGTAACCTCAGTTTCAGGGCGATTGCCGCCTGCATCATCAGCTGGCTGGCGCCGAACAGGCTGTCCAGCCGGTTCGGCATGGTGGTGCCGTCGCCTTCGGGGCCGCCGACGACATCGACGCCGATGACGATATCGGCCCGATCCAGCAGATGTTCATAGGGCACGGGGTTGAAGATGCCGCCATCGATCATGATGCGGCCATCGATACGAACAGGCATGAACAGTGCCGGAATGGCCGCGGATGCCGCCAGCGCCTGGATGATCTCCCCGCGTTCCACCACCACTTCGGTCTGCGCGTAATAGTCTGTGGTTATCACTTTGAGCGGAATGGCAAGCTCCGAAAAATCCTTCGGCAGAGCCTGCGGCATCAGCGCGTGCAGAATGAGTTCGAGGTTGAACTGCCCAAGGCGAAAACCGTCCACCGCGTGGCGCATCGATGCCGGGCCGAGGCTCCAGAGCCGGTTGGCGACCGAGCCCTTTCGTCCCATGAGTTCAAGCGTGTATTCGCGGATTTCGCGGCCGGTCATGCCGGCTGCCATGCCCGCGCCGATGATGGAGCCGATGGAAGAACCGGAAATCGCGACGGGCCGGATGCCGAGTTCGTCCAGCGCCTCGATGACGTTGATGTGGCAGATGCCCCGCGCCCCGCCGCCGCCGAGCGCCAGTCCGAATGTCGGCTCGTGGCCACCCGCGCCGTCAACTTGGAGAACCTCTTCCCCGGCGCGGACGATCGTGATGCTTTCGTTTACACCCTGCTCCATGCGAACACCCAAATTCTTTCCGCGGCAAAGACTCTGCCTATTTGGCAAACAAGACAAGACCGTGGCGTGACGGGAGGCGTTCCTATTAGAGTGTTTTCGCTTTTCTTCGAATCGCGAAAACACTCTAACTCTTTGTTCTGTCGCATTTCCGGACGGAAAACCGGGCTCCACTTTTCCTGGAAAGGTTCTAGGGCTCGTAGCGGTAGAAATGCATTTTCGTGTCGCCGAAGATGCGGCTTTCGAGCGGCTTGAATACCGGATCGACCTTCACCGCCACATCGCCGCGCTCTTCCAGAATGGCAAGCGCGCCAGGTGTCAGCCAGCCGCCGCCATGGGCTGCAGAGAAAGCCTTCTCACCATGGCCATGGCCATAGGGCGGGTCGGCGAAGAGAAGATCGAAGGGCTCGATATTATTGACACCACCGAGCTTGGTGGCGTCACGCCGCAAAATGCGGGCGCGGCCATGCAGACCCAGCGCATCGATATTTTCCCAGAGCAGCCCCCTGCCCTCGACGCCGTTTTCGACGAAGAGCGCCACACGACAGCCGCGCGAAAGCGCCTCCAGACCAACCGCGCCCGTTCCGGCAAAAACGTCCAGAACGCGCGTGCCGTCCAGACTTTCCGGATAGGCGTGGCTTAAAATGTTGAAGAGGCTTTCCCGCGTCCTGTCGATGGTCGGACGAATGGAATTCGATTTCGGCGCGGCCAGTGTCCGGCCGCGGAACTCACCGCCTACGATCCGCATTACGTGTCATTCCCCTGCCTCCAGAAGGTTTGCCACCCGGGCCTTTGCCGCCCGGCTTGCCGCCGCCGGGACCACCGGGGCCTTTGCTCTTGCCTGAGAAACCCGAACGTTCGCCACGCTCGCCCGATTTTCCGAAGGACGGTTTGCCGAATCCGGGTTTACCGCCCGGCTTGCCGCCACGAGGCTTGTCTCCCGCCGGGCGCTCGCCGCGTGGGCGCTCACCGTCTTCACGGGGCCTGTCGCGGAACGGACGGTCACCGAAAGGTTTTTCACCGCGGGCGGTGCGATCACCGAAACTCTTTTCGCCGCGTGGACGGTCACTGCGCGGACGATCACCCTCTTCACGCGGCTTGTCACGGAACGGCCGGTCGCCGAAAGGTTTGCCGCCGCGCGCCGGGCGGTCACCGAAGCTCTTTTCGCCGCGCGGACGGTCGCCACGCGGGCGATCACCTTCTTCACGCGGCTTGTCGCGGAATGGCCGGTCGCCGAACGGCTTTCCGCCGCGGCCACCACGATCGCCAAAGCTCTTTTCGCCGCGCGGACGGTCGCCGCGTCCGCGGCCACCTTCTTCTTCGCGGGGGGAATCTGAGCGGATCCACTCGCCATCGGCATCCGCATGCCGCACAACGTTGCGGCGCGCCTCGTCCTGGGCGGAAGGCTTCTTGAAGAGGTTTTCGGCTTCCGCGCGGGCGGAAGACTTGCGCTCCTTGCCATCACGGGTGGGCCTTGCACCGGGCGCCATCCAGACATTGGCCGTGCGGCTGGTGCCGGCGGGCTGGCGTGGGCGGCGGTCGTCGCCATCATCCTCGCTGCGGCCCTTTGCGCCAAATTTCCCGGCGGGCTTGGAGCCGAACTTGCCAGCCGGCTTGTCGCCGCGCTTGGTATCCAGCCGTCCGAGCGCCTTTTCGCGACGGTCTTCCGGCTTGCCGGCAGCCTTGTCGAAACGCGGCTTGCCTTCCGGCGCATCGCTCTTTGCCCATTCGGACTTCACCGCCCGCTTCGGCGTGTTGTCTTCCTCGTCTTCAACGGGCGCATTATAGATCGGCGCGTCAAAATTGGCGCCGGCCTGTTCGATCAGACGCGGTCCGAGCTGGTCGCGCAGCATGCGGCCGCGCACTTCCAGCACCTTGCCTTCGGCGAGATCGCCGAGCTGGAACGGACCGTAGGAAACGCGGATCAGGCGGTTGACCTCGAGGCCGAGTGCGCCGAGCACGTTCTTGATCTCGCGGTTCTTGCCTTCACGCAGGCCCATGCTGATCCAGACGTTGTGACCCTGGGTACGGTCGAGCGTCGCGTCGATTGCGCCGTAGAGCACGCCATCGACGGCAATGCCTTCCTTCAGCTTGTCGAGCGCTGCCTGATCAACCTCGCCATGGGCGCGCACGCGGTAACGGCGCAGCCAGCCGGTGGTCGGCAGTTCCAGCACGCGGGAAAGACCGCCATCATTGGTGAGCAGCAGCAGGCCTTCGGTATTGATATCGAGGCGGCCGATGGACAGAACGCGCGGCAGTTCGCTCGGCAGATTGTCGAAAACGGTGGGGCGGCCTTCCGGGTCTGAGTTGGTCGTCACCAGACCGGCGGGCTTGTGATAGAGCCACAGGCGCGTGCGCTCGGCACCGCGAATCGGCATGCCGTCGACTTCGATCTTGTCGGACAGCGTGGCGTTGACCACCGGTGTATCCAGCTTGACGCCGTTCAGCGACACGCGGCCTTCCATGATCATGCGCTCGACATCGCGGCGCGAGGCCACACCTGCGCGCGCCATGATCTTGGAAATGCGCTCGGGCTTGGAGCCGCCAACGGTTTCCGGCGCCGGGGCGGCCTTTGCCTCGGTCGGTTTCTTTTCGCGCTCTGCGGCGGGCTTGCCGGGGCCTTTCGGCTTCTTGTCGCGGCTAATTGTCTTGCCGCCGTCACGCTTCGGCTTGTCTTTAAAAGTCATTTGCTGTTTGCCTGTTGTTTGGGCTGTCCTATCAGGTCCAAGCACAAGGGTTAAGAGGAAATTGAAACGCAATGGCCGAAAGGACGCATTTCATGGAACTGGCGCTGGCGGAAGCCCGTGCCGCCGGCGAGCGGCAGGAGGTTCCGATCGGCGCCGTACTGGTTCTGGACGGCCGCGTCATCGCCCGTTCCGGCAACCGGACCCGTGAATTGAATGATGTGACGGCGCACGCCGAAATCGCCGTGATCCGCATGGCCTGCGAAGCGCTGGAGCAGGAACGCCTGCCCGGCGCTGATCTCTACGTGACACTGGAGCCCTGCACCATGTGTGCTGCGGCGATTTCATTCGCCCGTATCCGCCGGCTCTATTATGGCGCGGAAGACCCGAAGGGCGGCGCGGTGCATAATGGCGTGCGCTTCTTCAGCCAGCCGACCTGCCACCACGCGCCGGATGTCTATTCCGGGCTGGCGGAAAGCGAAAGTGCCGACATCCTGCGGCAATTCTTTCGCGAGAAACGCCTCGACGATTGAGCGGCCGGCGGGAGGCTCATGCTTTCCCGCAGGCCATCAGCCATTCGTTTTTACTGGAAGGGGTTCCACCAGCTCTTGCCGGTGCCGGCGACAGCCGCTTCTTTCTTGCGGCGCTTTTCTTTTTTCTGCTCAGGCTCGCCGAGATCGGTCAACTGATCCTGCGGGACGCTGCGATATTCAGCCGGCGGGTCGGTGAGGAACTTGCGCTGGGCGTTGACGACCGAGCCGCCCTGGGCTTCGGCCTTCGCCTTGCGGAAGGCTTCCCATTTCTGGCTTTCGGTCATCTGGCCGGCAGTGCCGTTACCGGCGAGCAACGGCGAGCGGTAATGCGGGTTGTTCTTATTGGCATCCGCCTCGTCGCGCAGGCGCTCGCGGGTCTCTTCCGGCGATTCCACCCATTGCGGGTTGTTTTCGCGGCTTGCCATGTTCTGCTGCGGCGTGGCCAGCTGTTCGGCACGGGTCTGGGCGGGAACGACGAGACCCGGGCGGGGGCTGTATTTCAGGTTGCGCTTGCTCTGGTCACCGGTGATCGAGGTCGCGTTGCCAAGATCGTCGACAAGCTGTTCAGCCGCCGTCTTGCCCGTACCGTAGGTCGGGCTCGTGCAGGCGCCGAGCAACACGCCTATCGCCGTGATGCCAACAACCGTGCGAAACATGCCCAAACCCTGCGCATTACCCTGCATCGTCTTCATCGAAACCCTTCCAGCCGTCCGTCCCACTGCGCCAGACATCGTCTTTCGGCAGGCGGCAGCCCGCATTGCCGTGCAAATCCGGCCATTTTCAGGCAGGTGTACCGGATGAAGAGGCAAAGCGCAATTCATCCGGCCATTTTCATTATGCGAGGGCTGCAAGCTCGCGCAGCGCGGCCGCATCGCGGGCGGAAACCTCCGGATAGTCCGGATCGGAACCGACATCGGTGGTGATGCGCCAGGAGCGAGCGCATTTTACGCCCTCCGCCAGCTTCTGCTCGACCACGACCTTTGCCACTTCCGGCAGGCGGAAGCCATCGGCGGGGCCTTCGTCACCAACCACCGAGATGGCCGAGGTGATGCAGATTTCGGCGAAATCCTGCCCCTTCAGCGCCGCCAGAAGATCGGCGTCGGCAATGTGCACGACGGGCGCGGCTTCGAGCGAGGAGCCGATACGCTTTTCGCGGCGTTCGACTTCCAGCGCGCCTGTCACGACCGTGCGGACCTTGCGGATTTTCTCCCACTTCGCTTCCAGCGCGTCGTTCTTCCATTCCGCCGGGATTTCCGGGAACTGGGCAAGATGCACCGATTCCGCATCCGGATAACGCGATAGCCACGCTTCTTCGGTGGTGAAGGGCAGCATGGGCGCGAGCCAGGAAACAAGGCAATCGAACAGCTTGGCGATGACCGACAGCGATGCCCGGCGCTTCAGCGACGACGGCGCGTCGCAATAGAGCGTGTCCTTGCGGATATCGAAATAGAAGGCCGAAAGCTCGACATTGGCGAAATCCACCAGCGCGCGGGCGATCTTCTTGAACTCGAAGCCGTCATAACCCTCGCGCACGACCTTATCCAGATCGGACAGGCGATGCAGCACCAGCTTTTCCAGCTCCGGCAGATCGTCATAGGCGATCTCTTCGCCCTCATAATGAGCGAGCGTACCGAGCATCCAGCGGATGGTGTTACGCAGCTTGCGATAGGCATCGACATTGGTCTGGATGATGGCCTTGCCGAGACGCTGGTCTTCCCAGTAATCCGTCGTCATGACCCACAGGCGCAGGATATCGGCGCCGGCGTCCTTCATGACTTCCTGCGGCGAGACGACGTTGCCCTTGGACTTGGACATCTTCTCGCCCTTCTCATCCATGGTGAAACCATGGGTGACAACGGCGTTATAGGGCGCGCGGCCGCGCGTCGCGCAGCTTTCGAGCAGCGACGAATGGAACCAGCCGCGATGCTGGTCGGAACCTTCGAGATAGACATCCGCCGGCCACTTCATGTCCGGGCGGTCTTCAAGCGTGAAGGTGTGGGTGCAACCGCTGTCGAACCACACATCGAGGATGTCCATGACCTGCTGCCATTTGGCGTGGTCGTGGTCATTGCCGAGGAAACGTTCCTTGGCGCCTTCGGCAAACCAGGCATCCGCACCTTCAGCTTCGAAAGCCTCGATGATACGGGCGTTGACGGCCTCGTCGACCAGAACCTCACCATGCTCGTCTGCGAAAACGGCGATCGGCACGCCCCAGCTGCGCTGGCGCGACAGAACCCAGTCGGGACGGCCTTCGATCATGGCGCGCAGGCGGTTCTGGCCGGAGGCCGGAACGAAGCGGGTCTGATCGATGGCGTTCAAGGAGCGCGAACGCAGCGTCGTGCCGTCGCCCAGTTCCTTGTCCATATAGACGAACCATTGCGGCGTGTTGCGGAAGATGACCGGCTTCTTGGAGCGCCAGCTATGCGGATAGCTGTGCTTCAGACGGCCGCGGGCAAAGAGGTTATTGGTAGCGATCAGCGCCTTGATGACGCGGTCGTTGGCGTCGCCCTTCTTGCCGTTATCGTCCATGACGCGGGCAGCGCCGCCTTCGGCGGACGGGCCGAAACCGGGAGCGTCTTCGGTGTAGAAACCATCGTCACCGACCGGGAATGGGATGGCCGACGAAACGCCGCGCGCTTCCAGCTCGCGCTGATGCGCGGTCCAGACGTCAAAGTCCTCACGACCGTGGCTCGGCGCGGTGTGCACGAAGCCCGTACCGGCATCGTCGGTGACGTGATCGCCTTCGAGAAGCGGAACCGGGAAATCATAGCCAAGCGACGCCAAAGGATGGGCGCAGGTGATGGCGGCCAGTTCTTCGGTTTTCACGTCGCGAACGATCTTGAAGGTCAGCTTTGCCTTGGCTGCGGCCTCATCGGCGAGCTTCCTGGCGAAGATCAGCTTTTCACCCGGCTGCGGACCGAAATCATTCTGGGCGCTCTCGACTTCGAACAGGCCATATTCGACCCGCGAAGAAAACGCGATGGCGCGGTTGCCGGGGATGGTCCACGGTGTGGTCGTCCAGATGACGACGGAAACGCCGGCAAGCGCGGGCGCAGCGTCCTTTACCGGGAACTTCACCCAGATCATGTCACTCTCGACATCCGCATATTCGACTTCGGCTTCCGCCAGCGCCGTGCGCTCGACGACCGACCACATGATCGGCTTGGAGCCGCGATAGAGCTGGCCGGTGCGGGCGATCTTCAGGAGTTCGCCGGCGATGCGGGCTTCGGCGTGGAAGTTCATCGTCGTGTAGGGATTTTCGAAGTCGCCCTCGATGCCGAGACGCTTGAACTCTTCGGCCTGGACCTTGATCCAGCCGGCCGCGAAGTCACGGCATTCCTTACGGAATTCGTTGACCGGAACCTCGTCCTTGTTCTTGCCCTTGGCGCGATAGGCTTCCTCGATCTTCCATTCGATCGGCAGGCCGTGGCAATCCCAGCCCGGAACGTAATTGGCGTCGAAGCCGCGCATCTGGAAAGAGCGGGTGATGACGTCCTTCAGGATCTTGTTCAGTGCATGGCCGATATGGATGTTGCCGTTGGCATAGGGCGGGCCGTCATGCAGCACGAATTTCTCGCGGCCGGCGGCGGAGGCGCGCAGGCGCTTGTAGAGGCCCATCTCCTGCCAGCGCTTCACCGTTTCCGGTTCCTTCTGCGGCAGGCCAGCGCGCATCGGAAAATCCGTCTGCGGCAGATAGAGGGTGGAGGAGTAGTCCAGTTTTTCTGCGGTGTCGCTCATAATCGTACCGTTGTTGCGCGCCGTGTCGGTCGCGCCGTCTCAATTTCAAAGAGGGGCAAATACGGAAAGCGCCATGACAAATGCCATGACAAGCGCCAAAATCCCGGACCTTCCGGCTCGTCAGAGCGGGCGGAAGGCCGGGCCAATAATTCGGCCAATCTGAACTGTAAACTTCAACCGGTATTGGGACATGGCCGGTTGTTTATGCGGTTTTCCGGCAAAAAGGAAGAGAAAAGCGACGGCAATATAGCCCGGAATATGGGCTGACAGGTCTCATCAGATCAAAACGCAATCTTCGCATCCAACGCGCTGAGCGGGCGCACGCCCGATAACATCGCTCTCGCCTCTTCTTCATCGCGCCTGATCTGGGCGACGAGCGGATCGAGGCCATCGAATTTCAGTTCATCGCGCAGGTGACCGAAGAAGGAGACCGAACAGACCTCGCCGTACAGATCGCCGGAGAAATCGAAGACGAATGTTTCGAGCAGCGCCGCGCCGTTTTCGGTGACGGTCGGACGATAACCGAAGCTTGCCACGCCATCGTGGATAGAACCATCGGGGCGACGGAACCGCACGGCATAGATGCCGGCCTTCAGTTCCGTTTCCGGGGCGAGCGCCATGTTGGCGGTGGGATAACCCAGCGTGCGCCCCAGCTTCTGGCCGCCGATGACCTCGCTTTCCACCGTGAAGCGGTATCCGAGCAGGCCTGCGGCGCCTGCCACATCACCGTCGCACAGAAGCGAGCGGATACGGCTGGAGGAGACGACATCCGCACCCTCGTCGCGGAAGGCATCCACCAGCGTCACGTCAAAACCATGGCGTTTGCCGGCCTCCATCAGGAATGCCGGGCCGCCTTCGCGGCCCTTGCCGAAATGGAAATCGAAGCCGGTGACGACGGCGCTGGCATGAAGCCAGTCGACCAGGATGGATTGAACGAATTCCTCCGCCGAGCGCTGCGAAAATTCCCGGTCGAAGGGATATTCGATGACGGAGCGGAAACCGATGGCCTCAAGGATGCGCGCCTTCAAAGGCGCGGGCGTGAGGCGAAACACCGGCGTGTCGGGACGGAAGACGGAACGGGGATGCGGCTCGAAGGTCAGCACCAGCGCGGGAACGCCACGGGCTTCCGCCAGTTCCAGAGCACGATCCAGCACAGCCCGGTGGCCGCGATGCACGCCGTCGAAATTGCCGATGGCGATGACGCCGCCACGAAGAGCTTCCGGCAGCGGCTCCTTTTTTTCATTGCGGTGAAAGACGGTCATGGCAATCGATCCATTCCTGCGCCAGCTATTCCTCAGGCGAGATATCCTCAGGCGAGACGGGGCATCCACCAGCCGGGAGCAGCACCCTGCCCCTTGAGATAGGCGTTGAGAAGCGCCTCGTCCGTCTGGCCGTTCAGCGTATATTCGGCAGCGTGAATGCCGCCGCTGATATAGAGAAGGTTGAGACCGCTCGCAATCGCGCCCTTCACATCCGTCGGCATGCCGTCACCGATGGCGAGCACGCGATCCTTGGCGAAGGCGCCGCGCACTTCCCTGGCCGCAGCTAAGCAGGCTTCATAGATCGGCGCATGCGGCTTGCCGGCAATGCGGACTTCGCCGCCGAGCTGTTCGTAATAGGCGGCCATGGCGCCGGCGCAGGGAATGATGCGCTCGCCGCGTTCCACCACCAGATCGGGGTTGGCGCAGATCATCGGCACCTTGCGGGCAATGAAGCCCTTGAGCATTTCGGTATAGTCTTCGGGCGTCTCCGTCTCGTCGTCGAAGAAGCCGGTGCAGACCACGGATTCCGTTTCCGCCTCGCCGACACATTCGACATCGAGACCTTCCAGCAGCGGCATGTCCCGTTCCGGGCCGAGCAGGAAGACCTTTTTCGGGCCTTCCGCGATCAGACCACGGGTAACGTCGCCCGAGGTGATGATGCGGTCATAGGCCTCATCAGGCACGCCGAGAACGCGAAGCTGGGCGATGACGCCGGGGGCGGGACGCGGCGAATTGGTGATGAGCACCACCGTCTTGCCAGCCTTGCGCGCTTCCCGCAGCGCAACCGCCGCATCCGGAAAGGCGCTCACCCCATTGTGCAGCACGCCCCAGACATCCGAAAGAATAACGTCGAACCCATCAGTGATTTCGCCGAGAGTGAGAATGCGGTGGGCCATGAGATGCTTTCCGGATGCGAGAAGAGGGTGAGCGTCACATCGCAAAGCGGGACGCCGATGGCAAGGAAAAAAGCGGTGCGTGACCGGTCTTCGGCCCCGCCTGACGCAGCATGAACACAAATGTCCCGCAGATGGATGCGACGCGCATCGCGCGAAAAGAATGTCGTCATGGCGCGCATCCGCACATGGGAAATTTCTGTCATGGAACGCTGATAACCATAAGCCATGAAATTTTTCAGACAGGGCGTTCTTGACTCCGGCAGACGCCCTCCTTATCTCGGTTCCGCTGGCACTCGATAAAGGAGAGTGCTAACACCCATCAGGCGAGTTCCAAAAGCTCGCGCAGTCATTTGATCGAGGGATTAGGCAATGACAAGCACCAATTTCCGCCCGCTTCACGATCGCGTCGTGGTTCGTCGCGTTGAATCCGAAGCAAAGACCAAGGGCGGCATCATCATTCCCGATACCGCCAAGGAAAAGCCGCAGGAAGGCGAAATCGTCGCCGTCGGTTCCGGCGCTCGCGATGAGGCCGGCAAGGTCGTCGCTCTCGACGTCAAGGTTGGCGATCGCGTCCTGTTCGGCAAGTGGTCGGGCACCGAAGTCAAGCTCGACGGCGAAGACCTTCTGATCATGAAGGAAGCCGACATCATGGGTATCATCGGCTGATTTCGCCGAACCCATCGTTTCCTTAAATTTCAAGCCGGATCCATTCCGGCCGTTCGAAACCAGGAGTTTTGAAAATGGCAGCCAAAGAAGTCAAATTCGGCCGCTCAGCGCGCGAAAAGATGCTCAAGGGCGTCGACATTCTCGCTGATGCAGTGAAGGTCACCCTCGGCCCGAAGGGTCGTAACGTCGTTATCGACAAGTCCTTCGGCGCTCCGCGCATCACCAAGGACGGCGTTTCGGTCGCCAAGGAAATCGAACTGGAAGACAAGTTCGAGAACATGGGCGCACAGCTCGTTCGCGAAGTCGCTTCCAAGACCAACGACATCGCTGGTGACGGCACCACCACCGCGACCGTTCTGGCCCAGGCCATCGTTCGCGAAGGTGCAAAGGCAGTTGCTGCCGGCATGAACCCGATGGACCTCAAGCGCGGTATCGATCTGGCCGTTGCAGAAGTCGTCAAGGACCTTCAGGCCAAGGCCAAGAAGATCAACACTTCGGAAGAAGTTGCACAGGTCGGCACGATCTCTGCAAACGGCGAGCGTCAGATCGGTCTCGACATTGCTGAAGCAATGCAGCGCGTCGGCAACGAAGGCGTCATCACCGTTGAAGAAGCCAAGACCGCTGAAACCGAACTCGAAGTCGTCGAAGGCATGCAGTTCGACCGCGGCTACCTGTCGCCTTACTTCGTGACCAACCCGGAAAAGATGGTTGCGGACCTCGAAGACGCATACATCCTTCTGCACGAAAAGAAGCTTTCGAACCTCCAGGCTATGCTGCCGGTTCTCGAAGCTGTCGTTCAGACCGGCAAGCCGCTCGTCATCATCGCTGAAGACGTAGAAGGCGAAGCTCTTGCAACGCTCGTCGTCAACAAGCTGCGTGGCGGCCTCAAGATCGCTGCCGTCAAGGCTCCGGGCTTCGGCGACCGCCGCAAGGCCATGCTGGAAGACATCGCCATCCTGACCGGTGGTACCGTCATTTCCGAAGACCTCGGCATCAAGCTCGAAAGCGTTACCCTCGACATGCTCGGCAAGTCGAAGAAGGTTTCGATCTCCAAGGAAAACACCACGATCGTTGACGGCGCAGGCCAGAAGTCCGACATCGAAGGCCGCGTTGCCCAGATCAAGGCGCAGATCGAAGAAACCACTTCCGACTACGACCGCGAAAAGCTGCAGGAACGTCTTGCCAAGCTCGCTGGCGGCGTTGCCGTGATCCGCGTTGGCGGTTCGACGGAAGTTGAAGTGAAGGAAAAGAAGGACCGCATTGACGACGCTCTCAACGCGACGCGCGCTGCTGTTCAGGAAGGTATCGTACCGGGCGGCGGCGTTGCCCTGCTGCGTTCTTCCACGAAGATCACCGTCAAGGGTGCAAACGACGACCAGGAAGCCGGCATCAACATCGTGCGTAAGGCTCTGCAGTCTCTGGTTCGCCAGATCGCAGAAAACGCAGGTGACGAAGCTTCCATCGTTGTCGGCAAGATCCTCGACAAGAACGAAGACAACTACGGCTACAACGCCCAGACCGGCGAATATGGCGACCTGATCCAGCTCGGCATCGTCGACCCGGTCAAGGTTGTACGTACGGCTCTGCAGAACGCAGCTTCGGTTGCTTCGCTGCTGATCACCACCGAAGCCATGATCGCCGAGCTTCCGAAGAAGGAATCGGCAATGCCGCAGATGCCCGGTGGCGGCATGGGCGGCATGGACTTCTAATCAGTCCTGTCACTGGAATAAGAAAGGGCGGTCTTCGGACCGCCCTTTTTCTTTGCCGTCCCTGCACGTTTGACGAAAGGGGCGTCATCTTTGGGCCTGTCCCGGGGATCTGCAACCGATTGATTTCCCGCGACGTGATTAGATCCTCGGCACGAGGCCGAGGAGGACGTCGTCTCTCTTGCGAGAGATGCCTAATAAAATCAACCGGTTGCATAATTCTGAAGGCCGAAAGCGGAAGCGCTCAAATATTGTCCCGTTTTGGAACAGCCGTGATTTTATCCGGCTATTTTTTGCCATCCCATGCAATAATGCGGCAGCGCCATGAGCGAATCACCACCCCATACGGGCCTGATTTCCACTCGGACCGGCTTATAAGTGCGCTATTTAGTTGTGCTTTTTCGCAAATCTCGCGATTTTGAAGAAGAAATACATAATATTTTTGATTTTCTCACTGACTGGTTGTTGTAGGTAGGGGAAAATAAACTATAAGTCAGCCCCCGTAAGGGTTCCGCGACTGGGCGGCGAGCATTGAAGGGGTTTCGATGCTTGGCAAACACGTTCGACTGCGGGTGGCGGTAAAGGTTCAACCTGGCAGTGGCGCTAGAAATGGCGGCGCTGGCACGTGTTCATGCGGGGGCGCGATTTGTTTGAAATATCAAGACGCAACGATGCTCTGCCAACGGCGGTGACGACCACGCCCGATCCCCGGACCATGTCGCATTTCTTCATTTCGGAGGAGTGGAGCAGCGATCTTTCGAGCGGCGTCATCCGGCTCGGCGAACACGCATCATTCATGCACGGCCTGCCGCCGGGCGAGTGCGGGTTGCTGAGCCTTGTCCGCTGTTACGACCGCGCTGACCACGCCCGCGTGCTGGAACTTTTCGAGCAGGTTTCCACGGCGCCCTCACGTTTCTGTTTTTCAACCGGCCTCTCCATCTTGCCGGCAATGCGGCAGCCGGTCATCTGCATGGGTGAATCTTCCGGCTTCGAAGACGGCCAGCAAGGGCGCATATCAGGGCTTTTCCTGTTTCCGCGTCTTGAGGATATTCGCTTCGCCGCCTAAGGCTTTTTGCAGCGATGCCATCCACCGTTCACAAAATGAAGACAATTTGTCTTCTGTTGTTCATCTTTATGGATGAGTGATTTTCCGACATTGATGTCTCCAGACATTGCCCTGCAGATCAACCGGCAACACGCCGATCAATTACCGGAGATATCCATGTCCAGCAGCCAGAACGTTCTCGTTCTCATCGCCCGCATTCTGCTTTCCTTCATCTTCATTACTTCGGGCTTCAGCAAGCTCGTCGATCCGGCCGGCACGGCCGGCATGATCACCGGCGCCGGCCTGCCCGCCGCAACCGCGCTTGCCTATGTCGCAGGCCTGTTCGAACTCGTTGCCGGTCTTGCCATTCTCGCTGGTTTCCAGACCAAAATCGCCGCCTGGGCGCTTGCCGTCTTCTGCGTCTTCACCGGTCTGGTTTTCCACAGCGGCACCGTTGCCGTTCCCGGCTGGCCTGAGCCGGCTCTTGGCTGGATCAACACGCTGAACGGCATCATGATGGTGAAGAACATCACGCTTGCCGGCGCTTACATCCTGCTTGCCGCCTTCGGCGCTGGCGCCTACTCCGTCGACGCAAAGCGCGGCGCGGCTGTGGCCCACGCCTGAGCCAGATAGATCGACCAACAAAAAAGCCGCCGGATCGCTCCGGCGGCTTTTTTTGTCTGGCGTCAGACCGCCGCTCTTATGCGCGACGCGATCTCCTCAACCCTTGCATCGCCATCGTGCTCCGGCTTACGGGCGCGGACAAAGCAGGCCTCCGAACGGACAATGATGCCGTCGGAGAGGATTTTCAGATGATTGGCTTTCAGCGTCGAACCGGTTGAGGTGATATCGACGATGATATCCGCCTGCCCCGCCGCCGGCGCACCCTCGGTCGCGCCAAGGCTTTCAACGATACGGTAAAGCTGGATGCCGTGCTGGCGCGAAAAGAACTGCTGCGTCAGCCGCCAGTATTTGGTGGCGATCGCCAGCCTGCGGCCATGACGGGCGCGGAATTCCGAAGCGACATCGCCGAGATCGGCCATGCTGTCCACATCCAGCCAGATTTCCGGCACGGCGACCACGACGTCGGCATGACCGAAACCGAGGCGGGCGCAGAATTCCACCTGCGCATCGGCATTGGTCAGTCCCTCGCGCACAAGGTCCTCACCCGTCACGCCGAAATCCACCGTGCCCGCGCCGATCTCGCGGGCGATCTCGGAGGCCGACAGATAGGCGATCTCGATATCGTCCCGTCCTTCGATACGGCCGCGATAGGAGCGGTCGTTGCCGACTGCCGCGACCTTCAATCCGGCGCGTTCCAGAACGGCGGAAGCGTCTTCCTTCATACGGCCCTTGGAGGGCAATGCGATGGTGATCATGGCTTGTCGCTCCCCCGCACCGCTTCGATGCGATCCAGCCAGAGCGAAAAACCCACAGCCGGTATTTTTTCCTGTGCGCCGAGCAGCGTCAGCAGCCGGTCGAAACGGCCGCCACCGGCCAGAACGCTGTCTCCACCCGCTTCCACCACCTCGAAAACAAGGCCGGTATAATAATCGAGCGGACGGCCGAAGGCCGCGCCATAGGTGACGGTCTCAAGATCGACACCGGCATTGGCAAGGGCTGCGACACGTTTGTCGAAAGCGGAAAGCGCGCCGTCAAGTTTCAGCTTCGCCTTTGCGGCAAAATCAGCCAGAACCTGCGAAGCCTGCGGCAGGGGCGCTTTCAGGGCCAGAAACTGCTTGAGCAGCGCGAAGCTATCATCCGGCAGGCGGGTGGCCGCAAGCGCCAGTTTCTCCCGCAGACGGCGGGCGATTTCCTGCGGCGAACGGCTGGCATTGGTGGAATAGCCGGTCTCTTGCATCACCGTATCGAGATAATCGACCAGCACCGCCTCGTCGCCAGTCGCCAGCAGGCCCGCGACCCGGGCATCAAGACCGGTCATCGGCTTGGGATGCACGAGGCTTTCCAGCAGCGCGTCGAGCTGCGCCATATCGCCAAAGGCCTGCACCAGCCGCTTCTGCCAACCGAGCGGCAGTCCAAGGGCGGCAACCACCGCCTCGAACACCTGCTGATCACCCAGCGTGACGGCAAGCGCCCGGCCCGGCAGCAGGCGCTGCAGAATACCGGTCGCATCGATGACGGCACGGGCATCGGCAGCGGCAATATCGGTATCGCCAAGGTCTTCGATACCGGCCTGATAAAACTCGTTCGCACCCTCACGGCGCTGGCGGAAGACCTCGCCGAGATAGGAATAACGCTTCGGCGTGCCGGTCGCCGTCTCGATATGGCGCAGGCAAACCGGGATGGTAAATTCGGGGCGAAGGCAAAGACTCGTCCCCGTCTCGCTCTCCGTCATGAAGATACGGCGGCGCAAATCCTCGCCGGCCATATCCAGAAACGGTTCGGCGGGCTGGATGACGGGCGTGTTCACCCGGCTCGTGCGGCGCGCGGCGAATTCTTCCAGTAGCTCTCCGGAAAATTCCGGCATGTCGATCAGGGGCATGAAACGGTACTTTTCGTCACGGTTCGAGCGGTTGCATCAATTCGATACGGTTTCCGAAGGGATCATGGACATAAAACCGGTGATATCCTTCAAACGGCTCATCCTCAATCACATGGCAGCCCGCAGTTTCAAGTGTTTTTCGCAAGATCACCAGATCATCGACCAGAAAGGCCGGATGGGCTTTCCGCGCCGGCCGGAAATCCTGCTCAACGCCAAGATGCAGCTTTATCGGGCCGCAGGTAAACCAGCATCCGCCACGCGCGGCCAGATTAGCGGGTTTGACCTGCTCCGCAAAGCCAAGCAGGCCGCCATAAAAGGCACGCGCCTCATCTTCGCGGCCCGCCGGCATCGCCAGCTGAACATGGTCGAGCGCAAGGATCGCCATGGCTTCAGCGCCCTTCGGCGGCGCGGCGAACGTCCTCTGCCTGATGCTCCAGAATCTCGCGGACCTTCGCCACCAGTTCGGCCTCCGGCACGCTGACCTGCGCCACGCGCGCCTCGCGCCAGCTGGCATTGTCCTCGATTTCGCCGGAGAGGCGCTTGCCTTCGATCAGATCCTTGATCTGGACCACGCCTTCGGCACGCTCGTCACCGCCCTGGATGATGGCGATGGGGGAGCCGAGACGGTCGGCATATTTCAGCTGGTTGCCGAATTTCTTCCAGTTGCCCTGGTACATTTCAGCACGGATGCCCTCGGAGCGCAGCGCCTGCGTGAAGCGCTGGTAACGGCCCATGCTTTCCACATTGCCATCCATGACGGTGATCAGAACCGGTGCGAGCGGCTTGACCTGGCCGAGCTTGCCGAGGTTCTTCAACGCCGTCATCAGGCGCGAAACACCGATGGAGAAGCCCGTGGCCGGAACCGGCTGGCCCATGAAGCGCGAGACGAGACCGTCATAACGCCCGCCGCCGCCGACCGAGCCGAACACGACCTTTTCGCCCTTTTCATTGGTGACATCGAAGGACAGCTCGGCCTCATAGACCGGGCCGGTATAATATTCGAGGCCGCGAACGACGGAGGGGTCGATCTTGATGCGCGTCGCATCGTAACCGGCACCGGAGACCAGAGCGCCGATGATGTTCAGTTCATCAACGCCTTCCGCGCCTTTCGAGGTGCCCGCAACCAGTTTCGCCAGATCATCGGCGCTTGCCGTATAGTCCTTGATGCCGACGAAAAACAGGACCTTTTCGATCTGCTCCTCGCCAAGGCCCGCGCCCTTGGTGAAATCACCGGACTCGTCCTTGCGACCGGGACCGAGCAGCAACCTCACCCCTTCAGGACCGAACTTGTCGAGCTTGTCGATGGCGCGCAGCACATTCAGACGACGGCCGGCATTTTCCTCGCCGCCGAGGCCGATGGCTTCCATGACGCCATCAAGCACCTTGCGGTTGTTGACGCGAATGACGTAATCGCCGCGCTTGATTCCGAGCGCTTCCAGCGTATCGGCCATCATCATGCACATTTCGGCATCGGCCTGCACGCCGGCGGCGCCCACCGTATCGGCATCGAACTGCATGAACTGCCGGAAGCGGCCGGGGCCGGGCTTTTCATTGCGGAACACGTAGCCAGCGCGATAGGTGCGGTATGGCAGCTGGATTTCGTTGAAGTTTTCCGCGACATGACGGGCGAGCGGCGCGGTCAGATCGTAGCGCAGGCTCATCCACTGATCGTCGTCATCCTGCAGCGAAAACACGCCTTCGTTCGGACGGTCGCTATCGGGCAGGAATTTGCCGAGCGCATCGGTATATTCGAACAGCGGGGTTTCCACCGGATCGAAGCCGTAGAGCTCATAGACCTTGCGGATCTTCTCGATCATCTCATTCACGGCATGAATATCGGCAGCCGTTCGATCCACGAAGCCGCGCGGCAGGCGGGCTTTCAGTTTCTGAGGCTTTTTTGCTTTTTCGCTCATGGGGCCGATCCGATATTTTCCTGAAATTATGCCGGTGTATTAGAGGATGAAGCCCGGTGCGGCAAGCCGCAAAGGCTCCGGTTTTGCTGGCTCACGCAGCCAGGCGGTGCTATATGGGATACATGTATCCCAATTCGGATCGGGAAGGACGCGACCCATGAGCAAACAGACGGCCATCCGCCTGCCTGATGAGACCTATGAGCGGCTGAAGGCGCTTTCCGAGCGCACCGGCCGCACATCCGCCTATTACATCCGCGAGGCGATCGAGAAACATATCGAGGATATGGAAGATCTTTATCTTGCGGAGGAGGCGACGCGGCAGCGCATCGCCAATAAAGAACGCACCTATACTCTGGAAGAAGTGATGCGTGATCTTGATCTGGAAAATTGAGTTTCAGCGCGCTGCCGTCAAGCAACTGGGCGCTTTGACGAAAAGCGATGCCAATCGCATCGTTTCTTTTCTGACGGACCGCATTGCCAGAGATGGCAACCCTCGAAGGACCGGCGCCGCCCTTCAAGGCTCCGAACTCGGAAATTTCTGGCGCTACCGGGTGGGCGATTACCGCATCATCTGCGATATACAGGATCACAAGCTCGTCGTGCTGGTGGTCGAAATCGGCCATCGCCGTGAAATCTACCGATAGGCATTCATGATCCTCGAAGCCCTGCAATATGCCGCCACACGCGCGGTCACGCCGAAAGAATTCCGGCCGCATATACGCTATTCCGTCAACCTCTGGGCGCGCGCCAACCGCTGCGCCAACGCCTGGGCAGAGCATGAAAACAACAGCCGGCAATTCGTGCTGCAATCGGCCGGAAAGCTGAAGCAGCGGCGAACGGCGGTGGTGCTGGGCTCGGGCCTGTTGCGCGATGTGCCCTATGATGCGCTGGTGGCGATGTTCGATACCGTCGTGCTGGTCGATCTGGTGCATCTCGCCAGCGTGCAGGCAAAGCTGCGCCTCAATGCCAAAAAGAATGTCCGCATCGCCAGTCGCGATCTTTCCGGTTTTGACGATGTTCTCGCCGGCCGGCCGGCCGAACCGCTCGATTTCCTGCGGCGGGTGCCCTATCTCGATCTCGTGGTATCGGCCAATCTCCTGTCACAGATCGGCACCGGTGCGCGCCACCGGCTGGAGCGGGAAAAGATCGCAGATGCCCCGGACGATCTTCTGCCGAAGCTCATTCACACCCATCTGGAAGCGCTGGCTGGCCTGCCCTGCAAGGCCTGCCTGATAACCGACACCTCCTTCGACGTCATCGGCAAGGATGGTAATCTGCACCAGCACGAAGACCTGCTGCATGGCATCGAGCTTCCTGCGCCCGCCGCCGCATGGGAATGGCCGCTTGCCCCGTTTGGCGAGGAAAGCAGGGATTACCGCATCGTGCATCACGTCATTGCGCGCGAACTCACCTGATCGTCATGCTTATTCCATAATTTCCGCGGTAAATTCACGCCATGTCCCAGGTGGTCCGCACATTGATGTTCCTTGCCTGCCTGCTTTACGGCGCAATGCCGGCGCAGATGGCGATGAGCATGCCGACGGGCATGGCGGCTTCCTCACAATCGCCGATGAAACACGACGATGCCCATTCGCATCATGCAGATGATCGGGACCACGGCTCTCAAAAACACGCGGAGAATGCGGCCCATAAAGCGGAAACGGGCGGTTGCTGTCCGCATGGTGACAATGCCGCCCATCCCGGTTCCTGCGCCGCGTGCCTGATCGTGGTTCCACGAACCATCTTCGCCGATAGCGGATGCATGACGTTTGCCTATCCGAAGCCGCAACGCGGCATTGCCTTCGACGGCAAGGCTTTCGCCCCGCCGCTGCCGCCTCCCCGCGCCTGACCGCAGATTTTTTCAGACCACCATCGAAAAATCCGTCAGACACAGGAAGGATAATCCATGTCTATCAAGACCATGACGCTCGCCGTCGCTTTCGCAGCCTCTCTCGCCATGCCCGTTTTTGCACAGGATGCGGGCGGCCATGCCGGACATGACATGTCAAAAGGCACGATGAGCGACAGCGCTTCCACCAAGGCCTTCATGGAAGCCAGCAAGAAAATGCATGGCGATATGGCCATCGATTATAGCGGTGATGCCGATGTCGATTTCGTGCGCGGCATGATCCCGCACCATCGGGGCGCAATCGATATGGCCAAGGTCCAGCTAGAATACGGCAAGAATCCGGAAATCCGCAAGCTGGCTGAAGAGGTGATCAAGGCGCAGGAAGGCGAGATCGCCATGATGAAGGCCTGGCTGGAGTCCAAAGGCAAGTGATTGATGCTGACGAATGGGGAACGCCGGTTGCGGCGCTCCCCTTTTCTTCTCCCCGCCGGGGAGAAGGTGGCCCGAAGGGTCGGATGAGGGGGCAAGCTCTCCGAATATTTCGACCGTCGCCCCCTCATCCCGCTGCCGCGGACTTCTCCCCGGCGGGGAGAAGAAGCAGGCGGCGGCCTTCCCATGCCAACGGTGCCACTCGCCACTCTGCTACAATCCCGCAAGGCCGGCCTTGTAATCCTCCGACGCCGCCCGGCTGAGGCGCTCCAGTTCCATCGCGGCCCGGCTGGTGTGACGTTCCTTGTGACGCAGCAAAGCGAAGTTGCGGGCAGGCAGATCGATGCCGGCGCGGACGAGCAACCCTTGCCGCAGGAACAGGGATGCCACTGAGGCGGACACCGCCGTGGCGGCGCCCCCGGAACGCGCCGCCATCACCACCGCCTCATTGGACGGCAGTTCCAGCATGACGGACAGTTCAGCGGGATCCACCCCCATCTGCCGCACGGCCGCCTCGAAGGCGGAGCGGGTGCCGGAGCCCTGTTCGCGCAGCACCCAGGAGGTGCCATAGAGCATATCGAGCGCGGTGAGGTAACGACCATCGGCAAAGGGGTGGGCCGAACCGGTGACGACCAGCAGCTTGTCGGAGACGACGGGCTGCACCATCAAAGCCGGCTCATCAATCCTGCCTTCGATGAAACCGACCTCCGCCAGACCGTCAAGCACCGCCTGCGTCACCGTCTTGGTATTGCCGATATCAAGCCGCACGGTCACGCCGGGATAGAGTTTCTTGAACTGCATCAGGATCGGCGGCAGCCAGTAGCTTGCAATGGTCTGGCTGGCGCAGACGGTGATTTCACCACGCGTCAGCCCGCCCATTTCGGAGAGAATCAATTCCGCATTGCGCACACGCGCCAGCGTCGCCTTGGCTTCACCCAGAAAAACCCGACCGCTTTCGGTCAATTCAATGTTGCGGCCGACGCGATGGAACAGCTCGACATTATAAAATGCTTCGAGATTCTTGATGGCGGAGCTGACGGCGGAGGCGGTCAAACCGATGGCTTCTGCGGCCCTTGTGAGGTGTTCGCGTTCGGCAACGGCGATGAAGATGCGGAGCTGTTCAAAGGTCATGATCATTCATTCGATTTTATCGAATAATATATGCCATATTATTTGATAGAATAAAACAGGCGGCTGCGGCATTGTCTGGCCATGGCACAACATCGCACCCTCGCTCATCCCTTTCAGTTTTCGCTCCGCTGGCTTACCCCGCTTCTGCCGGGAATTCTCATCTGCGCGGCGGTCAGCTGCGCCGCCATTCTGGCGGAGCGCTTTCAGGTGCGGCTTGCGGGCCACGCATGGCTTGGCGATCTTGTGCTCGCCATTCTGATCGGCACGCTGCTGCGTTCGCTGGTGTCTCTGCCTGCCGTCGCTTCGGCCGGTATAAAGTTCAGCGCCAAGACGCTGCTCGAAATCGCGGTGGCGCTTCTTGGCGCATCCCTGAGCCTTTCCATCCTCAAAGGCGCAGGCGGCTTGCTGATCGGCGGCATTGCGCTGATCGTCGCGCTGTCGCTGGTCGTGAGCTACGCGGCCGGACGAATGCTGGGCCTGCCACCCAAGCTCGCGACGCTGATTGCCTGCGGCAACTCCATCTGCGGCAATTCCGCCATTGCCGCCGCAGCGCCCGCCATTGGCGCCAAGCCGGAAGATGTTGCCGCCTCGATTGCCTTTACCGCGGTTCTCGGCGTCGCCGCCGTTCTTTTGATGCCGTTCCTGCCGCAGCTTTTGGGTCTCGATGCCACCCAATACGGAATTTTCGCCGGCCTGACGGTCTATGC
Organism: Agrobacterium sp.; assembly: GCF_059499945.1. Taxonomy (NCBI): domain Bacteria; kingdom Pseudomonadati; phylum Pseudomonadota; class Alphaproteobacteria; order Hyphomicrobiales; family Rhizobiaceae; genus Agrobacterium; species Agrobacterium sp. Next base: position 580,445 of record NZ_JCABZP010000014.1, on the reverse strand, counting down.
CGTGCCGCAGGTTCTGGCGGCCACCGCCCCGCTCGGCGCGATCGCCGTGCAGACCGGCACCATCGTCAAGCTCATCCGCGTTTTGATGCTGGGGCCCGTGATCGCTGCCCTCTCCGTTATCCACGGCCGGTCCGACAAGGGACGCCTGAAGCTGCAGCAGATGGTTCCGTGGTTCATCATCGGCTTCGTGCTGATGATCATGGCCCGGTCCTTCGGCCTTATTCCCGAGGCTCTGATCGGCCCCGTCGCCTCGCTCTCCAACATCCTCACCATCATGTCGATGGCGGCTTTGGGCCTTTCGGTCGATATCCGCAGCCTGCGCCATGCCGGCGGCAAGGTCATCATCGCCGCCAGCCTGTCACTCGTGCTGCTCTGTGTTCTGAGTTTCGGCCTGATTGTGCTGACCCAGGCGGCCTGAACAAAAGGCGGGCCGTTATTTTCCGGTGCTGACCGTCAACGTGTAGTGCGCGCCCAGCCCACGGCGCGGTGATCCCAGAATAAGCGTCGGGCGGATCAGCCATTCCGTATCCGCCTTCGGCGTCAGCGTCGCGACCTTGCCTTCGGAATCGCTGAAGAAGATCGCATCCTCATCCGGCGTCGAAAAATCGAAGACCGCCATCAGGACGAATTCGCTGGAGGCGGCAAGCTCGATCTTCACCGTCTGCCCGGCCTTCACCTTCAGGCGATAGACATCGCCGCGCCCGCGCCGCGTCCAGCCGTCAAGCTTCAGCGGGCCGGCCGGTGGCAGCGCCACTTCCTTCAGCCTTTCGCCGTCATCCAGCCAGATGCCGTCGACATTGCGGCCTTCTTCGGCGAAGGAGGAATGCGGCACGGCGGCCACGACCATGGTGAGAGCCAGGAGAAGGGAGGTTACCTTCATGGACGTACAAACTCCCGCCGCATGACCTCTATCGGCTGGCGGCAATGACAGCCTTCGATATGATCGTTGACCATACCCATGGCCTGCATGAATGCATAGACGGTCGTCGGGCCGACGAAAGTCCAGCCCCGCTTCTTCAGATCCCTGGAAAGACGAGTGGAGGCGGCGCTGGTGGGGTTGGCCCTTAACGTCGCATAGTCGAGCCTTTGCGGCCTTTCTGCGGCAGCGGGTTCGAAACCCCAGAAATAACGCGCGAGCGAACCGAATTCGTCGCGCAGCGCCACGGCGCGGCGGGCATTGTTGATGGTCGAAACGATCTTGCCGCGATGGCGGATAATGCCCTTGTCGGCAAGGCAGCGCTCGATATCGGCCTCGCCGAACTCAGCCACCTTTTCGAATTCGAAATTGGCGAAGGCAAGACGGAAAGCCTCGCGCTTGCGCAGAACCGTCAGCCAGGAAAGGCCGGACTGAAAACCTTCCAGACAGATCTTCTCGAACAGGCGGCGATCATCGGTGACGGGATAACCCCATTCCTCGTCGTGATAACGGCTGTAATCTTCCAGCCCCTGCTGCCAGAAACACCGCACAAGGCCATCCGCGCCCGTTTCAAGTCCCGCTTCGCTCATTGTGCCGACAATCCCTTTCGCTACCGCTCGCAAGCGGTGTGAACCTGCGCGCTTACCACTCATTCACCACGTTTCAAAACCGGGCGCTAACCTTAAATCCAGCTTTCCCTAATCAAGCGCTTTTTAATGAACAGCCATTTACGATTCGCTGGCGTCGAGGTGCGAACGTGTCCGGCAAAGCGGACGAACAGTCCCGCAAATTCATAGTTGCGACATCCCGCAGAGAGAGTCCACCCGATGCCGATGAAGTCCGTTTTTCTGGCGCTGAGCCTCGTTTCCACCCTCGCCGTCCCGGCCGCCATGGCCAATGAGCGTTATCGCGAGCGTCCGCCCGTCGTCGTCAGCCCGGACCTTTCTGCCCCTTGGGTAACCCAGCTCGGTGGCCGCGGCAATGTTCGACCCGTGGTCTATCCGCGCGCGCCTGCCGCACGCCAGCCGCTGTTCCAGCAGCGCCAGGCGGCCGCCATGCCGCAGCGACCCAGCTCCGGCGTCACATCGCAGCGCCCGGCACGGGTGCAGAATGCCGCCGTCCGCCCGAACGCACCGGTGCGCACCCAGATCGCGCCGCAATTCCTGCCGCAGATCGTGAACTATGACACCGCTGAGAAGCCCGGCACCATCGTCATCGATACGCCGAACCGCTTCCTCTATCTCGTGCTCGCCGATGGCAAGGCCCGGCGTTACGGCGTCGGCGTCGGCAAGCCCGGTTTCGAATGGGCCGGAACCCACAAGGTGACCCGCAAGGCAGAGTGGCCGAGCTGGACCCCGCCGAAGGAAATGATCACCCGCGAGGCGGCCAAGGGACATTACCTGCCGGCCTTCATGGAAGGCGGCCCGGCCAACCCGATGGGCGCGCGCGCCATGTATCTCGGCTCGACTCTTTACCGCATTCACGGCACCAATCAGCCCTGGACGATCGGCAGCAACAATTCCTCCGGCTGCATCCGCATGCGCAACGAGGATGTCACCGATCTTTACGAGCGCGTGAATGTGGGAACCAGGGTCATAGTGATATGATGGCAACGGTTCAGTCATTCCGGCCGCTGCAGGGCCGGAATGGCGGCGTATCCGCTTGAATTGCCGCCTTGCAGCGGTACAATCCGGCTCACTTCAATGAAATTGAGACTTGGCGGGGGACGCCAGGCGCCGGACCTCTCTCAGGGGGATGACGGAACGGCCTTAAAACGGGTGGTCAATAGACCGCCCGTTTTTCGTTTCTGTCATTCAAATGTTATCAAAAAACGCTTTGGTGAATTACTGATATCAATCTGGATTCACTTCATGTCGCGCCATACTTTATTTGTTTGCGCCCTGCTCTGCAGCGGCGTTTCCTTCTCTGCCGCAATAGCGGGCGAACTTGAAATTTCCGGTTACGGCGGCTGGCAAAGCGCGCCGCACAGCGATGTGAAGGTTTCCGACGGGCCGGATTTCCGGGCCGGATGGGAAGGAAAGTCCTTTTCCAACCCGCCCTATTGGGGCGTGCGCGGCACCTACTGGTTCGATGAGGGCCAGCTCCGGAATTTCGGTATTTCGCTCGATTTCACCCATGACAAGGTCTATGCCGACGACCAGACGCTTGCCCGCTCCGGCTGGTCGCATTTCGAATTCACCGACGGCCTGAACCTTTTGACGCTGAACGCGCTCTACCGCTTTCCGCTGGAATCCCTGCCGATCACCCCTTACGTCGGCGCCGGCGTCGGCATCAATGTGCCGCATGTGGAAGTATATCGTCCCTCGGGCAAGACCTTCGAATACCAGTTCGGCGGCGCAACCCTGCAGGCGCAGGCCGGCCTCAGCTACCGCATCACCGACAATTGGTCGACCTTCGTGGAATATAAGGGCACTTATTCCTTCGTCGACGTCGATATCGACAATGGCGGCTCGTTGAAGACCGATATCATTACCAATGCGGTGAATTTCGGCGTGGCGTATAAGTTCTAGTATCGGAGTAACCACCCTCTTCCCTCATTCCTGTGCTCGTCACAGGAATCCAGCCGTCGCGCGCGTCTGCGCGGCGGGGAGAGTCCTTTCAGCCCAAGTCCTTGGGCTGGCTGGATCCCTGTGACAAGCACAGGGATGAGGAGAAGCCTCCGAAAGGCGCACCGGCCCCAACCTATCGTCACGCGCCGTCATTCCGGATCGCTGCCTTATCGGCAAACGGCGCTCTAAACCGAAAGCCTCGCCGGTTTCGGCCCGCCATAAGCCCAGTCCAGCAGCTCCACCGTGTGCAGGATCGGCATATCAGTGCCGGTTCCGATCTGCGTGATGCAGCCGATATTGCCGGTGGCGATGACATCCGCCCGTGTGGCCTCGATGTTCTTCACCTTGCGGGCCTTCAGCTTGCCGGAAATCTCCGGCTGCAGGATGTTGTAGGTCCCTGCTGAGCCGCAGCAGAGATGCCCCTCCGCCGGATCACGCACTATGAAACCCGCCGCCTTCAGCAGCTGTTTCGGTGCGAGCGTTATCTTCTGGCCGTGCTGCATGGAGCAGGCGGAATGATAGGCAACCGTCAGGCCCTGGCTCTGCCTTTGCGGCAGATCGAGACCGGCGAGATATTCGGTGATGTCCTTCGCCAGCGCCGAAACCCGCGCGGCTTTTTCCGCATAGGCGGGATCAAGCCGCAGCATGTGGCCGTAATCCTTGATGGTGGTGCCGCAACCCGACGCGGTAATGATGATAGCGTCAAGGCCGCCATTTTCCATCTCCCGGGTCCAGACATCGACATTACGCCTTGCTTGAGCGAGCGCCTCTTCCTCCCGGCCCATATGATGCACCAGCGAGCCGCAGCAGCCCTCGCCCTTCGGCACCACAACCTCAATGCCAAGCCGCGCGAGAAGCCTCAGCGTTGCCTCATTGATACCGGGGTCGAGCACCGGCTGGGCGCAGCCGGTAAGGATGGCGACGCGCCCGCGCTTTTCGCCCTCGGCCGGTCTTTCTCCCGGACGGGTGGAGGCGGAGGCCGCAGGAACAGCAGCGGGGGCGAGAGCGAGCATGGATTGCAGCGGTTTTAGCGCCGGGGCTTTGGCAAGCAGGCCCGCGAAAGGCCGCGCCAGCCTTGCCAGCTGCAAGGCCAGCCGGAAACGGGTGGGATGGGGCAGAACCGCGACCAGAAGATTGCGGATCAGCCGATCCATGAACGGGCGCTTGTACGTCTGTTCGATGTGGGCGCGGGCATGATCGACAAGATGCATGTAATCCACGCCGGAGGGACAGGTGGTGGTGCAGGCAAGACAGGAAAGACAGCGGTCGATATGGGTGACGACCTCACGGTCGGCCGGGCGGCTGTTTTCCAGCATGTCCTTGATGAGGTAAATACGGCCGCGCGGGCTGTCCAGCTCGTTGCCGAGTGTCACATAGGTGGGACAGGTGGCAGTGCAGAAACCGCAATGCACGCATTTGCGCAGGATTTTTTCGGATTCCGCCACATGCGGATCGGCCAGTTGCTGCGGCGTGAAGGATGTTTGCATGGTTCAGACCGCCCTTTGCATCGTTACGGCCATCTTGCCGGGATTAAAGATGCCCGCCGGATCGAGTTTTTCCCTGATACGTGCAGACAGGATGGCCTCCGCCGCCGGGCGCGGTTCGAAGGCCGCCACAGTGGCGCGCACGGCATCGCTTGCCCTCACCAGCGTGGCATGGCCGCCGCCCAGCGCCTTGATAGCGCCGCGCAGCAAAGCGGCCTCCGGGTCCGCCTCCATCTGCATCCAGACAAGACCACCCTGCCAGTCATAAAAGGCATCGATGCCCGCTTCCATGCGTAGCGCAGCGACGAGCCGGTGGCCGGCGGCAGGTGCAACGGAGACTTTCCACAGCGGCTTGGTATTCTGACCGGCATAGGGCGCAACATCGCACACCTGCCGCCATAAAAGCCCGCTCTCTTCGCCCTCCAGCAGCGCCCATGGCCCGACCCGGTCCATGACGGAGAGGAGTTTACGGGCGCGCGCTTCCACCGAGGCGGAGAGCCCTTCCAGCCGCAGAATTGTCGCCGGACCTTCCGGCAGGTCGCCATCGATGAAGCGGGAACGCACGCTTTCGGGCAGATGCGCCGCTCCGGAGACCTCGACGCTCAGCGCCATCGCCGCGGCCATGATGCGTGTCGCCGCCTCATCGTCGAGACCGGAAACGACCACGGTTTTTTCCGCAGGCGGTTTCGGCAATACGCGGAAAGTCACCTCCGTGAGAAAACCGAGCGTGCCGAAAGATCCGGCAAGGAACTTCGACAGGTCGAGCCCGGTGACATTCTTCATCACCCGGCCGCCGGCCTTGATGATCTCGCCGCTGCCATTGACGAAACGGATGCCGAGCAGGCTGTCGCGGGCGGCACCCGCCACATAACGGCGCGGGCCGGAGGCATTGGCGGCAAAGACGCCGCCGATGGTCGGCTCACCTTCTGTGCCCATGATCGGGCGGTGGTCCATCGGCTCGAAGGCCATCATCTGCCGGTTTTGTGCAAGGGCGGCTTCGATGGTGGCAAGTGGCGTGCCGGCCCTGACGGTCATGACCATTTCGGCGGGGACGTAGGAAACGATGCCAGCCATTGCGCGGGAGCTCAGCCCGGTTTCCGCCGCCACGGCATTGCCGAAACCGGAGCGGGTATTGCCGCCGAAGATTTTCAGCGGGATTCTTCGGGTCGCGTGGTCGCGGATGATATCGGCGACCTGGGTTTCTGCGTACGGCGTCAGCATGGGGTTGCGGGCTCCGGGCATGGGACAGCGAAGTTTTCGCAAGGGATACCCCCCTCCGCCCTGCCGGGCATCTCCCCCTCAAGGGGGGAGATCGAATCGAGGCGATCTCTCACTCCACTCTCGAACGCTGCGAATGAAGCGATGCGCGGGCGTCTTGCCGATCTCCCCCCTTGAGGGGGAGATGCCCGGCAGGGCAGAGGGGGGAGAGCCGTACCCACAGAGACCATAAAACTCACACCCATCACTCCCTCCCCTCCAGCGGAAACACCTTGGAAGGATTCATCAACCAACCCTCGTCAAAAGCCGCGCGCACCGCCATCTGCTGGGCAAGATCGGCCTCACCATATTGGTGGCGCATCAGATCGCGTTTTTCGATGCCCACACCATGCTCGCCGGTCAAACAGCCACCCGCATCCACACAGAGCTTCAATATTTCATTGCCTGCCTCTTCCGCGCGGGCCGCGTCTTCAGGATCATTGGCATTGAACAGGATGAGCGGATGCATGTTGCCATCACCGGCATGGAAGACGTTTGCGACGCGCAGGCCGAGACGGTCGGTGATCTCGCTCGTCTTTTTCAGCACATAAGAAAGCTGGGAAAGCGGCACCGTGCCATCCATGCAGATATAATCCGCGATGCGGCCCGTTGCGCCGAAGGCGGATTTGCGGCCTTTCCAGATCGCCGCAGCCTCCATGGCCGACTGGCATTCCTTCACCGTCTTCACGCCATGTTTTCGGGCAATGGTGACGATATCGGCAAGCATGGCGTCCATTTCCGCCTCGGAGCCTTCGACCTCCACGATCAGAAGCGCGCCGACATCCAGCGGATATCCCGCTTTGGCGAAGGCCTCGCAGATCTCGATGGCCGGCTTGTCCATGAACTCGATGGCAACAGGGATGATACCCGCACCGATGATATCGGCCACGCAGGAGCCCGCTTCTTCCGAGGTCTCGAAGCCGAACAGCACCGGGCGCGCGCCTTCCGGCTTGGCGATCAGCCGTACCGTCGCCTCGGTGACGATGCCGAGCTGGCCTTCCGAGCCGCAGACGAGGGCGAGCAGGTCGTAACCGCCGGCATCGAGATATTTGCCACCCAATTCGAGAACAGTGCCATCCACCAGCACCATTTTCACGCCGAGCAGATTATTGGTGGTGACGCCATATTTCAGGCAATGCGCGCCGCCGGAATTCATGCCGATATTGCCGCCGATGGTGCAGGCCAGCTGCGAACTGGGATCAGGCGCATAAAAGAAGCCTTCAGCGCCGGCCGCATCGGAAATGGAGAGATTGGTAACTCCCGCCTGCACCCGCGCCGTGCGATTGTAAAAATCAAGCTCAAGGATCGCGCTCATCTTCGAAAGGCCGATCACCACCGCATCCTCCTGCGGGATCGCCCCGCCGGAAAGCGAGGTGCCTGCGCCGCGCGGCACGACTGGAATGCCGTAGCGATGACAATATTTCATCACCGCCGCCACGTCCTCGGTCGTCTTCGGCAGCGCCACGGCAAGCGGCAGGCGGCGATAAGAGACAAAGGCATCGGTTTCGAAAGGCACGAGTTCGCGCGGCTCGTGCACAAGACAGTCCGCCGGCAGAATATCCTTGAGATCCGCTATGATGCGGTCGCGATCTGCGACCACCTTCGCGCGCGGCTCCAGAAACTTTATCGGCTGTGTCACCGCCCCTCCTCCATGCCATTTCACCAACTGGTATTGTTTCTTTACCACTTTGAAACGGCGCAATCAAATGATATGGATTTTTTCCATTCCGGAAACAATCAAGGGCAACTATGACAAATCTGGGCGATCTGGAAGTCTTCGCAAGCGTTGCCGCCTCCGGCAGCATGTCGCTTGCCGCCAAGGAGCTTGGTTATTCGCCCGCCGTCATTTCCAAGCGCATCAAGCGGCTGGAAGAAAAGCTCGGCGCACGACTTTTCCAGCGCACCACGCGGCAGATTTCTTTGACCGAAGCGGGACAGGGCTTTTACGAGCGGGTGCTGGCCGTATTGGAAGGGCTGGAGGAAGCGGAGGATTTCGTCTCCGGCCGCGCCAACACCGTCAACGGCACACTGAAGGTTTCCGCACCCACCTCCTTCGGGCGCATGCATATCGCGCCGCATCTGAAGACATTCATGGAGCGGCATCCGGACCTCTCGGTCCATCTGGTGCTCAGCGACGAGTTCATCGATATCATCGAGGGTGGTTACGACCTGGCTATCCGTATTGCCGATCTCAACTCCTCCAGCCTCGTCGCCCGCCGTCTGGCGCCGGTGCGCCGCGTGCTCTGCGCCTCGGCGGACTATGTGGCGGCCCACGGCATGCCGGCGACAATCGAGGATCTGAAGAAACACCGCTGCCTGCCGGCGCACAATAACGACGTGTGGCGACTGGAGGGGCCGGGCGGTGCGCTCAGCATCCGGCCGGAGGGAATGCTGGTCACCAATTCGAGCGAAGTGATCCGCGAGGCGGTGATATCAGGACTTGGCATTGCGCTGCGTTCCACCTGGGATATCGGCCATGAATTGCGCAGCGGGAAGCTGGTACAAGTGCTGCCCGGTTATGAGGGATCGCGCAATGTCACGCTGTCGGCGGTTTATCCGAGCCGGCAGTTCCTACCCGCGAAGGTGCGGCTGTTCATCGACTATCTGGCCGGACTTTATGGGCCTTCGCCCTATTGGGAGCAGGGTTGAAGGCGCCGCCGCCTTCCTCATCCCTGTGACAAGCACAGGAATGAGGGAGACTAGGTGGTCCCTTAGTGCCCGCCCTCTGCATGGGAGCGGCGGATGCGGCGCACGACCCACCACACGCCAAGCACGGCGACGGGAACGGAGATACCGGTGACCACGGCCGGATCAACCGGAAGCACATCATGGCTGATCGCCTTGGTGAGATAACCGATGAGGCCGACGACATAATAGGAGATGGCGGCGACCGAGAGGCCTTCGACCGTCTGCTGCAGGCGAAGCTGCATGGCGGCGCGTTTGTTCATGGTGTTGAGCAACACCGTGTTCTGCCGCTCCAGTTCCACATCGATCCAGCTTCGAACCAGAGCCGTGGCGCGATAGAGCTTGCGCGACAGGTTGGCCTGCCGCTCCTCCACCGACTGGCAGGTGCGCATGGCGGGCGCCATGCGCCGTTCCAGAAAGCTGCCCATGGTCTCATGGCCCTGCACCGGCGTTTCCGCCAGCGCCCGGATGCGTTCGCGCACGATGCCGTCATAGGCGCGGCTGGCGCCGAAACGATAGAGGCTGAGCGCGGCATTGGCTTCGAGTTCCGCCGCAAGCCGGGTCATCTCCGCCAGCAGCGCATCGGCCTCGTCGCGCGCACCGTTTTTCATGCGTTGGGTGATGCCGGTCAGACCATCCTCGATGCGGCGGATTTCCGGCGACAGCGTCTGCGCCATCGGCAGGCCAAGCATGGCGAGCGTGCGGTAGGTCTCGATATCCAGCAGCCGCTGCACCAGCGCGCCGCGGCTGTAATCGGTGAGGCCCCGGTCGATCACCAATATCTGCGTCAGCCCGTCGCGATCCTGGCGGAAATCGGTGAGGATAGCGGCCTGCCCGTCGCGCACATCGCTGTGACAGAGGCTGGTCGGTTCGAACATCGCTTCCGCCTGGGAGGTGACACCGTTCTCAGGACGGATTTCCAGCCGCACGCCCGAGATTAGCGAGCCGGGTGGCGAAAAGCCGTCGCCGAAGGGATCGCCCGCGATTTCGCCGCCAAATTTTTCCGGTGCGGGGCCATCCCAGAACCAGGTCGAGAACTCGGTATGCCGCTCCCAGCGAAGAGTCCCCTGCCCCCAGGGCATGGCATGGTGGCGGGCATCTCGTTCCGGTGGTGCGACACCACGGCTGCGCGACATTTCCGCGATGACCGAGTGATGCACGGCCGAGCCGCCATCCATCATGAAGGCGAGCTGGATGATGATGCGCGATGGGGCGAGCAGCACGGTCGGCCGCGCATGCACCTCGCCCAGTGCCAGCGACCTTTCCGGCGCGCTTGCGAATGCAAATCTACCCTTGGCCATTGCGATATCGTCCCCGCTTCTTGTCCCGGATTTCTAAGCCATCGATCGCAATGAAAACACCGCAATCGAAGCCAATGTAATTGTTTTGATCCATCTGGCGGAAGAATCCGCCATCATCACCCTGTCCAGCTGCTGCTTTAACAAAAGCCAGTTTCAAAGGGCAGATGCCGTGTTGCCGCAGGCAGGAAAAGGCACACGAAGAACTGGATAGAATATTTGACCAGTGCGACGCTTCGCTGGTACTTTGCACGGCATCAAATACGGGGCGGCATCTCGCCGGAGACTTCTGCGATGGACGAAACGCTTTTTGCGCGCATCGAGCACAGCCGCACATCGCAGGAGGTCGTGCTGCGGTTTGAGGAACTGATCCTCGACGGCATCTTGCGGGATGGCGACCGGCTGCCGGGCGAACGGGAACTGGCGCAGAAGCTGGATGTATCACGCCCGATCCTGCGGGAAGCGCTGAAGGAGCTTGAGACCCGCGGCCTTCTCGTGAGCAGACATGGCGGCGGCACCTATGTCGCCGATATTGTCGGCGCGGTCTTTTCAGACCCGCTCAGCGCACTGATCACCCGCCACAGCAGGGCGACGCGGGATTTCCTCGAATATCGCCGTTATATCGAAGGAATGACCGCCGAACTTGCCGCACAGCGGGCGACAGAGCCGGACCGGCGCAACCTTGCCGCCATCGTCGACAGGATGCGTGAGGCGCATGAGGCGGGCCGCTTCGAAGAGGAGCTTTCGGGCGATGTGGAGTTTCACAATGCCATTGGTGAGGCAGCGCATAATATCGTGCTGATGCACACGCTACGCTCCTGCTACCGGCTTCTGAGCGACGACATTTTTTACAATCGCCATCTCATCTTCACCGTCGCAGGCGCCCATGACGAGGTGTTGAGGCAGCATATCGCCATCCACGACGCCATCGCCGCCGGCGATCCGGCAGCGGCAAGAGCGGCGGCGGAGGCCCATATCGACTTCATCGTCGAGACGACATCCAAGGCGCATCAGGCGCAGGAATGGGACCGGATTTCCCGTTTGCGACAGCAGCAGCGCAGCGGCTGAAAACACCATCTTGCGAAATGCGCCATCCATTTTATTCGATTTTTGATGGAACCTTTTGTGCTCTTCGGTCTTTTTATCGGGTTAATTGGAAAAATTTACCAAGATGGGACCCATGACAACCACGAGCGAAACTGAACGCTATCCGCGGATAGCTCTCATATCGACGCATGGCTATGTCGCCGCGCACCCGCCACTTGGCGCGGCCGATACCGGGGGACAGGTGGTTTATGTGCTTGAGCTTGCACGCAAACTCGGCCAGCTCGGCTACACCGTCGATCTTTATACCCGCCGTTTCGAAGACCAGCCGGAATTCGATGAGGTTGACGAGCGCGTCCGTGTGGTGCGCATTCCCTGCGGCGGGCGCGATTTCATTCCCAAGGAATATCTCCACCGTCACCTGATGGAATGGTGCGAAAACGCGCTGCGTTTCATCAAGAAGAACGACCTGAATTATTCTTTCATCAACAGCCATTACTGGGACGCCGGCGTGGCAGGCCAGAGGCTCTCCGAAGCGCTCAAAATCCCGCATCTGCACACGCCGCATTCGCTCGGCATCTGGAAGAAGCGCCAGATGGAGACCGACTATCCGGAAAAGGCCGATACGTTCGAACTGGAATTCAACTTCAGGGAACGCATTCAGCACGAGCTTATCATCTATCGCAGCTGCGACATGGTGATCGCAACCACTCCGGTACAGCTCGACGTGCTGATTGAGGATTACGGGCAAAAACGCAAGCATATCCACATGATCCCGCCGGGTTATGACGACAACCGTTTCTTCCCGGTTTCGGATGCGACGCGGCAGATGATCCGGCAGCGTTTCGGCTTCGAGGGCAAGGTGGTGCTGGCGCTCGGGCGGCTCGCCACCAACAAGGGTTATGATCTGCTGATCGACGGCTTCTCCGTTCTTGCGGAGCGTGAACCGGAAGCCCGTCTGCATCTCGCCGTTGGCGGTGAGAATATGGACGAACAGGAAACCACGATCCTCAACCAGCTAAAGGAGCGGGTGAAAGCGCTCGGCCTGGAAGACAAGGTCGCGTTTTCCGGTTATGTCGCGGATGAAGACCTGCCGGATATCTATCGCGCCGCCGATCTTTTCGTGCTTTCCAGCCGCTATGAGCCGTTCGGCATGACCGCGATCGAGGCGATGGCGAGCGGAACGCCAACCGTTGTCACCATCCATGGCGGGTTGTTCCGGGCCGTGAGCTATGGCCGCCATGCGCTGTTTGCCGATCCTTTCGACAAGGAAGACCTCGGAATCACCATGATGAAGCCCTTCAAGCATGAGCGGCTTTACGGGCGACTTTCCCGCATGGGGGCACACAAGGCGCGCAGCCTGTTCACTTGGACCGGCATTGCCCAGCAGCTGCTCGCCCTTGTGGAAGGCAGGACCATGATGCCGGTTCTGGAAGAAGCCGACTGGGCAGAACCATGGAACGACGGCGATTGAAACCACTTCGTCTTTTTTCCACCGATCTCGACGGAACCGTCGTCGGCAATAATGACGCCACGCGCCGGTTCCGCGATTTCTGGCAGTCGCTGCCGGACGATCAGCGCCCTGTTCTCGTTTTCAACAGCGGCAGGCTGATCGACGACCAGCTTACCCTTCTGGAAGACGTGCCGCTGCCGCAGCCGGACTATATCATCGGCGGCGTCGGCACCATGCTGCACGCGAAGGCGCGCAGCGAGCTGGAAAGCGCCTATACCCATTCCCTCGGCACCGGTTTCGACCCGCAAAAGATCGCCGAGGTGATGGCCGACCTGCCGGGTGTGACGATGCAGGAGGAGCGTTATCAGCACGGCTTGAAATCGAGCTGGTTCCTGCATGACGCCGATGACGCCGCGCTCGGGGAGATCGAAGCAGCGCTTGTAGCGGCTGATATCGACGCCCGTCTCGTCTACTCCAGCGATCGCGACCTTGACATCTTGCCGAAAGCCGCGGACAAGGGCGCAGCGCTCACATGGTTATGTGGACAATTACGCATCGGCCTCGACGAATCAGTGGTTGCGGGCGATACTGGCAATGATCGGGCGATGTTCGAGTTGAAGAATATTCGCGGCGTGATCGTCGGCAATGCCCTGCCGGAGCTTGTCTCGCTGGCACATCAGGAAACACGCTTTTTTCACGCGGCTGCGAGAGAAGCGGACGGTGTGGTCGAGGGCCTCCGGCACTGGGGTATAACCCCTGATTAAAGCAGCCCCGACCACAATTCATAGCGGCTTTGCATTCTGAATGGCTTGAAGGCAGGCAGAGAGAGTATTACCGCATCGGCTGTCCGGCTGCGGGGAACCGCCCGGTCAGAACTTTGTTCGCAAATCTACCACATCCCCTGCGCCCAAAGGCTTCATCAGCATGAAGACAGTAGTGGGTTATGGGTAAAGGGGGATTGGCGGAATCTGCGGCATCTCTATATTAGCAATTATCACTACCCGGCAAAGAGGATTTATTCGGATTGAAGATTTTGAATCGATTGGCGACAGATGTTGGCTTGATGTTGCGCAGACCGCCGCGACAGCAATATGCGGCGCTGTGCTATCGATTGTCGAAAAAAAATCCGGGGCCGGAAGTCTTACTGCTGACCAGCAGGGATACGGGCCGATGGGTCATTCCCAAGGGCTGGCCGATGGCCAACAAGAAGGCCCATGCGGTGGCCGAGCAGGAAGCCTATGAGGAAGCCGGTGTCAAAGGCACGGTGGAAAAGGCGCCCTTCGGTTATTACGACTACGAGAAAAAGCTGAACAGCGGCGTCAACGTGCCATGCAGGGTGCAGGTGCATCTGCTCGAAGTTTCGGAAATGCAGGAAAGCTTTCCCGAGAAGGAATCGAGACGTTTGGAATGGGTCAGTCCGCAAGAAGCTGGCAAGCGCGTCAACGAGCCGGAACTGAAGGCGCTTATGCTCGCTTTCGACAAGCGGATGGCGCATTCGAAATAGCGCGCCCGCCCCTGATGTGGCAATGTGCAGTTTGTTTTTCCAACATGGCTTTTATCGTCTTTCCTTTTGGAAAGATGTGCGAGATGTAACAGTCTTTCTGTAAATTGCCTTCAACCTGCGACGCTGCCGGACGAAAGGGAATGCTGGCAAACGAGGTGTGAATGGCAACGAAGCCGCCATCAAACATGAAGCCGACGCTCGACAAGGATCTCGACAAGTTCACCCGTGTCGAAGAGGCGACGCTGCACGTCACGCAGCAGCTTGCCGGCCTTGGCGCGGGGTTCATGTTCGTTGTCCTCGCGGCGGTCTTCGCGGGCGCTTTCGTCACGGGCACTGCGGGTGCCGTCATCATCATCGCCGCCGTCGCCATCGGCGCTTATATGGCCATCAATATCGGCGCGAATGACGTGACGAACAATGTCGGCCCGGCGGTCGGCGCCAAGGCCATGCCGCTTGCCGTTGCGCTCATCGTCGCCGCCATCTGTGAGATCGCCGGGGCATTGATCACCGGCGGCAATGTCGTGGAGACCATTTCCAGCGGCATCATCAACGTCGAGACCATCCCCGACAGGACCGCCTTTTCCTGGGCGATGCTGTCGGCGCTTCTCGCCGCCGGCCTTCTCGTCAATATCTCGACCTGGACAAGAGCGCCGATCTCCACCACCCATACGGTGGTCGGCGGGGTTGCGGGCGCCGGAATGGCCGCCTATGGGGCGAAAGCGGTCGACTGGCTTTCGCTCGGCAGCATCGCCTTCGCATGGGTACTCGCACCCTTCATCAGCGCCTTCATCGCCGTCGCCATCCTTGCTTTCATCAAGGAATTCATCATTTACCGCGAAGACAAGATCGGCTCGGCCCGGCTGTGGGTTCCGGTTCTCATCGGCCTGATGGCGGGCGTCTTCATGGCCTATCTCATCTGGGTCGGATTGCGGCAGCTCATGCATGTGTCGCTTGGCCATGCCAGCCTCATAGGGCTGGTGACCGGGCTTGTGGCGTGGCGGCTTTGTGTGCCGATCATCCACAAACAATCGGAAGGGCTGGAGAACCGCAACCAGTCGCTTCGAATCCTGTTCCAATGGCCGCTCGTTCTCGCCGCCGCCTTGATGTCCTTCGCGCATGGGGCAAATGACGTTTCGAACGCCATCGGCCCTGTCGTGGCCATCGTGCGCGCCCTGCATGATGAGGCGGTGAGCACCTCCGCCCGCGCACCGCTGTGGGTGATGCTGGTCGGCGCCTTCGGGCTTTCCTGCGGTATTCTTCTTTATGGCCCGCGCCTCATCCGCCTCGTCGGTGAACAGATCACCAAGCTCAATCCGATGCGCGCGTTTTGCGTTTCCGTGGCCACGGCGCTCACTGTCCTCGTTGCATCGCGCTTCGGCCTGCCGGTCAGCACCACCCACACCGCCATCGGCGCGGTGTTCGGCGTTGGCTTCTTCCGTGAATGGTATACGCAATCGTCACGGCGGCGGCAGGAGCTCGTTCAGGCGGGAGCCGGCCAGACAATCCGCCGCGCCCAAAAATATGCCGACAATCCCTCCGAGGTGCGCCGCCGTTATCTCGTCCGGCGCTCCCACTTCATGACGATCATCGCCGCCTGGCTGGTCACCGTTCCCTTAAGTGCAACGCTTGCAGCGCTGCTCTATTGGCTCATGTCCTTCCTCTTTCTCTAAAACCGAAAAATTCCATGCGCGCTAATTTCCGGATGCAACGCCTTTATATCGAAGCCAATCTTGCCGAAGGCGTCGCGCAGGAGGCAACAACCGAACAGTTCAACTATCTCGCCAATGTGCTGCGCATGACCGACGGCGCGGAAATCCTGCTGTTCAACGGGCGTGACGGCGAATGGAAAACGAGACTTACCTTTCCGAGCCGCAAGAAGATCGTGCTCGTTCCCCTCGAGCAGACACGTCCGCAGCCGCACGCACCTGACCTGCATTATCTTTTCGCGCCGCTGAAAGTCGGGCGCATGGACTATCTGGTGCAGAAGGCGGTGGAAATGGGCGCCGGCCTGTTGCAGCCGGTGATGACGCAGCATGTTCAGGGCAAGATTCACAACACCGAAAAGCTGCGCGCCAACGCCATCGAGGCCGCCGAGCAGTGCGGCATACTGTCCCTGCCCGACGTGGCCGAACCTGTGAAACTGAAGGACATGCTCGAGTCCTGGCCTCACGACCGGCGCATCATCTATTGCGACGAAGGCGATGCGGGGCAAAATCCGTTGCCGATCCTGCAATCCGTCACGGAACGCAAAATTGCCCTGCTGGTCGGCCCGGAAGGCGGATTTTCCGAAGAGGAGCGGGAGCTTCTGCGCGGCCTTTCCTTCGTTACCCCCATTCCGCTCGGGCCGCGAATCCTGAGGGCCGATACGGCCGCCGTCGCCGCACTTGCAGTCATTCAGGCTGTTATCGGCGACTGGAACTGAGAGGCACCATTGCGCTTCATGCATCTTTAAAAGAAATTCATTTGCCTCCGGATACGATCCGGCCCTATCTGCCAATCATATGCCTCGCCGTAACAGAGACGTCATAACAAGGTAAGCCATGGCACGCGACACGACCGACCAGACACCCCTCTCCTCCGTCACGGAGCTTACAGATTATCTGGCAGGCGGTTGCAAAGCTGAAGCCGATTTCCGCATCGGCACCGAACACGAAAAATTCGCCTTTTTCCGCAAGGATAACAGTCCCGTTCCCTATTTCGGCGAAGCCAGCATTTCGGCCCTTTTGAAGGGCATGCAGGAAAAGCTCGGCTGGGAGCCGATCATGGACGGTGAGAACATCATCGGCCTTGGCGAACAGCACGGCATGGGGGCCATCTCCATCGAGCCGGGCGGCCAGTTCGAACTGTCAGGCGCGCCGCTCGAAAACCTGCATCAGACCTGCAAGGAATCCAATCAGCATCTGGCGACCGTGCGCGAAGTGGCCGAGCCGATGGGCATTCGTTTCCTCGGCATCGGCGGCAGCCCGTTGTGGAGCTATGACGAAACGCCGCATATGCCGAAATCGCGTTACGCGATCATGACGCGCTATATGCCGAAGGTCGGGACCAAAGGTCTCGACATGATGTACCGCACCTGCACCATTCAGGTTAATCTCGATTTCTCCTCTGAAGCCGACATGCGCCAGAAGATGCGCGTTTCCATGAAGCTGCAGTCGCTGGCAACCGCGCTCTTAGCCTCTTCGCCCTTCACCGAAGGCAAGCCGAACGGTCTGCTCTCCTGGCGCGGCGATATCTGGCGCGACACCGACAATCGCCGCTCGGGCGTGCTGCCCTTCACCTTCAAAGATGACTTCGGCTTCAAGGACTATGTGGAATGGGCGCTTGATGTGCCGATGTATTTCATCGTGCGCGACGGCAAATATCACGATTGCACCCATGTCACCTTCCGTCAGTTCATGAATGGCGCGCTAAAGGGCGAAATCGCCGAGTGGCAGCCGACAATGGGCGACTGGACGAACCATCTTTCCACCCTGTTCCCGGATGTGCGCCTGAAGCGCTTCCTCGAAATGCGCGGTGCGGATGGCGGCCCGTGGAGGCGCATCTGCGCCCTGCCGGCGTTCTGGGTCGGACTTCTCTATGATCAGGAAGCGCTTGATGCTGCCGATGCACTGACGGCCGGCTGGAGTTTCGATGAGGTCATTGCGCTACGCGACGCCGTACCGGCCAAGGGTCTGGCCGCAGAGATCGCCGGCAAGCCACTCCTCGGCATCGCCCGTGAGGTGCTCGACATTTCCCGCACCGGCCTGAAAAACCGCAAACGCCTGAATGGCGAAGGCCAGGATGAGACCGTGTTCCTGTCCTCGCTGGATGAGGTTCTGGCCAAGAAGACCACCCTCGCCGAAGACCTGCTTGCGCTTTATAATGGCCGCTGGGGCGGTTCGGTGCTGCCGGTCTTCGAGGAATATCAATATTGAGGCATTGGCACTAAAGCTGCACCGCCATTAAAAAAGCCCGGCGCGGCCGAGGGGCCTGACACCGGGCAAAGGCAGGGCTATTGGCAAATCACCCTGCGGGGAAAACTTTTCAGCTCGGAGCAGTTCCGGCAGCTGGAGGTCTGCCAGAGTTGCGCGAACAAAACTTAGAGCGCCTCAAACCGCGTGACCGAGCGTAGCTGTGCAGCCCGGGTCAGATGGGCGGTCGGGTCATCGAAAAGGCCGGTATTGAGCGCGTTCGTCACATCCGATCGCACCAGGCCGACATCCGCAAGCAGGCGGTCATCGAGTTCCGTCAGCTCATTGGCGCAGATACGGTTATAGATGCGCTGCAGAAAGGTTTTCACGGTCGAAGCAACACCGACAACGAGGCGACGAAGCGCATCGCTTTCCCTGCCGGTTGCGAGTTCCAGTTCCATTCTCCGTTCTGCCGTGCGCATGACACTTATCCTTCCGTAACGGCACGATGCGGCACCGCTCCCGGCGCACCACGCGCGAGAAGCTGCCTCGGGTTGAGGGCTCGACATCTCGTCGGCCCGGGGTTGATATTGATTTGCTTGGTGTCAAAATGTCGCAAGACTATTGATCAGTCCAACGAATGTTTCTAATGTGAGGCATCAATCATTCTGATGGATGACCATCCATGTCCGCACCTCTCGACATAGACCAGCTGCACACCTTCATCGCCATCGTTGATACGGGCAGCTTCACCAAGGCCGCAGATCGCGTCTTCAAGACGCAATCCGCCGTCTCCATGCAGATGCGCCGGCTTGAGGAACGCATCGGCAAGCAGCTTTTCGCCAAGGACGGGCGCGGCAACCGCCTGACGGCGGAGGGCGAAAAACTGATGAATTACGCCCGCCGCATCATCCGCCTTAATAACGAGGCAATCGCCGCCTTCGACGACAACAGGCTGGAAGGCACGCTGCGCATCGGCACACCTGATGACTATGCCGACCGCTACATGCCTGAGATCATCGGGCGTTTTGCCAAGACTCACCCCAATGTCGAGCTCTATATCGTCTGCGAACCCTCGGTCAGCCTGGCCGAAAAAATGGCGCGCGGGGAACTGGATATTGCCCTCGTCACCCATAATCCACGCGCGCGCTCTTCGGATGTGGTGCGCACTGAACCGCTCTGCTGGGTGGCCTCCGCCAACCATCCGCTGAAGGATGACGCGCCGGTGCCGCTCGCCGTGGGCCGGCGCGACTGCCACTGGCGTCAGCTCGCCTGTTCGGCCCTCGATGCCGATGGGCGGGATTATCAGGTACTGTTTACCAGCTGGTCTTCCACCGTGGTCGCCGCCGCCGTGCTGGCCGGTATGGCCGTCTCGGTGCTGCCGGAATCGGCGCTGCGCACCGGCATGAAGGTTCTGACTGCCGCCGATGGTTTCCCGCCGCTGCCGCCGGTGCAGATCGGCCTGATGAAACGCCCCGGTCTCTCGCCTTCGCTGGTGAATGCCATTACCGACCACATCACCGCCTGCCTCGACAATATCTCGCCGATGAGCGTTGCCGACGAGATGGACAATGATGTGAAGACCTACCCCAAGATGCCGCGCCTGCGCGCCGGGCATATGCTGCCGGGGTGGTGAGGGGATAGTGGGTATGGCAAAGGCCGGACATGTCCGGCCTTCCTCTTTTCGAGCTATCGTGCCCGTAGCGTCGCGACCGCCAGCAACGTATCGCCGCTGATACCCACCGAGCCGCTGCCATTGAACAGGGTCATGATGGGATCGGCGACGTTCTGCTGATTGTCGTACATGATGGTGAAACGGGCGATCAGCTTCTTGACCTTATCCGGGTCCTGAAAATCCTTGATGTCGAAATATTTCTTCATCATCGCCACCTGGGTATCGACGCCGGCATTACCGAGTTCATCGGGAATGCCGAAGGTAGTCTTGATGAAGTTCTGGATCGCGGTATCGGCAAGGATCGAATAATAGGATGTCGTCCCGGCCGCCATGCGCTTGAAATAGAGCGCCAGTCGCACGCCGGCGTTTTCTTCGCCCGCCTGCGTTTCCAGCGTCTGGGTCAGATAATTGTCGAGCGTTTCATAGAGGCCGCGCCGGGTCTGGATCAGGCTGCGGTCTTCATGAAGGAGCTTGCCGTCCGTGTCGAAATTGAAGGCGGTGACGAGGCGACGGAAGACCGGATCCATCTCCTTGTTGACGTAGCTGTCCTTGTCATCAAGATTTGACGTGAATATCTTCTGCAGCTGTTCTTTCGTCACGCTCGTGGGGTCAATGCCGAGCGATTCCATCGCGAATTTGGTCAGGCGGTCATTGGCCAGAAATTCACTGAGCGTCTTGATCTTCTGCATTTCGCCCGAGAAATATTTCGCCTCGCTCGTGGCGGCTTCCTTGTCCTTAGCAGTACCGAAAGCCGATTTCTTCTTGATGTAGTCGGCCGACATGGTCTGCAGCTCGATTTCCGACTGCGCCAGAATGGGTGCACCGACCGAACCGTCCTTGGTGAAGTTGAAGAGTTCGGCAAGCTTCACATACCGATCGTCCTTCAGCGTATAAACGTAACTCTTCTTATCCTGAAGGTCGCTGGTCAGCACCCTCTGGATATCAGAAATGTTCACCTTGGCGGGATCGAGGCCGACGGCCTTCAGCGCATAGGTATACACCGCATTGGTTCCGAGGAAATCATTGACGCTTGTGACCTTGCCAATGCTGCTCTTGAACAGCGTGAGCGCCTTTGCGTCAGCTGCCTCGTCCGCATCATTGTAATGGGTCATGTAACCGCTGGTGGTCGTCGCGGTCTGTGTCGTTGTCTGCGGCGTCGTGCCGGCCGCGAGCGTCCCGTCGGGTAGAAAGTTGAACGCGTTTTTCAGGGCGAGGTAACGCTTGTCGTTCTTGCCCATGGTCGCGATGTAATTGTTCGGATCGCTGAGATCGCTTGTGAGGATGTTCTTGATCGTTGCCGGCACGATGGTCAGGTCGTTCAGGTCGAAAGCCGTTCTGATGTAATTGACAAGCCGCGCATCCGACATCAGTTCCTCTACTGTCGTGATGGAACCAATCTTCGATTCGAAGTAATCGCGGTTCAGCGTCGCGACGGTCGGCGTCACACGCGCTGCGCTGCCGATATAGGAGTCCGTGATGGCTTTCAGATTGTCCGCCGTCTGTGCCCCGCCGGCAGTTACCGTGCCGTCATTCTTGAACTCGAAGGCGTTAGCGATCTGCGCCATCTTGTTATATTGGGTGACGGTGTTCGACAGCGTCGTCTGTTCCGCCTTGATCGCCGCAAGCTTCGCCTCCCACTCATCCTTCGGTGGCAAAACGGCCTCAAGCTGGGTCAGCTGGTCCTGGCGGGTCACCTTTTCCGCCTCGAGCTTCGTGCGCTCTTCGTTTGTCAGACCCGTGCCCGCAAGTTCGGTATCGATGGCCGTAATTCGGGTGGTGACCTGCGCATACAGTTCGATATTACCCTTCATCGTCAGTTTTTCGACCGCGTCATTATAGGCCGCGCCGTATTTCTGGTTGATGTAGCTATTGGGATCGTTGACGTCGCTCGTCATCAATCCCTTGATATGGGCATAAGAATAGGTCTTCTCATCGACGCCGAAGACCTGGAAGATATAGGCGCGGGTGCGGTCGTTGCGCAGCAGCTGGTCGGCATTCGTCACCGTGCCGATGATTGCCTTGTAATAACGTGTCTCTTCCGCAAGGCTGCTGTTCAGATTGGTGATCGACGTATCATAAAGCCCGATCATCTTGTCGAGCTGTGCGTCTGTCTGCACGGTCTTTGTCGAAGAGCTGAAATTAAAGGCGGCGGCAAATTCCCGATAACGCTCGTCGGTCAGCTTGTTGGCGAAGCTGTTCTGGTCGTTCAGGTCGCTGTCGAGCACCTTTTTCATGAAGGCCTTGGCATAGGTCATCTCGCCCAGACCGAAGGCATCCATGGCATAGGAATAAAGCTGGTAGTTATCGAGGAATTCATCGACGCTTTTCACATTGCCGATGTTTTCCTTGTAATATTTCGTCTGCCGCTCCACGAGCCCCTGCTGCGACACGCGCGAGATGCTTGCCTTCATATCGCGGTTGATGAGGTCGTAGCTGAGATAAGTCGATACCATCCGTATGCCCTCTGGAGCACAGCGCATCCCCTCGGGGGACACCAAAAGCTCCGGTTTTGAACCACCCATCGCGCGCCCATCCGGACGCACGGCAAGCCTTGGCATGACTATGCATGACGCGCCTTGCCCGTAGCTTGAAAGAGCACAATTCCGATCGGGATAAAAACCGCATTGTCTCGATCTGCTTTACCTAAGCGAAACCATGCCACAGTGTGTTTTGCTAACCATTTGGGAATGCAAAGTTTTCTTAACCGCGATTTTTAAGCAGTCTCGAACATGCGGCGGATATTCTCCCGACATCAGAGGACGAAAAGTCCCGATGAGAAGACCGGAAACCGGCTCTCAGGTAAAACAAGGGTAGAATAAACATGACCAAGACCGTTCTGAAGCCCGACTGGGCCGTCGCCACTCTCAGACTCGACCCGGCACGTTTTCCGCAACAGGTCACCTATGGAAAAGGCAATGGCGCGACCGATGTCGCCGTCACTCTCGATGAACGGGGCGCCGTTCTGCGAAAGGTTCTGTCCTCTTCCGGCCTGCCTCTGTCCTTCGCCCTGCCTGCCCGCGCTTTCAAGGGTGTTGCCGCCCGCGCCATCGACCATGGCGACGGACAGGTGACGGTGACCCTGGAACTGCACCATGACGATCCGGATCTCTGCGTTCCGCTTCTCGTCGCTCACGATCTCTGCGATATCGCCGCCGACTGGCGCAGCTGGTCTGAAGCCTACCGCATTCCCATGCTGATGGTGGAAGCCGATGGCGTTGCCCGTCCGCTGGAAGAACATCTCGGCAAGGTGCGCACCCAGAATACCCGTCCGCGCCGCCGCCATTCCTATTTCGCGGAACGCCGTCCCCGCTTCCTCGTTCGCCGCTCCACCGGTTCGCTCGGCATGAGCATGAAGATCGAGGGCAAGGAAATCATCGCCCGCAGCTGATAATCTTCAGCCAGACAAATCAAAAAGCCCGGCGCGGATGACGCGACCGGGCTTTTTCATTCCGTGTTTTCACGGCTTACGCCAGCAGGAGCGGCAGGATCAGGCCTGCGAAAATCAGCACGCCGACGCGGTTGTTGGATTTGAACAGCACGAGGCACTGGTCCACGTCATCGATATCGAGCACCCAGACCTGGCGGAACAGCATGAGCGCGGCAGCGGCAAGGCCGCTATAGGCAATGATGTTAACGTCCGCCATCCAGAACGACAGGAACATCATGGCAAGTGCTGTGCCATAAAGGAAAACCAGCCAGCGATGTGTGTTCTCGCCAAACAGCAGGGCGGTCGAACCGATGCCCACCGCGGTGTCATCTTCCTTGTCCTGATGGGCGTAGATTGTATCATAACCGATCGTCCAGGCGATGGAGCCGACATAAAGCAGGACAGCCGGCCAGGCGAGCGATCCGAACTGTCCCGCCCAGCCCATCAGCGCGCCCCAGGAAAAGGCAAGGCCGAGGAAAAATTGCGGCCAATTGGTGAAGCGCTTGGCGAAGGGATAGATCGCCACGAAGACCAGCGAGAATATGCCGGTCGCGATTGCGAAACTGTTGAACTGCAAAAGCACGACGAGCCCGGCAAGCGCCTGCAGGACGATGAAGACCTTGGCCTGCATCCGGCTCACGCGGCCGGAAGGCAGCGGCCGCGAACGGGTGCGCGCCACGGCCATGTCGATCTTGTGGTCGGCCAGATCATTATAGGTGCAGCCCGCACCGCGCATCGCCACCGACCCGATGAAGAACAGCGCCAGATGCCAGATCAGTGTCGCCCAGGAAAAGCCGCCGCTTGCCACCGCCACATTGGCCGCAAGGGCCGCGGACCAGAAACACGGCCACATCAACAATTGCCAGCCGATGGGGCGATCCCATCGTGCAAGCTGCGCATAGGGCCAGAGGGACCTCGGCAAAATCCGATAGACCCAGTTGTTGGATGGCGCGTCGGAAACGCGGTCTGACAAATCGCTGTGGTGAACCATAGGGATGGTTCTACAGCATCGGCGGGAAAATCGGAATGGATTTCAAAGTGCAAAGATGCGCGGTTCTTGGCGGATTGCAACACGCCACCGGCAAAGCGAAAACCTCACCGACGTTATCCTCGGGCTTGACCCGAGGATCCACAACCCGTTGAAATCAATGGATCCTCGGGTCAAGCCCGAGGATGACGTCGAACGCGGATTGGCAGAAACATCAAGGCCCGCAACGGTTTCCTGCGGGCCATCAACCTCAGACATTCGGTTTCTTGTCTCAGGGCAGCGAAAAATTGAATTTATAGCTTGCCTGAACACCGATGATGAACTGGTTTTTCGAGCCGCGCTCGCGCACCAGCGAGCTATCGGCGGCATCACCGGTCAGGCGGCGATATTCCGCAAACGACCCGACTTCGGCGTTCTCGGTGACCTTCCAGGTGATGGCGGCGCCGATGCCGGCGGAATGCAGGCCGCCGCCCGGGCTATAGGGCGATGGCGCACCGGCGGCCGTCTGTGCGGCACTGACGCCGTAATAACGCTCATTGTACTTGCTGCTCACCCATGTGGCGCGCGGGCCGGCGGAAATCTGGATGCCGGGGGCGATATCGGTGAAGGCATCGACGGCAACATCGCCGACCACGCCGCTATGGCTGCGGATACCCTGACGGACTTCGCCGCGAACGCGCAGCCAGTCGGTCGGATAAGCCTCGGCGAAACCACCAAGCTCGCCACCGCGCTTGATGCGGGTCATGCCCTTGAGATCGGCGGAATCGCCCTCGTCACGCGGGGAAACCAGCTTGCCGGCCAGACCCATGCTGATCGGGCCATTGTCCAGAAGCGAAATCGAGGCGCTGTCGTTGCGCGAGGTAAAACGTGCGCCCTGCCCCTGACGGCCGAGCGAAATGATGGGCGAAAAGCCGAATTCATTCTTGTTGTCGCCCTGATATTTCGGCGCGGTGAAACCCGCACCACCGAGCTTCAGATACCA
Organism: Agrobacterium sp.; assembly: GCF_059499945.1. Lineage (NCBI taxonomy): Bacteria > Pseudomonadati > Pseudomonadota > Alphaproteobacteria > Hyphomicrobiales > Rhizobiaceae > Agrobacterium > Agrobacterium sp. The sequence continues at coordinate 555,272 of NZ_JCABZP010000014.1, read as the reverse complement.
GTCGCCCGAAAACCAGCCTTCCGCATGGGCATTGCCCACGGCAAAAAGCGACAGGACACAGGCGGCGGCGGCCGCTGATGGCTTGAACATGAAAGAACCCCAGAAACGCAATACAGACAAGGTGCCCGTAGAATTAGAGGGATTGTCTTTCCATTTCATTAACCAGAGCGGGAAAGCAAACCGGCGGCTACTTCCCCGTCATTCCGGCCCTGAGCCGGCATGACGGGGAAACACCTTAGAACGTCACCTTCTCGAGTGGCGCACGGGTCTTCTCGAACTCCAGCAGCTTCGCCTCGTTCTGCGCAATGTAGTCGCGATTATGCGGAACGGCATCGCGGTCCTTGGCGAGCTGGATCTGGAAGATATGGAAATTTTCGTGGGTAAAGGCCATTTCCGACCCCGCCAGATAAAATTCCCACATGCGGAAGAAACGTTCGTCGTAAAGCGCTATCGCTTCCGCCTTGCGCGCCACGAAACGCTCACGCCAATGCCTGAGCGTATGCGCATAATGCATGGGCAGGATTTCGATATCCTTCACCAGCAGCCCGGATTTCTGGATCGACGGCAGCACCTCGGCAAGCGAGGGTATGTACCCACCGGGGAAAATATATTTTTCGATGAAGGGATTGGTCGCCAGTGCAGGGCTGGGCTGGCCGATGGAATGCAGCACCATCACGCCCCTGTCGTCCAGCACCTCCGCCACCTTGTCGAAATAATCGCGATAATGCGTCGGCCCGACATGTTCGAACATGCCGACGGAAACGATGCGGTCATATTTCTTCGAGGCCGGCAGATAGCGGTAATCCTGCAATTCGAAGCGGACATTACCGGCAAGGCCCCGTTTTGCCGCACGATCGCGGGAAACGCGCAGCTGTTCCTCGCTGAGCGTGATGCCGGTCACGTCGGCACCGGCGCTTTCAGCGATATACATCGCCATGCCGCCCCAGCCGGAGCCGATTTCCAGCACGCTCTGGCCCGGCTCGGTCATCAGCTTGGCCGCTATATGCCGTTTCTTGGCGACCTGCGCCTCATAAAGGCTGATGCCGGGCGGATTGAAATAGGCGCAGGAATATTGCCAGTCCTCATCAAGGAAGAGATCGAACAGCTTGGCACTCAGGTCATAATGATGGGCGACATTGCTCTTGTTGTGATTGACCGGCAGATGCATCTTGATGCGGGCGGCGATGATGCGCGCCATGCCGCGCCAGACCATGCCGAAGGACAGCGCCTCGCTCAGCGTGTTGCCTTTGACCAGTGCGAGGAAATCGTAGATGTCGCCTTCTGCGACCTTCGCCCGGCCCTCCATGTACATTTCAGCGAGCTTCAGCGCCGGATCGGCGGCTATCTCCTGCATGGCGGCTTCATCGGTGAAGTTCAGAACCACCTTTTTTCCCGTGCCGTTGCCGAAAGTGCGGCTGCCGCCCGGGCTGTTGACGGTGAGATCACCGATCTTGATTATCTTTTCGAGAAGAACATGCAGAGACGACGCCATGGCACCCCCAATTGCTAAGTCTCACTTATCAATTTTGCAGACCGTATTCCTTTCGGCACAAGTTTCAAGATAGTCTTATTTCAAAAAAATTGAACGATTTCATCAAGGAAAAAGCCCCGCCGGGGTATACGGCGAGGCTTTTTGGTAAAAAATCATTTCAACCCAGGGTCAGCGCCGCTTCATGGCTTCAGCCAGCGCGGCGGCAAGCGCACCACCGGTTTGCGACCCCTCGTTGCGCTCTTTCGGTTTTGATGTCGCGTGGCGCATGGCGCTGGCATTGCCCTTTTCACGCATCGGCTGCGGCGCTGCCTCGCCGCCATCCTTACGCATGGTGAGGCCGATGCGCTTGCGCTTCACGTCCACTTCCACGACTCGTACCTTGACGACATCGCCCGCCTTGACGACCTCATGCGGGTCTTTCACGAAACGATCGGCAAGCTGCGACACATGCACAAGCCCGTCCTGATGCACGCCGATATCCACGAAGGCGCCAAAGGCGGCGACATTGGTGACCGTACCCTCCAGCAGCATGCCCGGTTTCAGATCGGTGATCTCGTCCACACCTTCGGCAAAGGTCGCGGTCTTGAAGCTCGGGCGCGGGTCGCGGCCGGGCTTTTCCAGTTCGGCGATGATGTCTTTTACGGTGGGCAGACCGAATTGCTCGTCGATGAAAGTCTTCGGATCAAGCGCCTTCAGCGCGGCGCTGTCGCCCATCAGCGAACGCAGATCGCGGCCGCAGGCGGCAACGATCTTTTTCGCCACGCCATAGGCCTCCGGGTGAACCGAGGAAGCATCCAGCGGCTCCTTGCCGTTCGGGATGCGCAGGAAGCCCGCGCATTGCTCGAAGGTGCGCTGGCCGAGGCGCGGCACCTTCAGCAATTCCTTGCGGCTGGCAAACGGCCCGGTCTGGTCACGATGGGCGACGATGGCATCGGCAATCGAGCTGCCGAGACCGGAGACCCGCGCCAGAAGCGGCGACGAGGCCGTGTTGAGATCGACGCCGACGGCGTTCACCGCATCTTCCACCACAGCATCGAGTGAGCGGCTGAGACGGCCCTGATCGACATCATGCTGGTACTGGCCGACACCGATGGATTTCGGTTCGATCTTCACCAGTTCCGCCAGCGGATCCTGAAGACGGCGGGCAATGGAGACGGCGCCGCGCAACGAAACGTCGAGATTGGGGAACTCCGCTGCCGCCCGCTCCGAAGCGGAATAAACGGATGCGCCCGCTTCCGAGACGATGACCTTGGTGGGCTTTGCACCGGAAGCGGAAGCCGGCATCTGCGCCAGAAGATCGGCCACCAGCTTTTCCGTCTCGCGGCTGCCCGTGCCGTTGCCGATGGCGATCAGCTCGACATTGTGTTTGCGAATGAGCAAAGCGAGTTCCGCCTGCGTACCGCGCACATCATTCTTCGGCGGGAAGGGATAGACCGTGCTGGTGTCCAGGAGCTTGCCGGTACCATCCACGATCGCAACCTTCACGCCGGTGCGGATGCCGGGATCAAGCCCCATGGTGGCGCGGGAGCCGGCGGGGGCTGCCAGCAGCAGGTCCTTCAGATTGCGGGCGAAGACATTGATCGCCTCCTCTTCCGCCCGCTCGCGCAACTCGCGCATCAGATCGAGCGACAGCGACATGGAAAGCTTCACCCGCCAGGTCCAGCCAGCGACCTCCATCAGCCATTGATCGGCGGGGCCAACATTGCGGATATCGAAGGCGGCGGCGATGGTGCGCTGCGCGGGTTTCACCGGTGAGGGATCATCCGCATCGACATCGATCGTCAGCGTCAGAATTTCTTCGTTCCAGCCGCGCAGCATGGCCAGCGCGCGGTGGCCGGGCACCGTCGCCCAGCGCTCGAAATGATCGAAATAATCGGAGAATTTTTCGCCCGTCGCCTGTTTGCCGTCCACGACCTTGGCGCGGAAGGTGGCGTTCTGGCGCATGTAATCACGCAGGCGGCCGAGCAGATCGGCATTTTCCGTCATGGTTTCAGCCACGATGTCGCGCGCGCCCTCAAGCGCCGCCTTCACATCGGCCACTTCGCCCTGCACATAAGCTTCCGCCAATTTCGCCGGATCGGCAGCGCGGTTTTCCCAGATGGCTTCCGCAAGCGGGCCGAGACCGCGTTCACGGGCGATTTCCGCGCGGGTGCGGCGTTTCGGCTTATAGGGCAGGTAGAGGTCTTCCAGCTCCGCCTTGGTCCCGGCCTGCATGATCTTGACCATCAGCTCGTCGGTCATCTTGCCCTGACCGGTGATGGAATCGACGATGGAGGCGCGGCGCGCATTGAGTTCGCGCAGATAGACGAGACGTTCCGAAAGCGTGCGCAGCTGGGTGTCATCAAGCCCTCCGGTCACTTCCTTGCGGTAACGGGCGATGAAGGGAACGGTCGCGCCCTCGTCCAGCAAGGCCACCGCCGCCTTCACCTGATCGGGGCGGGCGTTGATTTCGGAGGCGATGAGCGTGGTGAGGCGGGCATTATCTGCGGTCATGAGGTTCTCTGATGTCACATCTGGAGCGGCGAACATAATGTCTGATTGTGGCGTGACAACAAGAGGCGGGAACGATTCCACAGGAAAGGCTGACTTCAAGGGAAAGACGGGCATTTGCGGCGCTTTCTCCTTGACCTTTCGCCCCCCTGCCCTTAACGCCCCTGACACAAGGTTACTGGCGAATTTGCAGGGGTATTGACCATGAAAGTTCTGTTGATCGGTTCCGGCGGACGCGAACATGCGCTGGCGTGGAAAATCGCCCAGTCTCCCTTGCTTGAAGAATTTTATGCCGCCCCCGGCAATCCAGGCATCGCCGACCACGCGACACTCGTTTCGCTTGATGTGGAAGACCATGCGGCCGTCATCGCCTTTACGAAAGAAAAGGCAATCGACTTCGTTGTCGTCGGCCCGGAAGCGCCGCTGGTTGCGGGTCTGGCGGATGATCTGCGTGCCGCCGGCATCGCCACCTTCGGACCGTCGAAAGCGGCGGCCCAGCTTGAAGGCTCCAAGGGCTTCACCAAGGATCTCTGTGCGCGCTACGATATTCCGACCGGCGCTTACCAGCGTTTCAAGACTGCCGAACCGGCCAAGGACTATGTTCGTGCACAGGGTGCGCCGATCGTCATCAAGGCGGACGGACTTGCCGCCGGCAAGGGCGTAACCGTGGCCATGACCGAAGCGGAAGCGCTTACCGCCATCGACGACTGTTTCGACGGCGCTTTCGGTGCAGCTGGCGCCGAAGTGGTGGTGGAGGCCTTCCTCGACGGCGAAGAAGCCAGCTTCTTCTGCCTTTCCGACGGCAAGACCGCGCTGGCGCTCGCCACCGCGCAGGATCACAAGCGTGTCGGCGATGGCGATACCGGCCCGAATACCGGCGGCATGGGCGCCTATTCTCCCGCCCCCGTCATGACATCGGCCATGGTGGAGCGCACCATGAAGGAAATCATCGAGCCGACGATCTCGGGCATGGCCAAGGATGGTAATCCCTTCTCCGGCGTGTTCTTCGCCGGCCTGATGATTACCGCCAAGGGCCCGGAACTCATCGAATATAACGTCCGTTTCGGCGATCCCGAATGCCAGGTGCTGATGATGCGCCTGAAAAGCGATCTGCTGCCGATCCTCTACGCCACCGCCACCGGCACGCTGGACAAGGTTGAGGCGGAATGGCGCGACGACGCTGCGCTGACTGTCGTTCTTGCCTCGAAGGGTTATCCCGGCGCTTACGACAAGAATACGCCGATCGCCCATATTCCCGAGGCGAGCGAAGAGGCGAAGGTCTTCCATGCCGGAACCGCGCTGAAGGACGGCAGTCTGGTGGCGACGGGTGGACGCGTGCTGAACGTCACCGCCCTTGGGAAGACAGTGACGGAAGCGCAGGCCCGAGCCTATGCGCTGGCGGACAAGGTGGAATGGGAAAACGGCTTTTGCCGCCGCGATATCGGCTGGCAGGCTGTCGCGCGCGAAAAGGCCTGATCCTTAAGGAAAACGCGGTTGGGAGCGAATATTTCGTTCAATTTTTACCAAGTTTGCTGACCCGATGGAAACGAAACACCGGTAATACTTGCCGGAATATTGAATGGCGCACTGTGCCTCGATCACGAGGCCGCGCCGTCATTTCGGGGGCTTTTCGATGCGTCGTCTTTTTCTGACAGCTGTTATCGCGCTGACCGGCGGGTCGGCGATGGCATCTTCCATCGAATATATAAACGGCGTGCACGTGGCCAATGGCAGCTTCGTTCGTCGTGATTGCGCGGGCTGCCAGCCCGTGAAGGGCAAAGCCGCAACACAAGGTTATGCGGTTCCCTCCATTGAGCCCGGCACGCAGCACACGGAAATGCGCGAAGTCGACGGCAAGCGCACCCTGGTGCGCACCGAAGCCTGGCTTGGCGGTGCGCCCGTCACCTTCATCAGCACCAATCCCGCATGGATGACGGAAACCTCCGGCACCGCCATCGCGACCTATGACGAGGCAGAACCCGCGGCACATCCGGTTGAGACGGTTTCGACACCGGCCGGCATCGACGTGACGACGACCACGGCAGCCGTCAAGGAACTTTCCACCGAAAACGCAGCCGAGCCGGCCAGCGCCTCGGTAATCGGCGCGCCCCAGTTCCCGGATTTCAAATTGCGCGGCAACTGACCGGCCGATCACGTTTTTGATGACGAACGTCAAATAATCGCGTCATCGCTGCATTCCCGAAATGACACTGCAACCATGCGGGGAATATTGCTTTCTCCGCCGCTTATTCTGCCTATGAGGCCTGATAAAGCATTCGCTAATTAAATATTTATTCAAATTTTTAGCCGCTAAGTGCCTTTATAGTGCGATGCAGCACAGGATGAGGCCACGGCGCGGACACGCGCTTTTCTGGCTTTTTATCGCGCATCATGCGCCTCTCCCTTCTCTGAAACATCGGTACCGCGCGGCATTTTCAGGCGCGCAATTCCAAACGCTTGTGAGCGCCCATGAAGAACCTTTCCATTTCCCGTCAACTGATCGTTCTCGTGGTGGCCCTGATGGCCGCCTTCGCCGTGGCGACGTTTTACCAGCTGAAATCCGCCACCGATGCTATCTATGAGGAACGCTACGGCATGCTGCGGACGCAGGTGCAATCGGCGATCTCCATCCTGCAATCCTTCAACGACAAGGAAAAGGCCGGAACGCTTTCGCGCGACGAGGCCATGAAACAGGCTTACGCGACTGTCAGCGCCATGCGCTTCACCCCCGATGGCTATCTCTTCGGTTATGACTACGACGTGACGATGAAGTTCCATCCCGATGCCAAGCGCGTCGGCGAAAGCTTCAAGGGCAAGCCTGACAGCAAGGGTTTCGCCTATCGTGACGAATTGGTGCGGCTTGGCCGCAATGGCGGCGGCCAAACGGATTTCTACGGCCCGAAGCCCGGTATGGAAGGCAATGATTACGCCAAGAGCTCCTATGCCCTTGCCTTTGAGCCCTGGCAGGTGGTGGTCGTGACCGGCGTTTACATCGATGATCTGAACGCGCAGGTTCGCGGCGATGTGATGAAGGCGCTGTCGATCGGCGCGCTGATCTTCGTGCTGGCGCTTGCCGCCGCTTTCTACGTCATCCGTGGCATTTCGAAGCCGCTCGGCGACATCCACCGCGCGCTTGGCGAAGTGGCCAATGAGAACGTCTCGCTTGCCATTCCCCATACCGGCCTCACCAACGAAGTGGGCATGATGGCGAAGGCCACCGCCTCGCTTCAGGACAAGGTGCGTGAGCGCCACGCCATGCAGCGCCGTGAGGAAGAACAGCAGCGGCAGCTCAATGCCGAGCGCCAGAACAATCTCGACATGCAACGCGACGAAGCCGAATTGCAGGCACGCGTCGTCGCCACCATCGGCGAGTCCCTCGAGAAGCTCGCTGGCGGCGATCTGACCGTGCGTTGCGGCGATCTTGGCAGCCGTTACGCGGCGCTGCGCGACAATTTCAACGAGGCCCTGACCCATCTTGACGCCGCCATGGCCAAGGTGAACTCCAAGAGCATCGATATTGGCGGCTCCAAGGAGGAAATCCGCAAGGCCTCCAACGAGCTTTCGCAGCGCACCGAACGGCAGGCTGCCAATCTGGAAGAAACGTCCGCAGCGCTCGACGAGCTGACGGTCGCGGTGCGCCAGACGGCGGAAGGGGCGGCCGATGCGGCCAAGCGCGTTACCACCGTCAGCTCGGAGGCCATGCGCAGCGACCGGGTGGTGGAAGAAGCAATTACCGCGATGAGCGGTATCGAACAATCCTCCGACCAGATTTCGAACATCATCGGCGTGATCGACGACATCGCCTTCCAGACCAACCTTCTGGCGCTGAATGCCGGTGTTGAAGCGGCGCGTGCCGGTGAGGCTGGCAAGGGCTTTGCCGTGGTGGCGCAGGAAGTGCGCGAATTGGCGCAGAAATCCGCCGCCGCCGCCAAGGAGATCAAGGACCAGATCGCCCGCTCTTCCGCCCAGGTGGAAAATGGCGTGCGGCTTGTCGGCGAGGCCGGCGATGCCCTGAAGCGCATCTCGGACCAGATCAAATCCGCCAACGAGATCGTCAGCAAGATTGCCCATTCGGCTGCCGAACAGGATACGACGCTGCGATCGATCTCTTCCTCGCTCAACCAGCTCGATGTTGCCACCCAGCACAATGCCGCCATGGCGGAAGAAACCACGGCTTCGGCGGAAGCGCTGGCGGTGGATACCGAAGAGCTGCTGAACCTCATCCGCGGCTTCCGCGTCTCCTCCGGCCATCAGCTTCATGGCATGGCGCACGAGATGCGCATGGCGGGGTGACCACGAACGGTCTCATGCGATTGAAACAAAAATGCCGGGCACAGACCCGGCATTTTTGCGTGCTCTCCAACATGTTCCCCACACATTCGGCGTCATCCTCGGGCTCGACCCACCCACATCTTCAGCGGGGAATGGATCTCGCCTCAAGGGCGAGAATGACGGAGGAGAGTATCAGCACGTTCGGAAATGAGCCATGCCGTGTCTGCGTGGCCTCGTCTCAACGAGAAAGCGCATCCAGCCGGTCAATATCGGCAGGTGAAAATACGGCAATACCGGCCTTTTCGAGCAGCGCCGCCGTCACACCATTGCCCGCATGTTTAACGCCAGAAAACGAACCATCGTAAATCGCAAGCGACCCGCATGACGGGCTGCCGTCGATCAGAAGCGCGTGGGTGCAACCATTGGCCCTGGCGAAGGCGAGCGCCTTTTCCGCACCGGCGATGAACTCAGCCGTGACATCGCCACCGGTTACTTCCAGCACACGGGCGCGGCCTTCGAGCACATCGAGGCCGGAGGCCCCTTTCTCGATTTCCGCCGGCGGGCGCGGCACGGGCATGCCGCCCGCCATTTCCGGACAGATTGTCACCAGCCTGCCCTCACTTCGCCAGCGGTCTATCGCCGGGTGGGAGAAGGGTTTGCCTTTGCCGTCATAGCGTACGGGCTGGCCGAGGAGGCAGGCGCTGATGAGGATTTTAGGAGGCGTGTGGGTCAATGGGAAATCATCCTGCGAAAGCGCAAGCCTCGAAGTACCCTCCTCTGTCCTGCCGGACATCTCCCCCACAAGGGGGGAGATCGGCAAGTGGGACACTCCCCGCCAAAGCCGTAACATAAAGATAGTCGAGAGGTCGCCACGATTCGATCTCCCCCTTGTGGCGGAGATGTCCGGCAGGACAGAGGGGGGTGAGCCGCGCACACTGACATGTACGGCTACCCCAAGCTCCCTCACCCCGTGATCTTCGAAAAATCCGCAACCGTTCCGGTGGCTTCGCGGATGGCCTTCAGCAACGCCAGACGGTTTGCACGGATGGCCGCATCCTCGTCATTGACGAGCACATCCTCGAAGAACTTGTCCACGGGCGCGCGCAACGTCGAAAGCGCCTGCATGGCCGAGCGGAAATCTTCGCCCGCAACAGCCTTCGCAGCATCTGCAGACGCGGTCCTGATCGCCGCATAGAGCGCCTTTTCAGCATCGAGTTTCAACAACTCTTCCGAAACGCCATCGGCTACCACGGTGCCCTTCTTTTCCTCGGCGGCCAGAAGCTGGGTGGCCCGCTTGGCGCCTGCCAGAAGGTTGCGGCCATCCTCGCCGGTGATGAAGGCGGTGAGCGCCTCGACACGGCGAGCGATCATCAGCAGATCGTCGGACTCAGGTGTGAGGACGGCGTCAATCAGGTCGTAACGCGCGCCGAGGTCGCGCAGGTAGACTTTCAGGCGGTCATGGAAGAAGGAGAGAAGGTCCGCATCCTTCGCAACGCTCAGCAGCGAAAGGCGCACGTTTTTCTCGAGCAGAATGCGCACGACGCCGAGCGCAGCGCGGCGCAGCGCGAAGGGGTCCTTCGAACCCGTCGGCTTTTCATCAATGGCCCAGAAACCGACGAGCGTGTCGAGCTTATCGGCCAGAGCGACCGTGATCGCCACCTTATCGGCCGGCAGGCGGTCGGAGGGACCCTGCGGCTTGTAATGGTCTTCGATCGCGGCGGCCACGCTCTCGTTTTCACCCTGCAGCGTCGCATATTTGCGGCCCATCAGGCCCTGAAGCTCGGGGAATTCGCCGACAGCTTCGGTACGCAGGTCGGCTTTCGCCAGCACCACAGCGCGGTCCACCAGAGCGGCATCGGCGCCGACGACCGGGGCCAGCGCCTTCGCCAGTTCGCGAATTCGCGTTACACGCTCGCCCTGCGATCCAAGTTTGGCATGGAAGGTGACATTGAGCGCATCGAGCTTCGCCATGCGCTGGTCGAGCGGCTTCTTGAGATCGAGGCCGAACTTCGCAGCCGATTCCTTCAGCGTTTCCAGATCGGGCAGATCGCCCTGGTCGCGGTTCCAGAAATGGCGGGCATCCGAAAGGCGGGCGCGCACGACCTTGCCATTGCCATGGATGATTTCCTTACCGCCATCGCTTGCCTCGATATTCGAGATCAGGATGAAGCGGTTGGAAAGCCCCTCTTCCGCACCCTGCGCGCGGGTGACGAAACACTTCTGGTTGGTCTTGATGGTAAGCCGGATGATTTCCGCCGGGATTTGCAGATAGTCTTCCTCGAAGGTGCCCATCAGCACCTGTGGCCATTCGACGAGGCCGGAAACTTCTTCCAGCAGGCCTTCGTCTTCCACCAGGTCGAGACCATTGGCGAAAGCAAGGTCCTTGGCGTCGTGCAGGATGATATCCTTGCGGCGCTCGGCATCGAGAATGACCTTCGCCTTTTCAAGGCTCGAGACATAGTCCTCGAAACGGCGCACGGTGATCGGGCCGGGCGCATGGAAACGATGGCCATAGGTGACGTTGCCGGCAACGATGCCGTCGATCACAAAGGGAATGACCTGCGTTTCGTCATGTTCGGGGCCGAACAGGCAGACGATGGATTGCAGCGGGCGCACCCAGCGCAGGCTTTCCGAGCCCTTGCCTTCGATACCGGCATAACTCGAGCCCTTCGGCATGGAGGCCGGGCCGGAGCGCATGGATTTCGGCCAGGGGAAAGAGCGGATGATGCCGGGCATCACCTCGGCGATGATCTCTTCCGCCGGGCGGCCGGGTTTGTTGATGATGGCGATATAGAAATCGCCCTTCTTCGGATCGGAAACGACTTCAGCCTGCGAAATATCGCTCAGGCCCGCACCGCGCAGAAAGCCCTCAATGGCCTTTTCATTGGCATCGGTACGCGGACCTTTTTTTTCTTCACGCACATCGGCGGAGCGGGCGTTGAGGCCGCGAATATCCAGCGTCAGACGGCGCGGCGTCCAGTATTCGCGCGCACCCTCATAGGTAAGCCCTCTCTCCACAAGCGCGTCGGTGACGAGTTTCTTCAGATCGCCAGCCGCCTTGCGCTGCATGCGGGCGGGGATTTCCTCGGAGCGGAGTTCAAGCAGAAGATCAGGCATGGGATCAGGACTTTATCTGTTGTCGGACGATTGCGGTCGGCTTAGCAAGCAACGCGGCAAAAGTCACCAAGGCATTCGGTTAAATTACCGCCGGCGGGCGTTACCAGCCGCCGCCGCCACCGCCGCCGCCGCCCGAGCCGGAGAAACCACCACCGCCACCGCCGGAAAAGCTGGAACCGGAGGAACTGACGGGCTGGGGAATGGTGGAGGCGATGGTATTTGCCATGGAGGTGGAGAAGCCGCCGATCCTGTCGCCGAAGCTGCCGTAATTTCCGCCCAAATACCAGCCGGGCGCATAACTTGCAGCAACGGCACCGGCAGCGGCTGTCGCAAGCCAGGTCTCGAAAGTGCGGCTCCACGGTTTTTCGACGCCGAGCGCCACCGCATAGGGCAGCAATTTCTCGAAATGCTGCGGCGACATGGCGGGGGCGCCAGCGGTGTTCATCCGGTCCTTTTCCGCCAGCGTCAGATAGGTTCGGAGACCTTCGATGCCATCCATCAGCTTGCGGCCAAGCGGCGTCGGCGCACCCATCAGGAACAGGAAAAGCGCATTTGTGAGTACGATGCCGCCGATGGCGGCCAGCGCCAGCGACTTGGTGTCATGTGTCACATCCAGCAGGATTTGCGTGGCGATGCCGCCAATGGCGGAAAAGGCCACAAAACCGGCAAAGGCCAGCATGACGATGCCGCCGATGCGTTTGCGCAGCGGTGCGCCACGCGAGAACTGCCGGCCGATGCCGATCGACAGGATGCTGAAGAAGAATGCGAAAAAGCCGAAGACCAGAACGGCGGCAATGGCGCTTTCATCGAGATCGCCGAACACCAGCGTCGCAACGATGATGGCGATGCTGAAGAAGATGCCGAACACGGTGTAACCGGCGTTGCTGCGGTAATATTTGCCGCGATGTTCTTTCTCTATCGCCGCGCGGAACTGCGTTCCGACCTTTTCGACCTCCGCACCATGGGCCTTGTCGATGGTCAGCGTCTCCCCCGCACCGCCGATGGAGGCAAGCAGCGTCTTCTGCCCGGTCGGCAGATCGGCAGCGGTTGCCTTTTCCGTGCGCCTGATGACGATGGCGTTCTTCAGGTCTTCCAGAACGACAAAACCCTTCACCGCAAGATCAAGGGCCGAGGCGGAGAGCGCCGTCCAGCCCGCGCCGGAAAAACCGCGGTTATCGACATAGTTGACCAGAGCCGGGGAAAGCCCCTCCGGCGCATCCCAGCGCGGCACGACTACGCCTTTTGCGGGATCACGGCCGACGGCGAACCAGGCCCTCAGATAATAGAGGAGCACGGCGAAAAGCCCGCCGCCCGAAAGCAGAATGGCGAGATTATCCCGCAGCCACCAGCCTGCCTCCTGCGAGGTATCAGGTGCGGCGATGGCGCCCTTGGGCAGCTTGACGGCAACCGTCATGCCCTCGCCCACCGAAAACGGGCGGGTGGAGGCGAAGAACACCTCGTTGCCTTCGTTCAGAATCCGCGCATCCTTGCCCTTGGCGCCAAGCGGGCCGGTGAAGACGGCGGTATCCGTGGCCTTCACACCCTGCGGCAGAGTGATGGTCGCGGAAATCTCGCCCATGGGGAATTGCCAGCCATTACCGGTGACGTTCCAGGTCAGCTCGTCATAATCGCTGAAATAACGGATCTGCCGGGCGGTGGTATAGGTGATCTGGAAGATATGCTCACCAGTCGGCAGAAAGCGGTCGGCGCTGCCGGTATAGATGCGGATGCCGCCATCGATATTTTCGGTGCGCCAGTTTTCCGGCGCGCCATCGCGCTCCACCGAAACGACGTTGAAATCCACCTTGGTGCGGCGGTTGTTCGCATCCAACGCATAAAGCGGGAAATCGCGGAAGATGCCGCGCTTGATGTTCCGGCCCTCGGCGCGGGCGGTGATGGTTTCCGTCACCGCCAGCTTGCCATCCGCCGCCACCTCGATGACGGAATGGTAGGAGCGGATGAATTCCTCCGCAAAAGCCGGGAAGGCCGCGCCCAGGAAGACGAGCAGCGCGAGAAGTCTTGCGGCGATGGTCTTCACGGGCGGTCCCTCCTCAATGGCTTCAGTGCTGCGGCTCGGCAGCGCTTTCCTTTTCGGTATAGTCGACGCCCAGCGAGGCGAGCGCTTTCCAGTAGGCGGGATAGGTTTTGCCCACGCAGGCGGGGTTCTGGATGGCGATACCACCGATCTTCAGCGCCGCGAGCGCAAAGCTCATGGCGATACGGTGGTCGGCAAAGGTATCGATGGAAGCATCGACCGTCTGGCCCGCGAGAGCCGGATCGGAATGCACGATCAGATCGTCGCCTTCTTCATGCGCCAGACCGTCGCGGATTTCATTGAGGCCGAGCGAGACAGCGCGGATGCGGTCGCATTCCTTAACGCGCAGATTGGCGATGCCGACGAAACGCACTGGCGTCTCGTTGAAGGCGGCCAGAACCGCGATGGTCGGAATGGCGTCCTGCATCTGCGAGCCGTCGATTTCGGCGGGCAGATGCGGAAACTTTGCCATAACCTCATAGGCCTTGGCATCCGGCTGGGTGAATTTGTCGGCGGGCGTGCCGATATCGATGGCGCCGCCGGTCAGAAGTTCCACGCCCCAGAGATAGGTGGCGGCGGAGGCATCCGGCTCGATGTGGAAATCGGTTGCCGTGTAACCCGTCGGATGCACGCGCCAGATGGCGTTGCTGACCCGCTCAATCTTCGCGCCGAAAGCTTCCATGGCGGATGTAGTGAGATCGATATAGCCCTTCGCGCCGATTTCCTCGCCTTTGAGAATGATATCGACAGGCTTGTCGCCGCAGGCAGCAGCCATCAGAAGTGCCGACACATACTGGCTGGAGAGGTTGGCATCGATGGTGACGCTGCCTTTCGGGAACCCTGTGCCCTTGCCGCAGACGGTGACGGGCGGGCAGCCGGTCGGCGCTTCCGCTTCGACGCCGAGGGAGCGCAGGGCTTCCACCAGCGGCATGATCGGGCGTTTGCGCATGTGCTCGTCGCCATCGATGATGACGGCGCCATCCACAAGTGCTGCCGCCGCAGTGAGGAACCGCGTGGCGGTGCCGGCATTGCCAAGGAAAAGCGGCTTTTCCGGCTGCTGCAAAACACCGGTGCCTTCCACCACAAAGGTGGTGGCATCCGGTTCGGTTACCTTGACGCCCATCTCGCGCAGGGCTTCGGCCATATAAAGCGTGTCATCGCTTTTCAGCGCACCGGTCAGCCGGCTTTTGCCCTTGGCGAGGCCAGCCAGCAGAAGCGCGCGGTTGGTGATGGATTTGGAGCCGGGCGGCTCGACCTTGCCGGAAAGCGGGTGGCCGGGCGGTGTAATGGTCAGTTCGATCATGATTGTCGTCTTGTCAAAGAATGCGGCGAAGAGCCGGATTATCGGAATTTGAACGGGAGGTTTTAAGCCGCCGAAGAAGCAATGCGCTTAGAATTTCACGGTCGGCACGGCGCGGTCGGCCGGGTTCTCGATCTCGAAATAGGGCGCCTTGGAAAATCCGAACTGGCCTGCAACCAGATTGGACGGGAAGCTTTCCACCTTGACGTTGAGATCGCGGGCAGCGCCATTGTAATAACGGCGCGACATCTGGAGTTCACCTTCGATGGTTTCCAGCGACCGCTGCAATTCCAGAAAGTTCGTATTGGCCTTGAGATCGGGATAGGCTTCGGCCAGCGCAAAGAGCTTGCCGAGCGCCTGCGACAGCAGCCCTTCGGCCTGGGCACGACCTTCAACATCCCCCGCCGGCACGGCCTGCGCCCGGTTGCGCATGGCGATCACCTCTTCGAAGGTGCTTTTTTCATGCGCCGCGTAACCCTTCACGGTCTCGATGAGGTTGGGAATGAGATCGGCTCGGCGCTTCAGCTGCACGTCGATGCCCGACCACGCCTCTTCCTTCATCTGCCGCGCCTTGACCAGACCGTTATAGATGAAGACGACATAAAGCGCGATTGCCGCGATGATTGCCAGCGTGATGAACATGAATTGCGATTCCCAGCTTCGTTGCGCGCACGATAGCCGCTCATTACCGCAAAGTCATGGGGCTTCGCTCATTCTGTCCGTTTTTGCCGGAAGCGACACGCTGCGGTAAGCAAACACCCGTTATTTATAAAAGACGGTACAATATAATTTCAGACCGGATACCTTGCGTACAAAAAGAGTATAGGAGGCAAGCCTGTAGCCTCGCTCGGCCCAATACTCCTTGTTTCCCTCCAGATGATTCCAGCCGTCTATGACCCAGTCGAGCATTTTCGTATTGCGCGTGTAGTGCATGCGGACGAGCGCGCTGCCCACATCGAGAGAGCGCTGGCCGCTATCCTTGCACTCCATGCGGGTGACGATCATTCCGAAAGAACGCAGCTTGTCGGCACGGGCAAAGGCATCGTTGCCGCTCATCCAGTCCGTCGTTTCCGCAGCCGCGCTGTTGCCGAGAATGGATCCGAGTGTAAGCACAAATAAAAAACAGAAATTTCTAATATTATTCACGGTTAAACCCATCGCTTTATTCAGCATACCAATCCACACAAAATAAAAGGCCGTCAAGAACGGCCTTTCAAATTCATCAAAACTTTGGACAACAGCTTACCACCAAAAATCAGGCAGCCCGGCTCCAGTTCAGCCCGCCCGCATCCGTCAGCAGGAAGGCCTCGCCGCAGGCTTTCGCCAGCGTGCGCACGCGCAGAATATAGCTCTGGCGTTCCGTCACCGAGATCACGCCGCGTGCATCCAGAAGATTGAAGACATGGCTTGCCTTGATGCACTGGTCATAGGCCGGGAATACGCATTTATGCAGGCGCTGATTGTCGTTATCACCGGGCGCACCGGCGGCGAGAAGCGCCAGGCATTCCTTTTCGGCGTCGATGAAATGGCGATGCAGCATGGCCGTATCGGCAAATTCGAAATTATGGCGGGAATATTCTTGCTCGGCCTGCAGGAAGACATCGCCATATGAAATCTTCTCTTCACCCTCGCGGCCGTTAAAATTCAGGTCGTAGACATTGTCGACGCCCTGAACATACATGGCGAGGCGTTCCAGACCATAGGTCAGCTCGCCCGTAACCGGCGAGCATTCGATGCCGCAGACCTGCTGGAAGTAGGTGAACTGCGACACTTCCATGCCGTCGCACCAGCATTCCCAACCGAGACCCCAGGCGCCGAGCGTCGGGCTTTCCCAGTCGTCTTCGACAAAGCGCACGTCATGCAGCAGCGGATCGAGGCCGATCGCCTTCAGCGAACCGAGATAGAGTTCCTGCAGATTGGACGGGTTGGGTTTCAGGATGACCTGATACTGGTAATAGTGCTGCAGGCGGTTGGGGTTTTCGCCGTAACGGCCGTCGGACGGGCGGCGCGACGGCTGCACATAAGCAGCCTTCCACGGCTTCGGACCAAGCGCGCGGAGCGTCGTCGCCGGATGAAACGTGCCCGCGCCCACTTCCATATCGTAGGGCTGCAGCACCGCGCAGCCCTTGTCGGCCCAGTAGTTGTGCAGCGTCAGGATAAGCGCCTGAAAGGAACGCTTGGGGTTCATATGGTCTGGAATATCGGTCATTGCAGTCATCGCGGCGTTAGGAGGAGAAGTAAGCACTTACTTACTTCGGATGCGGACTGGTGCCACGGCATGGCGAAGGGGTCAAGGATTTATGCGCTTCGACGCCGCCTTACGTCTCATCCTCGCGCTTCACGCGGTATTCGCCGGTTTCCGGGTCCTTGATCAGCGTGCCGATGGCGCCGGTCTCGCGTTCCTTCTCGCGCTGTTTCGATTTCGCGGAAAGCTTTTCCGCATCGCGGACGAAGCGGCGGTAAAGGATGACGGATCCCACCACCAGAAGAATGATTGTAATAAGCTGCGCCATAAGGCTCTATTCCCGCGACATCATAGACCGAAACGCGACCACAATGCCTTTTCTTCGGCAACTTCCGCAAGCCCCGAGACGGTGCCTGCCGCGAGCCTTTCGGCATTGAGGCCGAGGGCCGTATTCACGCCCGGCACTTTTTTGCCGAACAGCGAGCGCCCGCCGCTAACGAGCTGGAGCTTGACCTTTTCACCGTAACGGCGGCGCAGAATCTCGCGCATGTCGCCCAGCCCGTCGATCAGGCCGAGGTCGAGACCACGCATGCCGGTCCAGAACAGGCCGGAGAAGATCGCCTCATCGTCCTTCAGCTTCGAGCCGCGGCGCATCTTGACCATGTCGATGAAAACATTGTGGATTTCGACCTGAAGCGACTTCAGGTAGTCGATATCGCCTTCCTTTTCCGGCTGGAAGGGATCAAGGATGACCTTGTTCTCGCCGGCCGTATAGACACGGCGCTCCACGCCGAGCTTCTTCAGCATTTCCGGAAAACCGAAACCACCGGAAACGACACCGATCGAACCGACGATGGAGGTGGGATCGGCGATGATCTCGTCGCCGGCAAGCGCGATCATGTAACCGCCGGAGGCTGCAACGTCCTCCACGAAGATCAGAACCTTCTTTTCCTTCTCCTCGGCAAGCTGGCGGATGCGGTTATAGATCATCCTTGCCTGCACCGGCGAACCGCCGGGCGAGTTGAGAGAAATGGCGACGGCCGGCGCATCCTTGACGGCGAAGGCCTTCTCCAGAAGGGGGGCGTAGGAGGCGAGATTGAGCGCGGGGCGGAACTGGTTGCCGCCGGCCATGATCGCGCCATGCATGCGCACCACCGGGATGACGAGCTCTTTTTTACGAAAGCGTTTCGGCACCAGATACTTCAAAAAACCCACTATTCAATCCTCGCAGCATTTATCCGTTCGTCACGGATGTATGTATCGCCCCGCAAAACACAATGGTTTGCGGCTGGCGGAACCCCGATATTTATGGCGCCGGCCGGATTGCCCTTACATTACGCGAATAGGCGGCGCGGCCATTGTTCAGGTCATCCACGAAGGGGGTGAAGGCGTGACTGCCGTTTTCATGCATGATGAGCGGTGCGCGGAAGGACAGCCGCGCACGCGAACCCTTGATGGCGGTGACGAGCATGCGCACCGCGTCCTCACGGGCACGCGGATGGATGAGGGTGATTTCGATGCCGCCGAAACGGCTGCCGCAGGCGGCGATGATCTCCGCCACCGATTGCGGCCTTGAAATCAGGGAAAGCTGCCCGCCCGAAACCATGATCGCACCCGCGGTCCTGATCCAGTCTTCAAACAGACCCTCCGTCATGGCGTGGGCCTCGGCCTTCAGGGCATCCGGCGTGCGGCGGTCGCCTGCGTCATTATAGGGCGGGTTCATGATGACGTGATGGAAATAGTCATCGGGCAATCCCGCCTCAATGCGTGCTTTCGCTCGCAGGGTCACATCGGCCTCGCGCACGCTGACACGGGCGGAAAAAGCAGCGTTTTCGGGCAATTCGAGACTGCGATGGGCAAATTGCACCATTTCCGGCGCGCGTTCGTAGAGCGTCACCTCGGCCTTTTCGAGCCGCGCCGCAACTGCCATGCCGGCAGCTCCCGCACCCGCGCCGAGATCGGCGATCCGGCAGGCGCGATCGTCCGCCACCAGTGACGCCAGAAGCATGGCGTCCATTCCGGCCCGGTGCCCCCTGCCCTTCGGCTGGATGATGTGAAACCGGCCCCGGTGAAAGGCATCGATCGTTTCGGAAATGCCGCCGCCCACCGCCGTTCAAGCCTCTTCGTTGCGCAACTCGTCGCCCAGCCCGGCATCGATGAGAATGCGGCGGGCCTGGTCCGCCCGATCTTCCTCCACCAGAAACCGACGGGGCAAAAGGCCGAGCGATCCCTCCAGAATACTCATCGCCTGATCGGCAATGAGGCAGTGGATGCCGGCATCCTTCATCAGGCTTTCAGCGAAGGACAGAAGCACTGCATCGTTGGTACGGATCAGTTCACGCATGGATAAGCCCTAAATTCCCATCTTTTTGAATGGCTAGCGGCAATTCGCCCCTTGCCGCGCAAGGCGTCAGTTTTTATTGTCGAATTCAAATTCGAACTGGAGTCCTGTCCCTTGGGCGTCGTCATACCGCTTGAAGAAAGCAAAAACAAACTCGCATCCGTCAAGCCGCTTGTCGACCTGACCCGCCCCGACATGGAACGGGTGAACCAGCTTATCCTTTCCAAGGCCGGTTCCGATGTCCAGATGATACCCGAAGTGGCCAATCATCTCATCTCCTCCGGCGGCAAGCGCCTGAGGCCGATGCTGACGCTCGCCTCGGCCTCGATGTTCGGTTACGAGGGCGACAACCACATCAAGCTCGCCACCAGCGTGGAATTCATGCATACGGCGACGCTTCTGCATGACGATGTGGTCGATGAGAGCGATCTGCGCCGCGGCAAATCCACAGCCCGCACCATCTGGGGCAACCAGGCGAGCGTTCTCGTCGGCGACTTCCTGCTCGGCCAGGCGTTTCGCATGATGGTGGATGTCGGCTCTCTCGATGCGCTCGACGTGCTGTCCACCGCCGCCTCCGTCATCGCCGAGGGCGAAGTGCTGCAGCTTTCGGTCGCCAAGAACATGGAAACGACCGAAGACGATTATCTGCAGGTGATTCGCGCCAAGACGGCCGCCCTTTTCGCGGCGGCGGCGGAAGTCGGCCCCATCGTCGCCAAAACCGACAAGGCGACCCGCAGCGCGCTGAAATCCTACGGCATGAATCTCGGCCTCGCCTTCCAGCTCGTTGACGACGTGCTGGATTACGGTGGAAAGTCCGCCGATCTCGGCAAGAATACCGGCGACGATTTCCGCGAAGGCAAGATCACGCTGCCGGTCATACTGTCCTATCGCCGCGGCACGCAGGATGAGCGCGCCTTCTGGCGCACCGCCATTGAAAAAGGCGAAAGCAGCGACGAGAACCTCGAAAAGGCGCTTGGCCTGATCACCAAATATAACGGTCTTGGCGATACGATCGGCCGCGCCACGCATTATGGCACCATTGCCCGTGACGCGCTCGCGCCGCTGCCGCAGAGCCCGTGGAAAGACGCGCTTCTGGAAGTGATCGACTTCTGCATCGAGCGTCTGAACTGACGCTAGAGGCCGGGCGAACGGCGGATGGAAAAGACCATCCGCCCGAGGTTCCGGGCCAGCTTCTCCGCAAGGTGTGATTGTGGCCGGGGCCATAATTTCTTGCGGCGTTGCTTCAAAAAAGCCATTCTATCGTGACCAACAATGGAAACTGATTTTTCCGTGCTTCTGCACAAAGGCAAAGGTTCCCTCATGCGGCGTAAACCAGCACTCCGTCTTCTCTGCAGCGCGGCTCTCGCCGCTGCTCTCGCAATCGGCGCGGGTGCAAGCCCCGGCTTTGCGGAGACGAAGGCGAAACCGGAAGACAAAGCCGTTACGTTCGATCCCGGCAAGGTAAATACCTTCTCCGGCGCCTTCCTCGCCGGGCGCAATGCCGATGTCGATCAGGACTATCCGACCGCGATTTCGCTCTACAAGAAGGCGCTTGAATTCGATCCGGCCAATACGGAAATCCGCCAGCGGCTGATGATCGCCGAACTTCTGAGCGGCAATTTCGAAGCCGGCGCCAAGATCGCCGATTCGATGAAGGACGATACCTCGGTGGAGCGTGTCACGACCATCGTGCGCGGTCTGGACGCCATCAAGGACAAGGAATTCGCCAAGGCCGAGAAGATCCTGAAATATACCGGTCCGAACGATCTCGACCGCATGGTCAATACGCTTTTGACCGCCTGGGCGCGTGCCGGTTCCGGCAAGCCGAAGGAAGCGCTGGCGCTCGTCAACAATATGAAGGGCCCGGGCTGGATTTCGATCTTCCAGAAATACAATGCGGCGGCCATCGCCCTTGTTTCCGGCAATACTGAAGCCGCCCGCAAGAGCCTGAACGAAGCGGTGACGGACCGCGAAGGCGGGGCAACCGCCTCCGACACCTATATGCGGGCGGTCATGGCGCTTGCCCGGCTCGAAGCTTCCGCCGGCAACAAGCAGAAGGCGCTGGACGCGATTGCGGTCGGCGACACTTTCGCGCCGAACTACGCGCCGCTGAAAGCACTTCGCCAGTCCATCGAAAATGGTGAAAAGCCGGAGCAGCAGATCACCAATGCCGTGGAAGGTGCGGCCAGCGTCATGTTCTCCATCGCCGGCGCGTTGAACCGCGAAGGCGCCGAAGAGATAGTGACGCTTTATCTGCAGACGTCGCGCGCGCTCGATCCCAAGAGCCCGGATACGCTCATCCTTCTCGGCGGCCTTTCTGAAGCCCTGAAACAGCCTGACCGCGCCATTGCGTTCTACCGCGAGGTGCCGAAAGATTCCCCGATGTATCGCATCTCCGAGCTGCAGCTCGGATTGACGCTTGCGCAGACGGGCAAGGTGGATGAGGCGCGCAAGCATCTCAAATCCCTCCTCGAATCCGATCCGAAGGACATCCGTTCCTATCTCGCCTATGGCAGCGTGCTTTCCGATGCCAAGGACTACAGGGCAATGGCCGAAAACTACGACAAGGCCATCGAGGTGATCGGCTCCGTGCCGCAGAAATCCGACTGGACGGTCTTCTTCCAGCGCGGCATCGCCTATGAGCGGCTGAAGGAATGGGACAAGGCCGAACCGAATTTCAAGCGGGCGCTGGAGCTGAACCCCGAGCAGCCGCAGGTTCTGAACTATCTGGGGTATTCCTGGGTGGACAAGGGCATCAATCTCGATGAAGCCATGAAGATGATCAGCCGCGCGGTCGAGCTTCGGCCGAATGACGG
Source organism: Agrobacterium sp. (assembly GCF_059499945.1). NCBI lineage: Bacteria > Pseudomonadati > Pseudomonadota > Alphaproteobacteria > Hyphomicrobiales > Rhizobiaceae > Agrobacterium > Agrobacterium sp. The sequence goes on along the minus strand of NZ_JCABZP010000014.1, from coordinate 533,224 downwards.
CTATATCGTCGATTCGCTCGGCTGGGCGCATTATCGCCTCGGCGCTTTCGATGAGGCGGTAACCGAGCTGGAACGGGCAATCGAGCTCAAGGCCGGCGATCCGACCATTAACGACCACCTTGGCGACGCCTATTGGCGCGTGGGTCGCAAGATCGAGGCGGTCTATCAATGGAACCGCGCGCTGATCGGCGACAATGATGATGTGGACAAGGCCAAGGTGAAGGAAAAGATCGCCAACGGCCTGCCGCCGGTGGAGAAGGACGCCGAAAATACCGCCAAGAAGGATGCAGCGCCGCAACCGCCGGCTCCTCCTGCCCCGGCGGCCCCTGCTCCGGACAAGAAATCCTGACGCCATATGCCGACGCAGGGCATCACCGGGGCGGCTGAGACAATCGAGGCGGCCCCGGCCAAGATCAATCTGGCGCTGCATGTGACCGGCCAGAGAGCGGATGGTTATCATCTGCTTGAAACGCTGGTGACCTTCACCGAAGCCGGCGATACGATCCGCATCCGCGACGCCGATGCCGATAGTTTCTCCATCTCAGGCCCCTTCGGCGATCTTCTGCGCGCCGGGGATGGCGGCGACAATCTCGTCACCCGCGCCAGAGATTTGTTGCGCGATAGACTTGCGTCGACGGGTCAGCCAGCACGCCCGGTCGCCATTCACCTTGAAAAGAACCTGCCGGTGGCATCGGGCATCGGCGGCGGTTCGGCGGACGCGGCGGCGACGCTGCGAGGGCTTTTGCGGCACTGGCGCGCCGGGGCGGCACCGGATGCGCTTTCCTCCATGGCCCTGAAGCTTGGAGCGGATGTGCCGATGTGCCTTGAGAGCCGACCCCTGATCGCGCGCGGCATTGGCGAGGACATTGAACCGGTCACCAATTTGCCGGAACTGTTCCTGGTTCTGGCCAATCCGCTGAAGGCCGTCTCTACACCGGAGATTTTCCGGCGATTGCGGAACAAGGCCAATCCGCCCCTGCCCGCCCATGCGACAATTGGCTGGATGGATTTTCTCGCCCGGAGCCGTAACGATCTGCAACCACCAGCACAGGCGCTGCTTCCGGAAATTGGGGAGATTGCCGGGTTACTCTCGCAGGAAGGTGCTGCGCTTGTCCGCATGTCTGGTTCGGGTGCAACCTGTTTCGGGATTTTTCATTCCCTTGAAGCGGCCCTGATAGCGCAAACATCGCTTCGAAAGAAACGCCCCGGCTGGTACTTTCAGGCGACTCGGACCATTTGAGGATTAGGCTATGGCAGGCGAACGACCCTTCATCCCCTTGGGCATTGCGGTTTTGACCGTTTCGGACAGCCGCACGCTGGAGAATGACAAATCCGGCGATACGCTCGTCGCAAGGCTGGAAGATGCGGGCCACAGGCTTGCCGCCCGCGCCATCGTGCCTGATGACAAGGAAGCGATTGCCGGCACCGTGCGCGAGTGGACGCTCTCTGAAGGCGTGGATGTGGTCATCACGACGGGCGGCACCGGCTTTACCGGCCGCGATGTGACGCCAGAAGCGCTGGAACCGCTGTTCGAAAAGCGCATGGACGGGTTTTCCGCCCTCTTTCACCGTATCTCCTATGACAAGATCGGCACCGCCACCATCCAGTCACGCGCGACCGGCGGCGTGGCGAACGCGACCTTCATCTTTGTGCTGCCCGGCTCTCCGGGGGCGTGCAAGGATGCGTGGGACGGCATCCTCAAGGCTCAGCTCGATTATCGCCACCTGCCCTGCAATTTCGTGGAGATAATGCCAAGGCTTGACGAGCATTTGAAGCGCGGGGCTGGTGGCGTTTAGATCAGCGGATCGAGGGTATCGGGCTTTACCCCCCTCTGCCCTGCCGGGCATCTCCCCCTCAAGGGGGGAGATCGGCAAGAAGCCCTCTTGTCGCTTCATTCTCAAGCTTCAAGATGGACGAAACATCGCCGCAGATTGATCTCCCCCCTTGAGGGGGAGATGCCCGGCAGGGCAGAGGGGGTGAAGCCGCATAGGCCTTCGATCCACTGTCAATTGACAACATCCAGAGCCTTTCGCCAACGGTGATAAGAACCGAGTGGCAACCTCGAAACCCCATCACACCAGATATTTCTTGAAGAAATCCGTCGTCCGGCCCCAGGCAAGATCGGCAGCCGCCTTGTCGTAACGCGCCGAGGAAGTGTCATTGTTGAAGGCGTGGTTGACGCCGTCATAAACGAAGATTTCGAAGGTCTTGCCGTTTTCCTCCAGCGCCTTCCTGTAGGCGTCGATGCCGGCATTGATGCGCTCGTCGAGACCCGCATAGTGCAAAAGCAGTGGCGCCTTGATGGCAGGCACATCGGCCGCCGGCGCCTGCTGACCATAATAGGCGACGCCGGCATTCAAACCTGCCGACTTGGTCGCGAAACGATTGACCAGCCCGCCGCCCCAGCAGAAACCGACCGCGCCGACCTTGCCATTCGCCCCCTGCCTTGCCGCAAGCCATACCCGGCCCGCTTCGGCGTTGGCGACGGTCGCATCCATGTCGAGACCGCTGAACATCTGCCGTGCCTTCTCCTCGTCAGCGGGCGTGCCGCCCTGCGGGGAGAGGAAATCGACCGCAAGCGCCCGGAAACCGGCAAGCGCCACCCGTCTGGCCACGTCACGGATATGGTCGTTCAGACCGCGGTTCTCATGGATGACAATGACCGAGCCGATGGGGCCAGACGCCGATTTCGGTGTAACGAGGTAACCCTTCATCTCGCCGGCGGGGCCGGGATATGTCACCTCTTCCGCGACGATCCCCGCATCACCGGGTGCTACGATTGCCGCACGGGCGCTGTTGGCGGAAAGCAGCGGGGCGATTGCCGCGGCGGCCGCACCGGAGCCGGCCAGCACGGTGAGCTTTTCCATGAATTTGCGGCGGTCGAGGCTGAGATGGGTATATTCATCATAAGCGTCGATCATGGCCTGCGTAATCTTGGGCTTGTCCATCGCTCTATCCTCCTTGAACGCACGGATGCGGAAGGATAGCGCAGATCGCCCTGCGGGGAACGATGCGGGCGGAAGCGGCGTCACACATTTGCGTGAGCGCCGCGGCCGCATTTTCACATCAGGCGGCGAGGTCCACGACGATGCGGCCGTCGATCTTGCCCTCTTCCATGCGATGGAAGATATCGTTGATGTTTTCGAGCTTGTCCCACGAGAAGTGGGCGGCGACCTTGCCTTCTCCGGCAAAGGTCAGCGCCTCCTCCAGATCCTGCCGTGTGCCGACGATGGAGCCGCGCACCGTGATGCGCTTCAGCACCGTGTCGAAAACCGGAATGGAGATAAAGCCCGGCGGCAGGCCGACAAGCGCCATCGTCCCCTTGGAGCGGAGGAAACCGTAGGCCTGCTCCATGGCCTTGGGCGAAACCGCCGTCACCAGCGCGCCATGGACACCGCCGGTTGCCTTCTGCACCTGCTCAACTGCGTCAGGCGCACGGCCATTGACGACGACATCGGCTCCGAGTTTTTTCGCAAGCGCCAGCTTTTCGGCGAAAATATCGGCAGCAACGACATGCATGCCCATCGCCTTCGCATATTGCACGGCCATGTGGCCAAGCCCGCCAATGCCTGAAATGACCACCCACTCACCGGGCCTGACTTCGGTTTCCTTCAGACCCTTGTAGACGGTGACACCGGCGCAGAGCACGGGTGCGGCGGGACCGAATTCTAGATTATCCGGCAGGCGGCCGACGAATTTCGGATCGGCAAGGCCATATTCGGCAAAGCTGCCATTAACGGAATAACCCGAATTCTTCTGGCTTGGGCAAAGGGTCTCCCAGCCGGTACGGCAGGGAATGCAGCATCCGCAGGCGGTGTAGAGCCACGGTGTGCCGGCGCGGTCGCCTTCCTTGATGCCGGTGACGCCTGCGCCGATCTTGGCGACATAACCGACACCTTCATGGCCGGGAATGAAGGGCGGGTTGGGCTTGACCGGCCAGTCGCCCGTTGCTGCGTGCAGGTCGGTGTGGCAAATGCCCGTCGCCTTGTAGTTGATGAGAATTTCACCGGGACCGGGATCCGGTATCGCCACTTCCTCGATGGTCAGCGGTTTTCCAAATGCGCGGACAACCGCCGCCTTCATTGTCTTAGCCATGACATACTCCCTAATCTCTGCTCGCCTGAAATCCTCGACGGCAGGCAGAGATTAACGGGGATGCGGCGTCATGGAATTGACCCATCGCAAATCGGAGTATTTTGCAAGGCGGGATTGTCTCACTTATGAGGCAACCTCACGGTGCTGATTTATTCCAGCGCCAACCATATGGCGAGCCATGCCCACAGGCAGACGACCAGTGCAAAGCCGATGCCGAACAATGCCCCGCGCTGACGCAGGCGATTGCTGGTGACGTGGACATAGGAATGGACGTAGCGCGAGAGCACGAACAGCCACGCCAGAACAACGGTGACGACATTATCCGCATCCGTGATGTAAAGCAGCAGGCAGGCGATGTGGAACAGGACCGGCAGCTCGAACTGGTTGGCGATATTGCGGTTCACCAAACGGCTTTCGTGCGCCTCCTCGCCGTGATCACGCAGCTTGATCGCCGATTCGCGATCCTTGAAGGTGTATTTGTTGCGCCGGATGATCAGCAGGCCGTAAAGCAAGAAGACGAGAAAGACATGGGCGATCATCGGCCAGAACATTGCGGTCGTTGGTGACATGCTTTCTCCCCCAATCGTGAAAACGCTCCCCGATCCGGCTTGAGATCGGGGAGCGCCAAATAACTAGCCTATCTTTTTACGGATTCGGCTCGAAAGATCAAACCGCGCCGGGATAGTTCGGGCTTTCGCGGGTGATCGTCACGTCATGAGCATGGCTTTCGCGCAGGCCCGCGCTGGAGATGCGAACGAAGGTGGCGCGCTCCTGGAATTCCTTGATGTTGCTGCCGCCGACATAACCCATGGCGGCCTTGAGGCCACCAGCCAGCTGGTGCAGCACGCCGGAAACCGGACCCTTATAGGGAACCTGGCCTTCGATGCCCTCGGGAACGAGCTTCAGCGTATCGCGCACTTCCGCCTGGAAATAACGGTCTGCCGAGCCGCGCGCCATGGCGCCAACGGAACCCATGCCGCGATAGGCCTTGAAGGAACGGCCCTGGTAGAGGAACACCTCGCCCGGGCTTTCATCCGTACCGGCCAAAAGCGAGCCGATCATGACGGCGGAGGCACCGGCGGCGATCGCCTTGGCCAGATCGCCCGAGAACTTGATGCCGCCATCGGCGATGACAGGAATGTCAGCCGCATTGGCCACCTCGACCGACGACATGATCGCGGCAAGCTGCGGAACGCCGACGCCGGCGACGATGCGGGTGGTGCAGATGGAACCGGGGCCGATACCGACCTTGACGCCATCGGCGCCGGCATCGATCAGCGCCTTGGTGCCGTCAGCGGTTGCGACATTGCCGGCGATGATGCGAACCGAGTTCGACATCTTCTTGACCACCGAAACGGCATCGAGCACGCGCTGCGAATGGCCGTGTGCGGTATCGACGACCAGAAGGTCTACACCAGCATCGATGAGGCGCTCGGCGCGCTCGATGGCATCGGCACCAACGCTGATGGCGGCGGCGGCGCGAAGACGGCCCTGTGCATCCTTGGTGGCATTGGGATTAAGCTGCGATTTCTCGATATCCTTGACGGTGATGAGGCCGACGCAATTGCCTTTTCCATCCACCACCAGCAACTTTTCAATGCGGTGCTTGTGCAGCAGGCGGCGCGCTTCCTGCTGATCGACGCTGCTTTCCTTGACCGTGACCAGATTTTCGCGGGTCATCAGTTCATAGATTTTCTGCTGCGGATCGGAAGCGAAGCGCACGTCGCGATTCGTCAGAATGCCGACGAGGCGGCCGTTCTTGTGGCCGCCGGAGCCGCCATTTTCAACCACCGGAATACCGGAAATGCCATGCGCCTTCATCAGCGCCTGCGCTTCTGCAAGCGTCGCATCCGGGCCTATCGTGACCGGGTTGACGACCATGCCGCTTTCGAACTTCTTCACCTGCCGAACTTCTTCAGCCTGTTCGATGGGGGTGAGGTTGCGGTGGATAACGCCGATGCCGCCGGCCTGGGCCATGGCGATAGCGAGACGGCCTTCGGTCACCGTGTCCATGGCGGAAGAGAGGATTGGAAGGTTGAGATCGATATCGCGGGCGATGCGGGTGGCGATATTCGTCTGTCCCGGCATAACCTCGGAATGTCCGGGTTGCAGCAACACATCGTCAAATGTGAGAGCGTCCAAACCAGTGGGTGTTTGAATGATGCGTGCCATGACCAAATTCCTTCATAATGAAAATGCGTGGCCGTTCCGGAACGAAAAGTTCACCCCGGCGCCCTGCAAGGATTGCTTGGAAGTTGGCGAGGGCTGGTAACACGTTCATGACAGGAAGGGAATAGAAAAAACCCGGAATTGCCTTCCGGGTCCCCTCTGTTGCTGCATTGCAGCAGATATCAGATATCGAACTGATAGGATTTCGGCACGAAACGGTAACCCGTCTCCAGCTTTTCCGCGTAACCGACAGCCGGAAAAGGCATGTGATACCCAAGGAAGGGCAGCCGGTCGGTAGCGATCATGTCATAGACTTTCTTGCGGGTCGCGGCCGCCGCCGCCTTGTCCATGTCGAACTTGACCTCCCAGTCCGGCCTTTGCAGTGACAGGACAAAATGATTGGCCGTGTCCGCCGTCAGGATCAGCTGCTTGCCTTCCGATTCGACACGGAAGATCATATGGCCAGGCGAATGGCCGAAAGCCGCAATGCCGGTGATGCCCGACACCACATTGGCGCCATCGCCAATGAAGGTCGCCTTTTCCGCCAGCGGCTTGACGCTGGCCAGAACACCCTTATGGCCGCCCTCGGCAGGTGTGCCGACACGCTTCTCGTCCGCCCAGAAATCATATTCCGCCTGTCCGAAAACATAACGCGCCTTGGAGAACGCAGGCGCGCCCTTTTCCATCAGCCCGCCTATGTGGTCGCCATGCATATGGGTCAGCACCACCACGGTTACATCTTCAGGCGAATAACCGGCCGCCGCCATGCCCTCGGTCAGGCGGCCATTGCCGGCGCCGCGACCGGCCTCACCAAAACCGGTGTCGAACAGCACGAGGTCCGTGCCTGTATTGATGAGAACCGGCGAGAAGGAATTGACGAATTGCTCCTTCGGCAGAAAATTGTCTTCCAGCAATTTGCCGACCGTTTCCGCAGACTGATCCGTGCCGAAGGTCTCGCCGGGATTGGGTGCGGCGCGCGAGCCGTCCTTCACCACGAGCACTTCGAAATTGCCGAGCTTGAAGCGGTTGGTTTCCGGCGGCATGGCGTGTTTGATCTCCATGGAGGTCTGCGGCTGGTTGGTCTGGGCATTTGCGCTGCGCGCCATCAAAAGCGGCGCGCCGAGAACGCTTGCACCGGCCGCACCGATGAGGCCGCGTCTGCTCATGCTCAAGGATTGGGTCATCATCTTTCTCCCGATATCGCCAACTGGCCGTGATCGCCAACTGAACTCACCCAACGGACAATAGAGCGAGAAAGTTGCAAGAAAACCGGCCTCACGCAGGTTTGATCGGAACTTGAGAAATTGATAATTAACGTGTTGGCAAGCCCGCTCATCAGGCGTAGGAGGAACGGCGATATCCTTTGTCGCAGCGGAAAGCCGCAGGCAGCCTCATGAACCGCATCATTCCCCTCATCCTGGCAGTCGCTCTCTTCATGGAGCAGATGGACTCCACCGTCATCGCCACCTCGCTTCCGGCGATTGCAGCCGACCTTAATGTTGGGCCGATCACGCTCAAGCTCGCGCTGACCGCCTATATGGTGGCGCTGGCGATCTTCATTCCCATCAGCGGCTGGATGGCCGACAAATACGGCGCGAAGAAAATCTTCCGTTTCGCCATCGGCGTCTTTGTCGTGGGGTCGATCTGCTGCGCGGTGTCCTCGTCGGTGTTCGAATTCGTGCTTTCGCGTTTCCTGCAGGGCATGGGCGGTGCGATGATGACGCCCGTCGGCCGCCTCGTGCTGCTGCGCACGACCAAGCGCAGCGAGCTCGTCTCAGCCATGGCGCTGCTGACGATACCCGGACTTGTGGGACCGCTGACCGGCCCGCCCATCGGCGGCTTCATCACCACCTATTTTTCATGGCACTGGATTTTCCTGATCAACGTGCCCATCGGCGTCATCGGCATCTGGCTCTCGACGATCTTCCTGCCGGAAATCGAAACCACCAACCCACCGCCGATGGACGGCAAAGGGTTCGTGCTCTCAGGCATCGCCGCTTCCGGGGTCGTATTCGGCCTCTCGGTCGTCAGCCTTCCGGCCCTGCCGCCCGCCATCGGCATCGCCTCGACGATCATCGGTTTCATCTGCGGTTTTCTTTACATGCGCCACGCCGCACGCCACCCTGCCCCCATTCTGGATTTCCGCATATTCCAGAACGCGACCTTCCGGGCGGCTTCCGTCGGCGGCACCGTTTTCCGCATTTCCACGGGCGCCATTCCCTTCCTGATGCCACTGATGCTGCAGATCGGTTTCGGGTTGAACCCGTTCCAGTCAGGCATGATCACCTTTGCAGGCGCAATCGGTGCGATCACCACGAAATTCATGGCCAAGCGGGTCTTTGCGGCGACAGGCTTCCGATCGACGCTGATTGGGGCCGGCATCGTCGGCGCCTTCACAACGCTTGCCAACAGCTTCTTCACGCCGGAAACGCCCTATCCGCTGATCATGATCTTCCTTGTCACGGCGGGGTTTGCCCGTTCCTTCTTCTTCACGGGGTCAAACGCGCTCAGCTATTCCGATATCGAGGACAGCCAGGCCAGTCAGGCGACCTCGATGGCGTCTGTACTGCAGCAGATCAGCCTGGCGCTGGGCGTGGCTTTCGCCGCCTCCATTCTGGAAGTCAGCAGCATGATGTCAGGCTCGCATCTGCAGCTTGCCGATTTCCACGTCGCCTTCACCATCGTGGCGCTGGTATCGCTGTTCGCCATCGTGCCGATCATCCGCATGGACGGCAATGCCGGGGCGGCCGTCTCCGGCCACCGCGGCAAGGTCTCGCAACCGGCGGAGTAATCAGTCTTCCGCCGCCTCGTCGGCTTCGGATGCGTCAACCGGCTCGTTCTTGCGGCCCTTGAAGTGCTTGGCAAGCAGGAACATTTCCACCGATTCCGAGCGTGAGGACGCCGGCTTGACGTGCAACACCTGCTTGAAGTTCTTCTTCAGCATGTCCAGCAACTGCTTTTCCGTGCCGCCCTGGAAGGTCTTGGCAAGGAAATGGCCGCCTTCCGCCAGCACCTGAACGGCGAAATCGGCAGCGACTTCACACAGATGCATGGTGCGGATATGGTCGGTCTTCTGGTGCCCGGTGGTGGGCGCCGCCATATCCGACAATACCAGATCAGGCGTGCCGCCAACGGCCTCCATCAGCTTTTCGGGTGCTGTCGGATCAAGGAAGTCGAGCTGCAGGATTTTTACGCCGGGAATGGGATCGATTTCGAGAAAATCGATCGCCGCGACGCGGATATCGTCCTCGGTGGAATCCGTCACCTTCGAAGCGATCTGCGACCAGCTTCCTGGTGCCGCACCAAGGTCGATGATGCGGGTCGCGCCCTTCAATATCTGATGCTTGTCGTTGATTTCCAGCAGCTTGAAGGCGGCGCGGGCGCGATAGCCTTCAAGCTTGGCGCGCTGCACATAGGGGTCATTGATATGACGTTCAAGCCAACGGCGCGATGAGGCCTTGAGCTTGGTCTTCTTGACCTTCTGGCCGATCTTTCGGCCGGTGCGATTGGTGCTTGTCGGCGCCTTGCTCATGTCAAACCTTCCGTCCTGTCCTGCCGTGTCATCTGCATGCGCCTTATGCGGTTACGCCGCCATGCGCCGTCATCCGCCATCATATCCGTCAAGAGGCCTTCGCGCAGACCGCGATCGGCCACCCGCATACGCCGCGCCGGCCAGCGGCGGCGAATGGCCTCGAGAATGGCGCAGCCGGCCAGAACCAGATCGGCCCTGTCAGGCCCGATGCAGGCATTGGCGGCGCGGCCGGCGAAATCCCAGGCCAGAAGCTTGTCCTGCATCGCCGTCACCTCGGCGTCGGAAAGCCAGAGGCCATCCACCTTGCGGCGATCGTATCGTGGCAGATCGAGATGGACGCCGGCAAGCGTCGTCACCGTGCCCGACGTTCCGATCAGGTGAAAATCCTCGTGATGCATCTGCGGCGCCAGAGGCGGGCAATGGAAGGCATCGAGCAGCCCTTCGACTTCCCGCACCATGGCGGCAAAGACATCCGGCGTCACATCACGGCCGCCGTGACGTTCCGAAAGCGTGACGACGCCAACCGGCAGCGAGGTCCAGTGGGTGATGTGATTGGCGAGCCGGTTCGAGCGATTTTCCCCGACCTTGATAACGGCGATTTCCGAGGATCCGCCACCGATATCGAACAGCACGACGGAGCGTGCTTCACGCCCGACGAGCGAGGCGCAGCCAGACACCGCAAGGCGGGCTTCCGTCTCGCGGCTGATGATTTCAAGCTTCAGTCCCGTTTCCCGCGTGACACGCGCCAGAAACTCTTCGCCATTCGACGCAGCGCGGCAGGCCTCGGTGGCGATGAGACGCATGCGCCTGATCGGGCGGCCCGAGAGTTTCGCGGAGCAGACTTTCAGCGCCTCGACAGCACGATCCATGGCATCATCGGACAGCCGCCCACTCGACACCAGCCCCTCACCCAGCCGGACGATACGCGAAAAGGCATCGACGACCCGGAACTGACCGGGCCGCGTCGGCTGCGCGATCAGAAGGCGGCAATTATTGGTGCCGAGATCGAGCGCGGCATACATATCCGCCGGCGGCTCCTGGCCATGCTCGTGCTGGCGGCCTGCGTGGCGGGCGGATATTTCGGATTGCCGGTGCGGTTCCTGTCCAGCCCCGTTGGCCCGGCCATTCTGCTTGCCGACATGTTTCGGCGCATGGGTAGGAACCAGCGGACGACCCTGTGGATCACGGCCGCGCGGATCGCGATGCCCACGCTTGCGGTGGCGCGACTTTCGCCCGCCGCCCGGCGGCACGGAGGATGGATTGGCCGCATCTGTTGCGGCTGGAGCCTGCGTCTGCGCGCTGGAAGCTGGGGCAGCCTGTTGAGACGTACCCTTGCCGCGGGAGCGCCTGCGGCGCTTTCTCTTGCGCGGCTCGGCATCCGGCTCGAGAGCCGATACGTAGGAGGAACCGGCCGGAACATCCGCGGCAACATCATGCGACAGCACAACAGCGTCACGGGGCTGACCGTCACGCTTGTGTTTCTTGCCACGACGGGATCGCTTCGCTTTCCCTTTGTTCGCCACCGACGCCCCTTGTTCCGACGGCTTTGGGCCGTTTCCGGGGTCGATCACTGTCTTGTCCATTTCGCCGCGCACAAGCGTAGACGCTATGCTGCTGGCTTTCATAAGGTTTCGTTGGGCGGACAATACCAGCGCAAGAGATTTTAGCCAAATGGTTTTTGCCGGGCTGCATGTGGCCCAGGGTTCATGCGTTACCCATGCTGCATGGGAACGACACAGTCACGCAATGGTTTTGGGGATTTTCGGAAATCGGAAGCAGCCTGCGCGGCGTCAGGGCTTCAGCAGGGATCCGCAGGCATGAACAGCATCGACGGAAGAAAATACTCCCCTCTCCCGGTAAGTCATTGTGACATATAGACTTATCGGGAGAGGGGAATGGTACGGTTGAGTGGGGTCGAACCACCGACCTCAGGTGCCACAAACCTGCGCTCTAACCAACTGAGCTACAACCGCACATGAAACGCCGAAGCGGCGTCACGGGGGGTGACATAAAAGGTGTTTCCCCCATTTGCAAGTGCCTCTTCGAATTTTGCGAAAAAAGGCGTCGAAAGGCAAGTTCTTTTCAATGGGCCGGGCTGACATGGAGAAGCCGCAGCGGCCTGTTGATGTTAACTCTATTTGGCGATTCATCCCGCAGATGGTGGACCCGGCAGCGCTGTGAAGTTATTTAAAATTCTGTTAACGTGATGCCTCGGCGGGTTTACGTTTTGCGCTTCATGAGGAAGCCGAAAGCCCGCAAGGTCCGGTAGTGCCAGAATAGGTTTCGACATGCCCGCCGTCCAGTATCCCTTTATCGATATCGCAGTACATGAACGGGTGCGTGAAGGTTTCGGGCGTGGCGCGGCCATGGCGCTGTTCTCGCTGGACCTTAAAAATGCCCTTTGGGCCAATGGCCGGGGTGCGGCGCTGTTCGGCACGCCGATGGTCTATGATTTTCTGGAACAGGGCCCGAAGCCACAGGACGTGACCTTCCGGCAATTGGCGGCCACGGCGGCGCGGCTTTCCAAAGCGGGCGACAGCCTGCCGTTTACCATTCGCGTCACATCGGGTTTCCGCAGCCTTGCCGTCACCGCGCGCGCGGAAATCATCGAGGCCGAGCCCGGTCAGCCGGCCATCCTGTTTTCGGCCCTTACCGATCAGGCCGCACCCGACACGGCAGAATGCGCCCGGCGCATGATCGAAGGTTTTGACGATCCCGATATCCATATGGCGGTTCTGAACGGCGCGAACGAGATTATCGCCGCCTCGCCCGGCTTTTCGTCGCTCGGTATCACGCCGCACACGGCGCGGACACTGGTGAAAATGGCAGCCGGCCAGTCCGGCCGTCTCGTCAAGCGGCCGGTGCCAACCGGCAAGGGCTATCTGCCCGCCGCTACCGGCCAGATCGCGGCATCGCCCGAACTGAACCTCATGTTCGTGGTCGAAACCGCGCTGGGCACACTCGACCCCGTTAATGGTTTTGCGGAAGACAGGCCGCAGGAAACGCCCACCGCCGCCGAACCCGCCTTGCCGGTTGCGGAGGCCGCGCCTGCTGTCGCAACAGCCGCCTCCTTCGATTCCGTGCTCGATGCCGTCGCTGGCATCGAAGATGTGGAAGAGGTGCAGGAACTGCTGGCCGATCCCGAAGAGGAAGTGGCAGCACAGCAGGATGAGAACAGCCTTCTGACGTTGCCGGAAATCGGAGCGGAGACCCCGGCGGAGCTTTCCGCGCAGGAGGCCGACGCCGCCGCTGATATGGCGATGACTGACGACATCGCCGATCTTTTCGAACTTGATGAAGATGAATCAGAGGCTCCCTTAACCGAGCGGGCGATCGTCGACGCCCCTGCCGAAGAGGCCCGGGCCGAAGAAAGCGCAGTTGCGAACGATGAAATCCTCGAAACCGCAGCGGCAGAAGCTGCTCCTGCGGCGGATGAGGAGATAACGACGGAGACCGAGGAGACAGACAACGGCGCTGGCGCAGAAGCACAGCCTTTTGTCTTCAATGCTGGTGCACGCGCTTCCCGTTTCGTCTGGAAAATCGACGCCGAAGGACGTTTCAGCTCGATCTCGCATGAGTTTGCGGAAGCCGTGGGCGCCAAGGCTGCTGCCGTCGAAGGCATGGGCTTTGCCGATGTCGCGGCCCTGTTCAATCTCGATCCCGACGGCAAGATCCGCGAGCTTCTCGGCCGTCGCGACACCTGGTCGGGCAAGACGATCTATTGGCCGGTGGAAGGCACATCGCTGATGGTGCCGATCGATCTCGCCGCCCTGCCCACCTATACGCGCTCACGCGAATTCGACGGTTTCCGCGGTTTCGGTATCGTGCGGCTTGCCGATGCCACCGAAGACCCGCATGCCACGGGCCTTACCTTCCTCGATGGCGAAGAGGCCGATCCGGTAGAAGCACTACCGCAGCCGTCTATCGAGGATGAAAGCCACGAATTGCTGGCCTTTATCGATGAGGATGACGACGAAGGCGGCGATTCCGGTGAGGATGAGGCCCCGGCAACGGACCTCGATGCGGCAGACGGCGCATCGGATGCGGTCCCTGTCGAAGAACCGCACCTTGATTATACCCCGCCGGAATTCGAAGCGCCTGTCATAGCGCCGGCGCTGGAGCCAACCTATTCCGACAAGGTCGTCCATCTGGAGGAGCGCCGTTCCCGCTCCCGCGAGGGCCTGACCGCAGGCGAGCAGGCTGCCTTCCGCGAAATCGGCCGGGCTCTGGCGCCGGCGGATACTGCTTCGGAGGAAAACCCGGGCACAGATGCGGAGACCATTTCCGCCGAGCCGGCAGGGCAGGATATCCAGCAGGATATCGTTGCGGATGCGCCGGAAAGCGCACCCTTCGATACGAAAAATGACGAAAAGACGAACGAACCGGCGGAAGAAGACGATCTTTTTGCGGACTATGTTCGTGGCGAGCAGCCCGCGACCATTCGCGCAGCGGCGGATGAAAGCGGCTCTGACGAAAAGCAGGAGACTGCAATTGACGAGCAGCCGACTGCCGATATTGCCGCCTCCATGGTCAGCCCGTCCGTTCGCCCCGCAAATGCGTTGACGGCCGAGACGCTGGACCAGATGCCCGTTGCGCTTCTGGTGCATGCCGGCGACAGGCTGATCCACGCCAATCCGGATTTTCTGCGGTTGACGGGATATGGTTCTCTCGCCGAACTGCAAGATGTCGGCGGGCTGGAAGCGCTGCTGCAGCGGCAGGATCTGGAGGACATGCCGGACAATGAGGGCGGCATGGTCGTCGTCAGCGCCGAAAACGACATCATTCCGGTCAAGGCGCGGCTACAATCCATCCGCTGGGAAGAAACCAAGGCGCTGATGCTGTCGCTGGTGCCGCTTGAGGAAAAGCAGGCGCCGGTTGCGGCCGCCAACGAAAACATAGCGGCCGGCGACATCGAAAATGCGGAAGCAGGCAGCCTCTCCCTCCTGCAGGGCGAAGTGGAGGAACTGCACTCCATTCTGGAAACCGCCACCGATGGCGTGGTGCTTCTGGGAGACGAAGGCGAAATCCGCTCGCTCAACCGTTCCGCCAGCGCGCTGTTCAATTATGATAATGGCGAAATCGCCGGCAAACCTTTCGTCACCCTCTTTGCCCATGAGAGCCAGCGCGCCGTGCTGGACTATCTTTCCGGCCTTGCCAATAACGGTGTCGCGAGCGTGCTGAATGATGGCCGCGAAGTGATCGGCCGCGAGGCATCCGGCGGCTTCCTGCCGCTGTTCATGACCATCGGCCGGCTTAAATCCTCGCATGGCTATTGCGTTGTCATCCGTGATATCACCCAGTGGAAGCGCACGGAAGAGGAACTGCGCAACGCCAAGCGGGCGGCGGAAACCGCCAATGCCCACAAGACCGATTTCCTCGCGCGCGTCAGCCATGAAATCCGCACGCCGCTCAACGCCATCATCGGCTTTGCCGACATGATGGCGACTGAACGCTTCGGGCCTATCGGCCATTCGCGCTATGTGGAATATTCCAATGATATCGGCCGCTCCGGCCGGCATGTGCTCGATATCGTCAATGATCTCCTCGATATTTCGAAGATCGAGGCCGGGCAGATGGATGTGGATTTCATCGCCGTGCCGCTGAACGAGACGGTGGCCGAGGCGGTGTCGCTGGTGCAGCCGCAAGCCAATAACCAGCGTGTCATTATCCGCACGGCCCTTGCGCAATCTGTGCCGCAGATCGTCGCCGACCTGCGCTCGATCAAGCAGATCGTGCTGAACATCCTGTCGAACGCCATCCGTTTCACGCCATCAGGCGGCCAGATCGTCGTTTCCACAGCCTATGAAGCCAATGGCAGCGTGTCGCTGCGCATCCGCGATACCGGCATCGGCATGACGCGCGCGGAACTGGAGCAGGCCATGAAGCCGTTCCGGCAAGTGGCCTCTTCCGGCAAACGTGTGCGGGGCGACGGCACCGGGCTCGGCCTGCCGCTGACCAAGGCCATGGTGGACGCCAACCGTGCGAATTTCTCCATCACCTCGACGCCAAATGAAGGAACGCTGGTGGAAATCACCTTTCCGTCGCAGCGGGTTCTTGCCAACTGACGTCATGCGGGCGTAGCAATGCGAAAGCCGCCGGCTGAAGGATCAGTCGGCTAAGGCTTTTGCAAGACAGCAGGCTCGCATGCCCATGACGGCTCCCCTTCCCGCGACAAAACGCGTTTCGCTATTGCCGATTGCGGCCATCATCGTCGCAGCCATTGCCGCCATGCCCATTCTGGCGATCTTCTGGCTGGCGCTGACCGGCAGCACGGAGGGGTGGCAGCATCTTCTCGCCAATGTTCTGCCGCGCGCCGGCTTTCGCACCTTCATGCTGCTGGGGATGACGGCCGCGACGACGGCATTTTTCGGTATTGTCTGCGCCTGGCTCATCACCACATTCGAGTTTCCGCTGCGACGACTATTGTCGGCAGCACTTGTCCTGCCGCTCGCCATTCCGTCCTATCTGGCAGCCTATGCGTTCGGTGAGTTTCTCGACTTTACCGGCCCGGTGCAGAGCACCCTTCGCGACGTCTTCGGTTATCACAGCATCCGCGATTACTGGTTTCCGGATATACGCTCGCTCGGCGGTGCTGTCATCGTTCTGAGCTCGGTACTCTATCCCTATGTCTATCTCTCGGCGCGCGCCGCCTTTTCCATGCAGGGACGTTTTGCGGCTGATGCGGCCCGCACGCTTGGCGCAAGGCCTCTGAACGTGTTCTTCTCCGTGCAATTGCCGATGGCGCGGCCGGCGATTGCCATCGGCCTGTCGCTGGTATTGATGGAGACGCTGAACGATATCGGCGCGGTCGAATATCTCGGCGTCCAGACGCTGACCTTCACCATTTACGAGACCTGGCTTAACCGCGGCAATCTTGCCAATGCGACCCAGATCGCCGCCGTCATCCTCATCATCGTCGGTGCACTGATCGTCATCGAACGCAACGCCCGCGAAAAACAGCGCTTCGGCGCGCCGAAGGCGACAAGCATGGCGCAGCGCCACCGGCTGAAGGCGCTGACCGGCTGGCGGCGCTGGTGCGCCGGCCTGTTCTGCTTCGTACCCGTGGCGAGCGGATTCTTCATTCCGGTGATCGTGCTCGGCGGTTACGCAGCAAAGAGGCTCGACGCGCTGTTCTCCCCGAAGCTTCTGAAAGCGCTCGGACACAGTCTCGAAGTCTCGCTTTCCGCCGCCTTCGTGACGCTGATTGCCGCTTTTGTGTTTTCCTATGCCATCCGCACCGAGCGCTCGCGTACCTCCAAGGTCGCCGCCCGCTTCGGCTCAATGGGATATGGCGTGCCGGGAACCGTGCTCGCCATTGGCGTGCTCATTCCGCTGGCCAGCCTCGATAACGGCGTCGACGGGTTCATCCGTTCCCATTTCGGCTTTTCCAGCGGCCTGCTACTATCAGGCACCGCCTTCGCCATCATCTATGCCCATGCCGTGCGCTTCATGACCATGGCGGAAGGCACGCTCGATGCCGGTTTCCAGAAGCTCTCGCCGCATATCGACATGGCCTCGCGAACGCTTGGGCGCAACCGGGCACAGACGCTGTTCAAGGTGCTGTTGCCGAACATGCGGCCGGCCGCGCTGACTGCTTTTCTTCTGGTGCTGATCGAATCCATGAAGGAATTGCCGGCCACCATCCTGCTCCGGCCTTTCGGTTTCAACACGCTGGCAACGCTGGTCTATGAGGATGCATCCCGCTCAAAGGTGCAGGATGCTGCCGTACCGGCGATCATCATCATTATCGCCGGGCTTGTTCCTGTGCTGCTGGTCTCGAAATCGATGGATCATCCGGAAAATCGCTGAATGGCATCGGCCGTCGCGGCAAAAAGAAAGGCGGCCTTGCGACCGCCTGTATTAGTTGTGCTTTTTTTCAACGAGAGAAAGGGGGACAACCTCGCGATATGGAAATTATCAATCCCGGCCATCAGAAATTTGACAGCCCTGCGTTGGGTTTACTTTCCGCCAACTCCTATTAACAAGCGGTTAAAACCAAAATCGAGCAATTACCGACGAAAATTCCTATTCTGAGACCGTAAAGCGCCGAAACTAAATTAAAAGTTCCTGAATTAATCGCGATTTCAACAGTAACGCGAGAAAATCGAAGAGGTCCGTTTGATCAGTGTCGAGCGGCGGCGTGTTCATCCCGCATCCGCTGCAACTCCGTGCGTTTGGATGCGATGGAGGCAACGATAACGCCGATGGTCACAAGCCCGATGAGGATCGTGCAGATGGCGTTGATTTCCGGTGTCACGCCAAGGCGGACCTGCGAGTAGATCTTGATCGGCAGCGTCGTCGCACCGGGGCCGGTGGCGAAGCTGGCGATGACAAGATCATCGAGCGACAGGGTGAAGGCCAGCATCCAGCCGGCGATAACGGCGGGGAATATCAAAGGCAGGGTGATGCGGAAGAAGGTCTTGACCGGCGGGCAGCCGAGATCGAGCGCCGCCTCCTCCAGACTGCGATCGAAGGTCAAAAGGCGCGACTGCACGACGATCGCCACGTAACACATGGTGAAGGTGGTGTGCGCAATGACCACGGTCCAGAAACCGCGATCCACCCCGACCGCCACGAAGAGCAGCAGCAGCGACAGGCCGGTAATCACCTCCGGCATGACGAGCGGCGCATAGATCATGCCGGAAAACAGTACCCGACCGGGGAAGCGGGCAAAGCGGGTGAGCGACAGCGCCGCCAGAGTGCCGAGGATGGTGCCGATGGTGGCGCTGAGGATACCGACGCGCAGCGTCACCCAGGCAGCGTCCATCAGCCCCTGGTTCGACCACATGGAGCGATACCATTGCAGCGAAAACCCGCCCCAGACGGTGACCAGCTTGGAGGCGTTGAAGGAATAAACGATCAGGATGATGATCGGGATATAGAGAAAGGCAAAACCGAGGGTGAGGACGGTGATGTCGAATTTTCCGCGCTTCATGGCCTCACCCCACCTTCTTCTGCTGGTTCTGGAAGATGGCGATGGGCACCACCAGCAACAGCAAAAGCAGCACGGCGACGGCGGATGCCAAAGGCCAGTCGCGGTTGCCGAAGAATTCCGTCCACAGCGTCTTGCCGATCATCAGCGTCTGCGCGCCGCCCAGGAGATCGGGGATGACGAACTCGCCCGTTATCGGGATGAAGCAGATCATCGACCCGGCTACGACGCCCGGCAGGGAGAGCGGAAACGTGATCTTCCAGAAGGCCTTCCATGGCGGGCAACCAAGATCGGCAGCAGCTTCCAGGAGCGTATTGTCGAGCTTTTCCAGCGCCGAATAAAGCGGCAGCACCATGAAGGGCAGATAGGAATAAACAATGCCGATGAAGATCGCCGTCTCGGTGCGGAAGATGTTGACCTGCTGGTCGGGCCCCAGAAGGCCGATCGACTGGAACAGCACCGTCAACAGGCCTTCGGGCTTCAGAATGCCGATCCAGGCGTAAACGCGGATCAGGAACGAAGTCCAGAACGGCAGGATCACCAGCATCACCAGCGTCGGGCGAATGGATGACGGTGCGCGCGCCATCGCCAGCGCCATGGGATAACCGATCAGCAGCAGCAGGAAGGTGGAGATGAAGGCGATGCGCAGCGACGACAGATAGGCGTCGATGTAGAGCGGGTCTTCCGTCAGGAACAGGTAATTTTCGAAATCCAGCTGCGAAAAGAATTCGCCGAGCTTCGAAAACCCTTCGAAGACCGGCGTATAGGGCGGCATGGAGATCGCCGTATCCGACAGCGAGATCTTGAAGATGATTAAGAAGGGTGCTGCGAAAAACAGCAGCAGCCAGAAATAGGGAACCGCGACAACCAGCCAGCGCCAGGGGCTTTGCCGGTTTTCGGGAGTGGTGATCGCCATGAAAGCCTCCCTCAGCGCGTCAGGACAAGGCCGGAATCCGGCCTCCAGTTCAGCCACACCATGTCGCCGAAGGTGATCGGGCGATCCACGAGACGCGAGACGTTCGCCTGCGCTGCACGGATGACGCGGCCATCGGCAAGCTTGACGATGAAGACCGAGAAGTCGCCGAGATAACCGATATCCCAGACCTCGCCATAGGCGGAGTTGACGCTGCTGTCGGCGGGCTGGTCTAGCGAGATGCGAACCTTTTCCGGGCGGATGGCGTAAGCGACCTCACTGCCGGTCGCGGCAGCACATTCCTGCTCCACCGCCACTTTCAGCCCTTCGCAATCCAGCGTCACCAGGCCGGGCTTGCCGATATCCGAGGCATTGTCGACGACCTTCGCGTCGAAAATATTGATGTCGCCGATGAAGTCGGCCACGTAACGGCTGTTCGGTGCCTCGTAAATCTCGGCCGGTGTCGCCACCTGCACGACGTTGCCTTTGTCCATGACAGCGATCCGGTCCGAAACCGTCATCGCCTCTTCCTGGTCATGGGTGACGATGAGGAAGGTGAGGCCGAGATTGGTCTGGATATCCATCAGCTCGAACTGCGTTTCTTCGCGCAGCTTCTTGTCGAGCGCGCCGAGAGGCTCATCGAGAAGAAGCACCTTCGGCCGCTTGGCAAGCGAACGCGCGAGCGCCACACGCTGCCGCTGGCCGCCGGAAAGCTGGCTGGGCTTGCGCTTGGCGAATTCCGTGAGCTTGACGAGGCGCAGCATTTCCTCGACGCGGGCGGCGACGTCCGCCTTGGGCAGACCATCCTGCTCCAGACCGAAAGCGACGTTCTTTTCCACCGACATATGCGGGAAAAGCGCATAGGACTGGAACATCATGTTGGTGGGGCGCTTATAGGGCGGAACGCCGGAAATATCCTTTCCCTGCAGCAGGATGCGGCCCTCAGTCGGTTCCTCGAAACCGGCGAGCATGCGCATCAGCGTGGTCTTGCCGCAGCCGGAGGGACCAAGCAGCGAGAAGAACTCGCGCTCGTAAATATCGAGCGTCAGATTATTGACGGCGACGAAATCGCCAAAACGTTTGGTGACGTTTTCAAAGCGGATGAAGGGCACCGCATCGGGATTGTCCCAAGGGCTAAATTTGCGTTTGACCGGCCCTAGAGTTTTCGCCATTCACCCTACCCTCAAATCCCGTTGGTCTTTCGAACGATGCTTCGGGGCGGGCGACACCGGCAGGTCGCGGGACCTGCCGGCAAAGGATTTGAGAAACAGGCCCGCCGGCCGTTCCTCAACCAGCGGGCGGAGGTCTTAGCTGCCGGTCTTGATCTGCGTCCAGACGCGGTTCAGCACGCGCTGTTCCTTCGGTCCGTAGGGCGAGATGGTGAAGAGCTTCTTCATAGTCTCCGCATTGGGATAGACAGCCGGGTTCTTGGCAACGGACTCATCCATCAGCGCCTGCGAAGCGAGGTTGCCATTGGCATACTGAACGTAGTTGGACGCCTTGGCGATGACTTCCGGCCGCATCAGATAGTTGATGAAGGTGTGGGCTTCCTCGACATTCTTGGCATCCGCGGGGATGGCAAGGTTGTCGAACCACATATAGGTGCCTTCCTTCGGGATGATGTAGTTCACCTCGACGCCGTTCTTGGCTTCCTCGGCACGGCTCTTCGCCTGCAGGATATCGCCCGACCAGCCGATGGTGATGCAGCTGTCGCCATTCGCGAGTTCGTCGATATAGGCGGAGGAGTTGAAGGTCTTCACAAAAGGACGGATCTTCGAATAGACCTCGCCACCGGCTTCCAGGTCGGCCGTTTCCTTGCTGTCGGGATTCTTGCCGAGATAATTCATGGCGATGGCGAAGGTTTCGTCCGACGCATCGAGAATATTGATACCGCAGGATTTCAGCTTTTCGGCATTTTCCGGCTTGAAGAGAATATCCCAGCTATCGACGGGAACATCGCCAAGCGCAGCCTTCACCTTGGCGACGTTATAACCGATGCCGGTGGTGCCCCACATGTAGTTCACGGCATATTCGTTGCCGGGGTCGTATTTCGCCAGACGCTCGGAGACCTCGGGCCACAGGTTCTTCAGATTCGGCAACTTGGACTTGTCGAGTTTCTGGAACACGCCGGCATTGATCTGGCGGGCAAGGAAGGGGCCGGTCGGCACCACGACATCATAACCGGAGCTGCCGGCCAGAAGCTTGGTTTCCACAAGTTCGTTGCTGTCGAACACGTCATAGACGACCTTGATACCGGTTTCCTTGGTGAAATCGGTAAGGATCGATTCGTCGATATAATCCGACCAGTTATAGACGTGGACGACCTTCTCCTGGGCCATTGCCGAGCCTGCTGCAACGAGCGCGGTGGTGAGAGCCAAGGTCAGACGGAGAGAACGGTTTTTCATGATGTCTCCTGTTAACGCATCCTCACGGTGGAAGCGTGATCCCCTTTTTTTGGAGAGACTAGAAAGGAAAACAAAAGGGAGCAAGCGGGAAATGTGCAGCACAGCATTTTCAACCAAATGTGTTCCGGCCGCAAAAAAGCGGATGGAAACACCTACTGGAAGTCGAAAACACTAAGGCCGGTCACCATTTCATCCAGCCCCAGCGGCCGTGTCAGCGGCGCTTCGGCGCGCGACAGACAGCCCTGCCTTTCGCACAGCCGGCACGAGGGGCCGACGGCAACGGGCGACGCACCCGAGGCGGCTGGGCCATAGACCGTCTCTCCCGCCTGAGCGAGATCGCAACCGACAAGCACGGCCGTTCGCCGCACCCTCTCGCCGAAACCCGCCTGCGGGCCTTCCAGTGTGCGCGAAACCGTGAGGAAGGCATCACCGTCAGGCATCTCCACCGCCTCCACCAGCACCTGCCCCGGCTGGGCGAAGGCGGCATGGATATTAAGCCGCGGACAGAGGCCGCCGAACCGCGCCCTCGGAAAACCACCGGCCCCTGCGAGGCGGAACCGGTTGCCGGCATTGTCGATCTCCATCAGGAAAAACGGTATTGCCGCAGCCGTTGGCCGTTGCAGGCTGACGAGGCGATTGGCGGCCTGCTCGAACGACACGTTGAAGCGCGACCGCAAAACATCAAGATCGTATTTCGCGCGCTGGGCGGCAGCAAGGAATGCGCCATAAGGCATCATCAGGGCATGGGCGGCATAACGCGCCAGCTCGAAGCGGGCGATGCGCTTTGCCTCCTCCCCTTTCAAACCAAGCCCGTCAAGCTCCGCGCCTATCTCTTCGCGAAGGGCCAGAAGACAGGTCTCCATGGCCATTTCCCTCAGCTGATCCGGCTGCGACAGGCGCTCGGATAAAAACAGCCGCATCGAATGGCGGTCATAACGCCTCCTGAGGTTCGGCATGGCGTGTACAGGCAAGGTTCTGACCACGATACCGTGGTTTTTCTGCAGCCATGCCCTCAGCCCGGAGGCGAGATCATCGCCCGCCGCCAATTGTTTATGGAGCTCTTCCGCCGCCGCATCGATGGCGTGGAAATAGGCCGACCGGTTTTCAAAGACATGCCGCACCTCGTCGATCGGCAGGCGGGTGGAGGAGAGCGCCGTTTCGTGCCCTTCCCGCGCCAGAAGATCGGAAAGGTCGGAAAGGCGCTGCGCCTGTTCCCGGTAGGCCCGGTAAAGCTTGAGGACACCGCTTGCCGCATTGGGCGCCGCATCTGCGACCTCGATCAGCTCCTGCGGCGACGGCACCTCACCCACCAGCAGCGGATCGGCGAAGACTTCACGCAATTGTCCGGCGGAACCGGCGCTCTCGCCCTGCAGATCATCAAGATCGACCTTATAGACAGAGGCGAGCTTCAAAAGCAGCTGCACGGTCAGCGGTCGCTGGTTGCGCTCGATGAGATTGAGATAGGACGGCGAAATCGCCAGCGCCTCGGCCATGGCCGTCTGCGTCAGCCCCAGCCCATTGCGAATGCGGCGCACGCGCGGGCCTGCAAAAATCTTGTTTTCCGACACCGTCTTGCCTCTCCATCCCGACGACTCATACAAGCCTGTTACAAACTCTCGGGGTGAATAGCTTTTACAAAATTTACAATTTTACAGCTCCACCCTGTCATGCATCCTACAGGATAACCTCTTTCAAGTCACTGTTTTTATGTTTGTTCTGGCGCTCAAATCTCCAAAAATGTAAATGTAGTCACATCGAACGGCGCTTCACAAAGTTGAAGGCAGCGCGTTTCCGAAACGGCATTTGTCAAGGGAGAGAGAAGTATGACGGATTTTTACAAACTTGTTCCGGGTGCACCGCAGGGACGCTTCGACGGCATCGAGCGCACTTACACCGCCGCGGATGTGGAGCGGCTGCGCGGCTCCGTCGAAATCCGCCATTCGCTGGCCGAAATGGGCGCGAACCGGCTGTGGAAGCTGATCAACGAGGAAAATTTCGTCAATGCGCTCGGCGCGCTTTCCGGCAACCAGGCCATGCAGATGGTTCGCGCCGGGCTGAAGGCGATCTATCTCTCGGGCTGGCAGGTTGCGGCGGATGCCAATACGGCGTCGGCCATGTATCCGGACCAGTCGCTTTATCCCGCCAATGCGGCGCCGGAGCTTGCAAAGCGCATCAACCGCACCCTGCAGCGCGCCGACCAGATCGAGACGGCGGAGGGCAAGGGCCTTTCGGTCGATACCTGGTTCGCGCCGATCGTTGCCGATGCGGAGGCCGGTTTCGGCGGGCCGCTCAACGCTTTCGAAATCATGAAGGCCTTCATCGAGGCGGGTGCGGCGGGTGTTCACTATGAAGACCAGCTGGCATCGGAAAAGAAGTGCGGCCATCTCGGCGGCAAGGTCCTGATCCCGACGGCGGCGCATATCCGCAACCTCACGGCGGCGCGGCTTGCGGCTGACGTCATGGGTGTGCCAACGCTGGTCATCGCCCGCACGGATGCGGAGGCCGCCAAGCTTCTGACCTCCGATATCGATGAGCGCGACCGTCCCTTCGTGGATTACGATGCCGGCCGCACCGTCGAGGGCTTTTATCAGGTCAAGAACGGTCTTGAGCCCTGTATTGCCCGCGCGGTGGCCTATGCACCCTATTGCGACCTGATCTGGTGCGAGACATCAAAGCCGGATCTCGAGCAGGCGCGCAGGTTTGCGGAAGGCGTGCACAAGGTGCATCCCGGCAAGAAGCTCGCCTACAATTGCTCGCCGTCGTTCAACTGGAAAAAGAACCTCGACGACGCGACGATTGCCAAGTTCCAGCGGGAACTGGGCGCAATGGGCTACAAGTTCCAGTTCATTACGCTCGCCGGTTTCCACCAGCTGAATTTCGGCATGTTCGAACTGGCGCGCGGTTACAAGGACCGGCAGATGGCGGCTTATTCCGAGCTTCAGGAAGCGGAATTCGCAGCAGAGGCCAATGGTTACACCGCCACCAAACACCAGCGCGAAGTCGGCACCGGCTATTTCGACGCCGTGTCGCTCGCAATCTCCGGCGGCACGTCTTCGACGACAGCCATGAAGGAATCCACCGAGCACGACCAGTTCCGCCCTGCGGCCGAATAAACCTCAAAAAACGCCCTTCCCGGTGACGGGAAGGGCTTGCAAACCGGATCAAGAACCCCAACCAATAAAGAGAGGAGAAATGCCATGAATGCCCACAACCCCATCAAGACCCACGTCAAGGAACGCGCCGAGGAGCAGTCCTCCGCCATGACGCAGGATCAGCAGGCCGCCATCCGCATGCTGGCCAATGATCTGCACCGCCTCAACCAGGCCGTCATGAAAGCCGTCGAGGCCGGTGTTTCCGTCGAGCTGGTCCGCTCGGCCCGCCACCATGGCGGCGGCGGCAACTGGGGAGATCTTCTGATTCCCGTCATCGTCGCGCAAGGGCGTGACGCCGCCTGAAGCGACAGCCTTTCTTTTATGCCGGGCGGCTCTTGCGCCCGGCATAAAGATCGGAATGCCCCTTGATCAGACGGGTCATCCGATCCGCCACCGTCCTGATATCGCGGCGGTGGCGATCGTCATTGTTCATGACGATCCATTGATTGTGGCGAAGGGTTTCCATCTCGTCACCTTCCCGGGCAAGCCGCGCATCCGCATCGCCCACGAAGCATGGAAGCACGGCGACGCCTGCCCCGGCCAGCACAAGATCGAGAAGCGCCGTCGGCCGGTTCACCGTTACCGCGATATCATTGCGGCGGTTCTCATGCGGCCAGCGCAGATAGGTTGAAATGGCGTTTTCCTCCGCCACCGCCAGCCAGCGGTCGGCGACGGCAGTGGCGGCGTTGCGCAGCCTGTAGGGCGCATAAGCCACCTCTCCCGTCTTGATGGCGGCGAGGTTCTTTTCCTGCGGCTCGAAAGCGCGAATGCCGATGTCATTCTCGCGATGCGCCAGAGACGCCCTCTGTTCGGCAATGAAAAGATCGATGCGGAAATCGTCGCGGTCGGTGCAGATGGCGGAGAAGTTGCCGGTCAGCAGCCAGGCGTTCCAGGTGCCGACGGCGATGCGCACCACGGATGAGGCGGACGACGCCTTCTGCCATCCCTCGATATCCCTGGCTGCATTCTCCATTGCCATAAGCCGGTCGAACAGCGCACGGCCATCCGCCGTCAGGGCGTATCCCGTCTGGCTGCGCAGAAACAGAGCCTTGCCGATACGCTCCTCCAGTTCGATCATGCGCCGTCCGATGGTCGCGGGGCTCAAACCCGTTATCACCGCGGCCCCGGTCAGGCCGCCGCTGCGTGACACATCGAGGAAAAGCTGGTAGGAATCCCAGGTGACGTTTTTCATGGATGAAAAATGTAGCGCATTTTCTTGCGCAGATAAATCAAAAAACGGCGCGCATCATGGCCCCTCCGCATTAGAAGGAGAGCGACATGCATGCGATTTTTGCAGCACGGGCCATCATCGAAAACCAGCAACCGCGCACGCGGCGCGAAGCCATTCTGCAGGAAGAGAAATTTTATGCCGATATGGCCGAGGCATCTCGGCCGTGGCGGTTTTTCCGCACAGTCATCGGCTTGATGAAGACGACGAGCCGCCGATCAATAAAAGAGGGCGATCAGGGCTGCCATAGCACCGGCTGCGATAAGGCTCAGGCGAAAGGCCAGCTGCCGGCTCTCGCTTTGGGCGCGGGCGATGGCAATGGCGCGAGGGCGGCGATGTGCTGTTCTGTTCATGCGCGGGTTCCTGACGAAAAACTCAACCGACCCATGCCCTGTTAAGGCGTCCAGCATGACTTCATGTGCAGCGGGATCATAGGGCGATCCGGCTTTGCTGGCATCTGGTCAGGATGACCCCACGCCCGTTAACAAGGTCTTAACGGGTAAGGTCTCAGGCGAATTCGCCTGCCGCCTGACCAGAGGCCCAGGCCCACTGGAAATTATAACCGCCGAGCCATCCGGTCACATCAACACATTCGCCAATGAAATAAAGCCCGGCCACGGATTTCGCCGCCATGCTGCGGGAATCGAGGCCGGTCGTATCCACCCCGCCGAGTGTGACTTCCGCCGTGCGATAACCTTCGGAACCGGCGGGCTTGATCTGCCAGTCCTGCACCTCGCCCGCAAGCTTCGCCAGCACCTTGTCGGACATATCGGCCAGATGGCCGGTGAGGCCGGATTGTTCGACGACATGCTGGGCAAGACGCTTCGGCAGGATTTCCGACAAAGCGGTCTGGGGTGACTGCCGACCGTTCTTCTGTTTCGCCTGCTTCAGAAGCGCGGCTATATCGCGATGCGGCTCAAGCTTCAGGCTGACCACATCACCCTCGCGCCAGTAGGATGAGATTTGCAGGATCGAGGGCCCGCTCAAACCGCGATGGGTGAAGAGCAGCGCTTCCTCAAACGAGGTCTTGCCATGGGAAACCTCAGCCGGAACCGCGACGCCGGCAAGCGGGCTCAGCTTTTCCAGCAAAGCGGGATCGAGCGTCAGCGGCACGAGACCGGGGCGCGTCTCGATGAGCTTGAGGCCGAATTGCTCGGCGATCTGGTAGGCGAAACCGGTCGCGCCCATTTTCGGGATCGACTTACCGCCCGTCGCCACAACGACGCTTTCCGCCTCGATGACGCCGCCTGATGTCGTGACGCGAAACCGCCCACCGTCATGGGTGACGGCCGAGACTGACGTTTCGAGCCGCAGCTTCGCATTGACCGCCTGCATTTCGCCAAGCAGCATGCGGATGATATCCTTGGCGCTGTCGTCACAGAAAAGCTGGCCGAGCGTCTTTTCATGCCAGGCGATGCGGTGTTTTTCGACAAGGGCAATGAAATCGCGCGGCGTATAACGGGCGAGAGCGGATTTGGCGAAATGCGGATTGGCGGAGAGATAATTCTTCGGCCCGGCATGGATATTGGTGAAGTTGCAGCGGCCGCCGCCGGAGATGCGGATCTTTTCGCCCGGCGCCTTCGCATGGTCGAGAATGACGACGGAGCGGCCGCGCTGGCCGGCGCGGATGGCGCACATCATGCCGGCGGCGCCCGCCCCCAAAATCAGCACGTCACATTTCTCTGTCATCATTCCATCCGATCCGTTTCCTTTCCTCTTTTCGAAGTGCCGCCGCTTGTCAATGGCGCTTTCCCCCTCGCCAATTGCCAAACTACGGTTATGATGGCGCCAGTCGAAACACAGACCCGGTGATACATGCCCCCGAAGAAAACCATGCTCCGCCCGAAGAAACAGGCAACCATGGCAAAGACACCTCCCCTCGACCTCTCCTCCACCCGTGGCGTTTCCTCCTGGCGCGAAGCCGCGCAATGGCTGAGGGCGCGCGGTATCGAAGACATAGAATGCATCACCCCCGATCTTGCCGGCGTTGCGCGCGGCAAGATGATGCCGACGGCAAAGTTCACGGGCGACACCTCGCTTGCCCTGCCCTCCGCGCTCTACCGCCATACGATTTCAGGCGAATATCCTGATGAGACCGCGAATTTCCGTTACGAGCCGCGCGACAGCGACCTGAAGCTGGTGCCTGATCTTTCCACACTCTCCGTCGTGCCGTGGGAGAGCGACCCGACCGCGCAGGTGATCTGCGACGTCGTGGATGCGGAAGGCAATTTCGTTCCCTATACGCCGCGCAACGTGCTGAAGAACGTGCTGTCGCTTTATACGGAAAAGGGCTGGAAGCCGGTCGTCGCACCCGAAATCGAATTCTACCTCGTCGCCATGAATGACGACCCGGATTATCCGCTGCATCCGCCGAAGGGCCGGTCCGGCCGCTCCATTGTCGGCGGGCAGAGCTATTCCATCGCCGGCATCAACGAGTTCGACGAGCTGATCGACGATATCTATCACTTCTCGGAAAAGCAGGGCCTCGAGATCGATACGCTCATCCACGAGGAAGGCCCGGCGCAGCTGGAGATCAACCTGCGCCACGGCGACCCCATCGAGCTTGCCGATCAGGTTTTCCTGTTCAAGCGCACCATCCGCGAGGCGGCGCTGAAGCACGGCATCTACGCTACCTTCATGGCCAAGCCGATGCAGGGCCAGCCGGGTTCGGCCATGCATATTCACCAGTCGGTGGTGGAAATCGACAGCGGCCGCAATATTTTCTCGAACAAGGATGGCGGCCCTTCCAAGGAGTTCTTTTCCTTCGTCGGCGGCATGCAGCGTTACGTTCCGAACGCGCTTGTCATGCTCGCGCCATATGTGAATTCCTATCGCCGCCTGACGCCTGATATGGCCTGCCCGGTCAACAATGCCTGGGGTTACGACAACCGCACGACCGCCTTCCGCGTGCCGATTTCCGGCCCGCAGGCGCGGCGCGTCGAAAACCGCCTGCCGAGTTCGGACGCCAATCCCTACCTCGCGCTTGCCGCCTCGCTCGGCTGCGGCTGGCTCGGCATCGTCAACAATATCGAACCGACCGAACCGACCGCCGAGACGGCCAATGAAGGCTCCATCGACCTGCCGCGCGGGCTTCTGGAGGCCGTGGCGCTGCTGGAAGGCGAAGAACAGTTCGAGCGGGTGTTTGGCCATGAATTCGTGGGCCTTTATGCGGGCCTGAAACGCGGGGAGTTCGAGACCTTCATGCAGGTCATCAGCCCCTGGGAGCGCGAGTTCCTGCTTCTCAACGTGTGAGGAACCACGAGCATGACATGGCAAAGCCCGATTGCGCCGGGAATTTCCTGGTATCAGGCAACCGTCGGCGAGCGGCCGGACTATCCTGCCCTCGATGGATCGAAGCAAGTTGATGTCGCGATCATCGGCGGCGGTTATACCGGCCTTCAGGCCGCCTGTAACCTCGCCGAAAACGGCGTCTCCGTCGCCCTCATCGAGGCGCATCGTTTTGGTGATGGCGCTTCCGGCCGCAACGGCGGCCAGTTCGGCACCGGCCAGCGCTCCTTTCCGGACGAAATGGAGGCCGAGATCGGCTTCGAGCAATCGAAGCTGCTGTTCGACATTGCCGAGGACGCCAAGAATTACGTGCGCGATTTCGCAAGCAGCCGCGGCATCGACATGGAATATCTGCCGGGGCAGCTCTATGTGGCGCACAAGGCGGCTTACGAGGACGATTATCGCAGAAGCGCGGACGCGATGAACAATCGCTACGGCTATCCGCATATTTCCTATATGGAGCGTGGTGAAGCGCGCAAACGCGTCGGCTCCACCCATTATTTCGGCGGCACGCGCGACACCGGCACCGGCCACATTCACCCGCTGAAGCTGCTGGTCGGGCTGGCGAAGGCGGCGCAAGCGGCAGGTGCCGCCATTTATGAGATGACCCCCGCCAAGTCCATCCGGCAGGCGGGCGGCAAGACCATCATCGAGACGCCCTTCGGCACGATCACCGCGCCGCGGGTACTGATCGCCACCAATGCCTATATTGGCAATCTGGAACCGGTAACGGCCGCCCACATCATGCCGATCCGCTCCTTCATCGGCGCCACCGCACCGCTCGACGCCTATCCTGATATCATCCCCGGCAAGGAAGCGGTCGCCGATTCCCGCTTCGTGGTGCGTTATTTCCGCAAGACGGCTGACAACCGGCTGCTGTTCGGCGGGCGCGAGGCCTATACGGCCGATGCGCCACGCGATATTTCCAGCCATATCCGCCGGCAGATCGCCGAGATTTATCCCGAGCTGAAGGCTGTCGAAATCACCCATTCCTGGGGCGGCTCCGTCGGCATTACCCTGCCGCGCAAGGTCTTCGTGCGCGACGTCATGCCCGGCGTCACTTCCATCGGCGGTTATTCTGGCCATGGGGTGATGCTGTCGAATTATTGCGGCAAGCTCTATGCCGATCTGGTTCTCGGCAAAAAGGACATGCTGGCGCCCTTCGCACGGCTGAAGGTGCCGTCTTTCCCCGGCGGGGCATCGCTGCGTGCGCCGCTGCTTTTCCTGGCGCTCTCGTGGTACGCGCTGCGAGACAGGTTTTAGGGCAATGTTTATAGACTGTTACCGGCGGCGGGCGAGTTGGCGGAAGCAAAATTCATAATTTCACATAACTGAGTCTGGCATTTTTAAATCGATTAGATTATTGATGCCCCCAACCCTTGAAGATCGAGAGAATCGATATGAGCAGTCAGATCATTCCTGTTGAACCTTTTGATTGTGTCGTTTTCGGCGGCACGGGCGATCTTGCCGAGCGCAAGCTTCTGCCGGCCCTTTATCACCGGCAGGTCGAAGGCCAGTTCACGGAGCCGACCCGCATCATCGGTGCGTCGCGTTCGGTCATGACCCATGAGGAATATCGCAAATTCGCGCAGGACGCTCTGAAAGAGCACCTGAAGGCCGGCGAATATGACGACGCACAGGTTGCCGTGTTCCTGAACAGGCTTTTCTACGTGCCTGTTGATGCCAAGGGCAACAATGGCTGGGACGTGCTGAAGAAGCTGCTGGACGAAGGCAAGGAGCGCGTGCGCGCCTTCTATCTGGCTGTCGCGCCGGGCATTTTCGGCGATATCGCCGACAAGATCCGCGAACACAAGCTGATCACCCGCTCGACCCGCATCGTCGTTGAAAAGCCGATCGGCCGCGATCTGGCCTCTGCCCAGGAACTCAACGACACGATCGGTCACGTCTTCAAGGAAGAGCAGATCTTCCGTATCGACCACTATCTCGGCAAGGAGACGGTGCAGAACCTGATGGCGCTGCGTTTCGCCAACGCGCTTTATGAGCCGCTGTGGAATTCCGCCCATATCGACCACGTCCAGATCACCGTTGCCGAAGCGGTGGGCCTCGAAGGCCGCGCCGGTTATTACGACAAGGCCGGCGCGCTGCGCGACATGGTGCAGAACCACATTCTGCAATTGCTTTGCCTCGTCGCCATGGAACCGCCCGCTTCCATGAAATCGGAGGCGGTGCGCGACGAGAAGCTGAAGGTCCTGCGCTCGCTGAAGCCGATCGACACCAGCAACGTCGAAAAGCTGACTGTGCGCGGCCAGTACCGCGCTGGCGCTTCCGCAGGTGGCCCGGTCAAGGGCTATCTGGAAGAGCTCGAAGGCGGCGTTTCCAACACCGAAACCTTTGTCGCCATCAAAGCTGAAATCGCCAACTGGCGCTGGGCCGGCGTTCCCTTCTACATCCGCACCGGCAAGCGACTTGCGACCCGCGTTTCGGAAATCGTCGTCACCTTCAAGCAGATCCCGCATTCGATCTTCGACGATGCGGCCGGCAAGATCGAGGCCAACAAGCTGGTCATTCGCCTGCAGCCGGATGAAGGCGTCAAACAGTCGCTCCTCATCAAGGACCCCGGCCCGGGCGGCATGCGCCTGCGTCAGGTTTCGCTGGACATGAGCTTTGCCGAAGCCTTCAACGTACGCAGCCCCGATGCCTATGAGCGGCTGTTGATGGACACCATCCGCTCCAACCAGACGCTGTTCATGCGCCGCGACGAGGTCGAGGCCGCGTGGGACTGGATCGATCCCATTCTCAAGAGCTGGGAAGAGCTGGGACAGGGCGTGCAGGGTTATACCGCTGGCACCTGGGGCCCGAGCGGCTCGATCGCACTGATCGAGCGTGACGGTCGCACCTGGCACGATGCCGATTGAGGGCGCACCGATGAGCGAAACGATCCACGTCTTCGACACCGCCGCCGAACTGGCAACCGCGCTTGCGGCGGAGGTTGCCAAACGCCTTGATGCGGCAACGAAGGATCGCGGTACGGCGAGCATCGCCGTATCCGGCGGTTCGACGCCCAAGCTGTTCTTTCAGGCGCTTTCCAAACACGATCTCGACTGGCCGAATATCAGCGTGACGCTGGTGGACGAACGTTTCGTGCCACCGGAAAGCGACCGTTCGAACCACCGTCTCGTTGCGGAGAACCTGCTGCAGGACAAGGCGAAGTCGGCCTATTTCGTGCCGCTGTTCCAGCCGGCGGCCTCGCCCGAGGATGCGGCGACGCTTGCGACCGTCAAGACCGAGGCGATCTGCGATCCCTTCGATGTCGTCATTCTCGGCATGGGAACGGATGGCCATACGGCATCGTTCTTCCCCGGTGGAGACAATCTCTACGAAGCGCTCGACCTTGATGAACCGCGCGGCGTCCTGACCATGGCGGCGGAGAATGCGGGAGAGGAGCGGTTGACCTTCAACTTCTCCAGCCTGCACGATGCCGATTTCCTCGTGCTGCATATCGAAGGTGCGGCCAAGAAGGCGACGCTGGAGAAGGCGCAGTCTGGCGAGGATGAGGATGAAATGCCGATCCGCGCCGTGCTGAACCGGGCCGAGACGCCTGTGGATATATACTGGGCGCCATGAGCCAACGCGGTTGCCGCCTCTGCGGCCCCGCGACAAGCGCCCGAAGACATGAAGACTGAAACACGACAACCGGCCGCTCACCTCCCGGAACGCCGGTTGCCGACCAACGAACAGGATGAACGCCCATGTCCGCCGATTCCCGCATTCAGGCCATCACCGCCCGCATCGTCGAACGTTCCAAGCCCTACCGCGAGACCTATCTCGAGCGGCTGCGGCTGCAGGTTTCAAAAGGCGTTCACCGTTCCGTTCTGTCCTGCGGCAATCTCGCGCATGGATTTGCCGTCTGTTCCCCCGCCGACAAGGACATCCTTGCCGGCGACCGGGTTCCCAATCTCGGCATCATCACCGCCTATAACGACATGCTTTCGGCGCATCAGCCCTATGAGACCTTCCCGGCGATCATCCGCGATGCGGCAAAAGAAGCGGGCGGCATAGCACAGGTGGCGGGCGCGGTTCCCGCCATGTGCGACGGTGTAACCCAGGGCCAGCCCGGCATGGAGCTTTCGCTGTTTTCCCGCGACGCCATCGCCATGGCGGCCGGCATCGGCCTGTCGCATAACATGTTCGACGCCGCCGTCTATCTCGGCGTCTGCGACAAGATCGTGCCCGGCCTCGTCATTGCCGCACTCGCCTTCGGTCACCTGCCCGCCGTCTTCGTTCCTGCCGGCCCGATGACATCGGGCCTGCCGAATGACGAGAAGTCGCGCATCCGCCAGCTTTATGCGGAAGGCAAGGTCGGCCGCGCCGAGCTGCTGGAAGCGGAATCGAAATCCTATCACGGTCCCGGCACCTGCACCTTCTACGGCACCGCCAATTCCAACCAGATGCTGATGGAGATCATGGGCTTCCATATGCCCGGTTCCTCCTTCATCAATCCCGGCACGCCGCTGCGCGATGCGCTGACGCGTGAAGCTGCAAAGCGCGCACTGGCGATTACGGCGCAGGGCAATGAATTTACCCCGGCCGGCGAGATGATCGATGAAAGGTCTGTTGTCAACGGCGTCGTCGGCCTGCATGCGACGGGCGGTTCCACCAACCACACCATGCATCTGATCGCCATGGCGCGCGCCGCCGGCATCATCCTTACCTGGCAGGATATTTCCGATCTCTCGGACATCGTGCCGCTGCTCGCCCGCGTTTACCCCAACGGTCTTGCCGATGTGAACCATTTCCACGCCGCCGGCGGCATGGGTTTCCTCATCAAGCAGCTTCTGAAACAGGGCTTCGTGCATGACGATGTGCGCACCGTCTTCGGACAGGGGCTAGAGGCTTACACCGTGGATGCCATGCTTGATGAGAAGGGCGCAGTTGTCCGCCAGCCCTCCCCCGAGCAGAGCCATGATCCGAAGGTTCTCTCCAGCGTCGAAACACCGTTCCAGCCGACGGGCGGCCTGAAGATGCTGACCGGCAATCTCGGCAAATCGGTCATCAAGATTTCCGCCGTCAAACCGGAGCGCCACATCATCGAGGCACCGGCGATCGTCTTTAACGATCAGCAGGAGCTTCAGGACGCGTTCAAGGATGGCAAGCTCAACCGCGACTTCATTGCGGTCGTCCGCTTCCAGGGCCCGAAGGCCAACGGCATGCCGGAACTGCACCGCCTGACGCCGCCGCTTGGCGTGCTGCAGGATCGCGGCTTCAAGGTGGCGCTGGTGACCGATGGGCGCATGTCCGGCGCCTCCGGCAAGGTGCCGGCGGCCATCCACGTTACGCCTGAGGCTTCCGATTGCGGGCCGATCTCGCTCATCCGCGACGGCGACATCATCCGTCTCGACGCCATTTCCGGCTCGCTCGAGGTGCTGGTTTCCGCCGCCGAGCTGGCAAAACGCGAACCGGCGCGCGCCGACCTCTCCGGCAATGAATGGGGCATGGGCCGCGAACTTTTCGCCCCCTTCCGCCGCAATGCCGGCCCGGCCGATCAGGGCGCCAGCGTCCTCTTCCATTGATTTTGTGGAGGCGATGGCCTGATGCGGCCTTCGCCTTTCAACCCTACTTTGCGGTGTCACCCGGATGCCGCCAGAAACCGCTTTATTTCCCATATCTTAAACGTCAAACTTGTCATGCGACTGTGATGATCGCCCTATAGGGCCTTCTCCAGCCAGCCGTGGGACGACGGCGCAGTTTCGGATGATGGGGCCTGACATGACGATTTTCTCAAGCAAACGCCGCGATGTGCTGAAGCTTATGGCCGGCACCGCCATGCTGCCGCTGATGGTGGCGGCAACGTCTGTCATGGCGCAGGACGTGGCCCTGCGTGCAATCGTCATCTCCGACCTGCATTCGGCCTATGAGCGCATCGGCCAGCTTCTCGCGGCCATCGAAACGCGCATCGCCGCTGACAAGGCGCCCCACATCATCCTGCTGAATGGCGATCTTTTCGAACTGGGCAACGCGGTGGCTACACGTTCGGCCGGCGAGATCGAATGGACCTTCCTCACGGCGCTGGCCAAGCTCGCTCCCACGGTCATCAATATCGGCAATCATGAGCCCGATATCGACAATGACCTTGCCAATTTCGTCAGCCGCGCCCGTGCGCTCGGCATCACCGTGCTTTCCAACATCATCGACAAGCGCAGCGGCAAACCCTATGCGCCCGAAAGTGCCGAGGTGAGCGTTGGCCAGCGGAAGGTCATCCTCACGGGTCTCGCCACCAATGCGATCAACACCTACCCGAAGGCCACGCGCGAAATGCTCGACATTCCGCAGCCTGTCGAGTGGGCCAAGGCCAATCTTCCCGGTATCGTCAAACCGGACGCGATCAACATCGTTCTCAGCCATGCCGGCGTCGTCGCAGACCGCGATATCCTGCCGCTGCTGCCGGATGGCACCCTGCTTGTCGGCGGCCATGACCATCTGAACTTCGTGCATGAACAGGGTGCTACCCGCTATGTCCACACCGGCTCATGGTGCACCTCCATGACGGTGGCGACCTTTGCGGCTCCCGGCAAGGCTGCGGCCATCGAG
The DNA here is from genome assembly GCF_059499945.1 of Agrobacterium sp. Classification (NCBI taxonomy): domain Bacteria; kingdom Pseudomonadati; phylum Pseudomonadota; class Alphaproteobacteria; order Hyphomicrobiales; family Rhizobiaceae; genus Agrobacterium; species Agrobacterium sp. The sequence goes on along the minus strand of NZ_JCABZP010000014.1, from coordinate 496,961 downwards.
ACGATCGCCATCGATCGCGGCGCTCCCGCATCCCCTGCCCTCAAGGCCCTGATCGAGCAGACGCTTGAAAAACACCTGACTGCGGAAGAACGGGAAGTTGTCGGCAAATCGGCGAAGGCGATGACCGTCGACGAGGCGGGCCGCCATGTGGCGCAGCTTATCGCCGCAAAAACCGGCGCAGATGTCGGTTTCGTCGGCCACACCTCCTTCGGCGCGGGCCTACCTGAGGGCGATATTCGCCGTTATGATTTCAACGCCTCGCTGCGTTTCGACGGCAAGCTGATGGTGACGGAAGTGGATGGCGAGGCGCTTGAGCAAATCCTCAAACGATGCAACCAGGATGGCGACATTCCGCTCGCCGCACGTACCGGCGACTATCTCTACGCCATGCCGGAAAAGCCCGGGAAGAAAGAGCGCTACAAGCTGGTCTGCAACGACTGGTCCGCGACCAACCAGAAATCCTATTTCGGCCGCGGGGACCTGACCTTCACCGAGGTGCCTGATGTGAAGCTGAAGCAGACGGCTCTGGGCGGGCTTTCTTAAGGCCGCAGATCATCAGGTCTCAGAACGACCTGATATCGAGCTTCCGGTCCCTGTGTGCCGGATGTGTGCTGAACACGAAAATGCGGTCCAGTTCCTTCTGCGTCAGCATGCGCAGGAAACGGACATGGATCGTGTTGTTGGCGTTGACGCGCAACATCACGCAGCCGATCTTGGTGATGCGGGCGTCGGGAATATCGAGATAGAACTGGTTCGGCAGGTTATATTTCGTCAGCAGCGCCAGCACCGCTTCCGTCTGGGAGATGCGGATGACGTCGCAGCGGCGCGCCGCCATGTGCATCACGGCCTTTTCGGTATATTCGATGCGTGCTGCGTTCATGGTATCTTCCATGCGGAACCGGTTTTCGCGGTCATACATGAAGGATTCTTCCTTGCTCAGGTAATGGTTCCTGATGACACCCGTACCGCTCTGCACGCCCAGACTCCCATGCTCAGTCAATGGATCGAGACTAGGCCATAGTCTTTAACAATTCATATCAGCGCAGGCTTAAACAGACCGGAAGCGGGACATTTCCGTCATTTTTCCACAGCCGTAAAAAGCTCAGGAAAAACCCCGGAACGAGGACGTTCCGGGGTGTTTTTGGGGTCGACGGCAATCAGACGCGGTAGGTCTTGCCCTCGGCATTAAAGAGGTGAAGCTTTTCCTGCGGAGCGGCGAAACGCAGGGTTTGCCCCTTGGCGACCGAAACAATGCCCGGCGCCTTGACGATGATGGGCTCCTGCCCCTTGGGTGCTTCGAGATAAAGCAGGGTCACTTCACCGAGAGCCTCGACGATCGATACTTTCCCTTCGAAAAGATAATCATCGCCTGTGACGATGCTCAGATCTTCCGGCCGCACGCCAAAGCTGGCGGACTTGCCCCGCTCGGTGGCGGGGGTCGGAACATTGAGGGCGAGCGTCTTGCCACCCGCCAGTTCGATCGACGTCCGCTCCCCGGTCCCGACAATCTTCCCAGCGATGATGTTCATGGCGGGCGAGCCGATGAAGCGCGCCACGAAGAGGTTGGCGGGGTTTTCGTAAAGTTCGAGCGGCGGGCCGACCTGTTCCACACGACCCGCATTCAAAACGACGATACGGTCGGCCAGCGTCATCGCCTCCACCTGATCGTGGGTGACGTAGATCATCGTCGTGTCTGCCATCTGCTCATTGAGCTTGGCGATCTCGATGCGGGTTGCAACGCGAAGTGCGGCATCGAGGTTCGACAGGGGTTCGTCGAACAGGAACACCTTGGGATTGCGGCAAATGGCACGGCCGATGGCGACGCGCTGGCGCTGGCCGCCAGAAAGAGCCTTGGGCAAACGCTCCAGATATTGCGTCAGCTGCAGGATTTCGGCAGCGGCGCGGACGCGGCGGTCGATCTCCTGCTTGTTTTCCTTGGCGATCTTCATGCCGAAGGCCATGTTGTCGTAAACAGTCATATGCGGATAAAGCGCATAGGACTGGAACACCATGGCAATGCCGCGACGCGAGGGCGGGATTTCATTGACCAGCTGGCCGTCGATGAACATTTCGCCGCCGGTGATTTCCTCCAGACCCGCAATCATGCGCAGCAACGTCGATTTCCCGCAGCCGGACGGCCCGACGAAAACGATGAATTCGCCCTGTTCGATCTCCAGATCGATGCCGTGCAGGACTTTTACCTGCCCGTATGATTTGCGGATATCCTTGAGAACGAGACTTGTCATGGGTTGTTCCTCCCTGCTCTATCAGGCGTAACGGGCGAAGAAAGCGCCCCATGCCGGAAGTTCTACGCTTCTGCCGTCCACACCGCTTGCAAAGCCGTGGCCTTCGAGAACCTCCCAGTTCCCTTCCGGCAACGTCGCCTTTGCTGACGTCGCGGACAGATTGAAGAGGCACAGAACGGTTTCGTTGCCGAGCGTGCGGGTGTAGCTCAGCACATCGCCCTCCACTGGCTGGAATTCGATGCCGCCCTTGGCAAAAGCGGGATGCTTTTTGCGGAAAGAAAGGAAGCGGCGGTAGTGCTCCAGCACGGATGCCTCATTGCCCTGCTGGGCGCTGACGGCGCGCTGCTTGTGTTCGGCCGGAATGGGCAGCCAGGTCTTGTCCGAGGTCGAGAAGCCGGCCTGCGCATGGCCCGCATCCCATACCATCGGCGTGCGACAACCGTCGCGGCCCTTAAATTCCGGCCAGAACTGGATGCCGTAGGGGTCCTGCAAATCCTCAAAAGCAATATCGGCTTCAGTAAGGCCCAGCTCTTCACCCTCATAGATGCAGACGGAGCCGCGCTGCGTCATCAACAACGCCGAGAGCACCTTGGCGAAAGCATCCTTATCCTCGACATGCTCGCCCCAGCGGCTGACATGGCGAACGACATCGTGATTGGAGAAAGCCCAGCAGGCCCAGCCTTCCGGTGCAGCCCTGGCAAAATCCGCCTGCACATCGGCGACACGCTGTGGCGTGAGCGCATCCGGCGCCAGGAATTCGAAGGCGTAGCACATCTGCATCTTGTCGTCGCCGGAGGTGTATTCACCGACGATTTCGAGCCCGCGCTGGCTGTCGCCCACTTCGCCGACAGCGGCGATATCCGGAAACTCGTCCAGCACGGCACGGAAGCGTTTCAGGAAGGCGATATTTTCGGGGCGGTTCTTGTCGTAGAGGTGTTCCTGGAAGTTGTAGGGATTGACCGCAGGTGCCGTGGAGGCGTTGCGGCGCTCCGGTGCCAGCGCCGGGTTGTCGCGCAATTCCAGATCATGGAAATAGAAGTTGATCGTGTCGAGGCGGAAACCATCGACGCCGCGCTTCAGCCAGAAGCGGGTGGCATTCAGCAGTTCTTCCTGCACTTCCGGATTATGCAGGTTGAGGTCGGGCTGCGAGGTCAGGAAGTTGTGCATGTAATATTGCATGCGGGTCGGATCCCACTGCCAGCCGGAGCCGCCGAAGATCGACAGCCAGTTGTTGGGCGGCGTGCCATCCGGCTTGCTGTCCGACCAGACATACCAGTCCGATTTCGGATTGTTGCGGCTGGCGCGGCTTTCCACGAACCATGGATGCTGGTCCGAGGTATGCGACATGACGAGATCGATCATCACGCGGACGCCGAGACGGTGGGCTTCCGCGATCAGCCCGTCGAAATCGGCCAGTGTGCCGAACATCGGATCGACATCGACATAGTTCGAGACGTCGTAACCGAAGTCCTTCATCGGCGAGGTAAAGAAGGGCGAAATCCAGATGGCATCGGCACCGAGACCGGCAATATGCGCCAGCCGGTCGGTGATGCCCTTGAGATCGCCGATGCCATCGCCATTGGAATCCTGATAGGAGCGCGGATAAATCTGGTAGATCACAGCGCCGCGCCACCAATCCTTGTTGGGCGTCAAAGCGGAAGTCACCGGAGCGGTCATAGTCTCATCCTGTTTGGTATGGGCGTTCATGGAATTATCAGCCTCCCTTAACGGAGCCGGCGAGCAGGCCACGCACGAGATAACGTTGAAGGGCGAAGAAGACGCCAAGCGGCACAACGATGGTGACGAAGGCCGAGGCAGTAAGGATTTCCCAGTTGCCGCCGCGCGAACCGAGCAGCGCGTTCAAGGCACCGGTCAGCACCAGCTCGTCCTTCTGCGTACCGAGGAAAACCATGGCGACGAGAAGGTCGTTCCAGGTCCACAGGAATTGGAAGATGGCGAAGGAGGCGAGTGCGGGGAATGACAACGGCAGGATGATCTTGACGAAGATTTCGAAGTCGCTCGCGCCATCGACACGCGCACTTTCGATGATCTCCTTCGGCAGGCCGGAAATATAGTTGCGCAGCAGGTAGATGGCGAGCGGCAGACCGAAGGCGGTGTGCGCCAGCCAGATACCGGCATAGGTCTTGGACGGCACGCCGAAGATGTTGCCGATTTCGTTGTAGAGTTTCAGGAGCGGTATCAGCGACATCTGCAACGGCACGACGATCAGGCCCACCACCATCGCAATCAGAAAATTGCGGCCGGAAAAGCTCATCCATGACAGCGCATAGGCGGCAAAGGCAGCGATGAGAATGGGGATAACGGTCGCAGGCACGGCCACCGTCAACGAGTTGACGAAGGACTGGCCGATGCCTTCCGAGGTCAGGACCGTTCGATAATTATCGAGCGTGAAGACCGGCGGCGTTCCAACGGAAATATAGACACGCTTGCCACGGGAACCCTCGAAGCTCGAAGCCTTGCTGTATTCATAGGTGCCATCAGCATTGACGAGAAGCGTCTCGCCATCGCCGATATCGGCCGCCTCGCCAGCTTTGAAGGCTCTCGGCTCCTGCACGCGCACGCCGAAGGCGGAGACCTTTCCGCCGGCGCCGTTTTCGAAGACATTGCCTGATATGACATAGCGGCTGCCGTCCTGCTTCTGTACGGAAGCATCAGCGAGACGCACGGCCGCCGTCTGTTCGGAACTGGAGAAGGCCGTCCACCAGCCGGATACGGTGATCTGGTCCTTGTCGCGCAGCGAGCTGACGAGAATGCCGAGCGTGGGCAAAAGCCAGAGAAGCACGACGACGAGGACGCTGGCGTGGACGATGAGGCGCGGCAGGCCGACGCGGCGAAGGCGTTTTACGATATTCATCTCAGCGGCCCTCCATCTCGCGGTTGGCCTGGCGGATGTTCCAGACCATGATCGGGGTGACGGCCGCCATGATGATGAGTGCTATGACCGCACTTCGGCCACTGTCGCCGCCACCACGGAACATCCAGTCGAACATGAGATTGGCGAGAACCATGGTGTTCCACTGGCCGTTGGTCATGGTCAGCACGATGTCGAAAACCTTGAGCACGAGAATGGTGATCGTGGTCCAGACAACGGCGATGGTGCCCCAGATTTGCGGAACCATGATCTTCCAGAAAATCTGCCAGCCATTGGCGCCATCGATGACCGCCGCCTCAATGGTCTCCTCGGGAATGCCCCGCAGCGCCGCCGACAGGATGACCATGGCGAAACCAGTCTGAATCCAGATGAGGATGACCATCAGGAAGAAGTTGTTCCAGAACGGCATGGAAATCCACACCTCCGGGCTACCGCCAAAGAACTCGACGACCGCGTTCAAAAGGCCGATCTGCACCTGACCTTCGGCGCGATATTCATAGATGAACTTCCAGATGACGGAGGCACCGACGAAAGAGATCGCCATAGGCATGAAGACGATGGATTTGGCGATATTGCCCCACCAGATGCGGTCGGTCATGACGGCGATGACGAGGCCGAAGAAGGTGCAGGCGGCCGGCACGACGGCCAGCCAGAGAATATTGTTGAAGATCGACTGGCGGAAACCGGCGTCAAAAAACGCCCAGCGATAATTGGCGAGACCGACGAATTCGCTGCCTGTGCGGTCATAAAAGGACAGGATCAGCGTCGCGATAACGGGATAGACCAGATAAACGAGCAGAAGGATCAGCGCCGGGCCGATGAACAGCCACGGCCGGATGGCGGCGCGGCGGTTGAGGTTGCGGGATGCATGAATGACGTCTCCCGAGCGGACGGGAAAGATTGCCTGCAGCGCCTTGTCGGATAGCCAGTAATAGGCAGCGCAGGCGAAAACACCTGCTACCATGACGCCGATGGCAGACACGAGTTGTTGAGCCATGTTCCCTCCCTTGATCCTCTCCGCGCCGCGCTGATTTATACGGTCGTCGGGCCGTTCCGTTGGTAAGGCCCGGCAGCGAGCCGCCGGGCCTTTTTACCGCAGATTCTGATCGGAAAACCGCAGAACACTTTTCCGGAATCTGCTCGGCCGATTGTTACTTCAGGCCGTCCCAGGCCTTCTGGATATCGGAAGCGACCTGATCGGCGGACTTGCCGCCGACGAAATCGATCATGCCGGTCCAGAATGCACCGGCGCCGATCTTGCCGGGCATCAGGTCGGAACCGTCGAAACCGAAGCTTGTCGCGGTCGTCAGGATTTCGCCCTGGCGCTTCATCTGCTCGTTGGCATAAGTCTCGACATTCACGCCCTTATACGGCGTCAGGAAGCTGGACTGCGCCATCCACACTTCGTGGGCGATCGGGGTCTGCAGGAATTCGACGAACGCCTTGGCGGCCGGTGCTTCCTTGGTGATGGTGACGAGCGTGCCGGCGCCGAGAACCGGCTTGCCGAGTTCAGGCTTGGACGCGTAGGTCGGCATGTAGAAGAAATCCGCATCCGTCCCCACCTTGGTGCCCTCAGGGAAGAAGGACGGAATGAACGACGCCTGATGGTGCAGGTAGCACTTCGGCGGAATGTCGAAGAGGCCCTTGGGGCTGTCGCGGAAGTCGGTGGAGGCCACGGCCGCAACACCGCCGCTCACATATTTTTCGTTCTTGGCGAATTTGCCGAACTCGTTGATCGCCTCGACCACGGCCGGATCGGTGAATTTGACCTCGTTCGTCGTCCATTTCTGGTAGACATCGAGCGGCTGCGTGCGCAGCATCAGGTCTTCCACCCAGTCGGTTGCCGGCCAGCCGGTCGCGCCGCCAGAACCGAGACCGATACACCAGGGCGTGCCGCCATCGGCAACGATCTGGTCCGTGAGCTTGAGCAGGTCTTCCATGCTCTCGGGCACCTTATAGCCCGCTTCCTCGAAGTTCTCAGGCACATACCAGACGAGCGACTTAACATCCGCCTTGAAGGGGAAAGCGAAATAGGCCTTGTTGCCGTCCTTGCCCTTGTAGCTGCCGAGGTCGACCCAGGACTGGCCCGCACCGTAATTTTCCTTGACCCAGCTGGCGGTCACATCGCCGAGCGGCACGAGGAAGCCCTTGGCGGCGAGATCGGCCAGAAGGCCGGGCTGCGGCAAAATGGCGATATTGGGCGGCGAACCTGCCTGCGTATCGATGACGATCTGCTGCTCGTAGTTTTCCGACGAGGAATAACGGACATTCACGCCGGTCGCGTCAGCGAAATAGGCGAGCACCGACTGGAACAGGGCCTCGTCCTCACCACGCCACGGGCCGAAAATCGTCAGCGTCTGGCCTTTCAGGTCGGCATGGGCCGCCTTGAAGTCTTCGTAGCTTTTCCAGTTGAACTTGGCGTCCCCGCCGGGTGCAAATTTCAGGTCGGCGGCAAAGGCCGCACCGGACAGCAATGCCATGACAGCAGCCGTCGCCAAAAGAGTCTTCCGCATGTGATTTACCTCCCATCACATAAAAGGCTCAAAGCGTCCTCTCCAATCAAAGCGCTTTGGCTGCCTATTCATCTCATTGTCATTAAGACAGAGTCAAGAGGCTCTTTATTCGGAAACGTTGCAGCACCTTATGAATAGTCATATTTAATTAGGAGGGCGGCTATCCTTTTCGATTGAGAAATGCGGTGGAGGCTGGTAAAAATCTAAAGCGCTTTGGGAAGTGAGGAGCGGCCTTGCCGTATTCTCGGGCGCGCGCATGGAGGAAATGACAGACATGAACCTGAAACAGTTGTCGCAACTGCTGGGCATTTCGCAGACGACCATCAGCAGGGCGCTCAACGGCTATCCGGAAGTCAGCGCCGAAACGCGCCGCCGTGTCATGGAGGCTGCCGAAAAAACCGGATATCGCCCGAATGCGGCAGCGCAACGGCTGGCGACAGGCAAGGTTGGCTCCATCGGACTTGTGATGCCGATTGGCGAGCATCATCGTTCGGATGTGCATTTCGGCGAATTCCTGAGCGGCCTCGGTGAGGAAGCGTCGCGCAGCGGCTTTCATCTTGTCATCATGCCGACGGAGCCGGAAAAGGAGCGCGAAGCCCTGCGGGGTCTGGCGGCCAGCGGCAGCGTCGACGGCATCTATCTCGCCTATATGAAGAACAATGATCCACGCATCGCCATGATGCAGTCGCTCTCCCTGCCCTTCCTCGTGCATGGCCGCTCCATCGGCGTGGAGGAGGACTATCCCTATCTCGACGTGGACAATGAGGGCGCCTTCCGCGATGCGACCCAGCTTCTCCTCCAGCTTGGCCATACGCGCGTCGGGTTGCTGAACGGCCCGGCGGGTTATGATTTCACCTTCCGCCGCTGTCTCGGGGTGGAAAAGGCGATGGCGGCAAACGGTCTGGCATTGCATGCGGAAAATGTAAGGCACGGCAGCATGACCGACGAGGAAGGTTATCTCGGCATGGAGGCGCTGCTGTCACGCCCGGAAAAACCGACCGCCATCCTCTGCGCCAGTACCGCGCTTGCGCTCGGCGCGATCCGCTCGCTCAATCAGCGGGGCTTAAAACCCGGCAAGGATATTTCGCTGATCGCCCATGACGACGTGCTGCCGCTGCTGAAACCCGATAATTTTTCCGTGCCGCTCACCACCACCCGCTCGTCGCTGAGGGCTGCGGGGGTGCGTGTGGGCCAGCGCCTGATCAACCGGATCAAGCTCAACCAGACGGAACCTCATCAGGAACTCTGGAAGGCGGAACTGGTGGTCCGCGCGTCGACGGGGCCGGCTCCGAAAGCGTAGCTGGCCATTTTAAACCGCTTAGAACTTCGGCGCGGTCAAACCCTCTGCGCGATGGGCGGCGATGACGGTATTGGCCATCAGCATGGCGATCGTCATCGGGCCGACACCGCCGGGAACGGGCGTGATGGCCGCGGCAACGGCGCTTGCTTCATCATAGGCGACATCGCCCACCAGCTTCGACTTGCCTTCACCTTTTTCCGGTGCGGGGATGCGGTTGATGCCGACATCGATGACGGTCGCGCCTGATTTCACCCAGTCGCCCTTCACCATCGCCGCCCGGCCGACCGCCGCGACGAGAATATCGGCCGTCTTGCAGACGGTGGCGAGATCCTTGGTGCGCGAATGCGCCATCGTCACCGTAGCGTTGGCATTCAGCAGCAGCTGGCCCATGGGCTTGCCGAACAGGTTCGAGCGACCGATGACAACAGCGTTCAGGCCAGAGAGATCATCGCCGTGAATGCCGCGCACCAGAAGCATGGCGCCGGCGGGCGTGCAGGAGATGAGACCGGTAGCGAGATCGCCGGTCGCGAGCTTGCCGGCATTCAATACGCTCAGACCATCCACATCCTTTTCGGGCAGGATCGACTGGATGATTTCATCGGAATTGAAGTGTTTCGGCAGCGGCAGCTGCACCAGAATGCCGTGAATGGAGGCATCGGCGTTCAGTTCGCCGACCAGCTTCAGAAGGTCAGCTTGCGTGGTTTCCTCCGGCAGCGTGTGCTGGATGGAGTTGAAACCGCATTGCTTGGCCATCTTGCTTTTGGAGTTCACGTAAGCGTGGCTGGCCGGATCATTTCCGACGATGACAACCGCGAGACCGGGCTTTGTGCCCTTTTCCGCCTCAAGCGCTTCTGCCGATTTGCGGACCGCCTCCGTTACCGAAGCCGCCTTCGCCTTCCCGTCAATCACAACTGCCATGCGTCCTGCTCCTGCTGGGTTACGTAGGCTCCGTATGGTGCCCCCTTCGCAGGAATGCAAGCTAAAATGCGGCGTTTTCAGGCTGTTTTGCGGTAGTCTTCGCGGTGATCGGCGTAATCGGTAAGACGCTCTCTCAGGAACGCCAATTGACGTCGCAATTCCATCAGTTCCTCGGCTTCGGCCTGAGCATGATCGAAGCGCCCGGCAAGGGCTTCCGCCAGGAGCGGAGGAAGCCCGGAGGATACCGGATCAGCAGCCCTGACCGTGCGGCTGCCCATCAGGACCTGCCGCACACGCTCGTCCAGCGGCATATCGTCGTCGTCATTGAAGGCCTCGCCATAATAATCGGCAAAGCTGTCTTCCTCCGGCTCGATGTTACCCTCTGCGGCAAGATCCGGCAGATCTTCAAACACAGCCGGCTCGATCGGTTCGAATTCCGAAACCTGCAGAGACTGGACCGGCGGCTCGACGGAGGATGGAAGTTGCGCGCCGTCTTCGACGATCAATGCGCCCTCTTCTTCTTCGTCATGGCGACGGTAGCTCAGGAGATAGAGACTGCCCAACAGGCCAATTAATGCGCCGCCGCCCGTCAGCATGGCGGCCTGAGTCAGGTCGCGGGTCAATTCTCCCGGTGTTGCCTTCTTGGTCAAACGTGTTTCGACCGCAGGCGTGGCGGATGCGGACAGGTCACGGCGTTCGCTTGCCTCCAGATAGGCATTTCGCGCTGTTTCCAGTTCACCCTGTAATCTCGAGAATTCGCCGGGGGCGACACCGAGCTCGCTCAGGCGGTCTAGGTATTTCCTTTGCTCGCCATTGGCGGTCGCGACCTCCTGAACGATGCGCTTTTCATCCGCCCGCAGGCCTTCGAGCAACTGTCGCAATGCTGGGGCGGCAAGTGCCTGTGCCGCGTCCACGGCATTCTGGGCGGCGATGCTGCGGGGATGTTTCGGGCCATAATCGACCGAAACGGCAGCAAGCGCCATGCTGGCGCTCGCATGCTTCTGCCTGACATCCTCAAGCGCCGAAAAAGCCCCGCCGGCCGGCAGAGGCTTCACAAAGACATCATTAGGCTTCAGGGCCGAAGCCGCCGTCAAATCAGCCTGGATGGACTGTTGCTGCGGGGTAATTCCGGCAAGCCTGTCGTTTACATCGCGCAGCTGCTGCTCAAGTTGCTGCACCTCGGACATCACGGCATCACCGTGACGCATCTGGAAACCGTTCAGTGCGGCTTCCGCCTCATCAAGCCTTGTCCGCGCCCTCTCCGTCTCGCGCATGGCTGGTGTCATCGTGCCGGCCTTGCCATCCGCGATCACGCGCATCGAAAGATAGTCGGTCAGCCGCATGGCGGTTTCCGGCGTCGCGGCCTTGCCGGTCACGATCAGCGTATTTTCATCCGGTGTCAGTTCCAGCCGGATCGCCTGGCCCACCGCACCGTTCAACGCCTCACGCGCGGACAGCGGACGCGCATCCGCGCCGGTCAGAAGGTCGAAAAGCAGGCCAAGCTCACCCTGATTGCGAACGCCGACCATATCGGCGGACTTCAGTTTGAGATCGGCGGTTATACGGTCAAGCCCAGAGGGTGAAAGCAGGGTGCGGCGTGCCATCGCCAGAAAACGGGCCGCGTCGGGGGCATCGTAAGCGGTCTGGGAGACCTCGATCCGGGCCTGCGAAACATAACCGCGAAAGCCGGAATCGATGAGCAGAAGCGGAAGGGCTGCCCCGGCAACGGTGGCGGCGGCGATGCAGCCGGACGTCAGGAGCCGCAGCCAATGTTTGCGCCATTGCGATACGGGCGCGGCGACATCATCCTCGTCAGGGCGGATCGCCATCATGTCCGGATTGTCATCAACCATCTGAAGTCGTCTGCCGCCCTCGGTGCCGCCCGCCACGGGCGACTGTCAAAACCTTACGAGAGGTTAAAGGATCGTGGCAAACAAATGGTTAACGCGGCGCTTGCGGACGTTGTCTCAGCTCTTGCCGAGCGCGATGTGCCAGGGTTCAGCGCAGAGGCTGTAGAGCCAGCTCATGTGAAGCTTGCGGAAAATTTCCGGCATGCCGGCCACTTCCGATGACAGGACCTTGAACAGGGGCCCAACCGCGATGGTGACCCGCGCATTCTCGCGACTGACGGTGCGGTGCAGCCATGTCTCCTGGTTTTCCTTCAACATTCCCGCCAGCAGAACATCCACCTTAACGCCCGATGCATCGCGGTTCAGCATGACGAAATCGTGCCAGGGCGCGTGCGCCCGCAACTTGGCGAGAACCTCGCCGATCTGCGCCGCATCATCTCCCGCCACACCGATCCGCTTCGGCACCGCCATATAGGTCAGAAGCGCCATGGTGAAGGCGACGCCGTCGATGGCGGCAGGCAGAGGCTCGCCATTCTCGTTGCGCGCGGCGGCCCTCATTGCCTTGCCCTGCGGCAGAAGCAGGCAGCTTTCCAGAATCTGTCGGTAGGCATTGTCCTTGAGCGAAAGCTTGGCTTTTTCGAGAGTAAGAAAGGACAGCATCGTGTGCCCTTCACAGGCTGAAGCCCTGCCGCTGACCAATTCCAGCGCCCCATTCCAATCGAGATCACAGACGCGCAGTCCGTGGATATTCCGTTGCGATCCCGGCCGCGCGAAACCTGACGCGAAACTCATTGCCAACCCCCAATACCAAACCCATCGCCACCGATCCGAAGCATGGCCTGCGGGATGGTGGTTCATGGGTCTGTTTATACAGGTGCAGGTTGAATTTAGCTTGAAAGCAATCTCTCGAATGCTTGGGGATACGGCAAGAGACAATTAACCAGAAAGATGCTCCGCATCCTGCAGCAGGCCGAAGCCCCTCGCCCCTTGGCCATCAATGACTTGGCGCCGCAGCCGCTTCTTTTCCGACTTCGGCCTTCTCGCCCTCGACGAGCTTGACCGAGCGGGGCGTGCCGTTACCGTTCTGCTCGCGAATATCGGCCTTCGACAGATAATCGAGCTGTTCGATCAGCACATCCTCGACCACCTCGTCATCAAGCCTCTTGTTCAGCCCCTCGCGGATGCGCTGCTTGAAGGCTTCGGGATCGAAGGTGGAGATGTTGGCAATGTTGACCATGGAAGAACCCGCGAGCAGCGTGAACAATTCATCGGTCATCAGCTGCGTTGCCGGCAGCTCGATCTTCGCCATCTTGGTCTTGTCGACGCGGAGCGAAATCCGGCTGAGGAAATAGCCGTTCACCCCGCCGTCATTGATGACGGGGATCGTGATGCTTTCGCCCTTGACCAGTTGCAGACTGGCTTTTTTCGCCCCCGCCTCATCCGGCGCGGGCGCCGTCGCCAACTGGACGGAGAAATACACCGCGCCGAGCGTGACGGCGCAAACCCAGACGCCGGTGAGAAGAAGCTTCAACATCAGGAGGCAGCGCCGTACATGAACTGTTCCTGCGAATAGGTGCCGTCCGTATCGGCCTCCTGGATCGCGCTCTTCAAGAGGTCCGCAACGGCGCGAACCGCGTTCAGATGCGCCTCGACGCGGCTGGCATTGGTCGCAAGCTTGGACTTGATGCCCTTGACCTGTTCCATATAGCCAGCGGCGATTTCCTCGCGCGGCGTATCGCGGAACAGCATCGTCAGCTCATAAAGGCAACGGCTCTTATGGGCATTGGAGACCTTGAAGTCGAACTGTGGGTCCTTACCGATATTGTCGTTCTCATTGTCGATGATCATCTCAAGGCGGCCGAGAACGGATTGGATACGGTGGTCGTTCGACATAAGGTCCATGCTTGTCTCCTCGTTAAGGTTTTTCATTCTCAAGCCTCGTCTGTTTTCTCATTGGAAACACCGAGGACCTGCCGCTCGAACTCCGCCACCATCCGAATTGCAGCATTATGGTCTTTTTCATTCATCGATACGTCGGTAATGCCTTTGCTTTCGGCCTTCCGCAGCGCATCCTTGTAAGCTTGTTCCGCAATGCCGACGCCGCCATTTCTGGAGATCGTGTCGGCAAACTGTTCGGCCATCATGCTTTTCCAGATCTCGCCGGCATTACCCTTGCCGTAAACTTCCTCGCTGTCTTTCGGCAGCATGTTGGCCACGAAGGTCTGGAGTACCGAGGCTTCATATTTGCGATAGGTTTCCGGGATTTCGGTGCGGGCCGCGCGGATATTGGTGTCGCCGAGGCCAGCCTTCGAGGAAGCGCCATCCAGCATGTCGACCGCGGCGCCAAAACCCTTGCCGGCATCGGCAAGGCTGGTTGCGGCAAAAGCCGCCTTGTTCGCCTTGAGTTTTTCCTGGGCAACCTGAACTTCCTGGGGGTCCGCAGCGCGAACCACATCCATCACCAGATCACTTATCACCGATATCGCCACGTCCAGATCTCCCGAGCTGACGAATGGGCGGCACAGAAAGCCGGCACATCCGCTCAATCAAGAAACATCGCCGGAGGCGTCCTCAAAAACGCCCGCGATGCAACAATGGGACAGATTATGGATCGCCAACCTTGCTGGAGGCTGGTGTGTGGGAAACATTCGTAATTTCTAACAAATCATAGATTGCATTATCATCGGCCTCGCGATCTTCTAGATCGCGGGCGATATGCATCCTGTCCTCAAGCCTGTCGGCCTTGGTCTTTTCCTTCAGGACCTTGTTTTCCTGAAATTGCTGGACGCCTTCAAGCTGGCGGTCCTGGACAACGAGACGGCCGTAGCGGTCCGAATAATGCTTGGAGAATGTCTGATGCACCGGCTCCATGGAACTCATCGCCTCCAGCACGTTCTCCATGGATTGCGCCACTTCGGTGCGGGTGCGGGTGGTGTCGGCCAGCTCCACCTCGGCCATTTTCTCCATGTGCCGCTGAACCGTTACCAGACGTTTGAGTTTAGCCGAGCGCTTGTCCGAAGCCATGGCGTTTCTCCCGATCAAAAGCCGATGAAGACCGGGCCGAAACCATCCACGAATTGCCGGATGAGGGCCGCGACCGACAGGTAAAGCATGAAAATGCCGCCCGCGAGAATGAAGGGCGTCGATATGAAGAAGACCGGGATCTGCGGCGCAAGCTTGTTGATGAGGCCAACCGCGACGTTGAACATCAGGCCGTAAATCACGAAGGGGCTGGCGAGCCGCAGCATGATGGAGAAGGAGGCCCTGAGCGTATCAGTCAGCGTAATCAGCATCTTCTGGCCGCTGATGAGCGCGCCGACCGGTGTGGCGGTGTAGGAATCCACCAGCGCCTTGAGGACGATGTGGTGGAAATCGAATATGAACAGCACCAGCAGGCCGCCCAAGGTGATGAAGTTGGATATCTGGTTTTCCTGCACGTCTTCGATGACATCAGCACCGCCAGGCGCACTGAGGCCAATGGAAGCGCCGATGAGCGCGCCGGTAAACTGAAAACCCAGCGTGTAGAACCGCGCGATCAGGCCATACATCGAACCGATGACGACCTCGGTGAAGATGAGACCGACGACCGTGCCCTGGCTTGCGCCGGAGACTTTCGGATAGATCGTGTCCCATAGCACCGGCAGAAGCGCCATGGATACCGCGACGCACAGAAGCATGCGAATCTGCGGCGAGATGCGCGAACTGGAAAAGCCCGGCATGGTCATGAAACAGGCGCCGATACGGCAAATAGCAAGGAACAATGCGATAATTGTCCCTTGCGGGTCGGTTATCATGAAATGGCGCCCAGAATCTTGATCTCGAGACCCTTGGCAAGTTCCACATGCGAAAGAACCGGCAGGGTCGCAAAGAGTCGCTCGATAATCATGCGCACATAGGACCGCGTTTCCGGTGAGGTTACAAGGACAAAGGGCAGGCCGCGATCCATGAATTCACGGATAACTTTCGAGGCCTGCTCCGAAAACTCCTCGAGATGGCGGGGATCGATGTCGAATTCGACGATTTCGCCCTTCTGGTCACGCTTGAGCGCCTGATGGAAAACCATGTCCCACTTGTTGCCGAGACGCAGGACACGCAACACGCCATTGTCGGCAAGATCGCCGCAGAGCTGCTGCGACATGCGCACCCGCACGTGTTCGACGATCTGCTCGGTCTTGCGCACATGCGGCGCGAGTTCGGCGACGGCTTCGAGAATGAGATGCAGGTTGCGGATCGACACGCGCTCGGCGAGCAGCAGTTTCAGCACCGCCTGCAGGCCGGAATAGGACATGTGCGACGAGCAAATCTCGTCGGCCAGCTTCTTGTATTCGGGATCAAGCCTGTCGATGAGGATTTTGACGTCCTTATAGGACAGGAGCTGCGGCAGGTTGTTGCGGATGACTTCGCTCAGATGCGTCAGCACCACCGAGACGTTGTCGATCGGGTGGAAACCTTCGCGCTTCAGATCCTCGGTGAAGGTTTCGAGGATGGAGACGGCGGGCATGCCGAAAGCGGGTTCGCGGATTTCGTCGCCCGGAATGCTCGGCTTGCGCCCTGCACCCGTCACGACAAGAACATCGCCGACGCGCAGGCTGCTGGAGGCGATGGTCGTGCCGTGGACGCGGATCTGATAGGCCTTTTCCGGGATCATGATGTCGTCGGCGACCTTGATCTCGGGCACCACGAAACCGTATTGGCTCGCGAATTTCTTGCGCATCTTGCCGACGCGGAAAGCCAGCTCCTGATGCGCGCCGAGAAGACGGGTGGAAACCTGCTTGCCGAGCGCCAATTCGATCTCGGCCGTCTTCAGCACCTGCTTGACCGAATCCTTTTCCGCCTCGGTGGTCTGGAGAACCTTGTTCTCCTCTTCCTGACGCCGCAGCGCGCTTTCGGCTTCCGCCTGGCGTGGAATATACCAGCTGCCGAAGGCCATGATGCCGCCGAGGAAGATGAAGGGCAGGAAGGGAAGGCCCGGAATGACGGCGAGCAGTCCCATCAACATGGCCGAGACCATCAGCGCGCGCGGATAACCGCTCAGCTGATTGACGACCGCCTGATCCGTCGAGCCGGCGGTGCCGCCGCGTGATACCAGAAGGCCGGCGGCGAGCGATACGATCAGGGCCGGGATCTGCGAGACGATACCATCACCGACCGAAAGCTTGACGAAGACGTCGGCCGCTTCGCCGATCGGCATGCCGTGGCGGAAATAACCGATGATGATGCCGCCGAAAATATTGATCGCGGTGATGATGAGACCGGCGATCGCGTCGCCGCGCACGAATTTCGAGGCACCGTCCATCGAACCGAAGAAGGAGCTTTCCTCTTCCAGTTCGCGGCGGCGGCGCTGCGCTTCCTTTTCGTCGATGATGCCAGCGGACAGATCCGCATCGATCGACATCTGCTTGCCGGGGATGGCGTCGAGCGTGAAGCGGGCGCCGACTTCGGCGATACGCGTTGCGCCCTTGGTGATGACGATGAAGTTGACGGTGATCAGGATCAGAAAGACGATGAGACCGATGACGAAGTCGCCGGACATGACGAGGCTGGAGAAGCCCGCGATCACGCCTCCGGCCGCCGTCGGCCCCTCATTGCCGTGGGACAGGATGACACGCGTCGTCGCAATGTTCAGCGACAGGCGGATCATGGTCGCGATCAGCAGCACGGTAGGGAAAGACGAGAAATCCAGCGGCCGCTGAATCCAGAGCGCCACCATGAGGATGAGCACCGAAAGCGCAATCGAAAACGCCAGGCCAATATCCACCAGAATGACCGGAATGGGCAGGAAGAGAACGCAGAGGATCGCCACAATGCCCAATGCGAAACCGATGTCTCGCATGCTCGGACTTACCTTGGGCAAGGAGATGACTGGTGGTTGCGCCATAAAATCGTCCTGTCTCTTCATGAGAAGGGCGACGGAAAAGCCGCCGCACGGTTCCGCGGCACCGGTTCTCGAAAAGCGAACGCAATTCGGCCCGATGCTTCAGCCTATCCCTAGCCGCCGAAGCTTGCGCGAAGGTGGCATCCATAGCGGACGGGCGTCAGAAGCCAGATTGAATGCGGGAAAAGACGAGATTGGAAAAGAGCGATATCTGCGCGCCCACGAAGGGGGCGGCGACACCGAGGACAAGCATGATCGTGACGATCTTGGGAACGAAGGTCAGCGTCATTTCCTGAACCTGGGTCAGGGCCTGAATGAAGGCAATGACGACACCGACGATCATGGCGGCGAGAACCGCCGGACCGGCCGCGACGAGAACCGTCCAGACTGCCGCCTGCATGATATCAAGCGCATCGGCCTCGTTCATCGTCGCATCCTTATTCCGGAAAGGCGGCGTCATGCCGCCTCTTCAATATCAGGAACCAGCCGGCTTATTCGAATCGGTCCCACCATCAGCTGTACTCTTGATTGGACCATTCGAGAAGGTCACGCCGGCCTGCAGCAGTACCTTGTCACCAGCTTCGGTGATGGCGACAACGCCGTCCGAATAGACCTGCACTTCCTTGACCACGCCGGTGACCTTGTCGTCGGAGCTCATGACGGTCTTGCCGACGAGATCGGACGCGCGCGTCAGGGCTTCCGCCTGCAGCATGCTCTTCAGGTGGGTGTTGGTCTTGATGGTCTGCTCGACCTGCGAGAAGCTTGCCAGCTGCGACATCTGCTGACCCGCATCCATCGGGCTGGTCGGATCCTGGTTCTTCATCTGGGCGATGAGGAGTTTCAGGAAGCTGTCATAGTTCAGCGAGGCCGCGTTCTTGTCACTGCTGCTCGCCCCGGCATTCGCCCAGGGGTTTGCCGCTGCCGCATTGACTGCATCTACCGCCATGGTGCGATCTCCTTGCGAATCTGTTCGATCGTTGCCGGGGTCATTTCCTGATTGTTGAGGATTTTTTCCTCGATCGGATAAAGACCGCGAATAGCCTTGAGCGCTTCGAAAGCCTTGCCTGACGCAACCAGCCCGTCGATCCGCTTGAGTTCCGCCAGAACCTCGTCATGCTGGAAGCAATTCAGCAGCATGCTGACCGACTTGCGGAACATGTTGGTCGACTGATCGCGCCCTTCCGGGTTGATGAGGATCATCTGCGCGATGAAATAAAGCTGTCTGAGCGGCGTCGTCGCCTGGTCGGGCTGCAGAACGTGGTTTTCAAGCAGGAACGTGACATCGTTCAGGAATTCAAGCGCCACCTTGCGATCCACACGCAGAACCGCGCCGTTGATGAAAATCTTTTCGCCCGATTTCAGCGAAATTCGAAGTGTACTTTTCATTTCAGTCCATCCCTGATGATGGTTGTCACGTCAATTATGCCCTGGAAATTCGTCGACTGACGTTTCCGGATCAGTTCGCACTCTTTCAAAATCCAGATCGCGATGGAGATCAGATTGGCTCTGAGTTCCATGGCCAGCTGGTTGTCGGGTTGCTTGAGATCCTCAATGAAGCGGATCCAGACCCGTCGAGTGTAAAAAAGTGCTTCGATCGTGGGCCGCTGCGAGGAGGAGTCCCTTGCCTCCACCAGAAGGTCGATCGATTTGGTCAACGCCTGCCGCTCGCGATCTTTCGCGTTGGCGACACCATCCTCCATGATTTCGGCGTAGGAAAACTGGTACATTCATGTATCCTTTATCTGCCGCCACCTCTGTTCATCAGAGGTAGTTTACCAGACTCATTTTTTGCAGACGCGACGTGAGGCTGTATGCGATTTCAATCTGCTGCTGCAGCAGATCGAGACGGGTCTTCGCCTCGTAGGTATCGATCCCCTCAATATCCAGCAGATGCGTTTCGATGATCTTCTTCTGGGCCTCCAGCGAATCATTGGCTTTCGAGACACGGCTTTCGGAAAGACCGAGCTGGCTTTGCTGCTGGTTCAGACCGTTGATGGCGGTGCCGATATTGGTCACCGACTTCATCGCCACCATTTCGCGGATGCCGCTGTCCACCTTCGCGTCGAGGAAGGTCATGGACGTCATCGCGGTCAATGCGAAATAACGCATGCCCTGCGAATTGCTGTTGCTCGACGTTTCGACAACCTCGTTCTGGCTGATGCGGCTCGTCATGTTGGTGTCGCTCGCCTTCGAACCGAAGGTCGTCCAGAAATCATAGTTCTGGCCGGCCGTCAGGCTGCTATGCGGCGGGTTCGTGACCGTGGTCGTGCCGTTGAACACGCCTTCGATATGGGTCATGAACGCTTCGACCTGCGGTTTCGACAGGCTGGCGAAATCACCCACCGGCGGCGTCTGCGCCGCCATGAATGCGTTCAGCTCCGTCTCATAGGCTTCCTTCAGCGGAGATCCATCCGCGAAATAGTCATCGACAGGCTTCACATCCGTATTGATGCCGGAGAACAGATACTCGCCATTGACCGCTGTATTGGCGAAGCTGGTGAAGTTGTTGAACGCATTCGAGATGGTCTGGGCGACCGTCGACAGCGTCGGTGCTTCACTGCTGGTATTGGGGACCAGAACCTTCTGAATCTCCTGCGCGGCCTTCGCCATGCCGTCCAGCGCCGTCTGCGAGGATTTGAGGCGTTGCGTTGCAATCGAATTGACGCTGACCAGCGAGGTAATGCGGTCGATATCGCGATTGAGATCGAGGCTGCGGGCGGTATTGGCGCCCAGCGTCACGCCGAGATCGGCATGCTTGCCCGTCGTCAGCTCGGTATTGAGATTGGTCATCTCAAGCTGAGCCTTGAGGATGGTGCTGCGCATGCTGTTCTGCATCGCCAGCGATGAAATGAATGACGTTTTCATCGTTTACCTCACCATGTCCATCAAGGACTTGAGCATTTCATCAACGGTCGTCACCAGTTTGGTCGCGGCCTTGTAAGATTGCTCGATATCCATGAGCAGTGACAGTTCCTCGTCCAGGCTGACCGCCGTGCTGTTCGAATAGGAAGTGGCCGAGCGCTCATAAAGCGCGCTTTTCGCTTCGTTTGCCGAAGTCGCGCCGGAACGTTCCTGTTCGAGCCACCCCATCGAGTTGGTGCCGTATTTCAGGATGCTGGTATTCGTATCGATACGTGTCGACGCGGCAAAATTCATGGGCGCGTCAAAAGCAGTGACATAGCTGCGGATCAGGGCGGAGAAACCGGTTCCACCCGATGTTGCGGTATTGATCACGTAATCGGTACCGTTGATACCGCCGTCACGCAACAATTCCGGATTGCCACCTTTGGAAATAATTAACGCCGGGTTGACGGTAATGCTGGCCGCGAGCCCCGGAGAGACAGTTCCGTCCGGCGGAATTGTCGTCGCCAACGGCGAACCGTAGGTGAAGAGGCCAGGCATGTCTGGCAGACCGCTGGTCGGGTCCGCGGGCTTTTCCGCAAACATGGTGATGAGGCCGCGCGCGATTTCGTCGAGCTGGCTCTGCATCGTCGGCGCCAGATCATCACGCACCTGCATCAGGCCCTGAAGCGATCCTTCCGCCGTTGTGTTGCTGCCGCTGCCCGCCTTCAGCGCTACGCCATCGACATAAATGGCGTTGCCCGTGGTCGTCGCATCGTAGCCCGGCTGCGTCTTGAAGGTCACGCTGCGCGGCACGATCTCGAACAGCGTCGCACCGTCAGTCGTATAAAGCGCCACATCGTTGTTGGGGCGATTGACGACATTGATGCCGATGATGGAGGAAATGTCCTTCAGAAGCGCTTCGCGCTGATCGAGAGCGTCGCTCGGATCGCCGCCGATCGCCGTCTGCGCCTTGACCTCGTTATTGGCTTCCTCGAACTTCGCGAGCAGCCCGTTCAGCTTGTCGACCTGGAGGGAGATTTCCTTGTCGGCGCGCAGACGCATCGCCTGCAATTCGCTCGAAGCCTTGTTCAGGGAACTGGCGACATCCGTGGCCGAGGTGACGGCCGTCGCCGCCAGAGCGGCATCGCTCGGCTTGGCCGCGTAAGCGTCCAGGCTTTTCAGCAGTTCCTTCATATAGGTGGCCGGCGAACTCTCGTAATCGTTGCCGCCGAAAACGCTCTTCATTTCCTGAAGGCCATTGAGCACGGTGCTCTGGCCGGAAGCAAGAGAAGAGCTGGAGATTGTCTGCCTGAGAAGACTTTCATTCTGGGCACGACCGTTGGAGACGATACTCGCTCCAGCCATGGTCGTGCCGAGAATGGCGGTTCGCTTGACGTAGTTCGCATTGCCGACATTGGCAATGTTTTTCGAGGTAACGTCCGTCTGCTTACCTGTATTATTGAAAATCGACTGCGCAGTATTCATTGCTGACGTGAGCGACATTCATCTGTCCTCGTGAGAAGTATTATCTCTTCAGATTGATCAGGACGTCCATCAAATCCGATCCAGTCTGGAAGACTTTCGAATTCGCTGTATAGATACGCTGGGATTCAATCATGTCGGTGAGTTCGCTGGCGATATCGACGTTCGACCCTTCCAGCGCACCCTTCTGGATGTAACCGAAGCTACCCGTCTGCGCGAAGCCGATGGTGACAACACCCGACTCGTTGCTCGGCAGATAGACGTTACCGTTCTGCGGGCTGAGGTTGTCGACGCTCGGCACCGTGGCCAATGCCAGCTGGTAGATATTGCGGCGACCGCCATCCTGATAGACCGCCGTTACCAGGCCGTCCTTGCCAATTTCGACGTCCTTGATCTGGCTCGGACCGTTGCCATCGAGAACTGCAGTACCGGGCGTAAACTTGGTCGAGAACTGCGTCATTTCAGACAGGTCGATGTTGATCGCCTGCGCCACGCCGCTGACCTGGTCATTGATCGTAATCGATTTATCCGAGGTGGGGGTGAGCTTGTTGGTAGCAGGATCGAATGTCAGCTCGACTTTCTCCTGAACAAGGTCAGTTATTGGCGTTGCCGTGTAGGGGAATCCGCCATTCGTCGACTGGTCCTGGCGGTAAACCGCCACTTCCCACGTATTGTCGTCAGTCTTGGTGTAGTAGAAATCGTAAAGTACCTTCGCACCGCCGCTATCGAATGCCGTCAACGAGGTCTTGTTGCCGAACGTCGCAGTTGCGGAGTTGGTGCCCGGAAGCGATGCCGCGGCCACAGCCGTATCGCCACGGTTAAGATTGGCCGGGAAGCTGCCCTGCGTGGAGGGCGATGCCGTCAGGCCGAAATTATTGACATTGATGGCTTCAAGACCCGTGAAGCCATTGACGACGGCCGCCGGCGGGTTGGAACCATAGGGGTAACCCATCAGTTGGAAGCCGGCCGCGTTTTCCAGGTACCCTTCCGAATTCTTCTGGAACGAACCGGCGCGCGTCAGGTAAGGCGTGCCCGATCCATCCTGAACCACGAAGAAGCCGTTGCCCTGAATGGCAAGGTCGGTGCTCGAGGTGGTGTAGGAGAGGTTTCCCTGCTCCGAAATGCTGTAGCGAACATTGGACTGTACGCCGCCCGAGGCGTAGCTGCCCGATGAGGAGGGCAGAACGAGCGAGGAGAACGACGTGGATGCACGCTTGTAACCGGTGGTGCTTGCGTTGGCGATGTTGTCGCCCACGGTCCCCAGCTTGTTCGCCTGCGCATTCATGCCGGACACACCGGTTCGCATAGTGCCGAAAATACTCATTCAAAAACCCTCGTGGTCATCTTTCAGGGAGAAGGTAAAGCGTTTGGCTTGCGTGAAGCTGTCGGAAATACCGCGTTTGAAAAAGACCACGCGGGTCAATGAAAATCATTGCCAATCAATGCTGTAGCCGAGGAACCGCTTGGAATCGACCGGATCGTAGCCAAGCTTCTTGCGCAGCTTCTTGCGCAGCTTGCTGATATGGCTTTCGACAACGTTTTCTTCGACGTCGTCATCAAAGATGCCGTAGATGGCATTGAAAATCTGCGCCTTGGAAACGCGGCGTCCGCGATTGGCGATCAAATATTCGAGGATACGACGCTCGCGGCGCGGCAAGGGAAATACCTCGCCACCCACTTCGGGGTCGCGGCCGTCGGAGAAAACCCGAATCGGCCCCGCATCTGTGAAGTTCGAGATGACCTGCAGCCGGCGGCGGATAGCCGCCGCACGTGCAAGGATTTCACGGGGATGAACCGGCTTGCGCACGACGTCGTCGACGCCGCTGTCGAACAGCGCCAGCGTGGATTCCAGCGAGGGTTGGTCGCTGACCGCGATGACAGGCGCCGTCGTGCGATCCCTGATCGCCTTCGGCAAAGCAAAGCTCCGGTCGCCCTGGCCAATCAGGAAGGCTTCCACAGCCGCCAGATCGCTTTCCGCCGCCGTCGAGACCCACTCCCCGAATTCGACCGGATCGAACCCGGTCGAGGGAATGCCCTCACGCCCAAATAGAGATGTATAGCCGTCTTTAACGAGCTCGCGCTCATCAACCACTACGATCATTCGTCCGCCTCCGAATCAGTGTGGTGTTTTCCAATGAGGCATTGGTACGAATCGGGGGATTCAGCGACAACTGTAGGAAATCATCGATAGTTATTAATAATTGATTAACCATTTTGTGCCGATTTGATCTATATATAGTGGGTATTAACCATATATGGCACAAAATTTTTGTGTAGAAATTTCAAAATTCCGAAAAAACCGCTTGAAATGCCTTTTTTCGATCAATCTATCGCCACATTTCGAAATACGAGTCCTGCGGTGCCTAAAAGCAATTTCAGGTTGTCATCCGTCGCAGAAATTTTTCGCGTTGGGAGTCCATTTCCCGTAGCCCGTCGCCACCAGATTGGCGATGACGCGGCAGACATATTTCTTCTGCGCCGGGTCATTGTTGGGGCCGGCGTGATAACGGGCGACCGCCATGGTCCAGGTTTCATGCCTGTTGTGAAGGTTGCGAAGGAACATGGCGGCATATTCCACATTGCGACGCGGATCGAACATTTCCCGCGGGGATGAGAAGTTTTCGCCGTGGAAATAATGATTTATCTGCATGCAGCCGAGGTCGATCAGCTTGGCGCCGTTGCGCTTCGCCGCCTCGAAAGTCATCAGGGCTTCCTCGGTGGAGGTCGCAAATACCGGTTTTCCCTCGATATTCATGGCATTGGGGTCGAGCCTCCCCTTGCGGCCCGTCTCGGTCAGGCCCACCGAATAGAGAATTCCCTCCGGCACGCCATATTTGCGTGCCGCCGACTGGATCTCTCTTTCACAGACGCCTGATGTCGCCGAGGCCGACGCGTTTTCAGAGGTAGACGCCATTGTCAGCAGAAGAACGGGCAGAGCCAGGAGCGCCATCCATGCCTTCATTATGCACCCCCAAATTATCGCCATTGCCTTGCCGACTGCCCCGTGCTCCGGACTCGTCACGGTTGCGCCCGGCGGCGGCCTGCTGGCCCTGCTGCTGCGCCTGCTGATTTTGCTGATTGTTGCCCTGTGTGCCCGTTTGGTCACTCTTGTCGGAAGAAGCGATGCTGATGGTGATGTTATCGACCGTCAGACCCTGCGCCTTGAGACCCTCAAGGATGTTCTTGCTGTCGTCCTGAAGCTTTTTATAGGCTGCAACGCTCTCCACCGTCATGTGAACGGCAAGCTCGTCACCGGCAAGACGCAGCGACATCGTCACCGATCCGAGCTCGATCGGCGTCATGTGCAGCTTCAGCGTATGCACGACCTTGCCGGTGCTGCTCTGGGCCGCCGCATTGGAAAGCGACGAGCCGGGCTGCATGGCGCTCACCCATTCCGGATCATTGACGATCAGGCCGGTCAGGGCCGAAGCGTTGGTCGAAGGCGCCAGACCGATGAAACGCCGCGAATCGAGGACCGTGATGGTATCTGCCGCTTTGCCGGTGCTTTCCCGTGCATCGAACTCGACACGGCCCTCACGCTGCACCGTGCTCATATCGAGAGCCCGGGCCGCGCCCGAACGCGGAGACGAGAAACGGAATGCCGAGGCATCGCCTTCGTTTTCGGAAGCCGAACCCGCCTCGTTACCGGCAGGTGCAATGCCTGTCGGCGTGTCCTTGACCAGATGCTCGGCCTTGCCCCGGACAGGTTCAGCCCGGTCTGATTTCACCGTGTCGGTCTTGCCGGCAATCGCCTGTGCAATTTCCTCAAGCGGCGTCTTGGCTGTCGCCACATCGGCGGCGTTGGCCACAACCAGCTGCAGTTCCGCCAGCTTTGGATCGATCACATCGGCTACCGTCTCGGCGTCCTTGTCGGTGTCGTCCTTGAGCTTCTTGCCGGTTTTGCCGTTATCGGGTGTGCGGGCCGTTTTCACGGCGTTCTGAAACTCGGCCAAGGTCTCATGGGCACGACCTTCGCCGGCATGCTCGTTGACGATCGCATTCAGAAAGGTTGCGGGCCGCTTGACCGGGACATCCATCTTTTCCGCCTCGCTATCAGCCTGTGCCTGCTGTTCTTCAGCCGGGTTCTTGTCCTGCTGATGCCGCGAATGCAGCGCCTGCGGCGGCCGCTCGTCCCGGACCGTGGAAAGGGCATCGCCGAAACTGCCGCCCTTGGCGTCGTCCCTGACGCTGGCGCTGCCGGCGCGCGGATCGGATGGTGGCGCATTCATTATCGCGTTGATGGTTGCGTCGATCATGGTGCCCCCTCGCCTTTCTTCAACAGGCTGTCGATTTCATCGAGCTTGCTACGGCCGCTCGTCACGAGTTGCCGGACGTTATCGCCCTCATCGTCAGCCTTCTGGGTTTCGACCCGCCATATGCTCTTTGCATCAGCAGCGGTCGCCTCGTTTTCGGGCGCATTCCGCCCGGTATCCTTCGTGGCCGCAGTGTCTGCACCGACACCGGACTGCAGGGAAGGAGGACGAACCACCTGCTCTGCAATCGCCCTTGCCGCCTCCCGCAGGGCCCTGTCCCGATCCGAAAGCTGCGCTTCGGGGATTTGCCCGATTGTCTCGATCGCGCTCACCACATCTGGTGTGCCGATGTTGGAAAGGCTTTCATAGAGATTTGCCTGGACTTCAGGCTCACCCGGCAGCGACGGAGACAGCGCCTTCGCCTTCAACGCCGCCATACGCGCCAGCGAATCCTTGCCGCTGATCGCCGCGAGGCGAGAAAGGCGCAGATAGGCTTCCTTCTGCCTCTCGGTATCCATCATGGCGAAGGTTTCCTGTATCGCCTCCTCACCGATGGAATCGGCGCGTTTGACCACCAGCGAGACCAGAAGGTCGGCAAACTGGCTGGCATAGGGCGAATGCAGGAAGCGCCGCGCATAACGCTGCGCATAGTCGACGCCGCGCGCAGCATCGCCGTCTTCAACCGCGATAGCGAGCGAGCGGCGCAATGCCGCCTCCTCAACGATTGTGCCGGGCGCTTCGAGCCGGGCTATGTCGTAAAAGCCGAGTGCAGCCAGCGGATCGCGCGGTATCGTCACATTGCCGCCGATCAGCGCCAGATAGGCGCCAATCCGCTTGCCGCGATATTCAGGCACCATGGCCGCGATGCTCTGTGCGACCAGCGTTCCCTTGCCGGACAGGTATTTGCGCAGGATATCGGCAACGCGGCTATCGAAATTGCCATCCACATCACGCGCGACCAGCAATTCCAGCGTCGCCGGGTTGCCGCCGCTCATCGCATAGATGAGCGCCGCATCGACATTGCGCGGATCCTTGAAGATCGCCGAGGGCGCGCTCTTCAGCCGCTCATCGATCGTCTGCAGCAGAAACCGCTGCATTTCAGCGGCGGAATGGTCGCCCATGGCCACCGAATCCTGCACGAACTGCAGGGAGCGCAGCATGGCATAGGGCATCAGATTGTCCTGCGACTGCGAAAACGCCTTGCTCGGCTCGGAGCCGAGACCGCAAAGCGTCGCCGCAAGAAGAAGCCAGCGTTTCGAGGTTTTCGTCACACTCACCCCCGATCGGCCTCAAGCAGAATTTCGATGCGGCGGTTGGCGTCTGCCAGAGGGTCCGCCGGCACCTGCAATCTGCGGTCCGCGAAACCCGAGACCTGCTTTACCCGCTCTTCCGACAGGCCGCCGCGCACCAGCATGTAATAGGCGCTGTGCGCACGGTCCATGGAGAGCCGCCAGTTGTCATTGGCCTCGCCCTTGAACTGCCGTCCGTCGGTATGGCCGCGGATCACCACGCTGCCGCCCCGCTCCTGAAGCAGTTTGCCGATTTTTTCCATGGCCAGAACCATTTCACGCCGGGGAACAGCCGATCCGATATTGAACATCGGCGTTTCCGTCTGGTCGGAAATGGTGAGCAGCAACCCGCCTTCGGCCGGCGTCACCACCAGACCTTCGGAAAGCTTGCCGGTAATGCCTGAGATCTGCTTCTCGATTTCCTCGCGCAGGGTATCGGCCTTTTCCCACTCGGCATCGCTGGCCTTTTGCTGCTCCGGCTTGGGCTGAGAAAGCGCTGCCTGCTCTGCGGCATCCGGACGCTGCTGCGGCACCACGGCGGCGACTTCCATCGGCTTGCCGTCTTCCGCCTTTTCGGCCGGTGTCTCGGACGACTTAAGCGCGACCGCCTGAGCGTTTTCGGCCGCATCCTCCTGTTTGTTCTCGGCGAGCTGCTGCTGTTCAACCGGTTTCTGCGGCTGATCGGCGCGGGTGATTTTCACCTGCTGGGTCCAGAAATCGGGATCGAAGGGATCGCGATAGGCTTCGCCGCCGCTAGCGCCCGTCGCCGGGCCGGAATCGGCAGCGCCGCCCTCGCCCTTGGCGCTGACATTGGCCTGCTGCCCCACCTGCTGGGCAATTTCAGCCAGCACGGAATAGGGATTTTCGAAAAAGTCCGCTTCGGAGAAATTCGACTGCTCACCGGTCTGGGAGGTCAGGTCTTCGCCCGTCGCCGCGGCGGAACCCTTGGTGACCTTTTCAGCCTGGATGTTGGACTGGTCTTTCTTCTGGACGCCCTCTTCCTTATCGACAGGCTTTTCCAGCCCCTTGGACGAGGGTTTCTCATCGGACAGCTTGATGGGATTGAAATAGCTGGCGACCGAGGCCTTGGTTTCCTCGTTGGCGGCATTGACCAGCCACATGACGAGGAAGAACGCCATCATCGCCGTCATGAAGTCGGCATAGGCGATTTTCCACGCACCGCCATGGGCGCCATCGTGCCCGCCCTTGTGGCGCTTGACGATGATGATCTCGTTTTTGCCGTGGTGGTGGTTCTCGCCTTCACTCATTTCATCACCTTGCGAAGACTGGACGCCCAGGCGGACATGCGCGTCACGAACACGCTTTCACCCAACTCGACGGAAAGATCGATATCGGTGGTCTCGGTAAATTTCATCGTTTCTTCTTCAAAGCCCGGCTGCGTCTTCAGTCGCTCGAACAAATCTTTCGGGCCTTTCACGACAAGCGTGACCCCTTCGCCATCCGGCATGGCGGCGCGCACCACATCCGCCAGCGCCGTAACCGCCTTGAGCGACAGCTTTTCCGTCAGGAGGGGGGCAAGGATATTGGCTGTCTGTTCGCTGAGATTGGCCGCGATCGCGTCGATACCCTCGCGCAGACCACGGGACAGGGACGCCGCAATTTCTTCAAGATGGCCCGAACGCAGGGTCTCCAGCTCGGCCGCATGGGCGGCGATCAGTTCTTCCCGCTCCGCCTGCATCTTCTCGGTGATCTCGCGGGCGGCGTCTTCGCGGCCGCGGTCATAGGCCGCCTGTTTCTCGCTCTCCACGTCAACGGGGGCAAATTCGTCGAAAGCGGAAGCGCCATCGGCAAAACCGGACAGGAAATCGTTGTCGGCCAACGGGTCGCCGAAGGCCGGCGCCGCCGATTGCGGTTGCGCTTCACCGAAGTCCTTGAGAAACCGTGCAATGGACGCGCTCATGCCTGCCTCCGGCAAAACAGGAGAAAGGGGCCAGACATGTTTTGTTGCCCGCGCGAATCGCAAAAGCCTCGCCGCATTTCCAGACGGAAAACCGGGGTCCACTTTTCCTGGAAATGCTCTAAGCCGTTTGGCGGCACCACCGTCATCCTTGCTACCCTGCCCGTCTCTTCCACGTTTCCCGGCCGGATCACGCCATGCGATCCGCCCCATACTGACCCGACGTTAGGTGTTCAAACTTGTGCGAGGATGAAGGCGGGCATGATCGGCAAGCCTGCGCCCATCCATCCCCGCGCGCCCACGCCGGTCGAACCCGTTACTTGAAGAGCTGGAGGATATTTTCCGCGTTGGCATTGGCGATGGAGAGAGCCTGGATACCGAGCTGCTGCTGCGTCTGCAGCGCTTTGAGCCTGGTCGATTCCTCGTTCATGTCGGCATCGACAAGACGGCCGATGCCCTTGTCGATAACATCCATAAGGCTGGAAACGAAGTTATCCTGCATGCTGATGCGGCTCTGCAGCGAACCCAGGCTGGAAGCCGTGCTGGTCATCGCCTCAAGCTGCCCGTCGACGAAGGACATCATCATGTCGATGGCGTCGGCATCGGTATAGGTCGTGCCGCCACCGGCAAAACCGCCCATGGCTGCGGCGACAACATCGAGATTGCCGAGATTGAGGGTGGATACGGAAAACCCGAGGGAACGATCGGCGGAAGCCGTCCCGCCGCTGAGGTCGTAAAACCAGTCGTTGCTGCTGGTGTCGCGATAGGCGGGAGAAACAGTGGTGCCACCGCTCGACGGATCTGTCGCCGTCACCTTCACCCATACGTTTTCGGCAAGGCGGAGATAATTGGCGGTCCCGTCACTATAGATATTCGGATCCGTATTCGTATCCGCAGTCGCGGCATTCAGCGCGCCGATCTGCGCGTCACTGAGCTTCTCGACGACATGACCGGCGTTCGTCGCCTTACCCGCAGTCGTCGAGGTCTGAGTGACTTCATATTCCGTCTTGCTGACGAAAACGGCGTTCTTGTCGAGAATCCCGAGCTTTCCACCACTGAGGTCGAAAAGCACCGTACTGCCATCGAGCACATAATCAACGGTGGTAACGCCGACATTACCTGCGCCCGTGCGGGTGAAGGATGCAACGACCTTTTTCGTGATCGATTCTTCAACCGGCGGCGTGCCACCGTTGCTGATGCTGGCCTGCAGCCAGTTTTCGCCCGAGAAGGAGGCCGATTCGGAGATGCTCTTCAGCTGTTCCTGAAGCTGCTTGATTTCATCCTGGATCTTGCCGCGGTCGGCGCCAACGCCGTAGGCGGCGACGAGCTTGGCCTTGATCTGCTTGACGACCTCGATCGTGCTTTCAAGCGCGTCGTAGGCGGTGTCGACCTTGGCGGCTCCCAGACCCAAAGCGTCCTGCACGGCCGAAAGCGCGTTATTGTCGGAGCGCATCGTCGTTGCAATGGACCAGTAGGCCGCGTTATCCGCCGCAGTCTCGACACGGTAGCCGGAAGACACGCGCGCCTGTGTTGTCTCGAGGCTCTTGTCGATCATGCGCAGGGTTTGCAGCGCGGCCATCGCCGCCGCATTGGTCAAAATGCTGGTCATGGGGTCCACCCAACTCAAAATTTAAGAAAAAATCCGGCGCTGTGCCGACAACGAGCAGAAGCATCATGCGAATCGGCAATGGCCTGAAGCGACCACCGCGACCTGCTGTTCGTTAACAAATCGTTAATGTGATAGGTAACAAACAACAGGACTGATTTGCAAGGCGTTCCTGCCTTTCACAGCCGGGTTTCGCATAAACCGGCAGGCTTCAGGCAAGCTCTGGTTAAAACGCACCGGAACGAGGCCGTTGCGCCCGCGATTTCGGCGGGCGCAACGGACATGACGGCAATATTCAGGGATGATCCGGTTAAGCCGCTTCGCCCTGACGGGTTGGCACGAATCGGGCAGCCGTCAGGCTTTTCCGAAGAAACTCGGTGTTTTCGTCCGGGTTTTCGGAAGGGTTCTGAAACGAGACGTGATTGATCTCAACCGCCGCATGTTCGTTGGCGAGCGTCAATCGCGCATAGACCGTGGCGCCCTTTGGCTTGAGCTCGAGATCGAGGACGATCTCCGGCGCGCCTTCCCATTCGAGCTTGTATTCGCCGCCGGCGCCGAAATTGATCGTACCGGGATGATAATAAAGCTCAGCCGCCGACGAAACGAGGTCGGCGATACTGCTGTAGCACTCAAATCTGAGCAGCGAAATCAGGTCGGCCGGGTCTAACAATCGAAGTTCGGTGGCGATCGGGTTGATCGCCTCTGCGACGATCATTTCCCGCTGTTCGGAATAGGCGGATTTTTTCATTGGTTTTATTGAACCCGTATTTTCGATGACTTCATGGCGTAAACCCGATGAACGAGCTCAGCCACAGCCTTGTAAAAGACTGGTGGAATCACACTATCTACCGAGACTTGCGCAAACATGGAGCGTGCAAGCGGAGGGTCCTCAAAAACGGGGATATTGTTTTCTTCCGCAATCTCGCGGATTTTCAATGCGATAAGGTCCTGGCCCTTGGCCACGACAACAGGTGCGTCGCCTTCTTCGCGAACATAACGCAGCGCCACCGCAAAGTGTGTGGGGTTGGCGATGACAAGCGTTGCGCGCGGCACATTGTTGATCATCCGGCGGCGGGCACGGTCGCGGGCGATGGAACGCTGGCGGGATTTGACCACGGGGTCGCCCTGCGACTGCTTGTATTCTTCCTTCACCTCATGCTTCGTCATTTTCAACTGGCTGAACCAGTGATGGCGCGTCCACAGAACGTCGACGGCAGCAAGCAGCGCGGTGGAAAGCAGAATAACGACCATCATTTTTTTGACGATCTCGACCACCCGGACGAAAATGACCTGCGGATCGGAGAACATCAGATCGATGAGGCTGTAAAAATCGCCACGCAAAGCAAAGAACATGATGACCGAGACGATCATGATCTTGAATACGGATTTGCCGAATTCCACAAAACCCTGCTTGCTGTAGATGCGCGTGAAGCCCTTCGCCGGTGAGACGCGTGACCATTGCGGACGCACCCGCTCAAGCACCGGCGACGGCAGGTTCTGGAAAAACGACGAAGCAAGCCCGAAAACCATGAACATGATCATCGCCGGCATGAGCAGATAGGCGATCGACGTGCCGAGAAAATACAACAGCGACAGGGCATCCGGCCGGGTGCTGAGGTCCCACTGTTCGGGCTGGCCGAACAGGTCCTTCAATGTGACGCCAAGGCGACCGGCGCCATCGGGCAGGAAGAAGACCAGGTAACAATAAAAAGCAAGTGAGGAGGCAAAGATCGGGACTTCACGGGAAAAGGGAAGATTGCCCTTTTCCGCCGCATCGCGGAGTTTTTTCTCCGTCGGGGCTTCTGTTTTACTGTCCTTGTCCTGATCGTCTGCCAAGGCACGTTCCCGGGATCAAAAAAAAGGGCCCGCCGATCCCGGCAGGCCGTCATCCCGAAACTAGCGTCCGTGACCGGCCATCGCAATGGCCGGTTCCGCCGTAAGGGCGGGTTATCAACCGGCTTCCGCTTAAGCGGCGGCTGGTTGCTCCTCCGCAGAGGCTTCCTTCAGCTGGATCTGGCCGGAATTGGCCAGCCGGATCGCCTCCTGCGCCACCGCGCGGCGGGCAATCGCCACTTCGCGGGTGTTGATCGAGGCCTGCGGCACCGCGAGGTCCGATTCGATCATGCGGCGCTGGCGCGGGCTGATGCTGGAGAGCACACATTCCTTGATTTCCATCGTGGCGCCGCGCAGCGCCATCGTCATGACATCGGCCGAAACATCGTTGAGCAGCAGGACGCGGCTGCGCTGCGGCATGAACATGAGATCGTCGAAGAGGAAGATCTTCGGCTTGACCTTGTTTGCGGCTTCCTTGCTGAGCGTCTCGAGAGAGCTGAGCAGCGTATCGACCTGCGGCTTGTCCAGTTCGTTCATCAGATCCGCAACCTTCGTGGAACCGCCCGCATTGCGCTCGGCCTCGATTTCATTGATGAGATTGACCACACGCTTCTCGATGATCTGGGCAGCCGTCGGGCTGACTTCCTTCATGTTGACGGTACGGTTCATGATATCGGCGCGCTGCTCTTCCGGAATGGTGAGGAGAACCTTGGCGCCGAAGGAGGAAGGCAGCATGGAGAGAATATAAGCGATGGTCTGCGGATGTTCGCGCAGCAGGAACTTGCCGACGAATTCCGGCTCGGCTTCCTGCAGGCGGTCCCAGATCGATGCTTCATAGGCCTGGAAAGCCGCGCGGCGGCCGAGAAGGCTGTCCACCTCTTCAGGGGTCAGGCCCTCTTCGAGAATGCTCTCGATCGCCTTGGCATTGTCCATCAGACCCGTTCCTTCGGTGAACAGGTCCTCGAACTCGGCTACGATCTGTGCAAGCTCATCGGGAGGAATGACGCGCAGGGTCTGGGCCGAGGAAATGATCATCTGCAGTTCGTGCTGGGTGAAAAACTTCAGCAGCTTGCCGGCGACGCCCTTGCCCATGGCAAGAAGCACCGCGGCCGCCTTGTCGGCCTGAGACAACGGCTTGCCCGCAAGGGGGTTACCGAAATCCTCGAAGTCCATCATGGTCTTTCCTCTCCGTCCCCACAGGGATCAGGCTTTTCGCGTACTCAGTACTTCAATCAATTTTACGCCGAAGCGCGTATCGTCGTCTTCCAGAACCGTTATTTCACCGCGCGCAATACGGCGGCCATTCACCATGATCTCGACCGGCTCGCCGATCTTGCGATCAAGCGCGATGGTTGCGCCCTCTTCGAGGCTCATCAGCCCCGAAACGAGCATTCTGCTGGTGCCGAGAACGATCTGGACATCGATCGGGATGTCCATGATCATTTCCATGTTTTCGGACAAGCCGCTGCCGAGCGGCGCCTTCACGCCCGCAACCTGCGGGGCGGCGGCAAAATCGTCCATCGCAAAGTCGGCCGCTCCGCCACCAAAGGCGGAAAGGTCGGTTTCGGTCGAAACCTCGTCCGTGCTTCCGAAATCGCCGAAGTCGCCAAAATCGGAGAGCGAGCCTTCCGCATCCGTCTTGAGGACGCCACGCAGATCGCCGATAGCCTGGTCGAGGTCGCCGCCGTCTTCAAACGACGGCAACGCCGCATCATCGGTCACAGGTGTTTTCTTCGTAGCCATGCGCTGATTATTCCCTTTGAAACTTGCGTCAGCCTGCCCAGAACCCGAAAGGCCGGGCAGGATTTAACCCATCAAATGTCGTAAGATCTCGTCGTCCGTGCTGACATTGTTCTTCACCCGAACCATGTAGCGGTCGCCGGACTTGCCGAATTCGCAATTATAGAGCTTGGAACCGTTGGCGCTGACCTCGACGCCGATATCGTCCTGCTTCAGAGCCTGGAACGGAATGACATCACCGGCCACCAGCTTGGAAATTGTCCTGAGCGTCAGCGTTTCGAGCTTGATGCGCGCCTCGAGCGTGACCTGCGATCGCTTCACCTGCTCGGAAATCATCTCCATCCATTCCTCCTGCTTCTTCAGCGCCTGGGCCGAAGCCTTGGGAGCGACGATGGAGGTTCTGAGCAGGGGACGCTGCGGCACGATGAGGGTAAATTCCGACGAGACCTTGCCGATATCGATCTTCATGCGGAGGGTCACGCCGTAAAGACCGGCGATCATTTCCTCGAAGGCGCTCTTGCCGTTGGAATTGAAGGGCGGCTCGATGGCCGCCTCAAAACCGCCGGGCGCGTTGACACCGGAGCGCAGGACACCGGCGATGCGGCCAAGAACCATGGCCGCAAGGTCGAGCTCGATATGGGACAGGCTGCGCTCGTCCGGTTCGCCGATCATGTCCGGCGACGCGCCCAGCATGCGCTCCATGAGCGCGATGACGAAGCCGTTGCCGACAGTCATCATGAAATTGGGGCACCAGTTGCGCAGGGAACAATCGGCAACCGCGACATTGCT
Source organism: Agrobacterium sp. (assembly GCF_059499945.1). Classification (NCBI taxonomy): domain Bacteria; kingdom Pseudomonadati; phylum Pseudomonadota; class Alphaproteobacteria; order Hyphomicrobiales; family Rhizobiaceae; genus Agrobacterium; species Agrobacterium sp. The sequence goes on along the minus strand of NZ_JCABZP010000014.1, from coordinate 461,612 downwards.
CCCAACATTGGCGATGAGATCGGTCATCAGGCCCGATTCGGAGCTGACATATTCCACATCGATCGCGATGCCGGTCTCGCTGTGGAAGATGTCCGGCAGGAATTCGCTGTAGAGATGGCCGATATCGGAACCGATCTTGGCGATCGTCTTGCGGTCAGACAGCCCTCCCGTCAATTTTGCGAGAAGGGCGGTGTCGATGGCGGGTGCTTGTTGCGCTGCAGCTTTTGCCATCGTCATGCCGCCTTGTTTTCGCCGCCGGGGTTCATCATCTCCTGTTCGACGGCGTCAATGGACGGCCGCTCGTAGTTGGAGATGGTCTTGCGGCCGTATTCGAGCGCGACCTGCGGCACCGAGCCGTTCATGTAAGCGATCAGCGTCTGCTTGACGATGATGTAGAGGCGGTGCTGCTTGGTGCGGACGATCTTGACCTGCGAAGCGAGCGGGTTGCAGATCGAATAGGACAGGATGATGCCGAGCATGGTGCCGACGAGTGCGGCGCCGATCAGGCCGCCGAGCACTTCAGGCGATTCGTTGATCTTGCCCATGGCCTTGATGACGCCGAGAACCGCCGCGACGATACCGATGGCGGGGAAGGAATCGCCCATGGTGGTGATCGCGTGATAGGGCTTCAGCTTGTCATGCAAGATGGTTTCGATTTCTTCATCCATCAGCGCCTCGATTTCGTGGCTGCGGGCATTGCCGATGATGATGAGACGGACATAGTCACAGATGAACGAGGTCAGTTCCTTGTTCTTCAGGACCGACGGCGCGCTCTGGAAGATCGAGGATTCCTCGGGATTGTCGATATGGGCCTCGATCTCGTTGCGCGATTTCGTGCGCAGATCGCGCATCAGCGAATAAAGCACGCCGAGCACGTCGAGATAGTTTCGCTCCTTCGGGACCGAATGCTTGAAGGCCTCGCCGAGCGCCTTGCCCGAATCCTTCACGACCTTCATGGGGTTTGCCATGATGAAGCCGCCGAGGCCGGCGCCGCCAATGATCATCAATTCGAACGGCTGAACCAGCACGTCCAGATGACCGCCCATCGCCATATAGCCGCCGATGATGCAGCCGAAGGTGATTATAAGTCCAATTACAATATTCATTGATCGACCACGCCCGAACAGTGTTCCATGCCGCCATGTCTAGAAAATGTGGCTTGCGTGAACCTGTCCGCAAAGCCTCCCCATGCTCCCGCCTCCAGCCAGTTTCGCACAAGCAAGCCACGGCAATATGCCGGCAAAGGCGGACGTGCGCCTTGAGATCGGGATCAAACGAGAGCGGCGGTTCAGTGACTTCCACCTATACCAGCTACAGACTGATCAGTCAGGATATCGGCAAATCGCTTGAGCGGGTGTCGAAGCAGCCCGACGTGGCGCGCGAGACCGAATATTACCGTGCAAAGATCGGCGATGTGAAATCCATCGACGACTTCATGGCCGATACGCGCCTTTATAATTACGCCCTGAAAGCCCACGGGCTCGAGGATATGGCCTATGCGAAGGCCTTCATCCGCAAGGTGCTGACGGAAGGCGCCTCGGACAAGAACGCCTTCGCCAACAAGCTTTCCGACAACCGGTATGCAGAGCTTGCAAAGTCCCTGGATTTCGCAGGCCTGGGTGCGGCAGCGACCTCCACCGAGGCAGCCAAATCAGGTGTCGTCAGTAAATACACGCGCCAGACGCTGGAACAGGAAGCGGGCGACGACAATAACGGCGTCCGGCTTGCCCTTTATTTCGAGCGCAAGGCGCCGACAATAAAATCCGGCCTCGATTTCCTCGCCAACGACGCGCTTGCGCAGGTATTCCGCACAACGTTCAACCTGCCCGACGCATTTGCGGCGGCCGATGTCGACAAGCAGGCCGCGCTCATCGAAAAAAGCATCGATATCAAGGATCTGCAGGATCCTGAAAAGGTCGGCAAGCTGCTCGAGCGTTTCACCATCATGTGGGAAATGCAAAATCCCTCTACGACCTATGACCCCTTGGCCGTTTTCGGCTCCTCCAGCGGCTACGGCATTTCCCCCGACCTGCTGATCTCCATCAACTCCCTGAAACTCGGAGGCAAATGATATGCAATCCGGACTATACGTCGCCCTGTCCTCGCAGATCGCGCTGGAGCGCCGTCTTACCACCATTTCCGACAATATGGCGAATGTGAACACGGTCGGCTTCCGCGGCTCCGAAGTGAAATTCGATGAGATGGTCGCCAAGAACCACAATGACATGAACGCCAGGGTGGCTTTCGTTTCCCAGGGCAACGACTATCTCTCCACTCGTCAGGGTGCATTCGAGCAGACCGGCAATTCCTTCGATTTCGCCATCAAGGGCGATGCCTGGTTCTCGCTGGATACGCCTGATGGTCAGATCCTGACCCGCGACGGCCGTTTCACCATGCGTCCGGACGGCGCGCTCATCTCCTCGAGCGGTTATCCCGTTCTCGATGCCGGCGGCGGCCCGATCCAGCTCAATCCGAATGGCGGTCCTATCACCGTCGGTCTCGACGGAGCTATCCGCCAGAACGAGAACATCGTCGCCACGCTCGGCATCTACCAGGCGGATTTTTCGCAAGGCTTCCTGCGTCATCCCAATAGCGGCGTGAAGCCGGTGGCGCAGCCGGTTCCGGTCGTCAACAATCATGAAGTCGGCGTCGTTCAGGGTTACCTCGAGCAGTCGAATGTCAACGGCATTTCCCAGATGACGCAGCTCATCCAGGTCAACCGCGCCTTTGAAAGCATCTCCTCGCTGATGCGGGACACCGAATCGACCTTCGGCGAGGGCATCAAGACGCTTGGCGGCGCGCGTTGAGGAACTGAGTGATGACAATGCCGGAATCCATGCTCTCGGCTGGGGCCATTTCACCGAAGCTCGCGCAGCTGGCGAGCCTTGCCGGGCATTATGCCGATCCGGAGTTCTCGGTGGCGCATGGCGGTCATGTCCGCACCATCGCCGCCGGGCACTATACGGTTTCCGGCCTGTCGCGGCATGTGCGGCTTGGGGAATTTGTCGCCCATCGCAGTGCGACCGGCATTCATCTCGGCGAAGTCGTGCGCGTGGAACCGGACATCTGCTATGTCTGCCCCATCGAACCCGGCGAGCCGATCGGCATTCACGACACCGTCATCCGCAAGGGCGCCTTCCGCGTCTCGCCCGACGACAGCTGGTGCGGACGCACCATCAATGCGCTCGGCGAGCCGATCGACGGCCAGGGGCCGCTTGCCGCCGGCATTGAGCAACGTTCGATTTCCAACAATGCGCCACCCTCGATGACGCGCAAAAGGGTGGAGACGCCCTTCAAGACGGGTGTCCGGGCAATCGATATCTTTTCGCCGCTTTGCCTCGGCCAGCGCCTCGGCATTTTCGCGGGTTCCGGCGTCGGTAAATCCACGCTGCTGTCCATGCTCGCCAAGGCAGACGCCTTCGACAAGGTGGTGATTGCGCTTGTCGGCGAACGTGGCCGCGAAGTGCGCGAATTCATCGAAGACACGATGGGCGAGAATATGAGCAAGTCCATCGCCGTCGTCGCGACGAGCGATGAAAGCCCGATGCTGCGCAAGATGGCGCCGCTTTCCGCCGTTACCATCGCCGAGCATTTCCGCGATCAGGGCGACAATGTCCTTCTCATCATCGACAGCGTGACGCGATTTGCCCATGCGATCCGCGAAGTGGCGGTCGCTTCGGGCGAGCCGCCGGTGGCGCGCGGCTATCCCGCCTCGGTCTTTACCGAACTGCCGCGACTGCTGGAACGGGCGGGACCGGGCGCGGAAGGCACCGGCACCATCACCGCCATCGTCTCCATTCTGGTGGATGGCGACAATCATAACGATCCGATTGCCGATTCGACCCGCGGTATTCTCGACGGCCATATCGTGCTGGACCGCAGCCTTGCGGAAGAAGGCCGTTATCCGCCGATCAATCCCCTCGCCTCGATCTCCCGTCTCGCCAAGAAGGCTTGGACGCCGGATCAGGAAAAGCTGGTGTCACGCCTCAAGGCGCTGGTGCACCGCTTCGAGGAAACGCGGGATCTTCGCCTTATCGGCGGTTATCGGCCCGGCACCGACCCCGATCTCGACATGGCGGTGAAGCAGGTCCCGATCATCTATGAAACGCTGAAACAGCTGCCGAGCGAACCGGCAGCGCAAGACGCCTATGCCGACCTGGCGACCGCGCTGCGCGGGGGAGCACAGAATGGCCAGCCCCAGGTAAACCCGAGAGTGAGAGGCTGACCCGTGAACAAGCGGAATGACAATAGCCATGATGAAGACGTGCTGCCCAAGCCTGTTTTCTTTACGCCTGACCGTATTCTCGCATGGACGGGCATCGGACTTGCCGCTGCAGCAGCCTTTTTCCCATGGTACGTGTTCTTCAACGAAGACAAATTCGGCATGAAAGTGGCGGGCGGCGACCGCACCCGCGATCTGCCCCATACCGGCCCGCGGGAAGTCTTCAGCGTTTCGCCGATGGCCATGACCAACCGCAACAAGGAAGACACCCCGCCGCCGGCGGAGCTGCCCGACATGCTGACGACGGCAACCGTCAACGCGGGCGGCAAGGAAAAACAGAACAATCTGGCAGCCGGGATCGAGGACCAGCCCTTCCCCGGCCAGACATCCTTCCGTCTGCTGCATGTTTCCAATGGCCGCGCCCTGATCGAGGACGGTTCGGGCATGTACATGGTGCGAGTCGGTTCGACCCTGCCGGACAATGCATTGCTGACAAAGATCGAGCAGCGCAACGGCGAGTGGCTGATAGAGACCTCCTCCGGCAAGACCTACCACCCCGAAAAATAACGGTTTTTCTCTCAACGGAAGGGCGCGCCGCATCTGCCGGCGCGCCTTTTTTGTTTTGTGCATGCCGCCTGCGCACGCCCCTTTCTCCGTCGTTATGCAGCGCCATCCCTCCCCGCAAGTCTGACGCAAGATTAGCCCCGTAGGTTCGGGCCATACGAGATGGAGAAGTCTATGCAACCGATTCAACTGTTCGAACTGGCATCCCGCCAAGCGGAATGGCTGAGCGTGCGGCAGGAAGTCGTGGCGACCAACATCGCCAACGCCAACACACCCAAGTTCCACGCCAAGGATGTCAACCCCTTCGAAGCGGTCATGCAGGCCACCAGCCAGCAGGTCGGTATGGCGAAGACTCATCCCGCCCATTTCGGGGCGAGCGAGCTCAGCGAAAATATCGCGGTGCGCGACAACCCGATCAATAACGAGATCGGCATGCAGGAGTCCGGCAATTCGGTCGCGCTTGCTGAAGAAATGACCAAGACCGGCGAGATCAAGCGGCAGTACGACCTGAACGCCAATCTCGTCAAATCCTTCCATCGCATGATGCTGATGACGGTAAAGAGGTAATCCATGGATCCCTTGAGTGCGGCGAGCAAAATCGCCGGCAGCGGTCTCGAAGTGCAGTCCACACGCCTGCGCATTGTTTCGGAAAACATTGCCAACGCCAGATCCACCGGCGACACCCCCGGCGCCGACCCCTATCGCCGCAAGACCGTCACCTTCGGCTCCGAGCTCGACCGTGTCAGCGGTGTGGAGCGCGTGACGGTGAAGAAGCTCGGCGTGGACCGTGGTGATTTCGTCAACGAATACGATCCCGGCAATCCGGCCGCCGATAGCAACGGCATGGTGAAGATGCCGAACGTCAATATCCTGATCGAAATGGCTGACATGCGCGAAGCCAACCGCAGCTACGACGCCAATCTTCAGGTCATCCGCCAGACACGCGACCTCGTCGCCTCCACAATCGACCTTCTGAAGGCATCGCAATGATCGACGGTATCAAGCAAGTCAGTTCCCTCTCGCTTACCCGCGGCGCAAGCGGCGTCTCCTCGCTGACGGAAAGCCTTTTCGGCGATCAGCAGCAGACGACGCCCGCGCAGCAGACGGGCGCAAGCTTCGCCAGCGTTCTCGGCAACGTCTCGATTGATGCGATGAACAATCTGAAGAAGGCGGAAGTCGCTTCCTTCGAAGGCATTCAGGGCAAGGCGAATACGCGTGAAGTGGTCGATGCCATGCTTTCGGCCGAACAGTCACTGCAAACCGCCATCGCGCTCCGAGACAAGATCGTGTCGGCCTATCTCGACATTACCAAGATGCAGATCTAGCCCAGCAGGAATATTGACATGAGAGCTCTTGCCATCGCTGCCACCGGTATGGACGCCCAGCAGACCAATCTGGAAGTCATTGCCAACAACATCGCCAACATCAACACCACCGGCTACAAGCGCGCGCGTGCGGAGTTCACCGATCTTCTCTACCAGACCGAGCGCATGCAGGGCGTGCCGAACCGCGCCAATCAGGCGATCGTGCCCGAAGGCGCCAATATCGGCCTCGGCGTACAGACCTCGGCGGTGCGTAACATCCACACCCAGGGTAACCTGATCGAGACCGGCAACAAGCTGGACGTTGCGATCATCGGTCAGGGCTGGTTCCAGATCGAAGCAGCTGACGGTTCGACGCTCTACAGCCGCGCCGGCGCCTTCAACAAGAATGCCGATGGCAATCTGGTGACGGTCGATGGCTACAACGTCATTCCCAACATCAATATCCCGACCGACGCGCAGGACATCACCGTTACCCGCACGGGTCAGGTGACGGCCCGTATCGGCAACGCCGCCGACTTCACCGAGCTTGGCCAGCTGACCATTGCCAACTTCGCCAACGAAGCTGGCCTGAAGCCGCTCGGCGACAACCTCTTTGCCCAGACGCCGGCATCCGGCGACGCTGTCATCGGCGTGCCTGACGATCCGAGCTACGGCTACATCAAGCAATCCTACCTCGAAGGCTCGAACGTCGATGCCGTCAAGGAAATCACCGACCTGATCACGGCGCAGCGCGCTTATGAGATGAATTCCAAGGTCATCACCACCGCTGACGAAATGGCTTCGATTGTCAGCAAGAACCTGAAGTAAGAACGGAAAGGCAGGCGAACATGAGGTTTGTCCGGAACAATAGCAGCTGCAGAACGGCGCTCGTCCGTATGTGCCTGGCGTCTGCCTTTTCACTGGGGGCTCTGGCTCCCGCGCTTGCTCAGGCGCCAATGGCGCTGGTTCCGACGCGCACCATCTATCCGGGCGAGACGATCACGCCTGAACAGGTGAAGCCGGTGGAAGTGACCAATCCCAATATTTCCTCGGGTTATGCGAGCGACATCAGCGAAGTGGAAGGCATGATCTCCAAGCAGACCCTGCTTCCCGGCCGCACGATCCCCGTTGCCGCCTTGCGCGAACCGTCGCTCGTCACGCGCGGCACCAGCGTCAAACTCGTCTTCACAATCGGCAACATGACGCTGATGGCTTCGGGAACGCCAATGACCGACGGCTCGCTCGGCGAAGTCGTGCGGGTACGCAACATCGATTCCGGCGTGATGGTCAGCGGCACGGTCATGAAGGACGGAACCATTCAGGTGATGGCGAAATGAGAGTGATTCGTATCCTGGCCGCGGCCATCCTGTTTTCGGCCCAGCCTTTCCTCTCCCTCCCCGCAGCCCATGCGGATACATCCCGCATCAAGGATATCGCATCGCTGCAGGCGGGGCGCGACAACCAGCTGATCGGTTATGGTCTCGTGGTCGGCCTGCAGGGCACGGGCGACAGCCTGCGCTCCTCGCCGTTTACCGAGCAATCCATGCGCGCAATGCTGCAGAACCTCGGCATCACCACACAGGGCGGTCAGTCCAACGCCAAGAACATCGCCGCTGTCATGGTGACGGCCAACCTCCCGCCCTTCGCCAGCCCCGGCAGCCGTGTCGACGTGACGGTCAGCTCGCTGGGCGATGCCACCTCACTTCGTGGCGGTACACTGATCATGACCTCGCTTTCCGGCGCGGACGGACAGATTTACGCGGTCGCCCAGGGAGCGCTGATCGTCAACGGCTTTTCCGCCCAGGGTGACGCTGCAACGCTGACGCAGGGCGTCACGACTTCGGCACGCGTGCCGAACGGCGCGATCATCGAGCGCGAGCTGCCGTCCAAATTCAAGGATTCGGTCAATCTGGTCCTTCAGCTGCGCAATCCCGATTTTTCGACCGCCGTGCGTGTCGCCGATGTCGTCAACGCCTTTGCCCGCGCCCGTTACGGCGATCCGATCGCCGAGCCGCGCGATTCGCAGGAAATCGCGGTGCAGAAGCCCCGCGTGGCTGATCTCACCCGGCTGATGGCGGAAATCGAAAACCTGACGGTGGAGACGGATACGCCGGCCAAGGTCGTGATCAACGAACGCACCGGCACGATCGTCATCGGTGCTGATGTGCGCATTTCCCGTGTCGCCGTCAGCTACGGAACGCTGACCGTGCAGGTGACGGAATCGCCGCAGGTCATCCAGCCCGCACCCTTCTCGCGCGGTCAGACGGCCGTGCAGCCGCAGACGGATATCATGGCAATGCAGGAAGGCAGCAAGGTCGCCATCGTCGAAGGTCCTGACCTTCGCACGCTGGTTGCCGGTCTCAACAGCATCGGGCTCAAGGCGGATGGCATCATCGCCATTCTGCAAGGCATCAAATCCGCCGGCGCCCTTCAGGCGGAGCTTGTGCTGCAATGATGGACAATCAGAAGAAAAACGCTTTCCCGAATGGCCTTGTCCGCTTCGCGGCTGTCGCCTCGCTGCTTTTCCTGCTTCCCGCTGCTGGCGCCGAGAGCCAGCAGAACGTGGTGTCGGAACTCAGCACGCAGGATGAAATCCAGAAATTCTGCACCAACATCGCCGATGCCGCCCGCGACCAGCGTTATCTCATGCAGAAGCAGGAGCTGGAAAAGCTGCAGTCCGACGTCAATGAGCGCATTGCCGTGCTGGAAGACCGCAAGGCGGAATATGAGGACTGGCTGGCGCGCCGCGAGCATTTCCTCAATCAGGCGAAAAGCAATCTCGTCGACATCTACAAGACGATGAAGGCCGATGCCGCCGCACCGCAGCTTGAGAAGATGCATGTGGAGATTGCGGCCGCCATCATCATGCAGCTGCCGCCGCGCCAATCGGGTCTCATTCTCAGTGAGATGGATGCGCAGAAAGCCGCCACTGTCGCCGGCATCATGTCGCAGGCAACCGATAAAAACACTTCGAAGGATCCTTCATGAGCACGCGTCGTCTTCCGGCCCTCCTCCTGCCGCTCGCTCTGCTTGCCGGCTGCCAGAACAACCAGACCCTGAAGGAAATCGGCAACGCCCCTGCGATGAGCCCGATCGGCAGCGGCCTGCAATTCAGCCAGACGCCGCAGATGGGCATGTATCCCAAGCAGCCGAAGCACATGGCCAGCGGCTATTCGCTGTGGAGCGACAGCCAGGGGGCGCTGTTCAAGGATCTGCGCGCGCTCAACATCGGCGACATCCTGACCGTCAACATCCAGATCAACGACAAGGCCGATTTCGACAACGAGACCGAGCGCAACCGTACAAATGCCAGCGGCCTGAACTGGAAGGCCAAGGCCGAAATCTTCGGCTGGACCCCGGAAGCGGACTCGAGCATCAAATACGGCTCCGACACCGACACCCAGGCGAAGGGCAAGACCAAGCGTTCGGAAAAGCTGACGCTGCTGGTGGCCGCCGTGGTGACCGGCATTCTGGAAAACGGCAATCTCATCATCAGCGGCTCGCAGGAAGTGCGCGTGAACCACGAAATCCGCATCCTCAACGTCGGCGGTATCGTCCGTCCGCAGGATGTCGATGCACAGAACATCATCTCCTACGAGCGCATCGCCGAAGCACGCATCTCCTATGGCGGTCGCGGACGTCTGACGGAAGTGCAGCAGCCCCCGGTCGGGCAGCAGGTCGTCGACCTGTTCTCGCCGCTCTGACGCCGGTACACGGGAACGGACTGACCCATGGAAAACGAACAGGTAGAGGGCAAGAAAAAATCCTCCCCTCTGGTCATGACCATCGCAGGCGTTGCGATCCTCACCCTGCTCGGTGCGGGGGGCGGCTGGCTCGTGGGTGGCATGATCGCGCCGAAGATCGCCGGTGCGGAGGCGCATGCGCCGGCTGCTGCCGGCGGACACGGTGAGAAAAAGGAAGAGGGTGTCGAGAAAATCTCGGCCGAGGCGAACGGCATCGTCCAGCTCGATCCCATCACCACCAACCTCGCTTATCCCTCGACGAACTGGGTGCGACTGGAAGTGGCGCTGATGTTCAAGGGGCCGGTCGAGGTGGGTCTGGCGGAAGATATCCACCAGGACATCATGGCCTATATCCGCACCGTTTCCCTTCAGCAGCTGGAAGGGCCGCGCGGCTTTCAATATCTTAAGGATGACATTCAGGAACGAGTTGACCTGCGCTCTCAAGGGCGCGTATCCAAGGTCATGTTCCGGACCTTTGTCATCGAATGATTCGATTTCTTGTAACCATCGCCGTCCTCCTTGCTTTGCCGGGCCTTGCCAATGCCCAGCAATTTCCGTCCGATCTGTTCAACACGCAGATAGACGGCTCTGTTGCGGCATGGATCATCCGCACCTTCGGTCTTCTGACGGTTCTCTCCGTCGCACCGGGCATCCTGATCATGGTCACGAGCTTTCCGCGCTTCGTGATCGCCTTCTCGATCCTGCGGTCCGGCATGGGGCTTGCCTCGACACCTTCCAACATGATCCTGCTGTCGATGGCGATGTTCATGACCTTCTATGTCATGTCGCCCACCTTCGACAAAGCCTGGACCGACGGCGTGCAGCCGCTGCTGCAGAACCAGATCAACGAGCAGCAGGCGGTAGAGCGCATCGCCGAACCCTTCCGCACCTTCATGAACGCCAATACGCGTGACAAGGATCTGAAACTGTTCGTCGACATTGCCCGCGAGCGCGGACAGGAAGTCATGACCAACAACGTCGTCGACTATCGAGTGCTCGTTCCGGCCTTCATGCTGTCGGAAATCCGGCGCGGTTTCGAGATCGGTTTCCTCATCATCCTGCCGTTTCTGGTCATCGATCTCATCGTCGCCACCATCACCATGGCCATGGGCATGATGATGCTGCCGCCCACCTCCATTTCCCTGCCGTTCAAGATCCTGTTCTTCGTGCTGATCGACGGCTGGAACCTGCTCGTCGGCAGTCTCGTCAGATCGTTCAACTGACGGGCATTCGTGCCGGATTGACACCCGTTAACCCTGTTTTTTAACCCCGCGCGCCCAAGGCCGCGGGGTTTGCGCGTTTTAACGCTTTGATTACCAGTTTTTCTGGCGACTTGGTAACTATCTTTCTAAATAGAAAAATTACCATTTAAATAAATCGAAAACTAACCATAAGTATCTTCCAATATTTCTTAGCGCTCAAATTAATAATTGTGCAATTTTTCGCTGCGAATTTCTTTTCACACGCAGCGGGTTTGGTTTCTGAAACTAAGTATTTCTGAACCGAGTGGCATGAAGCCGAAACGTTGCGACCGGTAATACCAAACCCGGTATGTCCCCACTCCAGTATCTCGTAAAAACAAGGGACACATTTATTATGGCAAGCATTCTCACCAACACCAACGCAATGGCCGCTCTCTCGACCCTGCGTTCCATCGCTTCCGACCTTTCGAGCACGCAGGACCGCATTTCTTCCGGCCTGAAGGTTGGCTCGGCTTCGGACAACGCTGCCTACTGGTCGATCGCGACCACCATGCGTTCCGACAACAAGGCTCTCGGCGCCGTCTCCGACGCGCTGGGCATGGGCGCCGCCAAGGTTGACACCGCGTCTGCCGGTATGGACGCCGCCATCAAGGTCGTCACCGACATCAAGGCAAAGGTCGTTGCCGCCAAGGAACAGGGCGTTGACAAGGCCAAGGTTCAGGAAGAAGTCACGCAGCTGCTCGACCAGCTGAAGTCGATCGGCACGAGCGCGTCTTTCAACGGTGAAAACTGGCTCGTTTCCAGCGCCAACGCCACCAAGACGGTTGTTTCCGGCTTCGTTCGTGACGCCAGCGGCAACGTCAGCGTCAAGACGACGGACTACGCTCTCGACGCCGCCTCCATGCTTTACACGGAAGCTACGCCCGGCACGATCGACGCAAACTCCGGTATCCTGAACGCTACCGGTGCGACGACGACTGTCGGCGCCAAGACCTACACCCAGATCTCCGTTCTCGACATGAACGTCACCACCGACGATCTCGACAACGCCCTCTACTCCGTTGAAACCGCTCTGACGAAGATGACCAGCGCCGGCGCCAAGCTCGGTTCGCTGTCTGCCCGTATCGACCTGCAGACCGACTTCGCCGACAAGCTGTCCGACACCATCGAAAAGGGCGTTGGCCGTCTCGTTGACGCCGACATGAACGAAGAGTCCACCAAGCTGAAGGCTCTCCAGACGCAGCAGCAGCTGGCAATCCAGGCTCTGTCGATCGCCAACAGCGACTCGCAGAACATCCTGTCGCTCTTCCGTTAAGAGCTGAGCTTCTCATAGCCCTTCGGGGCTGGGGGACAGATTTCTTCCCACAGGCAATCGGGGGCTGACCGAGCGCAGACTGGGATAGAAGGCATAAAGGTCCGAAAGGCTGAATCGGACTGAATGCATCAATGAGGCCGCATCCGGAAACGGGTGCGGCCTTATCTTTTTTTTAAACTTTTGGCGATACGCGCGCGTGCGCGCGAGGGTTGTATTTTTTAATTTTGACGACGCCGAATTTCTTTCTCCGCTTATCAATTCATTAACCAAACCCGCGTTACCTAATGCTCATCGAAACGGCGAGCTAACGTTAAAAATCAGCCAGTTAGCAGGCATGATGCTGTGCGCCGTTCCCGGTGAAACCGGAATGTCCCTTCTTTAATCAGCCATTCAAGGGGCACACTACTATGACGAGCATTATCACGAATGTCGCAGCAATGTCTGCGCTCCAGACCCTGCGCTCTATCGGCCAGAACATGGAATCCACTCAGGCACGCGTTTCCTCCGGCCTTCGCGTTGGCGAAGCTGCTGACAACGCTGCTTACTGGTCGATCGCAACCACGATGCGCTCCGACAACATGGCTCTCTCCTCCGTTTCCGACGCTCTCGGCCTCGGCGCCGCCAAGGTAGACACCGCTTCTGCCGGCATGGAATCGGCAATCGAAGTCGTCAAGGAAATCAAGGCAAAGCTGGTCACGGCAACTGAAGAAGGCGTCGACCGCACCAAGGTTCAGGAAGAAATCGGCCAGCTCCAGAAGCAGCTCGCGTCGATCGCACAGGGCGCTTCCTTCTACGGTGAAAACTGGCTCGTCGGCGTTTCGACGCTCGGTGCGACGACCCCCGGCACAGACCCGGACAAGTCGGTCGTTGCCGGCTTCGTTCGCTCCACCGGTGGCGCCGTTAACGTCACGACCACGAAATACGCTCTCGACAACACCGCAACCGGCAACACCCTGTTCGGCTCGGTCGACTCCGCTACGGGCGTTCCCGACACGACAGGCATTCTCGGCACGACCGGCACGTTCACGACCGTCGCTGCCCAGTCCGTCTACACGCTTGATATCACCCAGTATGCAGCCGCTGACCGCGCCACGAACATGGCCGAAGCCCTGACGCTGGTTGAAAACTCCCTGAAGGCCATGACCAGCGCTGCCGCAAAGCTCGGCTCGCTCTCCATGCGTATCGGCCTGCAGGAAGATTTCGCTTCCAAGCTGTCCGACTCCGTCGAAAAGGGTATCGGCCGCCTCGTGGACGCCGACATGAACGAAGAGTCCACCCGCCTCAAGGCCCTGCAGACCCAGCAGCAGCTCGGCGTTCAGGCTCTCTCGATCGCCAACAGCAACTCCGAAAGCATCCTGTCGCTCTTCCGTTAATCGGAAGCTTCAGCCGAAAAAATCAACCGCGCCGAAAGGCGCGGTTTTTTTGTTTAGTCGCCTGCGAAACTAAGAGATTTTTTGATTAAGAGTTCGTTAACCAAATCACGGCTAAATCAGCGCATCGAAACGACTCGTTAACCAAGACGAAAAAGAGGTTAACAGGCATCACGCCGCTCAGTCGTTTCCGGCGATCCCGGAATGTCCCTTCCCATTTAGCCAGCTCAGAGGGGCAATTATGACAAGTATTCTGACGAACACCGCCGCCATGTCGGCGCTTCAGACCTTGCGCGCAATCAGCGGCCAGCTCGAAGATACCCAATCCAGAGTGTCTTCGGGCCTGCGGGTCAAGACTGCATCCGACAACGCCGCTTATTGGTCGATCGCGACGACGATGCGCTCCGACAACATGGCCCTTTCCGCGGTTCAGGATGCGCTGGGCCTCGGCGCGGCGAAGATCGATGTCGCCTATTCCGCAATGGAAAGCTCGGTCGAAGTCATCAAGGAAATCAAATCGAAAATCGTTGCCGCCACCGAAGAAGGTGTGGACAAGACCAAGATCCAGGAAGAGATCGACCAGCTGAAAAAGCAGCTTGAATCGATCGCGCAGGGCGCATCCTTCAGCGGCGAGAACTGGCTGCTGGGCACCGGCGCCAAGACTGTCGTTTCCGGCTTTGTTCGCGACGGCGGCGGCACTGTCAGCGTGACGAAAACAGACTATACGCTTGTCGATACCACTGCCGGCACGACGACCGCCAATGTGCTTTTCGGCCTGACCGGCTCGCCCGCGACGCTCGACACCACGAGGGGCATCATCGGACAACCCGGAACAGCCTCCGGCATTTCCGTATGGGACATCGATCTCAAGCTGTTCGCTTCTGCAACGCCGCCGGCCTACACCATCGGTAATCTTCTCACCGATGTCGAAACCGCATTTCAATCCTTGAGCAGCGCTTCCGCCGCTCTCGGCTCGATCAAGATGCGCATCGGCCTTCAGGAAGACTTCGTGTCGAAGCTCACCGACTCCATCGACAGCGGCATCGGCCGCCTTGTGGATGCGGACATGAACGAAGAATCGACCCGCCTCAAGGCGCTGCAGACACAGCAGCAGCTGGGCATCCAGTCGCTCTCCATCGCCAATACCAGTTCCGAAAATATCCTGTCGCTATTCCGTCAGTAAGCGGCGCCCGATGGCTACGGGCGGTTTCGTCCCGCTCTGGCAGCAACAGAATATTCGGATATGGAAACCGCGCTTCGCAAGGGGCGCGGTTTTCCATTTGCCGGCAATTGCGCGGCGCGCGCATACATCACATGCCGCATGCGAGCGGTGCAGGCTGTTACGTAAGTATTTGAAATTGTGGGGAAAATGGTGCTGCTAGAGAGATTTGAACTCTCGGCCTCTCCCTTACCAAGGGAGTGCTCTACCCCTGAGCTATAGCAGCATCCGGCGCCGAAGCGTTTGCTTCAGCATCAAGCGTGGCGGCCTATTGCCATAGGTTTTTGACGAGCGCAAGTCGCAAAACGATATTCTTCATCAAGCGGGGCAAAAAAGCGTGCCCCCTGTTGAAAAATGCATTTTTCAGATATTGCTGAATCTATGAACGAACATCATGACAAACAGGCAAAGGCAGCGGTTTCCGCCGGCGCTTCCGCGGAAGCATCCGCCCCGGTGGCCGACGGCAAGCCGCAGGCGGGGCCTGGCGAAAAGGCGCGGCAGCGCGAGGCGGAGCGCAAGGCCCGGGCGGCCAAGAAGCTTCGTGAAAATCTTTTGAAGCGCAAACAGCAGGTTCGTGCGCGCCGTGCCGGCGAAGAGGACGATACTATTGGCCTGCCTGCCGCAAAAACGGACGAATCATCCTCTTAGAGAATTCATCAGCATAAAATTGAAACGCCGCGGAAATTCGTCTAAGGACGCGCCTTTCCGCAAGGCACTATAAGAAAGGCGGGCACAGGCCCGTAGGGACGCATGGATCGCATCAGAATTACGGGTGGCAACAAGCTAAACGGCATCATTCCCATCTCCGGCGCTAAAAACGCCGCCTTGCCGTTGATGATCGCATCGCTTCTGACCAGCGACACGCTGACGCTCGAAAACGTGCCGCATCTGGCCGACGTGGAGCAGCTCATCCGCATTCTCGGCAATCACGGCGTCGATATTTCCGTGAACGGCCGCCGCGAAAGCCAGGGCGAAGCCTATTCCCGCACCGTGCATTTCACCTGCCGCACCATTGTAGACACAACAGCGCCTTACGAACTGGTGTCCAAGATGCGCGCGAGCTTCTGGGTCATCGGCCCGCTTCTGGCGCGCGAGGGCCGCGCCCGCGTTTCGCTGCCCGGCGGCTGCGCCATCGGCACGCGCCCGGTCGACCTGTTCATCGAGGGCCTTGAAGCACTCGGTGCGACGATGGAGATCGATGGCGGTTACATCAACGCCACCGCCCCCAAGGGCGGCCTGATCGGCGCCGTTTACACCTTCCCGAAAGTTTCCGTCGGCGCGACGCATGTGATGCTGATGGCGGCAAGCCTTGCCCGCGGCACCACCGTTATCCACAACGCCGCCCGCGAGCCGGAAGTGGTCGATCTGGCCCAGTGCCTGACTGCCATGGGCGCGAAGATCGAAGGCGCAGGCACCTCCACCATCACCATTGAAGGCGTCACCTCGCTTTCCGGCGCGCGCCACCGGGTTCTGCCGGATCGTATCGAAACCGGCACCTACGCCATGGCGGTCGCCATGGCCGGTGGTGACGTGGTGCTGGAAGGCACACGCGCATCGCTGCTCGACAACGCGCTCGATACGCTACGGCTCGCAGGCGCTACCATCAGCGATACGGAGACAGGCCTGCGCGTCGTGCGCAACGGCAATGGCATCCAGCCGGTCGATATCGTCACCGAGCCCTTCCCCGGCTTCCCCACCGACCTGCAGGCGCAGTTCATGGCGCTGATGACCCGGTCGCAGGGCGTTTCCCACATCACCGAGACGATCTTCGAAAACCGCTTCATGCATGTGCAGGAACTGGCCCGTCTCGGCGCTAAGATTTCGCTCTCCGGCCAGATGGCCCGCATCGAAGGCGTCTCCCGCCTGAAGGGTGCACCTGTCATGGCGACCGATCTGCGCGCTTCCGTCTCGCTGGTCATTGCCGGCCTGGTGGCGGAAGGTGAGACCATGGTTTCGCGCGTCTATCACCTCGATCGCGGCTTCGAACGCCTCGAAGAAAAGCTCACCCGCTGCGGTGCGCTGGTCGAACGCGTCAGCGATTGATCCTTTCATCGCCGCTCATCCGTTTTCTACCCGTTGCAGAGTGGGCCCGGACTGCCTATTTCCATTGTAAGTCATGGAAATAGCGGTCCGCACCGCAGAAGAAGGAAGAAAACGATGAGCGGCCTGAAATTGCTGGCGCTGGATACTGAAGATCTCTCCGTCATTTCGACGCATATGCAGGACAGCGTCTTCAAGCTGAAGGACGTTGCCTTCGAGCCGAAACACGGGCAATTCACGCTTTCCGCCAACCGTTTCGTCTGGGAAAGCACTGAGAAAAAGAGCCTGCCGCCGGAGCGCTGCCGCAGCGTGGTTTTCCTGAAGCGGGTCTCCGCTGTCCGCTCGCACGGCATCAACCGCGACGACAAGGAACAGGTGCTGTCACTTCTCGCCATCCGCTTCGTCCAGAATGGCGAAGGGCCTGATGGCGCGGTGGAACTGACGCTGTCCGGCGGCGGCGCCATCGCACTCGATGTCGAATGCATCGAGGCGCAGCTGACCGATGTGAGCGGCGCCTGGGAAACCACTACCAAACCGCATCATCCCGACAGCGAATAAACGTTGCAAGCCTTCGCAACGGTTGCCTTTCCTTGCCGTTTCGATTTATGCCACATACCAGAGCCGCAATTTTTCTGTGGCAAGTTCGTACACCTCGCGGGATTTCCCGCGGGGACAATGAAAGGGTAATGGCGTGGCAATCTGGCTGGAGCGGGCATCGGCTGATTTCGAACAGAAATTCGCTGCCTTCCTGACAACCAAGAGAGAAGTTTCCGAAGACGTCAACGCGACCGTTCGCGACATCATCAACGATGTCCGCCATCGCGGCGATGCGGCCCTTGCCCATTATTCCCAGAAATTCGACGGTATCGATTTCTCGAAAGTCCCGATGCGGGTGATGGCGGATGAGATCGATGCGGCCTTTGCCGCCGTCGACAGAAGCGTGATCGAGGCGCTTGAACTTGCTGCCCGGCGTATCGAAAAACATCATGCCCGCCAGATGCCGAAGGACGATATCTACGAGGACGATATCGGCGTGGGCCTCGGCTCGCGCTGGACCGCCATCGAAGCTGTCGGCCTTTACGTGCCCGGCGGCACGGCCAGCTACCCAAGCTCGGTGCTGATGAACGCCGTGCCGGCCAAGGTTGCCGGTGTGGAACGTATCGTCATGGTCGTGCCGGCCAATGGCGGCGCGGTCAATCCGGCGGTGCTGGCTGCAGCGCGTATCGCAGGCGTCGAGGAAATCTATCGTATCGGCGGCGCGCAGGCTGTGGCAGCGCTTGCCTATGGCACGGAAACCATCGCGCCGGTCGCCAAGATCGTCGGCCCCGGCAATGCCTATGTGGCCGCCGCAAAGCGCCAGGTTTTCGGCACTGTCGGCATCGACATGATCGCCGGGCCTTCAGAAGTGCTTGTCATTGCCGACAAGGACAATGATCCGGACTGGCTGGCCGCCGATCTTCTGGCGCAGGCGGAACATGACCGCGGCGCGCAATCGATCCTGATCACCGACAATGCCGAACTCGGCAAGGCCGTTGAAGCGGCCGTCGAGCGGCAGCTGAAGCGCCTGTCGCGTTCCGAAACGGCGGCGGCAAGCTGGGCCGATTTCGGCGCGATCATTCTGGTCGAAAAGCTCGCCGACGCCATTCCGCTCGCCAACCGCATCGCCGCCGAGCATCTGGAACTTGCCGTCGATGATCCGGATGCCCTGATGGCCCACATCCGCAATGCGGGTGCGATCTTCGTCGGACGCCACACGCCGGAGGTGATCGGCGATTATGTCGGCGGCTCTAACCATGTTCTTCCGACGGCGCGCTCGGCGCGCTTCTCCTCCGGCCTTTCAGTGCTGGATTTCGTCAAGCGCACCTCGATCCTGCGGCTTGGGCCCGAGCAGCTGCGCCAGCTTGCGCCGGCAGCGATTACCCTTGCCCGTTCCGAAGGGCTGGACGCACATGCGCGTTCGGTCTCCATTCGCCTCAATCCGGAAAGTTAAGCGATGGCTTCAGGCGATTTCCGGCTCTGCGACGTGGTACTGGACGATAGCATCGGCCGGTCCACGCCCGACGTGGAGCATGAACGCGCCGTCGCCATTTTCGATCTGATCGAGGAAAACACCTTTGAGCCGCTTGGCCATGCCGGCGGGCCATACCGGCTGCACATCTCGCTCGTCGACGCCAAGCTGGTTTTCTCGATCAGAACGGAAGACGAGAAGGATGTCGCGATCCATATCCTGTCGCTGACGCCGTTCCGCCGCATCATCAAGGATTATTTCCTGATCTGCGAAAGCTATTACGAGGCTATCCGCTCCTCCACGCCGAGCCAGATCGAGGCAATCGACATGGGCAGGCGCGGTATTCACAATGACGGCTCGCAAACGCTGATGGATCGGCTTTCCGGCAAGATCAAGGTGGATTTTGATACCGCGCGCCGCCTCTTTACCCTTGTCTGCGTGCTTTATTGGCGGGGTTAGAGATGATCGATCCTGCCGCAGCGCCAAACGAGGGACGAGCGCCCAAATCGGTCCTCTTCATGTGCGGCATGAACTCCATCCGCTCCCCCATGGCGGAGGTCATCGCCAAACGGCTGGTGGCGCCCGGCATCTATATACAGTCGGCGGGCGTGCGCGCCGGCGAGCGCGATCCTTTCGTGGATGCCGTACTGGAAGAACAGGGATTTTCGCTCGGCAAGCACAAACCGCGCACTTTGGACGAGATCGAGGATGATTTTTTCGATCTGATCATTACATTGACACCCGAAGCCCATCACGCCGCACTGGAACTGACGCGCTCGAATTCGCTCGATGTGGTCTATTGGCCGACCATGGACCCGACGGTAATAACAGGCACGCGCGAGCAGATCCTCGACGCCTATCGCGAAGTGCGGGACCATCTGGCAAAGCTGATCTCGGAACGCCTGCCGAGGCGGCAGCAGCCGGTGGCGGATACGCTTTCAAAAGACTGAAAACCGCCTCAGCCTGTTAAAATCGATCGCGATTTTCAAGCCGATGCTTTAGAGGTTCACAAATGTGCCGGGATTGTGTAGTTTCCGCGCAATTTTCCCGGACAGGACACGTCCGGCACTATCAACAGGAAGAAAACCCTTACATGACAAAAGAAGAAGTCCTTGAATTCCCGGGCATCGTAACCGAATTGCTGCCGAACGCAACATTCCGCGTGAAGCTTGAGAACGACCACGAAATCATCGCCCACACCGCGGGCCGCATGCGCAAGAACCGTATCCGCGTTCTCGCCGGCGACAAGGTGCTGGTTGAAATGACGCCTTACGACCTCACCAAGGGCCGCATCACCTATCGCTTCAAGTAATCCACGTTCCGCAACGGACGCCCGGGCAGCGCAATGACCAATTCAAAACAAAAGCTCGTTCTGGCATCCGGCTCGCCGCGGCGTCTGGAACTGCTGCATCAGATCGGTATCGAACCGGCACGTCTGATGCCGATGGATATCGACGAGACCCCGGCCAAGCTTGAGCATCCGCGCACGCTCTGCCGTCGTCTGTCATTGCAGAAGGCGGAAGCCGCGCAGGCGGCGCTGAAGAACGAACAGGTGTGGAAAGACTCCTATGTTCTGGGGTCAGATACGGTGGTCGCCGTTGGTCGCCGCATCGTCGGCAAGGCCGAATATACGGAAGAGGCCTCGGCTGCGCTGCATCTTCTTTCGGGACGCAGCCACTGGGTCTATACCGGCATCTGCCTCGTCACCCCCGGCGGCAAGATCCGACAGAAGGTGGCGGAGACAAAGGTGCGTTTCAAGCGCCTCTCCACGCGCGAAATCGAGGCTTATATCGCCTCCGGCCAGTGGCGCGGCAAGGCGGGAGCCTATGGCATCCAGGGCATTGCCGGCGCATTCGTGCAAAAGCTGACCGGTTCTTATACCAATGTCGTCGGCCTGCCGCTTTATGAGACGATGTCGCTTCTTTCCGGAGAAGGATTTGAGGTGACTTCGGGCTGGCTCGAAGGATAGGCCATGGCAAAATCTCCCGAAGGCGCCGGAAACGTCACGCCGCTGCGCAAATCCCAGCCATGCCCTGAATGCGGGCGGCCCTCGACACGGGAAGACTATCCTTTCTGTTCGGATCGCTGCCGCTCGCTTGATCTCGCCCGCTGGCTGAACGGCTCCTACGCCATTCCGGTCGCAGACGATGAAAGCAGCGCCGTTGGACAGGACACGGCCAAGAACAACGGCGAATAAGACCTGCACCGCCGGAAACTTCGGCGGTGAGTTGCATAAGATTTTCAGAGCCTTCGCTCACACCATATATTCACCGGGCTGCCGATAGTCCGAAAAGCCATATCAAAACCGGCTGACGCCTTCCGCCAGCCCCTTAAGGTCTTGCGATGGACGCAGGCTTGCAGAAAAGAGTGAGCTCCGGCGCGCTGCTGTTTGCGGTGCTGGCCGTTTGTCTTGCCATCGGGGCGACGGTGCTGCTGGCCAATGACAGGAAGCATCTCAAAAGCCTGCTGATTTATCTCAATCTGGCATCCGCGACACGCTCCGCGGCCCCCCCGCCGAAGATGAAGCCCGTCAAGCGGCAGAAACTAGTCGCCCAAAAAGTCTCTCTGCCGCCCGATCTTCTGAAATTCGAGCAAGGGGGTGACAGGGCATCTTTCGCACGCGATTTCGTTCTTTCCGGCAAGGAGCTTTGCGACCGCTTTACTGCCGCAGGTTTTTCCAACCCGCATGGCTGGCACACAAGCCCAGTCAACATCCGCAATTTCGAGTGCATGGCCGATCTTGCGGTGGCGAACGCGGCAGGCCCGGCCGAGCGGGCCTCGCTCTTCCTCGAGATCAGGGGCGAAGCGTCCGGCGAGGTTCGCTCCATCAGGATGAAGGCCGTTGCGCCGAAGACGCCGGATGGGACTGCCGTTCTGACAAAGCTTGATGAAGCACTCGCCATGATCGTGGAACAAACCCGGTGGGCTGATCTGGCGGACATGCTTGAACCGGCAGGCCGGATGCAGCCCTATCAGGCACAACATTTCGGTATTTCGGTTTCCATAAAACCGGAACCGACGACACCCCATCGCCTGAACGTGATTTTGCTCACAAGCGAACAATCGCCGGGGTTGAAGCTGACACGCAGCTTCTTTGACAGGGATCGCTGGCTTCGACCAGCCGCTCCACTGGATCGGCCGATCCTTTATCCTTCCGTCAGGAAAGACCGCTTTCGGTAAAGCAAAGTCCGCTCAGCCTATTGCCGCGAGCTTGCGCCGCACCGGCGGAATCCTGTCGCTTTGCTGGGCCTGGCGTTTGGCCTCCCACTGGAGCGCAGTGCGAACGATGGCCACCAGATCGTTGAAGCGGGGCCGCCAGCCCAGCTCCGACTGGATGCGCGCCGAATCCGCCACCATGGCCGCAATATCGCCCGGGCGACGCGGACAATGGATGATCGGGAAATCGCACCCCGATTCCTTCTGCACAGCCTGCAGGACATCAAGAACCGAATAACCAACGCCATAACCGCAATTGAGCGTGCGTGTGCCGCCGCCGGCGCGCAGATGCGCCATGGCCAGCATATGCGCATCGATCAGGTCGCCGACATGAATATAATCGCGAACGCCGGTGCCATCCGCGGTCGGGTAATCCGTTCCGTAAACTTCCACCCGGTCGCGGCGACCGGTAGCAGCTTCGCAGGCGACCTTGATGAGGTTTGCCACACCCGTGGGAGATGGCCCGGCGCGCCCCTGCGGGTCGGCTCCGGCGACGTTGAAATACCGCAACGCCACGTAATTGAAATCATGCGCCTGCACGACATCGCGCAGCATGATTTCGGAGGCGAGCTTCGACAGGCCGTAGGGGTTTTCTGGGCTGAGGATCGCGGTTTCGGGAACCGGGCCATCAAAGGGCTGGTTTCCATAGACGGCGGCTGTCGACGAGAAGATGAAATTGCGAATACCGTGGCCGACTGCCGCCGCCACGAGGGCGCGGGTCGTGCCCGTGTTGTTTTCGTAATATTCGAGCGGCTGGCTGATCGATTCAGGAACGCTGACGGAGCCCGCGAAATGGAAGATGGTCTCGATCTGGTTTTCTTCGAAAATCTGGTCGAGCAAGGCGCGATCCGCCGCGTCGCCCAGATAAAAACGCGCCGCCGGCGCGACCGCCCAGCGCGACCCCGTCGAAAGCCGATCGACAACAACGACCTCTTCCCCGGCATCGAGCAAAGCCCACACCATGTGGCTTCCTATATAGCCGGCCCCACCCGTGACCAGAACAGCCATGACAATACTTCCCTGTTTGCTTTTCTTGACCCCATCAAAGCCAATAATTCTTCATCATTGATTACTTGCACAGCGAATACGCGACCGATCCCCAGCTCCATTAAAAAGGTGGCTTACGATTGGTTAGCGCAATGAGGTGCTTTTTATTTATTAGATGAAAATGTTCTCATAAATGGAACAAGGAGCGCATAGCACAGAAAATCCCCCACGTCGATGGTTGCGCCGTGGGGTTGCAGTTTTAGGTATTCGCTGTGATTTTGTTGCCGATTTCCCTACCGTAGCGCGATCCCGGCGCGGCAGGGGAAACCATTGTACGCAGAGGCGACGCTTACCTGCCGAGGATATAGGATGCCAGCCGGTCGGCCGCATCTTCTATCTGCTTTGGGTTGCGCAGGAAGCAGGCACGGAGAAACAGCTCCCCTCCCGGACCGAAGGCCGTGCCGGGCGCAAGCCCGACCCCGGTCTTGTCGACGATATCGAGCGCCGTGGCCCGGCTGTCCGTCACGCCGTCTATCTTGAGAAAGGCATAGAGAGCGCCATCGGGCTTCAGGGTTTCCACACGGTTCGTCGCGATGAGCGCATCGCAGAGAATGTCGCGGGAGGTCAGAGCACGTTCGTAATTCTCGCGCACGAAACCATCACCGTGATCGAGGGCGGCGACTGCGCCGCGCTGCATGAACTGCGCCACGCCTGAAGTGGAATATTGAATGAGGTTTTCGATGACCTGACCGATGGCCGGCGGGGCAACAAGCCAGCCGACACGCCAGCCGGTCATGGACCAGTTCTTCGAAAAGGAATTGGCGAAGACGATCTTGTCATCCGGCTCCATGACGTCGAGGAAGGACGGCGCACGGCTGCCGGAATAATGATAAAGCGCATAAATCTCGTCGGCAACGATCCACAGATCGTGTTTGCGGGCGAGCGCCAGAACATCACGAAGATTATTGAGCGTCGCCGTCCATCCGGTCGGGTTGGAGGGCGTATTGATGAAAAGCGCCTTCGTCTTGCCGGTGATCGCGCTTTCCAGCCTGTTGATATCGAGATCCCAGCGGCCGTCGCGGAAATCGATACCGACCGGAACCGCCTTCGCGCCTGCCACACCAATGGCGGCGACGATATTCGGCCATGTCGGCGACAGATAGACCATTTCGTCACCGGGCGAGGTCAGCGCCTGCACGGCGAGCACGATCGCCTGCATGCCGGAACCGGTAGCGTAAAAATGCTCCGGCGGCAGCGACGCCGCGAAATGGCGTTCGTAATAACGGCTCAGCGCCTGGCGCAATTCGGGAATGCCACGCTGCCAGGTATAGAAGGTCTCGCCGTTGTTCAGCCCATCGATGGCGGCCTGATTGATGAAGTCCGGGCTCGGCAGATCGCCTTCGCCGACCCAGAGCGGCAGGAGATTGTCCCGCCCCCGGGCATAATTCACGACTTCGACAATGCCGCTCTCGGGAGCCGCCAGAGAGCGCGCACTCAGACTGTTCAAAATGGACATTAAAGACACTCCGTTTGGTGCCTTCTTATCGCATCGAACCAGCCATGTGCATGATATTCCGTGAGGCGATCATGGATTTTCTTTATGGGTCATCCCCGGCAGGAGACCGCCGGCCGCGCGGGCCGGCAAATCAGGCCGGGGATAATGCCGGCAATCAACGCGTCTTCAGCAGATCGCGGATTTCGGTGAGGAGCTTGACGTCTTCCGGCGGCGGAGCTGCTTCCGCCTTTTCCTCAACCTTCTTGCGCTCAACCGAATCGCGCAGCTTGTTGACGCCCTTGACCATCAGGAAAATGATCCAGGCGAGGATAAGGAAGTTGATGAGAACCGTCAGAAAGCTGCCATAAGCGAAGACGGCGCCCTGATCGCGGGCGGCGGCGAGCGAGGTGGCATTGACGCTGGAGCTCAGCGGCAGGAAGTAGTTCGAAAAATCGAACCCGCCGAAGATCGCCCCCACGATCGGCATGATGAGATCGTTGACGACGGAGTCGACGATCTTGCTGAAAGCCGCACCGATAATAACACCCACGGCCAGATCCATGACATTGCCGCGGGCAATGAAGGTTTTAAATTCGTTAAGCATTCAGATTGTCCCTCTCTCCTGCTTCGCGAGCTGAAGCTATGTGACTGTCCCTACGCGCTCAACCATATAGGGTCCGGGCATCATTTGGAATCCGCGGATTGCATTTATTAGCTTTTTTGCACGCGCGCCTTGAACTTTATGATCAGACCGCGCTCATTCTCAACGGCCCGGAATTCGCCTATGCTGATATCAGGGAACTCTTGCACGGGGAGGATGCGTGCTTCCTGGGTGGATCATATTCGGTTCGGCCTTCGCTTATGTCCTGCTGCTGTTTGCGGTTGCAAGCTATGGGGACAGGAACAGCCGCAACAGAAACGCTCCGAAAAAGGGGCGTCCGTTCGTCTATGCGCTCAGCCTGGCAATCTATTGCACGTCCTGGACCTATTTCGGCGGTGTGGGGCTCGCGGCAGACAGGGGGCTGGAATTTCTCGGCATCTATACCGGGCCGATCCTCGCCTTCACCATCGGCATGCCGATCATTCGCCGCATCGTTGAACTGGCGAAAACGGAAAAACTGACTTCCGTCGCAGATTTCATCGCCGCCCGATACGGCAAGAATTCCACCGTGGCGATGATCGTCGCGATCATCGCGCTCGTCGGCGCCATTCCCTATATCGCGCTGCAGCTGAAAGCCGTTTCCAGCTCGGTGGCGACAATGGTCGATCCCGGCGATTACGGCATTGGCAGCGGCAATCTTTATTTCCTCGATCTGCCACTGGTCGTCACCATCGTCATGGCGGGGTTTGCCGTCATGTTCGGCACCCGCCACACCGATGCCACCGAACATCAGGACGGGCTTATTCTGGCGATTTCGATGGAATCGCTGGTCAAGCTCGTCGCCATGTGCACCGTCGGTTTTTACGTGCTCTTCGTCCTCTTCGACGGTCCCGCGCATCTGTGGCAGCTTGCCACGGATAATGAGCAGGCCATGCGGGCCATATCCTATCACACGCCCGTCAGCCGCTGGATCGTGATGACGCTGCTTTCCGGTTTCGCCATCATCCTGCTGCCGCGCCAGTTCCACGTCACGGTGGTTGAAAACCGCACGCCGGAAGAGCTGCGTATGGCCGGGTTCCTGCTGCCGCTCTACCTCATCGCGATCAACATCTTCGTGCTGCCGATCGCGCTTGCCGGCATTCTGACGCTCGGCGCCAATGGCGATGCCGATCTCTACGTGCTGCAATTGCCGCTCAATCATCAGATGCCGGTCGTGTCGCTGATCACCTTCATCGGCGGTTTTTCGGCGGCGACCGCGATGGTGATCGTCGCTTCGGTGGCGCTGTCGATCATGATTTCCAACGATATCGTCATGCCGATCTTCCTGCGGCAGAAGTTGTTGAACCGCTCACCGCACCGGGACGATTTCGCCAAGACGCTGCTCAACATCCGCCGAACGGCGATCTTTGCCGTGCTGCTGCTGGGTTATGGCTATTATCGCGCCGCCGACAGTGCTACGGGCCTCGCCTCCATCGGCCTTCTGGCATTCGCCGCCATTGCGCAGATGGCCCCTGCCCTTTTCGGCGGGCTGTTCTGGCGGCGCGCCAATGCCCGCGGTGCGATCGCGGGGCTGAGTTCGGGCTTCTTCGTTTGGGCCTACCTGCTGTTTCTGCCAAGCTTCGGCGGGCCTGACAATTCCGAGGTGGCAGCCAATATTCTCGGTTTCCTGTTTTCCGGCAGCACGGTATTCAATGGGCCGGAAGCCGACCCATTCGTGAACGCGGTCATTCTCAGCCTGCTCGTCAACAGCCTCGCCTTCGTGCTCGGCTCGCTTTCGCGCAATCCTAGGCCGGTGGAGCGCATCCAGTCCGGCATCTTCGTCAAGCGTCACTCGAAATCGCAATTCGCCACGCGCGGCTGGAAAACCCGCGTCAGCGTCGGTGATCTCAAAAGCGCGGTCGCCCGTTATCTCGGCGAGGAGCGCATGCTGCGATCACTTGCGACCTATGAAAAGACGGCGGGCAGGAAGCTCAATGACGACCAGCCGGCGGACATGGCGCTGATCCATTTCTCCGAGCAGCTGCTGGGCAGCGCCATCGGCTCCTCCTCCGCCCGCCTGGTGCTTTCGATCATTCTTCAGAAGGCGGAAGACACCAGCGCGGACACGGCATGGCTGCTCGATCAGGCGAGCGAGGCCCTGCAATATAACCAGGACATGCTGCAGACCGCGCTCGCCCAGATGGATCAGGGCATTGCCGTTTTCGACAGTTCGCAGCAGCTGACCATCTGGAACCGGCGTTTCCGCACCCTTCTCGATCTACCCGAGCAGTTCGGGCAGGTGGGCGTACCGCTCACGGATATCGTTTCGATGCTGCAGGAACGCGGCGATATGCCCGCCGGTGACACGAATGAACTGATCACCAGCTTCCTGACCATGGATCTGCCCTTCTCGCTGGTGCTGGCGGGCGGCGAGCGCATCATCGAAGTGCGCTCCAACACCATGCCGGACAAAGGCATCGTCGCCACCTTCACCGATATCACCCAGCGGGTGGCGAGCGATCAGGCGCTGAAACAGGCAAACGAAACGCTGGAGCAGCGCGTGGCGGAGCGAACCGTTGAGCTTACACGCGTCAACCGCGAACTGGCGGAGGCAAGAGCCTCCGCCGACGAGGCGAATATCGGCAAGACACGCTTTTTCGCCGCCGCCGGCCATGACATTCTCCAACCCCTGAACGCCGCCCGGCTCTACTCATCCTCCCTGGTCGAACGGCTTGGTGCTTCAGGCGAAAGCGATCTCGTCCACAATATCGATTCGGCGCTGGAATCGGTGGAGACCATTCTCGGTGCGGTTCTCGATATTTCCCGTCTCGACACCGGCTCTATGAAGGCGCGCATGACATCCGTGCCGCTGAATGAGTTGCTGAAACGCATCGAGACCGATTTCGCACCGATGGCGCAGGAGAAGAACCTGGACCTCGTGGTCATGCCAACCTCGCTGACCGTCCGCTCCGACCCCAACCTCCTGCGGCGTCTGATACAGAATCTCGTTTCCAACGCCATTAAATATACGCTGAAGGGCAAGGTGGTCGTCGGTGCGCGCCGCCGGGGCGGTGAAGTCGTCATTCAGGTGACTGATTCCGGTATCGGCATCCCCTCATCTAAATTTCGCACCGTTTTCAAGGAATTCGCCCGGCTGGACGAGGGTGCAAGAACGGCATCCGGCCTCGGGCTCGGCCTTTCCATCGTCGACCGGCTGTCGCGCATGCTGCACCATCCGGTGCAGCTGATCTCCACCCCCGGAAAAGGCACGACCTTCCGCATCCATCTGCCGCGCGAGGCGGATCGCCTCGTGCCGGCCAAAGCCGTTGGCGGGATAACCAGTCCCGCAGCCAGCGACCGCCTTCAGGGCGTCCGGGTCCTGTGCATCGACAACGAGCCGAAAATCCTCGAGGGCATGACACTGCTGCTGACGGGATGGGGTTGCGAGGTTTTGCCCGCAGGTTCCGTGGCGACGCTGGAGGAACCCTTCCTCAACTTGGCCGCAGCGCCCGACGTCATCGTCGCCGATTATCATCTGGACGATGGCGACGGCATCAGCGCCATCCGCCTCATCAGGACATTTTACGGCAAGACGATCCCTGCCCTGCTTGTAACGGCGGACCGCAGCCCGGAAGTGCGCAGCGATGCGGAAAAATACGGGATTTCCGTTCAGCACAAGCCGGTCAAACCGGCAGCGCTGCGGGCCTATATCAACCAGATATCCAGCACGGCCCGCGCAGCGGCAGAATAAAAAACTCCCGGATGTTGCGATCCGGGAGGTGTTTACGTCTGAATAAGCGTGTCAGGCCGCACGGTTCAATCGATCCCTGCCGGTCGCCGAGCCATGTTCCATCTGGAAACGCTGAACGAGATCGAGCAGCGCTTCCACCTCGCCGGACAATATGCTGCTGGCCGCACTCGACTGTTCGGCAAGGGCCGCGTTCTGCTGGGTCATCTGATCCATCTGGTTGACGGAACTGTTGACGTTATGAAGTGCCGAGGACTGGTCCTGCGTTGCCGTGGCGATGGTTTCGACATGCTGGCTGACGGTGACGATCTGCCGGCTGATGGCGGAAAGCACGGTGCCCGCCTCCTGCACCAGCTTCGATCCTGAACTGACTTCCTGCGTCGACTGGTTGATGAGCTGCTTGATTTCACGCGCCGCGTCGGCAGAGCGTTGTGCAAGCTCGCGCACTTCCTGCGCCACGACGGCAAAACCCTTGCCCGCTTCGCCCGCACGCGCCGCCTCAATGCCGGCATTCAGGGCAAGAAGATTGGTCTGGAAGGCAATGTCGTCGATGACCTCGATGATCTGCTCGATCTTGCGCGAGGCATCTTCGATGCGGCCCATGGCGTCGACGGCGTTGCTGACGACCGAACCGGAGCTGTCGGCGCTCTGCTTGGTGATGCGCACGGCCTCATTGGCTTCCCGCGCACGCTCGGCCGAGGATCTGACGGTGACGGTGATTTCGTCTACGGCGGCGGCGGTCTCTTCCAGCGAGGCGGCCTGATTTTCGGTGCGCTTCGACAGATCGACCGACGACTGCTCGATTTCGAAGCCGCTATGCTGGATGATGAGCGTGCGCTCGCGGATCTGCCCCAGCGCATCGCGCAGGTTGAGAAGGGATTCGTTGAAATCCGTGCGCAGACGGTCGAGACGGCCAGTGAAAGGCGTCTCGATCGTGCGGCTCAGATCGCCGCGCGAAAGCCTGCCAAGACCGGAGGCGATCTCGCCGACCGCAAATTCGATCTGGCTGTCGAGTTCCTGTTTCTCGGCGTCGTTGCGGTAACGCTCGGACTCCGCCGCAGAGCGTTCTTCGGCGCTTTTGCCCTCGATCGCCAGTTTCTCGACCGCATTTTCGCGGAAAATCACCAGCGCGCGGGCGATGTTGCCGAATTCATTGGTGTTGGTGGCGTAGGGGATCGGCGTATCGAGATTGCCGTCCGAAAGGGACTTCACCGCATCGGTCAACTTGCCAAGGGGTTGAAGCGTGCGCTTGATGACAAAGTAGGCGAGCAGTCCGACGCCAAGCATGGCGAGCGCGCCGCAGATGAGCATCATGTCGCGCAGGCTGTATATCTGCGCATCGTAGACGTCCATGGGAACACCCACGAACAGGATGCCGACGGTTGCGCCGGTCTTGTTCGTGACAGGCATGTAACCGGTCATGTAGCTGGTGCCGAACAGCGTGGCGGTGCCAAAATAGGCCTCACCCTTGGAGACTTTCGCAAAAGCGGGATGATCGGTAGCAAGCTTGGTGCCGGCTGCTCTCTCGCCCTTTTCGTTCTTCAGATTGGTGGTCATGCGAATGAATTCGCCGCCCTTGGCTTCAAACACGGTAGAAATACCGCCGTTACCGGCTGCGGTGCGGTCGACGAGATCATTGTCGCGCATCGTTCCGATGCTGGCGCGACCCACACTTTTGAGGTCCCCATCCACCATTTCGAGGGCGACGCCGCCGACCTTCAGTTCGTAAAGGATCGCCATGCTGCGCATTGCGCTGTGCGTATCGCGCAGCGCGGTGGTGATGATGTTGTCCTTCAAGCGAATATAGGTCGAAAAACCAACTGCCGCCACGCTGAGCGTGATCAGGCCGATCGTCAACGCGACGACCTTGCCAGCAACGGACTTAAAGAGCCGGTTGTGCATGAAACAGTTCCCCAAAGCCAAACTTATAAAAGTTCTAGTAGGCAACTGTTAAAAAAACGCGAAGTACCGATAGCGCCTTTTAGGGGGCGCGCAAAAGCCGGTCCGGCGCCTGCAGGGTTTCGGGGGACGGGAAACCCCGTCCGCCATCAATGGATATAACCGAGCCTGATAGCCTTGGCGATCGCCTGGATACGGTTGACGGAATCGAGCTTGATCGTCGCCGAACCGAGATAGGCGTTGACGGTGTGCACGGAAAGCCCGAGCTTGACCGCGATTTCTTCGCTGATACGGCCATCCCCCGCCAGTTGCAGGCAGGCGATTTCCCTCTCGCTCAAGGCTTCGGAGGGTGCCGCCTTGCGCTCGTCCAGCGCCAGCATGTCCACCATGATCTCGCAGCATTTGATGTGCTGCTCGATCACGACCTCATTGTCGAGAACGAGGTTGGTGCCGCAGAAGACGATATAACCGTTGCCGATAGTGCCAAGCCGCACCGGCAGGGCGAGCCCCGCATAGGGCAATGTGTCGTTCTCGATGCGGCGCAGAAGTGCGGGCACATCGGGAAGATCGGCAAAGCCGCCGGCATTCTTGTTGCGCCATATCACCGGCAGAAGCGATGTCTCGATATGATCGAGAAGAATATCGCCGACGGCGCGGATGAACTGCGTGCTCTGTTCTGCGGCATTCATGCCCCAGTTTTCCAGCTCGCAGGTCAACTTCTTCTTGTTCGGGAAACCGGAAGCGGCAGCTTTCGTCACCACGAAATTGCGCGCGCCGACCAGCTTCTGCATGGCGACAAGCTTCGGAAACAGATCCGACCGGCTCGTCACGACAGGGCTGCGGTAAAACATGCCCATTTGACCTGTACCCTCATTGTCTTTCGTCTGTACCATCCGTCCGACCATTATACGAGGTTGTTGCGCACGGCGTAGGCAATTGCCTCCGAGCGGGTTTTTGTCGCGGTTTTCCGCATCACGCTTGTGATGTAATTATTGATCGTATTGCGCGAAATGCCAAGGATCATCGCAATTTCATCGCTTGTCTTGCCTTCCGCGATCCAGAACAGGCACTCAAGCTCACGCTCCGTGAGATCGATATCGCGCACGGTCTTTGCTTCGCTGGCAATGCCGAAACTGACGCAATAACCCGTCAGCAGGGCGATTTCGCGCAGTCTTTCCGGCGAAGGCACCGCTTCTTCGGGAAACAGCAGCAGCAGCGAAAGCCGGATGCGGCCCACACAGAAAGACAGTGCCGAATATTGCCGGTCTATGCCGTAGGGAACCGAAACATCATCGGGAAGGAAAAGCAGCCGCGGCTGCAGAAGCGAAAGGCATTTCTCCATTTCGCTCGATCTGTTCTGGCTGTTGGCCAGTTCAAGGCCAAGCCTGCGGACCAGATCAAAAGGCCAGTCGGAGGTGACGATGAATTTCAGTCCGGTTTCTTCGAGAAGATCATCCCGCGCCAGCAGATAATGCGAGGCGCCAGCATAGGTTACGAGCAGATCCAGTGCGCCTGCAACGTTACCGGCAGCAGCCGTGGCTGCGACGTTTTTAGCAAGCTGATCGCGTGGCAAGGGCTTACCCATGCCCTCCATAGGCTTGGCAGACAGCCTGCGGATATCAACATCGACTTTCAATCGCCTACGCCCTCTTGCTCCCAGTGGGAGATTATACCTCGGGATGGAATCATTCCATTCGAGAAGCTTACCAAAATGGGACGGCAAGCCCCCCGGAGACCGAATCACTTCATTTTATGGAACGGACTGGGATTTGCCATTACCTGACACCAGCCTTTCCACGTATTTCACTGTTCGTCTATTGCTAAAAAAACATACTGAAAAGCTGTTCAATCCATAAACGGCATTCTCAGCCAATTCCCAGCAAACTGTATCGTTGCTGAATTTTTTGTAAACACTGTCCTAAAACGAGATTGCCACGATGCGCCCGCCAAGGATAGCAAAAAGCCCGAAAACAGAAAAAAGGCCGGGTAAAACCGGCCTTTTTGATATTATGCTGCTTTTTCCACCGCCCATTTGCGCAGGATCTTGGCGGCTCGTTCCTCGCTGATTTCCACCATGCGGGAGAGCCTGCGTTCGGGCCCTTCGCGAACCCGGCGGTTGAATGTGCCCTCGCCATCGCCGCCTGCCAGAAGATCGTCGGTGCTGTCGAAGCCGAAATCCGCCCCGAAACCTTCCATGAGACCACCTGCGCCGGCATCCATGCCGGGAGAGAAGTCCGGCAGTTCCAGACCGGCAGTCTCCTGGCTGAGCTGACCCGCTGCTGCACCGTTGGCGGTAACCGTGCGGACCAGAGGACGCACACCGAGCCAGATGACGAGGAAGGCGACGGCGACGAAGGCGAGCGAGTTGATGATGCCGGCCGAATTGCGGCTCAGCACTTCCATAATGCCCGGCCCGCTTACGGCTTCATCAAGCAGCTGCGTTTCGAGGAAGTCCATAGCGGTGAGCGTCACCATATCGCCGCGATCGGAAGAAATACCGGCCGCCGAGGTTACGATCTTCTGCATCTCGGCGAGATAGGCGTCGATCTTGGCCTGATCGGCGGGTTCGCCGACCATCTTGGCGATGCGACCCTTGTTGACGACCACGGCAACCGAAATCTTCTCGACGGTATAGCCGTTCTTGACCGTGGCGACCGTCTTGGAATTGATCTCGTAGTTGGTCTGCTCTTCCTTCTTGGCCGATTGGTCGGAAGACTGCGGGCCACTGCCGCCGCCCTGGGGCGCTGCCTGCGGTACGTTCTGCTCCACGGTCGCGGCCGTATCCGGCTGCGTTTCCTGGGATTTCTGGTCTTCCTTCACCGTGCGGATGGAGCGCTCGACGCGTGATTCCGGGTCGTAGACGGTTTCCTGAATCTGGCGGCTGTCGGTATTGAGCTGCGCCGTCACGCTGGAGCGGAAATTGTCCATGCCGAGGAAAGGCGCCAGCGCCTTGTCGATGTTGGTCGTGATTTCCTGCTGAACATTCTGCGCCAGTGTCAGCGAGCGGTTCATGGCGGCGTTGGTGACGTCGTCGCCGGAGGCCAGAAGCTGGCCGGTCGAATCGAGGAGAGTCACATCATCGACCTCAAGGCCGGGAACGGCCGAGGCGACGAGGTGACGGATGGAAGCCGATGCCTTGCGCCCTGCGGTGGCGCTGGCGCGGATCATGACCGATGCGGTGGGCTTCTGTTCGCCACGGCGGAAATTGCCGACGTCAGGCATAACGATATGGACGCGTGCAGCGGCAATGCCGTCAATCTGCTGGATGGAGCGGCTGATCTCGCCCTCAAGGGCGCGAACGCGCGTCACTTCCTGCATGAAGGAGGTCAGGCCGAGAGAACCGACATTGTCGAAAAGCTCATAACCGGCATTGGCGCTATCAGGCAGGCCGCGCTCGGCCAGAAGCAGCCGTGCCTTGCTGGTGAGCCCAACGGGAACCTGAAGGCTGGAACCATCGGTCCCTACCTGAAAGTCCAGACCCGATTCGGCGAGCGCAATGCTGATCTTGTTGAGGTCGCTTTTTTCAAGCCCCACATAAAGGGTCTCGTAAGCGGGACGGTTCACGTAAAGCGCTGCTGCAAGGATAATGGCCATGGACAAAACGCCCACGCCGCCCAGCATCAAAAGCCGTGTCTGCCCCAGCGCAGCAACATTCTTCAAGACCTGAGGGATTTGATTTAACAGATTCATTCTGTTCCGCACCGTCATTCATAGAGTCCGAGACCTTTTGGCCCCGTAATGACAATAGGGTGCGAAGCTTGCGCGAGCGTTGCCTTTCTCCGCATTCCGCGAAGAGGCAGGCAACGGCGGAAATGCCGCTAGAAGAGGTCGAAGTCGCCGGAGGCCTTGTCGAGCGGCTGGGAATGGCCATGGCGGAAGGCGGCGCCGAGCGCCTTCTGCATTTCCGCAAGCTTGACGAGGCTGAGCGCGGTAGAGACATCCACGATCCAGTCTCCGGGAATGGAGCCGGTGACGGTATCGATGAATTCGGCAAGGCCACGGGTCTTCTGGACGGCAAGGTCGATGCCCTGCAGGAGCTTGACGCCGTCGCTCGACAATTGACCGTTGGTCACTTCAAGCAATTGCGGTTCGATGCGCTCTATAAGGTAGGCGACATCGTGCAATTCCGATACCACGCGCATCAGAACATCCGGCAGGGCTTCTTCGAACGGAGTGGTGGCGGTGTGCTCTGCAAGCTGCATTGGAAACTCCGTGACTAGAAAAATTCGATGTCGTTGGCGACGGGCTTTGGGGCCGGCACCGGACGCGTTTCCAAGGCAACCGTCTTCTGGGTTTCCGCGCCGCTGAGCGGATGCTGACGTGCACGACCGGAGACCGGCCAGAATTCGATCTTGCGGCCGTGTTCCCCGCCCGTGGAGGAGCTTATGACCGGAATACCCTCATCCTTCAGAAACTGCATGGCGAAGATGGCATTCTGCTCGCCGACATTGGAAAAGCTGGCGATCGTCTTCGCGCCGCCGAAAACCTTGGCTTCCAGCCGGTCACGCCGCGCGCCCTGCTTCAGGAGGCCGTTGATCAGGAGCTCCATGAGATGCACGCCGTAACGCGTCGCATCTCCGCCGGTCACATTGCCCGTTCCCGGCAGCAGGAAGTGGTTCATGCCTCCGAGGCCGGCAACGGGATCTCTCAGACAGGCGGCCACGCACGAACCGAGTATCGTCGTCATGACCACGTCGGGATCGCTGATGACCTTGTACTCGCCCTGAATGATATGTACGCGCTTGGCCGCAGCTTCAATCATTTCAGCGATCCGAAAACCGCCTCGATGGCAGCGCGCATCTTGTCAATCGTGAAGGGCTTGGCCAGCACGTTGTTGGCACCGAGCTGGGCTGCCTTCTGCACCAGCGCGCGGTCGCCCTGCGCGGTGAGGATGATGAAGGCGGCCTTCTTGGTGGTCGGGTTGGCCCGCACGGCGTGCAGGAAACCGAGACCATCCATCTTCGGCATGTTGAAATCGGAGATGACGAGATGATGGGGCTGCTGCTCCATGATCTTCATTCCCTGCTCGCCGTCGCCGGCGGCGGTGATCTGCTTGAAGCCGAGCTGTGTCAGCGCATCGCTGAGGAGCAGCCGGCTGGTCACCTGATCGTCGACGATCAGAACTTTGATCTTTTCTGCGAGAGACATTAGTCAGCACCTTCTTTGCGGGCAGTGGTTAGTTTCAGGATTTCTTCACCGATGGAGGCCAACGGCAATTGCTGTTCCACCGCGCCAAGCTCATAAGCCACGCGGGGCATGCCATAGACGACACATGTTTTTTCGTTCTGGCCGACGGTGCGCGCACCGGCATGACGCATTTTCAAGAGCCCGGCCGCACCATCGCGGCCCATGCCCGTCAAGATGACGCCGACGGCGTTGCGGCCGGCAAGCTCGGCGACAGAATCGAAGAGCACATCGACCGAGGGGCGATGGCCGTTGACGGGATCGCGCTCGACAAGCCGGCAGCAGGGTGCAGACCGGTTGGCGATCTGCAGATGGCGTTCGCCGCCCGGTGCAAGATAGATCTTGCCGGTCTGCAGGCGCGCGCCATCAGTCGCCTCTTCCACGACGGGGGCGCAGATGCGGTTCAGCCGTTCGGCGAAGCTCTTGGTGAAGGTCGGCGGCATGTGCTGGGTGATGACGGTCGGCGGGCAGTTGACCGGGAATTTCTGCAGCACGGCGATCAGCGCTTCGACACCACCCGTGGAGGAGCCGATGGCGACGACCTTGCGACCCGCCCGATATTCGCTGACCGGGACCGGCTGCGGCGCGGCAGCGGCTTCCGGGCGCGCAGCGCGGTAAGCGGCATGCTGCGAGCGGGCAGCAGCCTTCACCTTGTCGGCGAGATCGCCGAACGGGCGTGCATCGCCCGGCGCCGGTTTGCCGACACAGTCGAAAGCGCCGATTTCAAGCGCGGCCAGCGAAGCGTCCGCGCCGCGGTGGGTGAGCGACGAGACCATGATGACCGGCATGGGGCGCAGGCGCATGATCTTTTCGAGAAATTCCAGCCCGTTCATTTCCGGCATCTCGATGTCGAGCGTCACGACATCGGGATTGAGCTGCTTGATGGCGGCGCGCGCCTCCATGGCGTTGCCGGCCTGACCGACCACCTCG
Organism: Agrobacterium sp.; assembly: GCF_059499945.1. Lineage (NCBI taxonomy): Bacteria > Pseudomonadati > Pseudomonadota > Alphaproteobacteria > Hyphomicrobiales > Rhizobiaceae > Agrobacterium > Agrobacterium sp. The sequence goes on along the minus strand of NZ_JCABZP010000014.1, from coordinate 424,586 downwards.
ACTTCGGGATCGGCCTTGAGAACGGCCGAAATCAGGCCGCGCATCGTCGGAGAATCATCGACGACGAGTACCCGTGCGAGTGCGCTCATGCCTTCCTCCCGGATGCGTGACCAATGTAGCGGTAGGTGGTGATGCCCGTATTGTCGAACAGGTTCTTTGCGTCACCGGACACACGTTCGGAATGGCCGATATAAAGATGACCACCCTCCGGCAGCAGCCCGGCGAAACGCGACCAGATGCGCATCTGCGTCGGCTCGTCGAAGTAGATGACGACGTTGCGGCAGAAGATCACGTCGAAATTGCCCTTGAAGGGCCACTGCGTCATCAGGTTCAACTCGTTGAACGTAATGAGGCGCTTGACCTTGTCGTCAATGCGGAACTTGCGGCGACCGCCGGCATCGACTTCCGCGAACCATTGCTTGCGCATGGCGGGAGACACGGTTTCGAGCGCGTTGTCGTCATAGACCCCGGCGCGGGCCTGCGCCAAAATCTTCGGGTCGATATCCGTCGCGAGGATTTTGAAATCGTAATCCGCCGCATTCGGAAACATGGCGAGCACGGTGAGCGCAATCGAATAGGGCTCCTGCCCGTCGGAACAGGCCGCCGACCAGATGCGGACGCGCCCGCCGGATTTCGCCCGGGCGATGAGGCCCGGCAGGACGTCATCACGCAGATGTTCGAAATGATGGTTTTCGCGGAAGAAGCGGGTGAAATTCGTCGTCAGGTGCGACAGCATTTCGCGCCGCGCCGGCGCGCCCTCCGGTGAGGATACCAGGGCGCAATATTCGCGGAAGCCTGACAGGCCGAGATTGCGGATATGCTTCGAGAGGCGGGAATAGACCAGCGACGCCTTGGTGTCGTTGAGATAGATGCCCGCATCGGCATAGATCATCGCCGCGATTTCCGACAGGTCGCGTCTCGTCAGCGGATATTCACCGCTGGCAAGGACGTCGTCGGGAGACTGGCGCTGGTCGCTGAAATTAAGTGCTGCCATGGATGATCCGCTTTCAACCTGTCGCCGCAAGCGACATTTCCTGCTTCAGTGGCTGTCCGCGCGAGGCGCTGACGATGGCATCGACATCCAGAATGAGAGCGACGCGCCCGTCACCGAGGATAGTGGCGGCGGCAATGCCCTGAACATGGGTATAGTTCGCCTCCAACGATTTGATGACGACCTGGCGCTGGCCCTGGATCGCATCGACCATCAGGGCACGCTGGCCACCGCCTTCCGATTCCACCAGAAGGGCGACACCTTCGACCGGATCGGCCTGGGTCGGACGGAAGTTCAGCACGCGACCGACATCCACCAGCGGGCAGAAGGAGTTGCGGATGGAGATCAGCCGCTGGTTGGCGCCGAAGGAGTGAATGTTCTTTGCTTCCGGCTGCAGGGTTTCCACGATCGCGGTCAGCGGCACCACCAGCGTCTGGCCGGCAACAGTCACCACCATGCCGTCGAGAACGGCAAGCGTCAGCGGCAGGCTCATGGTGAAAGTCGAACCGTGGCCCGGGCGCGAGGAGATGCTGATGCGACCGCCAAGCGCCTGAATGGAGCGCTTGACCACATCCATGCCGACGCCACGGCCGGAAATGTCGGAAATCTTGTCGGCCGTGGAGAAGCCCGGCGCAAAGATCAGATTGTCGATCTCCTCGTCGGTCAGGTTCGCATCGGCGGCGATCAGATCGTTGTCGATCGCCTTCTGGCGAACACGCTCGCGGTTGATGCCGGCGCCGTCGTCCTGCAGTTCGATCAGGATGCGACCCGAACGGTGCTTGGCCGAAAGCTTGATGGTGCCTTCCGGGTTCTTGCCCGCAGCCTCGCGCTTTTCCGGCGTTTCGATGCCGTGGTCGACGGCATTGCGGATCATGTGCGTCAGAGGTTCCGCCAGCTTGTCGATGACCGTCTTGTCGACTTCTGTGTTTTCACCTTCGGTGATGAGGCGGATCTGCTTGCCGATCATGTCGGCGACTTCGCGGACGATACGCGACATGCGCTGGAACACCGGCTTTACCGGCTGCGCGCGGATCGCCATGACGCTGTCCTGGATTTCGCGCGTCAGCTGCTGCAGCTCGTCGAGGCCCATATTGACGGCCGACGTGCCACTTGCGTCGTTTTCGATGACACTCTGCGACAGCATCGCCTGATTGATGACGAGCTCGCCGACAAGGTTGATCAGGCGGTCGACGCGATCGAGATCGACACGGATGGTCTGGCCGGCGCTGGCATTGGCCGCTGCGTTGGCGTTCGCCTGCGCTGCGGCAGGCGCGGCCGCAGCCTCGCGCTTTTCGATGGCGGCATTGACGCTGTGGGCGATCTGCGTCGTCGCGACGGCCGTTTCGACGGCTGCTGCAGCATAAGACGCTTCCGCCGTGGCGATTTCAACGATGGGCTGCTCTTCCGATCCGCTATCGAGAGCCGAAAGGTCGAACGGCACCGGGATCATCGGAAGCTCTTCCTCGCCGCCTGCGACGGCCGAAACATCAGGCACGATTTCCAGATCGCAATCCCATTCGGCAAATTCGAAGACGCTGCGGATACCCTCTTCGCCCTTGTCGGTCGCGATCGAAACCGTCCAGGAGAGATAGGATGCTTCAGGATCGAGCTTGTCGAGCGAAGGCAGCTCCGACATGTCGCAATTGATGCTCATCTCGCCGATGCGCGAGAGATCGCGCAGCAGAAGTGCCGCCTCGTTGCCCTTCGAATAAAGCGACGCATGCGGCTTGAAGGTGATCTGGAAGGACGGCACTTCCATCAGCGGCGTGGTTTCGTCGGCAAAGTCCGTAAAGGAGAACGGGATCGGCTCAAAGCCGCTCTCATCCGTCGGCTTGGCCTTCACGGGTTCCGGTGCCTTTACGGCGACGGGAGCCGGCGCGGATGCCGGAACGGCTTCGCCGTTTGCCAGCGCTTCCAGTTCCTTCACGAGGCCACGGGTGCGGCTTTCATCGACGCTGCCGCCGTCTCTTGCCGCATTGGTCAGGTCCGCCAGCACGTCGGCGGAGCGCAGCATGACTTTCAGAACATCCTGGGTCGGCTCCAGCTTGTTGGAGCGGACGCAGTCGAGGGTCGTTTCAAAAACGTGGGCGAAAGCCACGAGATCATCGAGACCGAAGGCACCAGCCCCGCCCTTGATGGAATGAACGGCACGGAAAACGGCGTTGACGGTTTCCGGATCACGGTCGCCGTCATTCAATTTAAGAAGCCCCGATTCCAGTTCGGCGAGCTGCTCCTCGCATTCCTGGAAAAAGATTTCCTTGATTTCGTTCATATCCATCGTGAAATGTCCCGTATCAGGCGGTTACGCGTTCAATGGCATCGATGAGTTTTGCAGGGTCGAACGGCTTGACGATCCAGCCGGTCGCACCGGCCTGACGGGCGCGGTTCTTCTTTTCTGCATCGCTTTCGGTCGTCAGAACGAGGATCGGGATCGCCCGGTACTTTTCGTTGCGACGCACACCCTCGATGAAGCCGAAACCATCGAGACGGGGCATGTTGATATCAGTCACGATGACATCGGGGTTGCTCTGCTCGAGCACTTCGAGGCCCTCGATGCCGTCTTCGGCCTGAATGGTTTCGAAACCGGCATTGTTAAGCGTGACCAGGAGCATGTTCCTGATCGTCCGGGAATCATCCACGGTAAGAACTTTTTTCTTCACTTTTGCATCTCCTTGGGGAGCAAATGGTCAATATCGACGCCTATCAGTTTCATGGTCTTGTCGAATGCATCGGACACCCTGGCAAAACCGAAGGGCTTGCCATCCTCCTCCCAGGACTTCGCGCCGGCCATGAGGACCTGGGCGCAAAGTGCACCGATACGCTCCACCTCGGACGCGTCGACCGACAACGGCGCTCCTCTCAGCGTCATCAGCTTGCCGTGCAGGGCCGATGCTTCGTTGAGATCCAGCACCGGTGACAGTTTCAGCGTCGCCTCAGCTGCTTTTCTGGCTGCCATTACATGACTCCTTGGCGTCTGAATTGTTGGTAATCCTGGCCGTAATCCGTGCGGTTATCCGCACGGGCCATAAATGAAGTGTCCTGCCGGTCCGCACCGGACGCCGCCTTCGCCTGCCCCTGACGGGCAATGCGGAATTCGCGGATGGTGCGGCCGAGTTCCAGAATGACGGTTTGAAGCGCGTCGGCCTCGGAGGCGCTCGCACTGATATCGACGGCATTCCGGTCCGCCTGCCGTTGCTGCCCGCCAATATCGGCGGCAACCGATTGCAGTTCGCCGGCCTGCTCGGCCGTATGCCGGGAGACTTCCGCGATCATGTCGTTGATGCCTGAAACCTGCCGGACGACGCCGCCGATTGCGTCTTGCGTGCGGTTGACCATGCGCACGCCGCCCTCAACCTGCGTCTTCGTGGTGCCGACCAGGCTCTTGATCTCTCTTGCCGCATCTGCAGACCGCTGGGCGAGCGCCCGGACTTCCTGCGCAACGACGGCGAAACCACGGCCGCTATCACCCGCGCGCGCCGCCTCGATGCCGGCATTGAGGGCCAGAAGATTTGTCTGAAAAGCAATCTCGTCAATCGTGCCGATGATCCTGCCGATCTGCTCGGCAGATTGTTCGATGTCCGACATGGCGTTGATCGCCTCGCCGATCGCCCGGCCGCTTTCGACAGCCGCATCGCGGGCGCTGGAAACCGCCTTTTCCGTCGCCGCTATGCGGGCGCCGTTTTCGGCAACGTTACCGATCATCGCCTGGATCGCACGGGAGGTCTCGGCAAGGGCTTCGGCCTGCTGGCGGGAACGCTCCGCGATGGAGCGGCCCATATCCGCAAACCGCGCGCCGAGCGCCTCAGCCTCGCCGATGTTGTTTTGCGCCGCGATCAGCGATGCGCCGATCGTTTCCAGAGCCGTATTGAAAGAAGCCGCAACGTCGCGATAGGCTTCAGGTACATCGCCGCCGATGCGGGCCTGCAAATCACCTGCAGCAAAGGCCGTCAATGCGGTGCCCAGCAACGTCGCCGCTTCCGAGCGGTCACTGTCACGCTGCTCGGCCAGCTCCCGGCCATGGCGCAGGCGCAATTCGTTAAAACGCAGCGAGACGGCGATTTCGGTGTCGACCATCACCAGACGGACGACGTTCTTCACGGCTTCCGCCAGTTCACGGGTTTTCTTGCGGTTGCCGGGCAGGATGGAGCGCGGCGCATGTTCGGCCACCAGTCCGCCGACAAGATGTTCTAGAACCACCGCGTGGCTGGCGATCTGCCAGCGCGGATCAAGCCCCATGCGGCTGGAATTATCAGAGAGAACCTTCACCCGCTCGGCATAAAGCGCATCGAAACGCGCATCCGTCAAAACGCTCCAGTGCGAGGATTGCAGATCGTGCAGTCGGTCGAGCTGATTTTCGCTTTCGAAGGACGGGGAACAGTCCGGCATGGACTGGAAACGGGTCATCACGTCCCGCAGGCCGGCCTTGACGTAAGGCTCCAGCATGCTGCGATAGCTGCGCAGGAAATCGGATTGCGTCTCATCGAGGCCGGCAAAACGCAACCGTCCCGCCAGGCTTCCGCCTGCCGACCTGCGCGCTTGATCTGATGGCAAGTCCTGCCCCAACCGACGTCCCCAATAACATGACGGCCGGTAAAACCCGGCCAAATTGGCCAAGGTTCAGAACGCCAGCACCCTAAAGGGGATTTTTGAACGAACATACCCATCGCGGACGATGCGGCATCGACGCTTGCCAGACCTTCTTGAACCAAGAAACGAAAATACCGGATCGGCACCGGTACGGCAGTGCGGCGTCATGCCTGGAAGGGGAGAGAACCCCATTCCGCCGTGGAAATACCATCAATCTTTATGGTTAATTCCTTGCTTGAAAGTTAAGAAACACAGGCGTCGGCGTCAAACGGTAAAATTTGTAAAAGCTTTTAGCCAATGCCGCCCTCACTTTGCCGCAAACGGGCAAAAACGAAAAGGAATCGGACGCTGCGGGCGGTTTTTCCCGCCTGCGCGCTGGACAAGCATGTCCGGCTTCCCCTAAAACAAATCAACAGGATATTCGCTCAACGGTGATGCTTTAAAGAGACCTTTACGATCAAGGAGATGCCAACTTGCCATGGATGGAGAAAGGCCGCAGTTCAAGGCGCCATCCGCAAGTGCTGATCGGTCTCGTGGTCGCGAGCCTGCTCGTCATGATCGGCTTTCAGGCGCCCTCCGGCGTCAAGCCCCTTTCCAAAACCAGCCGCCTCGAGCGATTGCAGAGCGTCGATCCGGGCCGTTCCATCTCTCTTCGCGAAAAAGCTTGCGATAGCGGCAACGATGTCGGCTGCAGGACCGGCGATGCCGGTTCGGGCCTTCGCTACAGCGAGTTCGCTTCATTCGCCCCGAACCTCAGGGATCACGCCGAAGCCTCGCTCGCTGCTGTTGCCATCGTGCCACAAACTTCCCGAGACTTTGCCAGCGTGGTTCCACGCGCGCCTCCGCATATTATGTATTAGTCATTCCGGCTGTCATCATCATCGGGTTCATTGCGAACCTTGAGGGATCGGAGGCGTCGGAAACCCGCCGTAGGCTCCCATTCCAGAGAGAAAACCGCCGCCGCATATGACACTTGCAACCATTCTCCCATTTATTGTCGCATTGCCCTTCGTTGGCGCGCTCCTGACGGCTTTCATGCCGCGCGAGGGTGTAGCCGCAGCCCCCGCCTCCGTCGCGGGCGCAGTCGCCCTTTTCGGGCTGGTCAGCAGTATCTTTCTTTATACGAGCGTCAGTGGCGGCGCGGTTCTTAAATATGATGTGGAATGGCTGCCCCAGCTCGGCCTGAACTTTACCCTGCGGCTGGACGGGTTCGCCTGGATTTTCTCAATGCTGATTACCGGCATCGGCCTGCTGGTGGTGCTGTACGCCCGTTACTACATGTCGGCTGAAGATCCGATCCCGCGTTTTTTCGCCTTCTTCCTCGCCTTCATGGGCTCAATGCTCGGCGTGGTCCTCTCTGGCAACGTCATCCTGCTGTCGATCTTCTGGGAAATGACGAGCATCTTCTCGTTCCTGCTGATCGGCTACTGGCATCAGAACGCCGGCGCGCGCGACGGTGCGCGCATGGCGCTGACAGTGACCGGTATCGGCGGCTTCAGCCTTCTGGCCGGGCTGCTGATCCTCGGCCACATGGCGGGAAGCTATGACCTCGACAAGATCATCGAGGCCGGCGCCGCCATTCGCGCCCATTCCCTCTATTTACCGGCGCTTATTCTCATTCTCGGCGGCGCGCTGACCAAGAGCGCGCAGTTTCCGTTCCATTTCTGGCTGCCCAACGCCATGGCGGCGCCCACACCCGTTTCCGCCTACCTGCACTCCGCCACGATGGTGAAAGCAGGGGTATTTCTGCTCGCACGGTTCTGGCCGGTACTGGCAGGCACGCCGGAATGGTTCTGGCTGGTGGGTGCGGCAGGTATCATCACGCTGCTGCTCGGCGCTTATTTCGCCATGTTCCAGCAGGATCTGAAGGGGCTGCTGGCCTATTCCACCATCAGCCACCTCGGCCTTATCACCACGCTGCTCAGCCTCGGCAGCCCGCTTGCGGCGGTTGCGGCCATCTTCCACATGGTCAACCACGCCACCTTCAAGGCCTCGCTTTTCATGGCGGCGGGCATCATCGACCATGAGACCGGCACCCGCGACATGCGGCGCTTAAGCGGGCTCTATACCTATATGCCCGCGACTGCGACGCTCGCCATGGCGGCGAGTGCGGCCATGGCCGGCGTACCCCTGTTCAACGGCTTCCTTTCCAAGGAAATGTTCTTTGCCGAGGCCGTCGAAACCCATGCCGACTCGCTGCTGGACCGGGCCCTGCCCTATGTCGCGACGCTGTCGGGCGCATTCGCCGTCGCCTATTCGCTGCGTTTTATCCATACGGTCTTCTTCGGCCCCAAACCCGTTGACCTGCCCAACCCCAATCCGCACGAGCCGCCGCGCTGGATGCGTTTCCCGATCGAGTTCCTGGTTTTTGCGTGCCTGATCGTCGGCATCGTTCCGAGCCTGTCCATCGGCCCGTTCCTGCATTCGGCCGTGCTTTCCGTTCTCGGTCCGCAGACGCCAGTCTACAGCCTGTCGATCTGGCACGGTTTCAACCTGCCGCTCATCATGAGTATCGCAGCGCTGATCGGTGGCGTTACCATCTATGTCCTGCTTGGCGGTTATTTCTCGCGCTGCGACGACGGCCCGCCAGTCTTCCGGCATTTGCGGGGACAGCGCATCTTCGAGCGCATTCTCGTCACCGTGTCCTGGAAATGGGCGCGGTGGCTGGAAAGCACGCTCGGCACGCGGCGTCTGCAGCCGCAGCTGAGGCTTCTGATCCTTGTCGCGCTTCTTGCAGGTTTCTCGCCGCTCTTCCTCTCGGAATTCTCCCTATCGCTACCGCGCGTGACGACCTTCGATCCGATCTTCGCCATCCTCTGGCTGATCGGCATGATCGCCGCGATGGGGGCTGCCTGGCAGGCGAAATATCACCGCCTCGCCGCCCTCGTGATGCTTGGCGTCTCGGGACTCGTCACCTGCCTTACCTTCGTCTGGCTTTCCGCGCCGGATCTCGCCATCACCCAGCTACTGGTGGAAATCGTCACCACGGTTCTCATCCTGCTTGGCCTCAGATGGCTGCCGAAACGCTTCGAGAAGGTCGACAGCAGCAATGAATTCCCGGCGCAGCTCCGCCGCGCCCGTGACTTCCTGCTGGCGGCCGCAAGCGGTATCGGCATGTCCGTCATCGCCTATGCCGTGATGACCCTGCCAGTACCGAACGCGATTGCGACCTATTTCCTGGAGCGCGCCTATACCGAAGGCGGCGGCACCAATGTCGTCAACGTCATCCTTGTCGACTTCCGCGGCTTCGATACATTCGGCGAAATCGCTGTTCTGGCGATCGTGGCGCTTACCGTCTTTGCGCTGCTTCGCCGTTTCCGCCCGGCGCATGAAAGCATCGGGGTGCCGGAACAGCAGCAGATGCAGAACGCCTTCGATGCGGAAAGACCCGACCGCAGCAATGGGGACACGGTTCGCGACTATCTCTACGTGCCATCAATCGTGATGCAGTGGATGTTCCCTGTCATCATCACCTTCTCGATCTTCCTGTTCATGCGCGGCCACGATATGCCGGGCGGCGGCTTTGCGGCCGGCATCACCATGGCGATTGGCTTCCTGCTGCAATATCTCGCTGGCGGCGCGCGCTGGGCGGAAGACCGCATCCGCATCCTGCCGTTGCGCTGGATGGGCTTCGGCCTTCTGATGGCGGCGGCGACGGGTATCGGCTCGTGGTATTTCGGCTACCCGTTCCTGACCTCCTATTTCCAATATACGGAGATCCCCTATATCGGCAAAATGCCGACAGCTTCGGCCTTGCTGTTCGACCTCGGCGTCTTCTCGCTGGTCGTCGGCTCCACCGTTCTTATCCTGATAGCACTGGCACACCAATCGTTGCGTAACTACCGCGTTCGCACGCCTGAAGCCGCAAAAGCGGAGGACGTGTAATGGAACTCATTCTTGCAATCGGCATCGGCATCATGACCGGCTCCGGCGTCTGGCTAGTGCTGCGCCCACGAACCTACCAGGTCATCGTCGGGCTCTCGCTGCTGTCCTATGCCGTCAATCTCTTCATCTTCGGCGTCGGCGGCATCAAGACCAATGCGCCGCCGGTGCTGGTGAACGGCGTTGACAGCTCAACGCTGGCCGACCCCGTGCCGCAGGCGCTGGTGCTGACGGCAATCGTCATCGGCTTTGCCACCACCGCATTGTTCCTCGTCGTGCTGCTTGCCGCCCGCGGCCTCACCGGCACCGACCATGTGGACGGGAGGGAGTCGAAATGATGTCGTTCCCCTTCCACATCGTCATCGCCCCCATTCTGGTGCCGCTGATCACCGCAGCCCTGCTGCTGTTCTTCGACGAGCGCCAGCGCGTGGCGAAAGCCGCCATCAGCCTCACCTCCACCGTGCTGTTGCTGGTGGTCGCCATCCTGCTGTTCCGCGAGGTGAACTCGACCGTCAATACCGAGATCGCCGCGGTGGTTTCGAGCGGCGTCTACCTGCTCGGCAACTGGCCGGCCCCCTTCGGCATCGTGCTCGTCGCCGACCGTCTTTCAGGCCTGATGGTGCTGTTGACGGCGCTGCTTGCCATTCCGTCTTTGATCTATTCCATGGCCAAGTGGCACAAGTCCGGCGCGCATTTCCATTCGCTGTTCCAGATGATGCTGATGGGCGTCAATGGCGCGTTCCTGACAGGCGACCTCTTCAATCTCTTCGTCTTCTTCGAAGTGATGCTGGCGGCCTCTTATGGGTTGTTGCTGCACGGTTCCGGCCAGCAGCGCGTCAAGGCGGGGCTGCATTACATCGCCATCAACCTCGTTGCAGCGCTGTTCTTCCTGATCGGCGTCAGCCTCATCTATGGCGTTACCGGCACGCTGAACATGGGTGACCTCGCCCATCGTATCGAAGGCCTCAACCCCGACCAGCGTATGCTGCTGGAAACCGGAGCGGCGGTTCTGGGCGTCGCGTTCCTGGTCAAGGCCGGCATGTGGCCGCTGAATTTCTGGCTGCCTTCCGCCTATGGCGCGGCGTCGGCCCCGGTTGGCGGGCTGTTTGCGATCATGAGCAAGGTGGGCATTTATGTCATCGCCCGCCTGTCCTTCCTGCTTTTCGGGCAGACGGCAGGCGAATCCGCCGGTTTCGGCCATGATGCCCTGCTTGTCGGCGGCATCGCCACCATCATCTTCGGGGCCATCGGCGTTCTGGCGTCACAGGCGCTCGGGCGGCTCGCCGGCTTTTCGGTTCTGGTATCGTCCGGAACGCTTCTTGCCGCCATGGGCACCGGTAATCCGACAGTTGCGGCCGGGGCGCTCTATTACATGGTCAGTTCCACGCTCACCATCAGCGCCTTCTTCATGCTGATCGAGCTGGTGGAACGCGGGCAGGATGCGGGCGCGAACGTTCTTGCCGTGACCATGGAGGCCTATGGCGAGGGCGAAGACGAGGATGAGGAGGAAGAAGTCGGCGTGACCATGCCCGCCACCATGGCAGTGCTCGGCGCCTGTTTTGCCGCCTGCGGCATTCTTCTCGCCGGCCTGCCGCCGCTTTCTGGCTTCATCGCCAAATTCTCGATGCTGACCGCCATTCTCAACCCTTCCGGGCTTGGCGCCAATGACAGCGTTTCCACGCTTTCCTGGTGGCTTGTCTTCCTGATCGTCTTTGCCGGTTTCGCCTCGCTGATCTCGATGACGCGCGCCGGCATCCGCACCTTCTGGGCCTCCATCGAAGGAACCGTGCCGCGCGTGCTCGTCATCGAAATCGCGCCGATCATGCTGCTGCTCGGCCTGACGCTTGCCATGACCGTGCAGGCAGGACCGGTGATGCGTTACATGCAGGAGACCGCGCGTATTCTCGATCTGCCGGCAAGCTATATTCAGGGCGTCATTTCCGCCCCGAGAGCGGGAACGAACCCGGAGGCGGAACCATGATGAGCCGTATCCTGCCTTATCCGCTGCTGACGATCTCGCTGATCTTCTTCTGGATGACGATCAACAGCTTTTCGCCGGGGCACCTGCTGCTTGGCACCTGTGTCGCGCTTATCGCCTCCTGGGCGATGGCGTCGCTGAGGCCAGCCAAGCCGCGCATCCGCAACTGGCACAGGCTGGTGCAGCTGATCTTCATCGTGCTTTATGATATCGTCAGGTCCAATCTCTCGGTCGTGAGGATCATCCTGTTCGAGCGCGAAAAGAACCGCAAATCCGGCTTCCTCGCGGTGCCGCTCGATATTCGCGACCCCATGGCGCTGGCCGTTCTCGCGACGATCCTGACCTCGACGCCGGGAAGCGCATGGCTCGAATATAATTCCAGTCAGGGCACGCTTCTGATTCACGTTCTCGATGATGTGGATGAGGCTGCCTGGATAAGCCTCATCAAGAACCGTTATGAAAAACTGCTGATGGAGATATTCGAATGAGTTCGATTATCCTTTTCTGGTCCTTTTCGCTGGCACAGTTCATGCTCGCCATAGCAATGACGATATCAGTCTATCGCATCGCCATCGGCCCGCGTGCGCAGGACCGCGTGCTGGGCGTGGATACGCTTTATGTCAACGCCATGCTGCTTCTCCTGACCTTCGGCCTGCGCACCGGCAACGACATCTATTTCGAGGCATCGCTGCTGATCGCCATTCTGGGCTTCGTCTCCACCGTCGCCCTTTCCAAATTCCTGATGCGCGGCGAGGTGATCGAATGAACGAGGTACACGAATTTCCGCTCTGGGCCGCCATTGCCGTGGCCTTCTTCGTGCTGCTCGGCGCCTCGCTGACGCTGATCGGCACCATCGGCTTTGCCAGGCTCAACAGCTTCTATGAGCGCCTGCACGCGCCAACCCTCGGCACCAGCTGGGGCACCGGCGGCATCGTCATGGCATCGATCATCTATTTCTCCGTGTCCGGCGACCGCTTCGCCTTCCACGAAATCTTCATCGGCATTTTCATGACGGTGACGACCCCGGTTTCCCTGATGCTGCTCGGCCGGGCGGCACTTTATCGGGACCGGGCGGAGCAGAGTACGGACAATCGGGAGCATTTGTAATTCGCCCAGATCAAGACCGTTTCGGAGCGATGACCTTGCGAAAAGTGAGGGAAAATCTTCTGCTTCGGTCTGTCCTAACTCCATTCACGATATCCGATTTGCGAGCCGGAATTTCATAGGTCCAGCCGTAGCGACCGGAATCTCTCAGCAAGACGCCGGAGCGAGGTTGAAGCAAAACACCGCACGCGGCTGGTCCGCGCACATCGCGGAAAACCATCTCACATGCGGATAGAAGGCTTATCGACACGATTGTATCGTCAAAACAGGGAACACAGTCGATGTGTGCGCTGATGCCCTGGCCCGGAAGATACTCGTTCGCAATCACCTGGTCCGGCAAATTTCGGCAATATCCTTCCGTAACCAATCGCTCAGCGAAGATACCGAGCCACTGTGGCAATGGCCCGAGATAGGCATCTGGGGTAACAGTGCGCGCTTTATAGTCGTAGCGATAACCGAAATGCTGCACACGGCGCTTCAACTCAGTGCTCCAAGCACCGTTATCCAATATGGCTGCGAGGGTGGCTTCCTCTCGGGGGAGACGAAGGCGTCGAAATACATGACGCCTGGCGGCAAAGGGGATGCACCGACATGATTCATTTGCGTGCGCCCTCCATCGACTTGAAATAAACAAGCTCGGCAGATGGCTACATCGGAGCTATCAAAAGCATATGATAGGGAGAGCGAATGACCGGAAGACCCCGCTTTATGAATGGGAAGCCACCACATAACCAATTCACTAGATAATTGATTTGAGAGAAATGGTGCCCGGAGGCGGATTTGAACCACCGACACGCGGATTTTCAATCCGCTGCTCTACCAACTGAGCTATCCGGGCACTTCAGGTCCTTGAAGAACCTCCGCTTTTGGCGGGCGGGGCCGTTTGGTGCCCCGAAAGTGAGCGGGGTTATAACATCTTGTTCGGACATGGCAAGCGCCATAGCGAAGTTTTTTGACAGTTTTTTCACGGCGGCTGTGGATGGCTGGAATGCGTGTCCGGCAGAGGCCGGATCCTGGCTGGAAATCCACTCTCCGCCATCAGCCGGGCCTGATCGGCGTTCGACGGGCGGACGCGTTCGGAAAGGGTCGCAAGGTTACGAGAGGGCACAGCGTGGGGCGGCTATGCCCCTTCACTGCGCCGCGCGGCAAGGCCAAGCGCGAAAGGCACCACGGCCACCAGCGCCGCCATGACGGGCGAAGACGCGAAGATGCGGCTGGCAAGCGAGGTGACGGCGACGGAGCGCACCACCGTCATCAGTCGGGAATTCTCGCGGTCGCGCTCATGGTGGGGCTGTGCGGGTCTGTGACGGGAATGTTGGGCCGCCTCCAGCCGTTTGACATCGCGGCGGATCTTGTCGACCTGTTTGCGAAGCTCGTCCAGTTCGGCGCGTAGCGCCGGGTCGATGATATTGGCGGCACGCGTTCTCCTCGCTGCGGGTTTTGCCACCTTTGCTTCGGCGGCCACAGCCTCGGCCTCTTCGTCCAGTTCGGCCAGTTCGTCGTCAAGGTCGGATGGCTTGTCGAAACCGTGGGATCGCAGTGGTGCTTTCATCGCTGTCTCCTGAGGCGTGCTGAATTGCGGCGGCGGGCGTCTTTCGCCCGGTCACGCCCTTTCAACGCCTCAGCCGGGCAAAGGATGCACGGAAAGCGGCATAATAAAACAGGCCCCGAAGGGCCTGTTCAGTAATCTCTCCGGAAACCTTACGCCGCCTTGGCGGCGCTGGCGTAAGGATCGAAACGACCGTAGAAGGTTTCGCCCTTGGCGGCCATCTCCTTCAGGAGCGGCGTCGGCTTGAAGCGTGGGCCATAGGCCTCGCTGAGCTTTTCGGCCAGCGCCACGAAGGTCTTCACGCCCATACCGTCGATGTAAGACAGCGCACCGCCGGTGTAAGGCGCAAAGCCGAAACCGAGGATGGAGCCGACATCGGCCTCACGCGGATCGGTGACGATGCCTTCTTCCACCGTGCGGGCGGCTTCCAGAGCCACCGTGACGAGGAAGCGCTGTTTCAGCACTTCCATATCCACATCCTCCGGCTTCTGTTGCGGATAAAGATTTTTCAGGCCGGGCCAGAGGGACTTCTTGGCGGGCTTTGGCGGGTAGTCGTAAAAGCCCTTGGCGTTCTTGCGGCCAAAACGGCCCTCGCCTTCCACCAGTTTCTTCACCAGCTCCATATGGCGCGGATCGACGGCCTTTTCGCCGAGATCGGCGACGGTGGCTTTGAGGATCTTGTAGGAAAGATCGATCGCCACCTCGTCATTCAGCGCCAGCGGGCCGACCGGCATACCGGCGAATTTCGCGGCATTTTCAATCATGGCGGCGGGTACGCCTTCGATCAGCATGTCGTAGCTTTCGGCCATGTAGCGCAGCACGCAGCGATTGACGAAGAAGCCGCGCGTATCGTTGACGACGATCGGCGTCTTCCTGATCTTCGCCACGTAATCGAGCGCGACGGCCAGCGCCTTGTCACCGGTTTCCTTGCCGAGGATCACTTCCGTCAGCATCATCTTCTCGACCGGCGAGAAGAAGTGAATGCCGATGAAATCGGTCGGGCGCTTCGAGTTCTTCGCAAGCCCGGTGATCGGCAAAGTGGAGGTGTTGGAGGCGAAGATCGCGCCTTGGGGCAACACGGCTTCCACGGCCTCGATGACGGCCTTCTTCACGTCGCGGTCTTCGAAGACAGCCTCGATGACGAGATCGGCATCGGCGAGCGCCTTGTAATCCGCCGTCGGAGTAACGAGGTCGAGCAGGGCCTTGCCCTCATCCTGCGTCAGCCTGCCCTTGCCGATGGCCGCCTTGACGCTTTCCTCGCAATGGCCCTTGCCCTTGTCCGCCGCTTCCTGATCGCGATCGACCAGCGTGACGGGGATGCCGGCTGCGGCGGTAACATAAGCGACAGCTGCGCCCATGAAGCCCGCGCCGACGACGCCCACCTTCTTGAACTCCGTCTTCGGCTGGCCGGCCGGGCGGCGCGCGCCCTTGCCCAGTTCCTGCATGGAAATGAACAGCGAGCGGATCATGCCGAAGGCTTCCTTCGAGCGAAGGATTTCGGTGAAATAACGCTGCTCCACCTTAAGCGCCGTATCGAAGGGCAATTGCAGGCCTTCATAGACACATTTGAGGATGGCAAGCGCGGCCGGATAGTTGCCGGCGCTTTCACGACGCAGGATGGCGGGAGCGGCAGGCCACAGCTGGGCTGCGGCAGGCGTCCAGATGCCGCCGCCAGGGGCCTTGAAGCCCTTTTCATCCCAGGGTGCGACCGGCTTCAGGCCGTCCTTGATCATCTGCTTTGCGGTGGCGACCAGCTGATCCGGCTCGACCACCTGATGCACCAGCCCCATGGCCTTGGCGCGCGCGCCGGTCAGCGACTGGCCCGTCGTCATCATCTGCAGTGCCGATTGCGCATCCGTCAGGCGCGGCACGCGCTGGGTGCCGCCGGCACCGGGGAAGATGCCGACCTTGACTTCCGGCAGGGCGATCTTGAGGCTCTTGGCGCTGGAGGCCACGCGGCCGTGGCAGGCGAGCGAGAGTTCGAAAGCGCCGCCCATGCAGGTGCCGTTGATGGCTGAAACCCAGGGCTTGCCATTGGTCTCGATCTTGCGGAACAGGCCCGTCATGCGGCCGACGAGTTCGAACAGCTTTGCCGCCGCCTGATCCGGGTTCTTCGCCTTCTCGTCATTATAGAAGGAGAACATCGACTTGATCATCGAAAGATCGGCGCCGCCGGAAAAGGTGCTCTTGCCTGACGTGAAAACCACGCCCTTGACGGCGCTGTCGGCGACGGTGGCGTCAACAATGGCGTTCAGCTCGTCCATCACTTCAGAGGTGAAGACGTTCATGGATTTTTCCGGCATGTCCCAGGTAACGAGGGCAATGCCGTCTGCGTCCGTCTCGATGGTGAAATTGGTATAAGTGCTCATTTGGGATTCCTCTTCCCTCAAATTTCCCTGCGGTTACGACAGTCCGATTGCGAGGCCGACACAACCGGCCACAAGAACGAGAAACACGATCAAACCCCAACGCTCTGCCCGGAGCCGCCGGACGTGGACGGGAGAAACAGGACGGATGGACGCCCTATGATCCTGTGCCATGTCCTTTTCCAGATTCTGCCGAGCCAGCTGCTGTTCGATCTCGTTCTTGGGTCGCTCGTAAACCTCGCGCCTCATAACCAGCCTCTCAAACGCGCTCGATAACCGTCGCCGTGCCCATGCCCGCGCCGATGCAGAGCGTGACGAGCGCGGTGTTCAGATCGCGCCGCTCCAGCTCATCCAGCACAGTGCCGAGGATCATCGCACCTGTTGCACCCAGCGGATGGCCCATGGCGATTGCGCCGCCATTGACGTTCATCCGCTCGTGGTCGATATCGAAAGCCTGCATGTAACGCAGCACGACGGCAGCGAAGGCTTCGTTGAGCTCGAAAAGATCGATATCGGCAAGCTTCATGCCGGTCTTTTTCAGGAGCTTTTCGGTTACATCCACCGGGCCGGTCAGCATCAGCGCCGGATCGGAGCCGATATTGGCGAAAGCCTTGATGCGGGCGCGCGGCTTTACGCCCATCGCCTCGCCGCCAGCCCTGGAGCCAACCAGCACAGCCGCCGCGCCATCGACGATACCAGATGAATTGCCGGCGTGATGGACGTAGTTGATCCGCTCCACTTCCGGATGCGCCATGATACCGACGGCTTCGAAGCCGCCCATTTCACCCGGCATCTGGAAGGAGGGGTTGAGGGAAGCCAGCGCCTGCATGTCCGTGCCGGGGCGCATATGCTCGTCGCGGTCGAGGATCGTCAGACCGTTTGAGTCCTTCACCGGAATGACTGATTTGTTGAAATAGCCCTTTTCCCAGGCATGCGCCGCACGCCTCTGGCTCTCGACGGCATAGGCATCGACATCGTCACGAGAGAAACCATACTTTGTGGCGATGAGATCGGCCGAAACGCCCTGCGGCATGAAGAAGGCCGGGAAATTGACCGAAGGGTCCATGTACCAGGCACCGCCCGACATGCCCATGCCGACGCGCGACATGCTTTCCACGCCGCCGGCGATGACGATATCGTCCGATCCCGCCTTGACCTTGCCGGCCGCGAAGTTGATGGCATCAAGACCCGAGGCGCAGAAGCGCGAGATTTGCATGCCCGGCGCCCTGTTGGAATAACCGGCCTCGAAGGCGGCGGCTTTCGGGATCACCGCGCCGGCATCCATGACAGGATCGACGCAGCCCATGATGATGTCGTCGACAGCAGAGGTGTCGAGCCCATTGCGGTCGCGGATGGCTTCCAGTGTCTTGGCAGCAAGGCGAACGGAGGGCACCTCATGCAGGCTGCCATCCTTCTTGCCGCGTCCGCGCGGGGTGCGGACATGGTCGTAGATATAAACGTCGGTCATAAACTCTCTCCCTGCGGCGTGTTTACCGCCAACCTTCTCAGAATGCTTCCGCAGCCAGTTCCATCATGGTGTCCGCGCCGGTTTCGATGCGGGCCTTGCGCAGCGCCGTTTCCGGCATGATGCGCTCCATATAAAACTTCGCCGTGACAAGCTTGGTCTTGAGGTAATCCTCGTCCGAAGCGCTGCCGGCCGCAAGCGCTTCGCTCGCGGCTTTCGCCATGCGCGCCTGCATGTAACCCAGCACCACGATGCCGAAGAGGTGCATGTAGTCGGTCGAACCGGCACCGGCATTGTCGGGCTTGGCCATGGCGTTCTGCATGAACCACATGGTTGCGGCCTGCAGGTCGTTCAAACCCTTCTTCAGACCCTTGGTGTAAAGGGCAAGCTTTTCGTCGGCGCGGTTTTCCTCGCAGAAATCGCCGATTTCCTTGAAGAGCGCCATCACGGCACGGCCGCCATTCATGCCGAGCTTGCGGCCCACCAGATCGAGCGCCTGAATGCCGTTGGCGCCCTCATAGATCATGGTGATACGGGCATCGCGGACATATTGACTCATGCCATGTTCCTCGATGTAGCCGTGACCACCGAAGACCTGCTGCGCCATGACAGCATGGTCAAAGCCCTTGTCGGTCAGCACACCCTTGAGGATCGGCGTAACGAGGCCAAGCAGATCGTCTGCCGCCTGCCGCTGCTTTTCGTCAGCGGCGCGGTGGGCGATATCGGATTGCAGCGCGGTCCACAGAAGGAAAGCGCGGCCGGCCTCGTTGTAAGCCTTGATGGTCATCAGCGTGCGGCGGATATCGGGATGCACGATGATCGGATCGGCCTTCTTGTCCGGGAACTTGGCGCCGGAAAGCGAGCGGCCCTGAATACGTTCACGGGCATATTCGACCGCGTTCTGATAGGCGATTTCACCAACGGAGAGACCCTGCAAGCCGACGCCGAGGCGGGCCTCGTTCATCATCACGAACATGGCCGAAAGGCCCTTGTTCTCCGCGCCCAGCAGATAACCCGTCGCGTCATCATAGTTCATGACGCAGGTGGCGTTGCCGTGGATGCCCATCTTGTGTTCGATTGCGCCGCAAGTGACGCCGTTACGCTCGCCAAGCGTGCCGTCTTCCTTCACGAGGAATTTCGGCACGATGAAGAGCGAAATGCCCTTGGTGCCTTCCGGCGCACCTTCGATGCGGGCAATCACCAGATGGACGATATTGTCAGTCATGGAATGTTCGCCGGCGGAGATGAAGATCTTCTGGCCGGAAATCTTATAGCTGCCGTCGCCCTGCGGAACCGCCTTGGTGCGCAGCAGGCCGAGATCGGTGCCGCAATGGGGTTCTGTGAGGTTCATGGTGCCGGACCAGGAGCCTTCGACCATCTTCGGCAGATAGGTTTCCTTCTGCTCCTGCGTGCCATGCACGAGAACGGCGGCAATCGCACCCTGCGTGAGGCCCGGATACATCATCAGCGACAGGTTGGCCGACGACATATATTCGCCGATAGCTGCATGCAGCGTATAGGGCAGGCCCTGCCCGCCGAACTCCGGCGGAACGGCAAGGCCGATCCAGCCGCCTTCACAATAGGCGTCATAAGCGTCCTTGAAACCATCGGGCACGGAGACCGAACCGTCATCGGCGCGCTTGCAGCCTTGGCTGTCGCCGGAAAGGTTGAGCGGGAAAAGCCGCTCCTCGGCAAGCTTTGCGGCCTCGCCGGTGATCGCCTCGATCATGTCGGGGGTTGCATCCTCAAAGCCGGGCAGGTTGTTATACCGCTCCAGGCCGAGAACGTCGTTCAGGATAAAAAGCGTGTCTTTAACTGGGGCCTTGTAAACAGGCATTACCGATGTTCCTCCGCATCGTGGGCGCCGGCGATAATCCGGCCGATATGGGATGACAATATTTGACGTGCGCGTAAACGTCAAACAAATTTCGGCGGAATATCGCCTCCCCTTTTCCGCGGAATGGATGGCCGGCGCTGCTCATGGCTCTCACGCGCCACAAAAGTTAAAAAATTCCAACCATAGTTAACCACTTCTTTACCACGTTTCGTGAATTCTCCCGAAAGAGGTAACTGCTTCGTACTCCGGCGCATTTTCCTCAACGGGGGCAAATACCGGCTCTGGAATTGCTGCATGTTGCGGCGACGGCGTGTTCAGGCAGGCAACGTCGCGACAGATAACCGGGCACGGCGGGCGGAAGCGAAGCGAGCGAAAAGATGAACGGATTGCGATCGAAAAACCAACAGCCAAGCGACAGATCGTCTCTTGATGCTCTCAATCGCACCATTGAAGGCCTTGAAGCCCGTATCGAAGGGTTGATGAGCCAGAAGTTCCCGCGCGACCCTCGGGGTGCGAACGCTCAGGTCGAGCCCAAAACCGAAGCTTATGCCGCGCCCCGCGAGCCACGCGCCAGCGTTACCCCGCCGCAGCTCGACCCCGTGAACGAAATCCGCCAGCGCCAGCGCCTCCTCGAAGCAAGCTTCCAGCGCCCGCAGGAACCCGCCGCCCGCCCGGAACGGACGATTACCAGACCGCTTGCGCCGGAATACCGTCCGAGGGACACGCAGCAGACCGCCGCCGCTCCCGCCCCGCGTGCACGTTCCATCCCGTCCTATCAGGAACCGCAGCGCAACGACGCGGCACTGCAGGAGATTGCGCAGGCGCTCGTCAATCTGCGGCATGAGCTGAAGCACGATATTGCCGAAGGCGTTGCGCGCGAAGCGCAGGGCCTGCGCGCCGAAATCCGCAATATTCGCGCAGTCGCGGAAGACCAGCAGTTCATTGGCGACCTGCGCGACGACATCGCACGGCTGGCCGGCAGCATAGACCAGCTCGGCAATCTGGCATCGCCTGACGCCTACGGGCTGCGCAACGAATTCGAAGACCTGCGCCTGACGATCGACCAGCTTGCGCGCGAAGACAGCGTGCACCGGATCGAAAGCCGCTGGAACAATGTGGAAGACACGCTGCGCGGTTTCGACGCCGGCGCGCTGCAGGATGAGATCGTTTCGCTCGCCTATCGTCTTGATGACATCAAGACTCAGCTTGGCGGCATGAGCAACAATCCGGCCGTGCGCGTGCTCGAAGACAAGCTGATCGCGATTGCCAGCGCCGTGGAGCAGCTCGGCAAGCATATGAAGCCGAACGAGGCCGCCTTTAGCGAGCAGTTTTCCGGTCTCGACCAGCGGCTGGATGAAATCAGCCGCGCCATTGCCGCCACCGGCGCGCGCGCCAATGCGCAGGCAACGGACAATGCGCTGGCGCAGCGGCTGGAAACCCGGCTGAACGGTCTTTCCGAACAGCTCGGCGACATCAACCGCCTTGCCGCCGCAAAGCCGGAACCGACGCTCGATCTCACCGCGCGTCTTGAAGCGCTGGCCGGCAAGATCGATGAGCTCAGCACCGCCCGCGACGCCGCCCAGCTGCACGAGCGGCTGGACCAGCTCTCCCTGCTGCTGGAGCGTTCGCAACGTCCCTCGCAGCAGGCGGAGCTGACATCTTTCCTCAGCGACATTTCCCGTAAGATCGATGCGCTGGATCACGGCGTCGTCAATGACGGTCTGGCCGAACGGCTCGACACGCTGTCGCGCCGGATCGAGGACCTCGATTATCGTTACAGCCAGCCGCAGGCCGCATCCGGGCTCAGCGAAAGCGCCTTTTCGCGTCTGGAAGAGCGGCTCGGCAATATTGCCGCCCGCCTGGACGAGACCGCCCACGCCGCGCCCGCCGACAGCCATGCGCTGGCCAGCCTCGAAAACCAGATCGCCCATCTCTCCACGCTGATCAGCCAGCCGGTGCAGATGCAGGCGACAGGCATGTCGCCGGAACTCGACGCCCGTATGGCGGCGATCGAAGACTACATGGCGTCGAACGATGAATATATCATCGAAGCGGCGCGGCAGGCTGCCGAAGCCGTTCTGGATGCCTATACCCGCAACAATCTCTCGGCCGGCGCAAACATCGCCGACATGACGATGCTGACCGATCTTGCGACCGACCTGCGCAGTCTCGAAGCGCTGAGCCGCAATACCGAAGAGCGCACGCACCGTACCTTCGAAGCGCTGCACGAAACGCTGGTGCAGATTGCCGGCCGGCTCGACAGCCTCGACAACGCCCCCGCTTATCGTAACGAAGCTCCCCGCAACGTCGCGCAGCAGATGGTCGCCCCCGCCCGCGAAGAAGCGCCCATGCCGGCCGCCATCTTCCCGGAGGAAGGCTATATTGCCGAAGAACAGGCCATTCTCGACGACGCCCGCGAAAACGACGCGGCAACGATCGTACCACCTGCTGCCGCAAAGCCCGCAAAAGCGGAAAAGAAAAGCCTGCTTGCAGGCCTGACGAAGCGTTTCAAGACTGGCACGGCGAAGACCGCCAAAACAGCTGAAGAGCCCATATCCGCCTCCTCCACCCGCACCCAGGTCGAGCCCGCTCCCTCGCTCGATCCGATCGATGTGCTGCCCGCAGGTCAGGAGAACGAACTTCTGGAGCCGGGTTCGGGTGCGCCCGATATCAAGAAAATCCTGGAACGCGTGCGCGCCAGCCAGGTGGCCGCCAGCGGCAAGGCTGCGGATGCGGAAGGACGGACGGATTTCATCGCCGCCGCCCGCCGCGCAGCGCAGGCCGCCGCCATGGAAACATCGCCGGAAAAGCTTGAAACCGGCAAGAAGAGCCGCAAGGCCGACACCTCGGCACTTTCCCGCTATCGCCGCCCGCTGCTGCTTGGCATCGGCGCCATTCTTCTTGCCATGATGGCCATGCCGCTCGTCAAAACGCTGATCGGCGGCGCGGAAGCCCCGGCGCCGGTCATCGAGCAGAAGATGGACAATGGCCCGGTTTCAGCACTTCCCGACACCGGCGAAAAGGCCGTCACCATTCCGTCCGATCTCGCCATCGATCCGGAACAGTCGGCATCGGCCGACAGCATCGAAAATACCGCCCCGGCGCAAAACACCATCGATAACCGCACCATAGGCGGTGCGCCGCTGCCGGACGAGCCGCCGGTTGCCGATGTTCCCGTTGTGGATCCCGCAAATTCCGGCGCCGTCGCGCAGAACGAAGCTCCGAAACCGGCCGAAACCGCTGCCCCGGTTGCTCCTGCCCAGGACGCCATCGCGGTTCCCGCTGGCATCGAGCCCGCATCGCTTGCCGAAGCCGCCGCCAAGGGCGATACGCAGGCGCTGTTCGAGATCGCAGCGCGCTACACCGACGGCCGCGGCGTTGCCGCCGACCGTGCGGAAGCGGCAAAGTGGTACAAGCTGGCTGCTGATCGCGGTCTTGCGCCCGCGCAATATCGTCTTGCCAATCTTTACGAGAAGGCGAACGGCGTCGAACGTAACCTTGCCGAAGCCAAGCGCTACTACACGCTGGCGGCCGAACAGGGCAATGCCGGCGCGATGCACAATCTCGCGGTCCTGCAGGCCTCCGACGCGGCCGGTCAGCCGGATTTCGCCGCCGCCGCACAATGGTTCATCAAGGCCTCTGACCTCGGTGTGCGCGACAGCCAGTTCAACCTCGCCATTCTCTACGCCCGCGGCAGCGGCGTGAAGCAGGATATCGAAGAATCCTACAAGTGGTTCGCCATCGCCGCCAGAGACGGTGACGCGGACGCCGCCCAGAAGCGCGACGAAGTGGCAGGGGCCCTGAACCCGCAGCAGCTTCAGAGTGCGAAGGCCAAGGTGGACGCCTGGAAGGTCAAGCCGCTTTCGGAAGACGCCAACAGCGTCAACCCGCCCGAGGAATGGGCCGGCAAGGAGGGTGTGAAGACCGCCTCCGTGGACATGGAAAAGGCGATCCGCAACATTCAGGCGATCCTGAACAAGAACGGTTTTGACGCCGGCCAGCCCGACGGCAAGCTTGGCAAGAACACCGTAACCGCCATCAGGGACTTCCAGAAGTCCGTGGGTCAGACACCCGACGGGCGCATCACCAACGAACTGGTGACCGCGCTTCTCGCCCGCAACAAGTAAGCGTTCTGGAACTGGCGAAGCGGCCCCCCTTGGCCGCTTCCGGGCGACCCCGCGCAGGAATGTGGCGGCCTGCCCACGTACAACCGCTATCTTTCCAAATTATCAACGTATTTACCGTTGAATGTTGACAGGTCAGGCCCTCGCGGGCATGACGGATGAAGGTCGGGCATGCCCGGTCTTTTCAGACAGAAAGTGTAAATCGCGGCGCGGCCCCCTCACCCGGACAAGCCCTGCCGCCCGGAACCATTTGCCCGAGGTCCGAGCCGTGACTGTCTATCTGCCGATCGCAGAACTGTCGGTGAATATTTTCATCATTCTCGGCATGGGCGCGGCCGTCGGTTTTCTTTCCGGCATGTTCGGCGTGGGCGGCGGATTTCTGATCACGCCGCTTCTGATTTTCTACAATATTCCCCCCGTGGTGGCTGTGGCGACCGGCGCAAACCAGGTGGTCGCTTCCTCCGTGTCAGGCTCGATCACGCATTTCCGGCGCGGAACGCTGGACGTGAAGCTCGGCGGCGTGCTGCTTGTGGGCGGTCTTGTGGGTGCGACGGTCGGCGTGTGGATATTCTCCTTCCTGCGCAGTATCGGCCAGCTCGATCTCATCGTTTCGCTGCTCTACGTCATCCTGCTCGGTACCGTTGGCGTGCTGATGCTGAAGGAAAGCATTTCGGCGCTTCGCCGCGCCGCCCGCAATGAAGCCGTGACGCTGCGCCGGCCGGGCCACCACAACTGGGTTCACCGCCTGCCGCTGAAAATGCGGTTCAAGAAATCGAAGATCTATCTCAGCGTCATTCCCATCGTCACGCTGGGTTTCGGCATTGGCATCCTCACCTCGATCATGGGTGTCGGCGGCGGCTTCATCATGGTGCCGGCGATGATCTATCTGTTGCGCATTCCGACCAGCGTGGTCGTCGGCACCTCACTGTTCCAGATCATTTTCGTCACCGCCTATACGACCGTGGTTCAGGCCGCGACCAACTATTCCGTCGACGTGGTGCTGGCCTTCATCCTGATGGTGGCGGGGGTCATCGGTGCGCAATATGGTGTGCGCGTCGGGCAGAAACTGCGTGGCGAACAGTTGCGCGCGCTTCTGGCGCTGCTGGTGCTTGCGGTCGCCCTTCGCCTTGCCGTAGCGCTGGTGGTGCGGCCGGAAGACCTGTTTTCGGTGGCCGTCGGGGGGTTAGGTTATTGACCCGCCATTTGCTGCTTGCCGCCCTTGCCCTGCTCTCATGTCTTGCCCTCGGGCAAACTGCTTCGGCGCAGACGCCGCCACTTGCCCTGCCGCCCGGTCCGCAGCAGCGGTCTCTGCTGGAAAATATCGAAATCGGCGCATCGACGACGGAAATTCCCATCGCGTCGGATTTTCGCGGGGCGGATTTCACGCTTTTCGGCGCGCTCAACAATACCGATCAGCTGCTGCTCGCCATCGGGCAATATGATATCGTCGTGACGCTGGAAGGGCCGAGCGACTATATGACCGTGCGCAAGAAGGAGCGTGTGGCGGGCATCTGGATCAATACCAGCGCCATCACCTTCACGCCGCTGCCGGAATCCTATTCCATGGCCAGCACGCGCAATATCAGCGACATCGCTTCGCCCGGCACGCTCAGGGCCATGGGGCTGGGTGTCGACCATCTGTCGCTGAAAAGCGCGGTGTTTTCCGGCGTGCCCGACAATGTCTTCGATTTTCAGGAGGCCTACCGTCGGCTCAAGCTTTCAAGCGGCATCTATCGTAACGACACGACCGGTGTGAGGCTGGAACGCACCGGCCTGTTCTGGGCGACACTTCGCCTGCCCGCCAACGTGCCGAACGGCGTGCACACCGCCCGCGCCTATCTCTTCAAGAGCGGCAAATTCATCGCCCAGCGCGAATTGAAACTGCGCGTCGTCAAGACCGGCATGGAGCAGGCGATCACCGATGCGGCGCATCAGACGCCGCTTGCCTATGGCGCGCTCTGCGTTCTGCTCGCCGTCGTGACCGGCTGGGGCGCCAGCATCATCTTCCGCAAGGACTGACCCGCTCTTCCTCCTGCAAATCGGGCGCAGGCGACCCTCTGCGTCAAAGATAGCATTCGCTTCCGTCATCGGTTTGCGGTAAAATTCAAGGCGTTACAACCACGCACACAGCTCTTGGCGGCCAGTGTGGCTGTGACCGGGATGAAAAGGAGAAATGTCATGTTCAAGCACATTCTCATTCCCACCGATGGCTCGCCGCTGGCGCAGATCGCAATCGACCAAGGGTTCGCTCTCGCCAAGGAGGCAGGCGCAAAGGTGACCGTGGTGACGGTATCGGAACCCTTTCATGTGATTGCCAGCGATGTCGAGGACATTGCCGCCATTGCCGAAGAGGAATTTCACCGTTGTGAGGAGGCGGAGCATCTGCTGCGCGATACGCAGGCACAGGCCACGTCCATGGGATTGGATTGTGAAGCGCTGCTGGCGCGGGCGGGAAGGCCCGACGAGGCGATCATCGAAGCCGCCAACAGGAGCGGCTGCGATCTCATCGCCATGGCCTCGCACCGGCGCAGGAGCTTCTTGGAAATGCTGCTCGGCAGCGTCACGGCCAAGGTGCTGAAGAATTCGAAGATACCGGTACTGGTCTACCGGCAATAGAGCATTTCCAGTAAAAGTGCGTAGCGGTTTTACTGGAAATGCGTAAAAACAAAGAGATAACGGCGACGATGCGCTCAGCCGATGAGATTTGAAAATCGCACCGAATAGATGCGATCCCTCCCCATCAGATGCGCGACAAGAGCGGCATGATCGAACAGGCCGCGCATCGCCTTGTGCCGCAAATCCAGCCCGCCGCTCATCACCCCGAATGCCGGCATCAAAAGCCGTGAACCATCGGTGGCGAAACAGGGGCGTCGCACCGTTTTCTCGCGACGGCGCACGGTTGCAGAAGGATGCAGGTGCCCCGCAATTTCGCCCGCGGCATCTCCCAGCTTCGGCTCGTGGCGGAAGACGAGATTGCCATAAAACATCTCGTCCACCGAAGAGCCCGGCAGATCGACCGTACCGTCGGGGTCGTGGTTGCCGTTGATCCATATCCACTCGCGGCCGCGGGCCATCTCGCGGATGAGTTCGCGCAGCGGCAGCGGCAGATGCTCGGAACCGACGCGATCGTGGAAATTATCGCCGAGACTGACGACGATCTTCGGATCATAGCGGCTGACGAGGGAGGACAGGATTTTAAGCGTGGCGATGGTGTCATAGGGTGGCAGCATGCGGCCACGCCGGGCGAAGGCCGCGCCCTTTTCCAGATGCAGATCAGAGACGACGAGCAATGACAGGTCCGGCAGGTAGAGGCCGCCCAACGGGTCGCACCAGGCGGCGACGCCGTTGATGGCGGTTTCGCTGCCAAGGCATTCGAAGCCATTGGAAAACCTGTCGCTCAATGTCAGCCGGCTCAGCACTTTTATCGTTGTTCCTTCATTGCGTATGTCAGGACATGGCCTCGGCGATAAGCTCGTCGGCGGCCTCGGCCAGCACATCGTCCATCGCCTCGCCCGCCACCGTCTCACGGCCGATTTCCAACATGACCGGAACGGCGAGCGGCGAGACATGTTCCAGCGCGCGGTGGGTGGTGTGACCCTTGATTCGCTTCAGCATATCGCCAAGACGGCCAATGTCCAAAAGTCCAGCCGCGGCATCGCGCCGCGTCGCTTCCAGCAGGATATGATCCGGCTCATGGCTGCGAAGAACGTCATAAATAAGATCGGCAGACACCGTGACCTGACGGCCGGTCTTTTCCTTGCCGGGATGACGGCGTTCGATCAGCCCGGAAATGACGGCGCAGTTGCGGAAGGTGCGCTTCAGCATGAAGGATTCGTCCAGCCATGCTTCCAGATCGTCGCCGAGCATGTCCTCGTCCAGCAGGTCGGCCAGTGACAGGCGGCGGGATTTCAGCCGCATGCCGATATCCTCCATCGCCCAGATGGCCAGCGAATAATCGGTGGCGACGAAGCCCATGGGTTTTGCGCCCGCACGCTCCAGCCGGCGCGTCAAAAGCATGCCGAGCGTCTGGTGCGCCAAGCGTCCCTCGAAGGGATACATGACCATGAAGAAGCGCTTGCGGAAGGGGAAGGTCTCCACCAGCAGCTCGTCGCGCCTGGGAATAATCGACTTCTCCTTCTGGATCGCCAGCCAGTCACGCACCTGATCCGGCAGCGCCTGCCAGCGGGCGGGATCGGAGAGCATGGAGCGCACCTGATCCGCGAGGTAGGTGGAAAGCGGAAACTTGCCGCCGGCATAGGAGGGTATCTTCGGGTCCATGGAAAAGGCCTGCGAGACCAGACATTCATTCTCGCGGATACCTTCAAAACGCAGCACCTTGCCGGCAAAAAGGAACGTATCGCCCTGCACCAGCTGCTCGAGGAAATATTCCTCGACCTTGCCGAGCGACATGCCGCCGCGCCCGACCGTGCCCTTGGGATTGCGCTTGACCATGCGGACATTCAGTTCCGCCGCCTCGACGATGGTGCCGAGGTTCAGCCTATATTGCTGTGCGACGGCGGGATTGGAGACCCGCCAGCGACCGTCCTTCATCTGGCGGATGCGGGCGTAACGCTCATAGGTGCGCAGCGCGTAGCCGCCGGTGGCGGTGAAATCCACCACCCGGTCGAAGGTGGCGCGCGGCAGATCGGCATAGGGCGAGGCGCTGGTCACTTCGCGGTAAAGATCGTCCGCATCGAAGGGTTCGGCGCAGGCCATGCCGAGAACATGCTGGGCGAGAACATCGAGCGCGCCTTCGGCAATCGGCGGCGTATCCTGCGCGCCGATATAATTGGCATCCAGTGCAGCGCGACACTCCATCACCTCGAAACGGTTGGCCGGAACGAGAATTGCCTTTGATGGCTCGTCCATGCGGTGATTGGCGCGGCCGATGCGCTGGGCCAGGCGGCTTGCGCCCTTCGGCGCACCGACATGCACGACAAGGTCGACGTCGCCCCAGTCTATGCCGAGATCGAGCGTGGAGGTGGCGACGACGGCGCGCAGCCGGTTTTCGGCCATGGCGGCCTCCACCCTGCGACGCTGAGCAGCATCCAGCGAACCGTGATGCAGGGCAATCGGCAGATTGTCGTCATTGATGGTCCAGAGTTCCTGGAAGATCAGCTCCGCCTGCGAGCGGGTATTGACGAAGATCAGCGTCGTCTGGTGGTCCTTCAGCGCAGAGTACAAATCCTTCATGGCGTAACGCGCCGAATGGCCGGACCATGGGATGCGCTCTTCCGTGTTCAGGATGGAAATATCCGGTTTTGCGCCGCCCTCGACGGTGATGAGGCCAGCGGGTGGCTCGCCCTGCCCCTGCGGTGCAAGATAACCACGCAAATCCATCGGCTCCGCCACCGTGGCGGAAAGGCCGATAAAGCGCACATCGGGTGCGTGCCGGCGCACACGGGCAAGCGCC
The DNA here is from genome assembly GCF_059499945.1 of Agrobacterium sp. NCBI lineage: Bacteria > Pseudomonadati > Pseudomonadota > Alphaproteobacteria > Hyphomicrobiales > Rhizobiaceae > Agrobacterium > Agrobacterium sp. Next base: position 395,290 of record NZ_JCABZP010000014.1, on the reverse strand, counting down.
AGCGACAGCAGGTGGCCACGTTTGGAGGTGACGAGTGAATGTAATTCATCGAGCACCACATATTTCAGGTCACGGAAAAAGCGCTCGGCCTCCTTGTTGGCGAGCAACAGCGAGACCTGTTCCGGCGTCGTCAGCAGAATATCCGGCGGTTTGACCTTCTGGCGCTGGCGTTTGCCCTGCGGCGTATCGCCTGTACGGGTTTCGATGGAAATCGGCAGGCCCATTTCGGAAACGGGCCTGGTGAGGTTGCGCTCGATATCGACCGCAAGCGCCTTGAGCGGCGAGATATAGAGCGTGTGCACGCCGACAAAGCCCGAGCCCGGCGGCACCTTGCCGCGTTCCGCGAGATCGGTGAGCGAGGCCATGAAGCCGCCCAGCGTCTTGCCGGCGCCCGTGGGCGCAATCAGCAGCATGTTCTCGCCGCCCAGCGCCCGCGCCATCAGCTCCAATTGATGCGCGCGCGGAGACCACCCCTTTTGCGCAAACCATTTCTGGAATGGAAGGGGCAAGGAACCGACATGCGTGCCGGAGATGGGAGACTCAGCGTGTTTCACGCTTTCAAGGTAGTGAGAAACCTTGAAAAAAGAAGAGCGGAACAGGACCGCTTGACAGGAATGCATAATCATGGATAAATTATATCCACGATACTTAAGCGAACCACAAAAGAGCAAAACGGATGAAACTCGGCGACGGCGTTGAACAGGCCATTCACAGTGTAGGCATGCTGGCGGGACTTTCCGAAGGCGGCGTGCTTTCAGCGGCGGCGCTTGCGGAATTTCACGGCGTTTCCACGAGCTATCTCTTGAAACACCTGCAATCGCTGTCGAGCGCCGGAATAGTCGCCACCGTGCCGGGGCCGAAGGGCGGCTATCGTCTTGCCCGGACGACCGACAGGATTACGCTGCTCGATATCGTTCTTGCCGTGGAGGGGCCGCAGCCTGCCTTTCGCTGTGCGGAAATTCGCCAGCGGGGCCCCAACCCCTTGCCGGGACGTTATTTCACCAAGCCCTGCGGCATCAATGCCGCGATGCTGAAAGCGGAGAAGGCCTATCGGGCGGAACTCGCCAAAACCAGCATGGCCGATATTCTGGGCGACCTTGCCGCCAATGACGACGGTGGCATTGCCGCACGCGGCTGTGCCTTTCTGGCGCTGAACGAGCGCAAGACGGCGGCGCGCTAAGACCCAAAAGAACCAATCACCCGAAATACCGGAAGCGTCACCGCTTTCCGGAACGATGACGCATACCCTTAAACAGACCCAACCAATGGAGAGAGACCCATGAAAACCCGTTTGAACTATGCCAAAGCATCCCCCGAAGCCTTCAAGGCCGTTATGGCTCTGGAAAATTACGTTCAGAGCAGCGGGCTTGAGCGCCGCTTCGTTCACCTCATCAAGCTGCGTGCCTCGATCATCAACGGCTGCGCTTTCTGTGTGGACATGCATGTGAAGGAAAGCCGTCATGACGGCCTTTCCGAACAATGGATCAACCTGATGAGCGTATGGCGCGAATCCCCCGTCTATACCGAACAGGAACGGGCGTTGCTCGGCTGGGTGGACGCGGTGACGAAGATTGCTGAAACCGGCGCTCCGGATGACGCCTTCGAGACGCTGAAGGCGCATTTCCCCGATGAGGACATCGTGAAGATCACCGTCGCCATCGGCGCGATCAACACCTGGAACCGCATCGCCGTCGGTTTCCGCTCGCAGCATCCGGTCGATGCGGCTGCGAAGGCGGCCTGACCTCTTAAACCCGGAACGGGCGGCCGCTACATGGCGATGTAGCGGTCGTTCCTGTGATTGATGGCAAGCGTGAGGTTCATGACCAACGCGCCAAGGATGGAGCAGAGGATGACGAAAGGTGTGGCCACGAAGAACGAGCAGGCCAGCACCATGCCGTCAAAGGCGAGCTGCACGAGGCCCGCGCGCCAGCCGAAACGATCCTGCAGATAAAGCGCCAAGATGCCGAAACCGCCGAGGCTGGTGCGATGGCGAAACAGCGCCAGCATGCCGGCCGCAACCGTCAGCCCGCCAAAAAGCGCTGCGGCAACCGGATTGATACTCTGAAAGGCGAAAAAGCCGGGCATATATTCGGAAAGCAGCGCCGTCATCGCGATAGCGCAGAAGGTCTTGACCGTGAAGGCGAGGCCGAGGCGACGGAAGGCGAGATAATAGAACGGTAGATTGGCAAGGAAAAACACCACGCCGAAGCTGAAGCCGGTGGAATAATGCGCCAGGAAGGCAAGCCCCACCACGCCGCCCGTCAAAAGGCCCGCGGACGAAAACAGCGTGACGCCCAGCGAAACCAGCATGCTGCCCGCCAGAACGCCCTGCGCGTCTTCCAGCAGCGAATGACGATCCGGCGCGGAGGCCCAAAGGTTCAGGCGCCTGCGCGCAGTCGTATCGTCCATGCCTTTTCCCCTGATTTTCAGGCCCTTGCCGAGCTATTGCACTCAAGCAGGACGGATTTCAAGCATGCTTATTCAGCGCACGACGATATATCTGTCCGAGCGGTGATTGATGGCCAGAAACATGTTGAGGACAAAAGCGCCGACAATCGAATAGGCGACCGTGGCCGGATCGATGACGAGGAAGGCGCAGAGCATCACGAAGGCGTCGAAGGCCAGCTGGATCAGACCGGCGCGGATGCCGAAACGGTCCTGAATATAGATGGCGAGAATGCCGATACCGCCTAGGCTGGCACGGTGACGATAGAGCGCCAGCAATCCGTAGCCCAGAAGCAGACCGCCGAGCAGCGCCGCCCAGAGCGGATTGATACTGTCAATCACCATCCAGCGCGCCTCCACTTCCGTTAGCACCGAAACAAGGCCGATAGCGATGAAGGTCTTGAAGGAAAAGGCAAGACCGAGACGGCGGAAGGACAGATAATAGAACGGCAGATTAACGACGAAGAACAAAAGGCCGAAGCTGATGCCGAAGGCATAATGAAGGAGGAAGGCGACGCCAGCGGTGCCGCCGGTCAGAAGGCCGACCTTGTTGAGGAGATAAAAGCCGAGCGCCGAGACGATGGCGCCGGTGACGATGCCCTGCACGTCTTCCACCGGCGCATGTCTGGCCGGATCGGAACTCCACATGCCGTAAACGCTTCTCGTTATGCTCACGCTTTTTTCCTCTTGTTCAGGTATATTTTGCACTGCAAAAAACAGCCGATCAAGATGGATAAGTAAGCAAGACTGACCTATCGTGAAAAAGGCAAGAAACGGAATGTTCAGGCTTTCGCGCGGGCAAGAAAAAGAATGCCGGAAAGGGGTTTTCCGGCATCCTTGCGAATGGTGGTTTTACGGATGTCGAGGAGGGAAAAGCCCGTCCGCTCAAGAAGGTCGGTCACATAGCTTTTGGAATGGGCGTAACGAAGGGATTCCCGCAGGATAAAACCGTCCTCATCCCCCGCATCCTCCACCGAGAAGGCAAAAAAGCCTGAAGGCCTGAGCAGGGCGGAAACGAGCGGCATGACGGTTTCGAGGCTGCCGAGATACATCATCACATCGGCGGCGGCGACGAGATCGGCGCGGTATTGCGCCAGGGTGGATATGAAAAGTCCCGAGGCCTCCGCTTCCAGCGAAAGATCAGCCTGACCCAGATAATCGTAAAGCCCCTTTTCCTCCGCCTTGGCCAGCATGTTCTGGGAAATATCGAAACCCTCAAGCCGTTTTGCGAGGGTGCGGATTTCGACACCGAGGAGACCCGTGCCGCAGCCGATATCGACAATGGTATCGAAGACGCCGCCATCCGCCGCCTTGCCTATCAGTTCCGCCAGCTTTTGCGGCACGCTGTAGTCAAGCTTCTCCACAAGCGAGGTTTCGAAACGGTCGGCATAATCGTCGAACAGCCCTTCCACATAACGGCTCGGCGGCTGCTCGGGTGTTTCCGCGGCGCCGAGAACCGCGAGCTTCAGTTCGGCTGCAAACAGCCCTTCCGTATCCAGTTCAGCGACTTTCTCGTAAGCCGCCACGGCTTTTGCCGTCTCCCCCGCCTTTTCATGATATTCCCCGAAGCGAAACCAACCCGCCGTCCACCGTGGCGCAAGTTCAAGCGCCTGTTCCATGAGTTCGGCGGCGGCGGGATAGTCACCGCCCTCCGCCAACATGCGGGCATAGTCCGCCCGGCGGTCGGCAATGACGTCACCGGAAGAAAACTGGTTTGGGGCCATCAATTATTTCCTGAGAAGATGCTGGCTGTCATTTATCAAGCCATAAAAAAACTCAAGTCCTATTTCATGGCCCCTGCGTGGAATTGACGGATATGGCGCGATATAATGCGCGAAAACTTGCATCGAAGCGGTGCGCCCCATATGTCAGGATAAAACAGGAGACTTGCTGATGGCCGGTGAGGTCAACAAAATGCTGGGTGATACGGTGGCCCGCACCGTGGTGAAACTACTCGTCGTTTCATTGCTCGTCGGCTTTCTGATGGCGATCTTCGGATTGACTCCGTGGAACATCATCTATGGCGCGCGCGATTTCGTGGTCGACCTGTGGCGCAGCGGTTTCCATGCGCTCGGCGCAATCGGCGACTATCTGATCCTTGGCGCGACGATCGTCATTCCCGTTTTTATCATCCTGCGCCTCCTGAGCTATCGCCGCTGACATGACCGATTCCACGTTTCAAACGCTTTCACGGCGCGGCTTCGTGCTGCTTTCCGCTGGTTCCGTTCTTTCCGCCTGCGTTTCCATGCCCACCAACAAGGGCATGCCATCGGGCACCCGCGACGAAACGGCGGCGGCACTTCCCATGGTCAATGACCTGCGCCGCACGAAGGGGCTTTCCCCGCTTTCCATCAATGGTCCAGCAAGCGGTGCTGCCGCCTATCAGGCCGGCCGCATGGTCAAGGCGCAGAAGATGGCGCATCTGATCGGCCTGACCGACAGTTTCCTTATCCGCATGAAGGACGGCAATGTCCCGCTTCCGGCGGCGGAAAACGTGGCTGCAGGGCAAGACAGTGTCGAGCGGGTGGTGAAGGCCTGGATCGGCTCCAAACACCATCTCGAAAATATGCTCGGGCCCTATAATGGTCTCGGCGTCGCGGTGGCCTATGACGCCGCCAGCCGCAACCGACCCTATTGGGCCATGGTGCTCTGCGCCTGAGAATGGGCGGAGACTAGGGTACCCCCGCGCCCTCATGCCTGCGCTCGTCACAGGAATCCAGTCGAAGCGCGTCTGCGCGGCGGAGAGACTTCTTTCAGCCCAAGGACTTGGGCTGGCTGGATTCCTGTGACAAGCACAGGGATGAGGGTAGAGAAACCCCACCCAGGTCGTACTCAACCGAGCTTACGGTCGGCCCAGCGATCCACCGCGCTGTCGCGCAGTTCACGGATCGACTCCACGCCCTCGCGGGCGACCAGCTTCGACAGTCCCTTGACGATGGCCGATGGCAGGCCGGGACCTTCATAGACCATGCAGGAATAAAGCTGCACGAGATCGGCCCCTGCCCTCACCTTTTCCAGCGCCGTTTCCGCGGAGGAAATACCGCCAACGCCGATAATCGGCAGATTGGCGCCGACGCGACGGCGCATCTTGGCGAGAACCGTGGTGGAAAGCTCGAATAGCGGCTTGCCGGACAGGCCGCCGGCCTCGCCCTTATGCGGACCGGGGCGCAGGCCTTCGCGGGAAAGCGTGGTGTTGGAGACAATCAGTCCGTCGAGATCATGGGCCAGCGCCTCTTCGGCAACATCATCCAGCCCCTCTTCAGTCAGATCGGGCGCGATCTTGAGGAAGACCGGGATGCGTTTGCCGAAACGTTCGGCTTCCGCCTTGCGGCGTTCCAGCACCGCCGTGAGAAGGGCGGCAAGGCTTTCGCGCGCCTGCAGGTCGCGCAGACCGGGCGTATTGGGCGAGGAAATATTGACGGTGAAATAGGACGCAACCGAATAAAAGGCCTCGATGCCCTGCACATAATCGGCGATGCGAGCTTCGCTATCCTTGTTGGCGCCGATATTGACGCCGACAATGCCGCGCAGACGCGCCTGCTTCAGACGCTCCAGCGCAGCGGCATGACCTTCATTGTTGAAGCCGAGGCGGTTGATGACACCTTCATCTTCGACCAGGCGGAAGATGCGCGGTTTGGGATTGCCGGATTGCGCCTTCGGCGTGACGGTGCCGATTTCGGTGAAGCCGAAACCGAGCCGGAGAAGCGGCCCCGGCACTTCCGCATTCTTGTCGTAACCCGCCGCCATGCCGAGCGGATTGGGGAACACGAGACCCGCCACGGTCTGCTGCAGACGCGGATCGTGCGGCACCATGCAGGTGGGCAGAAAGCCGCTTTTCAACGCCGCGATGGACAGGCCATGCGCCTTTTCCGGATCGACGAGAAACAAGCCCTTGCGGCCCACAGAGGAAAATAATCCGCTCATCACAAAATCTCCGGAAACTGGTGCTGGCCGTCGTGGCCGAGTGAAAGCGGCGTTTCCCAAAGCACGGCGGTCAAGGGAAGAGACGCGTAGAGATGCGGGAAAAGATCGCCGCCTCTGGAGGGTTCATAGACCAGCTTGTCGCCAAGGGCCACGCCATCGACTGCAATCAGAAACAGATCGACCTGGCCGGAAAAATGCCGTGCGGCGGTCTCGGCCACCTGTTTTGCCGTTGAAAAATGAATGAAACCATCGGTCAGATCGATGGCTGCGCCTTCGAAGACGCCCTTCGCCCTGGCCGCACTCCACAACGTCTCCGGCACGATTTTATAGATGATCGCGGGCGTTTCCTGCATGGGGCTCTCCAAGGCTTTCCAGCACTTTCCTGTCCGGGCGGTTTGCCGCAAAGCATGGCAATTGTCCACAGTTTCCACGGCATTTTTATTACGGAAGCCCTGAAAGACCGCCTGTCCACAAGCTTTTCCTTGTAATGCGGGAGCGATTGGCGCAACCTTTGGCAAAGGAGCCGGAAGCGTTCGACCGCCGGCAAATGGGAGTGCGCCAGTACCCAAAAAAGAACCGCATAACGCCCTTGGGAGGGGGCCAGAATGTCGGAACTTGTCATTATCATAGCAGATGACCACCCGCTTTTTCGCGGCGCCCTGAAACAGGCCGTATCCGGCCTCGACGGGCAGCAGACCATCGTTGAAGCCGGAGATTTCGAGGCTGCCCGAAGTGCGGCCGCAGCGCGCAACGACGCCGATCTCATGCTGCTCGACCTCGCCATGCCGGGGGTCAGCGGATTTTCAGGCCTGATGGCGCTGAGAGCGGAATTTTCCAGCCTGCCGATCGTCATCGTTTCGGCAACGGACGATGCGACCACCGTTCGCCGATCCATCGAACTCGGCGCTTCCGGTTTCATTTCCAAGTCCTCTGGTATCGATGATATCAGAGACGGCATCCGCGCGGTTCTGGAAGGTGATGTCTGGATACCGTCAGGTCATCAGGGCGATAAGGAACAGGATCCTGACGTGGCCGATCTCATCGGCCGGCTCAGAACACTGACGCCGCAGCAAAGCCGGGTTCTGGGCATGCTGGCCGAAGGGTTGCTGAACAAGCAGATCGCCTATGAGCTCAATGTTTCCGAAGCTACCATCAAGGCGCATGTCTCCGCGATCCTGCTGAAGCTCAAGGTCGACAGCCGCACGCAGGCGGTGATCCAGCTGGCCAAGATAAATACGTCGGCCATGGTGGCGTAGAGCAAGGATTTTATTCCTTTCCTTGCTTTACTCCTGACCGGATATGGTCTAGATTCCGGTCAATATACGACAGGAGCTTTCCGCTATCGGCTCCACTTGCGGGCTTTCTATCATGCTTTCACACGAGACGATCTGGAGCGCCATCGATACGCTTGCTAAACGCCATCAGCTGACGCCTTCGGCATTGGCGAAGCGCGCCGGTCTCGATCCCACCTCGTTCAACAAATCGAAACGTTTCGGGCCGGATGGCCGCAAACGCTGGCCTTCGACGGAATCCGTCTCCAAGGTGCTGGAAGCGACGGGGGCAAGCGTCGACCAGTTTTTCGGTTATGCTTTCGGCAGGGCGCAGACGATGCAGCCTTCGGGCGCGGACAACGCCATTCCCCTGCTCGGTTTCGCCCAGGCAGGCTCCGGCGGCTTTTTCGATGATGGCGGTTTTCCGGCCGGTCAGGGCTGGGATGTGGTAGAATTCCCCTCCTCTCCCGAGCGCAAACAGGGCGTCTATGCGCTGGAAGTACAGGGCGAGAGCATGATGCCGCTTTACCGTGACGGCGACATCCTCATCGTGGAGCCGGGCGCACAGGTGCGGCGCGGTGACCGCGTGGTGCTGAAAAGCCGCGACGGCGAAGTGATGGCCAAGGTGCTGGCGCGGCAAAGCCCCAAGAACATCGAGCTTCTTTCGCTCAACCCGGAACATCCCAACCGCAGCTTCGACATGGCCGATGTGGAGTGGATTGCCCGCATCATCTGGGCCAGCCAGTAGCCCGCAATTGCGGACACGGGCCTGCCGTTTCAGCCGTTGCAGCTCGGGAAACGCGCCGAGAATTTCCTCTACAGGCCGAGCGCCGTTGCCGCGGCATCGACCGTCATGATCTTCGCACCACCGGATACCGCCCTGCGGACGAGGCTCTGAAATCTGTCTTCAGGACAACCGTAAAAGCTTGGTGTGCGCGAAACATCATGGGTGAAGATGATGAGCCAGCCGCCTTTTTGCAAAACATCTTCCAGCCAGTGGTCGGCGGCGTCGAGGTAGTTCTGATCCGCACGCAACTCGACTGCGGCAAGATTATACGGGTCGACGCTGCCCCTGTTGATGCCAGGCATGATGCCGCGCGCAGTCCTGAACCGGCGCCGCAGTAGCGGCTGCATGACCGGTGAGGCCATGCCGAAGGGAACGGAGAAATTACGCCCGTGGCGGCCTCCATCGAATGATCCGAGCACGGTGTCATTACGATCGAGATCCGCCTCGAACCCCCGTCGTGAAAAGCTCGAAAGTTTGCGATGGGAAAAAGTGTGGCAGGCAAGTTCATGGCCGGCCGCTGCCAGTTCCGAACAGCCTTTTGTGGAAATCATCTGCTGCTGTTCATCGTATTTGTCGATGAACACGCCGGCGATATAAAACGTCCCGCAGACGCCCTCGTTTTCCAGAATGCGCGCACCCGCCGTCCAGGCGCTTGCCGGCACATCGTCGAATGTGAAGGACACGATCGGTTCGGATGTTTCGATCCGTGCCGCCGGCCCCGGAAAATAGCGCACCAGCCGGTTATTGATCCGGTCTGCAAAAGTCCCGATTTTTTGCGTCATACAAAGCCCCCCGGCCTGTCTGCAAATTACTGCCCCTGTTCAAGTATGTCGTAAGCCTGATGCCTCAAACAATAGATTGCGATCAGCAGAGAAGACCAGATAGGCCCGGTTCCGGTAAAGAAATTACTCTCAAGACACGAAGAAAGCAGCGCATACACCCAAATTCGTGCAAAAAGTCGGGTCAGGCCCGGATCAGTACCCTTGTCCACTGCGGTGCGGAAATCGTTCGCGGGGATGATGACCAGCCAGATGACGGTGAGAATGAAGGCCGGCAAGCCGCCATTCAGCAGGCTTTCGATATAGCCATTATGGGCATGGAAGGCTGTAACGGCCCAGGTGCCGGCTATATCGGCCTGCGACAGGAGCCGGTCGCTCGCCCAGAATGCCTGGAACCCCTGCCCGAAGATCGGCGATTGCGCGAAAGTGTCGAAGGACAGCCGCCATATGTCCGTGCGGCCGGTGAAGGTGGAATCGATGCCCAGGCTTTCGACAAAATTCTGTATGCTCGGGAAATAAGTGGAGCCAACCGCGGATATGTTGATGAAGGCGAGAAGACCGCCGATCATCAGCAGAGTGCGGTGGGCATGCCTTTCCATGACCCAGATCAGCGCCACGGTGACGGGCAAAAGCATGGCCGCGGTTTTTCCATTGGTCTTCCACAGGAAGAAACCGGCCAGCAGCGTGATGGCGATGCCGCCCAGCGTCGACCAGGCATTGCGCAGGTAAAGCCCGATCATGAAAAGAATGATCATGGCCGGAGCGGCGGCGTTCTTGTGGTTGAAAATGCCGCGCCAGTCTCCCGCGAGCGCTTTTTCATCGAGATCATAGGGCTGATGGATCGAGCGCGAGCTGAGGAAGATCACCCCCAGATAACACAGCGCCAGGAGAATGATGGCGAAGATGGCCATCATCCGGTCGAACTGCCGCCGGTCGCGCGGCATGACGACGAGAACGCTGGTGATGAAGCACAGGAGCGCCGTGAAGACCAGACGTTGCAGCGACGTGCTTGGCTGGGTTCCGACCACCGAACATATCGCCAGCCAGAAGAATAGCAGCAGAATGGGCAGTCGCGGTCGCAGCAGTAGACCCGTCAGCCGGTGGCGCAGCGCAAAAACGCCGAGGATCAATGCGATCACGAGGCCGGTTAGTTGGTTTGCGGCGGCGTGCGGCACCGGCGGCGCTGCCAGATTTTCGAAAGGGGCGACGGAAATCCAGATATAGAGCATGGTGGCGACGAAAAAAATCGCGTCGCGCCGGCCGCCGGCGAGTGATATGGCGCTGCCCTGTGCAGAGAGGGGCTGCGTGTCAGCCAAACGCGGCATGGTCGCCTGCACCTGATATGGATGATCGGATCATTGGCCTGCCTTGTGACGAACAACGAAACCCTTCTGAAACAGGGCCATGTCCAAATAACCATAAACAGTCATTATCATCATTATTATGCAATTGCTTTAACCCTCTCTTACCTCAAGAGGGATATGACAGGATAAACTGCCATTCATTCGGGTCGCGGACCTTCACATTATTGGCCGGTTGCGGCTTTTTCAGTTCGCCAGATTTTAAAAACAGCGCAGTCATTTTTGAATTCGCCCGGCAATGCCGGAAAACATGGAGAATGAGGTGTCGTTCAATACGCCGCGGCTCGGCCATCTAGTCAGACTGGGATTGACCTACATGGCGTCAGGCGGAGCGCTCCTCATGTCCAGCGCCGCCCAGCTTTTGACCTTCGCGTTGCTTGCCCGCCATCTCGGTGTCGAACAATTCGCGCTTTACGCCTCCATCACGGCCGTCACCAATCTCGGTGTCCAGATTTGCGGTATCGGTTCGCAGGAATCACTGATCCGCCGCGTCGCGCAGGATCGCAGCATGTTTCCCGTCATGCTCGGCCACAGCTATCTCCTGAGCGCCGCGACAGGCGTGGTGCTGACAATCATCGGCATGGTGACGATCCCGGTATTTTTCCCGACCTCGGAAACCCTGCTGCACACGCTGATCACCACCTTCCTGATCCTGTTCACCAACCTCGTCCTCCTGAAAGTCATCTCGCTTTCCACGCAGAGCTTCATCGCCCATTCCAACTTCGCCTCCGCCAACAAGCTGGAAGTGATGTTTGCCGTCGCCCGCACCATTGCCGCGGTAGTAGCCTGCCTCATCTTCAAGGTGGAAACCGTGGAGGCCTGGGCGCTGTGGAACCTCGCAGCCCACACGATTGCGGCCATGATTTCGGTGAAGGCGATCGCGAGACTCGGCCGCCCGGTGTTCCGCATCGTGCGCGAGGAAATCCGCATCGGCATCCTGTTCTCCACCCAGTTCCTGTTCAAGGCCGTGCGCGGCAATGCCGATATTCTCGTTCTCGGCGCCATTGCCAGCGCCGAGGTGCTGGGCAGTTATTCCATCGCCCGGCGCATTCTCGACAGTTCCTATCTCTCCGTCGAGGCCCTCAACCGGCTGATCTATCCGGGTTCGGCCTCCGCCGCCCTGCAGGGCATCACCAAGACCATAGAACGCGCTTATAATGTGCTGAAGGCTGCACTTTTCATCGCGACCGGCAGTGCGCTCGTCATTTTCATCATCGCACCCTTCCTGCCGCTTTTGTTCGGCGATGAATATGTCTCGCTGCCCGTCATCACCCGCGTGCTTTGCTGGGCGGTTCTGCCCATGGCCGTTGCCGCCACCGCGCTTGAGGCGCTGGGCGCATCCGGACGGCAGGATATTCGCGCGAAGATCTGGAACAGCGGCAATCTCATCGGCTCCGTCGTCGTCGCCTTCTTCACCTGGTCCTTCAGCATTTCGGGAACGATCGGCAGCTATTTCATGGTGGAAACCGCCATCGCCGCCGCCGTGTGGATCGCGCTGCTGCGCCTGCGCCGAAACGAAGAGGTTTTCGCGCCGGCCAAATAAGAGCGGGCGTCAGAACCGATCTGGTGGCCGGCTCTCTCTAATAGAGCCCGTAAGGGAAATAACGCCGGTATATTTCTTCCAGCCGGCCGTTGCGGGAAAGGGCCGCCAGCGCCTGATCGAAAGCCGGAACAAGCACGTTGTCGGGATCGACGGTCATGATGGACAGGCCTTCGCCGAGAAACCTGTCGGACATATAGGGACCACCGAAGAGCGCGCAGCAGCCTTCGGACGCGCTTCCCGAAACCCAGAAAGGCAGGCGCAGACCGTCGGCGAGGATGGCGTCCACCTTGCCTTTCTTCAACGCGTCATACATGGGTTCATAGCCCTCGAAACCCTCGGCCGCGGCCTTTGGAAAGAAAGCTTTCAGCATCTGTTCGTGCCGAGAACCGGCAACCACACCCACCTTCTTTCCAGAAAGCGCATCAGCGCCGGAGCCGGTGAATTTCGCCGCCTTGTTCACCGCAAGACGGGCAGGCATCAACAGATAGGGCCGCGAGAAAGTGAAACTCTTGCGCAGATCGGCAGTGGTGGCGAGGCCGGAAATGACCGCTTCGCCCTCCCCCATTTCAAGCGCCGCCTCCAGCTCGTCAAACGGCAGCGCCTGCACCTGGCATTTGCTTTCGACCTTCAACTGGGCGCAGATTTCACGCACCAGATCGACATGGAAACCTGCAAGCCGGCCTTCCTGATCGGTAAAATTGAACGGCGGAAAATCGACCGACATCAGAAATCTGATGCGGGGAACTGAAGAAAGGTCGCCGCCCGGAAATCGCTCCTGCGCATCGAACAACACCGGCATCCGGTTTCCGTCCGACAATCCCTCCGCACGAACTTCACCAATAAAACCAGTCAATTTTAAAGCGAGAGCTAAAGTAAAACCGATACCTATATTCCGCGTTACATTCGTCATTCTCATCTATACTATCCGTGACAGAAAGTGGGGCGGCACCATGACGGCGGCGGCGATGCATGGATTATTTTAGGCAATATACACGAGATTCGTTTTGTACGACGCCGGCGACACGAAAAATTGCATTTTCCCGTACCAGCGATGATCCGCTTTGGGCCGCTTCCGAACAGGACCAGGCCGAACAAGCCCGCTTTCTCTCTTCGCTGGGATTTGGCAAGACCTATATCGAGGCATTCGAACAGCGGGCGCTGGAAAATGGCTCGACTGTAGAAGACGAATTGCTGGCAAGCAGTCTCGTAACGGCGGATGCCTATTTCAGCGCTTTCGCCAGATTGCTGCGGTTGCCATTTCTTCCGGAAATAAGCCCGGGCCGGGTGGTGGACCTGAACCGACTGGACACTCAACTTGCCGAACCAAGGTTGCTGCGGCTGACACCGCTGCACGGCACGCCGACGCTGCTGATCGTGCCGGAACTGGCGCGGATGGCGTCTCTGAAAAACATGCTGGATCAGCGCCCGCGTCTTCTCGACGAATTTGCCGTAACCACACCGCAAGCCATGCGCAACGCAATCTGGAAAGCGGGCGAGGCCCGCCGCCTGGCGGAAACCCAGCAGCGGCTTTTCAATACGGCGCCACACCATTCCGCCAGGATCACGCTGCACGGCCAGCAGGGTTTCTGCAGTGGCGTTCTCGTTACCCTGCTCATTCTGTCGCTGCTGTTTTATACGGAAGCGGCATTTGCCTATCTGCATATCACCCTGACGCTTCTTTACCTCTTTACCCTGCTTTTCAGGCTGTTCGCCCTCGTCCATGCACCCACGGAAAACGGTGCCGTCTCGCTTTCTCGGCAGGAAAACGAACTGCCTGTCTATACCGTTCTGGTGGCGCTTTACCGGGAAGAGGCCGTCGTCGGGCAGCTCATCGGCGCATTGGAACGTCTGGACTGGCCCAGATCCCGACTGGACATCAAGCTTGTCTGCGAGGCTGACGACGACGCAACGATCGAGGCGATCCGGCGGATAAACCCCGGCCCGCATATAGAGGTTGTCAGGGTGCCGCCTTCCCTGCCGCGCACCAAACCCAAAGCCCTCACCTATGCGCTTTCCGGCGCGCGCGGCGCATTCGTTGTGGTCTATGATGCCGAGGACCGGCCCCATCCGCAGCAATTGCGTGAAGCCTATACCACCTTCCGCAATGAGCCAGACGAGGTGGCCTGCCTGCAGGCGCCGCTTATCATCAGCAATGCCTCTTCCTCCTGGCTCAGCGCCTGTTTCGCCTTGGAATATTCCGGTCTCTTCCGCTGCATGTTACCTGTGCTATCCGCACACGGCTTGCCGCTGCCGCTTGGCGGCACCTCCAATCACTTCCGGACCGCCGTGCTGCGGCGGGCCGGTGCCTGGGATCCCTATAATGTAACCGAGGACGCCGACCTCGGACTCAGGCTGCATCGGCTCGGTTATCGTTGCGGCGTCATCCGACGACAGACGCTGGAGGACGCGCCGACCTCGCTGCCCGTGTGGCTGAACCAGCGAACACGCTGGTACAAGGGTTGGCTGCAAAGCTGGCTGGTGATGACCCGTGCGCCTTTTGCGACCGCGCGCGACATGGGATGGTTTGCCTATATGGTTTTTCAGCTGCTGATCGGCGGCATGCTTCTGTCGTCGCTTGCCCATCCCCTGCTCTTCGTTTCCCTGGCATTCATGACTATCGCCATCCGGGAAAACGGTGCTGATCTGCTACTCACCTGGCAAGGTCTGCTGTTTTTTATCGATGTGCTGAATATCGCCGGGAGCTACACGATCTTCGTGCTGATGGGCCGAAGCAGAATGATCGCCTATGAAAGACGACATGTCGGAAGGCGATGGCTGGCGATGCCCGCATATTGGCTGATGTTATCAGTCGCGGCCTGGCGGGCCGTGGTGGAGCTCAAAACCAAACCCTTCACATGGAACAAGACACCACACGCGCCGGTCGTCAAAAAAACCGACTGACCCGGCATTTTCGAAAACAGTCAAAATAGATTTGGTGCTTCTTTCGGTCAACCGCGGCGACGCTTCATGGTTTCAGCGACATGCTGTTATCCGCAAATCCGCTTCAGGCCTTGCATTACCGGTGTCATCAATAATAGAAGCCAATGCCTTGCCGAACGAAGCTCCTCCTTCGGCAAGGTCCGTCATTTCATCCTGAAGGCGACCGAACCGCTCTACTTGGCAACGAGCTTGTTCTTGATCAGGCCGACGATGATCTGCACGATCAGACCACCGACACCGCCGCCAACGAGCTGACCGGCAAGAGCGCCGATATCCACGCCGCCAGCTGCTGCACCTCCGGCCGCGCCAAGCAGCGATCCGAGCACGGTTCCGCCGCCGAGGCCGCCAATGGCGCCGGCAATCAGGTTGCCGAGCGAACCAAGATCGGAGTCCTTCACTATCTTTCCACCGGCCGTGCCGCCTACCGCACCGCCAACGATTTGGGCCAATATCGAAGCAAGATCCATGTCATCCTCCTCAGTCGTTTCCTCGACCATTCGAGGAAACAAAGCCTCTTATTCATGTCTGCGCAGGTTGAACCGAACCGGTGTGGCCGGCCTTCTCTTCCTCGCCGAAAATTTTCCAGATCACGGCCCCGATGGCGCCGCCAAGGATCGGAGCGAGCCAGAACAGCCAGAGCTGCTGCAGCGCCCATCCGCCGACGAACAGCGCCTGTCCTGTCGAGCGGGCCGGATTGACGGATGTGTTGGTGACCGGAATGGAAATCAGATGAATAAGGGTAAGGGCAAGACCGATGGCGATCGGCGCGAAGCCGGCCGGAACCCTGCCATGCGTCGAGCCCAGAATGACGATAAGAAAAAATGCCGTCAGAATGACTTCGATCAGCAGCGCCGATACGAGAGAATATCCGCCCGGCGAATGTTCGCCATAACCATTGGCGGCAAAACCGCCAATGTCAGCCCCTGCCTTGCCGGTGAGGATGACATAAAGCGCCGCAGCCGCGACGATCGCCCCCAGAACCTGCGCCACGATATAAGGCACGAGGCTTGCCGCCGGGAATTTACCGGCAACCGTGAGGCCAACTGAAACAGCCGGATTGAAGTGACCGCCTGAAATGCCGCCAACCGCGTAGGCCATGGTCAGAACCGTCAGACCAAAAGCGAAAGCGACACCAAGGAAGCCGATGCCGAGTTCGGGAAAGGCGGCGGCAAAAACCGCGCTGCCGCATCCTCCGAATACGAGCCAAAAGGTTCCCAGAAATTCCGAAAGAAGTTTGCGACTCATAACACTTTCCCTATGTTACGACTGCATCAACTATTACGTGCAATTTAATCGTAGTCAAGCTAAATTGTGTACTACTCCCAAAAGCCGGCTCCACGACGATCCGGCCAAGACCGTATCCCACCATTTCAGGCTGTTCCGCGGAAAATAGTGGCTTCAGCCCACCTCTTCCGGCAGCCCCGGAAGAGAGCCCGGCTCTATCTCATTCGTGAGCCAGACACCATTTTTGGCCTGAAAGAAACGATGGCCTCCCTGATGCAGCGCCAGGGCGGAGATCGTCAGAATAACAGGTTTTCCGTGCCTTTCTCCAACTCTTCTCGCTGTTTCTTTATCAGCGGAGAGATGGACATATTGCCGGTTCTGCGGGAGCAATCCCTTTTCCCTGATGCTGCCGAGAAAACGGGTGGCTGTGCCGTGATAGAGCAAAACGGGTGGCTTTACAGGCTCGAGACCGAGATCCACCACCACCGAATGGCCCTGATTGGCCCGGATGAATTGCCCATCGGCAGAAATGGCGAACCGCTTCTTGTCGCTGGTATCGACAATCTCAAGCAGCAACTCATGCGTAAGGGGAATATCGGCTCTTGCTATCAACTCGTCGATATTGGCCCACCCTTCCGCGTCGAGTTCGATACTGATCGCATCCGGTTTGTGACGAAGGACATAGCTTAGAAATTTACTGATCTCGCTGAGGGACTGCGCCATCGGGATGCTGCTTTCTCTTATGACCTTTAATATTCCGGCACATGGATCGCGGCATCGCTGGAGCGGGTGAAGGGAATCGAACCCTCGTATTCAGCTTGGGAAGCTGCTGCTCTACCATTGAGCTACACCCGCGCGCGCATAAGACATCGGATAGTTCGCAGCGGGTGTCAAGCACCCGCCGGGTTCGTTATTCCGCGCGAAAATGCTTGGAGAGCTTCAGTCCCTGCGCCTGATAGTTGGAGCCGAGGCCGCTGCCATAGAGGCCTTCCGGTTTTTCCAGCATATGCTCGTAAACAAGCCGGCCAACGATCTGCCCGTGTTCCAGAATGAAGGGCACTTCGTGGCTGCGCACTTCGAGCACGGCGCGGCTGCCCGTGCCGCCGGCCTCGGCATGGCCGAAGCCCGGATCGAAGAAGCCGGCGTAATGCACACGGAACTCGCCCACCAACGGGTCGAAGGGCGTCATTTCAGCCGCGTAAAGCGGCGGAACGTGGACAGCTTCGCGTGAGACGAGAATATAGAATTCATCCGGGTCGAGGATCAATTCGGCGCGGCCGCGTGCGTAGAGCGGTTCCCAGAAATCGAGAACGTCGTGCTGGGCCTTCTTGTCGACATCCACCACCGCCGTGTGATGTTTGCCGCGATAACCGATCAGCCCGTTTTCACCGAAACCCTTGAGGTCGATCGAAAGCGCGATGCCGCCGCCGGTCACGTTGGGCGTGTCGCTTGCGACCAGCATTTCCGTCTCGTGCAGCTTCAGCAGTTCACTTTCGTTGAGCAGCGAATGGCCAATGCGGAAGCGGATCTGCGACAGGCGTGAGCCCCGGCGCACCACGATGGGGAATGTGCGCGGGCTGATTTCCAGATAAAGCGGGCCGGCATAACCGGCCGGTATCTTGTCGAATTCCTGCGCATTATCGGTCATCACGCGGGTGAAGATATCGAGACGGCCGGTCGAGCTTTTCGGATTGGCCGAGGCAGACATGTCCGCCGGCAACGCAAGGCTTTCCATCAAGGGAACGATATAAACGCAACCGGTTTCCAGCACCGCGCCCTGGGTGAGGTCGATCTCGTGCAGACTGAGACGATTGAGCTTGTCGAGGACGTGGGTTCCGGGGCCGGGCATGAAACTGGCGCGCACGCGATAGGCCTTCGAGCCGAGCCTGAGATCAAGGCTGGCGGGCTGCACCTGATCAGCATCGAGATCGGCCTCGCTCTTCAGCTTGCCGCCTGCAAACAGCGCCTTGATCGCGCCATCCGCCAAAATGCCCGTGGTTCTCGTCATGGTCATCATTCCTTTTTACGGCGACAAAACCAAAAGGAAAGCATTGACGCAAGCCGGTAACGGCAGTATGGCAAGCTTATCCCGTGGTGATTTGGCCGGTCGGCTTGCAGCCACGTTAAACAAGTGGCTAAAAAGACCGGGTGCTAGGAACCGGTCTGCTTTTGCGGCCGGTTTTTTTGTTTTGAAGGTGATCACATGAGCAATAAATGGCGCCCGGCAACCCAGCTCGTTCACGGCGGTACGCTACGCTCCCCTTACGGTGAAACGTCGGAAGCGATCTATCTGACCCAGGGTTTCGTATACGAAAACTCCGAAGCAGCCGAAGCGCGCTTCAAGGGTGAAACGGACGGGTTCATCTACGCCCGTTATGCGAGCCCTACCAACGACATGTTCGAAAAGCGCATGTGCCTGCTGGAAGGCGCTGAAGACGCCCGCGCACTTGCGTCGGGCATGGCCGCCGTCACCGCCGCCATCATGTGCCAGCTGCGCGCCGGCGACCATATCGTTGCTGCCCGCGCCCTTTTCGGCTCCTGCCGCTGGGTGGTCGAAACGCTCGCGCCGAAATACGGCATCGAATGCACGCTGATCGACGGTCGCGATCTCGGCAATTGGGAAAAGGCGATCCAGCCCAACACCAAACTGTTCTTCCTCGAAAGCCCGACCAATCCGACGCTCGAAGTGGTGGATATTGCCGGCGTGGCAAAGCTCGCCAACCAGATCGGCGCCAAGGTGGTGGTCGACAACGTCTTTGCGACGCCGCTTTTCCAGAAGCCGCTCGAACTCGGCGCCCATATCGTTGTTTATTCGGCCACCAAACATATTGACGGTCAGGGCCGCTGCCTCGGTGGCGTGATCCTTTCCGACAAGAAGTGGATCGAAGAAGAGCTGCAGGATTATTTCCGCCATACCGGCCCGGCCATGTCGCCGTTCAATGCCTGGACGCTACTGAAAGGCATCGAGACCCTGCCGCTGCGTGTGAAACAGCAGACGGCCAATGCCGGCAAAATCGCCGATTTTCTCGCCGATAACGGCAAGGTCGCCAAGGTCATCTATCCCGGCCGCGCCGACCATCCGCAGGCCGACATCATCGCACGGCAGATGTCCGGCGGTTCGACGCTGGTGGCCTTCGAACTGAAGGGTGGCAAGGAAGCGGCCTTCAAGCTGCAGAACGCGTTGGAAATCGTGAAGATTTCCAACAATCTCGGCGACGCCAAGAGCCTTATCACCCATCCCGGCACGACGACGCACAAGAACCTCTCCGACGAGGCGCGTGCTGAACTCGGTATTTCCGGCGGCACCCTGCGCCTTTCCTGCGGCATCGAGGATACCGACGATCTGCTGGAAGATCTGGCGAAGGGTCTGGCGGCCGTTTCGGCCTGAAAATTCAATCAGCAAATCGCCATGGCCTGACCGCGTGTCGGGCCATGGTTCGCCGGTGCGGTCCGAAAAGACCCTATCAGGCAACCAATATTTACCTTTCCCGTTATCCCTAACGGTGGAAAGCAGCGCAACAGGAGATGCCCCCTGCCCGTCAAGTCATTCATTTTCTTGACGATAGCCAGAACCTATAGTGTAGGATGTGGCGGCAGGCATAATATCGAGGTGTGGCGCGTATGTATCGTGCTCTGACAAGGGATATCGAGGTAACGGTCGACCCGTATTATCTCGAGGAACAATCCGACCCGGATGACGATCGTTACGTCTGGGGCTACAAAGTCGTGATCGCGAACAACTCCGATATTCCGGTTACCCTCGTCAATCGCTATTGGCACATCACCGATCAGAACGGACAGGTCGATGAGGTCTATGGGCCTGGCGTCGTGGGTGAGAAGCCACATCTTAAACCCGGCGACAGCTACGAATATTCCTCCGGTTGCCCGCTGGACACACCTTCGGGCCTGATGTTCGGCCACTATGAAATGGAAACGGAAAATGGCGAGGTGTTCAACGTCACCATACCCGCCTTTTCGCTGGATTCACCGGGCCTGATGCGGGTTCTGAACTAACCACTCGCCCGGCAATGAAAAAGCCGCACCCTTTGTGGGGCACGGCTCTCTATTCAGGCATTTTCAAATTCGCTGACATCGTAGCGATAGGTGGTGGAGCAGAACTCGCAGGTCACGGCAATGGCGCCGTCTTCCTCGCTCGCCTTGATCTCTTCGGCGGTGAAGCCTGACAGCACACCCTTGATCTTGTCCCGCGAGCAGCTGCAACGGTCGAAAACCGCCTGCGCATCATAGATGCGCACGCCGCTCTCATGGAAAAGCCTGAAGAGCAGGCGTTCCACCGGCACCTGCGGATCGGTCAGCTCGTCGGTATCCACCGTGTTCAACAGCGTGACGGCTTCCATCCAGGCATCATCCTCCTGCACCTCGTGACCGCTTTCATCGCCGTCGCCGCCATGCAGGTCGCGCATGCGCAGCCGCTCGGGCGCCTGCGGCAGGAACTGCGCGATAACGCCGCCCGCACGCCAGCCATGACGCGGCTTGCCTTCGCCATCACGGTCGAAGAACTCGGCAACGCCCAGCCGCACGCGGGTGGGCAGCTGTTCCGACTGACGGAAATAAACCCCGGCAATGTCTTCCAGCGATGAGCCATCGAGCGGCACGATGCCCTGATAAGGCTGCATGCCCACGCCCTGATCGATCGTGAAGGCCAGAATGCCGGTGCCGAGCAATTGCTCCGGCGAGGTTGCGCCTTCCGCGATCGCCGCCGCCAGCCGCTCCTCGTCGAAACGGGCGTAAGCGCGCATGCTTTCAGGCGCGGTAAAATCCGCGACCAGCAGGTCAACCGGGCCGTCGCCCTTGGTCTGGAGGGTCAGCTTGCCGGAAAACTTGAGCGACGTGCCGATCAGCGCCGTCAGAACAGTCGCTTCCGCCAGCAGGCGGGCGACCGCGGCAGGATAATCGTGCCGCTCGAGAATGGCATTCAGCAGCGGCCCAACCTGTACGGCGCGGCCGCGCACATCCAGACCTTCGACCTGAAAGGGCACAACCTTGTCGTCGCCAGCAAAATCGAGATCGTCCAGTTCAACCGTTACATCTGCCATGTCATACTCCTTGGCGCAGCCGTGGCGCCGCTACCGTCCAAAAGTCCGGCTTTTAAAATGTGCTTTTTCCGCTTGTCGCACAGAGACCCGGGAAGAGAAACCGCTTCCGGGGAAAAACGTGCAAATCGTGATGATGGCCCGCCAGCAGAACCGACGAGCCTCTTCGAAGTCCCACAGATGGTAATCTATGCGGGCAAGTTCAAGCACCCGGCGTGACGCGTGTCAGGCCGGGGGAATTGCTCAGATGGCGCCCATGCACCAGGCAATGATGGACTTCTGCGCGTGGAGGCGGTTTTCCGCCTCGTCGAAGACCACCGATTGCGGACCGTCGATCACGGCATCCGTCACTTCTTCACCGCGATGGGCCGGCAGGCAATGCATGAACAGCGCGTCTTTTTCCGCCTTGGCCATCAGGGCTTCGTTGACTTGATAGGGCTGGAAGATGTTGTGGCCGCGCGCCTTGTGTTCCTGGTTCATGGAAACCCAGGTATCGGTGACGACGCAATCGGCCCCGGCCACGGCCTTGTCGGCATCGTGGCACAACATGATCTCGCCGCCATTGTTGCGGGCCCAGTTCAGGAACTTGTCATGGGGTTCGGAACCCATCGGCACCGCCATTGTCATGCGGTAACCGAAGCGGGCCGAGCCTTCCACGAAGGAATGCAGGACGTTGTTGCCGTCACCCGTCCAGGCAATGGTCTTGCCTTTGACCGGGCCGCGATGTTCCTCGAAGGTCATGATGTCAGCCATGATCTGGCAGGGATGCGTGTCGTCAGTCAGGGCGTTTATAACTGGCACGGTTGCGTGCTCGGCAAGCTCCAGCAGGCGCGAATGATCCGTCGTGCGGATCATGATGGCGTCGACATAACGCGACAGCACCTTGGCCGTATCGCCGATCGTTTCGGCACGACCGAGCTGCATTTCAGTACCGGAGAGGAAAAGCGTCTCGCCACCAAGCTGGCGCATGCCGACATCAAAGGAGACGCGGGTGCGGGTGGAGGGCTTTTCGAAGATCATTGCCAGCATCTTGCCGGCAAGCGGCTTTTCCGCCGTTCCGGCCTTGGTTGCGGCCTTGCGCGCGCGGGCATCGTCGAGAATTGCCCGCAGGTCCTGCGAGCTGACGGCCGACAGGTCAAGAAAATGTTTAGGTGAAGCCATTTCAAACGTCCCATGCTCGCGAGCCTCCGGGAAGAGGCCCGCCCTTTATTGTTTCCTCAGGCGATTTTTGCCTGTTTCGCTGTCAGGGAAGCGGCGGCCGCTTCCACGCGTGCCAGCCCCTCACGGGCTTCTTCCGCCGTGGTAACGAGCGGCGGCAGGAGACGGATGACGTTGTCGCCCGCGGGCACGCCGAGCAGATGCTCGCCGCGCATGGCCTGCAGCAGTTCGCCCGACGGGACCTTCGCCTTGATGCCGAGAAGCAGGCCTTCGCCGCGAATTTCCTCGATGACATCAGGATAACGATCCTTCAGCGAAGCAAGGCCCTGGCGGAAGACCAGCGCGACATCACGGACCTTCTCCAGAAAGCCCTCGGAGAGGACGACATCGAGCACGGCATTGCCCACAGCCATGGCCAGCGGGTTGCCGCCATAGGTGGTGCCGTGCACGCCCGCCGTCATGCCGGAAGCGGCATCCGCCGTCGCAAGGCATGCGCCGAGCGGGAAACCGCCGCCGATACCCTTGGCCACCGCCATGATATCGGGCGCGACACCCGTCTGCTCATAGGCAAACAGCTTGCCCGTGCGGCCGACGCCGGTCTGGACCTCATCGAAAATCAGCAGCATGCCATGCTCATCGCAGAGCGACCGCAGCAGCTGCAGGAATTCCTTGCTGGGCGCACGGATGCCGCCCTCGCCCTGAATGGGCTCGATCAGAAGTGCAGCCGTCTCGGCCGTGATGGCGGCTTTCAGCGCATCAACGTCACCGAAGGGCACCTGGTCGAAACCTTCGACCTTGGGACCGAAACCTTCGAGATATTTCTGCTGGCCGCCGGCGGCGATCGTCGCCAGCGTACGCCCATGAAAGGCGCCTTCGAAGGTGATGATCCGGAACTTTTCCGGATGCCCCTTGGAATAATGATAACGGCGCGCGGTCTTGATCGCGCATTCCAGCGCTTCCGCACCGGAATTGGTGAAGAAGACCTTGTCTGCGAAGGTCGCTTCCGTCAGGCGCTTGGCGAGCTTTTCCTGGCCCGGCACTTCATAAAGGTTCGAGACGTGCCAGACCTTCTCGGCCTGGGTCTTGATCGCTTCCACGAGGTGCGGATGGGCGTGGCCCAGCGAATTGACCGCTACGCCGGCCGCAAAATCCAGATATCGTTCGCCGCTCTCCGTGAACAGCCAGACGCCCTCGCCTCGCTCGAAGCGCAGGGGGGCTCTTGCAAACGTATCGAACAATGGCGCGGCGGCTTCGGCCATGGCTGTATCACTCCTTGCGCGGATGCGCTGTCAGACGGTTGTCAATAGGCTCTGAGGGTTATCCCTCGCCTGAAAATCAAAAATGCCGCCTCGCGGCGGCAGGGGCACTATTGTCACTTCGCCTGCCGATGTCAACAAAAGTCCGTATTTCCCGGGCTTCTCAAGCCCTAGTAGGTGGCGGCCTGCGAGGCCCAAGGTGTTGCCTTTCAGACTCAACTCGCCAGCAAGTTGGGGAAAACCGGAAAATCGATTCGAGATGATTCCCGTGACTCTTGCCACGGAGTCTGCGTGGCACTAGGTTAATCGCTAATTACTAGACTGCATTGCGGCGGAACTAGTCACCAAAAATCCGGCAGAAACCACGCTCGCGGCACGCCCGCGAGACGGAGAAGGATTCTGCCGACATTATACGCGACGAGCGGAGAAGCGGCATGAACTGGACAGACGAACGAGTCGAGAAACTCAAGAAATTATGGTCCGAGGGCCTTAGCGCCAGCCAGATTGCAGCGCAGCTCGGCGGCGTCAGCCGTAATGCCGTGATCGGCAAGGTCCATCGCCTCAATCTGCCGGGACGCGTCAAGGCTGGCGGCCCGGTCACTTCGGCGCGCTCTGCGCCCAAGCGCACCGCTGCACCTGCCCCACGCGCGACGACCTTTGCAGGCCGCGTCAATGCGGCGCCGGCGCGGATCCTCACCCGTTCCAACGCGGCAACCGCGCTGAATGAGGAGATCGACATCGAGACCGCACAGGTTCTTGATTACGTTCCTTCCAAAAACGTGGTCTCGCCGATTTCCCGTCGCCTGACGCTGACGGAACTGACGGAGCGCACCTGCAAGTGGCCGGTCGGCGATCCGCTGAAGGATGATTTCCATTTCTGCGGTTGTGAAGCGCTGGAATCTTCGCCCTATTGCAAGTTCCATGCGAAACTCGCCTATCAGCCGGTAAGCGAGCGCCGCAAGGCTTGAGTGTTGCGGCACGCATTCGACACTCAAAAACTACGGGCCTTCGGGCCCGTTTTTTTATGACAAAGTTCAGGCGGTTCCGGGGTCAACTCACCAGCGAAGCGCCGAACCCTATCCCCCATCGCTGTCGAACCCGACCCACAATCCCGATTGAGCGGGCGGGATTTCAGCCAATTGTCCGTCATCCCATCAAGAAGGATGAAGCCGTCGTGTTTGGGGACGTCCAAAAACCGAAAGGCCCGACACCATTCCGGTTTCGGGCCTTTCGGTTTTTGGCGGGATGTTGCCCCGAGTGTAACTCGTCGGTCGAGTCTTGCTCAGGCTTCCATCGAATATCCGGCGCCGCGCACGGTACGGATGACATCCTGCATATGCGAAAAATTGAGCGCTTTGCGCAGGCGTCCGACATGCACGTCGACGGTGCGCTCATCCACATAGATATCGTGACCCCACACGCCATCCAGCAATTGCGAGCGGGAGAAAACCCGGCCTGGAGAGGTCATCAGGAATTCCAGCAGGCGGAACTCCGTCGGGCCGAGGCGCACTTCGCGGCTCTTGCGGTGAACGCGATGGGTCTCGCGATCCAGCTCGATATCACCGCATTTCAGCACCGAGGAGAGAACCTCGGGACGGGCCCGGCGCAGCATGGCCTTGACCCGGGCCATGAGTTCTGGCGTCGAAAACGGCTTGACGACATAGTCGTCGGCGCCGGTGGCAAGGCCGCGAACCCGTTCGCTTTCTTCGCCGCGCGCCGTCAGCATGATGATGGGCAGGCGTTCTGTTTCCGGCCGCATTCTGAGCCGACGGCACAGTTCTATACCGGAAACGCCGGGAAGCATCCAATCCAGGATAAGAAGGTCCGGAATACGTTCCTGCAGCCTGATTTCTGCTTCGTCTCCACGGGGTATCGTGTCGACGTCATATCCCTCAGCCTCGAGATTGTAACGAAGGAGGACGCTCAGCGCTTCCTCGTCTTCCACAACTGCAATCTTGGGCACCATATGCTAACTCCGCAAGCCGCTGCTCGTCTGTTACTCGGTCACCGAACCGAGCGTGTTGGAACTGTCGTCCTTCGGACGCTCACCTTCCGGCTGGCTGCCGGTGGTCATGTAATAGATCGTCTCGGCGATATTGGTGGCGTGGTCGCCGATACGCTCGATGTTCTTGGCGCAGAACAGAAGATGCGTGCAGGTGGTGATGTTGCGCGGATCTTCCATCATGTAGGTCAGAAGCTCACGGAAGAGCGACGTATACATGGCGTCGATTTCCTCATCGCGCTCGCGGATGGCATTGGCCTTCTCGGCGGAACGCGTGGAATAGACGTCGAGGACTTCCTTGAGCTGCACCAGCGCAAGCTCCGACAGGTGCTCTATGCCGCGGGCGAGCTTGCGCGGTACACCGGTTCCGGCAACCGCGATCACACGCTTGGCAGTGTTCTTGCCAAGGTCGCCAACGCGTTCAAGGTCGCCGGCAATACGCAGCGTGCCGATGATCTCGCGAAGGTCGGCCGCCATCGGCTGGCGTCTGGCGATGGTGACGATGGCCTTGTCGCCGATCTCGCGCTCGGAATGATCGAGGATCGCGTCATCGGAAATGACCTTCTGAGCGAGCGCGGCGTCGGAATTGACGAGCGCACGCACGGCATCGGCGCACATCTGTTCCGCGAGACCGCCCATTTCGGCGATGCGGCGCGTCAGGAATTTCAGTTCGTCGTCATAGGCCGACAGGATATGCGAATGGGTCGTTGTCTGTGTCATGGTCTAGTCCTCCGGCTTGGCCTGCATGCGCGTACCCGGAAGCGGGCACGGCAGAGGCACCAGTCTTGTTCGGTTTCGATAAAGCGCCGGCCGGGATCAGCCGAAGCGGCCCATGATGTAGTCCTGCGTGCGCTGGTCGTCCGGATTGGTGAACATCTTGTCGGTTTCGTTTTCTTCGACAAGATGACCAAGGTGGAACATGGCAGTGCGCTGGGAAACACGCGCCGCCTGCTGCATGGAGTGCGTGACGATGACGATCGTGTAATTGGTACGCAGCTCGTGGATCAATTCCTCGACCTTTGCGGTCGCGATCGGGTCCAGCGCCGAGCAGGGCTCGTCCATCAGGATCACTTCCGGGCTGACGGCAACCGCGCGCGCGATGCACAGGCGCTGCTGCTGACCGCCGGAAAGGCCGGTGCCGGACTCCAGCAGGCGATCCTTCACTTCGTTCCAGAGACCCGCCTTCTGCAGGCTGTGCTCGACGATCTGGTCCATATCCGCCTTGTTGCGGGCAAGGCCGTGGATACGCGGGCCATAGGCGATGTTCTCGTAGATCGACTTCGGGAAGGGGTTCGGCTTCTGGAACACCATGCCGACGCGGGCGCGCAATTCCACGACGTCGATCGCCTGATCGTAGATATCGTCGGTATCGAGCGTGATCTTGCCGGTGACCCGGCAACCGTCGATCGTGTCGTTCATACGGTTCAGGGTGCGCAGGAAGGTGGATTTACCGCAGCCGGACGGGCCGATAAGCGCGGTCACCGTATTTTCCCGAACGTTGAGGTTCACGTCGTAAAGCGCGCGCTTTTCGCCGTAATAAACCGAAACGTCCTTGCCGATCATCTTGTATGAGACTTCATTCATTTTCTTGTCCAGCGCCTTTTCAACTGCTGCTTCCGACAACATGTTCATTGCTCAATCTCCCTCTACCAGCGCCGCTCGAAGCGGCGACGCAACAGGATTGCGCCAACATTCATGACGATGAGGAACAAAAGCAGGATGATGATAGCGCCGGATGTCCTTTCGACAAAGGCGCGCTCGGCTTCGTTCGCCCACATGTAAATCTGCACCGGCAGGGCCGTGGACGGATCCATAGGCGTTGTCGGGTAATTCGCAACGAATGCCACCATGCCGATCAGGAGCAGCGGCGCCGTTTCGCCCAGCGCGTGGGCGAGACCGATGATGGTGCCGGTCAGAATGCCGGGCATGGCGAGCGGCAGCACATGGTGGAAGATCGTCTGCATCTTGGAAGCGCCGAGGCCGAGGGCTGCGGCGCGGATAGACGGCGGCACGGCTTTCAGGGCAGCGCGGGTCGCGATGATGATCGTCGGCAGGGTCATCAGCGTCAGGACAAGACCGCCGACCAGCGAAGCCGAGCGCGGAAAGCCCATGAAGTTGATGAAGACGGAGAGGCCGAGCAGACCGTAAACGATCGAAGGAACAGCCGCGAGATTGTTGATATTCACCTCGATAAGATCCGTCAGACGGTTCTTCGGGGCGAATTCCTCGAGATAGATCGACGCCGCGACGCCGATCGGCAATGACAGCACCAGCACGATCAGCATCATGTAGAAGGAACCGATCAGCGCCACGCCGACACCCGCCGCTTCCGGACGGCTCGAAGCGCCGTTGACGAAAATGCCGGTGTTGAAATGTTTGCCGAGCTGGCCGCTTTCGGCGAGCTGGTTCATCCAGCCGAGCTGCTGGTTCGAGATACGGCGATTGGCTTCATCGGCGGTCATATCGACCTGGCCCTTGAAGGCGCTGTCGACGTCGCCCGAGGCCAGGAGCGTGACCGTGCGCGTGGTGCCGATGACGGCGGGATCGGCGACGACGATGTCGCGAAGCTGCGTGCGCACGCTGTCGGAGATCAAGAGGTTGACGGCACGAAGACCGGCGCGGTCCGTCGGCGCAACACCAAGGACCTTGGCGACCGCGTCACGGGCAACAACGGGATAATTGGCCGTCATCAGCTTTGCCGGATTGGTGGCGCGCTCATTTTTCGGATCGATGATCTGTTCGGAAAACTCGACCGGAACGGTGATCATCGTCTGCTGGAAGGCGGTGTAACCCTTGGAAACCACCGAGAAAAGCAGCAGGAAGAGAAAGATGAGGCCGAAGGAAATCGCTGCCATGCCGTAAGCACGGAAGCGGCGTTCGGCGGCATAACGGCGCTTGATGCCGATATCACGGCGCGTGGCCCTGTTCGCGGCGTTCGCGCCGGCTGCGGGAGAGACGATGTCGGTCATTCATATTGCTCCCGGTATTTGCGCACGATGTAAAGCGCGTAGATATTCAGGCAAAGCGTGATGGCGAAAAGCGTGATGCCGAGCGCAAAGGCGACCAGCGTCTGCGGCGAGGTGAATTCAAGGTCGCCGGTCAGCTGGCTGACGATCTTGACCGTCACGGTGGTCATGGGCTCGAATGGATTGAGCTGCAGGCGGGCCGCAACGCCGGCCGCGAGAACCACGATCATGGTTTCGCCGATGGCGCGCGATGCCGTCATCAGCACAGCGCCGACGATGCCGGGAAGAGCGGCGGGAACGATGACCCTCTTGATGGTTTCGGACCGCGTGGCGCCGAGACCGAGGGAACCGTCACGCAGCGAGCGTGGCACGGCGGTGATGATATCGTCCGACAGCGACGAGACATAGGGGATCAGCATGATGCCCATGACGAAGCCGGCGGTGATGACGCTCTGCGCCTGGATGAAGTTGGCGTAATTACCCGTCGCGAGACCATTGATCTGCGTGGAAATGTCTCTGAGGAAAGGACCAACCGTCGTCAGCGCGAAGAAGCCGTAGACGATGGTGGGGATGCCGGCGAGCACTTCGAGCAGCGGCTTTGCCACGGAGCGCAGACGCGGCGAGGCATATTCGGACATGTATATCGCCGAAAACAGACCCACGGGAACCGCGACCAGCATGGCGACGAAGCCGATGTAAAGCGTACCTGCGAGCAGCGGGATCAGGCCGAACTGGCCGGAGGAGTCGGTCGCACCGGCTGCCGCAAAACGCGGATCCCATACCGTTCCGAAGAAGAACTGGTGCGCCGGGACCATGGTGAAGAACTGGATCGCCTCCGTCAGCATCGACAGGACGATACCGATGGTCGTGAGGATAGCGATGGACGAGGCGACGAGCAGGGCCGCAAGAATGACCTTCTCGACCTGGTTGCGCGCCCGGAAGCGCGGCGCGATCGCACGCAGCGCATAGGCGCCCCCGCCGAGCGCGGCTAGCAGCACGACGGCAATCATCGCGATGCGGCTGGTGGAGGTCATGCCGTTGAGCGTCTGGGCGGCATCAACCATGAAGCGCTCGGGATCACCGGCGATCGCCACACCCTTCGATGCCAGAAGAGGCCGGACCGCAGCCGTATCGGCCTCAACCTGAGCGGTTTCTTCCGGCGTCAGCCGCTGAAGACCGCGGGCGATGGAGGTCACCATACCATAGGTCAGGCTCTGCTGCGCTTCGGATAGCGCCCGCACGTCCTCGGGGAAATTACCGCGCACCGCCGATGTGACGAACAGGGGGCTGATAACGAGCCAGGCACAGAGAATGAACGCCGCGGGCAAAACAGCCCAGACGACCGCGTAAGAGCCGTGATAACCGGCACGGGAATGCATGCTGGAGGGGCGACCACCAGACAGGGCAACGGCGCGGCGGCTGCCGAGCAGATAGCTGCCGATGCCGATGAGCGCCAGTATCAGCAAAAGGATCGATGTGTTCATTAGAGTTCCCTCGGCGTGCCTCAAGAGCACGGTGCGATATCGGGCAAATCAAAAAGTCATCAAAACGAGACCGCTGGACCATCCCATGATGCCTGCCGCCTGACTGTATCATCGTCTGGCAAGCGTCAAGGTTGATACATCCTATCCATCTGTAATCCATCGACAATCATGTGGATGGCGATGAGTAGGAACTGTCAACCGCGGATAACGGCCTCAGCGAAGTGGAATGAGGGGCACGGCAGAGCCGCACCCCTCTTTCTATTACATCGTGGAACCGGCCGAGAACTTCGAGCGGATTTCTTCGCGCTCTGCGTCCGGGGCGGCAACCAGGCCGTAGTTGGCGAGCGGGGAATCCGGGCCGATCATCTCGTCGGAAACGAAGAACTCGACATATTCCTTAAGGCCCGGGATAACGCCCAGGTGAGCCTTCTTCACGTAGAAGAACAGCGGGCGGGAAACCGGGTACTTGCCGCTGGCAACGGTTTCGGTGGACGGAACGACGCCCGAAACGGTCGCGACCTTCAGACGGTCAGCGTTGTTTTCATAGAAAGCCAGGCCGAAAACGCCAAGGCCGGTCTTGTTGGCATCGATACGAGCGAGCGTTTCGGTGTAGTCGCCGTCGATGTCGACAGCTGCGCCGTCCTTACGGACTGCAACGCACTTTGCAGCAGCCTGCTTGGCGTCGGTGATGAGCGTCTTGATGACGTCGGTCGCCTTGGCTTCCTTGCAGCCGTCAGCCATGATCTTCTCTTCGAAGACTTCGCGCGTGCCGTGCTTGGAACCCGGGATGTAAGCGGCGATCGCTACGTCAGGCAGTTCCTTGTTGATTTCCGACCACTTCTTGTAGGGGTTGGCAACGAGCTTGCCGTCCTTGACGACTTCAGCAGCGAGCGCGAGGTAAAGATCCTTCGGCTCGAGCTTGATGTCCTTGTTGGAAGAGTCCATCGCAAAGACGATACCGTCGTAACCGATCTTCACTTCCTGAACGTCGGTGACGCCAGCAGCCTTACAGGCAGCCAGTTCGTCGCTCTTGATCTTGCGCGAAGCGTTTGCAATGTCGATGGTGCCTTCGCCCACGCCCGAGCAGAATGCCTTCAGACCACCGCCCGTGCCGCCGGACTCAACAACCGGAGCCTTGAAGTTCGGGAAGGTTTCGGCAAAAGTCTCGGCAACGATCTTGGCGTAGGGCAGAACCGTGGAGGAACCGGCAACCTGGATCTGGTCGCGAGCAGCGGCGGCGCCAGCGAAGGCGACAGAAGCCACCAGAGCTGCTGCGGAAAATTTAACGATGTTCATTTGTCTCTCCCGTCGTGGGCTTTGTTGTGGACGCAGCCGATAGCGACACTCGCTCTTAGCTTGCGCTCGGCGACCTTTTCTTAACCACCGTAGCCACATCCTTTTATGTCACTTTGACGAAAGATTTGTGACAGTCTAAATTACTGATTTAATTTATAAATATTCACGACGTTAAAAGCAGATGCATATTTTATGTCAGAATCTCACGGTGAAGTCCGTGCCGCTGCCCAATTCCGATTTAATGATGAGGCGGGCGCGGTGGCGGGTGAGGATGTGCTTGACGATGGCAAGCCCGAGGCCCGTGCCCTTTTTCGAGCGGCTGTCGGCGACGCTGACACGATAAAAACGCTCCGTCAGGCGCGGCACATGTTCGGCGGGAATGCCCGGCCCCTTGTCGATGACACTCACCTCCACCGGCTTGCCGGGTTCGGCGCGCAGCCAGACATCCACGACCTTGCCTTCCTGGCCGTATTTGCAAGCATTTTCAACTAGGTTCTGGAACACCTGCACCAGCTCGTCGCGATCCCCCTGCACTTCCGCCGGCCGGTCCGGCAGGTGCAGCGTGATGGTTACATCAAGCTCGTCGGCAAGGGGCAGCAGCGTATCGCGCACATGGCCGATGACGGGAACGAGATTGACTTTCTGGTCGGGCGCGATGTTTGCGCGCAGTTCCAGCCGCGAAAGGGACATGAGATCGTCCACCAGCCTGCTCATGCGGGTTGCCTGATCCAGCATGATGGCAAGGAAACGCTCTTGTGCCTTCGGGTCGTTGCGCGCCGGCCCCTGCATGGTTTCGATGAAACCGCGGAGCGAGGCGAGCGGGGTGCGCAATTCATGGCTCGCATTGGCGACGAAGTCGCTACGCATGCGGTCGATGCGACG
The DNA here is from genome assembly GCF_059499945.1 of Agrobacterium sp. Lineage (NCBI taxonomy): Bacteria > Pseudomonadati > Pseudomonadota > Alphaproteobacteria > Hyphomicrobiales > Rhizobiaceae > Agrobacterium > Agrobacterium sp. The sequence continues at coordinate 362,918 of NZ_JCABZP010000014.1, read as the reverse complement.
AAGCTCCGAAACGTCGCGGAACGACAGGATGTAGAACGGCGGACTGGCCCCCTCTCCCACATCCGCACGGGCGATGCGGACGATAAAGACCCGTTCGGAAGGAAAGCGCTCCGAATGTTCGACCTGGTTGGGTTGGCCGGTGGTGATGGTTTCGCGAATGACATCCAGCAGGCCGGGAGAGCGCAGCCGGGCGGAAATATGTGCACCGGCAAGCAGCTGGCCGAAGGCGCGTTCGGCCGCACCGTTCTGAAAGAGCACGCTGGCATTCTTGTCGAGAATGAAAACGGGGGTATCCAGAACCGCGAGGCCCGCCCTTACGCCCGAAATGACGTTTTCGCCGGGCACTTCCGGCTCATCCGTCTCCGCCGCCGCAACTCCGTCCTTTGCGGAGGCGGCCGCCGGGCCCTCCGCAACGGCCAGAATGGCAATGACGGCGCAAAGCCAAAGGGCGGCGGGCATATAGGGTGTATGGAGTTCCGCAACGGCCACGATTGCGAGCATGCTGACGATGAGGACAGGCAACCAGTTCCGGCCGAGCTTCCTTCCCAAAAGCCTTAATCCACCATCGCCTTTCATGACTGCCATTTCAGCCTGCTCTTTCCATTCTCATCTGACAGCGCATCGAAATCTCATAGGCCAGCTTCATGACAGAGATTCATCATCGCGCATTTTCCACAACGTATATGCGCAAAATCGACGCGGCAATCGCTCCCGCCGCCGCATCCCGGTCAACCGGTCCTGTTTCACTTGAATTCTGGCAATGGATGTGAACTCATTGGCGGCGAGTTGCCTTTACACAACAACATCTGGAGGAACCCATGGGCGAAGAAACGAAGAAGCGGACGGTCGAGATCACCATTGGCGGCAAACTGCGCAGCTTCGACATCGACAATCCGGTTCTTCCTGAATGGGTTGAGGAAAAGAAACTTTCCGCCGGCAATTTTCCCTACGACAAGAAGATGAAGCGGGAGGACTACGACACCGCTCTCGAGGCGCTGCAGGTGGAACTGGTCAAGGTTCAGTTCTGGCTGCAGGCGACCGGCAAAAGGGTCATGGCGGTTTTCGAAGGCCGCGACGCCGCGGGTAAGGGCGGTGCGATCTTCGCGGCCCGGGCCTATCTCAACCCCCGCTATGCCCGCGTGGTTGCGTTGACCAAACCCACGGAAACCGAGCGCGGCCAATGGTATTTCCAGCGCTACATCTCGCATTTTCCGACCGCCGGCGAATTCGTTCTCTTCGACCGCTCATGGTATAACCGCGCCGGGGTCGAGCCGGTCATGGGTTTCTGCACGCCGGAAGAACACAAGCTCTTCCTCAAGGAAACGCCGCGTCTGGAAAAGATGTTGGCCCATGAAGACATCAATCTTTTCAAATTCTGGCTCGACATCGGTCGCGAAACGCAGATCGAGCGCTTCCATGATCGCCGCCACAGCCCGCTGAAGTGCTGGAAGCTTTCGGATATGGACATAGCCGCGCTGACGAAATGGGACGACTATACGCAAAAGCGCGACGAGATGCTGGAAAAGACCCACACCGATGCCGCCCCCTGGACCGTGGTGCGCGCCAACGACAAGCGCCGCACGCGGGTGAACCTCATCCGTCACATTCTTCTTACGCTCGACTATGAGGGTAAAGACGAGAAGGCGATCGGCGAAATCGACGACAAGATATTGGGATCAGGACCGGATTTTCTCAAATGAGACCGGAAGACGATGACAGGCGCCGCCACTCGAGGCGCCTGTCGTTTTTCCGTTACTGGCCCGGCAGAATGCGCACGGAATAAAGATTAACCGGGCGGCCGCTGCCGTCGATATCGCTGTTGATGAAGATCTTCCCCGGCGCATTGGGGGCGAGAGATCGTTCGAATGTCGTGTTCAGCAGCATGTCCGCGCGCTCGGCCGTGGCGGTGAAGCGGTGGCGGGAGCAATCGCCCAATGTGGCGAAATCGCAGGCAACGGAAACCTGGGTCTGCCGGTCGCTGGAGGATTGCAGCGTGATCGAAATGGTCGAGGACTTGCCCGCCATATCCCGCATCACCTCCACCGGAACCTCGACGCTGACGGCGCCATCCTGCGCCACACTTCTCGAGGTTATCTTTATAGCCTTGCCGGCGGGTGTGGCGATGTTTTCGACATTGGCGCGCTGGCCGGCCGAAACGCCCGAACTGCCACGCTCCGCATTGAAGACCTCAACCCAGTCATCGGAAAAACCCCGGCCGGCGGAAAGGCTCGGCGCAGGCTCCGTCCCGTTGAAATCCTCCGCCTGCACCTGCGCCGGCGGATTGGGTACGCTGGTATCACGTTGCTCCGGCGAGAGCAGGAGACCGGAGGAATAAACCCACCAGGCGCCGAAACCGATAAAAGCCAGAAGCGTCACATAGATAAAAAGCCGGGCAAAAAGCCCCCGGCGCTTGCGGCGGCCAACCGCGCCCTCCGGACGGAAAGCAAGCGAGGAGTCGCTGGCGCGGGAGCCTCTCTTCGGCGGCTTTCCATTGCGCTGCCCCGCATTCAGCGGCGCCGGAGCAACGGCAGCACCCGGCTGCACATCGCGCGTTTCACCGCGCAGTTCCGGCTCAACACCCAAATCGCCGTGGTGAGGCGTCTGCGAAACGGGATCGACCGCGTGATCATCCTGCGCCGGACTTTCCGGTGCTGGTGGGCGCAATTGCTGCTCCACCCTGTCCAGAAGACTGTTGCGCTCTTCATTCTCGATCTGGTGGATCAGGCCTTCAAGCCGCTGCCGCTGCTGGGCGACGACCTGTGGATCGTCTATGCCCTGCTTGCGCAGCCCTGCTTCCAGTGCCTGACGGGACGATTGGTAAATCCGTGCACGAACTTCGGCGTTCGATCTGTCCGATTTTTCCAGAGCATTTCTGATTGCCGTTTCCAGTCCGCTCACGACCGATCCTTGTTCTATTACGCTTTGCAAAAAATATGCGGCGCTGCGCCATTGGTTCACGATTCGGTAACGGCTATACCGCCCCTCCGCAAGCTTCGTTTATGATAAAGACCGGATTGCTTTCAGGAAAATCGATCCATTGTGGCGCTACGAACGCAGATTCGAGATGCAAATGCCACGCTGTTTTCGCTTTCAATCCGCTCCTGAACGCGATATTGAGTTACGTGCGCGTAAACGTAATTCGTGGGAGGAGACATGCTACCGTCCGTGCTGAAAGACAATCTGCGTCTTCCGGTCATAGCATCACCGCTATTCATTATTTCACATCCGCAACTGACGCTGGCGCAATGCAAGGCCGGCGTCATCGGCGCTTTCCCGGCGCTCAACGCGCGACCCGAAAGCCAGCTCGACGAGTGGCTGGCGATGATCACCGAGGAACTCGACGCGCACAACCGTGCCAATCCCGAGCGCCCGGCCGCACCCTTCGCGGTCAACCAGATCGTGCACATGTCCAATCGCCGGCTGGAGCATGATCTCGGCCTTTGCGTGAAATACAAGGTGCCGGTGGTGATTTCCTCGCTTGGCGCGGTGCCCGAGGTCAATGCAGCCGTGCATTCCTATGGCGGCATCGTGCTGCATGACGTCATCAACGACCGTCATGCCCGCTCCGCCATCCGCAAGGGTGCGGATGGGCTGATTGCGGTCGCGGCGGGTGCCGGCGGACATGCGGGCACACTTTCGCCCTTCGCCCTCGTTCAGGAAATCCGCGAGTGGTTCGACGGCCCGCTGCTGTTGGCCGGCGCCATCGCCAATGGCGGCTCCATTCTCGCCGCGCAGGCCATGGGTGCTGACATGGCCTATATCGGCACCCCCTTCATCGCCACTCAGGAAGCGCGCGCTTCCGAAGGTTACAAGCAGGCGATTGTGGAAGCCCAGGCCAAGGATATCGTTTATTCGAACTATTTCACGGGCGTGCACGGAAACTACCTGAAAAGCTCGATCGTCGCCTCCGGCATGGACCCCGACAATCTGCCCGAAGCCGACCCCTCGAAGATGGACTTTGAAACTGCCACCGGTGGCGCAAAGGCCTGGAAGGACATCTGGGGCGCTGGGCAAGGCATCGGCGCCGTGAAAACGGTGGAACCCGTGGCAGCACTCGTCGATCGTCTGGCAAATGAATATGAAACGGCCAAAAACCGCATCTGCGGGAAAGGCTGACGCCACCGCCAAACAACGGACAGGCAAAGCTTTTTGCGGAAATTTCAAAACCGGTACATTCAAGGCTTGAAATCCGTCAGCATTGCCTGTATCAGCCCGCCATGAAGCTGATCCGCAACAAACGGGTCACAATCGGGCCGCTTTAGCTCAGTTGGTAGAGCACGTCATTCGTAATGACGGGGTCACGTGTTCGAGTCACGTAAGCGGCACCATTTTTCGCATTCAAGATTGCCCAGCCGATTATATAAATAGACGCGCTGTCGGAAATCGCCCCATGGCGGGCCGCGCAGACCGGCGCGATAAGAACGCCGCCGTTAACGAACAATCACACCATATTGACCGTAAGACGGTGGGCGCGGGCGGTGACGATAGTCACCGCGCCAATCCCTGCGATCCCGCCACTCTCTGTGTTGTCGCCAGTTCCGGCGGTCGTAATCCCGGTAATATCTGTCTCGATCATAAGATCGATAATAGACGCCGGACGAGTAATACCCGCCTGTGCGGTAACCGCCATCGTCAACGCATCCGCTCAGGATGCCAACCGATAGGAAGCAGATTGCTGCGGTTAGAATTTTCATGATCTCATCTCCCAATGACGGACTTCAACGTCTGTCTGTGTCCTCGGTTCCGTGAGTCAAGAGTGATGCGGCACGCATGAACGAGGGCTGAATGGTGCTGAGCCCGCTCGCCTAATGCATCACGCGGGAGTGGATCCCTCAGAATTGGCGGCTTCCGGTTGCCAGATGAAGGAAAGTATTCGTCATCAATAGGACGTTGAAACCAACCGGGCTCCACTTACGTTGATTGCCTAGTCTTGGTTAACTTGAAAGCACCCACTGTGGACGTCATCCGTATCCTGATCGCCATCATCCTCCCGCCCGTCGGCGTCTTTCTTCAGGTCGGGCTCGGCCTGCATTTCTGGATCAACATTCTCCTGACACTCTGCGGCTATGTTCCCGGCATCATTCACGCCATCTGGGTAATCCTGCGCAGGTGACATAGCCTTTTATCGACGATGGGGTGTTCGCAACACTTTAGTACGTGATTAAATTCTCATTGGCTGCTGGAACCTCGTCTTCTTCCTCACGTTATGGTGATGACACCAGCCAAGGAGAAAATCATGAACCAGATCATCTACATCGTCGGCCTCGTCGTCATCGTTCTGGCGATCCTGTCGTTTTTCGGCTTCCGCTGATCCCCGTTGTCAATTCGATCGCTTGCGCATATCCTAAGCAGCAGTGACACACGACTGCGTTCATGGGTTGCTTCGCTGTCGGGTGTATTTCGGGATCGCGTTGCTCTGGGAGGTGCACGATGAAGAACGAGAGATGGACAGAACCTGTAGAGGTCAATCTTGAGGCGAATGGCAAGAGTGTCATCGCCGGCCCCTTCGAAGCACTGACATTGTTGACCGAAGGCTGGCCCAAAATCGGGGGGTTGAGCTTCGTAAGAGCGAGAAGCGCCTGCCGCGCCGCTCTTGACGGGCGCAAATCGCCCGAAGAGGCACGCAAGTGCTTTACCGATGCGGTTTCCGAGATGCAGAACAACACGCATTGACGCGCCAAACGAAAAACGGCTCCTGAAAAGGAGCCGTTCCTTTATGTGCGACACTTCCGGAGATAGAACAGCCGGAAGCGCCTTTTAGCAGATTTTACATCCAATACGGAGCGACGCCGTAATAGTCATAGACCTTGCGGTCCTTGGCGTTCAGCAGGTCGTTATCATCCAGATTGGCGAAGTGCGGCGCGTTTTCGATCTCTTCCTTGGTAAGATCGATACGGTAGCCGTCGAGTTCTTCGTCATAATGCAGCTTTTCCCAGGGCAGTGGGTAATAGTCGTCGCCGATTCCGAGAAAGCCACCGAAGCTCAATACCGCATAGGCGACGCGGCCGCCGCGTTTTTCCAGAATGATGCGCTGGATCGAGCCGATATGCTTGCCATCAGCACCATAAACGCGGGCGCCTTCCACCTTGTCGCTGGCGATCAGGCTCGGCGTATCCTTGACATAGGGGTCCTGTCCGGCGCGGGGTTCCTGATGCATCATGTGCCTTTCCTCCTTGTTTTTCCTCTTTGAGGTCACGTCTGGTAAACCCCGCGACAGGCAATTCGTTCCCCTGCGCTCCAGTCGCCTCGGCGGGAATTTTTTTGGAGGAAAATGGAACGAAATCCGTGCCTACTGACGGATCTTCTGCCAGACGGAGGGGGAAACACCGACCATCTTGCGAAAGACGCGGGAGAAATGCGCCTGGTCCGAAAAACCGGCGGCGATGGCGACATCGGTCAACGCCATGTCGGTCCGCATCATCAATTCCTTGACGCGATCAATGCGCGCCTGCATCTGCCACTGGTGCGGGGGCACGCCGGTAGAGGCCTTGAAGGCATGGCTGAAATGGGATTGCGAGAGGTTGGTGAGTTCCGCCAGCTCCTCCAGCCGGATCGACCGCAGGCAATGTTCGCGGATATAGTCCGTCGCCGCCCTTAATTGCCAGGCGGCGAGCTTGCTGCGTTTCTTGACCGGTTCCCGCTTCACTTTCAGGAAATCCATGAGCAGCGCCAGCACGAGGCTTTCGCCATAGAGGTCGTGCAGCGGATCGGGATTATCGCATTCGGCAGCAATCAGTCGCGCCAGCGCCAGTAGGCGCTCATCCTCGAACATCAGATGCGGATCGAGCAGCCCGTGCGGATCGAAGCCCTGCACCAGCCGGGCACCCAGCAATCCCGCATCGAAATGCAGATCGAGGTGGCGCACGAAGGAGACATTGCTCAGTTCCGCATGAACATCCAGATCGGCGGGAACGAAGGAAATCCGGTTCGCCTTTGACGACCCGTAATTATCGCGGCGGCAGCGGTTCATCATGAAGCGGCCGTCATCCGTCCCATCCATATCGAGCAGGAAAACGAAACGCGGGTCCTTGCCGACATAACGGCCACCCGCCTTCGGGGCGCAGCGCACGTCCCAGAGATCGGCGACGATGCCGTTCCACATCCTCGAGCGCGGGCCGCCAATGACGGCAAAACCCTCGATCTCATTTTCCATCCGCACGCGGAAAGCCATGGCCTCTCGATCCCGCAGGGCGCCATGGCGCCACTATAACATGATAAATCTATTCATGTTTATAGTGGCAAACCAATTTTCCCGCAACTACGGCCTTTGGCCGCCCATCACCACTTCTTGGAAAGCTTGAAAGTGATGGTGCGGCTATCGCCCCAGCCGCAGACGGAGACCCCGGCGCAGCTCTTCACATATTCCTTGTCGAAGACGTTGGCGACGTTGATCGATGCGGTCCAGTCGTTCTTCTCATAACGGATCGCGGCGTCGAAGACGGCGGCATCCGGCACGCGCAGCGTATTGGCCGCATCCGCCCAGGATTTGCCCTGATACCGCACGCCGCCGCCAAGGCTTAGGCCTTCCAGCGCATCATTGGTAAAGGCGTAATCCAGCCACAGCGAGGCGGTGTGGGCGGGCACGATCCATGGTGATTTGCCGATCAGGTTGGGATTGGCATCCTTGGTGATATCCAGATCGGTATAGGAATAGGACGCGATGGTCTTCCAGTTCTCACTGAGATTGGCCTTGGCCTCCAGCTCGAAGCCGGTGGATTCCACCTGCCCGAACTGGCCGCTCGTGGTCACGCCGCCCGCCGTATAGGACACGATGGCATTGTCCTTGACCAGCTTGAAGACGGAGGCGGTGATGCTGCCGTCAAAGAAGGTCGGCTCATATTTGATACCCGCCTCGAACTGGTGTCCCTCCTCCGGTACGGCGGGGGTGCCGTCGGCAAGCGTATCGATGAGGGGATTGAAGAAGGTGGCAGCCGAGACATAGGGCGTCAGGCCATTGTCGAATTCATAGGCGAGACCGGCGCGGCCGCTTAACGCATCGTCATTGGAGCGGCGGGACAGGCCGGCAGGCAGCCTGTTGTTCAGTTCCGTATCGACATAATCGTAACGGCCGTTCAGCGTGACCAGCCAGCCATCGCCGAAACGCAGCTGATCCTGGGCGTAGATGCCGATCTGCTGCTGGGTCACGATATTGTCGGCATAAACGAAATTCGTTCCCTGCGTCGAGCCATAGACCGGGTTGAGCGCGCCGATCGAATTCGATCCGCAGCAGGCCTGCACCTGATCCAGCCGGTAATATTTATAGTCGAGGCCAAAGAGCAGCGAATGGTTGACCGCGCCGGTATCGAACTCGCCTTCAACACGGTTATCCACGCCGAAGCTGTCGACCTTCGACACGCCGTCATAACCGAAGCGGGTCAGCATATAATCGTCGGTGGTGGCATCGAGGATCGGCTGGCCATTGGCGTCCGTATTGGCCCAGCCGCCCGCATAGGGTCCGGTCTCGTGCTTGTAGAGGTGGCCGTAACGGGCGTTCTGGCTGATTTTCCAGCCATTGTCGAATTCATGGCTGACTTCGTAACCCACCATCGACTGGTAGACACGGCCATTATCGATATCCGGCTCACCATAAAAGGCCTTGCGATCGAGCTTGCCGAAGGGCGCGTCCACGACCGTGCCGACATAGGGCAGGAAGCCGTTGCCGATATGGACCTGATCGAGCGCCGAGAAATAGCCGTAGAGCGTAGCGCTTGTCTGCGCATCCGGCTCGAAGGTGATCTGCGGCATGATGAAGCCGCGCAAATCCTCGGAATAGTCAGTGTAATTGTCGCCGCCGGAGACCTTGCCGGTGACGCGGTATTTCCACACGCCCTCACCATCGACCTTGTCGCCGAGATCGAAGCCGAAGAAGGCATTGCCGAAATTATTGATGCCGATTTCCGTTTCGCGCACCGGCTCATCCTGCGTGCGCTTGCGGACCATCTGCACGATGCCGCCGGGATTGGCGCCGCCGTAAAGCACCGAGGCGGGGCCTTTCAGGACTTCCACGCGCTCCAGACCGTAGGCATCCATCTGGAAACCGCCGAAACCGTAGCTGAACAGGTTCAGACCATCCAGAAACACGCCGGTCTGGGTGGCCTGAAAACCGCGAATATAAATCCAGTCCGTGTCCGGGTCCGTGCCGAAGGGTTCCGCTGTCACACCGGGGGTGTAACGCAGCACTTCATCGATTTTTGTCACCGCGCCGCGGGCGTTCATTTCCTGGCGGCCGACGACCGATACGGATTGCGGAATATCCTTGGTTTCCGTCTCGGTTTTCGAACCGGTCGCGCTTTTCTTTGCGACATAACCCCGGGCCGGACCTGTCGCGTTTTCCGCCCCCTGCCCTTCAACGGTAATCTGCTGCAGAACGGTTGTGTCCTGCGCGTGGCCCATAGCTGGCGCCAGCAAAACAATGGCGGCCGTGCCCAAAGCCAGACGGCTCAAAAACATCCCATGCAAATTTTTCAAGATATGCCCCGAAACAGATCGCAGCCGATGTCCTTATCCGACAGGCCGCAGCACCTCAATTAAGATGAGTGTTTACATCATGATTAAGTGGGGATGCTTGTCGTTTTCGGGGCGGATTTGAATCTTATTGGCTTCTCGCACAGTTTTTCGGACCCGTCATTTGTGAGGCAAGGCGTGGATGTCAGCCCTTGCGCCGGCCGATCCTCGCAAGCAGCACCACGGGCAGCATGCCGATGACGACAATCGCCAGGGCTGCGATAGACGCCTCCTCATAAGTGCCGCGCGCCGCTTCACCATAAAGATGGGTGGCGAAGGTCTCAAAATTGAGCGGCCGCAGGAGAAGCGTGGCGGGAAGTTCCTTGACGCAATCGACAAAGATCAGCAGCGCCGCCGCCGCAAGCGACGCCTTGGAAAGTGGCAGATGAATCTGGCGGAATGTCTGCGTCGCGGATCGCCCGAGCGTACGCGCGGCATGATCGAAGGATTGCGGGATGCGGCTGAGGCCGGCATCGACGCCGCCCGCGGCAATGGTGAGGAAACGCGCCGAATAGGCATAGATGAGGGCCGCGCCGCTGCCGATGAAGATCAGGCCGGTGGAGATGCCGAACCAGCCACGCATAGTCTGGTCGACAACCCGGTCGAAACCGCCGAGTGCAATCAGTACCCCGATGGCGATGACCGTGCCGGGGGCAGCATAACCCACTGTCGAAAGACGATAGGACCAGAGCGCGAGACGTCCCGGTGCAAGGCGCATGGCGTAAGCAACGGCAAGGCCCAGGATAAGCGTGATCACCGTCGCCAGCCCGGCAAAGAGGATGGTGTTCAGAGCCTCATCGGCGAAACGGGCCGACAGGCCGCTGAAGCGGAAGCGCTTCCAAGCCTCAATGACGAGATAGCTCGCGGGTGCTACGAAGCCGATCAGGACCGGCAGACTGCCGAGCACGAAGGCGCCCCAGCCTTTCAGGCCGGTGAGCCGCAGCGGTTCCAGTTCCCTGCTTTTCTGTGCAGAAACCGCGTAACGTTGCTTGCGCCGCGCCCAGCGCTCGAGCGCCACAAGGGCGACAACGATGAACAGCATGGAGAGCGCAATCTGCGCCGCACCCGGAAGGTCGGATTTCGTGACCCATGTGGTGTAGACGGAAACGGTGAGGGTGCGGACGCCGAGGAATTCCGATGCGCCGATATCATTCAGCGCTTCCATCAAGGCAAGGCTGATGCCGACCGCGATCGCCGGGCGCGCCAGCGGCACCGCGACCTTGAAAAAAGCCGCGCGTCTTGAAACGCCGAGCGTGCGAGCCGCTTCCAGCAGGTTGCCCGCTTGCGTCAGGAACATGGCGCGCACGGGAATATAGACATAGGGAAACAGCACGAAGCCGAGGAGAACGATGCAGCCCGTCATCGACCTTATGTCCGGCAGGCGGAATTCTCGTGGGCTTGAATAACCGAGCAGCCAGCGGATCGCACCCTGCACCGGCCCGATGGGATGCAGGATATCGAGATAGGCATAGGCAACGATATAGGTGGGCATGGCCAGCGGCAGCAGCAGTGCCCATTCCAATAATCTGCGGCCGGGAAAATCATAGGCGGTGACCAGCCAGGCGGCATAGGTTCCAATGACACCGGCCAGTAGCCCGACACCAGCGAGAAGGATCGCCGTATCCGGAAGCGCCGTCCAGAGCACGGTCGAGCCGAGATGCGCCCAAAGGCCTTCAGACCCCTGCAAAGCCTGTGAGACAAGCGCCAGAACCGGCACCATGGCGCCACAGACCGCCAGCACGGAGAGGCACAGCCACCAGAAGGAGGATGAAAACCTGGCTCGGGCACGAGGTGTCAATGGCTGGATGGCGTCTGGATTCATGTGCTTTTGGAAAATACGCGGAAAGGCGCCCGCAGATGCGAACGCCTTCCACCATGTTATCGCTGATTGGCCTTTACTTGTCGAAACCGACCTTGTCGACTAGCTCGCTTGCCTGCTTGCGATGCGAGACGATTTCCGTCAGCGGCTTGTTATCGATCTTCAGCGTGCCGAAGGAAGCGATGATCTCGTTGAGAGCAGCACCCTGCTTGACCGGATATTCGTAGTTGGCTTCAGCATAGATCTTCTGGGCTTCGTCCGAAACGAGATATTCCAGCAGCTTGACGGCTTCCGCCTTGTTCGGAGCATTCTTGGCCACAGCCGCGCCGCTGATATTGACCTGCGTGCCGCCGTTCTTGAAGGTCGGCAGAACCACCTTGATGGCGTCGCCCCACTTCACCTGCTCCTCGCCGCCCTTGCCCGAGCGCATCAGGCCGACATAATAGGAGTTGGCGATGCCGATGTCGCAAATGCCACCGAGGATGTCCTTGGCAACGTCGCGGTCGCCGCCGCCTGCCTTGCGGGCCAGGTTTTCCTTGACGCCGGCAAGCCACTTCTCGGTGTCCGCAGCGCCGTAATGGGCGATGTAATCGGCAAACAGCGCCGTGTTATAGGGATGCTGACCGGCGCGAATGCAAACCTTGCCCTTCCACTTTGCATCCGCCAGATCTTCATAGTTGAAGGAGGCGAGATCGACATCCTTCGCCGCGTAGAGAACGCGAGCGCGCATGGAAAGCGCGAACCAATGGCCCTTGGCGTCGCGAAGTTCAGCCGGGATGACCTTCGTGAGAGTCTCGGATTCAACTGCCTGGGTGACGCCCTTTTCAGCGAGATCAACGAGGTTGCCCGCATCCACCGTCATCAGAACGTCGGCCGGCGAGCTTGCGCCTTCGCTCAGAACGCGCTCTGCAAGACCGTCCTTCAGAAATACGGTGTTGACCTTGACGCCGCTCGAAGCGGTGAAGGATTCCAGCAGGGGCTGGATCAGGCCCGGTTCGCGGGTGGTGTAGATGTTGAGTTCAGCAGCGCTGGCCGTTCCGGCCGCAAAGGCAACCGTGCTGGCAAGCAGGGCAAATCTCGTAAATTTCGTCATGTTTTGTCTCCCTCTCCGATAGCGGCAATATAGGGGGAGCAGACATCATACATGACGGCCCAAATCAAGTTTTATTTCTTGGTTTTTTGAGCCGCTGCGATCACCAAGAGTTGAAAATAGACAGGGAATAAAAGCGCCAGTCCATTCATTCAACTTCAGGTAAAGATGAGAACCCCTTTGGGGTCTATACCGAAGCGCACCGCCGTGGTCCGGGCGGGTGTGCGCTGCATCGTCCTGACCCGCAGGTCGGAAGGCAGTCCGGGCACGGCTATGCCAAGCTGCTCGATCTCGCCGAGAAAAACGCGGCTCGATATTTCGCCGGCAATCCCCTCTTTCGCGGCGCCGTCCTCGATGATCGAAATCGCATTGGGGCGAACATAAGCGACGGCGGCGAGACCATCGGGCAGATCGGAGGCGTCACCCAACAGGCCGAGCGGCGTTTCAACACGCCCCTCTCTCACCCGGCCCTCGATCTTGTTGAAGGCACAGAAAAAATCGGCGGCATAGCGGGTTTTGGGATTGTCATGGATTTCGTAACCCGTGCCGCTCTGCACGATACGTCCGCGCTGCATCAGAACCACACGGTCACCTGCGGAAAGCGCCTCCTCCGGATCATGGGTGACCATGATCGCCGTCGTGCCCAGTTGCCGCAGGAGGCCGAGCGTTTCCTCACGCACGCTGTCGCGCAACCCCCTGTCCAGATTGGAAAAGGGCTCGTCCATCAGGAGCAGGCCGGGCTGCGGTGCAAGCGCACGGGCAAGCGCCACGCGCTGTTGCTCACCGCCCGAAAGCGTATGCGGATAACGTTTTGCCAGCTCCTGCAGGTGAACATGTTCGATCATCTCGGCAGCGCGGCGGCGAGCCTCCACCTTCGGCAAAGTGCGAAGACCGAACATGACATTCTGCTCGACGGTGAGATGCGGAAACAGCGCGTAATCCTGAAAGACAAAACCGATATTGCGCTTTTCCGGCTCCACGAAAACAGCGGGGCCGGCAACGACAGCGCCGTTCAGGGAAACGCTGCCATGATCCGGCGTCTCCACGCCCGCCACAATGCGCAGCAGGGTCGATTTTCCACAGCCGGAGCGCCCCACCAGACAAATGATTTCGCCACGTTCGACGGAAAGATCGATATCGGACAGCACGTCCGTATCGCCGAATCTTTTCCCGACCGATTTCAGTTCAAGCGCTGCCCTGCCTGCCATTTCCAATCCTGCCCTGCTTTGCGAATTATGTTGATCGCTCAAATCAGGATTAAAGTCAAAAAAGCCGGGAAAAATGCATTTCCCTTCACGAGTCGGCGAGATGTGCGGCAGCAATATTGACGTTTACGTTAGAGTTAAATAGGTTTTGCCGACGAGATGGACGCCAAGGGATTACGCGTCTATCATTCGTTACCGGGGAGCGAGAGGAGCGGTCGATCCGGTGACGCCACATGAGGTTTCCTCAACCCGGCCGATTGGGCCGGTTGAATGCGGGAGCCTCGTGAACATCAGGCAGCCGAAAGCGCCGTTAACGTATTTCAATGAATACGCGGCGCAACAAAGACTCTGGGAGGAGAAGCATGAGTGAACTGTCCCTGGGACACCCGGAAAATGTCGGCGCACAGAAGCGCTGGCTGGCATCCTATCCGCCGGGCGTACCTTCCGAAATCCCCGCATCCGCCCATGCCTCCCTTGTCGAACTTCTCGAAAAGAGCTGTGCGCAATTTGCCGACCGCAAGGCCTTTTCCAGCATGGGAAAGTCCCTGACCTATCGGGAACTGGACGCTGAAACCCGCGCGGTCGCCGCCTGGCTGCAATCCAGAGGACTGGAAAAAGGCGACCGGGTTGCCGTGATGATGCCGAATATCCTGCAAAATCCCGTCGCCGTATACGGGATCCTGCGAGCTGGCATGGTCGTGGTCAATGTCAATCCGCTCTACACACCGCGCGAACTGGAACATCAGCTTAAGGATTCCGGCGCAAAGGCGATCTTTGTGCTGGAAAACTTCGCCCATGTGGCGCAGCAGGCGGTGCCAAAAACCGCTGTCCGGCATGTGGTCGTCGCGGCGATGGGCGATCTGCTTGGTCTCAAGGGGCATATCGTCAATCTGGTGGTTCGCAAGGTCAAGAAACTGGTGCCCGCCTACACCATCCCCGGCTCCATCGGCTTCAAGGCGATGCTGAAGGAAGGTCAGGGATTTTCGTTGAAGCCGGTCAGCCTCACGGCGCAGGACATCGCCTTCCTGCAATATACCGGTGGCACAACCGGCGTATCCAAGGGTGCGGTTCTCACCCATGCCAATCTTCTGGCCAACAAGGTCCAGATCAGCCTATGGCTGGACGCGGCCTTCAATGGCAAAAAAGATCGCCCGGAGGTTCTCAACTTCATCTGCGCGCTGCCGCTGTGCCACATCTTCGCATTGACGGTGAATTCGCTGATGGGCATTGCGCTCGGCGGCCATAACCTGCTGATCGCCAATCCGCGCGATATTCCCGGCTTCGTGAAGGAGCTGGCGCATTATCAGCCGCATGTTTTCCCCGGCATTAACACGCTTTTCAACGCGCTGATGAACAACGAGGATTTCCGCAAGCTCGATCTGTCCTCCCTCATTCTGGTTCTCGGCGGCGGCATGGCGGTGCAAAGGCCCGTTGCGGAGCGCTGGCTTTCGATCGTCGGCTGCCCGATTGCCGAAGGTTACGGCCTCTCCGAGACATCACCCGTTGCAACGGTCAATCGTCTCGATTCCACGGAATTCAGCGGCACCATCGGCCTGCCGATTTCCTCGACCGAAATCGATATTCGCGACGAGGACGGCAACAGCCTGCCAACAGGGGAAGTCGGCGAAATCTGCATCCGTGGTCCGCAGGTCATGGCCGGTTACTGGCAGCGGCCGGATGAAACGGCAAAGGCCATGACCGCGGACGGCTTCTTCCGATCCGGCGACATGGGTTTCATGGACGAGCGCGGTTACACCAAGATCGTCGATCGCAAGAAGGACATGATCCTCGTTTCCGGCTTCAACGTCTATCCGAACGAGGTGGAAGAAGTGGCGGCCAGCCATCCGGGCGTGCTGGAATGCGCGGCAATCGGTGTTCCGGATGAACATTCCGGCGAAACCGTCAAACTTTTCGTGGTCAAGAAGGATCAGTCCCTGACGGAAGCGGAGCTCAAGGCCTTCTGCGCCAAGAACCTGACGAACTACAAACGGCCGAAAATCATCGAGTTCCGCACCGAGCTGCCGAAATCGAATGTCGGCAAAATCTTGCGGCGCGAATTGCGCAATCTGAACTGATTGTTTCAGCCAATGGGGAGAGCCGGGCGACCGGCTCTTTCTTTCATCCCGGCCCTTTTCTTTTATCAAAGTCGCCTTGATTTGGCCGCCTGAAAAAGAATAGTTTCCTCATCCTTCCACGGAAGCCGAGGAGCACAAGATGCAGGCCACCATCGAAAAACTGAAAGCAACGGCGAGCAGCACAGCCGCAACCGATCTTCGCGCCGCCTTTGCGGCCGACGACAAGAGATTCAGCCGTTTCAGCGCCAAATTCGATGACCTGCTGATGGATTATTCCAAATGCGCCGTGAATGAGGAGATCGTCACGCTTCTCGAACAGCTCGCACGCGAAGGCGGCGTCGAGGCAAAGCGCGAGGAGATGTTCTCCGGCAAAGCCATCAACTTCACCGAAGACCGCGCCGTGCTGCATACCGCGCTGCGCAATCGCTCCGACACGCCGGTTCTCGTTGACGGCAAGGACGTGATGCCTGATGTGAACGCCGTTCTGGCGGCCATGGGCAAGTTTGCCGATGCGATCCGTTCCGGTTCGCTGAAGGGCGCGACTGGCAAGAAAATTACCGACGTCATCAATATCGGCATCGGCGGCTCCGATCTCGGCCCCGTGATGGTGACGCTGGCGCTCGCACCTTTCCATGATGGCCCACGCGCGCATTTCGTTTCCAACATCGATGGCGCGCATATTGCCGACACGCTGAAGCTCGTTGATCCCGAGACTTCGCTCTTCATCGTCGCCTCCAAGACCTTCACCACCATCGAAACGATGACGAATGCCGCCACGGCGCGCCGGTTCATCGCCGAGAAGCTGGGTGAAGAGGCCGTAAAGCACCATTTCGCTGCCGTTTCGACCGCGCTGGACAAGGTCGCCGCCTTCGGCATCGAAAGCGACCGCGTTTTCGGTTTCTGGGACTGGGTTGGCGGACGTTATTCGATCTGGTCGGCCATCGGCCTGCCACTGATGATCGCCATCGGACCGGACAATTTCGGCAAGTTTCTGGATGGCGCGCACGCCATGGACAGGCATTTCCGCGAGGCGCCGATCCGCGAAAACCTGCCGATGCTGCTCGGCCTCATCGGTTTTTATAACCGCAACGTGCTGAATTATCCGACCCGGGCGATCCTGCCCTATGACCAGCGGCTCTCGCGTTTCCCCGCCTACCTGCAGCAGCTCGACATGGAATCGAACGGCAAGGGCGTAACCATCGACGGCACGCCGGTCGAAGGCCAGTCCGGCCCGGTTGTCTGGGGCGAACCCGGCACCAACGGCCAGCACGCCTTCTATCAGCTCATCCATCAGGGCACGAGCGTCATTCCGGCGGAATTCATGATCGCCGCCAACGGTTTTGAGCCAGAACTGCGCCATCAGCACCAGCTTCTCATCGCCAATTGCCTGGCGCAATCGGAAGCGCTGATGAAGGGCCGCACGCTGGCCGAAGCGAAAGCCCAGCTCACCTCCAAGGGCATGGAAGACAAGCTCGCCGATTTCATCGCGCCGCACCGCGTCTTCACCGGCAACCGTCCGTCCATCACCTTCGTCTACGACAAGCTGACGCCGTTTGCGCTTGGCCGCCTGATCGCGCTTTACGAACACCGCGTCTTCGTGGAAGGCGTGCTGTTCCGCATCAACTCCTTCGACCAGTGGGGCGTGGAGCTTGGCAAGGAACTGGCGACCGGCCTGCTTCCCGTCGTTGAAGGCAAGGAAAGCGCTGCCGGCCATGACAGCTCGACACAGGGACTGGTGAAGGCGCTGGCGGGACTGGCGGGATAAACCCCACACGCCGCAATTTACGAAAGCCGGAAGCAGACTTCCGGCTTTTTTCAATACAGCGTTGGTCGAATATCGTTTTGGAGGCGCATATGCCGTTGCCGCCGGGCAAGGACTTTCTGGAGTTTCACGACCTGCCCGCGGATGCGGTCTTCTCGATCATCGACCGCGCGGGCGCTCTGGCCGAGGACTGGTCAAAGGCCGCGACGCCACAGACCCTGAAGGGAAAGCGCATCGGGCTGATCGTTGATGACACCGGCTGGCGCAATACCGCGGCATTCGATCTCGGCATTCAGGCGATGGGCGGCATTTGCGTTACCGTTCCGATCAGCTTTAACGGCCGCGAAGACATTGCCGATTTGGCGGGCTATCTCGACAACTGGTTCGACCTGCTGATCGTCCGCACGAAGGAACTCTCGACCCTCGGGGCGCTTGCAGCCGAAATGCGCGCGCCTGTCATCAACGCGCGGACGAAGTCCAATCATCCATGCGAAACGCTTGGCGATTTGGCCTATGTCAAAAGCGTAAGAGGCCGGATAGACGACCTCAAAATCGTCGGTGTGACATCGGACGCCAATATTTTGCGCTCATGGGTCGAAGCCTCGATTTCCTTGCCCATTCAGGTCACACAGGTTTACCACGATCAATGGCACGTCACCGATGCCGCGCTCATCAATCCGAACTTCCGGGTGAGCACTGATATGGCAGAGTTGCTGGATGCGGATGTGGTCATTACCGATTCCTGGCCAGCCGGCCCTGATCATCATCTGGCCGATTACCGCATCTCCGCATCCCTTCTCGACAGGATGCGGCCCGATGCGATCTTTTTGCCCTGCCCGCCGGTCGCGCGTGGTCAGGAGGTGACGGCGGACGCCATGGTGCACCCGGGCTGCCAGAGCCGGGCAGCGAAGGCATTTCTCCTACATGCCCAGAATGCCCTGATGGAATTCCTGCTCGCCTGAGACGCGGGCCAGACCTCAAATATAAAGCGCCGCCATCTTGCGCCATGCCCCTGCCCGGTGGGCGCGACCCTCCCAGACATGCATCTGATGCCCCACCTGCTTGTCCAACAGAACCCGGCTCAGATGATGATTGTTGTCCAGAAACGGGTCGGCATCGCCGATGGTGAAGACCATGTCGATACGCCGCAGGTGATCAAGCCGCCATGGGCAGGCGAGGCCCGGCAGGAAATGGCTCGGCATGTGGAAATAGACGTCGTCATCGTAATAACCGTCGAACAGATCACCGAAGGATTCCACCTTCATCGTCAGATCATAACGACCGGAAAAGGCGACGAGCTTGCGAAACAGATGCGGGTGGCGAAAGACGAGGCTGGCGGCCTGAAATGCACCGAGACTGCAGCCCTGCACGATCGTGTCACTATTCGGGTTTTTCTCGGCCATCAGCGGCAGCACTTCGTTCAGAATATACTCTTCGAAAGCGGCATGCCGGCGAATGCGATCGGCGGGATGATGCCCGGCCGCATAGAAGGTCTCTCTGGCCAGCCCCTCTATGCAATAAAGCTGAAGGTGGCCCGCCTCTAGCTTGTCGGCCAGACTACCGACAAGGCCCAGTTCCTCATATTCGAAGAAACGCCCGTCGCGGGTGGGAAACATCAGCACTTTGGCGCCAGAATGTCCGAATATTAACAGCTCCATGTCGCGATGGAGCCTTTGACTATACCAGCGGAGATATTCGCGTTTCATAGCACCTTGAAAAACCGTCTGACCTTGTCCTTATGGACCGCATCTTGCGATGCGCTGTCAGGGTAATCGAAATGTCCGGCGTCGAGGATGAAGATTTCATTAAATTTTGATTGTGGCAGCGCATTGGCCACCGCGAACTGGCAAGGCGGCGCCACTGCCGGATCGAAAAGCGCAGGCGCGACCAGCATCGGCACTTTTATGCGGGCGGCGGCGCAGGCGGCATCGAACAGGCGCAGCGTTTCAAGCACATTGGCATGGGTCTTCTGGTACGTCTGAACCGCATCCGCGCTGCCGACGGTGGGCAGCGTCAGCCAGAACGGCCGGTGTCCGAATGTCGGGACCACCAGATGGCCGCGATCAATACGCTCGTCGAAAGGGATGGCCAGGGCGCCAATGCCGCCGCCGAAACTGATGCCGCTATAACCCACCTGCCCGTCCAGCCAGGGATAAAGGCTTATGAGCGTGGAAACGGCAACCCACAGATCATCGACGCAGCCGCCAATGATGTAATCGTCTTTCCTGTCGATATTATAGAGAACATGGAGGGCCGGGTCGGACGAGATCGGCGGGCAGGCGCTCAGCGAAAGCCCGCGAAAACAGGGAAACAGCACGGCTGTTTCTTCCACCGGCACGTCGAAATCAGGAGCCTCGCGACCGCCATAACCATGGCCCACAACGAGGCCGCGACGCACCTGCCCCTCGCGCGGCAGCAGCATCCACCCGCCGATACGAAAACCGCCGGTGGAGGTGTAGGTCATATCGAGGACATGCCAGCGGGGGTCGCTGAGCCTGCTCTTGCGCAGTACCGGTCGAGGATCCGTGGCGAGCGCGCGGCGATGGCGCTTTTTCCAGAAATCATCGAAGCCCGGCGGCGCCTCGGGCGGGGTGATGGCCAGCAACTGTTCACGCTGCATGCCATAGGTCGGGTCGAAATCAAAAGGATGGGACTTGGGAACGCTCATGCGATGCTTGTTTCGTGAAAAAACAGCGGACACAAGCTTCATAATATCGAAATAACGGTTTTTTACGGCTTTAGCGGCGGGAAGAGTGTTGAACCACCTGTTCAAAATGGTTCAACCGCGCCCATCACAAACCGATCTCATGCGCAAAGGGTGGATTCGCGCCGGCCCGCGAGACCGTGACCGCCGCAGCCTTCGCACCCAGCGCCAAAGCCTTCCTGATCTGCTCTTCCGTCAGCGAGGCAACCTGCGCCTTGGTCAGAAGGCCCTGCATTTTCAGCGAAGCGAGAATGCCGGCATCGAATGTATCGCCCGCACCGACCGTATCGACTACCTCTACCCGTTCGGACGCCACTTCCACCTTGAAATTGGCCGAATAACCAACGGCACCCTTGGCGCCCCGGGTGACCACGACGAGTTTTGCGCCATGATGCAGCCAGTGGCGTGCAAGCGTCTCCTCGTCGCCTTCCACTCCGAACCATTCAAGGTCTTCGTCGGAGAATTTTACGATGTCAGACTTCGCCGCCATACGGAGGATGCGAGCCATATGCGCCTGCTTGTCCTTGATGAAACCAGGGCGGATATTCGGATCGAGCGAAATGACGCGGCTTTGGTGCTCGCGCACCAGCAGCGCCTCATAGGTGCTGCCGCAGGGTTCCGGAATGAGGCTGATGGCGCCGAAATGCAGCGCCTCGCAATCCGCACCAAGTGCCGGAAGATCGGCCTCGGTAATCATCCTGCCGGCAGTGTTCTCGTCATAAAAAGCGTAGGTGGCATGGCCATCGACGAGCTTGACGAAAGCGATCGTGGTCGGCCGCGAAAGCATTGCGCAATAGCTGAAATCCACATTGCTCGCCCGCAGGGTTGTCCGCAGGATATCGCCCATCATGTCGTCGGAAAGACCCGTGAAGAACGCGGACGGGACGCCGAGACGCCCCAGCGCAATCGCCGTGTTGAAGACCGCTCCGCCTGCATAGGGGGCAAAACCAGCCTCACCCAGCGTCGTCTGCCGGGGCAGCATGTCGATCAGGGCTTCACCACAACACAGGATCATTACGGTCCTCCTCAAACAGCAAATCAAATGGACTTAAATCGATTTAGACGAAGATCGATCGGAAGGCCAGCCGCAAAACCGGGCTGGCCGCATCCGAAATCACGATTGCGGCAATTCGCTGACACCGCCGCGCTTTGCCGACCACGGCAGGGGGTTATCGAGGAAGGCCTCGACCTCGGACAGGGTCTCTTCGTCAAACAGTTTTTCAGCGCGGGCGACCGCCAGAACGTCGCGCCAGGTCGTCAGGTAATGCAGCTTGACATTGCCGTTGGCGAAGCGCGCTTCGGCCTCTTCGAAGATGCCGTAATAGAAGAGCGCAATGCCGTGATCGACGATACCGCCCGCCGCACGGATGGCGTCGATGAAGGTGAACATCGAGCCGCCGGCCGTCGTCAGATCCTCGATGACGAGAACGCGTGCGCCTTCAGGCATATGGCCTTCGATCTGGGCGTTGCGGCCGTGGCCTTTCGGCTTCTTGCGGCAATAGATCATCGGCAGGCCAAGGCGCTCGGCAAGGAAGGCGGCAAAGGGAATGCCGGCCGTTTCACCGCCCGCCACACAGTCGAACTTCTCGAAACCGGCCTCGCGCATGACAGCCGCCGCCGCAAAATCCATTGCCGCCGAGCGGATGCGCGGGAAGGAGATGAGCTTGCGCATATCGATGTAAACCGGGCTCTTCATGCCTGAAGCGAAGGTGTAGGGGCTTTCGGAATTGAAATGGACCGCCTTGATTTCCCACAACATCTTCGCAACCAGTTCCGCAACAACGGTGCGGTCAGTGAATGTGAAATGGTTCATAGGCGTTCTCCTTTTTCGGCCTTGGTTTATCGCTCCGAAAACCCGGATCGGTTTTCGGAAAGCACAGCGTCTCGATTCAGCATTGCAGGCATCCGCAGGCGGCACCGAAGGGCGAATGCCTGGGGACCATAACAAAACCGCCGGCAGTGCCGGCGGTCATCAAAAAAATCAGCTTACATCCCAATGAAGCGGGAACATCGGGTCGAATACGGTCACCGGCCCGGCGCCCGTCTCGATCTTGGCGGGAAACGACACCGGCTTCTCGCGTTTGACCAGCGTGATCGTCTCCTCGTTCGGTGCAAGACCATACCAGGCCGGGCCGTTGAGCGAAGCGAAGGCTTCCAGTTTATCGAGGGCGTTTTCATCCTCGAAGACATGGGCAAGGCAGCTCATGGTGTTGATGGAGGTGTAAATGCCGGCGCAGCCGCAGGCGCATTCTTTCAGCGGGTCCACATGCGGGGCGGAATCCGTGCCGAGGAAGAAGCGGGCGTCGCCCGAAGTCGCAGCAGCCCGCAGCGCCAGCCGGTGCTCCTCGCGCTTGGCAACGGGCAGGCAATAATAATGCGGCTTGATACCGCCGACCAGAATGGCATTGCGGTTGATAATGAGGTGGTGCGTGGTGATCGAGCCGGCCAGATTGGCCTTGGACGACTTGATATAATCCACGCCGTCGCGGGTGGTGATGTGCTCCATGGTCACCTTCAACTCTGGCAGACGCTGGCGCAGGGGTTCCAGAACCGTATCGATGAAGGCTTTCTCGCGGTCGAAAATATCGACTTCCGGTGTCGTTACCTCGCCATGCACGCAGAGCGGCAGGCCGATCTTCGCCATGCGCTCCAGAACCGGCATGGCCTTGTTGAAATCGCGCACACCCCCGTGGGAGTTGGTGGTCGCGCCAGCCGGATAGAGCTTTACGGCGGTGATGAGGCCGCTTTTTTTGCCCTCTTCCACGTCGTCGGCCTGAGTGTCCTCGGTGAGATAGAGGGTCATCAGCGGCTCGAAACGATCGCCCGCCGGAATGGCCCTGACAATGCGTTCGCGATAGGCGCGGGCATCGGCGGTGGTGACGACCGGCGGCACCAGGTTCGGCATGATGATGGCACGGGCGAAATGGCGGCTCGTATCCCCGATCACCCCTTCCAGCATTGCCCCGTCACGCAGGTGCAGGTGCCAGTCATCAGGGCGGCGCAGGGTGAGCGACTTCATCGGGATACCTCGGAGCATGACGGAATTGGCGCCCGCTTAGCATCTTTTGCCGCGGGAAAACAGCCGCCAAAGTCCATCGGGCGGCTGTAAATGTCATTTTTTTGAGGCGTGGCTCAGATGTTACCCGCCTCCGGACCCCAGACATCGGTCATCGCGAAACCATCAGCCAGGGGGTCAAAGGGATCGAGACCAACCTGATGCAGACCGAAGGTGAAGCCGCGCCCGGCGATGGTTGGAATGACGGCAGGACGGCCCGCCACCTCGGTGACGGCGGAAAGGCCGACATCGAATTCCGAACCGATGATCGAGCGGGATTTATATTCATCTCCCACCTTCACCTTGCCGCGCGCATAAAGCGTGGCAAGATTGGCGGAGTTGCCGGTTCCGCAGGGCGAACGATCCGCCCGGCCCGGCCACATGGTGGTGCAGGTGCGGATGGAACCATCTCCATCCACATCCCGGAACATCACATAGGCGACGCCTGAGATGGCCGGGATTTCAGGATGGACGACGGTCATTTCGCGGTTGACCAAATCTTTCAGGATCATGCCCGCCGAGACCAGCTTCGCGGCATTGGCCTTTTCGATCGTGAGACCGATCTGGCGGACATCGACCAGCGCATAAAAAATGCCGCCATAGGAGATATCCATCGTCACCTTGCCCCATTCGGGCGTGTCGATGCTGACATCCAGCTCGTGCACGAAGGACGGCACCATGGTCAGCTTGACCTTTTCGCAGCGTCCGTCGCGGCAGGTGGCCGTGGCCTTTACCAGACCGGCCGCCGTTTCCAGAATGATGACGGTTTCCGGTTCCTGCATTTCCACCATGCCGCTTTCCAGAAGCGCCGTCGTTGCGCAGATGGAATTCGAGCCCGAGCTGGCATGCGCCTGATCCGGCTGGAGAATGACGAAAGCCGCATGCGCATCCGGATGTTTCGGCGGCAGGAGAAGATTGACCGAGCCCATGGGCGTGCCGCGCGGTTCCAGCGTCAGAAAGCGGCGCAGAGCCTCACCCTGCGGATCGGTATTCATCCAGTGAAGCTGTTCAGCCACAGTATTGCCGGGAATTTTCGGCGCACCGCCGGTGACGACACGGCCGATTTCGCCTTCGCAATGGACATCGAGAAGCTGGAGAGTGCGTTTCCAACGCATGGGGTCTTACTCCGGAAGTTGAGCTGTTAACCGGACCATACAGATAAAAATACAAGCTGTATACAAAACTACGGGAGCGTGATGACAAAAACGCTTAGCGTTTCCGCCCCCTCTCTCGCATCGTAGTTTAGCGGTTACGGCATTCCGCCCGGTTTCGGTTGGCAGCAGCATCGCAGTTCACCCTTGACGATTGAAGCGCCTGATCGTCCACCACGGAGCCGGCCGTATCACCCACCGATCCGACCGTGTTTTCCATGGAGCGACCCAGTCGTTCCACCTGCCTGCCATAATTTTCCCGTGTGCGCGGATCGAAGACTGCAATCGGTGCGCTGACCACCACGCTGGCCGCCGTCCCAACGGTTTGCGCAGCACCAATGCTGACAGCGCCAAGAGCTTCACCGAGACCGACGTCGGAATCCGTTACCGTCTGCCCGGCGATAAGGCGGTCGCCAATCAGACGCACGACCTCGGGGCTCTCGGCAAATTTACCATGGTTCAGTCGGTCGCCGGATTGCAGCTTGGTCAAATCCAGAACGGTGATACCGGCTTTTTCAAGCTCGCTGCGATAGGGCTCGACGGATGGGTCGATCTGGCCGAGACGGTCGACATTGCCGGAAATGCGGCGCGACAGGCTGAGCGCGCGGTCATCCTGCGAAACGAAAAGCGTGAATTTGGGCGGGGTTTTGCCGAGGCTTGCGAATTGCCGGCTGAACACGTCCACATCCAGATCCGGCGCTGCGAGGATGACATTGCCGATCTTCGGATCGACACGGCCATTGCGGATGGCCATCTGGCGCAGCGCCTCCACCGCAAGCCAGGTGCCCATGGAATGGGCCATGACCGTGACCTCGCCGATGGACCTGTCCTTGGCGAGGCGGGTCAGCATCTCCTCCAGCGCATCGCGCGAATAGTTGGTGCTTTCCTTGTCGTAGTTATAGTCAAAGATGCTCGCTCGCGACGGCCAGGTGAAGACGACGGGCACGACGTCAGTGCCGGAATCATGGACGATCTGCGCGAAGCGATAAACGGATTCCTCGTACCGGTTGTTGAAACCGTGAACGAAGACCAGCACGCGCCGGTCCTTCTGGATGTGTCTGCCGATCCAGCTTCTGGTCTCGGCTTCGGAGCGAATGGGCTCCACCGCCACCGTGGTGAAATCCTTCAGCGGATTGGGCGGCAGCTTCTTCGGCCATTGCACCTGCCCGACCTTGCGGTTGGCGTTGGGCGGAATGGAAACCGTCACCGCATCCACCTTCAGACCCGTTCCACGCTCGCCGCCAAAAAGCACGGCGGCGTTTTCCGATGGCGCGCGGGTGGTGGCGACGAGAAGATTGACCGGCGTGGTTCCCGCCACGGTCTGCCCCGTCGGCGTCATGACCCCGATCGGACGCCCCCCGCAACCGGCGAGCAGGGCGACAATGGCGATTACGGCCACGAAGCGAATGGGCATCACATCACTCTCCTACAACCCAGAGGCAGCCGGAAAGCAGCCGGGGGAGAGGATTTTCTACCGGAGGCGGAACCGCCGCGCCAGCAACCTGACCACTAGAGCGGACAATTTCCGCCCCGGTGTGTCCAAACGGACCCAATTGTATGGCGGTTGAGCCGGCAGCGAGGGCACCTTTAAAAAACGCAGGCCTATTTCTGCGGCAGCATCGTGCCCCTTTCGCGCAGCGCCTCATGCCAGGATAGCGCCTCTTCAATGAGATGCGGCGTGTGCCCTCCCCGCGCCACCGCGCGCTGATAATAATCCGTCAGCGCATCACGATATTGGGGGTGCACACAGTTCGCGATGATAACCGCCGCGCGCTCGCGAGGTGCGAGACCGCGCAGATCGGCAAGCCCGGTCTCGGTCACGAGAATATCGACATCATGTTCGGTATGATCGACATGGCTGACCATGGGCACTACGCTGGAAATGGCTCCGCCCTTGGCGATCGATTTGGTGACGAAGATGGACATATAGGCGTTGCGGGCGAAATCCCCCGAGCCGCCGATGCCGTTCATCATGTGCGTTCCGCCGACATGGGTGGAATTGACGTTTCCGTAAATATCGAATTCCAGCGCCGTGTTGATGCCGATAATGCCAAGGCGGCGGATGACTTCCGGGTGATTGCTGACCTCCTGCGGGCGCAGGATCAATCTGCTCTTGTAATCGGCCAATCGCGGCATGACCTGCTCGTTCATGGCGGAAGACAGGGTGATCGATGAACCCGAGGCAAAGGTCAGCTTGCCCGCATCAAACAGTTCGAAAGTCGAATCCTGCAAGACCTCCGAATACATTTTGAGGTCGTGAAACGGCGTATCGATGAAACCATGCATGACAGCATTGGCAATGGTGCCGATGCCGGCCTGAAGCGGCTGGAGTTCATGGGTCATACGGCCGTGACGCACCTCGTTCAACAGGAACTCGGTGAGATGGCCGGCAATGGCCTTGGTCCCATCGTCAGGCGGCAGCACGGTTGAAAAACTGTCGCTCTTGTCGCTCAGAACGATGGCGGCGATCTTTTCCGGCGGCACCGGAATGAACGGCAGGCCAACACGGCTATCCGTTGCCACCACCGGAATGGGCATGCGGGTCGGGCGCCTGGCGGGAATGAAGATGTCATGCAGCCCCTCCAGCACCTCGGGCTGCGACAGGTTGATCTCGACGATGACCTTGTCGGCCAGAATGGCGAAGCTCGCGGAATTGCCGACGGAGGTGGTAGGAATGATGCCGCCTTCCGCCGTGATCGCCACGGCCTCGACAATGGCGATATCGACCCCGTGAATCTGGCCGCCGCGCAATTGCTCGACCGTTTCGGAAAGATGCTGATCAATGAACATCACCTTGCCGTCATTGATCGCCCTGCGCAAAGCCGGATCGGACTGGAACGGCATGCGGCGCGCCAGCATTCCCGCCTCGACCATGGTCTTGTCAAGATCGTTGCCCAGCGACGCACCGGTCATCAGGGTGATTTTCATGGGATGTGTCTTGGCGCGCTCGGCCAGCGCCAGCGGCACGGCCTTCGCTTCCCCGGCCCGCGTAAAGCCGCTCATGCCTACCGTCATGCCATCCTGAATGAGACTGGCGGCATCTTCGGCGCTGACGATCCTGTTCAAGAGGGACGCGTTGCGGATACGCTTTTCAAGCATGCACTTCTCCATGATCTGTCATCACGATGGCACGGCATCTGGCTGGCCACCTCACGGCGACTATGGCGCGCAGTTTCATCGATGAAACTGACATAGATCAAGGGTGCGAACGGAACCATGGCTCTCGCGTATCAAATCCGTTCAACAAACCTCAAGTGACGCATCGGCGCGACAGGCCGCGGGGTCTTCTCACCACCGCAGCCTTGTAATCGGCAAAATACCTCTCCCCC
Source organism: Agrobacterium sp. (assembly GCF_059499945.1). Lineage (NCBI taxonomy): Bacteria > Pseudomonadati > Pseudomonadota > Alphaproteobacteria > Hyphomicrobiales > Rhizobiaceae > Agrobacterium > Agrobacterium sp. The sequence continues at coordinate 335,224 of NZ_JCABZP010000014.1, read as the reverse complement.
CACTACCGGCAACAGGCGACGAGGCGGAGGTCATCTCTCTGCAACACGGAAATCGTCCGGTGTCAGGGACCTTCGCAGACAGGCGCCTGACCGAGCACGACCTGCCCCACTTCCGCATCATAGGCACGCAGGCCAAATGCGCCGAGGCTTATGACCCGGTAACAAGGATTGCCGCCCGTCCACAGCGGATCGACGACATCGATATCGGTGATGAAACGGTGCGCGCAGGCCTGACCGGAGCTGTAAGCTATGCCTTCGGCCGTCGTACCCGCCATCGGCACATGGATGTGGCCAAAAATGATGTGACGTATACCGGCTGGATGGGCGGAGAGGCGGCGCATGACAGCACCGTCATCATGCATGCCGATATGTTCGAAATGGCGGATGCCGCAATCCATCGGCGGATGGTGAATGAAAACCGTCACCGGCAGATCGCCTGCGCCTTCCAGCGCACTCTCCAGCCATACCAGACGATCCGCGCCATACATGCCGCCTATGACATCGGCTTCGTGGCTGTCGAGAAACAGCAAACGGCCAAAATCCGTATCGATGAAGGACTGGATATAACCGTTATCGTCGCGCGGCTGCTCGGGAAAGGCGGCCACGAATTCCGGTCGGCGGTCATGATTTCCGAGCATCAGCCTCACCGGCATGGAGACCGGCCTGAGGATGTCGCGCAGCAGCTCATAGGCTTCAGGCTCGCCGTAATTGCAAAGATCACCCGTCATGACAAGAAGATCGGCGTCGGCGTGTTTTTCGACAATATCGGCCACCGCCGCACGCAGCTGCTTTTCCGGGTCGACGCCGTTTACAGCAATGCCGGGCGGTACGAGATGGGTGTCGGTAATCTGGATGATCTTCATAACGGGTCTTTCTGCACAAAATGGCTGCGGGAACGGATTTCCCCGCAGCCTTTTCAGTCGTTCTGCTTATTTCAGCAGGGCGTTGGTCTGCTCGACGATCTGCTTGAGACCGGCTTCCGGCGTCACCTCACCGCGCATGACCGTGCCGATGATGTCGCGCTGCGTGCGCCAGATGCGGACGGAATCGCCACCCGGATAACCGGCCCAGGGCAGAGAACGGTCAGCCTGAAGCGAAGCAGTCTTCACATTCGGGTTCTCGACATAATAAGGAGCGAGGAAGTCCGGGCCGGTGGCCAGCTTGTTGGTCGGCAGGTAACCGGTGATGCGAACGATGGTGTTCTGCGCTTCCGGACCGGTGATCCACTTCAGGTACTTCCAGGCAGCGTCCTGCTTGGCCTTTTCCTGGGTCAGGATAACAGCCGAGTTGCCGCCGGTCGGAACGCCGCCCTTTTCCTTGTTGTCGAGCGGGAAGGTCGCCGTCTTCAGTTTGAAGCGGTCGCCGACCAGACCCTGGATCGTCTGAACGTGGGCGGGCGTCGAGAAGATGAAGCCGGTAAGGCCTGCACCGAACTGCTGGCGGGACTGATCCCAGTCGAGCAGGTTCTGGCCGCCTTCGGTGACGAACTGGCGGGTCATCTTCAGGGCGTTGAGGCCGATCTCGTTGTCGAAGCCAACGGTCTTGGCCTTCTCGTCAACGAGCTTGCCGCCCTGTTCGACGATGAGCGCCTGCCACAACCAGTCATCCGGCCAGCCGTTGATGTCGTAGCTCATGCCGGCGAACTTGGGGTCGAGAGCCTTGATCTTCTTTGCAAGAGCAATGAGCTCGGCAAAGGTCGTCGGCATCTTGTCCGGATCACCGCCAGCCTTGGTGACGAGGTCGGAGTTGATGTAGATGATCGGCGAGGAGGCGTTGACCGGCAGACCGTACTGCTTGCCGTCGATCTGGCCGAGTGCCGCCATCTTCGGGCTGTAGTTCTTGTCGAGGAAAGCCTGACCGCCTTCAGCCTGAATGAACGGGCCGAGATCGGTGATCTGGTTGCGCGGTGCAAGCGTGTGAACGAGTTCCGCCGTCAGGTTGTAACCCGAGAAATAAACGTCAGGCAGATTGCCAGTGACGGCAGAGCGCAGAACCTGCTGCTGGCCTTCGTTGTAACCGGCAGCCGGAGCGAGGAAGTTGATCTTCACATCAGGGTTCTTCTTCATGAATTCGTCGGCCAGCGGCTGATGAAACTTGGTGAAGCCCGGCAGGTTGTAGAGAACGTTGAGCGTGATTTCATTGGCCAGAACCGGCTGAGCGAGGCCCGCAAAAGCCATGCCGAGAGCCAGACCGCCCATCACAGCGCGTCGGTTGAGTTTCATGTCAGTCTCCAGAGAGGTTGGGAGGAGGAAGTCTGAACGGCGTCACTTGACGCCGGTCATGGTAATACCGGCGATGAAGTGCCGTCGTGCGAGGAGGAAGCACAGCACCATCGGCGCGGTAATCAGTGTGGCGCCCGCCATCAGCGCACCATAATTCGCGCCGGATTCGACATCGGCGAAAAGCATCATGCCAAGCGGCGGCGGGGCGAGATTGGTGTCGGAGACCACGATCATCGGCCAATACAGGTCGTTCCAGTGGGCAACGAGCGAGAAGATCGAGAAGGCGGCGAGCGAAGGCAGCGACCCGCGAAGGACCAGTCCCCAGCAAATCTCCATTTCCGAGAACCCGTCCATGCGGGCAGCCTCTATGATTTCATTCGGATAGCTGCGGAAGGACTGGTTGAACAGGAAGATGGCGAAGACCGAAAGGAAGAACGGCATCATCATCGCGAAATAGGTATTCAGAAGTTCCGTCTTGGCCAGACCGACGAAAAGCGGCAATGCAAGCGCCTGAATGGGAACGCAGAGCGCCGCAATAACGAGGCCCAGCAGCAGCTTGCGGCCCGGGAACCGGAGCTTTGCCAGCGCATAGGCAGCCGGAACCGATGTCAGCACCTGCACGACGAGAATGCCGACGCAGACAATGACGCCGTTCAGCATGAAACGCGCCATCGGCACCTGACCCGCCGCCCGGGCGTAGTTATCGACAGCGTCGAATTTTTGCGGGATCGGCCAGAGCGAGACATCGAAGATTTCCGCCGGCGAGCGGATCGAGGTCAACACCATCCAGTAGAACGGCAGGAGCATCACGAAAGCGCCCAGCGCAAGCACGAGATGCGGGAAATATTTGCGCAATGCGGCCATCAGTAGTGCACCTTCCGGTCCATGTGCAGCGTCTGGCCGATAGACAGGACCAGCACGATCGCGAGGAAGATAATCGTCAGCGCGGCGGCATAACCGGTGTTGGAATATTCGAAACCTTCGAGATAAAGATCGAACAGCAGGGTTTCCGATCCGAAGCGGCCCTTGGTCAACACAGCCACCGTCTCGAACACCTTGAAGGCCGAAATGGAGGTGGTGACCACCACGAACATGGTCGTCGGCCCAAGCATCGGCCAAGTCACGGTCAGGAACCGGTCGACCGGGTTCTTGGCGCCATCCAGCCGCGCCGCCTCGTGCAGATCCTTCGAAATGGCCGTGAGGCCGGCAAGGAACAGCACCATGTTGAACCCGAGGATCTGCCAGACGCCCATCAGCGCCATGGTGGGAATGAGGAGTACGGGATTGGAGAGGAAGGCGACCGGTTCGAGACCAAGCCATTTGATCGCCGCATTCACCGGACCAAGCGAGGGATGCAGCAGGAACTGCCACACGGTCGCCATGGCGACGAGTGTTGCGGTGACGGGGAGAAAATAAGCCACTTCCCAGAAAGCGCGGCTGCGCTTGCGGTTATATACGAGCAAAGCCACGCCGAGCGCCAGAAAGACGCCGAAAGGAATGACGATGAGCGCATAGATGGCGGTGTTGGCTAGGGCGCGCAGAAAAACCGGATCCTGAAACGCCTTGACGAAGTTTCCAAGACCGACAAAGCGGGTGGAGAGCGAACCCAGCTGGTAATCGGTGACGGAAAAACCGGCCAGAACGAGCATCGGAACAATATAGATCGCCAGAAGCAGCAGGCTTGCGGGGGCTGCGAACATCAGGCCGCGCCAGATCATCCGCCGGTCCGCCTTCGACAGCCGCGGGCGAGCCTTCGCCCGTGCAGCCGAGGAGAAATCAACCGCCGTCATGCCGGCACCCGTTCGCGCACCGTCACCTTGCGACGCAGGCCATCGGCCGCGAAGAGATGCGCGCGTTCCGGTGCAAAGCCGAGATTCATGACGCCATTCGCATCGGCACCCAGCGCCTCGCCCGCGACTTGACGCAGGGTGATGGCGACGGTCTCGTCGCTCAGCAGGCGGCAGCTCACGAAACGATCGGCGCCGTGGGTTTCACTGCGCACCACGCGCACGGCAAAACCTTCTTCGCCCGGGCGCAGGTCTTCGGCACGAAGGCCGAGCGTCGCCGGGCCGGCATCACGGCCGGCACCTTCAATAGCAAGATCGCGTCCAAAAGCCGTGATCTTGCCCTGCGCATCGATTTCGACCGGCAGCAGGTTGATCGATGGCGTGCCGATAAAACGCGCGACCGTCAGCGTCGCGGGCTTGCGGTAAAGCTCGTCCGGCGTGCCCAGCTGCTCGATGCGGCCTTCCGACATCAGGGCGATACGGTCGGACATGGTCATGGCTTCGATCTGGTCATGGGTGACGTAGATGAAGGTTGCCCCAAGCCGGCGGTGCAGGCCCGCCAGTTCCTCACGCATATGGGCGCGAAGTTTCGCATCGAGGTTGGAAAGCGGTTCGTCCATCAGGAAGGCTGCAGGCGAACGCACCAGCGCCCGGGCGAGCGCCACACGCTGACGCTGGCCGCCGGAAAGCTGCGCCGGCTTGCGATCCAGCAGATGCGCGATCTGCAGCGTCTCGGCCGCCTGTTCAACGGCGGCATCGATCTGCTTCAATGTTTCAGCAGGCGCTGCAAAACGTCCGATCAGTGGCAGGCGAGCAGCGAAAGGCAGGCGCCGCATCCTGAGCGGCGTCGCGATGTTCTGGCGCACGCTCATATGCGGATAAAGGGCGTAAGACTGGAAAACCATGGCCAGATTGCGATCGCTCGGATCAACCTCTGTCACATCCTGCTCGCCGATCGAAACCGAACCGCGATCCGGCGTTTCCAGGCCCGCAATGATACGCAGCAGCGTGGACTTGCCGCAGCCCGACATACCAACGAGGGACAAAAACTCGCCTGGACGGATTGAGAGATCGATCTCTTTCAGAACATCATCAGCCCCGAAGCCTTTGCCGATGCCCGAAAGTTCAAGTGATTGTGGCGTCATTCTGCGCTCCTTTTCTGGAGCGCATATGCTTTTATTGTATGACAATATGACGAAGGTTCGGGGAAAGTTCGATGACACTCGAAAGCCCGGATATGTCGGGTGATCGGAAAACCCTTTGGTATAGGCCTCCACCCAAAACCACTAATATTTAGGGGGATATTCAAAATATTCCCAGCGCTTATCTGTAGACTGAGAAACCGTCTTGGAAGCGTCGATTTATACGGCGGCGAGAATCACATGCGCCTGAATTTTGGCGGCAACCTCGCCCCCGTGAATCTCTCCAGTGGAAAAAGCTGAAGATTCACGATTGGTCGAAAGATGCCGAGGGAAACTTTGAACCGCTGGGCTTTTTGCCCGCTAAAAGCAAGGACAAGTCGATAGAACAATACTGAGCTACAAATCTCTGCATCGCTACTATACATCTTTTTACCACGCGGTGTCGTGATCATCGCTGTGGGTAGAGTCCCTCATAAAAGGAGCGCTGACTGTCGTTGAAAGCGGCTTGCAATGGCTCACCCAGCTCCGCCGCCCTCTGGAAAGAGTTGTAGAATTTTTCCGTATCGGAAAACTCGCCTTTGAAGTGTCGGCGCAACGCTTCTGCGCAGAACCATGTCAGGCTGACCTGATCGCTCAAAATCCTCGAGATATGGCCAGCTTCAAGCAGTCGCAGTTCATCTTTAGGACGCAATGCCCGATCAGCCATCAGCTCCATAGCCGCGCTATCTGCGTGAGCGAGATGGCTGCAGATACCATAGATATGAAGAACGCTCTTCATGCCAACGAGCGGCTTGCCGTCCAATGTCCGGCCGTCGAGCGCTTCAATGATCTCGGAGAAGGACCATTTCTGTTCCAACCGCTTTCGCTCGGCCTTGTTTCCTTTGGCGTTGAGATCGAAAAGACGCTCGTCCCTTAAGGCTTCAAATATGGAATTCGGGACATCGTCTTCCTCTTTCAGGTGAACCGAAAACTCAGCTTTTCTCGCTCTTCGTCTATCGTTTATCGAGCCTAGCTTGTTCCAGAATTCGTCTATCAATTCCGCCTTATCTTCGTCCTCGGCAAAACATATAAATAATATCTTTGCAGCGGTCTCGTAGAATGATCGCAATATGATCTCGGCATCCCAGGAATACCCCCAGCTTACGAGAAAGCTAACCCCTTGGTTTCTGGCAGATAGGTACCAAAACAGCTGTTTTAATGTCGGGGTAACGTCGGGTGTGGTCTCTCCGTATCTTTCGAAGAGCCCTGCAATTTCGTCTCTGATAACAGCGTGGGCCTGTAAGCTGGCATCCTGTAACAGCCCCAACGGCGATTCGTTGGACATTTCTGAAATCCCTGAAAGCAAAAATAACCAATTCGGCTAAAGGCGACTGCAGACAGTAAATCGTTCGATTGCAGAAAGCTATAAGTCGACAACCCCGACCTGCCGAAATCCATGCGCTATGCCCAATATAAGGCTGCACCAAAACATATTATTTTCATTAAGAGAAATGGCGCACCCGAAGAGATTCGAACTCCTGACCCCCAGATTCGTAGTCTGGGACTTCGCAGGCTGACGCCTCTTTATTCGCCATCGCTCATGTCGTCAATCGAGCAAAGCTCTATTCCTACTCGTCTATCGCTCAAGCCTAAAGGCTTTCTCCTGCTCTTTCGAATCTCAGCATAAAACCGGGTGTAATGATTATTAATTTGGTATGAAGCGATAATATTAAGAATTGATAGAGATTATCCCTACCGATTGCATCACAACAAAAAATCACCAAAAACAGCGACACGCGAACAGAATTTTATTTAATCTATTGATATTACTCTTAATATTATTTCCATCAACCCCACACCTAGAGAGCAGGAGATTACGTCCGACACGACTCAAATCCATATTTTTATTTAAATATTTCATCATAACTTTATATATATACTTTCATTTACTTCAAATATAAATTATACTCCCCACTCCCGCGCGGACGATCAGGGCAGAAAGAGACGCGTTGACGAACGGGGTACAGAGACGCTATTTCGTCATTACAAATCCCGATGTCATTCCATCGTCATTACAAAAATCGCTCCAAAAACGAGAACGCACAAATGCAGGCGAAGCTATCACTCTCCTCCCTCCCATCGGTCTTGAAGCGGGTCCAAGAAGGAAAACCGACCTATGTATGGGATACTGAACTGGCAGGGTTTGGACTGTACGTCTCAGCCAAGGGCGATGTCTCATATCTCGTTCAGCGCTGGTTAGGAGGCAGAGAAGGGGGAGCCAAGCGATACGTCATCGGCAAGCAGAGAGACGGCATGGATATCCAAGATGCAAAGCGTATCGCCACGACGACAATCGCAGACCTTTTGAACGGCAGAGAACCCGAACCACTCAAGGCAAAGAATGCTGTAAGGTCTGTCATTCAACGACAAAGGCAGGACAAGGACGCCATCCTCACGAGAGATGCACTGACTCAGTACCTTGCTCGTCATCCCTCCACCGGCAGATACAGGAAAGAAATGGAGGCGACATTAGACAGGGGCTTGAAGCCCTTCCTATCATCCCGCCTGAAATCGATATCTAAGACCGACCTATCAGGGGTAATCGAAGGGTACAGTGAGAAACCTGCCGCCAAGAGGACACTATTCGCCGCCCTCCGTCCGTTCTTCAATGACTGCGTAGCCAGAGAGATAATTCCTGCCTCACCCCTTTCTACGATCAAGACCCCAAGACCGGTCGATTCCAGAGACAGAACCCTTACGAGAAGTGAAATCAGGGTATTTTGGATGGCTACCTATCATCCCTCTATCCCTCCTGTCTGGGGTTCATTTTACCGTCTCCTGCTACTGACAGGTCAAAGACGTGAAGAGGTCGCTGGGATGAGGTTCGAGGAAATCGATTTCGAGGGAATGACTTGGACGATACCGAAAGAGAGGGCGAAGAATAAGAAGGCCCATATCGTGCACATCACCCCATTGATGCTTGAGGAAATAAACTCCTGTCCTAGAGCCAACATCAGGACCGGCTATGTATTTCCCGCCGCGAGGATCAGAAAGAAATTGGTCGTCGCAGACGAAGCACGAGAGGCACACATATCAGGCTATAGCAAAATGAAGACACGACTAGACGCCGTAATGAATCTCGTCGGTAGCAAGATTGACGAGGCGGTAGACACCCATGGAAAAATCAAGCCTTTCCGACTCCATGACCTGAGAAGAACCGTAGCCTCTGGAATGGCAGAAGACGGACACTCCCCTGATGTGATCGATAGGCTCCTCAATCATGTCTCCGGGTCTCAGTCTGGTGTGAAGGGCGTTTATCAGCGGTATCAATTCCTCAAGGAACGAGAAGAGGCCACGAAGGGCTGGTCAGAAAGGGTTTCGAGCATGACGAAAGACCTTGCTGAGAAAAATAATCCTGATTTTTGGGAAATCCTGCCAGTCTTACAGCTCAATTAAACAATAGTTTAGATTTTTATTCACAAATGTATTGACTTTTATGTTAAAGTATGGTATAATGACTTGTAGGGTAGTGAGTTGATAAGACGCTTTCACCCTACTACCTTTCTATTCACATTTCGCTTGACTTTTAGTGAAGAATGTGGTAAAGGTATATTGTAGGGTATAGATTAAATTCTCACCTACCACAGCCGTCGATGGCAACTATCCAATCGGACATGCTTTATTTGACTCATAGCGAGTCATGCAGCGGCTTTCTATAGCTTTGGCTATCTCTCTATCAAAATCACCCTAATCGCTCTGAGCGGCTCTCTCTGGCCGTTTCTGGCATACTATCTCGCGAGCGGCTTTGCCGTGACCTCGTCCACTGACAGGACATTTCGAAAGGAACCAATGAAAGAATACTACCCTGAAACTGACGACGAAAAGAACGTCATTCGTACCGACTCCTTAAGACGTACAGTCCGCTACGTTTGCGGTGCAGTCGCAGAAATCGATCAGGCGGGACCCCGGAGCTGGTCGATCAAATTCAAGAACCACAAGCCGAAGAGCCGTATAATCACCGGAACCTTCCTGACTATGGATCAGGCAGAAGAGGCCCTTCATAGGTACGAACGAGAAGCGGGCCTAGAGGTGAAAGAATACTCAAGGAGACACCTCTCCCATGAGGAGTACTCCGTCCACAACCTTGAAGAATACGTTTCATATAAAGAAAAAATACAGCCCTACATTATCAATGCAAAAGCCAAAGCACTTGGCTGAATTCACTCATAATCAATTTCATAAATCAATTTTTATTTTTAATTTAATCTAGGATTTTTATAATGGCTATTACACTCCACCCTGACTGCTCCTTCTCCAAGTCCTTTGATGAACTCAACCCCGCTGAAAAGAAGTGGGCAGAACACGAGATTCAGAAGGTCGCATCGCAGCTTACTGGCAGCAAATGGTCCAACGACCATCTAGAATATTTGAAGTTCATCCTGTCCAAAGAACTCGAAGGCCGACCGGCTCCCACTCGCGTCAAACCACATGGCTTGGAGCGCAAGAAGACCCCGGAGCAGACCCTTTCCGACATCTTCAAGCAGATCAAGTGAGGGCGTATGAAAGCACGTCCTATCCGCTTGTCCTTCGATGACGGTAAGTCCCTCGTTCATGTGCCGTTGTCACGCAAGGGGGAACGAGAGGCAGTCATTGAGCAAGACGATTATCAACGGCTCATCTCTGCTGGCGTCAGTCCAAACTGGCATACTGTAGGGGGTTCTGTTACCGCGCGAACGCCGAAAGGTCAGCGACTACTGGGCAGAATCATCCTCGGGGCAGAAGAGGGCCAGACTGTCCGTTACCAAGACGGAAACCCGCTAAATCTCCGAAGGGATAACCTGTACCTTCGCTACGGCGGTTTCTCGATTAATTCGGACACTGCCTGACATTAAGATTTACCGGCTCGATAAACCACATTGAGCCATACGGGAGGGATGCAGCATGGTCTCCGCTGTGTCCCTTCTGGCGTTCATTTTAAATCCATTCAGGGCGTCGCCCAATCCATTTACATGCAACGGCATGAGCTAGGTTATTGATGCATAACACGACAGAGGCATTTCTTGAATTCCTTGATCCGACCGCCAAGGGCTTCACATTTCAGTACTACCCGGACTTAAAGAACCTGAATTCCAATGCAGGGATTCGCCACGGCAGGCTTACAGACGTAGAAAGCTTCCTATCATCCAAGAACCGTGGTCACTCCGCAATCGGTGTCTGCATTAATGAGACGGACGCCAAGGGTAGAACCGACGAGAACGTAACAAAGATTCGTGCCGTCTGGCATGATGACGACCATGGTTACATCGCCAATGGCGGAGAGTTTCCACTTGAACCCTCCCTGACGGTGGAAACCTCACCCGAACGCTTTCACCATTATTGGATTGCTGATCCTGATTCATCCGGTCTTTCGTTCGATGAGTTTGATGCGATTATGGGGATTATGGTCGATGAGTACAATTCTGACCCTGCGGCGAAATCCCGATGCCAGGCCCTCCGGCTGGTAGGTTCGAAGAATTGGAAATCATATCCCGATTCATTCACCGTCAGGATCGTAGGCGGGTCAGGCAAACGGTACTCCGGTAAGGATGTCCTTGATGCCTTTGGCTTGGCTGATGCAATCGAGACCGTTGAAGACGAAGAATCTGTTGCCAAAGAAGAAATAGAATCTCATCAGCACGGGCCGGATATTGAACGCTTGAAGTCGGCCTTGGAGTACTTGTCGTCTGACGAGTATGCAGATTGGTTCAAATACGGCGCTGCTATTTTTGACGAATTTGAAGGCTCGAAGGAAGGATTTGAAATCTGGGATGAGTGGTCAAAGCGGACCGAAAGCGAAAACTATTCCTCTCCAGACAATCGACGGCACTGGGTTCGGGAATTTCCAAAACGGACCGGAAGAGCTTCGAGGGTCAGCATCGCAACAATCTTTCACGACGCGATTGCAAACGGCTGGAAGGACAGTCCGGCTTTGCCTTTCTTTGAGATGCCAGAAGGTCAAGATGTCAGCCCGTTTAAAGGGACGAAATTCGATGATGACGAGTTTGCAGATTCGGTAATTGACGCTGTCGGTGAGAAGTTCTCAGGGTGGGACCACCGCCCTACGAGCGACGATTGGGAAGGTCTTTCCGATATCACCAAGGCTTATCATCGGATGGCAGGGAATGCACTCGGGCCGGCTTACTTCCTATCATCATTGCCACCGGGGATGGGAAAAACGACCGTAATCACCGAAAGCACTCGGGCCTTATTGTCGTGGCCAGACTATCAGACGGCAAGTGTAATCTACTTCATGTCCCGAATTGAGGAGATCAATACACTCGTAGCTCATATGGGCCTGTCGGACGACGATTTCGGGGTCTTCGTATCGGACTCTCGCAAGTCAGACGTGAAGTCTATCGGCAATCCAAACATCGGGAATGCCCGCGTTCTCTTCACGACACAGCAGATGCTGGAACGGCGCTCAATCGGGAAAAGCTTCGGGGAGATTGAGGAGTTCTTCTACAAAGGAAATCCCCGGAACATCCGCATCTGGGATGAGACCATTGCACCGACGAAAAGCATCACCCTGACGAATTTCGGGATCGGTCGATTGCTTGAGGGCCTACGGGCATCGGGGCATTGGAAAATGGCGTCAGAGCTTTTCGACTGGGCATACCAGCTAAAGGGGAGCAAATCGGGCGACATCGTAGAAGTCCCTGATGTGTCTGTGTCCATAGCGTCAATCGCTGACTTCCGAGACATGTTTGCCGACACAAAGGACAAGGACAGAGCAGAGGCGCTTTTCACAATGGCGGGACGTTCTGTCCGGGTACGAAAGGATAATCTCGATGGTACGACAGCGCTAGAATATCAGGACATCCTTCCCGAAGACCTAGGGCCGATGTTGATCCTTGATGCGAGTGGCGGGCTACGGAAGACCTATTCGTTCTGGGAGGGTCATAGAGGTGGCCTGCATCGTCTCAAGTCTCCTGCAAAGCGCTATGGCAATCTGACGATACACCACATGGACAGAGGGTCAGGGAAAACGCTCTACAAAAAGGACGCGAGCAAGGTCAGAGAGATCGCCGAAGCCGTCACAATGACGATCAACGCTGACTTGCCATCTGACGATCCTGTCCTGATTATTCACCCACTTAAGGAAAACAAAAACAGCCCTGACGTCCAACGGCTAATAATGGAACGATTGAATCCGAACAGAAAGGGAGAGGTGCATTTTCTAAACTGGGGCAGACATACAGCGACAAACGAGTTTGCCCATGTGAAACATGTATTCCTGATTAGCATCCTGCAATATAACGAGGCTCAATATGAGGCTATTGGAAGGGGTGCCAAGAAGTCGAGCTTTGATGAACCTTTTCTTGATGCCGATTATGAAAGCGTCCGGTTCGGGGAGATAGCTCATAACATCCTACAGGCCGCATGTCGGGGCACGGTCAGACGGTCTTTCGAGGGTGACTGCCCTCCGGGTTGTAACCTCTACGTTATCTTTCCGACGAACAAGAAAGGCTTCTCCAGAGAGGGATTGTCCCGGATATTTCCGGGTGCGACGATAAAGGACTGGGCATCGTCTAAGAACGAGGAAGCGAAGCTGACCGGCAATGCTCTTAAAGTTTATGATGCCGTGATGCAGACGGCTACAGGGGCAGAAAGCATAGCAGTATCGGAGGTCATGGACGTATCCGGTATCCGAGATAAAACGAACTTCTCCAAGATCGTGCAACGCCCTGACATACAGGAAGCATTGAGGATGAAGGGTATCGAATATCAGAAGGGTATCGGACGGTCTGTCCCGATGTTTAGGAATAAACGGTATCTGCCATTCATAGCCCAGACAGCTAAACAAAAATTACCCTTCTAATCTTAGCTAGTCAGGCGGGGGGCGTAGAGTTAGTACAAAGGAAAAATGAGTAAAGGAATTTAGCTAGTCAAACGTCCATATAGAAGAAACCCCTTATGGAGACATTACTAGCCAAAAGTTCTGATTATGGGAAACCAAGTGTAGACCTACGGATGCCATAGTTACCATTACTTTTCTCTTGAGCTAGCTTGACGCCCCGCCCCGTCGTTCACGATCTGGCCATGACAGACATCGCGGCAGCCCCGATTGCGGATACGAAGCTAATCATTATCCCCCAGTTTTGATCGATGTAGCCTTCTCTCAAACAGAAGGTCAGAATGAAATATACGACCGCAACCAGACCCCATCCGTAGCTGGCCCGTGCGTTTGCTTTTCGCCGATGGAGAGATTCGAGCTTGTGTCCCTCTGCACGTTCTCTTTCTAAGTCCTGATACTCATGCAATCGCGCCCTAAGATATTCTGTATCGTCCATCACCGGCATCGGTCAGTCCTCTTTGTCTGCATCAATGACTTTGTATGTCGCACCAGAAGTATCCTTTTGCGTGATCTCATCGATCAGGTACTTTGCAAACATCGCCCCTCCCCCCAGAACCATCCATAGTGGAACCCCTACAGCTCCTCCGAGAGCCGCAATTCCTGCGTTGGCACCACCAAATACGGTAATCCCTACAGCGGCCGCACCCATTCCTACTCGCTGTGCAGCAGAGCGGTTATCCCAACCATATTTCTTTGATTGCTTGGCTATTATCTTTAGGGCCGGTAACACGACCTTGCTTTTCGCCGTCAAGGTTAGGGCCTTCTTCGCCTTCATAGGAGCCGAGATTGATTCCCCTCTTATCTCTAAGAGCTTTGCTGCCCATTCCCTTATCTCATCCCCTTCGGATTGACTGACCTGCTTTGCAATCGTCACGGCCAACTGACGTTGTTTATCATTCTCAGTCACTTCAGTTCCTTCTCTGCCGTCGTCAGGAAGACAAGTGTGGAGGCCGTCATATGGAGCATGTAAGCCGTGAGGTAGTCGGGAACTTCTTGGGGAACCGCACCTTGCCCATGACCGCTCAATTTGTTCCGTCCAGTCGGAATGCTACTTTCGAGAAGGCTTCTCAGCGAGGTCATCTGTTGCTGCCAGAATGGGGGAATAAGACCGTTGGACAGGCATACGTCAATCAATGCCTTTGCCGTGTCAGTCGTCTTGTACGTCCACCCCCTCTTGTCGCAGACGGCCTTCATGGTTGATTCAAATGCCTTTAGGCACTCGTTCAAGGCTTCTTTGTTGTTACCGTGCCTGTAGTGCTCGTAGGCTGACAAAAATTCCTCGTGGGGGCCTGCATAGTCCTTTGTGTTCAGGAGCCGGATGGCTGGTTTCACAGCCTCTGTATGGATGAGTTCAGAGTCTACCCGAATGATTTCCCCGTCTATGAATTGGTAGCCGACTCCGCTCTCTTTAAATCGGGTATTCAAATCCTGAATCACTTCGTCCGCGTTTTCGTTGTAAGCCCCATAGTAACAATAATCGATCGTACGCGTGAGCTTATCAATTACCCGCATAGACAATTCTACAACATCAAGGCAGCGATCAATGTCTGTTTCATTTGCAAGAAAATGTAATAACTCGAAATCAGGAGCGTACTCTTGATATCCAGTGGCAACCAGACTGTGCACACCGTATTCGGCCCGAAGGGTATCAACAATAAACTTGAATGTGCTGCGAACTCTGCCCGCACTAAGGCTATCAGAAGGATTCAAACCTTGCTTTATAAGATAACCAATTTGGACACGTAGGGAATTGGACAACTGGTCATACGTGTAGACGTCAGGCACTTCGCCCCTAATTCGCTTCTGACGCTTCGAATAAAGATCAAATACTGCCATATCATCCACCGACATAGAATCGCAGAGGATATATTAGCTCACTGAAATCCAAGCGTAAGACGGCATCTCTACCATTCCCCCGAAAATCGGGAATTTTTCTGAGAAAATCTTTAGGTACAATACACTACTGCACTAGGCACCCCATTTCCCCCTCCTACCGGGTGCCCTAGGGGCAAGACCAAGAGCCGAAGAAATCTATCGTCCATAGGGAACCGGAGGTTCTTAACGGACCCTTGGTCCTTGAGGGCTTCGCCCGAAAGCTTAGCTCGACCATTGGGGCGGCTTAGAGGATTTGGCAGTGCTAAAGGGATTGTCATTACAGGGTCATTACATTTCCTGCCCACCATAACGAACAGAAACAGCCCCAAGAGACTAACGTATTGTTATAGAAAGGAGAAATGGCGCACCCGAAGAGATTCGAACTCCTGACCCCCAGATTCGTAGTCTGGTGCTCTATCCAGCTGAGCTACGGGTGCGTGCCGTTCCGGTCGTTTCCGGTGGCGTGGCGATCCTCTAAAACGTCCTCATTCCGAATGCAAGCGATTTCGTTTGGAAATTGTCATTTTTCCGCAGCAATTCCTGTATCCTGTTGATTATATTGAAAATTCCATGCGCCTCATTTTCCACGGGCCTGAGACCATGTCCATTCCGGCGGAGATAATGATTTCACGGGCCTGCTGCGGTGCGGGTTTTTCAGGCGGTTCTGGCGGCCTGCACGGAGGCGGCGCGGTCGGCGATTTCAATGCGGAACTGCGTGCCGGGACCGGGCTTTTCGACGAGCGCGATGGTGCCGCCATGGGCGAGCACGAGTTCGCGGGCAATGACCAGCCCGAGGCCCGTGCCGCCGGAGCGGGCCGAACCCCGGAAAGCGGAAAACAGGTTCTCCTTGGCCTTGCGCGGCATTCCCGGCCCATTGTCGTCGATGACGATGCTGACGACGCTGCCGGCTCTCTGGGCCAGGATGGAAAGGTGCCTCGGCGCGGCATTTGTGGCATCGGACTGCAGAGCCTGGACGGCATTGCGACAGAGATTATGGATGACCCGGAAAAGCTGTTCGGAATCCGCATCGATCGTGAGATCCGGGGGGACGCTGTCGTGAAACTCGATACCGCTGTCGGGATCGAGCGCCAGAATGTCGCGTACGTCCCGCACCAGAAGGCTCAACTGCACCATCTTGCGTTTCGGCGCGCCTTCGGTCGCCTGGCCATAGGCTAGAACCTCGCCCGTATAGGCCACGGCGCGGTCGATGGTGCGTAGCAGTTTCGGCGCGAAGCTCCTGACCATCGGGTCCTTGGCATCCACAAGCCGGTCGGACATCAGCTGCGCGGAGGAGAGGATGTTGCGCATGTCATGGTTGATCTTCGACACCGCAAGGCCGAGATCCACAAGGTTCTTCTGCTGGCGCAGGGTTTTCTGCAGTTCGGTCTGCATATCCGCAAGATGGCGGCCCGCAACCGACAGTTCGTCCGTCCCCTCCTCGGGCACGAAAATCCGCTCGGGATTGCCTGGATCCTCGGAGAAATTCTGCATGCCGAGCGTCAGCCGGCGTATCGGCCGGATCATGATGCGGTTGATGGAGATGAATATCAGGCCGGCCGTGATCAGCGACAGGACGATGGAAATCAGGAAAACGTTGCGGGCATAGGCAAGCATCGCCGCCCGCAGCTTGTTTTCGCCCAGCACCAGTTCGATGATGGTATCGCTGTCGCCCACCACATCGAAGACGCGGATGACGCGGTTGCCGCCGAACAGCAGGGTGGAGAAGGCATCCCGCACCGCCGCCACCTGCGAAACATCGGAAAGATCATATTGCTCGTCGACACCGGGCGGTGTTTCCGCCACTGCGAGCAGGCGCGAGGTGCCGTCCTTTCGCAGCGCGATAAGCTTTGCCCCGGTTGCCATCAGCGTGTCGTTCTGCACGCTTCGCGGCAGTTCGGCCTGCAGGCCATCAATCACCGCGCCGGCGGCGGCGGCCGTATTCAGACGGTCCTGCAGCCAGGAAAGACGCATATTGGCGACGGAAGGCACGAAGATCAGCACTTCGGCGATCATCACGAAAATGACCGTGAGCAGCAGCAGCCGTCCGGAAAGACCGGCGGTCAATCCCGGCATGCAGTGCACCGGATCGTCTTGCGTGCGGTCCAAGCTGTCTACGCCTTTAGAAAACACCGGGCCATGATCCTGTATGCGCGCCGCTGCTTGCGTGGAACGGCTCGGTTTATATGCAGCGACGATAATAGGACCTAATGGATATTTTTCCAATGCGCTGCAAAACAAACGTTTTCATTGCCGGAAAACAAACGCCGCCCGAAAAGGGCGGCGTTCGCAACGTAAGCCTGTTTGAAGCGGAACTGCAGGTCGCCTAGAATTCCTGCCAGTCGCCATGCGCCGGTGCTGCAGCGGGCTGGGCATTGAGCGCACGACTGACGCTGTTCATCAATTTGCGGGCCGGGGACGCCACCGCAGCCGTCCTGCCGGAGACCGCAACCGGTCCGGCGGATGCCGTTACCGGTCTTGCGGGCTGCTCGAAACGGTGGCTGCGCTGCGCATTTTCGGCACCGACATTGAAACGGGTCACCAGCGTCACGAGATGATCCGCCTCGCTGCTCAGCTTGTGGGTTGCGGCCGAGGTCTCCTCCACCATGGCAGCATTGCGCTGCGTCACCTGATCCATCTGGTTGATGGCGGTATTCACCTCGTGCAGACCGGTGGACTGCTCCCTGGCCGCCGTGGCGATCGAATGGATGTGCTCATTGATCGCCAGAACGCGGGTCTCGATCTCGCTCAGTGCGCTGCCGGTTTTCTGCACCAGCGACACGCCGCGTCCGACCTCCTGGCCGGATTTGGTGATCAGCGCCTTGATGTCCTTCGCAGCCGTTGCGGAACGCTGCGCCAGTTCCCGCACTTCCTGCGCGACGACGGCGAAACCCTTGCCGGCCTCGCCGGCACGTGCCGCTTCCACGCCTGCGTTCAGCGCGAGAAGGTTGGTCTGGAAGGCGATCTCGTCAATGACGTTGATGATCTGGCTGATTTCACGCGAGGCATGCTCGATGCGATCCATGGCGGAGACGGCATCGCGCACGACACTGGCGGATTCTTCCGTCTTCTGCTTGGTTTCGGCAACCATGGCGCTGGCTTCCTGCGCACGGTCGGTGGAATTGCGGACGACGGCGGTGATTTCGTCCAGTGCGGCGGAGGTTTCCTCCAGCGCCGCAGCCTGCTGTTCCGTCCGCTTCGACAGGTCGTCGGCCGCCGAGCGCAGTTCGCTTGCGTTGCCGCTGATGCCTTCCGTGCTGCCGCGCACCTCCCTCATTGTCTCGCGCAGCTTGGTCAGCGTCTGGTTGACGTTCTCCTGGAGTTCGCCGAACACGCCGCGGAACTCGCCGTCCATCCTCTCCGTCAGATCACCCCGCGCCAGACCTTCAATGACGCGGCTGGTCTCGGATACGCCGTTATGGACCCCCGTGAGGAGAGAATTGATCGTCGCGGCGAAACGATTGAGGTTTTCGTCGCCATAATCCTTGTTGATGCGGCGGCTGAAATCGCCCTGGGCCGCAGCGTCGACGACGACGGCCATGCCGGCCTGCAGGTCGTCGCTCTTGGCGCGCATGGCGGTCTCCTGCGCATTCATGCGGCGCACCTCGCGGCCGTTGTTCTTGAAGACCTCGACGGCGGCAGCCATTTCGCCGATCTCGTCGTTGCGGCCGAGATAGGGGACTTCCGCGTCCAGATTTCCATCGGCCACCGCATTCATCACCTGCGAAACCCGGCGGATGGGCGCGCTGAGCTGCCGCGTTCCGATGTAGAGACCGAAGGCGGCTCCCGCGCCGACACCTGCAACCGTCACCGCGACGATCGCCCAGAATATGGCGGTGCTGAAAGAATCCATTCCTGCCTTTACGACTTCCAGTTCGGCAATGTCGTTTTTCACGACACCATCGATCTCCGCCTGATAGGCCTTGCGGTTGGCGCGGTTCGCCTCATTGTTGCCCTGCTGGGCGGCTGCCTGCGGCCCGCTCTCCTTCGCCAGCCGGACAGTCTCCAGACGGAAGGTCCGGAACTCCTTGGACCGGCCGACAAGCTTGTCGAAACTCGCCCGCTGTTCCGCCGGCACGAGCGGAGCCCAGCTGGCAATCAGCTTTTCCATGGCATCGAGGTTTTTGACCATGCCGTCGGCAAAGGGGGTGGCTGCGGCCACATCGGCTGCCGCATAGACACCACGCGCCTCCATGACGACCGCCGTCACCAGACGGTTAAGCGCCTCGCCCTTGTAGGCCCTTTCGGCAGCTTCCTCGAAATGATGCGACCGGACCCGGAATTCGTTGATCGCATAGATGGACAGCCCGCCGATGGTGCAGGCAACAAGGCTCATAAGCCCGACAAGTAGATTGATACGACCGCGAATTCTCAATTTCGTTCCCCCAACAAAAACCAGCCGCGCAATGAAAATGGGAAGCTGGCATAACTTTTCGCGTCACAAGATTTATCAATGCGGCGTTAAGAAAGAATTTCGGATTTTATCGATTGCGCGTCGGAATCAGCCTCTATCGGCAGTCGGCGAAGGAGATTGCGGTGCGTTTTCCGCAAAAGGTGAACCGCGAAAACCCCTTCGGCAATTGACTTTGCTCGGCCTATGCCCTTATAAGCCGCGCACGCTCGGCCATTGAAAGCTCGCCCAGGCGGGGTTAGCCGTGCAAAAAACGAAACGCTCTTGCAAATAATTGCAAATTCAAGAAGGGCCGCACACCGCGGTATTAAATAAATGTCGAAGCGTACTTACCAACCGTCCAAGCTTGTTCGCAAGCGTCGTCATGGTTTCCGTGCCCGCATGGCTACCGCCGGCGGTCGCAAGGTTCTCGCAGCCCGCCGTGCGCGCGGCCGCGCACGTCTGTCGGCTTAATTGCCGAGCCTGTGGCCCGATGAAAGTCGTGGGCACATGAGCAAGACTGAAAAACACCCCGGCCGGCTTAAAAACCGGTCGGAGTTTCTTGCCGTTCAGGCGGGGGAAAAACGGCGGGGAAGCACCTTTCTTCTGGAAGTGCTTGACCGGAAAGCCCCGGAAACCGAGCCTCGCGTCGGTTTTACCGTAACAAAAAGACAAGGCAACGCGGTCGAGCGAAATCGCATGCGCCGCCGTCTCAGGGAAGCCGTCAGGCTTTCTGCCGGGGTCGCAATGAAGCCCGGTCATGACTATGTGATTGTCGCCCGCAGGGATGTGCTCGATACAGCCTTCCCGAAACTTCAGTCTCTCCTTGCCGAGCGCATTGAAGGAACGGCGAAACCGAAACGGTCCCAGGAGACCCGCTCCAGGAAAGAATGATGGAAAAGAACCGCAATTACTTCATCGCGATAGCCCTTTCGGTTGTCATCGTCCTCGCCTGGCAATTCCTTTACATGAATCCGCGTATCGAGCAGCAGCGCCGCGCCGAAGAGGCCCGCCAGGCGCAGCAGCAGCAGACGACGCAGCAACAGCAGCCGGCACCGGGTGCCGCGCCTGGTGCAGCCGTCGAAGGCACACCGCCCGCCTCTTCGCCGCAAACCGCCGCAACGGCGACCCGTGAAGAGTCGATTGCAAGAACCCAGCGTGTGGCCATCGACACCAACGCCATCGCCGGTTCGATCAATCTCGCCGGCGCCCGTTTCGATGACATCCGGCTCAAGGATTACCATGAGACCGTCGATGACTCGAGCCCGATCATCACGCTGTTCTCGCCCTCCGACACCAAGGACGGCTACTTCACCGAACTCGGTTTTGTTGCTGCACAGGAAGTCGGCGGCGTTCCCGGTCCGACCACCGTCTGGACGCTGGCAAGCGGCGAGAAGCTGACGGAAACCACCCCGGTCACCCTCACCTACACCAATTCCAAGGGCGTGATTTTCTCCCGCACGATTTCGATCGACGAGCATTACATGATCTCGGTCGCCGACAAGGTCGAGAACCCGGGACAGGCTGCGGTCTCCTTCGCCACCTATGGCCGCGTGACGCGCAACAACAAGCCGGCGATCCCGCCCGTCTTCGTCATCCATGAAGGCTTTCTCGGCGTTTCGGGCAAAGACGGCAGCCTGACGGAAGAAAAATACAAGGATGTTGAAGAAGCACCGGTAACTATTGCCAAGGCAACCGGCGGCTGGCTCGGCATTACCGACAAATATTGGGCTGCTGCCATCGTTCCGCCGCAGACAACACCGTTCGAAACCCGCTTTTCGCATATCACCGGCAATCAGCCGAGCTATCAGGCGGATTTCAAGAGCGACACGATGACGGTCGAACCCGGCCAGTCCATCGAGCTGAAGAGCCTTGTCTTCGCCGGCGCCAAGGAAGTGCCGCTGGTCGACCGCTATGAAAAAGAATATTCCATCCCGAAGTTCGACCTTCTGATCGACTGGGGCTGGTTCTACTTCATCACCAAGCCGATGTTCAAAATGATGGATTTCTTCTTCCGTTATTTTGGCAATTTCGGCGTGGCCATCCTGCTCACCACCATCGTCGTCAAGGCGCTCTTCTTCCCGCTCGCCAGCAAGCAATATGCTTCCATGGCGAACATGAAGCGCGTGCAGCCGAAGATGGAGGAGCTGAAGGCCAAGCATGGCGATGACCGCATGGCCATGCAGCAGGCGATGATGCAGCTCTACAAGGAAGAGAAGATCAATCCGGTTGCCGGCTGCTGGCCGATGCTTCTGCAGATTCCGGTCTTCTTCGCGCTCTACAAGGTCATCTACGTCACCATCGAAATGCGGCATGCACCGTTCTTCGGCTGGATTCACGACCTTTCCGCGCCCGATCCGACATCGCTCTTCAACCTGTTCGGCCTTCTGCCTTACGACGTGCCGCATTTCCTGATGATCGGCGTCTGGCCGCTGGTCATGGGCATCACCATGTTCCTGCAGATGCGCATGAACCCGACGCCGCCCGATCCGACGCAGGCAATGATCTTCAACTGGATGCCGCTGATCTTCACCTTCATGCTGGCCTCCTTCCCGGCCGGTCTGGTCATCTACTGGGCATGGAACAATACGCTCTCCATCACCCAGCAGGCCGTCATCATGAAGCGTCAGGGCGCCAAGATCGAGCTGTTCGATAATATCAAGGGGCTGTTCAAGCGAAAGCCGGTGCAATCGAAATGAGTGAAACAGGCACGGCAACCGAAAAGCCCCTGTTCGGGCGACCCTGGATTTTCATTCGCGGCGTTCCCGCAATGAAATTCCTGCCGCCCGAAGGCCCGCCGGAGATTGCCTTCGCCGGTCGTTCGAATGTCGGCAAGTCCTCGCTCATCAATGCGCTGGTGGGCCACAAGGGGCTTGCCCGCACGTCCAACACACCCGGACGCACGCAGGAACTCAACTATTTCGTTCCGGATGGTTATTCCGGCGAAGCGGGCGACCTGCCGCCGATGGCGCTGGTCGATATGCCCGGTTACGGCTACGCGCAGGCCCCCAAGGATCACGTCGACGCCTGGACGAAGCTCGTCTTCGATTATCTGCGCGGCCGTGCGACACTGAAGCGCGTTTACGTGCTGATCGATTCCCGCCATGGCGTGAAAAAGAATGACGAGGAGGTTCTGACCCTGCTCGACAAGGCAGCCGTGTCCTACCAGATCGTGCTGACGAAGACGGACAAGATCAAGGATGTCGGCGTTCCGCGGCTGATCGGCGAAACGCTGGAAAAAATCCGCAAGCGCCCTGCCGCCTATCCGGAAGTTCTCGCCACGTCCTCGGAAAAATCGTTCGGGCTGGATAGCCTGCGGGCCGAGATCGTCAGAACGATCTCCCTTTGAGAGGCGCGCCCCTCAGGCGATAGTGAAAAGCAGAACGGCGGTCCACAGCATCGCCGTCAATGCCAGAAGACGCCAGAAGCGCACCGAATGCCAGACCTCCGAAAGCATGGCTGCAAACATGCTGCCACCGCGCAGCGGCTGGCTCCTGAATGGCAGGCCGGAGCGGCTTGGATCCCGTTCCAGCAGCGCGGCGACGGTCGCATTTTCGCGGTATTCGGTTTCCGCCAGATTGTCCCGCCAGCGCCTGACCATGGCCGCGAACTGGCGGTCGCGTTTGATGCGTTTGGCAAGCTCCGCCATGCTTTCCGGCGGCAAGGCACCCAGCACATATTCGCCCGCAAGGACTTCGTCCCGCAAACCGCTTTGCTTGTCTCGATCGGGTGCCGTCATGTGGTCTCTCGCTCCTCAGTCGTTCAGGTCAGCATCGCTTGCGCGGCGCGCGACATCTCCTGTCGCCCTGAATTCACCCCTCCCCTTTCCCCTGCAAGGCTGGTCCCATTGGGCCTTTATGTCAATCGCATTACAGGGCCGGGAGCGCCAAAAAAAAGAAATTTGACTGCTGCCGACACAATAAGGCCGGGAGGTTATTTCATCCGTCAAAGACTTGCTTTAGAGCGGTGACAGGCTCTCAACAGCCGCAACCACAGACCGAGGTTTTTAGATGACGTCTTCCGAAAGCGAAACTCAGGCGCGGCTGCTCGCACAGGCTCTGCCTTTTATGCAGAAATACGAGAACAAGACCATCGTGGTGAAATATGGCGGTCACGCCATGGGGGATTCCACACTCGGCAAGGCTTTCGCGGAAGACATCGCGCTGTTGAAGCAATCAGGCATAAACCCGATCGTCGTGCATGGCGGCGGCCCGCAGATCGGCGCGATGCTGACCAAGATGGGCATCGAATCGAAATTCGAGGGCGGCCTGCGCGTCACCGACGCCAAGACCGTCGAGATCGTCGAAATGGTTCTGGCCGGCTCGATCAACAAGGAAATCGTCGCCCTCATCAACCAGACAGGCGAATGGGCCATCGGCCTGTGTGGCAAGGACGGCAACATGGTCTTCGCCGAAAAGGCGAAAAAGACCGTCATCGATCCTGACAGCAATATCGAACGCGTGCTCGATCTCGGCTTCGTCGGCGAAGTCACCGAAGTCGACCGCACCCTGCTCGACCTGCTTGCCAAATCGGAAATGATCCCGGTCATCGCCCCGGTCGCGCCTGGCCGCGATGGCGCCACCTACAATATCAACGCCGATACCTTCGCCGGCGCGATTGCGGGCGCGCTTCACGCCTCGCGTCTGCTGTTTCTCACCGACGTTCCCGGCGTTCTCGACAAGAACAAGGAACTCATCAAGGAACTCACCGTCTCGCAGGCGCGTGCGCTCATCAAGGACGGCACGATTTCCGGTGGCATGATCCCGAAGGTCGAGACCTGCATCGACGCCATCAAGGCCGGTGTTCAGGGCGTGGTGATCCTCAACGGCAAGACGCCCCATTCCGTCCTTCTGGAAATCTTCACGGAAGGCGCCGGCACGCTCATCGTGCCCTGATGTGCTTCGGGTGGCGGACGGCAAGCTTGTCCGCCACGTCTGGCTTTCAGCCGAATACCAGAAGCGACAGCACACCCACCACAATCAGCAGGCAACCGGAGAGTTCGAGCCGGTTGATCTTCTCCTTGAAGAAGAGCACGGTCGAGGCGAAGGCGAAGAGCATCTCCACCTGCGCCAGCGCCTTCACCACGGCGGCCTGCTGCAGGGTCATCGCCGTGAACCAGCCGAATGAGGCCGTGGCGCCCACGAAACCGACAGCAAGCGACGGTTTCCAAACCTTGGCGATACGCCGCAATTCTTCCCGCTCGCGCCAGATGATCCACAGGAACATCGACACCGTCTGCATGACGATCACGACGACGAGTGTGAAGCCCGCCTGCATCATCGCGTCCGGAACGGGAAGGCTCGGCGCAAGCGCGAGCGACGCCGATCGGTAGGCAACCGACGACAGGCCGAAGAAAGCGCCTGAGGCGAGGCCGATGCCCGCCGTCCGGCTGAAGATCGACGTCAGGAAGGAAGCGGGCGTCACTTCCGTGCGTGCCACCGAAATCAGCATGACACCGGCGACCGATATGGCAATGGCCGCCAATGTGCCGCCATTGACGCTTTCACCGATGAAGATAAGCGCGAACAGTGCCGCCTGCGCCGGTTCTGTGCGGGAATAGGCCGTTCCCACTGCAAAGTTGCGGAAGGAGAACAGGTGCACCAGCAGGAACGTGGCGGCAATCTGCGCCATGGCCCCGACCGTCGCCCACAAAGCGAAGGACATGTTGGGCACCGGCAGCGGGCGACCGAGCCCGAAATGCAGAAAAGCGAGATAGGCGAGAGCGAAGGGCATGCCGAACACGAAGCGCACAAAGGTCGCGCCCGTGGTGCCCATCATGCCCTTGAGGTGCTTTTGCAGGGTCGAGCGCAGGTTCTGCAAGAACGCGCTTGCGAAAGTAATGCCTATCCAGAGTTCCATGGCTTTGGCGGTATCATGC
Source organism: Agrobacterium sp. (assembly GCF_059499945.1). Classification (NCBI taxonomy): domain Bacteria; kingdom Pseudomonadati; phylum Pseudomonadota; class Alphaproteobacteria; order Hyphomicrobiales; family Rhizobiaceae; genus Agrobacterium; species Agrobacterium sp. Next base: position 310,060 of record NZ_JCABZP010000014.1, on the reverse strand, counting down.
GCCGGAGGCCGCAGCCAAGCCCGATTTTCTAACCAATCGTCGTCTTTTCGATTTTCTTCGGCATTCGAAACGGGCATAAAGCAGCCCATGGACACAAAGCCGAAAAACCTGCCCGAAGCCGCCGATTTCGACCATGTGAGCGAATGGGTCTTCGATCTCGACAACACGCTCTATCCGCATCACATCAATCTGTTTTCGCAGATCGATCGAAACATGACGGCCTATGTGGCGGAGCTTCTGAAGCTTGACCCCGAGGAAGCCCGCGCGCTGCAGAAACGGTATTATCACGACCACGGCACCACGCTGCAGGGCCTGATGATCCATTACGGCATCAGCCCGGACGAGTTTCTGGAACGCGCCCATGCCATCGACTATTCGGCACTGAAACCGCATCCGGAACTTGGCGAGGCAATCAAGGCTTTGCCCGGTCGCAAGTTCATCCTCACCAATGGCAGCGTGAAACACGCGCAGGCCGCCGCCGGCGCGCTCGGTGTTCTCGATCACTTCGAGGATATTTTCGATATCGTCGCCGCAGGCTATCTGCCTAAACCAGCTAGCGCGACCTATGAGAAATTCGCCGCACTTGCGAAACTCGACACGAAAAAAGCCGCCATGTTCGAGGATCTGCCGCGCAATCTTGCCGCCCCCAAGGCGCTGGGCATGAAGACCGTGTTGCTCGTGCCTTCAAATCTTGAGGGCGTCATCATGGAACGCTGGGAAATTCCGGCCGTGACGGATGAGCATATCGACTACATCACCGACGACCTGACCGGGTTCCTGACGAAAACCATCACCCGCTGAGCAGCGAACATTACCGAAGCTTCATCCACCTTACGGATGTTTAAGTGGTGAGGCTTGCTGGACGTCACTATCTTTTCTTCAGGGACACCAAAGAAAGGTAATGACGATGACCACACGCAAAATCGCCCTCTCTGCTCTTGGCGCAGCCCTTGTGCTCAGCACGGCCGCAACGGCCAGTTTCGCCGCGCCCGGCAAGGGCCACAAGGATCGCATGCCGATCCGTCCGGAAGCGGCTTTCGTTCACCTGCTGAAGGTGGCCGACGCCAACAAGGACGGCAAGATTTCGAAGGAGGAATTCGCCGCCCGTCAGGACGCGCTCTTCACAGAGATCGACAAGGACAAGGACGGCTCGATTACGCCGAAGGAAATCCGCGAATACCGCCAGGCGAAGATGGAAGCCTTCCGCGCCGCCCATCCGCGTCCGGAGCGGGAGGAAGCCAAGGCGGATGAAGGCAAGGGTCCCGAGGGCAAGCGCGCCGAGCGCGAACATGGCGGCCGTCAGGGCTGGGGCAAACATGGCGGCAAGGGTGGAGCCTACGCACTGTTCCGCATGGCCGATACCGACGAGAACGGTCAGGTCAGCAAGGCCGAATTCACCGCCGCCGGCGAAAAGATGTTCGAACGGCTGGACAGGAACAAGGACGGCGTCATCTCCATCGACGACATGCCGGACCGCCCGTTCCTTTGATCCACTAAGCATAAAGCCCGCTCAAAAGCGGGCTTTTTTATTCAATGCAGGCTGACGGTCTTGAGATCGTCTTCGGCAGCCTTGAAAAACGTGCTTGAACGGTTGTCCGTGAGGAGGATCGGCGTACCATCCGCACCGAACAGTGCCCAAAGATCCAATTGCGGATCGAGATCAGGCGCTTCCGGGAAACAGCGGCTGACGTCTTCCGCCCGGATCTTGCGGATATATCCCACTTCTCCTTCGCCGATATGGGCGAGCTGGGATTGGGTGAGACGCGCATGCGCTTCTTTCAAAAGCATATTTCAGCCTCCTTCTTCACGCCGAGCGATTCGTGTCGGATTCTGGCGTTCACGTTCTACTCTGAGACGGAAATATTAATTTTCTTCACCACGTTTGAAATTTCCGGCCGGACCAGATCGATGGAAAGAAGGCCGTTGCGCAGGCGCGCTTCCCTGACCTGCATGCCATCGGCAAGCACGAATACCCGCTGGAACTGGCGCGCTGCGATGCCGCGATAGAGAAAATCGCGCTTCTCCTGTTCCTGCTGTCGTCCCCGAATGACGAGCTGGTTATCGGCCGTCGTCACATCCAGATCGTCCTGCGAAAAACCTGCGACTGCGATGGTGATGCGCAGGCGTTCGGGCATATCTTCGCTGCCGGGCAGGCGCTCTATGTTGTAGGGAGGATAGCCGTCATTGGCCTTCGCCATGCGCTCCAGCGTTTTTTCCATGGCATCAAAACCCAGCAGAAGCGGGTGGGTGAATGGCGTCATGCGGCTCATGTCTCTTCTGTCCTTGCAACCAAGCGACGTTTCGCGGTCCCGCTTCCGGCAACCTTGCCGGTCAATCGCACCGGCCCCAGCAATATGGGAAGCCGAACCACGATGCGCAAGACGAAACGCGGGGCAAAGGCAAGCCGCAGGAATGAGACTTGACAAGTGAGCACCCGCCGCTCGAAAAAAGCGCTCATCTCAACGGCGGGCAAGACATGGCAGAACGCAGAAAAATCATCATCGACACCGATCCCGGCCAGGACGACGCAGCGGCAATCATGCTCGCTTTCGCAAGCCCGGAGGAAATCGACATTCTCGGATTGTGCGCCGTCGCCGGCAACGTTCCGCTGAAGCTGACGAGCCGCAACATCCGCATCATCTGCGAATTGTGCGGGCGCACCGATATTCCAGTCTATGAGGGCGCCGAGAAGCCGCTGGTGCGCAAGCCCATCACCGCCGAACATGTTCACGGCAGCACCGGCCTCGATGGCCCGGTTCTCGACGAACCGTCCATGGAGGCGCAAAAGCAGCACGCGGTCGATTTCATCATCGAAACACTGATGCGGGAACCCGCCGGCACCGTAACGCTCTGCACGCTCGGCGCGCTGACCAATGTGGCGCTGGCGCTCCTGAAGGCGCCTGAGATCGCCGACCGCGTCAAGGAACTGGTGATGATGGGCGGCGGCTTCTTCGAGGGCGGCAACATCACACCGGCGGCGGAATTCAACATCTATGTCGACCCGCAGGCCGCCGACATCGTCTTCCGATCCGGCATGCCTGTTGTCATGATGCCGCTCGACGTCACCCATCAGTTGCTGACGACCAAGGCCCGGGTCAGCCGCATTCGCGAGATCGGCACACGGCCGGCCATCGCCATGGCGGAAATGCTGGAATTCTTCGAACGCTTCGACATCGAGAAATACGGTTCGGATGGCGGCCCGCTGCACGATCCGACCGTCATTGCCTATCTCGTCAAACCCGAACTGTTTCAGGGTCGCGAGTGCAACGTCGAAATCGAGGTCCATTCAGAACTGACCATGGGCATGACCGTGGTGGACTGGTGGAATGTTACCGAACGGCCCGCCAATGCCCGCGTGATGCGCAATGTGGATGCCGACGGCTTCTTCGAGTTGCTGACGGAACGTTTCGCCCGTCTCTGACGGAAGCGGACAAAAAAAGGCCGCTGGCGATACCAGCGGCCCTTTTCATTTGAGGCGGAAATGGCGCGTCAGAACTCCGTCCAGTCATCCTGCGCCAGTGCGTTTGCGCCGCTGGTTCTCGGACGGGCGCGTTGCGCGGCCGGACGGCCCGATGCCTGCGCCGGAGCGGCGGGTGCACGCATCGCCGCGGCAGTGGCGCGCAATTGCTGGCTGGAATGGCCGCCGGAAACGGAGAAACCGGCAACGAGCGATTTCAGCGTTTCGGCCTCGCTGTTCAGCGTTACACTCGCCGCGGTAGTTTCTTCCACCATCGCCGCATTCTGCTGGGTAACCTGATCCATCTGGGTAACGGCGGAATTGATCTCCTTCAGACCCACTGCCTGTTCGCTGGCGGAGGCGGAGATCTGCCGTATCAGCTGGTTGATCTGCAGAACCTGATCGGCGATCTTTTTCATCGTCTCACCGGCCTTGCCGACCAGCTGGACGCCCTCGCCAACCTGGGTGGCCGAAGTGTTGATGAGACCCTTGATCTCCTTGGCGGCGGTGGCGGACCGTTGTGCCAGTTCGCGCACTTCCTGTGCGACGACGGCAAAGCCCTTGCCGGCATCACCCGCGCGGGCGGCTTCGACGCCCGCGTTCAGCGCCAGAAGGTTGGTCTGGAAGGCAATCTCGTCGATAACACCGATGATACGGGAAATTTCGGCCGAGGATTGCGCGATGCCTTCCATGGAATTCACGGCCTGCTGCACAACCTCGCCTGACTTGCCGGCGTCATCGCAGGCATGGCTGACGGCGCCGGCCGCCTGTGCAGCATTTTCCGCGCTGGAATTGACCTGTGCGGTCAGCTGATTGAGGGCGGCAGCGGTTTCTTCGAGGCTTGCGGCCTGCTGTTCCGTGCGGTGCGAAAGATCGCTGGCGGCGCGGGTGATCTCACCCGTACCGTTGCCGATGCTGACGACGGTTGCATTGACGGTGGAAACCGTTTCCTCGAGGCTCGCAAGCGCCGAGTTGAAATCCTCGCGCAGCTTCGCATATTCGCCCGGGAATTCGTCCTCGATGCGGTAGGTGAGATTGCCCTGCGAGAGCGCATTGAGGCCAGCACCCAGCACGCCGACAATGTGCTGTTGCATGCGGCTGTTCTCATTGCGCTCGAATTCGGATCGCTGGCGCTCCGTCTCCGCGTGACCGCGCTGGGCGTCGGCTTCAGCCTCCATCTCGCGAATGCCAGCAAGCTTCGCGCGGAAACCTTCAAGCGCGGTAGCGACGGCGCCCGTCTCGTCCCGGCGCTCCTGTCCGGAAACCGGCACATCGTAGCGCCCGTCGCTCAGCGTCCTGACATCGGAAACCAGCGAAGCAAGCGGATTACGGACGAAATAACGCACGGCGAAATAAAGCGCGGTGATGACGGCGGCGAGAATGACGATCGCGCCGATGATCATCATGTAGGTCTGCTCCTGAACCGGCGCGTTCAGGGCCTGATGCGGAATATCCACCAGCACCACCCAGGTCGCGTTGAGGCCGGGAACGGCGAAGGGATAGACGAGACGGTTATAGGGCGCGTCCGTATCAAGACCGAGATTTTCGATGAGGCCCTGCTTGCCTGACGTGATTGCCGCCTGAACGGTGCTTGCTCCGTCTCCGTCATAGGCCTTCATGTTCTGTTCGGGCGTCGGCGGCACCAGCCACTGGCCGCCCTGCGAAACGAGCGTCACGCGGCCGGTCTCGAAAGGATGCAGGGCCTGCAGCTTCTGCGACAGCGAGGCCAGCGAGATATCGACACCAGCCACACCGATCATCTTGCCGTCAGACATGACGGGATAGGCAAGCGACGTCATCGTCGTCGGCACTTCCGTGCCTTCGGCGAGATAGGGCTGCGTGATCGCGCCTTTACCGGATTTGGCGGCAAGCGCATACCATTCCGCCGCATAATCATTCTTGAACGTCGAGAACTGGATTTCGCCCTTCTGGGTTTTCGACCAGTAAGGAGCGAAGGCGCCGGTGGCATTGGTGCCGAGATCGAGCCTGTTGGCGATCTCCGTCGTCTGGCCGTCAAAAAGGCCGAGCTGCTCACAGAACCAGCTGCCAAAGGCAAAGGCGTTCTGCTCGACATTGGCCTTCAGGATGTTGACGATGCCGGGGCGATCCATTGATTTCGCCTGATGCGCACGGCCGATGACACCGGCCATGGAGCGTGCGGCGCTGCCGAGTTCACCCACATCAGCGGCGATGACGTTGGCGATGGCGCGCGCTTCGGTATTGGCCTGATCCATGGTCAGCGCGTGCACGCGCTCACTCGTCTGGGAAATGAGGAAGGAATTCGATGCAACGAGAACCGTGGTGATAGCGCAGCCGGTTACGAGGATCAGCTTGGTCGCAAGCGACTTCACTTGGAAATTGAACATTTTGGCCTCGATCAAATCGCCCGCCTGAAAAGGCTGACTTCAACGGATGATAAATCTCCGTCATGGAGGCCCGTCCCCTTGGGACAGTGCGCTGCAGCGCGACGGGGCAAAATTAGAAGAAGATTGCTAATTAAGCCCTAAAATTACTTCGTCGCGCCAAGCATAATCAGTGTTCGTAGTGGGCCGAGATGATTCTCCATGCATCGTCAGCCGTTTCAGCAAAATGCAGAAGATTCATATCTTCAGGTGCAATAGTGCCGAAGTCCGCCAGGAACTCGAAATTGATCACCGATCGCCAGAATTTCTCACCGAACAGGATGAGAGGAATTGGCTCCATGCGCTTCGTCTGGATCAGGGTCAACGCTTCAAACAATTCGTCCAGCGTGCCGAAGCCGCCGGGGAAGATCACCACGGCCTTCGCCCGCATCAGAAAATGCATCTTGCGAATGGCGAAATAGTGGAAGTTGAAGCTCAGCTCCGGTGTCACATAGGGGTTCGGCGCCTGCTCGTGCGGCAGGACGATATTGAGGCCGATGGACGGGCCACCCGCATCGGCCGCACCACGATTGCCCGCTTCCATGACGCCCGGACCGCCGCCGGTGACCACGACATATTCGAGGTGATCCGATTTTGCGGCATAGGCGGTGCAAAGACGGGCAAACTTGCGCGCCTCATCGTAATAGACGGAGGATTGTTCCAGATTGCGCTTTTGCGTCTCGTTGCGCGCCGCCCAGGCTTCGCCGCCGGGTTCGGGAATGCGCGCGCCGCCGAACATGACGACGGTGGATTTTATGCCGCGCTCGGTGAGCGCCATTTCCGTCTTCAGAAGCTCAAGCTGCAACCTGACGGGGCGCAATTCCTCGCGGCAGAGAAAATCCATGTCCACATAGGCGAGGCGATAGGACGGGGAGTCCGACTGCGGTGTTTTTTGAACGACCTCGGCCTGCTGCTTGTCCACAGCACTGCGCTTCAACGGGTCCCATACCCCGTCCTTGCGCCGCAACTTGCCGTTTTTCAGTCGTGTCATTTCCATGCCTTTCGTCTGACGCGCCAAATCACCCAAATCACATTGACGCCTTTCCAACACTCCCTTAGATCAAATGACCAAAGCCTTCCAGCGGCGCGGTACCATCCGTGACCATGAACACCACGCGACTTTAAGGAATTTTCCATGAGCCTTACGGATCTCACCTCCCTCGAAACCATCATCGAAACGGCGTTCGACAACCGCGATAGCGTGAACGTATCGACGAAGGGCGAGGTTCGCGACGCCGTGGACACATCTCTTCAACTTCTCGATAGCGGCAAGGCACGCGTTGCTGAGAAGCAGGCGGATGGAAACTGGAAGGTGAACCAGTGGCTGAAAAAGGCCGTGCTCCTCTCCTTCCGTCTGAACGACATGGAGATCGTGACCGGCGGACCGGGCGAATCCACCTGGTGGGACAAGGTGCCGTCGAAGTTCGAAAACTGGGGTGAAAACCAGTTCCGCGCCGCCGGTTTCCGCGCCGTGCCGAACGCCGTCGTCCGCCGCTCCGCCTATGTGGCCAAGAACGTGGTGCTGATGCCCTCCTTCGTCAATCTCGGCGCCTATGTCGATGAAGGCACGATGGTCGACACCTGGGCGACTGTCGGCTCCTGCGCACAGATCGGCAAGAATGTGCACCTCTCCGGCGGCGTTGGCATTGGCGGCGTTCTGGAACCGCTGCAGGCGGGCCCGACGATCATCGAGGACAATTGCTTTATCGGCGCCCGTTCGGAAGTCGTGGAAGGCTGCATCGTGCGCGAAGGCGCGGTTCTCGGCATGGGCGTCTTCATCGGTAAGTCCACCAAGATCGTCGATCGCGCCACCGGCGAGATCACCTATGGCGAAGTGCCGCCCTATTCCGTCGTCGTTGCCGGCACCATGCCGGGCAAACCTTTCCCGAACGGCGAGCCGGGCCCGAGCCTCTATTGCGCCGTGATCGTCAAGCGCGTCGATGAAAAGACCCGCTCCAAGACCGGCATCAACGAGCTTCTGCGCGACTGATATAAAGCGACTGCCATGACCACGACCGATCCCGTTGCCAATCTCGCCGCCCTCATCCGTTGCCCTTCGGTGACGCCTGCCGAAGGCGGCGCGCTTTCTTTGCTCGACACCCTGCTTTCGCCGCTCGGCTTCAAGGTAGACAAGATAGTGGCGAGCGAGGCGGGAACGCCTGACGTGGAAAACCTCTATGCCCGGCTCGGCACCGAGGGTCCGCATCTGATGTTTGCGGGCCATACGGATGTCGTTCCCGTGGGCGACGAGGCAGCGTGGAGCCATCCGCCTTTTGCCGCAGAGATTGCCGGTGGCGAAATGTTCGGTCGCGGTGCAGTGGACATGAAAGGCGGCATCGCCTGTTTCGTCGCCGCCATCGCCCGCCATATCGAAAAACATGGCAAGCCGCAGGGTTCCGTTTCCTTCCTGATCACCGGCGACGAGGAAGGTCCGTCGATCAACGGCACCTCCAAACTGCTGGAATGGGCCGCCGCCAAGGGCGAGACGTGGGACGCCTGCGTGGTGGGCGAGCCGACCAATCCCGACCAGCTTGGCGACATGATCAAGATCGGTCGCCGGGGTTCGCTTTCCGGCCGCATCACCGTCCATGGCGTTCAGGGCCATGCTGCTTATCCGCATCTCGCCGACAACCCCATTCGCGGTCTGCTGCAGCTGACCCATGCGCTGATGCATCCGCCCTTCGATCACGGCACGGATGATTTCCAGCCTTCCAATCTGGAAGTGACGACCGTCGACACCGGCAACGCCGCCACCAATGTGATCCCGGCGCGGGCGACAGCGGCCTTCAACATCCGTTTCAACGACACCTGGACAGCAGAAAGCCTGCGCACGGAGATCATCCGCCGCCTCGACGCCGCTGCGGCCGAAGGTGAGCTTCGCCCCGACCGCGCACCGGTGAAATATGAGATCGTCTGGGCCGACCGCCCGTCGCATGTCTTCCTGACGCGGAACAATGCGCTTATCTCGTCGCTCTCAGGCGCGGTTGAAGCCGTTACCGGCAGGGAACCGAAGCTTTCGACCACCGGCGGCACATCCGATGCACGCTTCATCAAGGATTATTGCCCTGTCGTGGAATTCGGCCTCGTCGGGCAGACCATGCATATGGTCGATGAACGCGTGGCCGTTGCCGATCTCGAGACGCTGACGCGCATTTACGAGACCTTTATCGAACGCTGGTTCGCCCATGCCGACGGCAAGTGAAGTAAGGCTCTATCTGACCGGCCTGTGGCTTCTGCTGCTGGGTGACCACAATGGTGCGCGTTATCTTGATCTCTCCGAGCGCGGCATGTGGCGATCCTTCTATTCCGCCCTCTGGTGCCTGCCCGCCATGCTGGTTTCCTGGCTGTGGCTGCGCGCTGCCTTCCTCGCCAGCTATCCGCCCGGCACCGGAACGGGGTTCATCTTCTTCTTCCGTCTGGCGATGGTTGAGGCCATCTGCTGGATCGTGCCGCTGCTTTTGATCGGCATGCTACTATACGCCTTCGGCGCTCGGGAAAAATTCGCGCCGCTCGTCACCACCATGAACTGGCTGTCGCTGCCATTTTCCTATGCCTATGCGGTTCTGATCCTGATCGCGTTCTTCCTGCCGCCGCTGCAAGGACTGATCGCCGTTCTCTGGCTGGCACTGCTTCTATCGCTGGTCTTCGCCTTCTCGCGGATCGTGCGGTTTTTCATCCGCGATCAGTCGCTGCTCGTCTCGGCCATCGTCATGACGCTGCTGGTGCCGGGCATGCTTCTATCGGAAGCGCTGCAGCGTTTTCTCGGTGTCTATCCCGCCTGAGAACTGGCACAGCTTAAACGTCAGTCCGCATCCTCGGTCACGTCGACTTCGGGGGGCCGGCGCGGCGGAATGACGTCGGGATAATCGACCTGCATGAAATAAAGACCGTCCGGCGGTGCGACAGGGCCGCATGCCTTGCGGTCCCGTGCCTCCAGTGCGGCACGCACGTCCTCCGGCGTCATCGTGCCCTCGCCCGCCAGTTTCAGCGTGCCGGCGAAAGAGCGGATCTGGTTATGAAGGAAGCTCTGCGCCGTCGCGCGTATCTCGATGAGATCGCCATTGCGCGTTACATCCAGCCGGTCGAGCGTGCGCACGGGGCTGTTCGCCTGGCAATGGACCGAGCGGAAGGTGGTGAAATCATGCCGGCCGACAAGCATCTGGGCGGCTTCATGCATGCGCTCATGGTCGAGGTCCTTCGACACCCACCATGCCCGCTTGTGCTCCAGCGCCAGCCGGGCCTTGCGGCAAATGATGCGGTAGAGATAGTGCCGACGAAGGGCGGAAAAACGGGCGTCGAAATCCTCGGTCACGGAAGCGGCGTCGAGAACGGCCACGGCTTCGCCCGCCATGGCGAGATGCGCATTGAGCGCGTTGCGAAGCTTGTAGGGCTCCCAGTCGCGCAAAAGATCGACATGGACAACCTGCCCAACGGCATGCACACCGGAATCGGTGCGGCCGGCGCCGCGAATGGAGACGCTCTCTCCCGTCAGCGAGCGAACCGCAGCCTCCAGCGCACCCTGAACCGAGGGGCCGTTATCCTGTCTCTGCCAGCCATAATAGGGCGTGCCGTCATATTCGACGGTCATGCGGAAACGCGGCATCAGCCGAGCCTCGTTGTGGCCGGAACGGGGGTGCCGCGCACGAAATCAGCCGCCGACATCGGTTTGCCGCCGGCCTTCTGCAGGCGGGTGAGCCGCACGGCCCCGCTGCCGCAGGCAATGGTCAGAGCATCGTCGAGCGCTGCGCCCGCTTCTCCCATGCCGCTTGCCAGTTCGGAGGCGAGAACCTTCACGCGCTCCGTCTTGCCGCCGATGTCCATTTCCAGCCATGCGCCGGGAAACGGCGAAAGGCCGCGAATGTGATTATGCACATCCTGCGAGGGCCGAGAAAAATCGACGCGAGTCTCGCCCTTGTCGATCTTCGCGGCATAGAGAACACCCTCTTCCGCCTGTGTGACGAGCGGCAGGTCATCTGCTTCCAGCTTTTCCATCGCCTGCCGCATCAACCGCGCGCCTGTTAGCATCAGACTGTCATGCAGCTCCCCGGCCGTCATGTTATCGCCGATCGCGACTTTCGCGGTCAGCGCGACGGGACCGGTATCGAGCCCCTTTTCCATTTTCATGACCATCATGCCGGTTTCGGGGTCGCCGGCCATGATCGCCCGCTGGATGGGAGCAGCACCGCGCCAGCGCGGCAGTAGCGAGGCATGACCATTGTAACAGCCGAGACGCGTACCGGAGAGGATCGCTTCGGGCAGCAGCAGCCCGTAAGCCACGACAACCGCCACATCAGCATTGAATTCCCGGAACTGCTGACGATCTTCCTCAGCCTTGAAATTCACGGGCGTAAACACCGGGAGCCCCAGCAGTCCGGCAGCCTGATGCACCGGTGACCTCTGCAGATCGAGACCTCGGCGGCCACCGGGACGCGGCGGCTGGGTGTAGACAGCGACAACCTCGTGGCCCGCCTCCACCAATGCACGCAATGTGGGAACGGAAAAATCCGGTGTGCCCATAAATATGATGCGAAGAGCCATTATCGCCCCCTGCCCTGTCGTCCATTCCGGTCCAGAGAGGACGGATCAGATCTTTGCGCGGGCCGCTTTCGTGAATTTCTTGATGACCATGTCGCGCTTCAGCCGCGAAATATGGTCGATGAACAGAACACCATTGAGGTGATCGATCTCGTGCTGCAGGCAGGTAGCGAGCAGACCATCCGCCTCGACCGTCTGCTGCTTGCCGTCACGGCCGACATATTGCACCGTGAGCGAGGCGGGACGCTCGACCTCGGCGTAGTAGTCGGGAATGGAGAGGCAGCCTTCCTCATAGGTCGAGACATCGTCCGACACCTTGAGGATTTCCGGGTTGATGAAGACGATCGGGGTCTTTTCCTCGCCTTCACGCGCAACGTCGATCACCAGCATGCGGCGCGCCACGCCGATCTGGATAGCGGCAAGACCGATACCCGGCGCATCGTACATGGTTTCGAGCATGTCGTCGGCAAGACGCAGAACCTCTGCATCCACCTTTTCGATGGGCTTCGATTGCTGGCGCAGCACGGGATCGGGCAAAATGATAAGCGGTTTGATGGTCATGGCTTCCCATAACGTATCTCTTGCGCGGAGGAAATAAAAAACACGAGGTTCAAATCGCCTCGGGCATCCACCCCGCCCGACTCATTTCCGCCACAGGAATGTTCTTGTTTTGATCTTCCGAATCACTGGAAATCTGCTAGATTTAATCATGAGTATAGATTTCTCCGTTCTCCTTGATCCCGCGCTGCGGGCCGGCTCCGTTGATATCAGCTTCGGCGCGCTGCTCGCGGCTCTGGTTTTCGGTCTGGTCATAACCTGGCTGGTCACGACAAACCGCGTGAAAAAAGCGGGAGCCGACGGTGAAATCTCGGACCTTCTGAAAACGCAGTCCGAACTGCACGGCCGGATCGCCGCCATGGCGGAAACGCTCGGCACCCGCCAGACCGAGATGAGCCAGACGCTCAACCAGCGCCTCGACGGCATGTCACAGCGCATTGGCGAAACACTGACGGAACAGACCCGTTCAACCCATGAAAATCTGAGCCGACTGCAGGAGCGCCTCGCGGTGATCGACGCCGCGCAGGGCAATATTCAGGATCTGGCCAAGGACGTGGTCGGACTGCAGGCCATCCTTTCCAACAAGCAGACGCGCGGCGCCTTTGGACAGGCACGCATGGAAATTCTGATCGCCGATGCCCTTCCCGCCGGCGCTTTCCAGCTTCAGCCGACGCTTTCGAACGGTTACCGGCCGGACTGCACCATCAAGATGCCGAACAATGCGCCGCCGCTCGTCATCGACGCGAAGTTTCCGCTGGAGGCATGGAACGCCATCAAGGCGGATGAGACACCGGAAACCAAACGTGCCGCCGTTCAGCAGTTCCGACGTGATATGGAAGTGCATATTCGCGATGTGGCCGAGAAATACCTCATCCGTGGCGAAACACAGGATACCGCCTTCATCTTCGTGCCGTCCGAATCGATCTTCGCCGATATCCACCAGCATTTCGAATATCTGGTGCAGCGCGCTCACCGCGCCCGTGTCGTCATCGTTTCGCCATCGCTTCTGATGCTGTCGGTGCAGGTCATCCAGTCCGTGCTGAAGGATCAGCGCATGCGGGAGCAGGCGCATCTCATCCAGGGTGAAGTTGCCCTTCTGATGGACGATGTGCGGCGGCTGGACGACCGGACGCGCAAGCTGCAGGCCCATTTCGGGCTGGCGCAGAAGGACGTCGACATGATGCTCATCTCCTCGGACAAGGTGCTGGCACGCGGCCAGAAGATCGAAGGACTTGATTTCTCGCCAACGGAAAAAGACGCCCCGCATGGTGAAATCGAGCAGGCGCGCCGCTTTGCCGAAAACAGGGCCGGTGCGGCCAAATTGCGGGTAGTTGACGACGAGTGATCGTCTCGGGCAAAGTCGCCGCCTTGCTCAAATTTCATATGGACCCAGCGCCCCATGATTACTGTTTTCGGCTCCATCAACATGGACCTCGTCGCGACCGCCAAACGCCTGCCCAAGCCCGGTGAAACCGTAACGGGAGAGACATTCTCCACGGCCGCCGGCGGCAAGGGAGCCAATCAGGCGCTGGCCGCACGGCGTGCAGGCGCCGCAGTCAAGATGGCAGGGGCTGCGGGCGATGATACTTTTGCCGCACCGGCGCTGACATTACTGCGTGATGCTGGCACCGACCTGTCTCTGGTCAAGACTGCGCCCGGCCCGACGGGAACGGCGGTGATCCTGATCGGTGAAGGCGGAGAGAACATGATTTCGGTCATTCCCGCCGCCAATGGCGAGGTCTCCGCCTCCGATGCCGCAAAGACCGTATCCGACATGGCCGCTGGCGATATTCTGATGCTGCAGTTCGAGATACCGGCCGCAGCCATCGAAGCGGCGCTGACGGCCGCCAAGGCAAAGCGCATCACCACCGTCATCAACACAGCGCCGCTGACCGCAGACGGTCCGCGTCTTGCTGGCCTTGCCGATATCGTCATCGCCAATGAAACCGAGTTCGAGCTGCTGATCGGCAAGAATGGCCTCTCCAGCGTCGAGCGGGAAAACGAACTCAAGACCCTTCACGACAGGACCGGCCAGACATTGATCGTGACGCTTGGGGCGGACGGCGTGATCGCCATGCGCAACGGCAAGGTCTACAGGGCTTCCGGCCTCAAGATCGAGCCGGTCGATACGGTTGGTGCGGGCGATACCTTCTGCGGTTATCTCGCCGCCAGCCTCGATCAGGGGATGGATTTCGAAAGGGCGCTGAAGCGTGCCGCCGTTGCAGGCTCGCTCGCCTGCACGCGTGCCGGTGCCCAGCCTTCCATTCCGCTGGCAGCGGAAGTGGATGCGGCCCTCTGAGGGCTCAATCGCTCAACGACAGATGAAGGTGAGATAGGCCGAGCTGCGGCCTTCTCTTTTCGCCTTGTTTTCGTAGCGCGTGCCCGGCCAGTTGGCATAGGGCGTACGCCAGTCGTCAGCGCTCGTCGCCGTCCATTCAAAACCGCCATGCCGGGCGCAATGCTGCAGCGTCCAGTTGACGTATGTATCGATATCCGACGCAAAGCAGAATTTGCCGCCGGGTTTCAACACGCGATGGAAACGGGCGAGATTGACGTCCGAGACAAAGCGGCGCTTCCAGTGCTTCTTCTTTGGCCACGGATCGGGATAAAGCAGATCGATGTGATCGATCGACCCCTCTGGCAGCCAGTCGAGCAGCTGCGTCGCGTCATCGTCATAGAGCCGGATATTCATCAGCTCGCGTTCGCGCACGGTGGCGAGCAGTTTGGCCATGGAGTTAACGAAGGGCTCGACCCCGATGAAACCCGTCTCAGGGTTTTCAACCGCGCGGTGCGCGAGATGCTCGCCGCCGCCGAAACCGATCTCCAGACGGATCGATCGCACATCCGCCGGAAAAAGAGCGGCGAGATTTTGCGGCGGAGCGCTTTCCAGATCGATTTTCAGCAAAGGCAGCAGGTTCTCGATCGTATCGACTTGCTGATTGCGCAGGGGCTTGCCCTTGCGTCTGCCAAAAAACGCTTCCTTTGCGCGCGAACGCCGTTCTTCCGTCATCTCATACTCTCAAGAACAAATAGATTTAACCCGCACAGCGCCACATGAGGCATTGTGCGGGTTACAAAAGTTGGTGACGGTATCTCTCAATCGCCGTCAAATAACAAGTGTTAGGCGCTCAAAGCTTCCTTAAGCGGCTTCACCAGATCGAGCTTCTCCCAGGAGAAGGAGCCGTCACGGCCGGCCTTGCGGCCGAAATGGCCGTATGAGGACGTCTTGGCGTAGATCGGCTTGTTGAGATCGAGATGACGGCGGATACCCGACGGCGAAAGGTCCATGACCTTACGGATCGCGTTCTCGACCTGATCTTCGCTGACCTTGCCGGTGCCATGCAGATCGACATAGATCGACAGGGGCTGGGCGATGCCGATCGCGTAGGAAATCTGGATCGTGCAGCGCTCGGCAAGGCCGGCAGCCACGACGTTCTTGGCAAGATAGCGGGCGGCATAGGCGGCGGAACGGTCAACCTTGGTCGTGTCCTTGCCGGAGAATGCACCACCACCATGGGGGGCAGCGCCGCCATAGGTGTCGACGATGATCTTGCGGCCGGTGAGGCCCGCATCACCATCGGGACCGCCGATGACGAACTTACCGGTCGGGTTGATATACCACTGGCAATCGTCGGCGATCTTCAGGTCGCCCAGAGCTTCGCGGATATAGGGCTCGACAACGGCGCGAACCTTCTTCGAATCCCAGCTTGCATCGAGATGCTGTGTGGACAGAACGATGGATACGGCTTCCGAAGCCTTGCCGTCGACGTAACGAACCGTCACCTGGCTCTTGGCGTCGGGGCCAAGTTTCGCCGCTTCACCTTCGCCGCTCTTGCGGGCGGTGGCGAGCAGCTGGAGGATACGGTGAGAATAATAGATCGGCGCCGGCATCAGATCCGGCGTTTCCTTGCAGGCGTAACCGAACATGATGCCCTGGTCGCCGGCGCCCTCGTCGCCCTGCTTGTCGGAAGCATTGTCCACGCCCTGCGCGATATCTGCCGACTGCGGGTGCAGGAGAACGTCGATCTTGGCGGTCTTCCAGTGGAAACCATCCTGCTCGTAGCCGATGTCACGGATCGCCTTGCGGGCGGCGGACTTGAACTTCGAAGGGTTGATGACCGGATGGCCGGCGGCGTCTTTGACGACCTTGCCGTCCTTGTCCTTCTTCAGAAGTGTATCGGGAACGCGAACTTCACCGGCGATAACAACGCGGTTGGTCGTCGCAAGCGTTTCACATGCGATGCGCACGGTCCACGGGTCAACACCCGTCTTGGACGCTTCACGATAAATAAGATCCACGATTTCATCAGAAATACGATCACAAACCTTGTCCGGATGACCCTCGGCCACGGACTCGCTGGTGAACAGGTAATTGGCACGCATGCGGGATTCCCCTCAAAGAACGGTCTTGGAGTTTGTTAGTCATTTCAGCCGCGAAAAACAAGGACACAACCACATAAATATATCTTTATGTGAGAATTCCTTTCCAATCCGGCACAAAAAAACGGTCCTTGCGGACCGTTGAGTGCCCGGCATCCCGTGCCGGAAATTTTCTGCGCTGTGCGGACCAGGCTCTACTCGGCATCGCCCTCGGCGGCGAGCGCCTTGACGAGATCAACGAGGCGACGGCGAACCTTGGGGTCGGCGATCTTCACGAATGCGCGGTTCAGCTGCAAACCTTCAGCCGAGGACAGAAAGTCGACCACGTAATTGGAGCTCGACGCTTCCGCCATGCCGGTCGTACCGCCGACCTGATCGCCGGGCGCATCTTCGAAAAAAAAGGAAACCGGTACATTGAGGATCCCGGAAATATTCTGCAGGCGGCTGGCGCCGACGCGGTTGGTGCCTTTTTCATATTTCTGGATTTGCTGAAAGGTAATTCCAAGACTTTCACCCAGCTTCTCCTGACTCATTCCGAGCATGGTTCTGCGAAGGCGAATTCGGCTTCCGACATGAATGTCGATGGGGTTAGGCTTTTTCTTATTCTCGGTCATCATGCGGTCCTGACACTCGGAAAGGGTTGATATCTCGCTTCAGTACTATTCGAAGAAATGAGCCGGTATTTCGACAACGGCTAAACTTGTTTTACGACTGACGTATTCACTATGCAATTGTGGGGGTTCGCGGTCAATTCTGGCGCCGCGCAAAACTCCACGCAGGCAATACCGCGACGATTATCAAGATGGAAAAAATCAACCAGAAATACGTCCGATGTGTGTCGTAGGTAAATGCGTCGTTTGACCCACCACTCAAAGTGGCGTCAACAATTCCGACCCGACCGTAGTCCAGCCCTGCAATAATGCGGCCATAGGGATCGATGACGGCAGAAATTCCGGTATTGGCGCCGCGAATCACCGGCACGCCCGTCTCAACGGCCCGTACTCTCGCCTGCAGAAAATGCTGATAGGGGCCGGGCGTATCACCGAACCAGCCATCATTCGTCACGTTCAGGATGGCGGCCGAGCCGGCCAGCCCGGGCGTCATCTCGCCCGGGAAAATGATCTCGTAACAGATCAATGGATAGAAGGTCTTGCCCGAAGGCAGCGTGAGCGGCGTACGCGAAGAGGCCGCGGAAAAACCTCCCGGCAGGGCAATGACATTGTCGATACCGAATTCCCGCAGGATGCCTTCAAAGGGGACATATTCGCCGAAGGGGGTCAGATGCACCTTGTCGGTCGCACCGATGATCTCGCCCTGGCTGTCGATCGCATAGACCGAATTATAATAACGCGGCGGTCGGCCGGCCCCCTGATCTTCCATTCTGACAGCGCCGGTGAACAGCACCTGTCCATCCTCCAGCGTTCTGGCGATTTCCGCCAGAGCATCCGGGTTTTGCGTCAGGATGAACGGGACGGAGGTTTCCGGCCAGACGATGATATCAGGGCGTTTTTTCCCTGCGCCCGGCGACAGGGCCGTCAGCCGCAGATGATCGCTGAAAATCTCGGCACGGTCGTCGTTCAACATCTTGCGGGACTGATCGATGGAAGGCTGAACGATCCTCACCGTCAGGGCGTCCGCCGGGATCTCCGCCGGCGTCTGCAAGCGATAAAAGCCATAACCGAAGTGGGCGGCCAGCAGCAGGCCCGCCAGCGCCAGCCCCGGTCCCATGCCTTTTTTCGTACCGATCAGCGCCGGTGCAGCGAAGATGAAAACCGCCAGCGTCGTGATACTGAAAAGACCGAGCAGATGCGCTGACTGCATCATGATCGGGATGGGCATGATGCCGTAACCGATGGCGTTCCAGGGAAAGCCGGTCGCCAGAAAACTGCGCAGCCATTCCGAAAGGCCGAAGGCCGCGGCAAGCGCCGCGATGCGGCCAAGGCCATCCGACCAGAGGAGATTGGCGGCGGCAACCGCAAAACCGTAAAACAGCGCCAGAAACGCCGGCAGACCGAGGATGGCAAGTGGCAGTGCCCAGGCGAATTCATCAGCCTCCAGCAGAAGCGCATTGCCCAGCCACCACAGGCCGGCCACGAAATAACCAAGCCCGAAACACCAGCCTATGCCGAAAGCCGGCAGAATACGGCTGAAGAGGCCGCCGCCGGGCTTTCCCGTGCAGCCGTCCACGAGCCAGACGAGCAGGGTAAAAGACAGAAATAGCGCCGCGAAAAAGCCGAATGGAGGCAAGGCAAGCGCCCCGACCGCACCTGCAGCAATCGCCATCACTGCGCGGCTCATGCCGCCGGCCAGCATTACCCTGCCTGCAAGACGCTCCATGCCATCTCCGTTTATGCGCGTGTGGAAAAGCCCGCAGCCACGGAATTTCCCCTCAGACTCGACGTAAAGGAAAAAAGATTCGCAGTCCACAGGAGGGATGGCAGCCAGAGCGCCGTGCGGCCTTTTGGCCGCTCCGACCTGTCAAATTGCTGCGTGGCGGAGGTGACGGGGCATCCCGTCACCTTTCCTAATCGGCGTTCTGCTGGTGCGTGATGAGGCGAACATCCGGCGCGGGCAGCGCAATGACCCCGTTGGCTTCGCCCGGAGCGCGGTCATCCTCACCTTCGGAGCCATGATCCCGGGCGATACGAACGCCCTTGATGCGCCGGCTATCCGCATCGAGAATCTGGAACTCGAAACCGGGCACTGCCCGAACCACCTCGCCCTTGGCCGGAATGCGGCCGAGTGCAAAGAAGATGAGGCCGCCAAGCGTGTCGATTTCTTCGAGATGTTCGCGCACGTCGAATTCCGGCCCGATCACCTCGGCAAGTTCGGTGAGTTCCGCACGAGCATCGGCAACAAGCACATCGGCGGAAAGGCGCGAGAACATCGCCTCGTCCTTGTCGTGCTCGTCATCGATATCGCCTACGACCATCTCAACGATATCCTCGTGGCTGACGAGGCCGTCCGTGCCGCCATATTCGTCGATAACAAGTGCAAGCTGTGTTCTCTGCGCCTGCATCGTCTTCAAGAGATCGGAAGCGAGCATCGAGGGCGGTGCGAATAGAATTTTGCGCACCAGCCCGGCATCGGCGACCGTCTGCTCAAGATCCACCCGAGCCAGATCGAAATTCGGCCGCGGTGAGCGCGGCGCCTTCACCTCGCCATAAGCGACGCTTCGCGATCCGGCGCGGCGCTTGTTGCGGGCCTGCTTGGCGACATAGGCCAGCAGATCGCGAATGTGGATCATACCCTTCGGGTTATCCAACGTCTCATCGTAGACCGGCATGCGGGAGCGCCCGGTTTCCTCGAAGAGGATCAGCGCGTCGCCGATCGTCATGTTCTGGTCGAGACCATCGATATCGACCCGCGGGATCATAATATCTTCGACCCTGATCTCACGGAAACGGAGGATATTGTTCAGCATCGCCCGTTCTTCAGGCGAAAAGGCCGCACCGATTTCGGTGTCGTCCATCAGTGCATCGGTCAGATCCTCGCGCAGGCGTTCACCCTGGGATGGTTTCAGCAACCGTGCGATGCGTGACCAGATGGTCGATTTCGGCTTGGCATTGTAGTCGTGACGTAAGTGACTACTGCCCTCCTCCGAAGAGGACTGCTCGCCGTTTTCTCTGCCCTCATTGGCAGGTCGTGCAGAATGTTCGTTCATGGCTCCAGACAATATTTAAAGCGGTTCCTGACCCGCGTAGGGATCAGATAGGCCAAGCACCGCCAAAATGCGAGTCTCAAGCGACTCCATTTCTTCCGCTTCTTCCTCGTCCATGTGGTCATAACCGAACAAATGGAGGAACCCGTGGACGAGAAGATGGGTCAGATGATCCTCGAAACTCTTCTCAAGTTCAAGAGCCTCGCGTTCAACCGTCTCGCGCGCGATAACGATATCGCCCAGCATCGGGCCCGGCATTCCGCCCGGTTCCAGCGGAAAAGCGGGGAAAGACAAGACATTGGTCGCCTTATCCTTGTCGCGCCACTCGGCGTTGATTTCCCGGATATTTTCATCGTCGGTGAAGACCAGCGAAAGTTCCACGGGCGTTTTCGGGAAGGGTTGCTCCTCTTCCCTCTTCAAAAACTCAACCGCCGCATCCAGCACTTTGGTTGCAAAGGCAAGCAGGTCCTCTTCCGAGGACCAGCCTTCGGCCTCGACGCTGATTTGAATATCCAGAGCTGTCATTGTCTTTGCGTCAGTCGCCCTTCACGAGGCTTTCGTCCGGCACGGCCGTGTGGGATTCGTAAGCCCGGACGATGCGCGCCACCATCGGATGACGCACGACGTCGACATCCTTGAAGCGGACGACGGACACGCCTTCGACATCGGTGAGGATTTGCAGGGCCTCGACAAGACCGGATTTTACGCCGCGCGGCAAATCCACCTGGCTCGGGTCACCAGTCACGATCATGCGGCCGTTTTCGCCAAGACGGGTCAAGAACATCTTCATCTGCATCGTCGTGGTGTTTTGGGCTTCGTCCAGAATGACGGCGGCGTTGGCGAGCGTGCGTCCGCGCATGAAGGCCAGCGGCGCGATTTCAATGACACCCGCCTGAATGGCGCGCTCCACCTTGTCACCCGGCATCATGTCATAAAGCGCGTCATAAAGCGGGCGCAGATACGGATCGACCTTTTCCTTCATGTCGCCGGGCAGGAAGCCCAGACGCTCGCCTGCCTCGACGGCGGGGCGTGAGAGGATGATGCGGTCGACCGCGCCACGCTCCAGAAGCTGGGCCGCATGCGCCACTGCCAGATAGGTCTTGCCGGTGCCGGCGGGACCGACGCCGAAAACCAGCTCGGACTGTTCCAGCGCCCGCATATAGACATCCTGCGTCGGGGTGCGGGCAGCAATTGTCTTCTTGCGGGTGGAAATCTGCGCCATGGAAATCTTCGCCTTGCGCTCCATGGTCGGCAAGGTCAGCTGGTCGTCCGCGGCCATGGCCATGCGGATCGCGCCTTCCACGTCGGAAACCTCGGCGGTGCCGCCCTTGAGCAGGCGCTCGTAAAGGAAATCCAGCGCCCGGCGGGCCTGGTTGGTAGCAACCATATCGCCGGTGATGGCAACGGAATTGCCGCGCGGGCGGGCGTCGATATTGAGGCGCTGCTCCAGGAGCTTCAGGTTCTGATCGAACTGACCGAATAGCTCTCCCGCTATCCTGTTATTCTCGAACGTGAGGACGAAGTGATTGGCGTCGGTCGCGGCTTGGCGTGGCTGGCGCGATGAATTTGATACCAATTCGTGTGCGTTCAAGCGGTCAGGCTCCTGTCCCAATCAGTGTCGGCTCCCCACTCTAACTCCCTGCCACCTCGGCAAACAAGCTGTTTGGACCCGTTGCGGTGATTCGTACATTAACAATGTCACCGATTTTCAACGTCTTTGCATCAAGATTCACGGATTGCAGCCAAGGAGAGCGACCTATCAACTGCTCATGCATGCGGCCGGGCTTTTCCAGCAGCACATCCATGGTTTTTCCGACCAGCGATTCCGCAAATTCCTTCTGCTGCCGCAGCAACAGCGCCTGCAATCTCTCCAGCCGCTCAGCCTTCACGTCTTCCGCAACCTGATCCGTGAGATCGGCACCCGGCGTGCCGGGACGGGTGGAATATTTGAACGAAAAGGCCTGCGCGTATTTTACCGTCTCGACCATCGCCATCGTATCTTCGAAATCGCGATCCGTCTCACCGGGGAAACCGACAATAAAGTCCCCCGACATGGCAATATCAGGGCGGGCGGCGCGGATTTTTTCGATAAGCTGGATATATTCCTCACCCGTATGGCGGCGGTTCATCGCTTTCAGAATGCGGTCTGAACCGGACTGCACCGGCAGGTGCAGATAGGGCATGAGGATACGCAGATCGCGATGCGCGCCGATCAGGCGGTCATCCATGTCGCGCGGATGGCTGGTGGTATAGCGAAGCCGCGCAAGCCCGGGAATTTCCGCCAGCCGATACAGCAATTCGGCAAGGCCCCATTTCTCGCCCTTCGGGCCTTCGCCCTGCCAGGCATTCACGTTCTGGCCGAGCAGTGTGATTTCGCGCACGCCGGCATCGACGAGCTTCATCGCTTCATCGACGATCTGGCGCACGGGGCGCGAGACTTCCGAACCGCGCGTATAGGGCACGACACAGAAGGTGCAGAACTTGTCGCAGCCTTCCTGCACCGTCAGAAACGCCGTGACACCGCGCGTGCGCAGCGTCGCCTTTTCGGCGACCGGAAGATGCTCGAACTTGTCTTCGACGGCGTATTCGGTTTCGATGACGCGCTCGCCGCCGCGTACGCGCTTCAGCGCATCCGGCAGGCGATGATAGGTCTGCGGGCCGATGACGACATCGACGGCAGGCGCACGGCGCAGGATTTCCTCGCCTTCCGCCTGTGCCACGCAACCGGCAACGCCGATCATGAATTCGCGGCCCTGCTCTTCGCGGGATTTTTTCATGTCACGCAGGCGGCCGAGCGCCGAATAGACCTTTTCAGCCGCCTTTTCGCGGATATGACAGGTGTTCAGTAGAACCAGATCCGCCTCGCCCATATCCTCCGTCTGAACGTAACCATCCTTCGCAAGCGCATCGCTCATGCGGACGGAATCGTAGACATTCATCTGACAGCCATAGGTCTTGATGAAAACCTTACGGTTGTTCGAGCCCTCGGGGGCGATCATGGGTGTGGCGTCAAGGCCAAGCGTTTCCTGGGTCATGGCGGCTATCTAGTGTTTTTCCCGGCCAGATTAAACAGAAAAATGCCGGAAAAGCTACGATCTCACGAATTCCGCCAGCCGCCGCGCAGGCTGAAGGCCAGCATGGAGCGGATAGCGGCGGCAACATCGGTCGCCAGTCGCTTGCGGTTGTCAGTGCTGTGGAACGGTACGCTGTCACCGAACGTCACGTCGACATCGATGGCGCCGGCCCTGATGATACCGAGCAGATGCGGCACGAGCGTGATGCTGCCCGGCCAGGCGGCAATGACGCGGTGGTAACGCCCCATGGCCATGCCCTGCACCCGCGTATAGGCGATGGCGACCGGCTGCACATAAACGAGCTTGCCCGGAACCTGTTCAGCCGCAGTGGAAGCCGCACCGAACAGCGAGGATTTGACGGCGAGCATGCGGTTGCCATCCGAGGTGGTGCCTTCGGGGAACAGGACGACAATCTCGCCATCGGCCATGCGGCTGGCGATCTCGCTCACCTGCGCGCCGGTGCTGCGCTTCTGCTCGCGCTGCACGAAGATGCTTTTCTGCAGACGGGCTAGCCAGCCGAAGACCGGCCAGTCGCGCACCTCCGTCTTGGCGATGAACACCACGTCGGCAATGCTGCCCAAAACGAGGATGTCCTTCCACGAGGCGTGATTGACCGCCAGCATCAGCGGTTTTGCCCGCTCCACATCCCCATGGACATGCACGCGAATGCCGAGAACATGGCAGGCGATGCGGTGCCAGAGGCGCGGAATGCGGCGGCGAAGCCGCCAGTCGAAGGCAAGGCCCAGCAATTGCAGCGGCAGCAAGACGAGCGTGACGATCAGGAGAACGATCGCAATATAGGCTGTCCGCAGCCACATCATGATGGGAACGCCCGCTTGCTCACCGGCGTCTCAGTGTTCGCCGGGCTTCAATGGCACGCCGTAAAGTTCCAGCCGGTGATCCACGAGCTTGAAGCCGTGTTCGCGGGCGATCTTTTCCTGCAGGGCCTCGATCTCGGCCGAATGAAATTCGATGACCACGCCGTTCTTCAGGTCGATCAGATGATCGTGATGCTCTTCGGGCACGGTCTCATAACGCGAGCGGCCATCGCGAAAATCGTGACGCTCGATGATGCCGGCATCCTCGAACAGCTTCACCGTTCTATAAACGGTGGAAATCGAGATGCGCGGATCCACGGCGGAGGAACGGCGGTAAAGCTCCTCGACATCGGGGTGGTCCGCAGATTCCTGAAGGACACGGGCGATGACGCGGCGTTGGTCGGTCATCCGCATGCCGCGCT
The DNA here is from genome assembly GCF_059499945.1 of Agrobacterium sp. NCBI lineage: Bacteria > Pseudomonadati > Pseudomonadota > Alphaproteobacteria > Hyphomicrobiales > Rhizobiaceae > Agrobacterium > Agrobacterium sp. The sequence continues at coordinate 285,753 of NZ_JCABZP010000014.1, read as the reverse complement.
CGGCACAAAGCTCCTCCAGCGTTTTCGAAAGGTCTGTCACGTCTTCTGGCCTTTTGAGAATTCCGGTTTGCGGCTTTCGCCGAAAAAATGCCTGTCGCAGGGAACTAGCGAAGATCGCGACGCATGACAAGCGCCGTCGACTTCGTTCCATCCTTGGCGGTGTAATAGGCCTTGCGTTCCGCGACGGTTTTGAAGCCGAGCTTCCTGTAGAGCCCGAGAGCGGAAACATTCTTATTGTCCACCTCGAGAAACATGGTTTCAGCGCCACGCATCATCGCCTCGCGGATCGCCGACTGCATCAGGCGCCAGCCGAGACCCGCGCGTGCGAACTTGTCGGCCACCGCAACGGTGAGGATTTCCGCCTCGCCCGCCACTTCCCGCGCCAGCACGAAACCGCCAAGCGGCTTGCTGAAAAATGCGTTGGTCTGGCGTGCGACGGCGCCGAAAACCGACCCTTGCGTCAATAGTCCGGAGAACTCCCCGTCGTTCCACGGGCGCGGGAAGCGCAAGGCATGCAAATCCGACACCGCGGCGCAATCCTCATGCTGCATCGGCACGATCTCGAAATAGGGTTTCCAGGTCAGATAATCGTCAAACATCACAAAAATCAGGCATCACAAAAATCGGGCATCACGGGAATCAACGGCATGCATCAAGGCTTGCCCTATCAGGCAACGCCCTGACGTGCCAGCGCAAAACCAGTCTGTGGCCGGGCGTCCGGCCCGCGCAGATAAAGCGGCGCGGGTTTCGGCTGGCCCGCCGGCTTGCGCGCGGCCGCACGCGCCACCGAGGCGATCGGGAAATGATCCGGCCCGGAACCGATCTCCGCACCCGCGAAAAGGGGTGCAGCGGAACCGATGACGGCGCCATCGAAACTGTCGATGACCATCCTGGCGTCTTCAAGCGACAGGAGGCCGGCATCGCGAAGCGGCGATCCGTCAGCCGAAAATGTCTGGAGATAGGTTTCGCCGCGCTTGGCATCCAGCCCGACAGCCACGGGCCGGTCGGGGTTTTCCAGCAGGTGATGCAGGGCAAGCGTCTCAAGCGTGGTCACGCCCATTGCTTCAATGCCGAGCGACAGGGCAAAACCACGCGCAGCAGCAACACCGACACGGATACCGGTGAAAGACCCCGGCCCGATCGTCACGGCAATGCGTTCGACATTCTGGAGCGACAGTTGCGCCTGCTCCAGAGCCCCATCGATCACGGCCATCAGCCTTTCGGCATGGCCCTTGCCGATCGTTTCGCAGACCTCTCCGAGCACCCTGTCTGAGGTGCTGTCATAGATGCAGGCGGAACAATCCACACCTGAGGTGTCGAGTGCGAGAACAATCATGACCTGGCTTTACAGCATTATACCGCTTCGACTTCGCGCACTTCCGGCACGAAATGGCGAAGTAGGTTCTGAACGCCATGCTTCAGCGTGGCGGTGGAGGACGGGCAGCCCGAGCAGGCGCCCTTCATGTTCAGGAACACCGTCCCGTCGCGGAAACCACGGAAGGTGATGTCGCCGCCATCCTGCGCCACGGCGGGGCGAACGCGGGTATCCAGCAGTTCCTTGATGGTCGCGACGATGGTTTCGTCACCCTCTTCGAAGAACTCGCCTTCTTCATCCGATACTTCGGCCGCAATAGCCGTACCCATGATCGGGCGGCCAGACATGAAGTGCTCCATGATCGCGCCCAGAATGGCCGGCTTCAGGTGCTGCCATTCCGCGCCGTCCTTGGTGACGGTGATGAAATCGAAACCGAAATAAACGCCGGTAACCCCCGGAATGGTGAAGAGACGCTCCGCCAGCGGCGAAGCCTGCGCCTGCGAAGGATTGAGAAACTCCACCGTCCCGCTTTCCAGCACCACCTTGCCCGGCAGGAACTTCAGCGTGGTGGGGTTCGGCGTGGCTTCCGTCTGAATGAACATCGTCTTCTCCTTCGAGGTCGCCGTTCACGCCCCGTAATTTAGAATTCTTCCAAAAAATACGCCCGGCGAAGCTTCACTTCAAGCCCTGACATGATAATTACATTCAAGAAATCGTCAGCCCCTAAATCTTGCCTGAGCCCCGGGGTCAGCAGAGTGCGTCGATTTCCTCGTCCGATAACGTATCCGGCAGCACGGTGACGGGGATCGGGAAGGCTGCCCCTCGCCCGGCAATGGAGGAAACGAGCGGTCCCGGCCCTTCTTTAGTCGATCCCGCCGCCAGAACGAGAATCGCGATATCGCGGTCTTCCTCGATCAGCCCGTGGATCTGCTCGGTGGCGCTGCCTTCGCGAATGACAGCTTCGGGCTCGATGCCGATGGTCTCACGAACCTTCTGGGCGATCTTGGCGAGTGTGGCTTCCGCCTCCTCCCGCGCTTCCGCCCGCATGATCTGCTCGACACCAAGCCATTGCTGGAAGTCGCCTTCGGGGATCATGTAGAGCAGCACAAGCCCGCCATTGGAATTCTTGGCGCGACGACCGGCATAGTGCACGGCCCTTTCGCATTCCGGTGTGTCATCGATAACAGCGAGAAACTTGCGACGATGCCCTTCCAGACGCGACAGCCGTTTTGAAACCATTCTGCACTCCCTAGGTCCGCCGTGATCCGAGAAACCGCCCGACGGTTCGGGCGGAGATTATATCAAATCACGGCAGGCGCAAACCGCCCACCGCATCCGCGCGGCAGCGACCTGTCAGCGCAGGAAGCCGATGATATCGCGCACCTCGTTCATCGTCTTTTCGGCGATGGCACGCGCCCGCTCGCCGCCTTGGCTGAGGATGGCGTCGATATGGGTCGGGTCATCGAGAAGACGGCGCATCTCATTATTGACCGGCGCCAGGACATTGACGGCAAGCTCGACGAGGGCCGGCTTGAAGGCCGAGAACTGCTGTCCGCCGAATTCGGCAAGAACATCGGCCTTGGTCCTGTCGGACAGGGCGGCATAGATGCCGACGAGGTTTTCGGCTTCGGCACGGCCTTTCAGGCCTTCCACTTCGCTCGGCAGCGCGTCCGGATCGGTCTTTGCCTTCCTGATCTTCTTCGAAATCGCATCGACATCATCCATGAGGTTAATGCGCGACAGATCGGAGGGATCGGACTTCGACATCTTCTTGGTGCCGTCCTTCAACGACATCACACGCGGTGCCGGACCGCCGATCAGCGGTTCCACCATCGGGAAATAGGCGTGCACCGGCTCATCGCCGACCGTGATATCGAGCCCAAGCCCCGCCTTGCGGATATGATCGCTGAAATCGATGTTGAATTTCTGGGCGATGTCGCGTGCGAGTTCCAGATGCTGCTTCTGGTCGTCGCCGACCGGAACATGGGTGGCGCGATAGACGAGAATGTCGGCGGCCATCAGGCTCGGATAGGCGAGCAGACCGAGCGAGACCTGCTCGGCATTCTTGCCGGACTTGTCCTTGAACTGCGTCATACGCTCCATCCAGCCGATGCGCGCCACGCAGTTGAACACCCATGCCAGTTCCGCATGTTGCGGCACGGCCGACTGGTTGAAGACGATGTGCTTCACGGGGTCGATACCGGCTGCGATGAAGGCGGCCGCAATCGAGCGGGTCTGCGCCTTCAGGTCGGCGTGAACGAGCTGGGCGGTGATGGCATGCATGTCGACGACGCAATAGATGCAGTCGTTATCTTCCTGCAGCGCCACGAATTTGCGGATCGCGCCGAGATAGTTGCCGAGATGCAGATTGCCGGTCGGCTGGACGCCCGAGAAAACCAGCGGCTTGAATGCGTTCATTGTCGTCCTCGAAAAGGCTTGTGGAGGGCCCCGCCCCATGGTTGGAATTGCACGCGCGCTTATGCACCCGCAGCCCCCCGCAATCAAGCGGTTTCAGGGCTTGTCAGCCGCGCGGTTCCAGAAGATCCCAACGATTTCCGTAAGGGTCAACAAAGACCGCAACGGAGCCGTAAACCTCATGGCGCGGCTCCTCCAGAAAGCCCACACCGCGGGCAAGCATGGTCTCGTAATCGCGCTGGAAATTGTCGGTATGCAGGAAAAACCCGACACGCCCGCCCGTCTGGTTGCCAATGGCAAGCCTTTGCTGCTCGCCATCCGCCTCGGCAAGCAGCAGGGCGCCGCCCTCGGTCCCTTGCGGCTTCACCACCAGCCACCGTTTGCCGTCGCCAAGCGGCTGATCGGAAAGGCATTCGAACCCGAGAACGTCGCAATAAAACACCTTCGCCCGGTCGTAGTCATCCACGACAAGCGTGACGAGCGCGATGCGGCGGTTTTCAGCAAAGGACATCAGCCCGCCTCCGTCTCGACGTTCTTTTTGCCGCGCTTGCGAATGGCTCTCTTCACCATGCCGATATCGGCCCCACCCGAAACGAAAGCCAGCACGAAATAAACCAGCATGGCCGCGAAGACGAGAGCCATGATGGTGCCAGCCCGGATGAAAATGGACGAGGCGGAAGACAGCTCGAATGTCAGCCAGGTCAGCGCATAGTGCACGAAACCGGCCATCAGGGCCGCGGCCAGCAGCAAACGCGGAATGCGGGTCAGCAGTGGAATATCCACATGCCAGTGACCGCGCCACAACAACATGCCGAACAGCAGAGCGGCATTGAGCCAGCCGGCAGTGATTTCGGCAATGGCGATGCCGGGACCGCCAAGGCGCGGGAAGAGCGTCAGCGCCAGCGAGACATTCACGACAACGGAAATCGCCGCGAAGATCATCGGCGTGCGGGTATCCTCACGAGCGAAGAAACCGGGAATAAAGGCCTTGATCAGAACGAAAGCTGGCAGGCCCAGACCGTAAATGCCGAGGATTTGCGCAACGGTGATGGTGGCCGAGGGCGAGAAATTGCCGCGCTCGTAAAGAAAACGCACGATGGGCTCCGCCATGACGAGAAGGGCCGCGGCGGCGGGCAATGTCAGAAACAGCACGAATTCCACCGAGCGGTTCTGCAGGCTTCCCGCTTCGACCATATGGCCGCCGCGCAAAGCCCGTGCCAGTTCAGGCAAGAGCACGGTGGCCACCGCGATGCCGACGACGCCGAGCGGCAGCTGGTAAATCCGGTCCGCATAGGCAAGCGAGGAGATCACCCCTTCACCAGCAGAAGCGATATTGGTGTTGATCAGCAGATTGATCTGGGTAATGCCGCCGGTGATCGCGGCGGGCAGGGCAAGAACCAGAAGCCGCTGCACATTTTTGGTCATCCGCGGCCTGCGGAAGCCTATGCGCATGCCGGCATTGCGCACGGCGATCCAGACGATGGCAAGTTGCACCACCCCTGCCACCATAACACCCCAGGACAGGGCGTAACCCACCTGCAGAGGATCGTAATTCTTCCACCACGCCAGAGCGAGAACGCCGATGAGGATGATGTTGAGGAACACAGGCGCGATCGCGGCCGCAAAATAGCGGTGCAGCGAGTTCAGCATGCCGCCCATCATCGCCGCCAGAGACATGCAGGCGAGATAGGGGAACATGATGGTCGCGAGCCGGACGGTGTTGTCGAATTTTACCGGATCTTCCAGGAAGCCCGGTGCAATCACGGTGCGCACGATGAACGGCATCGACAGTTCCATCAGGATCGTCAGCGCCAGGAGCACGGTGAAGAGAACACCGAAGACCTCCTCGGAAAAGCGCCTTGCGCCCTCCATGCCATTCGCCTCGATTTCCTTGGCGAAAAGCGGCACGAAGGCCGAATTGAACGCGCCTTCGGCAAAAAGTCGCCGGAAGGTGTTCGGAAAACGAAAGGCGGCGTTGAAGGCATCGGCCACGGGGCCTGTGCCGACGGCGGCGGCCATCAGGGTTTCGCGGAGGAAACCGAAGATGCGGCTGCCGAGCGTGGCGGTGCCGACGGTGGCGAACTTGCCGATCAGACTCATGGGCGCTTCAAGCCTTTGCCGTGCGCGCGGCAGGCAGGGCCGCCACGTCTGGATGGGCGATGATGCCGTTCGGCATGCGGTCACGCAATTCGTCTTCCTGTTCGCTCATCACGGCCTTCAGGCGCTGCGCAATGCTGGCCTGGCGGTTGTCGTTCGTCACCTTCTGGCCGAAGAGATCGGTCACATAAAAGGTGTCGATGACCTTTTCGCCGAAGGTGGTGATGCGGGCGGAGTGAATATCGAGCGACAGATCGGCAATGACAGCCGTCATATCAGCCAGAAGTCCCGGCCGGTCGAGGCACTCGACCTCGATGACGGTGAACTTGTTCGACAGCCCGTTGGAAATGATGACCGAGGGCGGAATGGTGAAAGCGCTTTTCTTCCTGCGGCTCTTGGTCCGCGTGGCGATCATTTCCGGAAGACGCTGCTTGCCGGAGAGAACCTCCTCGATGAGCTTGCCGACATTGTTGCCGCGCCGGGTCTCATCCTCGTCGATCGGAAATTCGCGATTGATCAGGATCGTATCCAGCGCCCGCCCGTCGGAGGTGGTGAAAATCTGCGCATCCGCGATATTGGCGCCAGCCGCCGCACAGGCACCGGTGATGATCGAAAGCAGGCGCGGATGGTCCGGCGCCAGTACGGTGATTTCCGTGATGGCATGGAAGGAATGGGTGCGCACCATGGTCGACAGCGCCTTTTCCTGCTTGTCGGCCTCGCGGATGAAGCGGGTGTGTCGCACCTGGTCTTCCAGCGCCACCGTCAGCAGATAGGGCTCGTAATGCAGCTTGGTGTATTTGCGCCGCGCCTTCTGGCCCCAGTCATCGAGAGCATCGTAAAGCGCCTGCCGGGCAATCTGCGCCCGTTCCTTGCGGGAGACTTCCGAGAAGCCGCCTGACAGAAGCAGCTCGGTCTCATAATAGAGCGAGCGCAGCAGCTGCCCCTTCCAGCCGTTCCAGACCCCTGGACCAACAGCGCGAATATCGCAGACCGTCAGGATGAGCAGCATCTTCAGCCGCTCCATGGATTGCACCTTGTCGGCGAAATCGGTGATGGTCTTGCGGTCATGCAGGTCGCGCGTCTGGGCGACCATGGACATCAGAAGATGCTGCTCGATCAGCCAGACGACCATTTCGGTCTGCTTGCCGGTCAGCCGGAAGCGCTGGCAAAGCTTGCGGGCCACGCGCGCGCCAGCAATCGAGTGATCCTCCTGCCGGCCCTTGGCGACATCGTGCAGCAGCACGGCCACATAAAGCGCCTCGCGTTCCTCCACGCTCGGCATCAGCTGGTTGGCGAGCGGGTGGGCGTCGACAGCCGTTCCCTTGTCCACTTCCGACAACACGCCGACGGAGCGGATCAGATGCTCGTCCACCGTATAGTGATGATACATGTTGAACTGCATCATCGCGACGATCTTGCCGAATTCGGGGATGAACTTGCCGAGCACGCCGGCCTCGTTCATGCGCCGCAGCGTCAGCGCCGGATCGCGTCGCGAGGTAAGGATCGACAGGAAAAGCCGGTTCGCCTCCTCGCTTTCGCGAAGCTCATCATTGATGAGCGACAGCGAGCGGGTGACGACGCGCAACGCATCCGGGTGCAGTTCGAGATTATTGATATCGGCGATGTGGAAGAGCCGGATCAGATTGACCGGGTCGTTCTTGAAGACATCAGGCTTGGCGAGCGCAATGCGCCCCCGGTCCTCGACAAATTCCACCGAGCCGGGAATCTTGCGCACACGATGGGCGAAGCGGCTGAGAACGCCGGAAAGGCCCGGCACGTCTTTCGCCTGGCGATCCTCAAGTGCTGCGCAGACAATGCGGGTCAGGTCGCCCACATCTTTCGCCACGAGGAAATAGTGCTTCATGAAACGCTCGACGGCGGAAAGGCCCGGGCGCGGCTGGTAACCCAGCGCATCGGCGATTTCGCGCTGAATGTCGAAAGAAAGGCGCTCTTCCGCCTTGCCGGTGATGAAGTGCATCTGGCAACGGACGGCCCAGAGAAAATCATCGGCCTTTTCGAACAGCCGGAGTTCCGGCCGTGACAGGACGCCAAGCTTGACCAGATCGGCCGTATCGCGGACGTGGTAATAATATTTGGCGATCCAGAACAGCGTGTGCAGGTCGCGCAACCCACCCTTGCCTTCCTTGACGTTCGGTTCCACCAGATAACGCGTATCGCCCGCCTTGCGGTGGCGCTGGTCACGCTCGGCGAGCTTGGCGGCGATGAATTCCGGGCCGGTGCCGGTGACGACTTCCGACTCGAAACGCTTTTCGAGATCATCGGTCAGGGATTTCTTGCCGCAAATCGCCCGCACTTCCAGAATGGCGGTGCGGATGGTCATGTCGGATTTGGAGAGGCGGATGCATTCATCCACCGTGCGGGTGGCGTGGCCAACCTTGAAGCCGAGATCCCAGAGGAGATAGAGCACGAACTCCACCGCCTTGTGCATGTCAGGCGTGTTCTTGGCCGGCAGCAGGAACAGGAGATCGATATCCGATCCCGGCGCCAGCGTGCCGCGGCCATAACCGCCGACTGCCGCGACCGCGATCTGTGGCGCATCCTTGGGATAGACATATTGGCAGGCGAGATCATAGAGGATTTCGATCAGCCGGTCCTGAAGCCAGGAGATGCGCCGGGCGCAATCAATGCCGCTGCCATCGGCTTTTAGCAGTTCTCTAGCCTTTCCCCGGCCTTCCATGCTGGCCTTGCGGAAAATCGGCAGCAAGTCGGACCTGATATCGGCGGTGCGTTTGCCGTCTTCCTTAAAGATGATGTCGCATTCGCGCTTCAGCGCCGATACATCGAGAATGTCGGAAAAATCCAGGTCCTTGATGGCCATCTATGCCGGTATCCATGTCCTGTGGGATAATCCCACCGCTTGCGATGGGAGTGTCCTATAGCGAGTTTTAAAGGCGATGGACAGGCAATCTATCCCTTACGCCTTGCCAAGTTCTTTCTTCAACGCATAGAGCGCGTCCAATGCCTCTCGCGGCGTCATTTCGTCGGGGTTGAAGCCCTTCAGAGCCTCCTCCACCTTCGATGGCCCGACCTTGCGACCCTCCTCGCGGCGAACCGCGATCTGGAACAGCGGCAGATCATCGATCAGCTGGCTGGCCGGGTTCTTGCGGTCGGCATCTTCGAGCTTCGTCAGCACCTCACGGGCGCGCTCCACCACCGATGCAGGCAGGCCCGCAAGCCGCGCCACCTGAATACCGTAGGAGCGATCCGCAGCACCCGGCCCGACTTCGTGCAGGAAGATGACGTCACCTTCCCACTCCTTCACCCGCATCGTGGCATTGGAAAGGCGGCCGAGCTTTTCCGACAGCACCGTCAGCTCGTGGAAATGGGTGGCGAAGAGGCCACGGCAACGATTGACCTCGTGCAGATGTTCCACCGCCGCCCAGGCGATCGAAAGTCCGTCGAAGGTCGCCGTGCCACGGCCGATCTCGTCCAGAATGACCAGCGAGCGATCCGTTGCCTGATTGAGAATGGCAGCCGTTTCCACCATTTCCACCATGAAGGTCGAGCGGCCGCGTGCCAGATCATCTGACGCGCCAACGCGGGAAAACAGCCGGTCGACAACACCGATATGGGCGGCCTCCGCCGGAACGAAGGAGCCGATCTGCGCGAGGATGGCGATCAGCGCATTCTGGCGCAGGAAGGTCGATTTACCGCCCATGTTCGGGCCGGTGAGCAGCCAGATCGCACCATTCTTGCCGCCGTTCACGGCCGACAGATCGCAATTGTTGGCGATGAACGGTCCAGCCGACTGCCGCCGTAATGCCTGCTCCACCACCGGATGACGCCCGCCCTTGATCGCGAAGGTCATGGAGGCATCAACGATCGGACGGCAATAGGCCTGTTCGGTTGCGAGATAAGCAAGGCTTGAGGCGACGTCGATAGTCGCGAGCGCGAAAGCACCGGCCTTGATCGCTTCCGCCTGCTGCACCACAGCCTCGACCATACGCCCGAAGGCTTCCAGCTCCATGGTCAGAGCCTGCGCCGCGGCATTGGCGATGCGGCTTTCGAGATCGGCAAGCTCGGTGGTGGTGAAGCGCATGGCACCCGCCATGGTCTGGCGGTGGATAAAACGCGCCTTGGCCTCATCCGTCGCCATCATCACATCTGCGTTGCCGGCCGTGACCTCGATGAAGTAGCCAAGCACATTGTTGTGCTTGATCTTGAGCGACTTGATGCCGGTCTCATCGGCATATTTCAGCTGCAGCCCGGCAATCACACGGCGCGACTGGTCGCGCAGCGCCCGCACCTCATCCAGTTCGGGATTGGCACCATCGCGCAGGAAACCGCCGTCCCGCTTCAAAAGCGGCAGGTCGTCGGCCAGCATCGAGCCAAGCATGGCTTCCAGCCCACTCGGCAGCGCTTTCAAATCCGCGAGCGCCGTCGCCAGCTCATCCGGCAACAATCCCTGATCGAGAATCGCGGCTATCCTTTCGGCCGAAGCCAGCCCCTGCCTGATGGCGCCGAGATCGCGCGGGCCGCCGCGCTCCAGCGCAAGGCGCGAAAGCGCACGCGGCATATCCGCAACCTGTTTCAGCGCATCGCGCAGGCCATCGCTGAGCGACACGTCATCAATGAGATAGGCCACCGCATCGAGGCGGGCATTGATCTTCTCCGGATCAGTCAAAGGCGACATCAGCCGCTCGGCCAGAAGCCGTGCGCCGCCGCCCGTGACAGTACGGTTAAGCGCATGCAGCAGCGATCCGTCCCTTTCTCCTGACAGCGTCTTCACCAGTTCCAGATTGGCGCGGGTGGCGGGGTCGATGAAAAGGGTGGAGGCCGCACTTTCACGCTCCGGCGCGCCAAGCGGCGGACGTTCGGCGATCTGGGTTTTTTCGACATAAGCGACGGCCGCAGCGGCAGCGGCCATTTCCACCCGCGAAAACGTGCCGAAACCATCGAGCGTCGAGACGTTGAAATAACGGGCGATGCGCCCTTCCGCAGTAGCGCTGTCGAAAAGAATCGCCGGCTGCGGCACGGCCACACGACCGAGCACATCAAACACCGGTCGCAATTCCTCGTCATGGAACAGGCTGTCGGCGACAATCAACTCCCGCGGATCAATGCGCCAGATATCGGCGAGAAGCCGGGTCAGCGTGGTTTCCGCCAGACGGAAGACGCCGGTGGAAATATCGATCCAGGCGAGTGCAAACTGCGCCTCGGCGCTGCCGCGAATACGGGCGAGCGCCATCAGATAGTTGGATTCCGTCGGCGACAGCAGTTTTTCTTCGGTCAGCGTGCCGGGGGTGACAAGCCGCACGACATCACGTTTGACCACGGATTTCGATCCGCGCTTCTTCGCCTCGGCCGGGTCTTCCACCTGTTCGCAGACGGCGACGCGATAGCCGCGCAGGATGAGCTTCTGCAGGTAGTCATCCGCCGCATGGACGGGAACGCCGCACATGGGAATATCGTGCCCCATGTGCTGGCCGCGTTTCGTCAGCGTGATGCCGAGCGAACGGGAGGCTTCGACCGCATCGTCAAAGAACAATTCGTAAAAATCGCCCATGCGGTAGAACAGCAGCGAACCGGGATTGTTCGCCTTGATCTCGATATATTGCTCCATCATCGGAGTGGCCGTCGCGCGGCTCTCTTCCGAGATCAGGGAAGCGGTTGTCAGAACGTCCGTCAATGGCCTGCCGATGTCATATCGTGTTGCGGAAAAGGAGCGCCGACACTAGCGGCAATGCCCGCCCCTGCACAACACGCACCGAACAGCTGCCCACAGGAACATCCCGAAAGGTTCCGATCAAAAACCGGTCAGCCGTTGATGCGCTCGGTCTCACCGCCATAATAGCTGATGTAGCGGCCGGCGATGGACGATACGGGCAGGACCACGAGAACGTCCGTCGTGTTGAAGGCATGGTCAACAACCGCGCCGGAGCCGAACATGGCGCCAAGACGCATATAGCCCTTGATCAGCGGCGGCATGGCGTTCAGCGCTTTGCGGGCGTTGAGCGCCTCGGCCGGCACGAGGTCCATCTCATGATAAAGCTCGGGAAGGGCGGAAGCTGCCCACTCGCCCTTGGCCACGCAATTATGATGCAGGAAGGACAAGGCAAGCGCATGGGCCTCCGGCTGCACGCCGGGGAAGGAGGCGCAACCGATCATGGCATCCATGCGGTGTTTCACGGCATAGGCCCAGTTGCCCTGCCAAAGAAGCTCGACGGTACGCTTGGTGCGATATTCCGGCAGCACACAGGAGCGGCCAAGCTCCATGAAGCGCTTGCCCGGATGGCGCGCAACGAGCCCGGCAATGTCGAACTCGCTTGCGGAATAGAAGCCGTTATTGGCGAGCGCCGTTTCCTGTCGCAGCAAACGATAGGTGCCGACGATCTGGTCTTCGCTGTCGCCTTCGATCGCCTTGTCGAGCACCAGCAGATGATCGCAGACGCTGTCCCAGGCATCGATGTCGCGCTTGCGGCGCATCGCATCTGCGGGAAGGCGCGCCTTCATTTCCTCGACGAAAACCCGGTAACGCACGGATTGCGCGGCATCGATTTCGCGTTCATTTCTGGCGAGCCGTGTTTCCAGCGTGCCTATACGACCGAAAAGACCCTCATTGTCCTGAGCTGTCTCGGGACGAGGACTAATGACAACATTGCTTTCACAAATGTCGTGATTGAGGATTTCGGCAACCATGGGGAATCGCTCCGCCACCAAAGAATTTTCCTGTCATAAATCACTAATTGACGACAGAATAGTGACAAAATGTCACCAGCGCGAGTCTGTCAAGTTATGATGGCAACAGGCGTTTCGCCTCGAGCAGCCGACGGATTTCCTCTACCAGCCGTCGCGGGTCGGCAGGCTTGGTCAAAACTGCGCCGGCACCGGCCTTCAGCAGGATTTCGGCGGTTGCGTCACTCGTATCTCCGCTGAGCACGATGACGGGAATATTCCTTTCCCCCTTCAGCGTATGGAGAAGGTTGGGAAGCACGTCCAGCCCCTCGCCGCCCGGCATGTTGAGATCGGAGACGATGAGGTCAGGCAAACGGGATGCGCCTGGCTCCAACGATTGCCGCAACGCCTCAAAGTTCTCGACAACACGGACGATAAAACCGGTTTTCTCCAGAACGGCGCGGACGATGCGCTGATTGACGGCATCGTCTTCGGCCACGAGTATCTCGATACCGCTCGCACCCTCCGCCACCCGCGACGAAAATCCCACATCCGGATGGTTGTCGTTGATCGCGTCCCGTCGCTCTATGCCGCGCAGACGGCCGCACAGGACGTCGATCAGCGATTTTTCGCGCAGCGGCCGGATCAACCAGGCATCGAAGGAAACATGCATGGTCGACGGCCGTTCTTCCGGGCTGACCAGCAGCGTGCGGCGAACATTCTGTTGCGGCCAATCCTTGAGCGCGTCCCTGAACAGCGCCGAAATGCGTCGGTCGACAATGATATCGGTGAGATCATCCGCCCGGGTGGCAGACTCCTTCCGCAGCTTTTCAAGATCTTCAGACTGGTGGATGAGAGTACATTGACCGCCGAAGGCTTCGATAGCCTCCATCGTCACCGCCGCCGCCACGCCCTTTGGCGCGATGAGCAGGACATTTGTATGCCGCAGGCAATGACGCCGTCCGGGATCCGCCATTTCGGCGGGTGCGCCGCCCGGCCGGAACGTCAGTTTGAAAGTGCTGCCCTTGCCCTTTCGGCTGGAAACCGTGAGGCTGCCGCCGAATTCCCGCACGATACGGGCGGAAATCGCAAGGCCGAGACCTGTGCCTGCGCTTCGCTGCGACAGCGGGCCTGCCTGTTCGAATTCACCGAAAATACGGGCCTGCTCGGCCTGGCTCATGCCCGGACCGGTATCTTTGACAGTGATGTGCAATTCGCTGTCGACCATGCGCGCCCGGATGACGACGCCGCCTTCCCGCGTGAATTTGACGGCATTGCCGAGGAGATTGAAGAGGACCTGACGCAGCCTTGCCGGATCGAAATCGAGATGATCAGGCACGTCAGGCGTAACGAAGGAGGTGATTTCTATGCCTTTTTCATGGGCCCGATGGGCCAGCATCTCAACGATGCTCTCGATCATCCGCCGCAGGTTTTCCGCGCGCGGATTGAGCCTGAAGCGACCCGCTTCCATCGTCGAATAATCCAGCAGATCCTCGACAAGCTGCACCAGCGACTGGCCGGACTGCTTCATGCCATCGAGATAATTGCGCTGCTCCTCATTGAGCTTCGTCTGCGACAGAAGATGGTTCATGCCGAGCATGCCGGAAAGCGGCAGGCGGATTTCGTGGCTTACGGTGGCAAGCAGCCTTGCTTTTTCGGCATCGGCCTTTTCGGCCCGCAACCGGGCATCTTCCCGCTCACCGAGCGCAAGCCGCTCTTCGGTCACATCTCTGGCGATACTGCTGATGAGAAGCCGGCTGCTTGCCAGATCGCGGGTCACGACATCATGCCAGGAAAAGATGCGCTGACCGAACGGGGTCGCGATCTCGACATCATAGGCGTGGACCTTGTCACCCGGGCGGAAAGCGATGCCGATTTCCTCGCAGCTCAGCCCTTCGGGGGCCGCACAGCCGGTCATTTCACGAAAGACCCGGTTCGCCTCAACGATGCGCCGGTTCATGTCGCGGATCACGACGATATCGCCCATGAATTCCTGCATTTCGGCAATCAGCGAGCGGTTTTGCGTTTGCCGCATCCGGAGATCGGAATCTGCAACCAGTGCGCCGGGATGCCGGGAGGATTCGCCGAAGAGCGCGTAGAGGAGGACACCGACAAGCACTGCGCCAAAGAAGGTTGCCAGCGCGACGGTAACCGCATAGGGCACCGCAAGCGCGATCAGGGCTGCGGAAAAAGCCCCAACTGATAGTGAAACGGCGACATAAAGCGCAATCGATCTGGCATCGGTCGCATGTTCTTCATCCCCATGGTGCGTTGTCGTATCGACACGATCCGCCGGCTGCGCCGCCGTGGCGGCCAGGCCATCTGAAACTTTCTGTCGAAGTCTTGCCAGTTCGCTCATAGGCAACCGCTACCACGGCAGCGGTTTTGATATGTTTGGCTGAAACCTTAAAATTTTACTTTTTAGCCGCCCGGGCGTGCAAAAACTCGTCGAGAATGACGCAGGCTGCGCCGATGGTTATGAAACTGTCGGCCAGATTGAAAACCGCGAAGGACCATGTCTGCGTGTAAAACAGGATATAGTCGATGACGTGACCGTAGAAAAAGCGGTCGAGAAGATTGCCGGCAGCACCTGCGATGATGAAGGCGAAACCAAGATGGGCAAAGGTGCGGTCCGCCGCCGTCTTGCGCCACAGCCACAGAACGAAGACCACGATGACGAGCCGCATGCTGACGATGAACCAGCCGTGCATATCCTCCAGCATCGAAAAGGCCACGCCGAGATTGTAGGTGCGGTAAAGCGCCAGGAATGGAGCAACCGGAACCATCTCCTGCAGCGGCAGATAGGCTTCGACCAGCTGCTTGACGATCTGGTCCAGCACCAGTGCGGCAACGATCAGCGCAAAGGCCGGACCGAATTTCGAGAACAATGCCGCTTTGGCCATTACGTCACCGGTGCGAGTTCGAGGAGATGCCGCCGTGCTTCAAACAGCATGACGGCGGTTGCGATGGCGAGATTGAGGCTGTCGGCGCGGCCCTGTTGGGGAATGCGCGCCAGCTGGTCGGCCTTCCCGGCGAGTTCCGGCGGCAGGCCGGATTGTTCGTTACCCATTAAGATCACGACCGGCTTGCCGGCATAATCGATCTTTCGATAATCAACCGAACCCGCCAGATGGGTGGCGACGACGCTGACCTGCGCCGATTTTTTCCAGGACAGGAATTCTTCGACCGAAGCGCGGGCAACGGGCGTGGCGAAGACCGAACCCATGGTGGCGCGCACCGTTTCCAGCGAAAACGGATCCGTGCAATCACCCACGAGAATGACGCCTGAAGCGCCCGCCGCATCCGCCGTGCGGATAATGGTGCCGAGATTGCCGGGATCACGCACCCGGTCGAGCGCGATATAGGTTTCGCCCTTTTCCGGGCGGATATCCTTCAGCGGCTTCCATTTCTGTTCGAAAATGCCGACAACCATCTGCGGATTATCGCGGCGGGTGATAGAGGCGATGACCTTTTCGCTGACTTCGAGCACCAGCCCGCCCGTGGCGACCGTCTTCACCGCCGCCTGCTCCACCAGCGGCTTGCCCTTGGCGGCCTTGGCATAAACCAGCGTCTTGATCGTCCAGCCGAGTTCGAGCGCGTCGATGACCAGCTTCAGGCCTTCAGCCATGAAGGTGCCGGTCTCTTCCCTGCCCTTTTTCTGGGTGAGCGCCTTGATATCCTTGATGATGGGATTGGCAAGGCTGGTCACTTCCTTGACCTGTCCAACCCGGCGCGCGGTGTTTTCACGCATATCCTTCATCATTTCGGCTCCCAGCGGCTGAACAGCGATGTGGAAAGCACGCGGCCCGGCGTCTTGCCGTCGAGCCCGGCTTCACGAATGACAAGCTCGCCTGACGCGACGACGCCACCGGCGCCGCGCATGGTTTCGCGCATCAGTTCATGCATCGAATAGAAGCTCGCCCGGATCGAATAGGCCGTCAGCACAAGGCCGAGCGCCTTGGGCGAGAGGATTTCGCGGCAGATATCCAGCATCAGCGGCAGATGGTCGAACAATTGCCAGACTTCACCATGGGTGCCGCGGCCGAATTTCGGCGGGTCGGTGAGGATGATATCGTAGCTGTTGCCGCGGCGCTCCTCACGCTGGATGAACTTCATGGCGTCTTCGCAAATCCAGCGGATCGGTGCCTGTTCGAGCCCGGCAAGCGCCTGGTTCTCCTTCGCCCAGCCAATCGCTTTCTTGGAGGCGTCGACATGGGTGACTTCAGCACCCGCAGCCGCCGCGACCAGCGAGGCGACACCGGTATAACCGAAGAGGTTCAGCACTTTCAGCGGACGGTCGGCCGTTTCGATGGCATGTTTCAGCCATTCCCAATGCACGATCTGTTCGGGAAAGACGCCAACATGCCGGAAGGCCGTGAAGCGGCCGAGAAATTCGACCCCGAGCAAGGACAGCGGCCATGTCTCCCCGAGCGCTTCCTTCGGAAAGCGCCAGCGGCCCATGCCGTCCTCATCGGTATCGCCGGTAAAGACGGCATCGGCATTCTGCCATACGCGGTCGGGGATCGAAGGCTTCCAGAGAGCCTGCGCTTCGGGACGGACGATGCGGTAATCGCCATATTGTTCAAGCTTCAGGCCGTTGCCGCTATCGATCAGATGAAAATCACCCGCGCCGCTCGATTCCAGAATGACCGGAACCTGTTCCGCGGGAAGCGCCCCGGTGCGCTGCATAAGTGCGCGCGCAGGGACCTGTTCGACGGCGGTCGCTACGACGGGTTTTTCCTTCGGCGCGGCCTTCTGCACGCTGCGCACGGCATCCGGCTCGCGCTTTTTCGGCGCGGCATCCGCGCGACGCGCCGGCTTTGCGGCATGAACCTGTTTTTTCTCGTTCCCGGCTCGCACACGATTGCCCGGCCGGCTGTCTTTTTTCTTCAATGGAAATCTTTCCGCTTTTGCCCGCGTCTTATTGCGCCAGCAAATAGCATTCCACGCGCCGCTCGCCTAGAGCCGGAACGAATGTCGGCGCCATCACTTTGCCGGGAGTTGTCCCGCATGTGGAAGCTGTCCGGCGGCGGCCGCCTTCTGGCGGTTCGCCTCATCATGCCAGCGCACAGCCTCCTTGGCTTCGATACGGGCACGCTTGCGATGTTTGCCCTGCGCAAACCAGGTGGCCGCCGATCCCAGCAGCACGCCGAAAATCACCGCCAGGAACAGGAAGACGAAAAACGGCGCGGTGAAGGAAAGAACGCCGTCTTCCGGCCGGAACGGATTAAGCGCCAGCGTCACGGACTGGCGGTTGGCCACGCACAGAATGACGAGGATGACCGCCAGCGGAAGCAGGATGATGAGATTGATGATTTTTTTCGACATCCGACAATACTCCATCGCAGCGGGCGTTCCACCGGCTCCTTTTCAGTCGCCAGGCGGCAGGGACGATCAATCGTCCTCTTCGTCGCCCATACCGGGGTTCAGGCGCTCACGCAGTTCCTTGCCCGTCTTGAAGAAAGGCACCCATTTTTCCTCGACGAAAACCGACTCACCCGTGCGCGGGTTCCGGCCGGAACGCGAAGGACGGTTTTTGACCGAAAATGCGCCGAAACCACGAAGCTCGACACGATTTCCTGCCGCCAGGGCGTCGGTGATTTCATCCAGCACCGCATTGACGATGTTTTCCACGTCACGGTGATAAAGGTGCGGGTTACGCGCAGCAACGATCTGCACCAGTTCAGACTTGATCACGGTTGCCCCCTGAAAGAATTGGATTTTTAACGCGGCTCAACCTGCCAAACGGAAACAAGACCGTCAAGAAACAACTTGTCCGCACCGAGCTGGCCGGGGCCTGCGAAGGGAATTAAATCGTCATATCCCAGAAACTTCGCTATTTGCGCAACACTGAAAAGCGAAAAAGGCGAACGGGACGACGGCGCGCGCCATTCGACGATCGGCAAATCCTTGGCAACACCGCGTGTTTCGAAATAGCTGCGAACTTCCTTTTCGCCGCCCAGCGTATCAACCAGCTTGTTGGCGAGCGCCTGCCTGCCAGTGAAAATCGATCCATCTGCCAGTTTCAGCACGTCTTCGCGCGGCAGCTTGCGGCGATCGGCCACAAGGTCGACAAACCAGCCATAGCTGTCCATCACCATGGCGCGGATCATCGACTTTGCCTCTTCCGGCGCCTCGTGGAACGGCGAAGGCTCCGCCTTCATCGGCGACGACTTGATTTCCTGCAACGAAACGCCGAGCTTTTCCATCAGCTGGCCAAGCTGCGGATACTGGAAGATGACGCCGATCGAACCGGTGATCGAGGTTTCGCCAGCAACGATGACATCACCCGCGGACGCGATCATGTAACCTGCGGAAGCGGCGAGCGTGCGCACATCCGAGACAACCGGCTTCTTTTCCGCCACGCCTCGAATGGCCTTGAAGATGCGCTCACCGCCATAGGTGGTGCCGCCTGGCGAGGAAATCGACACGATCAACCCTTTGACATTGTCGCTCTTGGCGATCTTGTCGAGCCGCTCGAGAAGTTCGGTATTATCGGTGATCAGGCCGGAGACCTCCACGCGGGCAATATGGGGCTTCGCACTTTGCTGCGGTCCATCCCATAAAAACCGGTAGAGACCGAAAGCGCCGGCGACGAGCAGAAGAACGGCCGCAATCCGCCAGAAAGTCAGCTTGCGGCGCAACCGCCTGCGATCCGCTATCGCCATATTGTCCATAGAAACCTCTGTCATCCGCTTTTACGCTTTAGGCCATATGGTTCTTCTAACGCGAAGCCGCAAGGAAACAATAAGGAAACCAGAATTACGATAAAATTCGCATTTCCCTTGCACCTCTCCAGACAAAAACCATATTGGCAGGACAAAGCACTCATGCCAAAGACATTTAGATAGAGACACAAGCTTCGATTGTGCGCCAGAATGGCGCCGGGGAAGCATTCCGGACCCACTCTTATGCTCGAAAGACTCCGCGAACCCGCGCCAGCATTCTCGCTGCCCAATGACCAGAACGGTGCCTATGACACCGCGCTGAGGCATTCTGCGCGCGTGAAACGGCTGAAAATCATTCTGCCGCTCGGCGCAGCCATCGTTTCGCTCGCCTTCATCGCCGTCTCGGTTATCCGAACCTGGGCGCCCGATGAGGTCTCGCTTGAGAGCGCGCGAATTGAAGACGGCAAGATCGTGATGGAAAAACCTGCCGTTGCGGGCCGCAACGAGAAGGGGATCGATTATTCCATGAACGCCGACCGTGCGTTGCAGGACATCGCCAACCCCAACCTGATGACGCTTGAGAAGGTTCTGGCCGCAGTGCCGGTGAATGACGGTATCGCCCAGGTGATCGCCCATGAAGGCATTTTTGACCGGGCCACCAACAAGCTGAAGATGACCGCCCCTTTTGACATCAATCTCAGCAATGGCATACAAGCGAAGTTCCAGTCTGCGGATGTCGATCTGAAGGCCGGGAAAATGAGCAGCCAGGAGCCGGTTTCGATCAAAACAAACGACGGCTCGATTGTTGCGCAATCGATTGACATCGCCGATAATGGCAAGACAATTACATTTTCGGGGCAGGTACGGGCACGTATCGCTGCATCCAATATCAAGAATGAAGGCAAGTGAGAGCCCGGTCCAGATGATGCAAATTTCCCGTCCCGTTTCCCTTGGCAAATCCGCCGGCCTCGCAGCTGCAGGTCTTGTTTTTTCGTGTCTTGCAACTGTGGCTTTCGCCCAGAACACCACCAGCAACATGCAGGGCGTCAAGCTCTCCGGCGACCAGCCGATCGCAATTGAAAGCGATCAGCTCGAGATTCGCGATCAGGAGCGCAAGGCCTATTTCACCGGCAATGTGAAGGTGGTGCAGGGAACGACCACCCTTCAGGCCGGCAAGATGACGGTGAACTACAAGGGCGAGGGTTCATCGCTCACCAGCGGCGACGCCAATATCGAAAAAATCTTCGTCGACAATAATGTCTATCTGACGTCCGAGACCCAGAAGGCGACGGCCGATCACGGCGAATTCGACATGGCGGCGCAGACCTTCATCCTCACGGGCAAGCAGGTCGTGCTGTCCGAGGGCACGAATGTCTTCACCGGCTGCAAGCTGACCGTCCTCATGAATACGGGACAGGCCAAGCTCGAAAGCTGCGGCGGCCCTGTTCGGATCATGCTTGATCCGAAATCCCAGAAAAAACAGTAGTCTTTCCTCGTGAAGATACCCTCGATCTCAAAGATATTCGGCGGCGGACGCAGCCGATCCGCGGACGCGGTCCCACCGGCGGACAAGACCCCCTATCAGGGCACGCTGATCGCGCATGGCCTGACGAAGACCTATAATACGCGTCGTGTCGTCAACGGGGTTTCGCTGGTCGTGCGCCGTGGCGAGGCCGTGGGACTGCTCGGCCCGAACGGCGCCGGAAAGACCACCTGTTTTTACATGATCACGGGCCTGGTACCCGTCGATACCGGCAAGATCGCCATCAACGGCAATGATGTCACCACCATGCCGATGTATCGTCGCGCCCGTCTCGGCGTCGGTTATCTGCCGCAGGAAGCATCGATTTTCCGCGGCCTCACGGTTGAGGAAAACATCCGCGCCGTGCTGGAAGTGCATGAGCCGGACGCAGCCAAGCGCAACCACAAGCTTGATGAGCTGCTGGAAGAATTTCACATCGCGCAGTTGCGCAAATCCCCTGCCGTGGCGCTTTCGGGCGGCGAGCGGCGGCGTCTGGAAATCGCGCGCGCTCTTGCGACCGATCCGACTTTCATGCTGCTCGACGAACCTTTCGCGGGCGTTGATCCGATTTCTGTCAGCGATATCCAGAATCTGGTGAGACACCTGACAGCGCGCGGCATCGGCGTTCTCGTGACCGACCACAACGTCCGTGAAACGCTCGGTCTCATCGACCGCGCCTACATCATCCATGCCGGCGAGGTTCTGACGCATGGGCGTCCAGACGATATCGTCAACAATCCGGATGTACGCCGTCTCTATCTCGGCAACAATTTTAGCCTTTGAACGCCTGGGCGCGAAAGATTCTTCATCGCGCCCCGCCCTGACGCTTGACCAAACAAGATAAAAAAGCAATTTTTGGGCCAAGTTCCATCGCCTCCGCAAAATTTATGAAAACTGTGGCCATGGAGAAGCTGTAAGGGGAGTTTCGCGTCCGCCATGGCATTATCTGCCAGCCTTTTGCTGCGTCAAAACCAGTCTCTTGTAATGACACCGCAACTGATGCAGTCCATCCAGCTGCTTCAGATGACGCATTTCGAGCTGACGCAGTTCATCGCGCAGGAGGTGGAGCGCAATCCATTGCTGGAAATTGCGGCAAACGATGGCGATTTGAGCAGCGATGCCCCGGTAGAGGCGGAGAGTTTCGGCGACGCGGACAGCGAAGGCTCGGAGAGATCCGCCACGGTGACATCAGACAGTGACGATTGGTATGGCGATCGCGCCGCAAATCTCGGCGAGCAACTGGATACCAGCTTCGAAAACGTCTTTCCCGACGATGCTGAGCCCCGAAAAGCCGATGCGCCTGAACTGGCCGGCCAATGGAAATCCATGCCCGGTCAGGAGTCCGGGGAAAGTTATGACCTCGATGATTTCGTCGCGGCCAGACAGAGCCTCGGCGACCATCTCAATCAGCAATTGCCGCTCGCCATATCAGCCGCCGAGGACCGGATGATCGCCGATGCGCTGATCGGCCAGCTCGATGAAACCGGCTATATTGCGGCTGATGCCGTCGATGATGTCGCCGAACGGCTGGGAGCGGCGCCGTCGGCAGTCGAGCACGTCCTGAAGACGCTTCAGGGCTTCGACCCACCGGGTGTATTTTCCCGTTCCCTGAGCGAATGTCTGGCGATCCAGCTGGCCCAGAAGGATCGGCTAGACCCGGCCATGCGGGCTTTCGTCGATAATCTGGAACTTCTGGCGAAACGCGACTTCGCCTCCTTGAAAAAAATCTGCGGCGTCGATGAGGAAGACCTGCTCGATATGCTGGCGGAAATCCGCACGCTCAACCCCCGCCCCGGCGCAGGTTACGACTCGATGGTTTCGGAGACCATCGTTCCCGACATTATCGTTCGCCCCTCCTCCACCGGCGGCTGGCTGGTGGAAATCAACCCCGAGACCCTGCCGCGCGTGCTCATCAACCAGAGTTACTTCGCCGAGGTATCGAAACATAAGGCGCGCGCGGGCGAGGATCAGGATTTTCTGGCCGAATGCATGCAGACGGCCCATTGGCTGACCCGCAGCCTAGACCAGCGCGCCCGGACAATCATGAAGGTGGCGACGGAAATCGTGCGCCAGCAGGATGCCTTCCTCGTCAATGGTGTCGACCAGCTACGCCCGCTGAACCTCAAGACGGTGGCCGACGCCATCAAGATGCACGAATCCACCGTCAGCCGGGTGACGTCCAAAAAATACATGCTGACGCCACGCGGTCTGTTTGAGCTCAAATATTTCTTCAGCGTCTCGATCAGCGCCGTGGAAGGCGGAGACAGCCATTCGGCGGAAGCGGTGCGTCACCGCATCAAGGCCATGATCGCGCACGAGGCCGCCGAGGCAGTCCTTTCCGACGACGACATCGTCGACAATCTGAAAAAGAGCGGCATCGATATCGCCCGCCGCACGGTCGCCAAATATCGCGAGGCGATGAACATCCCCTCCTCCGTGCAGAGGCGCCGGGAAAAGAAGGCGCAGGCCAAGCTTTCCGCCTTCTGAGCAACGAGCCCATTCACGTTTGGGGCGGTTTTTTGCCGCACCATTGACTCTTGCCACGCCAGGGGCTAGAAGCCCGCCGCACACGTAAGCAAGGTCATTTGTAACGGATTCATCTCCACCGTCCATGGGCGTAAAATTCAAATGGAGGCTTTTTAAGGTCTTCGAAACGCTTGGATGCGCGCGCGGCTTGACGTAAGCTGGTACTCGCAAATCACTACAAAAAGGAAAATTTCCATGAGTGTGCGTGTATCTGGTAAACATATGGAGATCGGTGAATCTTTCCGTCAGCGGATCGAGGACAATATAGGTCTGGCAGTTACCAAATACTTCGATGGGGGGTATTCAGGCCAAGTGACCGTGGAGAAGTCCGGATCGCGTTTTGCCGCCGACTGCAAGCTGCATCTCGATACGGGCGTTGTATTGCATGCGGCGGGTCAGGCAAATGATCCGCAAGCCAGCTTCGACGCCGCCGCCGAGCGGATCGAGAAGCGCCTGCGTCGCTACAAGCGCAAGCTGAAGGACCACCACAGTGGTTTGAATGGCGTGTCGCAGGAAATCGCCTATACGGTGATGGATGCTGTTCCCGATGAGGACCACGAGGTTCCTGAAGATTACGCACCCACCATTGTGGCGGAGAGTTCGAAACAGATTAAGACCATGTCAGTCGCCAGCGCCGTGATGGCGCTCGACATGACCGACGAACCGGTTCTGCTCTTCCGCAGCCCCGGCAAAGAATATCTCAACATCGTTTATCGGCGTCATGACGGCAATATTGGCTGGATCGACGCGGAAACGATCAAGAGCTGAACAGTCTGACAAGACGTGGGAGGCAGAGCGCGAAAATGCATCTGCCTCCTGCATCGTCTCGATGGCATGAAGGAAAAAGAGAATGGCGTTGGCAGATTTGCTGCAACAAGATGCGATTATTCCCGCCCTCAAGGTGAATTCCAAAAAGCAATTGCTTCAGGAGCTGGCTGCAAAGGCAGCCAGAATTACCGGAGTCTCGGAACGGGAAGTTTTCGACGTCATCCTCCAGCGCGAGAAGCTCGGCTCCACCGGTGTGGGCCACGGCATTGCCATTCCGCATGGCAAGCTCAACAGTATTCACCAGATCACCGGCGTTTTCGCACGCCTTGAAACGCCGGTCGATTTCGAAGCGCTGGACGACCAGCCGGTCGATCTGGTCTTCCTGCTGCTTGCGCCCGAGGGCGCCGGCGCGGATCATCTGAAGGCTTTGTCCAGAATTGCACGCGCCCTGCGCGACCCTGAACTGGTGGCCAAGCTGCGTGCGACCGATTCCGACACAGCAATCTACGCCTTCCTCAATCAGGAACAGGCGACGGCGGCTTGATCGCAACCCGCCCCCTCAGTTTAACGGCAATAAAAAACGCGCCCTGAAGGCGCGTTTTTTATGACGTAAAGACAGATGCCTTACGCGTCTTTTTCATTGAGAGACGAGGTGCCCGGCTCGGCAGAGGCGGCTGTCTCCACCTTCGGGCCACCCTTGGCGACACCGACCATGGCGGGGCGCAGCACGCGATCGCCGATGGTGAAACCAGCCTGGACCACCTGCAGCACCGTATTGTTCGGAACCGCCGTATTCGGAATTTCGAACATGGCCTGATGGAAATTCGGGTCGAACTTCTGGCCCTCGGCATCGATCTTCTTCACGCCGTGGCGTTCCAGCGTCGACAGCATCGAACGTTCCGTCATCTCGACGCCTTCGATGAGGCCGTTGAGACCGGCTTCACCATTGGTCTTGAGCTCATCGGGAATGGCTTCGAGCGCACGGCGAAGATTATCGGAAACGGCGAGCATATCGCGTGCAAAACCTGCCAGGGAATAGGCCTTGGCATCCTTGACATCGCGTTCGGTGCGACGGCGAAGATTGTCCATCTCGGCCGCAAGTCGCAGGAATTTATCGCGCAGATCGGCGTTCTCAGCCTTGAGCAGCTCGACCGGATCGGGTTCTGCCGTTTCGGCCTGTTCTTCACCTGCCTGGGCAAGATCGACAAAATCTTCCGCGACGTCCGCGTCAGGTCCGGGCTTTTTTGTATCGTCGGTCATGACGTTCTCCAGATTTGAATATTGTTGGTTGCGCCCGATATCGAGCTTTGACGGGCAAAAATCAAGGCTTGCGGCGAAAAGCTTGCCGCATTCTCTGACCTTTGCGGGCTTGTCCTATCTTTGCTTGCGGGAAAGGCGCGCCATGATCTGCGCAGTATAATCCACCATTGGCACGATACGGGCATAATTCAGCCTGGTGGGGCCGATAACGCCGACCGCGCCCACGACGCGATTGTCCTCATCGCGATAGGGCGCGACGATCAGAGAAGAACCGGAGAGCGAAAACAGCTTGTTTTCAGAGCCGATGAAAATCCTGACCCCGGAGCCGCTTTCCGCGAGGTTGAGGATTTCGATGAGGTTTTCCTTGCGCTCCAGATCATCGAACAGCAGGCGCACCCGATCGATATCTTCTTCACCGGCGAGACCCTCCAGCAGGTTGGAGCGTCCGCGAACGATGAGGCGGCCAAGCTTGCCCTCCTCATTGTCACCCGCCCAGACGGCCAGACCGCGCTCGATGAGATCCTGCGCCAGCGTGCCGAGTTCCGATTGCAGTTCCGCCTGCTGCTTCTGGAACTGTGTCCGCAATTCCTGCAGCGTCTGGCCGGACAGATGGGCATTGATGAAATTCGCCGCCTCGATCAATTGCGATGACGAAATGCCGGCAGGCAATTCAATGATGCGGTTTTCGACCTGATTGTGATCGCCGACCAGCACGGCGAGCGCCTTGGTGGGCTCCAGCCTTATGAATTCCACATGTTTGAGGATGACATCATTCTTGGCGGTCAGCACCAGGCCGGCGCCGCGCGACATGCCTGACAGCATGCGGCTTGCCTCGGTCAACAACCCTTCCAACGACTGCTCGTGGCCGGCGACCGGCCCGATCTGACGGTCGATATTCGCCCTTTCTTCCGCGGGCAGATCACCCACCTGCATGAAGGCGTCGACGAAAAAGCGCAGCCCCGTCTGGGTGGGCAGGCGCCCGGCGCTGATATGCGGCGAATAGATGAGGCCGAGTTCCTCAAGATCGCTCATGACGTTGCGGACGGAGGCGGGCGAAAGCGACATCGGCAACAGCCGCGACAGGCTGCGGGATCCGAGCGGCTCACCCGTATCGAGATAGCCTTCAACGATGCGCCGGAAAATTTCCCGAGACCGTTCATCCAGCAATGATGCCTGATCTTTTGATAGCGGTGCGGAAAAACCCATTTCGTCCGTTCTTTGTCGTTCAAACCAGCTCGCATCAATATAATGCGTTGCAACGCCGCGGCAAAATGGAAATTGGCTTTGCAAAAGCCCGGAGCGCGCCTTAGAAGGCAGGGACCAACATGGAGAGTGGATCATATGCGGCCTTCAGGCAGAAAAACCGACCAGATGCGCAAGGTTTCCTTCGAGCGCAATTTCTCGAAACATGCCGAAGGTTCCTGTCTGGTGAAATTCGGCGACACGCATGTGCTCGTCACCGCAAGCCTGGAAGAAAAGACGCCGCCATGGCTGCGCAACAGCGGCAAGGGCTGGGTCACCGCCGAATACGGCATGCTGCCGCGCTCCACCCATGAGCGCATGAAGCGCGAAGCCGCTTCCGGCAAGCAGGGCGGCCGCACCCAGGAAATCCAGCGTCTCATCGGCCGCTCGCTGCGCGCCGTTGTTGATCTGCAGGCACTCGGCGAACGACAGATCAGCATTGACTGCGATGTCATCCAGGCCGATGGCGGCACCCGCACGGCCTCCATCACCGGCGCATGGATTGCGCTCCACGATTGCCTGAAGTGGATGGAAACCCGCAACATGATCAAGGTCGAGAAGGTTCTGAAGGACCATATCGCGGCGATCTCCTGCGGTATCTTCGCCAACCAGCCGGTGATCGATCTCGACTATCTCGAGGATTCCTCCGCCGAGACCGATGCAAATTTCGTCATCACCGGTTCCGGCGGCATCGTCGAGGTTCAGGGAACGGCGGAAGGCGCGCCCTTCTCCGAGGAAGAATTCCTGACGTTGCTCGGTCTTGCCAAGGCCGGATGCAGCGAACTGGTCGCCCTTCAGAAACAGGCCATCGCCTGAGCCGACAGGAAAACGTGATGCGCAAGCTCGATACCAGAACGATCGTCGTCGCCAGCCACAATAAGGGCAAGATCGCCGAAATCGCCGATCTGATCGGGCCTTTCGGTTTCTCCGCCAAATCGGCGGCGGAGCTGAATTTCTCGGAGCCGGACGAGACGGGCACCACCTTCGAGGAAAATGCCGCCATCAAGGCGCTTGCCTCCGCAAAGGCATCCGGTCTTCCGGCTTTGTCCGACGATTCCGGTCTGGTCATCGACGCGCTTGACGGTGCGCCTGGCGTCTATACCGCCAATTGGGCGGAGACGGCCGACGGCACCCGCGACTTCGCCATGGCGATGCAGAAGGTCGAGGATGCCCTTGCCGAGCGTGGCGCATCGAAGCTGGAAGATCGCACCGGCCGCTTTGTCAGTGTGCTGTGCCTTGCCTGGCCGGACGGGCATGTCGAATATTTCCGTGGCGAGGTGGAAGGCGCTGTCGTTTGGCCACCGCGCGGAACGAGCGGCTTCGGTTATGATCCCATCTTTAAGCCCGAAGGTTATGACACTACATTCGGCGAGATGAGCTCGGATGAAAAACACGGCTGGAAACACGGCGATGCCTTTGCGCTGTCGCACCGTGCCCGCGCCTTCAAGAAATTCGTAGAAACCTGCCTGGAGGCATGAACCCGATGGTCGGGGAGCATCAACTTTCTGCCCCCGGCGCATCGCTTCTGCCGGATACGGGCGATCCCGGTTTCGGGATCTATCTGCATTGGCCTTTCTGCGCGGCCAAATGTCCCTATTGCGATTTCAACAGCCATGTCCGCCACCGCCCGGTGGATCAGGAACGGTTTACGGCTGCCTTTCTCCGTGAAATGGAACATATGCGGACGCTGAGCGGCCCGCGCGTTGTGACCAGCATCTTCATGGGTGGTGGCACGCCATCACTGATGGACCCGCAGACGGTCGGCGCACTTCTCAATGGCGTCGCGCGCTTCTGGCATGTGCCCGATGGTATCGAGATCACCATGGAGGCCAATCCCTCCAGCGTCGAGGCGGAACGTTTTCGCGGTTATCGCGCGGCGGGCGTCAATCGTGTCTCACTCGGCGTGCAGGCGCTCAACGACCGGGACCTGAAGTTCCTCGGCCGCCTGCATGATGTTGCCGATGCCTTGAAAGCCATTCGGCTGGCGCGGGAGATTTTTCCGCGTATGTCCTTCGATCTCATCTATGCCCGCCCGAACCAGACGGTGGCCGAATGGGACGCGGAGCTGAAGGAGGCTGTCTCCTACGCGGTCGACCATCTGTCGCTCTACCAGTTGACAATCGAGGAAGGCACGCCCTTTTACGGCCTGCACAAGGCCGGCAAGCTCATCGTGCCCGATGGCGAACATTCGGCCGTGCTTTATGAGGCAACCCAGGAAATCACCGAGCGTTACGGCATGCCGGCCTATGAGGTTTCCAACCATGCCCGGCCCGGCGCCGAAAGCCGCCACAACCTCACCTATTGGCGTTATGGTGACTACGCCGGCATTGGCCCCGGCGCGCATGGACGCCTGACGAGAGGCGCTTCCAAGCTCGCCACCGCCACCGAACGCCACCCGGAAAACTGGCTCGAAACCGTTGAGCGGGAAGGCCACGGCATGGTCGATCAGGAACTGCTCGGCGTCGACGAACAGGCCGACGAATTGCTGCTGATGGGCCTTCGCCTGCGCGAGGGCATCGATCTCGCCCGCTGGAGCGACCTTTCCGGCCGCGATCTCGACCCGGAGAAGGAGGAATTCCTTCTGCAGCATGGTTTCGTGGAAAGGCTCGGCAATTCCCGCCTGCGCTGCACCCCTTCAGGCATGCTTATTCTGGATGCCGTGGTGGCCGACCTCGCCTGCTGATCCACAGCATCGACACGCCTCGAAACACCAATAAAAAAGCGGCCCGAAAGCCGCTTGAGGGTGATGACGAAGTCTGAAAACTTGCCTTCATCATGCTCTGGCCAATCCCGAGCATCTGCAACCTATTGATTTTACCATACGTGATTGGATCCTCGGGACAGTCCCGAGGACGACATCGAATACGAGAGCGGCTTGCCAACGGACTGAAGCGGCCCGAAGGCCGCTTCTTTTTATGCGTTGTTTTCGTTGATCAGGCGCTTCAGCAGCTCAACCTCATGGCCAAGCTTGGTGTCACCGGAAATCAGTTCCTCGATCTTGCGCACGGCATGCAGAACCGTGGTGTGATCGCGACCGCCGAAACGGCGACCGATCTCGGGGAAAGAACGCGGCGTCAGCATCTTGGCCAGATACATGGCGATCTGGCGCGGCTTGACGATGACGCGGGTGCGACGGTTGGACACCAGTTCCTGCCGCGACACATTATAGTGCTTGGCGACGATGCGCTGAATATCCTCGATGCGCACGCGCTTGGCCTCACCCGTCCCGACGAGATGTGACAGCAGTTCATCGACACGGTCAACCGAGAGGTTCGGCTCAAAAGAGCGACGGAACATCAGCTGGTTAAAGGCGCCTTCCAGTTCACGTCCGCTCGCCGTCACGCTTTTGGCAACGTGGGTCAGGATTTCGTCCGAAATCTCGAAAGACGGATCGTCCTGACGCGCCGAGCCGAGGCGGCGGTTGAGCATTTCGTAGCGCATGTCGTAATCGGGACCTTCGATCTCGATCGCCATGCCGCCCTGAAGACGGGAACGGACACGCGGATCGAGCGATTCCAGCTCCCATGGCGCACGGTCAGCAGCGACCACGACCTGCTTGGCGCTGTCGAGCAGCATGTTCAGCAGGTGGCAGAATTCATGCTGGATCATCTTGCCCTGCAGGAACTGCATGTCGTCGATGACGAGCAGGTCGATATTGCGTAGCGTGTCCTTCAGCGTCAGGGCATCGTTGTCGCGGATTGCGGTCGCAAAACGCCACATGAAATATTCAGCTGTCAGATAGACCACGCGCGGATTGCGCGGGCTGTCGATGGCGGCATTGGCGATTGCCTGCAGAAGATGCGTCTTGCCGAGACCAACACCCGCATGGATGAACAGCGGGTTGAAGCGCACGGCGCCGGCACCGGCTTCGGCGATCGTCTTTGCCGCCGCAAGCGCGACGCGGTTAGATGAGCCTTCAACAAAGGTATCGAAAGTGAAACGTGTGTCGAGCGGCGAGCCGAACAACGGCCCGGAACCGCCCTGACGCAGGGTCGCCTGCGAAGTCGCGGGCTGCGCGGCAGGCGTGGCGGGCTGCGACGGTATAAAGGACTTGTTCCGCGGAGCCGCACCAACCTCCGCAACGGGCTGCACCCTCTCCTCGGTCTGAGCCGGACGGATCGGGCGGCTGGCCGAGCGGACCAGAATCTCCACCTTCAGCACATCCGGATCCTCGCTCTGGACGAGGTTGGTGATCAGGTCCATGTAACGGTTGTTGATCCAGGACTTCAGAAAGGTCGTCGGAACGGTAAAACGGACGACGCTTTTCGAAACGGTATGGAGTTTGAGCCGTGCGAACCAGCTTGCATAGACCTCCGGACCAACCTGTGCCTTGAGCCGCGCGCTAAAACGTTCAAACAGCGCATCGTGCGTCATAGCCGATTTGTCCCCTGCCGCATCTGAGCAAGCTGCATCACGCGTCTTTGGTGCGCGGTCCCCATCAGCCACCGCACCCATCGCCAAATTCAATTGCATATTGCCGCCTTTCAAATTGCCAATCATAGCCTGACGATCAAAGATCGACCGTCAGGGATCCCCCTCGTTTATTTCTGCCCCCAAGCGTTCCCCTCGAAAGAACGCCAAAGGCGACTACTTGTTTGCGAGCCGGTTATCCCATTTCCCTCCCCCTCATGGAGAGGCCTGCGACACGCTAAAAACGCTCCTTTCGCTACAACCTTAAGGCGCATTCTTGAGGACAAAAAACCCCCGCCCGTTCCGGAGACCGAAACGGCACAAAAAGCTCCATGACCTGAAAAAACGGACCTCGAAAGACCCGTCAGCAAGAAGGTGAATATCGTCGATACGATCATCGAGATAATCTGTGGACTGAGATCCGCACCCCTTGTTGAAATGCATTTAGGCAGGATCGTGGGGAGAGATCAATGGCGTTTTTTCTGCAAAAACTCAGATCGGCCATTGACTCGCAAAGGCCGTTTTGCATCACCGACAGGGTGCGAAGCAGAATCGCTTATGAATCAATGAGATTCAATTTTGGCAATTTTTAAGAGCGGATTTTGGCAAAAAAATAAAAATCTTCTTGACTCAAAACTAGCCGCGACTTCCGTAGAGAAAGCCCCTGAGTTTTCCAGAGACCTCCAGCAAGTTATTGTTTTTACTGCAAATTTCCTGTCGTCCATCTGACATGCGTTTGTCACGTTACGGCAGCAATGGTTAACGGGCAGTTAGAATCACAAAAAGCCCGGTCAAAAGACCAGGCTTTTTGAATAATTATTTGTGATTAGCCGGATTAGGCGGAAAGAGCCTTAACGCGCTGTGCGAGACGCGACACCTTGCGGGATGCGGTGTTGCCGTGCAGAACGCCCCGGGTGGCGGCGCGCTGGATCTCGGGCTGAGCTGCCTTCAGAGCTTCGGTGGCGACTGCCAGATCACCGGAAGCGATGGCTTCCTCGACCTTGCGGATGAAGCCGCGAACGCGCGAACGGCGAGCCTTGTTGACTGCGGTACGGCGAGCGATCTTGCGGGTCGCCTTTTTCGCCGAAGTTGTATTGGCCATGTATGCCTCTCTTCGAATTCAAACCAAATTCCGCAACCATAGGATCGGGTCGTTAGAAGACCTCACGTAACCCAAGAATGCGGGAGTAATTTCGGACAAGCCGGATGGCTTTCCTTAACCGTGGGCGGGCATATACCGCTAAAGCTTACGCCCGTCAACGCGCAAAACGCTTAAAAGCGCCGATATTCCGAATCCTTAGCGATTCCGGAAAGCGGGTTTGCGCTTTTCCACGAAGGCGGCCATGCCCTCCTTCTGGTCCGCCGTGGCAAAGAGCGACTGGAAGGAGCGTCTTTCAAATCTCAGACCTTCTGAAAGCGGCACCTCGAAGGAACGATTGACGCTTTCCTTGGCCATGAGCACGGAGGCACGCGACAGGGAAGCTATGCGGGTAGCCGCCTCCACCGCCTCGTCCATCAGATTTGCAGCCGGCACAACACGCGACACGAGACCGGCGCGCTCGGCTTCTGCTGCATCCATCATGCGGCCGGTCAGAACCAGGTCCATGGCCTTTGCCTTGCCGACTGCCCGTGTCAGCCGCTGCGAGCCGCCCATGCCCGGAATGACGCCGAGGGTGATTTCCGGCTGGCCGAACTTCGCCGTATCAGAAGCGATGATGAAATCGCACATCATCGCCAGTTCGCAGCCGCCGCCGAGCGCAAAACCGGAAACGGCGGCGATAACAGGCTTGCGGGTGGCAGCAACCTCGTCCCAGCCGCCGAGAAAATCGCCGACATAGGCATCGACGAAATCCAGCCCCTGCATTTCCTTGATGTCGGCGCCAGCAGCAAATGCCTTTTCCGAACCGGTAATAATGATCGCACCGATGGAATCATCGGCGGAAAACGAAGACAGAATGTGCCGCAGCTCTTTCAGAAGCACCGAATTGAGAGCGTTGAGCGCCTTGGGGCGGTTGAGGGTGATGACACCCACCTCATCGCGTTTCTCGACCAGTATCGTTTCATAGTCCACGGCAGTCTCCCCTTCTCCGTTACTCCGACAGCGTTACTTCTGGCAGGCGGCGCAATAAAAGGTCGAACGACCGGCCTGCACCACCCTTTCAACCGTACCCCCGCAGCCGGGTGTCCGGCAAGGCTGGCCTTCCTGATCATAGACCGAAAAGGAATGCTGGAAATAACCGAGCGTTCCGTCCGTCTGTATATGGTCTCGTAATGAGGACCCGCCGGCGGCGATGGCGTCGGCGATGACATCGCGGATTTTCTCCGTCAGATCGGCGAGTTGTGCTTTGGGCTTGCCACCTTTCGTTACCAGCGTTCCCGCGGCCCGCAGGGGCGAAAGATGCGCGCGCCACAGCGCCTCACAGACATAGATATTGCCGAGGCCCGCGATGACCTTCTGGTCCAGCAGCGTGCTTTTCAGGGGCTGGCTTTTGCCCTCAAACCGGCTCGCCAGATAATCCGCGCTCAGCGCATTACCTGTCGGCTCCGGGCCAAGCTCGGCAAAGGCCGGGTAAAGATCGAGCTTGTTGCGCTCCACCAGATGCATGAAGCCAAAGCGGCGCGGATCATTATAGATGACGCAGACGCACTCTTCTCCTTTATCGAGATGAAAGACGACATGGTCGTGCTTGCCGTCCTTCGAGCGGGCGTGATGAAACGCGCCGGGCGTCTTGTCAGCCTCATCCGTTTCCGCCTCGATACGAAACGAACCGGACATGCCGAGATGGGAAACGATCGTCAGCCCGTCTTCCAACTCGATGAGAAGATATTTCGCCCTTCGTCCGAGCGATATGATCGTCTTGCCCTCGATCAGCCCCGCGAAATCCTCCGGGAAAGGAAAGCGCAGATCCGGGCGGCCGAGATGCAGCCTGCGGACCCTTGCCCCTTCCATAGCAGGTGCAAGGCCACGTCTGACGGTTTCGACTTCTGGCAATTCTGGCATCTGGCTTATCCGACAGTTTATCGTTAGGACCATGTGGTCTATACAGTGCACGCGAAATGTCGCGCCCAGGCGATGCGGCAACAGATAGCGTTGCCATGGCGTTTCCGCTATGGTCCGCCACGCAATAAATATGGAGACAGACGATGACCGACGCCCGTACCACTGCCCAAGGCGGCATGGAAACGTCCTATGGCTTCCACAAGGTGGACGAAGGCAAAAAGCAGGGGCTGGTCAACGAGGTCTTCCATAAGGTGGCCAAGCGCTACGACATCATGAATGACGTAATGTCGGCTGGCCTGCACCGGCTGTGGAAGGACGCGATGGTCTCTTCGCTTTCGCCGCGCAAGGACCCGTCCTACAAGATTCTGGACGTTGCGGGCGGCACCGGCGATATCGCCTTCCGTATCATCGAAGCCTCCAACCGTCTGGCGCATGCCACCGTTCTCGATATCAACGGCTCGATGCTGGCCGTCGGCGAGGAGCGCGCGGCAAAAAAGAAGCTTTCCGACAATCTGACCTTCGTGGAGGCCAATGCCGAGGAGCTGCCCTTCGAGGCGAATAGTTTCGACGCCTATACGATCGCGTTTGGCATTCGCAATGTGCCGCGCATCGATGTCGCGCTGAAAGAGGCACACCGTGTCTTGAAGCGTGGCGGGCGGCTGCTGGTGCTGGAATTTTCCGAAGTCGATATGCCGCTGCTCGACCGTGTTTATGACGCCTGGTCGTTCAACGCCATTCCGCAATTCGGCAAGATGATCACGGGTGATGCCGAGCCCTATCAATATCTGGTCGAATCGATCCGCAAATTCCCCAATCAGGAGGATTTCGCGACGATGATCCGCACCGCCGGCTTCTCCCGCGTGACCTACACCAATTACACCGGCGGCATCGCCGCCCTGCATTCCGGCTGGAAGCTTTAAGACCATGGCCGGTAAAAGCAGGAGACAAGCATAAGCATGAGTACTTTGGGCGCATATTTCCGCCTCGCAAGGGTTGGTTGGGTTCTCGTGCGCGAAGGCGTCGTGCTGGCCCTGCCGTCCGACGACCTGCCTGCTCCCGCCCAATTATTGAAAGCGCTGCTGAAGCCATTCGCCCGCAGCAAGGCGAAACGGGCGCAGCGCAGCGACCGGCTGGCGGTGGCTGTGGAGCGGCTCGGGCCCTCCTATGTGAAGATGGGTCAGTTTCTCGCCACCCGGCCGGATGTGGTGGGCGCCGACTTCGCCGACGATCTCGCAAGCCTTCAGGACCGCATGGCCTTTTTCCCGGCGGCTGCGGCGAAGGCCAATATCGAAGGCTCGCTCGGACGGTCGGTGTCTGAACTCTACAGGGAATTCGGCGATCCGATCGCCGCGGCTTCCATTGCCCAGGTGCACCCGGCAATGGTGGATACACCAAAAGGGCCGCGCAAGATGGCCGTCAAGGTCATCCGTCCCGGCGTGCGCCAGCGTTTCCAGAACGATCTGGAGGCGATGTATCTGATTGCCGACCTGCAGCAGCGTTTCGTCCGCTCCGCCCGCCGCCTGCGCCCCGTCGAGGTGACGCGCACGCTGGAGCAGACCACCAAGATCGAGATGGATCTGCGGTTAGAGGCCGCCGCCCTTTCCGAACTTGCCGAAAATACCAAGGACGATCCGGGTTTCCGTGTTCCGGAGGTGGATTGGGAGCGCACCGGTCGCGATGTCGTCACCATGGAATGGATTGACGGTGTCAAGATGTCGGATATCGAGGGCCTGAAGGCCGCCGGCCACGACCTGAACAAGCTCGCCGATACGCTGATCCAGTCCTTCCTGCGGCATACGCTGCGCGATGGCTTCTTCCACGCCGACATGCATCCCGGCAATCTCTTCGTGGATGCGGAGGGCGAGATCGTTGCCGTCGATATGGGCATTGCCGGACGCCTTGGCAAAAAGGAACGCCGCTTCCTTGCCGAAATCCTCTACGGCTTCATTACCCGCGACTATATGCGGGTGGCTGAGGTGCATTTCGAGGCCGGTTATGTGCCGGGCCACCACGACAAAGCCAGTTTCGCGCAGGCGATCCGCGCCATTGGAGAACCGATCCACGGCCAGCCGGCCGAGACGATCTCCATGGGCAAGCTTTTGACCCTGCTGTTCGAAGTGACCGAGCTTTTCGACATGGAGACGCGGCCGGAACTCGTCATGCTGCAAAAGACCATGGTGGTGGTGGAAGGCGTGTCGCGCATGCTCAATCCGCGCTTCAACATGTGGAAGGCGGCAGACCCGGTCGTTGGCGGCTGGATCAGGGACAATCTCGGACCGAAACGTGTCGTTACCGATCTGAAGGATGGCGTGAAAGCCGCCCTCAAGCTTGCCGAGGCAGCACCGGAGATTGCCGCCAAGACGGAAAAGCTGCATTCCGAATTGATGTATATGAGCGAGAACGGCCTGCGTTTTGATGCGCAGACGGCGGAAGCCATTGGCAAGGCGGAAGCGCGCCACACCAAATGGGGACGGATCGCTCTCTGGGTCATTGCGCTGACGCTTCTCTATATTGCGATCAGGGTGAGCTGAGCATTTCGGCACCGCTATGTGCCATGTTTGTGTAATGCATTGGAGCGATAAGGGTCTGATCTCTAGCCAAGACAGGTGATTGGTGCGGATAAGGGTTGCTCGGAAGCCTGCGCGGAAGTGCGCCGATGGTAGAGACGGATACGCCGGACAGGATTTGATTTTGATGGCAAAAGCGCAAGTACTAAAAGCAGCCCTTTCCTATACCTCCTGGCCACTGGTGTTCGTCGGCGGCCTCGTCGGGTCCTATTTCGCTTTTGCGAGCAGTCATCCGATCGCAGCCTTTCTCGCCGTTTATGCGGGCGCGGTTCTCAGCCTGTTTCTCCTCGAGCGCTATATTCCCTATGAAGTCGAATGGCTTGAGGGGGATGGTGAGACCATCAACAGCATCGGTCACACGCTTCTGACGAAGGGGCTCGTACAACTCGCTGCCGCCGCCGCGGCAATCTTCCCGATGGTAGCCGCGAATGTTCTGCAGCCGCTGGCGGCGATGCGGTTCGACCTGTGGCCTTCCCATTTGCCAATGATCGTCCAGGTCGCGCTTGCGGTGACGATTGCCGAATTCGGTCTCTACTGGGCCCACCGCATTGCGCATGAAACGGTATTCTTCTGGCGGTTCCATGCCCTGCATCACAGCGTCGTGCGGCTCTGGGTCGTCAATACAGGTCGGTTTCATGTGGCCGACTCCCTGTTCAAGATCGCGCTCAGCCAGATTCCGCTTTATTTCATGGGTGCGCCGCTTCAGGTTTTCTGGTGGCTGGGCGCCGTGACCGCCTTCATCGGTATTTTGACCCATTGCAATGTCGACATGAAAACGGGGCTGCTCGATTATATCTTCAGCACGC
Source organism: Agrobacterium sp. (assembly GCF_059499945.1). Lineage (NCBI taxonomy): Bacteria > Pseudomonadati > Pseudomonadota > Alphaproteobacteria > Hyphomicrobiales > Rhizobiaceae > Agrobacterium > Agrobacterium sp. The sequence goes on along the minus strand of NZ_JCABZP010000014.1, from coordinate 248,520 downwards.
CGCGCCTGCACCGCTGGCACCATTCGAAGCAGCTTCCGGAAGGCAACACCAATTACGGCGAAAACCTCGTCATCTTCGATCTCATTTTCGGATCCTACCACAACCCCGACCGGCCCTCTTCCACCGATATCGGCATCAAGGGTGAGATCGCAAAGGGGTTTGTGCCGCAGCTCCTGCAGCCCTTCACCAAAGAAGGCGTCCGCCAGATCATTGGTAAGGACAAGAAGGTCAACTGACGGTAAATTATAAACGGGGCGCGGTATCGATCACGATGCCGAGTTCGCCCCGCAGCTTTTTTGTCAGGCCGGCGGCGACAAGCTCGTAGGAACGGCGCAAATAGTGCTCCAATTCCTCCTGTTCGAGCGGTGAATGATCGGCAATCGACACCCATTTGCGTTTCGCAAAATAGGGCGCCTGAGCGATGCCCTCGAGTGAGGTCAATATTTCGAAGCTCTCTTCCGAGCATTTCACCACCAGCCGCCAGTCCTCCCGTTCGCCAAGCACGGCAAAGACCTTGTCGCCCACCTTGGCGACATGTGAATCCCATTGATCGACGAACCGGACGCCCGGCCATTCGCCAAGCACCCTGTCGAATGTCTTGCGATCGAACAGGCTCATGCGAGTTTCTCCGCGATCAGTGCCGCCAGACGTTTTGCGACTTCGGTCTTGTCGAGATCCGGCCAGGCCTCGACACCGTCAGCTGAAATGATCTTCACGCTGTTGCGATCCCCGCCCATGATGCCGGTTTGCGCCGAGACATCGTTAGCGACGATATAATCCGCTCCCTTGCGTTCCAGCTTCGCCCGGCCGTTCTTCTCGATATCCTGCGTTTCGGCGGCAAAACCCACCACCAGCGTCGGACGCTTTTCATGATGGCCGACGGTTTTGAGAATATCGGGATTTTCCGTCAGCTGCAGCGCCAGCGGCGCATCGCCCGGCTGCTTCTTGATCTTCTGTTCCGATGAGCCCGTCACCCGCCAGTCGGCGACGGCGGCGACCATGACGGCGATATCCGCCGGCAGCCTCGAGATGACCGCATCGCGCATCTCCTCGGCGCGCTCGACATGCACCGTTTCAACACCTGCCGGATCCGCAATCGTGACGGGGCCGGAAACCAGCGTGACCTTTGCTCCCAGCTCCGCCAGAGCCGCCGCAATGGCGTGACCCTGCTTGCCAGAGGAACGGTTGGCGATATAGCGCACGGGATCGATCGGCTCGTGCGTGGGGCCGGAGGTGACGATCGCCGTTTTGCCATTCAGGGGCTTTGGCCCCTCATCCAGCAATGCGGCGACGGCTTCGACGATCTGCAATGGTTCGGCCATACGGCCAAAACCAGCCTCGCCCTTCTCTGCCATTTCACCGACCATGGGTCCGATGAAAAACACCCCGTCTTTTTTCAGCGTTTCGACATTTCGTACCGTCGGTTTGGCAGACCACATTTTCGGGTTCATCGCCGGAGCCACCAGCACCTTGCGATCCGTCGCAAGAAGAATCGTGGAGGCAAGATCATCTGCCAGACCGTGCGCCATCTTCGCCATCAGATCGGCTGTGGCGGGAGCCACCAGCACGAGGTCGCAGTCGCGCGCCAGCCTGATATGGCCCACATCCTGTTCATCCTGTCGGGAAAAGAGCTCTGTGAAGACATGGGTGGCGGACAGTGCGCCGACGGCAAGCGGGGTGACGAATTCCTGCGCGCCCTTCGTCATCACTGGCGTCACCTTCGCGCCGCGCTCTTTCAGGCGGCGGATGAGATCAAGGCTCTTATAGGCCGCGATGCCGCCGGAGATGATGAGGAGAATATGTTTGCCTGAAAGCGTCATGATGCCGGACCAGTTTCCCGTTTCAGGGGAAACTAAGCCCTTGGCATTCAAAGTGCAATCCGGCTGATATCACGCCGCCTTGGCGACGTGATATTCCTTGATCGCGACCATCTTGATCGCCGGAAAACGCTCGGATTCGTAACGTAGCGAGAAGGCGTCCTGCGCCAGAAACACCGGATCGCCGTCCAGATCGCGGGCGATATCGCCGCGTTTGACGTTGAGGAACTTGTCCATTTCCGCCGGCTGATCGGAAGAAATCCAGCGGCAGACCGAAAAACGCGACATTTCGAAGGAGACCGGCAGGCCGTATTCGCCCATCAGGCGCTCCTTCAACACATCGAGCTGCAGCGCGCCGACGACGCCGACGATGGCGGGAGAGCCGTCTTCCGGCGAAAAGAGCTGCACAACGCCCTCTTCCGCCATCTGCTGCAGGGCTTCTTTCAGCTTCTTCGCCTTCATGGCGTCCTCAAGACGTACGCGCCGCAGGATTTCCGGCGAGAAGTTCGGAACGCCCTGGAAAACAAGATTTTCACCTTCGGTCAGCGTATCGCCGATGCGCAGCGTGCCGTGGTTCGGGATGCCCACCACGTCACCCGCAAAGGCGGTATCGGCCAGCTGGCGCTGCGAGGCGAAGAAGAATTGCGGCGCGGTCAGCCCCATCTGCTTGCCGGTGCGAGCAAGCCGCGCCTTCATGCCACGCTCCAGCTTGCCGGAGCAGATGCGGGCGAAAGCGATACGGTCGCGGTGGTTCGGATCCATATTGGCCTGAATCTTGAAGACAAAGGCCGTCATTTTCTCTTCAGCCGCATGTACGGTGCGGGTATCCGCCACCTGATCGCGCGGCGGCGGCGCGAAATCGCCAAGCGCATTGATGAGGTCACGCACACCGAAATTGCGCAGCGCCGAACCGAAGAACACCGGCGTCATGTGGCCTTCGAGAAACGCCTGACGGTCGAAAGGACGGCAGGCTTCCAGCGCAAGCTCCGTTTCCTCGACAAAAAGCTGCCGTTCATTTTCCGGCAGGCGATCGGCAACCGCCTGCGGACCGTTAACCGGCAGTCCGTCAACCTGGGTATCGTTGCCGCGGAAGGTATTTTCGGCGAGATTATAGGCGCCGCAGAAGGTTTTGGCGCGACCGACCGGCCAGGTGATGGGCGCGGTATCGAGCGCGAGCTTCTCCTCGACCTCATCCAGAATCTCGAAGGGGTCGCGGCTTTCGCGGTCCATCTTGTTGATGAAGGTGATGATCGGGATATCGCGCATACGGCAGACTTCGAAGAGCTTCAGCGTGCGCGGCTCGATACCCTTGGCGGCGTCGATGACCATGATTGCCGCATCCACCGCCGTCAGCGTGCGGTAGGTATCATCGGCAAAGTCCTCGTGGCCGGGCGTATCGAGAATATTGAAGACCCGGTCGTTATATTCGAAGGTCATGACCGAGGTGACGACCGAAATGCCGCGCTCGCGCTCGATCTTCATCCAGTCCGAACGGGTCTGGATGCGGTCCTTCTTTGCCTTCACTTCACCGGCAAGCTGGATCGCTCCGCCGAACAGCAGCAGTTTTTCGGTAAGCGTGGTCTTACCCGCGTCCGGGTGCGCGATAATAGCAAAGGTGCGGCGGCGGGAGACCGCCTCGGCAAGTGTTTCGGCCATCTGACAAATCCTGTGGAATTGCGGGCTATCTAGCGTTTCAGGCCCGCATTTGCAATTGACCTTGCCGCGATCTCGGCAAACTAATGCCGCATGACCGTTCAAAATGACAATAGCCCCCTTCTCCGTCTCGTCCGTCTCGCCAATGGCGCAGACCTCGAATTGCCGTCCTACGAAACCCGTGGCGCCGCCGGCATGGACCTGCGCGCTGCCGTGCCCGCCGGTGAAACGCTGACCCTGCAACCGGGTGAACGCGCGCTGGTCCCGACCGGTTTCATCTTCGAGGTCCCGCAGGGCTACGAGGCGCAAATCCGCCCCCGCTCCGGCCTCGCCATCAAGAACGGCATCACCTGCCTCAACTCTCCCGGCACGGTGGACAGCGATTATCGTGGCGAAGTGAAGGTCATTCTCGCCAATCTGGGGCAGGACGTTTTTGTCATCGAACGCGGTATGCGCATCGCGCAGATGGTGATTGCGCCGGTAACCCAGGTTATCGTGAGCGAGGTGACGGAAACCTCCCAGACGGCGCGAGGCGCCGGCGGTTTCGGCTCCACCGGCGTTTAGCCACACCGCTTGGCCGGCAAGCTGTGCGGCCCGCTTTATCAGACCCCCGTCCTGCCGTTCCGACAGGACGGGGGGATGTGACCAATTGTCTTTGCCCGGCGATTTCGCTATGGATCTGGCGGATTTTCCGGGAAACACGATCATGACGCTGACGACCCTTTTCGCCTATGCAACAGCCCTCTTCATCGCCGCCGCCATTCCCGGCCCCGGCATGACGGCGATCGTGGCGCGGGCACTGGGTTCAGGCTTTCGGGAAACCTTCTTCATGGGCCTCGGGCTGGTGCTGGGCGACATGATTTACCTGACCGGCGTGATACTGGGCCTCGCCTTCGTTGCGCAAACCTTTCAGGAAGCCTTCATGGTGCTGAAATTCGCGGGCGCTGCCTATCTCCTCTATATCGCCTGGAAGCTTTGGACCGCCGGCCTGCTGCCACAGGAACTCAAGGCCAAGAAAAGCACCAGCATGCCGATGTCCTTTCTCTCCGGCCTGCTGATCACGCTTGGCAATCCGAAAACCATGCTGTTTTATGTGGCGCTGGTGCCGACGCTGATCGATATCCGCATGATCGGCCCTTCGGAATATGCGACACTTCTCGCCATCACCTTCGTCGTGCTGATGGCGGTTCTCCTGCCTTATATCCTGCTTGCGGCCAAGGCGCGTAACCTCCTGAAAAGGCCGAGCGCCTTGACGATCCTCAACCGCACGGCGGCGGGCATTCTGGCGGGAACGGCGACCATGATCGCGATCCGCAGCACGTAAAACAAATTCGTGCATTTATGCGATTTATCGTGAAATTATTCCTGTAATTCAGGAATATTAGGACGAACGTTCGCTAGCTTGAGAAAGCTATTGCTCCTATTCTGCCGCTCAAATCTTGCGGTCTTTACACAGGAGAATATCATGCCCGAAGCCAGAAAGCCCGGACGCGGACGCGTCTATTCCTCTATTACGGAAACAATCGGCGATACGCCGATCGTGCGGCTCGACAAGCTGGCGAAGGAGAAGGGCGTGAAGGCCAACCTTCTCGCCAAGCTCGAATTTTTCAATCCCATCGCTTCCGTGAAGGACCGCATCGGCGTCGCCATGATCGAAGCTCTGGAAGCGCAGGGCAAGATCACCCCCGGCAAGACCACGCTGGTGGAGCCGACCTCGGGCAACACGGGTATTGCCCTCGCCTTTGCCGCTGCCGCGAAGGGCTACAAGCTGATCCTGACCATGCCTGAAACCATGTCGGTTGAACGCCGGAAAATGCTGGCCCTGCTCGGCGCCGAACTGGTGTTGACCGAAGGTCCGAAGGGCATGAAGGGCGCCATCGCCAAGGCGCAGGAACTGGCCGAGACGCTGCCTGACGCGATCATTCCGCAGCAGTTCGAAAACCCTGCCAATCCGGATATTCACCGCAAGACGACGGCGGAAGAAATCTGGAACGACACCGAAGGCACGGTCGATATTCTCGTCTCGGGCATTGGCACCGGCGGCACCATCACCGGCACGGGCCAAGTGCTGAAATCGCGCAAGCCCGAAGTGAAGGTGATTGCCGTCGAGCCCGCCGACAGCCCGGTTCTTTCCGGCGGCAACCCCGGCCCCCACAAGATTCAGGGCATCGGCGCCGGTTTTGCGCCCGCCATCCTCGACACCGGTATTTATGACGAGATCGTCACCGTCACCAATGATGAGGCTTTCGAAATCGCACGTCTGGCGGCAAGGCTGGAAGGCGTGCCTGTCGGCATCTCCTCGGGTGCGGCGCTGGCGGCAGCCATCAAGGTTGGTGCGCGTGAGGAAAATGCCGGCAAGAACATCGTCGTCATCATTCCTTCCTTTGCGGAACGCTACCTTTCGACGGCGCTTTTCGAAGGCCTTGGGCTTTAAGCCAGGCTTTCAAGCGCAGTGCGATCCCGCATCCGATTAGCGAATATCCCGATGTGCCGCTGGCCCCGCTGGCGGCACAATGGTTTCTGAGGCAAAGCACCAAGGGCGACCTCCTACGCCGCCGCCGTAAGCCTTTCCCCTGCGATACGATAGGACACAGCTTCCGCCACATGGATGCGGCCAACCGTCTGCTTGCCATCCAGATCGGCCAGGGTGCGGGCAACCTTGAGAATGCGATGATAACCGCGCGCGGAAAACTTCAGCCGCTCGGCGGCATCGCGCAGCAATTGCAGCCCGGACGCATCCGGCTCGGCATATTTTTCTATCAGGGTCGTCGTGCAGCGAGCGTTCGTGCGAATGGCGGCAAATCCCGCCGCGTAGCGTTCCTGCTGCGCAAGGCGTGCCCGGGCGACCCGGGCGGCCACCACCGCACTCGGCTCGGCCACCACAGGACGAATGAGATCGGCGGCAGAGACAGCGGGAACGTCGATGCGGATATCGATACGGTCTAGCAACGGTCCGGAAATGCGAGCCTGATAATCGGTTACACAGCGCTGGCCTCGGGCGCAGTTGAAACCCGGCTCTCCCGCCATGCCGCACCTGCAGGGGTTCATGGCCGCAACGAGTTGGATTTCTGCCGGATAGCTGACGCGGTGATTGGCTCGCGCAATGATGCATTCGCCCGTTTCCAGCGGCTGGCGAAGCGCATCCAGCACCTGCGGCGAAAATTCCGGGAACTCATCCAGAAAAAGAACGCCGTGATGGGCAAGCGAAGCTTCGCCCGGTTTGGCGCGCAGCCCTCCGCCGATCAGCGCCGCCATAGTGGCGGAATGGTGCGGCGTGCGGAAAGGCCTGCGGTCCGACAGCTTGCCACCCGACAATTGGCCGGCGATGGAATGGACCATGGACACTTCCAGCAACTCCGCCACTTCCAGCGGGGGCAGGATGGAAGGCAAGCGGGCTGCGAGCATGGATTTACCCGAGCCGGGTGGGCCGACCATCAGCAGATTATGGCCGCCAGCGGCGGCCACCTCCAGCGCGCGCCGGGCACTCTCCTGTCCCTTGATGTCAGCTAAATCAGGCAGATTAACCGGATTGGCGCGGATGGCGGGCGTCGGGCGCGCGAGAAGCTGTGTGCCGCGAAAATGATTGGCGAGTGCAATGAGACTGCGCGGGGCGAGAATATCGATACTGGCTCCGGCCCAGGCCGCTTCCGGCCCGCTTTCAGCCGGGCAGATCAGCCCCTTGCCGAGTGCATTGGCGCCGATAGCCGCCGGCAGGGCGCCCGAAACCGTACCGATGGTGCCATCAAGATTGAGTTCGCCGAGAACCACATAACGTCCCAGCATGTCTGCCGGTATCGCCCCCAAGGCAGCCATGAGGCCAAGCGCAATGGGAAGATCAAAATGCGATCCTTCCTTGGGCAAATCCGCAGGCGCGAGATTGACGGTGACTTTTTTCGCCGGCAGCGCCAAACCCGAGGCATGCAGGGCGGCCTGCACCCTCTCGCGGCTTTCGGCCACCGCCTTGTCTGGCAGGCCGACAATCTGGATGCCGACCTTTCCGGGTGCGACCATGACCTGCACCTCGACGGGCACACCCTCTATGCCCTGAAATGCAACCGTATTGACCCTTGCCACCATGGCCTGCCCCGCAAACCGGCCGCATCACCAGAGCTTCATGCCCTGTTGCGGCCACCCGCAAGCAACGTGCCACAGGGCAAAGAATAAAACAAGAACATCCAGCGAACAATTTCCCGCTGACGATGTATTTTAGTTGCATCTAGTTGCGCTCATGGAACAAAGCTGGATCGGCAGCAGGTCGCGTCAGAAATCCTGAGCTTCGCGCTTTTTCTCGATCGCGTCCCACAAAAGGCTTGCGACATCGGCACCGCCGAATTTGCGCACTTCACGAATGCCGGTCGGCGAGGTGACATTGATTTCTGTCATATAGTCGCCAATCACGTCGATGCCGACGAAGAGGAAACCGCGCTCGCGCAAGGCCGGACCGATGCGGCGGCAGATTTCCTTCTCGCGCGCCGTCAGTTCCGTCGGTTCCGGCCGTCCGCCGGCATGCATGTTGGAACGGGCATCGTTTTCCGCCGGTACGCGGTTGATTGCGCCCACAGGTTCGCCATCCACCAGGAGGATGCGCTTGTCGCCCTTTCGGACGTCAGGCAGATATTGCTGGGCGATGTAAGGCTCGCGGAACATCTGGCCAAACATCTCCAGCAGCGAGGAGAAATTGCGGTCGTCGCGCGCGGAATGGAAGACGCCTGCGCCGCCATTGCCATAAAGCGGCTTCAGAATGATATCGCCCATTTCATTGCGGAAGCGGGCGATTTCCTCCACGTCCTTGGTGATCAACGTCTTCGGCATCAGATCGGCGAATTCGGTGACGAAAATCTTTTCCGGCGAGTTACGGACCCAGGCGGGATCGTTGACCACCAGCGTTTTCGGATGAATGCGTTCCAGCAGATGGGTCGAGGTGATGTAAGCCATGTCGAAGGGCGGATCCTGACGCAGATGGATGACATCCATGGTCGAGAGATCGACACGCTCCGGCTCCGACAGGGAGAAATGGTCGCCCTTGATGTCGCGCAGTTCCATCTGCTCCACCGTGGCGTAAATCTTGCCATCGCGCATGGAAAGGCGCTCGGGCGTATAATGGAACAGCCGGTAGCCGCGTGCCTGCGCCTCGAGGCTCATGGCGAAGGTGGAGTCACCGGCGATATTGATGCCGGAGACATGATCCATCTGGATCGCGACGTTCTTGATCTTCGCCATGCGCATGTTCCTCTTGCAGCATGCGGACGCTTTCCCGGCCCGCCGTGCCCATTGCCTCGCCTTTTCAAGCTTCCCTGCAGTACCGGGAGGGACCCGGAAACGCTTCAGAAAACCCTGAAGATGTAGGGCAGCGATCATTCAAAGGCAACTGCTGCAAGCGGTGGTTCGTGTGAGTTTTATTGAACCTTCACAATTCCGTTGGCGGCGCCGCACCGGCCCCGCCCATCGGAAGGTTTTATGGGTTCAGGCCGCCAGCTTATAGGAACGGCCGGCAAACAGCTTGTTCTTGACGCGATAGGCGAGAGCCAGCGCCTTGGGGAACGGGCGGCGCATGAAAGCGACCTTGCGGACATAATCATCCACCCGCCAGGTGGCCCATGTTCCCGCAGGGAAATAGGCGACATCGCCGACCCGCAGGATGCTGATGGAACCGTCTTCCGCGGTTACATGCACTTCGCCTTCCAGAATATAGACGGTTTCATCCCAGCCGAAGAACCAGCGGAATTCCCCCGCCGTGCAATCCCACATGGCGGTGCTGGAAGCACGGTCGCCGCTTCTGGAGTGATCCGCCGCGCGCGCCTGGGGGTTACCGGAAATGATCCAGTCCGGATTGATGGGGGCCGGCTGAAGCCGCAGATCGGTGCAGGATGCGCTGACGACAGCCTCATCTTTTGACCGACGCAAATAGGCCGGCAATATCGGCATTGTGCGGACCGCCATGGTTGCCGCGGCAGCGAACATCATTTTGAAGGACATATTAGAAAACCCCCGTGAAATATTGGAGGTCTTCTATCATCGGGATCGTAACGAAGCGGTTTTGACAATCGGCGCAATTTTATTCATCGCGCCGATTTCTGTGATGCGCTCAGGCCGTCGCCATCTGCGCGGGCTGCGCCGCCAGCTGCTCCGCTTTGCCGGCAATGCGCTTGCCGGTTTCGCTGGAGAAGAAATGCAGTTTTTCCGGCGCGATCGTCACGGAGAGCGCGGACGGAACCTCGACATCCGGCGGGAACGCAACTGTCAGGCTCTGGTCGCCGATCATGCCGTGGATGAGACGCTGCGAACCCAGTTCCTCGATATAATCGACCCGAAGCGGGAAGCCCTGTTCACCTGCCGCAGCGAGGCGGAAATCTTCCGCCCGCATGCCCACCGTTATCGGGCCGGAGGTGGGTGCAAAACCGTCGAGCGCAAAGAGCGCCGGACCGACGGCAAGGCTATCGCCATGCAACTCGGCGTTCAGCAGGTTCATGGCGGGAGAGCCGATGAAGCTGGCGACAAAGGTGGAGGCGGGCGTGTGGTAGACATCAAGCGGCGCGCCGATCTGTTCGATACGGCCGCCATTCAGCACAACAAGACGATCGGCCAGCGTCATGGCCTCCAGCTGATCGTGGGTGACGTAAATAGAGGTGGTGCCGAGACGCTTTTGCAGGCGCTTGATCTCGCCGCGCATGGAAACGCGCAGCTTGGCATCGAGGTTGGACAGGGGCTCGTCGAACAGGAAAGCCGCCGGTTTGCGCACGATGGCGCGACCCATGGCGACACGCTGCCGCTGGCCACCGGAAAGGGCGCGCGGCTTGCGCTCCAGATAGGGTTCAAGCTGCAGCATACGCGCGGCTTCGGCCACGCGCGCATCGATTTCCGCCTTCGGCGTCTTGCGGTTCTTCAACCCGTATTCCAGGTTCTCGCGCACCGACATATGCGGGTAAAGCGCGTAGTTCTGGAACACCATGGCAATATCCCGATCGGCGGGATCGGTCTGGTTGACCACCCGGTCGCCGATCTTCACCGTGCCTTCGGAGATGTCCTCGAGCCCGGCGACCATGCGCAGCAGCGTGGACTTGCCGCAGCCGGAGGGGCCGACGAGCACGATGAACTCGCCGTCCCTGATGTCGATATCGACGTGATGCACGGCGCGCACGCCGCCATGATAGTCTTTGCAGACCTGACTGATTTCTATCGCGGCCATTTCGGTTTCCTTATTTGTCGCTTTCGGTGAGGCCCTTGATGAACCAGCGCTGGAAGATCACGACGATCATCACAGGCGGCAGCATGGCCAGAACGGCAAGCGCGAAAGCTTCGTTGTAATCGGGAATTTGCGAACCGACCCAGACCTGCAGGATCGACTTGATGCCACGCATCAGGGTGAAGAATTTTTCGTCATTCGTCATCAGCATCGGCCAGAGATACTGGTTCCAACCGTAGACGAACATGATGATGAAGATCGCCGCCATCATGGTACGGGAAAGCGGGATGATCACATCGATAAAGAACTTGACCGGACCCGCACCGTCTATGCGGGCGGCTTCCAGCAATTCCTCCGGAATGGATTTGAAGAACTGCCGGAAATAGAAGGTTCCGGTCGCAGACGCCAGAAGCGGCACGATGAGGCCGGTGTAGGAATTCAGTAGACCGAGTTTGCTCATGACCTCATAGGAGGGCATGATGCGCACTTCCAGCGGAAGGAGCAGCGTGGTGAAAATGATCCAGAAGGCGAGCGTTGCAAAACGGAAGCGGAAATAGACAATCGCATAGGCGGCCGTCATCGACAGGACGATCTTGCCGACAGCAAAACCGATGCCGAGGATCAGCGAATTCAGCACCATGTTGAGGCCCGTCACCTGTCCGGTGAAACCACCCTTCTGGGTCAGGACCTTTTCGTAGGTCTCGATGAAATTGTCGCCGGGAACGATCGCCAGACCGCTGCGGTGGATTTCCGCCGCCGTGTGTGTGGACGTCATGAAGGCAACGATAACAGGCAGGATCAGAAACAGCGCGCCAATGATCAGCACCAGATGATCGAGGGGTTTTGTCTTGTACATTGGTTTTCCCTCAATTGTAGTGGATGCGCTTTTCGATGAAGCGGAACTGGATGATGGTGAGAACAAAGACGACCAGCATCAGGATGACGGACTGGGCCGAAGAGCCGCCGATATCATTGCCGCGGAAACCGTCCAGAAACACCTTGTAGACCAGCGTAATCGGGTTGTTGGCGGCCTTGTCCTTCACCATCACGTCGATGACGCCGAATGTGTCGAAGAGCGCGTAGGTGATGTTGATGATCAGCAGGAAGAAGGCCGTGGGCGCCAGAAGCGGCATGATCACCGTCCAGAACCGGCGAAAGCCCGAGCGGCAATCGATGGAGGCGGCTTCCCGCACGGAGACCGGAACGCCCTGGAGACCCGAAAGGAAGAAGATGAAGTTGTAGGGAATCTGCTTCCAGACCGCGACGACGATCATGGCGAAGGCCGTATCGAAATAATTGAGGCCGACCTTCATGTCCCAGCCGAGAAACGCCGCCATCTTCACGAAGGGGCCGATATGCTGATCGAAGAACATCATGCCGATGAGACCCGCGACAGGCGGCGCGATGGCGTAGACGGAAATCAGCACCGTCTTGTATGTCGAACTGCCGCGAATGACCGCATCAGCCTTGACCGCAAGCAGAAGGCCGAGCGCCAACGAAAAGAAGGTTACCAACACGGTGAAAACAACCGTGAATTTGGCGATGCCGAGATATTCCGGGCTGAATATCGCATCCGAATAATTGGCGAAGCCCACGAAGGACGCGCCGAATCCGAAAGGGTCTTCGATAAAAAAGGAAGATTGCACGGCCTGAACGGACGGCCAATAGAAGAAGATGAAGATCACCGCAAGCTGCGGCGCCAGAAACAGATATGGCACGAAGGACGAGGAGAACTGCACGCGCTTCATGCCGGCTTCAGCAGCCTTCGGCGGTTTTCCGGGCTTTGCGGACCGGCCGGAAAATCGGCTCGGTTGTGAGGATGTATAGGCCACGTTTTCGCTTCCTTATCCAAGAGCGAGCCTCCCTTCCGGCGGAAAGGAGGCTCGACAACTATCGTTGGTTTAAAACGGGCCGATTAGCCGGCCGTCTTGGCGAAACGGGCGAGAATGTCGTTGCCTTCCTTCTCGATGATCTCGAAAGCAGCCTTCGGCGTGACTTCGCCGGAGAAGATGCGGTTATATTCGCGTTCCATGACGGCGCGGATCTGCGGATAGAAACCGAAGCGGTAGCCCTTCGACCATTCGCCGCCCGGCAGCGACAGCTGCTGGATACCGACTTCCGCAACCGGCTTTTCCTTGTAGTAGCCTTCAGCCTTGGCCTTTTCGTAAGCGGCCTTGGTGATGGCGACGTAACCGGTTGCCTTGTGGTAGAAGACCTGGATTTCCGGCGAGGTCAGGAACTGGAAGAAGTCAGCCACGCACTTATTTTCGGCTTCAGACTTGCCCGACATTGCAAAGAGAGCTGCACCGCCGATGAAGGAGTTGGTGCCTGCGCCCTTGATGGAGCCCCAGTAGGGAAGGAAGGTTGCCGAGAACGGCATGGTCGCCGTCTTCTGCAGGCCGCCGAAGGAGCCCGAAGAACCGATCCAGAAAGCGACTTTGCCTTCTTCGAACGGCTTCTGGTTGTCGTTCCAGCCGGCACCATAATAGGCGAACAGGCCCTTGTCCTTCCAGTCCTTCAGCTTGTCGAACATCATGACGAGGTTCGGGTCGGTGACCTTGAGCTTGGTGTCAGTGACGCTGTCGTAACCATTGTTGTTGGTGGCGAACTGGATGTTGTTACGGGAGAAGAAGTTCTCCGTGAACTGCCAGGTCAGCTGCGACTGAACGAGCGGAATGTAACCGGCTTCCTTCAGCTTCGGCGCAACCTTCTCGAACTCTTCCCAGGTCTTCGGGGCTTCGACGCCGGCCTTCTTCAGGGCTTCGTCGTTGACATACATGATGGGAGCGGAGGAGTTGAACGGCATGCCGACAAACTTGCCGTCAGCGGCAGCGTAGAAATAACGCACGCCATTGATGAAGGCGTCGCGGTCGAACTTGTAGCCGGCCTTATTGATGAGGTCTTCGGCAGGAATGACAGCGCCCTTGGCGTTGATGATGGTGGCAGCGCCAGCGTCAAAAACCTGGAGGATGTTCGGCTGTTCGCCCGAACGGAAAGCAGCGATGCCGCTGGCCAGCGCTTCTTCATAGGAGCCCTTGGAAACCGGCGTCAGAGCGCATTCCTTCTGGGCTTCGTTGAACTTCTGCGAAACTTCGTTGATGACTTCGCCGTTACGGCCGCCCATGCCATGCCACCAGCTGATGTTGGTAGCAGCCATGGAAGACGTCGCCGAAATGCTGACGGCCACTGCGGCCATGGAAATCTTCTTCAACATTACTAAATCCTCTCCACCATTTATTGGGGTGAGGATGCGAATAGAGGCGTTCGATGACGCCTCTTTGACAGTTCCATGTCAGATTTATTACAGCAGCTGGCGAAACTCTCAGTCGGCTATACGCTTTATGGGCCGAGCCGGATTTCCCACCACCGTCACGCCCGGCGGCACATTGCGCGTCACCACCGAACCGGCGCCGACAATCGCGCCGTCACAAATGGTGATGCCCGCCAGAAGGATCGCTCCGCCGCCGATCCAGACATCTCGCCCGATCGTCACAGGCTTCGCGATTTCAATGCCTTGCGCCCGCGGCACCGGGTCCAGATGGTGTTCCGCACAATAAATCTGCACAGCAGGCCCGAGCATCGCGCCATCGGCTATCGCGACCTTCGCGGAATCGAGAATGGTGCAGCCGGCATTGAGATAAACATTTTTGCCCAGCGTAATGTTGAAACCGTAAGCGCAATGAAACGGCGCTTCAAGAAATGCGCCTTCCCCGACAGAATTAAAGAGGGTGCGCAGCAGCGGTGCAATCGCCCCGCGCTCATCCGGCGGCATCGTATTGTGCTGGTGGACGGCCTTTCGTGCCCGCCAGCGCAATATATCCAGCTCCGTATCCATGCAGCTGTACCATTCGCCCGCGGCCATTTTTTCCCGTTCGGTGGACATTGTTTCCCTCCCCTCAAAAGGCGTCGATGAAATGCTGCGGCAGGCGATGCGGCAGGACCGCGACAATATCGAAACGCAGTGAAAACCGCGCGGCATCCTTGCGGCGGGCGAGCCAGAGATCGGCGGCCGCCCGGATGCGCTGCTGCGAATGGAAGCCGACAGCATCAACCGCACCGGCTCCTGAGGACCGCGCCTTGACCTCGATGATGGCAACGAGGTCCTTCTTGCGGGCGATGAGGTCTATTTCCCCCAGCCGGGTGCGATAACGAATGGCGAGGATGCGATATCCCTTCAGCAGCAGATAAAGTGCCGCCCAATATTCCGCAGCATGGCCGCGTCGTTCGGCTTTGCGCCTTTCATTGCTTCGCCCGTCAGCGGCCATCCGTTTCCTTCATATCCAGCAGCCTTTGATAAAGCTCCTTGCGCGGCAGGCCCGTCAGCTTCGCCGCTTCACCCGCGGCCTTGGCGGCCGACATGGTGGCGACGAGATCCTTCAGAAGCTTCTCGACATCCTCGATATCGGGTATCTCATCATAGGAGGGCGGCTCCACCAGAAGCACGATCTCGCCCTTCACCACCCGGTCGCCATCATAATAATCCGCAAGCTCGCCGAGCGTGCCACGCCGGAATTCCTCGAAAGTCTTGGTCAGTTCACGGCAGACCACGGCGCGGCGGTCGCGGCCGAGCACCTCCGACGCGACTTTGACGGAAGCACCGATACGATGCGGCGATTCAAAGAAGATCAGGGTTGCGGGGATTTTCGCCAGCGCGGCAAAACGGTCGCGCTTGCCGCGATCTTTCACAGGCAGAAAGCCTGCAAACAGGAAGGCGTCACTCGGCATGCCCGAGCCGACGAGGGCGGCAAGCGGCGCAGAAGCGCCCGGCACCGGCACGACGCGATGCCCGGCTTCAAGCGCCAGTTGACCGAGGCGATAACCGGGATCGGAAACCAGCGGCGTTCCGGCATCCGATACCAGCGCCACGGATTTTCCGGCCTCGAGAGCTGCGATGAGCTTCGGTCCCGCTTCGTTGGCATTGTGCTCGTGATAGGAGAGCGGGCGGGTGCGGATACCGTAACGTTCGAGCAGGATGCGGGTGACGCGGGTATCCTCGCAGGCGAGAACATCGGCCGAGGCCAGCGTTTCCAGCGCACGAATGGTGATATCACCGAGATTGCCGATGGGCGTGGCCACGAGATAAAGGGCGGGCTCCAGCGGTCGTGCCGCAATGGTGGCCGTGCCGATCCTGAAGCTCTTCTTGTCTCTGTTGTCGCTGTTCGATATTTCTTCCGTCACACGGCTTCCAATCATTCTGGCCGATCATTCCCGGCCGGTCGCTCCGGTTTTCCCTCTTTATGGGCAATAGAAAACCGGCGAACAAGCTCCATGGATGGTTCAAGCCTGTGGATCATGCTGTATAGCAGCAAAATGAGCGGCGGCAGACGCACTCGGCTCTTGCATTTTCTGCAATAACTCTGCCATTTTGCCCGTCCACATTGTCCGGCTTTGCGGCCGGTGAAGACTCTTCTTGCCGATCCGGCGGTGGCCGGTTCGCAACGGTTGAAAGCGGTAGCGTCCATGCGTATTACTCTTGAGCGGTCGAACCTTCTGAAATCGCTGAACCACGTCCACCGGGTTGTCGAGCGTCGCAACACGATCCCGATCCTGTCCAACGTCCTCCTGCGCGCATCCGGCGCCAATCTGGACATGAAGGCGACCGACCTCGATCTGGAAATCACCGAAGCGACCCCGGCCATGGTGGAGCAGGCGGGCGCCACCACCGTGCCGGCGCACCTGCTTTATGAAATCGTGCGCAAGCTGCCTGACGGTTCCGAGGTGCTTCTGGCGACCAACCCGGACGGCTCCTCGATGACCGTTGCCTCCGGCCGCTCGAAGTTCTCGCTGCAATGCCTTCCGGAGACGGATTTCCCCGACCTGACCGCCGGCACCTTCAGCCACACCTTCAAACTGAAGGCGACCGACCTGAAGATGCTGATCGACCGGACGCAGTTTGCGATTTCGACCGAAGAGACGCGTTATTACCTGAACGGCATTTTCTTCCACACCATTGAAAGCAATGGCGACCTGAAGCTGCGCGCTGTCGCCACCGACGGTCACCGTCTGGCGCGCGCCGATGTGGATGCGCCCTCCGGTTCCGAAGGCATGCCTGGCATCATCATTCCGCGCAAGACCGTCGGCGAGCTGCAGAAGCTGATGGACAACCCGGAGCTGGAAGTCACCGTCGAAGTCTCGGATGCGAAAATCCGCCTGACCATCGGTTCGGTCGTTCTGACCTCGAAGCTGATCGACGGCACCTTCCCCGATTACCAGCGCGTGATCCCGACCGGCAATGACAAGGAAATGCGCGTCGATTGCCAGACTTTCGCGCAGGCTGTCGACCGCGTCTCGACCATTTCTTCCGAGCGCGGCCGCGCCGTCAAGCTCGCGCTCACCAACGGCCAGCTGACGCTGACCGTCAACAACCCGGATTCGGGCAGTGCGACGGAAGAAGTGGCCGTCGGTTATGACAACGATTCGATGGAAATCGGCTTCAATGCCAAATATCTCCTAGACATCACCTCGCAGCTTTCCGGTGAAGACGCGATTTTCCTGCTGGCCGACGCCGGCTCGCCGACGCTGGTTCGCGACACCGCTGGCGATGATGCGCTTTATGTTCTGATGCCGATGCGCGTTTGAAAACGCGCATTTCTCATCAGTTTCATCAAAAACGCCGGGGAACTGCTTCACCGGCGTTTTTTGATTCGGTGGAAGAAGGTTTCACGTCGGAAGCGAATTTTTCCAGTTACGACATTTTGCCTTGTTTTTGCGCCAAATGGGATCAACAGTACGCAACAGTTTTTTGATAATGACCAAAAGCATCTGAGGGAACTATGGCACTTAACCTGAAGCAACGGCTTGAGCAGAAATTTGAGGAAGAAATCCGCTTTTTCAAGGGCATGGTCAGCCAGCCGAAAAAAGTCGGGGCTATTGTGCCGACGTCGTCCATCACGGCGAGAAAAATGGCGAGTGTCATCAATCCCCATTCCGGCCTGCCGGTTCTCGAACTCGGCCCTGGCACCGGCGTCATCACCAAGGCCATTCTGGCACGCGGCATCAAGCCGGAGAACCTGACCGCCATCGAATATTCGACCGATTTCTACAATCAGCTGCTCAGGGGCTATCCGGGCGTCAATTTCATCAATGGCGACGCCTTCGATCTCGATGCGACGCTTGGCGAGCACAAGGGCCAGATGTTCGACAGCGTCGTCTCCGCCGTGCCGATGCTGAATTTCCCCATGGCCGCCCGTATCAAGCTTCTCGACGAATTGCTGAAGCGCGTGCCCCACGGCCGTCCCGTCGTGCAGATATCCTACGGTCCGATCTCCCCGATCGTCGCGCAGCCGCACCTCTACCATATTCGCCATTTCGATTTTATCGTGCGCAATATTCCGCCGGCGCAATTGTGGACCTATACGCGGGCCTGATTGCCCGACAGGATAGGCAAGGCCGTCATTTCCCGGTCGCGACGAATGGTTAGGGTGTTGATTTGCCCTTTCCATCGCCTTTGAGGACCGATTGCCATGCATGCGCTCTACATCACCCATCCCCAGGTCAAGATCGATGCGGATGTTCCCGTTCCCGAATGGGGGCTTTCGGAGAGAGGGGCCGAGCGGGCACGGGAGGCGAGCCGCCTGCCCTGGGCGCGGTCATTATGCCGCATTGTTTCCAGCGCCGAAACCAAGGCGATCGAAACCGCCCGCATCCTCGCCGAAACCTCCGGAGCGGAGATAGAGATCGTCGAGGCGATGCATGAAAATGACCGGTCTGCCACCGGCTTCCTGCCACCGCCGGAATTCGAGAAGGCGGCGGACTGGTTCTTCGCCAACCCCGAAGAAAGTTTTCACGGCTGGGAGCGCGCAATCGATGCGCAGGCGCGGATTGTCGGGGCCGTCAAAGCCGTTTTCGAGCGACACGATCCGCGGCAGCCGATCGCCTTTGTTGGTCATGGTGGCGTGGGTACGCTCCTGAAATGCCATATCGAAGGCCGTGACATCAGCCGCAGTAAGGACCAGCCGCCCGGCGGCGGCAATCTCTTCCACTTTTCCATCGCCGAATTTTCACTTGCAGCCGCGTCCCCCACATGCGACTGGACGGCGATGGAAACATGGCAGGGATAAGACAATGACCGCGCGCGAAAAACTCATCGTCGGGCTGGATGTTCCGACTGTGCAGCAGGCCGAAGACATCGTCTCGAAAATCGGCGACGAGGTTCTGTTCTACAAGATCGGTTACCAGCTGGTATTCGCCGGCGGTCTCGAATTCGCGCGTGACCTTGTCCAGAGCGGCAAGAAGGTCTTTCTCGACATGAAGTTGCTCGACATCGACAACACGGTCGCTTCCGGTGTCGAAAACATCGCCCGCATGGGCATGTCGATGCTGACCCTGCATGCCTACCCCAAAGCCATGCGCGCCGCAGTGAAGGCTGCTGAAGGTTCCGGCCTCTGCCTGCTGGGCGTCACCGTGCTGACCTCGATGGATGACGTTGATCTGGCCGAAGCCGGTTACGCCTCGGACGCCCGTTCGCTGGTGCTGCGCCGGGCGGAACAGGCGCGCGAGGCGGGCATGGGCGGCATCGTCTGTTCGGCAGAGGAATCGACTGCCGTGCGCGAAATTCTCGGTCCGGATCTTGCCGTCGTTACCCCCGGCATTCGCCCTGCCGGCGCAGATCTTGGTGATCAGAAGCGGGTGATGACACCCTACGACGCCATCAAGGCCGGCTCGAGCCATCTGGTCGTCGCCCGCCCGATCGTTCGGGCGGAAGATCCGAAGGCGGCGGCCCGCGCCATTCTTGATGACATGCTGCGCGCCAGCTTTCCGGCCAATCAGTAACGACAGGAGCAGATGAAATGGCAAAGGGATATTGGATCGCCCGCGTCGATGTACGCGACAGTGAGCGCTACAAGGACTATGTCACGACGGCAAAGCCCGCCTTCGAGCGGTTCGGTGCCAATTTCCTGGCCCGTGGCGGTGCCTTGACCGAGCTGGAAGGCAAGGCCCGTGCCCGCAATGTCGTCATAGAGTTCCCGTCAGTTCAGCACGCCATCGATTGCTACAACTCCCCCGAATATCAGGCAGCCGCCAAAATCCGCCAGGAAATCGCGGAGGCGGAGATGGTGATCGTCGAAGGAATTTGACGGGCGTCAACCGCATTTCCAAAACCGGCCCCTGCCCTGCGACAACATCTCTTCACGCGCGCGCGGCTTTGGGCTAAGAGACTGAAAAACGCTTTATCGACAGCTTCTGAGGAGCCTCCCATGACCTTGGCCAACCTTCCACCCCTCGTCACCGTTTTTGGCGGTTCGGGTTTTGTCGGGCGGCATGTCGTGCGGATACTTGCGAAGCGCGGTTATCGCATCCGTGTCGCCGTACGTCGCCCCGATCTTGCCGGCTTCCTGCAGCCGCTCGGCAATGTTGGTCAGATTTCCTTTGCTCAGGCGAACCTGCGTTATCGCGATTCCATCGTCAAAGCCGTGGAAGATGCTGATCACGTGGTCAATTGCGTCGGCATCCTGACCGAAAGCGGTCGCAACACCTTTGACGCCGTTCAGGAATTCGGTGCGAAAGCCATTGCCGAGGCGGCCCGCGATGCTGGCGCCACGCTGACGCATATTTCCGCCATCGGTGCGGAAGCGGGTTCGCCGACCGGTTACGGCCGCACCAAGGGCCGCGCCGAAGCTGCCATCCATTCCATCCTGCCCGGCGCCGTGATCCTGCGCCCGTCGATCATTTTCGGACCGGAAGATGATTTCTTCAACAAATTCGCCAAGATGGCCCGCAGCATGCCCTTCCTGCCGCTGATCGGCGGCGGAAAAACCAGATTCCAGCCGGTCTATGTCGAGGACGTCGCCGAAGCCGTCGCCCGTGGCGTCGATGGCAAGCTGAAGCCCGGCGCCATTTACGAACTCGGCGGCCAGGACGTGATGACGTTCCGCGACTGTCTTGAGGCGGTTCTTGCCGCAACGTACCGCCAGCGTCCTTTTGTCGACCTGCCTTTCGGTGTCGCCTCAACGATCGCCAAGCTCACTTCGCTGGTGCCGCTGATTAAGCCGCCGCTGACGGTCGATCAGGTGACCATGCTGAAAAAGGACAATGTCGTTTCCGCCGAGGCGGAAAAGAACGGCCTGACGCTGGAGGGTATCGGCATCACCCCCGTTCGCGTCGCCTCCATCCTGCCGTCCTACATGGTGCAATATCGCACCCACGGCCAGTTCTCAAACGCAGGTAAAGCGGCCTGAAGCTCAGGCCAGCGCCAGCGATTTCAACGAAAGCGGGAGCCATTCCCGCTTTTTGTTTTTGCCCAATTCAATTGCAACCAAACCGCTAT
This sequence comes from Agrobacterium sp., assembly GCF_059499945.1. Lineage (NCBI taxonomy): Bacteria > Pseudomonadati > Pseudomonadota > Alphaproteobacteria > Hyphomicrobiales > Rhizobiaceae > Agrobacterium > Agrobacterium sp. The sequence goes on along the minus strand of NZ_JCABZP010000014.1, from coordinate 227,600 downwards.
TCGTGCATTTTCTCCTCAACTGCAGGGGAGGTGTAGAATGAACTAAGGCAGATTTCTAAAGCCGGGTAAAAGTTAACGGCCGTCCGGCCGCCACAGGCAAGCGTGGCACAAGCGCAACTGTGGAAAAGACTTCGCATTAACCCGGTATTCAACAAGCTGCTTTATTGATATTCGCCACATTCCAAACATATCCCGAACCCTCACTTCACACACGGCGGCACGATCCGCGCGAACGAACGTCTGAAAGGCAATAATAAAATGGGCAGATCTATCGCACTCTTTTTTGCGTGTGCGGCTTTGGTGGTTCTGGCGGGTTCTTTCATGGCGCCGGGAACGGTTGCAGCGGGCAAGAGCGGTTGCGCTCCCGCCTACGGCGTCGACCCCTGCGCAACGGCTTCGATCAGCACCAACTGATCGGCCTTTAAAAGTTTCAAAGAAAAAGCGCCGCCGGTTCTCCGGGGCGCTTTTTCTGTTTTTGTTCGTTCATTACGGACGAGGGTTATTCCCGTCCTCGGCTCAGCCGAAAACCAGAAGCGCGATCAGCCCCAGCGAACCGATGGCGATGCGCCACCAGGCAAAGGGCGCAAAGCCCCGACGCGACACAAAATCCAGCAGAGAGCGAACAACAAAGAGGCCCGAGACAAAAGCGGCGATGAAACCGACGGCAATCAGCGCGCCGTCATCAAAACTCAGCGCATCGCGGTTCTTGTAAAGGTCGAGCGTGAAAGCGCCGAGCATGGTCGGCATCGCCAGAAAGAACGAAAATTCGGCGGCGGAGCGCTTATCCGTGCCCATCAGCAGCGAGCCGACGATTGTGGCGCCGGAGCGCGACGTGCCGGGAATCATCGCAAGGCACTGGAAGAGGCCGATCTTGAAGGCAAGCGACGGCGGATAATCCATGATGTCGGTATATTTCGGTTTCAGCGGCATGCGGTCGACTGCAAGCAAAATGACGCCGCCGATGATCAGCACCACGCAGATGAGCATCGGCGTTTCAAACAGCACGGTCTTGATGAAATCATGCGCCAACGCGCCGATTATCGCCGCCGGCAAAAAGGCGAGAGCGACGGCCAGCACGAAACGACGCGCCTTGGCGCTGGCTGGCAGGGCCAAGGCTATAGACATAAGCTTTTGAAAATAAACGAGAAGAATCGCAAGGATCGCGCCGAGCTGAATGAGGACGGCAAAGGTGTTGCCGGGTGATTTGAAGCCGAGGAAATGCCCGGCCAGCAGCACATGTGCCGTTGAGGAAACGGGAATGAACTCCGTCAGACCCTCGATAATGCCCAGCAGAAGCGCGCTGATGATCGATTGGTCACCCATGAGGTATCCTTCTTTTCAGGGGGAAGTGGCAATGGAAGGCAATTGCGTTAAACTTGTTTTAAAGTAGCCAAGCTCTTATAGCGTCTTGATGAAGCGAAACTGAAAAAGTTTTCCGGCAAATGCCGATCATGACAACCAATCGTAAAAATTGAGTACCGATGCCAACTCTCTATCACTCTCCGATGTCGACCGCATCCCGGTTCGTTCGTCTGATCCTTGCGGAATACGGGTTCCAGACCGATCTCGTGGAGGAGCAGCCGTGGGAAAGACGGCGGGAGTTTCTGGCGCTCAATCCGGCCGGCACCCTGCCGGTCTATCTCGATGACAATATGCGCTCGCTGAGCGGGCCTTATGTGCTTGCCGAATTTCTCGACGAAACGCATGGCGTTCTGAAGCGCGACCGCCGGCTTCTGGCGGAAGACCCGTTTCAGCGCGCGGAAATCCGCCGCCTGACGGAGTGGTTTCTGCAGAAGATGGAAAATGACGTGACCCGGCCGCTGGTGCGGGAACGGGTCTATAAATTGCAGATGACGGCGGCCCAGGGCGGCGGACCGCCGGATTCCAAGCTGCTGCGCACCGCCCGCAACAATATCCGCCAGCATATCAAATATCTGGAATGGCTGGCCGGTTCGCGCACATGGCTCGCCGGCGATCGGTTGAGCTATGCCGACCTTGCCGCAGCCGCCGGCGTTTCGGTGCTGGACTATCTCGGCGAGATCAACTGGCTCGAAGCGCCGATTGCCAAAGAATGGTATCAGCGGCTGAAATCGCGCCCGTCCTTCCGGCCGTTCCTGAGCGAGCGCATTCCGCGCCTTGCCCCCTCCTCCCACTACGCCGATCTGGATTTCTAAGTTCCAGTCCTGCTGGTTGTTTGCTGTGGCCTGCGGCTCAGCCTATATATGCCGCAGAATAGCCCGCAGGAGAAACGACCATCGACGTCGCGAGCGAAAAGCAGCGGATACGCGCGCACAAACTGACGGACTTCGTTCGTCAGGAAGCGCTTTCGCTCGGCTTCGATCTCTGTCGCATCACCGCCCCAGACAGCATTCCGCTCGCGCCGGAACGGCTGAGACAGTTTCTCGACAACGGCTATCACGGCACGATGGCGTGGATGGAGGAAACGGAAGCACGGCGTGCCGAACCGAAAACGCTGTGGGGCGACGTGCGCTCCATCGTCATGTTCGGACTGAACTACGGCCCGGAAGAAGATCCGCGCGACCTGCTTTCCAAACCGGACAAGGCCGCCATTTCGGTCTATGCCCGCAACCGCGATTATCACGACATCATCAAGGGGCGGTTGAAGGAGATCGCAACCCGTTTTGCCGCGCGCGCCGGCGAAGATGTGAAGGTCTTTGTCGATACCGCGCCTGTGATGGAAAAGCCGCTCGCCGCCGCAGCCGGTCTCGGCTGGCAGGGCAAGCACACAAACCTAGTAAGCCGCACCCATGGCTCATGGCTGTTTCTCGGCAGCATGTTCACCACGGCCGAACTCTGTCTCGATGAGGCCGAAAAGGATCATTGCGGTTCCTGCCGCGCCTGTCTCGATGCCTGTCCGACGGCTGCCTTCCCCGCGCCCTATCAATTGGACGCTCGCCGCTGCATCTCCTATCTCACCATCGAGCACAAGGGGCCGATCCCGCACGAGTTCCGCCCGATGATCGGCAACCGCATCTATGGCTGCGACGATTGCCTTGCCGCCTGTCCGTGGAACAAATTCGCGGCCAGCGCCTCCGAGATGAAACTGCAGGCGCGCGAGGATCTGAAGGAACCTTCCATCGCCTTCCTGCTCACGCTCGATGACGCTGCGTTTCGCAGTTTCTTCAGCGGCTCACCGGTCAAGCGCATCGGCCGCAATCGCTTCATCCGCAATGTGCTGATCGCGGCGGGAAACTCCGCAGACCGGCAATTCGTGGAACAATGCAAGGCGCTTGCGGAAACTGACCCTTCGCCCGAGGTGCGCGGCATGGCCGCATGGGCTTTGTCACGGCTTATGGACAGGGACGAATTCCGTACATACTCTGCCGGTCGCGCCCCGGAGCCTGATCCGGAGGCGGAAATGGAATGGCAACTGGCAGAGGCGTGAACCATGCATGTGATGATTTTTGGCGCGGGATATTCGGGCAAGGCCATTGCAAACGCGCTGAAACCCGAGGCCGCAAGCCTTTCCGGCACCACACGCAGCAAAGACAAGTTCGCAAGCCTCGCCACAGCGGGCATGACGCCGTTCCTCTTTGACGGGGTCCATCTCAATGACGAGCTCATCGCCGCCATGGGCAATGTGACGCATCTCGTACAATCCGTCGCGCCGGGCAGGGATGGCGATCCGTTGCTTGCGCTTCTGGGCGGCGATCTGAAAAAGTTCCTGCCCAATCTGACATGGGTCGCTTATCTTTCCACGGTCGGTGTTTATGGCGACCATCACGGCGCCTGGGTGGACGAGACGACACCCTGCCGCCCTGTTTCCGCGCGCTCCGTGGAACGGGTAGCCGCTGAGGCTGCCTGGACTGAAGCAGCCCAAAAGGCGAATGTGCCGCTTTCCATCCTGCGCCTGTCCGGAATTTATGGCCCGGGACGTAATGCCTTCATGAATTTCGAGAAGGGAACTGCGCGGCGGCTTGTGAAGAAGGACCAGGTGTTCAATCGCATCCGCGTCGAGGATATCGGTGCCGCACTTGCCTTTCTGGCACAAAAAAACGAACGCGGTATCTTCAACGTGACAGATGATGAACCCTGCCCGCCGCAGGATGTGGTGAGCTTCGCAGCGACGCTGATGGGCGTGGAACCGCCGCCCGAGCAGGCTTTTGAAACCGCCGATCTGACGCCGATGGCGCGCTCTTTCTATGGCGAGAACAAGCGCGTTTCGAACGCCAGAATACGCGATCTTGGCTTCGATTTCCGCTTTCCGGAGTACAGACTCTCCCTGAAACAATTGTGGGAAAACGGCCTCTGGCGAGGCTGAGAATGGTCCCATCGAAAGCGATGAAAAATCCTTCCAATCCGGCTTTTGCGGATGGTTTTCGTCTTATTTCAGCTAATTAGGACTTTATTAACCATCCAAAAATCACTAAAATCGTAGTCATTAGAAAAATATTTCACTCACATTTCGTGAAGTGGATTCACGAAGCCGTGACTTGCAACAACATTTCCATTGAGCGTTGATTCTGCATTATTTTTTCCGAATTGTGACAGGGATGGCCAGGCGACGCCTTTCCGGCTAACGATCACGAATATTACAGACTGTAACAGTTCGTGATTTGAGATCAGCTTTTTTTCGCCATTTTTCCCTCGCCCTACAATCTCGCATCAAAAGGCGTTCAGGCCAGTTCATGGCCGTTTAGCAAGGGCACAATCAATCGGCGCGGGGCCGATTTTCAGGGAAGCACAGTTTGTTGAATATCCGTCGTATAACTTTCACCGCTGCAACTATCGCCGCCTGTTCCATCATTGCGCCTCTTCAGGCGAATGCGGCAAATGGTTGTGGAGGCGCATCGTGGTATGCGTTGACCTCCAAGACTGCTTCTGGCGAGCGCATGAACGCCGCCAACCTGACCGCCGCCCACCGCTCGCTGCGGTTCGGCACCAAGGTCAAGGTGACCAATGCCCGCAATGGCAAGGCCGTTGTGGTGCGCATCAACGACCGCGGGCCGTTCATCAAGGGTCGCGTTCTCGATCTTTCCAAGGCGGCCGCCAAGAACATCGGCATGATCAACTCCGGCACCGCCAAGGTTTGCTACGAGATCGTCAAGGCCGATTGAGCCTTGCCCTCGCCGCCATTCGCGTCTACCAACCGGGCTTATCAGAAGAACGAGGTAGACAATGCGTTTAGGCGGGCGTTTGGCCGGAGCAATCGAAGTATTGGCGGATATTGAGGGACGCAGGCGTCCCGTCGCCGATGCTCTGAAAGATTGGGGCCTTGCCCATCGTTTCGCCGGTTCCGGCGACAGGGCGGCAATCGGCAACATCGTCTATGACGCGCTGCGCATGAAACTGTCGCACGCCTGGCTGATGGATGACGATAGCGCCACCTCTCTCGGTTATGCGGTTCTGCTGCGCCAATGGGGCAAGAGCTTTTCGGACCTTTCGGCGGAATTCGACGGCGACAAATTCGCCCCCGCCGCACCGGATGAACAAAGGCAGCAGGCCTTTCTCTCCCGTTCTCTCGGTGACGCACCGGCCCATATTCAGGGCGATATTCCAGAATGGGTGCAATCTTCCCTCGAAACGGCCTTCGGAGAGCGCTGGCTCGCCGAGGCGCAGGCGCTGAACGAGCGGCCCACGCTTGATCTGCGCGCCAACACCTTGAAAGCGACACGCGACAAGGTGCTGAAGGCGCTGGAAGAAAGCGGTGCGGAAGCCACACATATCGCCCGCCAGGGCGTGCGCATCCCCGCTGGCGAAGGCCCTTCCCGCCTGCCGAATGTGACGGCCGAACTGTCCTTCCAGAAGGGCTGGTTCGAAGTGCAGGACGAAGGATCGCAGATCGTCGCCGATCTTGCCGGCGCCCATGAGGGCGAACAGATCCTCGATTATTGCGCGGGCGGCGGCGGCAAGACGCTGGCCATGGCTGCCAGCATGAACAATAAGGGCCAGGTCCACGCCTTTGACGCCGACCGCAAGCGCCTTGCGCCCATCATCGAGCGGCTGAAGCGGGCCGGCACGCGCAATGTGCAGGTCCATGACCGCGCATCAGGCCTTACGCCGTTTCAGGGAAAATTTGACCGCGTTCTGGTGGACGCACCCTGCACTGGCACCGGAACCTGGCGCCGACGCCCCGATACCAAATGGCGGCTGACGGCGCGCAATCTGGAAGAGCGCGTGCAGCAGCAGGGCGAGGCGCTTTCGCAGGCCAAGGGTTTCGTTCGCCCGGGCGGAGAGCTGCTTTATGTCACCTGTTCGGTTCTGCCCGAAGAAAACGAGCAGCAGGTCAAGCGCTTCTGCGCGGACAACCCGGAATTTTCCATCGGCTCTGCACTGGAACGCTGGCAGACAACTTTCGGCGGCAATGCGAATAAACCGCATTCTTCCGACGGCAGGACAGTGACGCTGACGCCTGCAACCACAGATACGGATGGCTTCTTCTTCTGCTTGATGAAACGCAAAGCATAGTACCCTCTTTGCAAGCACTGATTTTACTTGAAAAACAGCCCTCGATCTTGTTTCAAAGCATTCTAAACTAGAATGTTTGACACAAGTTTGTGATTGGGTCAGAACTCGCTTGCCGCGGCGCGAAGTCATTTCGCGCCTGCCGAAGGAGAGGGATCATGATCCGCAAAACCATTCTCAGCGCTTCTTTTGCGCTTCTTGCCGCATCTGCGGCTTTTACCGCGCTCCCCGCACAGGCCGCCACTGACGCGGCCGCCGTCGTCAAGCATTATGCTGATGTCGCGCATGCGAAATACGAGGATTCGCTGACCACGGCGAAGGCGCTGGACAAGGCCATCGATGCGCTGATCGCAACGCCGAGCGAAGAAACCCTGAAAGCCGCGCGGGAGGCATGGATCAAGGCCCGTGTTCCCTATCAGCAGTCGGAAGTCTATCGTTTCGGCAACCCGATCGTCGATGATTGGGAAGGCAAGGTGAATGCCTGGCCGCTGGATGAAGGTCTGATCGATTACGTCGACGGTTCCTATGGCACCGAAAGCGACGAGAACGAACTCTACGTTGCCAACATCATCGCCAATCCGAAGATCAAGATCAGCGGTGAAGAGGTCGACGCCTCCAAGATCACCCCCGAGCTGATCGAAAGCCTGCACGAGGCGGGCGACGTCGAAGCCAATGTGACGACCGGTTACCACGCCATCGAGTTCCTGCTCTGGGGTCAGGACCTGAACGGCACCGGACCGGGCGCGGGCAACCGCCCCTATACCGATTATGACAAGGCGAAATGCACGAACGGTAATTGCGACCGCCGGGCCGATTACCTGAAATCCGCCTCGACCCTGCTGATCAAGGATCTTCAGGAGATGGTGGATGCCTGGGCGCCGGAAGGCGAAGCCACGAAGACAGTGGAAGCCGATCCCAAAGCGGGCCTGACCGCCATTCTCACCGGCATGGGCTCACTCTCCTATGGTGAGCTGGCCGGCGAACGCATGAAGCTCGGCCTTTTGCTGCATGATCCGGAAGAGGAGCATGATTGCTTCTCCGACAACACCTATAATTCGCATCTTTACGACGCGATCGGCATCGCGTCGGCCTATACCGGCGACTATACCCGCGTGAACGGGACGAAGATGACGGGCGCCTCGCTGTCTGAACTGGTCGGCGCCAAGGACAAGGCACTGAACGACGAGATGCTGGCGAAGCTGAACAAGACACTCGACGCCATGCACGCGATGGAAAAGCGCGCCCAGACCGTTGAGGCCTATGACCAGATGATCGGCGAAGGCAACAAGGAAGGCAACGCCGTGGTTCAGACGGCCATCGATGGCCTTCTCGACCAGACGAAGACTGTCGAACGCGTCATAGCGGCGCTCGATCTCGGCAAGATCGAGCTTGAAGGCTCCGAGAGCCTCGACAATCCGAACGCCGTCTTCAAATAAGCGGCAAAGCGGGCCGCAGATTGCTGCGGCCCGCTGCTCCCCATCGCCCCTGTTGTCATGCAATTTTTGCTGCCGCTGACCCCTAAGCCGTTCTTCTTAACCGGGGCAGCCTGCCTTGTGGCGTCGATGGCGCTTGCCGAACCGCTGCGTAGCGATCTGACGGAGACAGATCGAGGCCGCGTGCTGGCCGTGACCACCCCAACGACGGATTTTACCAGGCCGGAACCTTTCGAGGCCATGTCCGGCGGAGCAACGACCAGCACCGGCAAACCCGACAGCGGCGCGTTTTCGCATCCTTCCGCCACAATGCCTCTGGCGCGGAAACAGGATTTCAAGCTTGGCAACGCGCTGTTCCAGAAGCTCTGGGTCTCTTCTCCCTCCTCCACACAGGCCTCAGACGGTCTGGGGCCGCTTTTTAATGCCCGTTCCTGCCAGACCTGCCATGTGAAGGACGGCAGGGGTCGACCGCCCCTTGCCGGAGAAGACGCCGTCTCCCTCTTCCTGCGGCTGGCGCGACCGGCCCGCAATGAAGCCGAACGACAGGCCATTGCCAGCCACCAGGTCTTTAATTTTCCCGACGAGACCTATGGCCGGCAGCTTCAGAACCTGGCCATTCCCGGCCTCGCCGCCGAAGGCAAACCGCTCATCACCTATACGGAAAAGCCGGTTCAGCTACCGGGAGGCGAGGTGGTGATGTTGCGCAAGCCCGACTATGCCGTGGCTAATCTGCAATATGGCCCGCTTGGCGCCGACACGACGCTTTCAGCGCGCATTGCCATGCCCACCCTCGGGCTTGGCCTGATCGAGGCCATTGCCGAGGCCGATATTCTGGCCAACGCCGACCCAGACGACAACAATGGCGACGGCATTGCCGGGCGTCCGGCATGGGTCAAGGATCATCGCACTGGCGAGATAAAACTCGGACGGTTTGGCTGGAAAGCGCAGAATGCGAGCGTGCGCGACCAGAGCGCCAGCGCCTTCTCCCATGATATCGGCATTTCCACGCCGGATGCGCCGAACGCCTATGGTGATTGCACTGAAGCCCAGAATGACTGTCTGGCCATGCCGACCGGCGTGCAGCCCAGGCTCGGGCCGGTAGAAACGCCCAACCCGGTTCTCGATCTCGTGACCTTCTACACCGAAAACCTCGCCGTACCGCGCCGCCGCAATGTCGATGATCGGGTGGTTCTGCAGGGGAAGCAGCTTTTCTATGCCTCAGGCTGTACCGCCTGCCATACCCCGAAATTCGTCACCCGACGCGATGCCGCCGACCCCATGCATTCTTTCCAGCTGATCTGGCCCTATTCCGATTTTCTGCTGCATGACATGGGCGAAGAGCTTGCCGACGGCCAGCAGGTGGGTGAAGCAAGCGGGCGGCAGTGGCGTACCCAACCGCTCTGGGGCATCGGCCTGACACAAAAGGTCAATGGCAACGGTTTTTACCTGCACGACGGCCGGGCGCGCAGCCTGTCGGAAGCGATATTGTGGCACGGCGGCGAAGCGCAGAAAGCGCGCGATGCCTTTGCCGCCTTGCAAAAATCCGACCGGCAGGCTTTGCTGGCCTTTCTGGAGTCCCTTTGATGAACAATGCCATGCGAAAAATCTCCGGCCTCTTTTCCGTGCTGCTGCTTCTGGCCAATCAGCCGGCAAAGGCACAGGACGTGGAACTGATGCCGCCACCGCCGCTTGACCCCATGCAGGTGCGGGGTGTCATGGAAAAGGCTGTGAACGGTTTCATCCGTCCCGGCTATGACCACTTCCGGCAATCGGCGGAGACGCTGGAAGGCCGTATGAAAGCGTTTTGCGCCGCTCCGTCCCAAACGACGGAGACGGCAGCGCGGGCGGCTTTTGCCGATACTGTCTCGAGCTGGTCGACCATCGAGATCGTGCGTGTCGGCCCTGTCATCGAGAAGAACCGTTTCGAACGTGTGCTTTATTACCCCGACAAGAAGAGTCTGGGCCTGAAACAGGTGCAGCGTTATCTCGCCGAAAAAGATGAAAGCGTCACCAGTGCCGAAGGCCTGAGCGGCAAGAGCGTTGCGGCGCAGGGGCTCGGCGCTCTCGAATTCGTACTTTACGGAACCGGAGCGGAAGAGCTGCTCGACAGGAAGGGTGATTTCCGCTGCCGTTATGGCGCCGCCATCGCCGGCAATATCGCCAATGTGGCGGCGGAACTTTCCGACAGCTGGAATACGCCTGATGGCGCGCAGAAGAACTGGACTGAGCCCGGTACGGACAACCCCGTCTTTCGTGACGAGCGCGAGGCGCTTGTTGCCCTGCTCGGCATTCTCGTCCACGGCTCCGAGGCTATCCGCGACCAGCGGATCGAAACCTTCTACAAGGGGCCGGACAAGGCAAGATTTCCCCGCACCGCCATTTACTGGCGCTCCGGCCTGACCTGGAAGAGTATTTCAGCCAACATCAAGGCGGTTCAGACCCTGCTGCACACGGCCGATATGGTCGAACTCGTGCCGCCTGACCAACGCTCCATCGTCAACTCCATCGATTTCATCGCCAAATCGATGATCCGCGTTGCCGGAACCATCGATACGGATGTGCAAAAGGCGCTGGATCAGGACGATCAGCGCGCCAAGGTGGATTATCTGCTGCTCAACGGCAAAGACCTGATCTATCGCCTGAACGATCAATATGGCGGCGCGATCGGCCTCAGCTCCGGCTTTTCCTTCGCCGACGGAGACTGAGCCGATGATCTCAGGCAAAAAGCCGATGCTGATGGACCGGCGAAGCTTCATCAAGGCGGCGGGCATTCCCTTCCTCGCCACACTTGCCCCCGGCTCGCTGCATGCGCTGGAACGCGCCGATGCCGTCTTCGCTTCAGCCTTTCGCGCCCGTGACGGCTCCTACGGCATCGCGACCATCAGCGAGCGCGGCGAGATCATCGACCGCGTCGCGCTTCCCGCCCGCGCCCACGGAATGGCGACGAGCCACGCGACCGGCATGACAGTGGCCTTTGCGCGCCGACCCGGCACCTTCTTCATGGCCTTCGACCCCGCGCGGCGTCACGAGCCGATCGTGATGCACACGCCGGAGAACCGCCACTTCTATGGCCACGGGCAATTCTCACCCGATGGCGCAATCCTTTATGCCAGCGAAAACGACTTCGACGGCAATCGTGGCGTCATCGGGCTCTATGACGCCCGCAACGGCTTTGCCCGCATCGGCGAATATGACGCGCATGGCATCGGCACGCATGACATGACAGTGAGCGATGACGGGCGGCTGATGGTGATCGCCAATGGCGGCATCGAGACCCATCCGGATTTCGGCCGAACCAAGCTCAATATCGACAATATGCAGCCCTCTCTTGTGCTTCTCGATACGGCGACCGGCCAGTTGATTCAGAAACACGCAATGCCGGATCGTCTGCGGCAGCTTTCCACCCGCCATGTGGATCTCGGCGATGACGGGCGCATCTGGTTTGCCTGCCAATATGAGGGACCGCGCAACGACCTTCCGCCGCTTGTCGGGCATTTCTCGAAGGGTGAGGATGTGTCCCTCGTGGATTTGCCCCAGGAAACGACGATGCGCCTTGCCAATTACGTCGGGGCCATCGCCGTCAACCGGCGCGATGGGCTGGTGGGCCTGACATCGCCCAACGGCAACGCCGCCGTGACGCTGGATGCAAAAACCGGGCGCGTTTTATCCGAGACGACGGTGCGGGAAGCCGCGGGCGTCGCCCCTGCCGCGAACGGCATTGCTGTTTCTTCCTATGACGGATTTTTCGAGACCGTGCGCAGCGACGTGGCATGGGACCAGCATATCGTGCGTCTCTCCAGCTAAAATACTGAAAAGGCACGGGAACAAAAGCATGGTCGGCGCATTGGATGCGTCATGAAAAACCTTACCGTGTATATTGTTTTCGTAGTTGCAGTTGTTGCCGTTGGAGCGCTGATCGGCGTCAACAATGTGCCGGGCGAATGGTATCAATCGCTGCAGAAACCATTCTTCAATCCACCCAACTGGATTTTCGGGCCGGTCTGGACGGCGCTTTACGTGCTGATCGGCATTGCCGGCGCCCGCACATGGATCAGGAAGCCGATGGGGACGCGTATGCGCCTCTGGTTCACGCAGATGATACTGAATTTCCTGTGGTCGCCGATCTTTTTCGGCATGCAGAGCCCGGCAGGCGCACTCGTCATCATCATCCCCATGCTGATCTGCATCATCGCCTTCATGGCGCTGACCTACCGCCGTGACCGCATATCGATGTGGCTTTTTACGCCCTATGCGCTGTGGGTCGCCTTTGCCACGGTGCTCAACGCAAGCATCAGCATGCTGAACTAATTCGGCTGCAAGCCCTTGCCTTGCCCGCCGCCACGCGCCATGTCAGTCTGCGACAGGGCAGAAGGCAGGCAGGTAAGCCATGGAGATCACGGATCCCGGCGATTTTCGTCAGCGGATAGAAAGCAGCTTTGCGCGCCAGGGCGTGGTGCAGGCGATCGACGCCGAGATCACCCGTATCGAACACCGGCTGGTGGAAATCGAACTGCCTTTTCATGAAAAGCTGACGCAGCAGCACGGCATATTACATGCGGGCGTCATCGCCGCCGGTCTGGATACGGCCTGTACCTATGCGGCCTATACGATCATCGAGCCTGACGCCTCGCTGCTGACCATCGAGTTCAAGGTCAACCTCATGTCGCCCGGACGCGGCGAACGGTTCCTGTTTCGTGGCGAAATCATCAAGCCCGGAAACAACCTGATCGTCGCCGATGGCCGCGCTTATGCGCTTTCGGACGGGCCGGCAAAGCTGATCGCCTCCATGACCGGCACCATGATGGTGGTAAAGGGTCGCGAGGATATTACCGGATGAACTACCGGCTTTTGCATGTTGCGGATAAATCCGTCCTCTTCGTCATGGCGGCTTCCGCCGAATACGGCCCCCATCTACAGGCCCGCATTGCGCCGCTGATGACCGGCGTCGGCCCGGTCGAGGCTGCGATTTCGGTAACGGCCGTTCTTGCCGGTCTCGATGCGGCAGACCATTTGCCCGACCTCGTCGTTTCTCTCGGCTCTGCCGGTTCACGCACTCTGGACCAAACGGGCGTCTATCAGGCGATTTCGGTTTCGTATCGCGATATGGACGCCTCCGCCTTCGGTTTCGAAAAGGGTCGCACGCCCTTTCTTGACCTGCCGGCCGATGTGCCATTGCCTTTCCTCATACCCGGCATTGCCGAGGCACGTCTTTCCACCGGCGCCAACGTGGTTTCCGGTGCGGCCTATGGGGCGATCAACGCCGACATGGTGGAAATGGAAACCTACGCCGTGCTCCGTGCCTGCCAGCGCTTCGGCGTACCGCTCGCCGGTCTGCGTGGTATTTCCGATGGCAAGGCGGATGTGAACCATGTGGATGACTGGACGGAATATCTACACATCATCGACGAAAAGCTGGCGGAGGCCGTCGACGGGCTTTGCCGCGCCATTGAAGACGGTACGATCGCCCTTTGAAACCTTGCGATTTTCGCAAATTTCCGCTGTTTGACACCCGCTTCCGGGTTGCCTAAAGCTGCCATTTTCTTTAAAGGCTCGCCATGACCCAGATAGCCCATCCCGACAGCATTCTCATCATCGATTTCGGCAGCCAGGTGACGCAGCTGATTGCGCGCCGCATCCGCGAAGCCGGGGTCTATTGCGAAATCCATCCGTTTCAGAATGCCGCAGAGGCGTTTGAGAAGCTTCAGCCCAAGGGCGTGATCTTCTCCGGCGGCCCCGCATCCGTGACGGCGGAAGGAAGCCCGCGCGCGCCGCAGGCGGTGTTTGACAGCAAGGTTCCGATCCTCGGCATCTGCTACGGCCAGCAGACGCTCTGCACGCAGCTCGGCGGCGTTGTCGAGGGCGGCCATGCGGCGGAATTCGGCCGGGCCGATATCGACATCAAGAAGGCAAGCCCACTTTTTGAAGGCTTCTGGGAACAGGGCAAGAGCTATCCCGTCTGGATGAGCCATGGCGACCGTGTAACGAAGCTGCCGGAAGGTTTCGAGGTCATCGCGACCTCCGAGAACGCGCCTTTCGCCATCGCCGCGGACGAGACCCGTCACTACTACTCCACCATGTTCCACCCGGAAGTGGTGCATACCCCTGACGGCGGCAAGCTGCTCTCCAACTTCGTGCACAAGATCGTCGGGCTTAAATCCGACTGGACGATGGCGGCTTATCGCGCCGAGATGATCCGCAAGATCCGCGAGCAGGTCGGCACCGGTCGCGTGCTCTGCGCACTCTCTGGCGGCGTCGATTCCTCGGTTGCGGCTATCCTCATCCATGAGGCGATCGGCGACCAGCTCACCTGCGTTTACGTCGACCATGGCCTGATGCGGCTTGGTGAAAGCGAGCAGGTGGTCGGCATGTTCCGCGACCATTACAATATTCCGCTTGTTCATGTTGACGCCGCCGATCTGTTCCTCGGCGAACTCTCGGGCGTTTCCGATCCGGAAGCGAAGCGCAAGACCATCGGCCGCCTGTTTATCGAAGTCTTCGAGGCCGAAGCGGCCAAGATCGCCGCCGACGGCAAGGGTGCTCCGAATTTCCTCGCACAGGGCACGCTTTACCCTGACGTCATCGAGAGCGTCTCCTTTTCCGGCGGCCCCTCTGTCACCATCAAGAGCCACCACAATGTCGGCGGCCTTCCCGAGCGCATGAACATGCAGCTCGTGGAGCCGCTGCGTGAACTTTTCAAGGACGAAGTACGTGCGCTTGGCCGTGAACTCGGCCTGCCGGACAGCTTCATCGGCCGCCACCCCTTCCCAGGTCCTGGTCTGGCGATCCGTTGCCCCGGCGCGATTACCCGCGAGAAGCTCGATATTCTGCGTAAGGCCGATGCGATCTATCTCGATGAAATCCGCAAGGCTGGTCTTTACGACACCATCTGGCAGGCTTTTGCCGTGCTGCTGCCGGTGCAGACCGTCGGCGTCATGGGCGATTACCGCACCTATGACTTCGTCTGCGCGCTGCGCGCCGTGACCTCGGTAGACGGCATGACGGCGGATTTCTATCCCTACGACATGAATTTCCTCGGCCGCGCGGCAACCCGCATCATCAACGAAGTGCGGGGCATCAATCGCGTTGTCTATGACGTGACGAGCAAACCGCCCGGCACGATCGAGTGGGAATAGGACTATAATCGACACAGTGGCGTTGCTACCGCAACGCCGCCATGTCGAAGGCAGTTTAAACGATGACGCCGCGACTAGTTCGCGGCGTTTCTGTTTTGTCGTGTGAGATAGATCATCTGGGCGGCCAGGCCGACCACGAGGATCGCCAGCAACCCTGCCTGAACACCGAGAGGCAGCGGTGATTTCAGGTCCGTAACCAGAGGGTGACCGTCCGGAACACGACGCAGGATTTCGCTGGCCGTCGGGACCATCAAAAGAAACGCAGTGATGCTGAGACAGATGGTTTCAATATATCTGGCCAGGCGCGTTGAACCAAGAACGCGTTCGATGCCGTAACCTGCAAGCAGGAAAAAGATGGTCAGGACGCCAACGCCATAGCTGATCGGCTGATGCGCGACGAGGAAGACCGTCGCAGCTCCAATCAGCATGGAAACAAGATAGAGGGTGCCCGGCGCTGATCGCGGAACGATTCGACCGTAGCGGGCAAACATGTAAATGGCGGCGGGAATGGCCGGCAGGCTTCCAAGTGTATGGATCCAGCCAAGCGGAGAAATTCCGAACATGAGAGATTGCCTTTCTTGTCCAAAAGGACGGGGTGGTCCAGGAAGCAGACTGTCATCGACAAATCTGCCAGCTTAATGCTGTCTGTTGTTTCGGTGGCGTGCCGCCCGGGCCACGCCTTCACGTTCCCCGCGAGGCTCCGATTTTAAGCGGTCATGCGCTCAAGCAGGGGGCGGGTTATTGCACCAAAAGTCGTCGCATCACCGTGAGCACGGGCGGAAAGCATCGCGCCGTGCACGGTGGCCATGAAGATTTCAGCATTGGCTCTGGCAGTTCCGCTCAGCGCGATGCGCCCTTGGGCAACGCCGCGTTCCAGAACTGTGGTGAGCCAGTCCGAGAGACTTCGAAAATGCGCGCGCACTTCAAGAGCGACTGCTTCAGGCAGAACCGGAATTTCACTGGCGAGCAAAGCGCAGACGCAGAAGGGATGAGTGGCCTCGGCGATACAGCCCTCCCAATAGCCGATATAGGCGCGAAGCTGTTCGAGCGGGTCGGAAACGTTTCGTTCCAGTTCGGCGATCCCGGCTTCCGCCTCCTGCCTGTATTGCGCAACCAGTTTTTGGACCAGATCGGTCTTGCTGGGAAAATGGTGGTGAATGCTCGCATTGCGAATACCGACCACAGCGGAAATATCGGCATAGCTGAAACTGTTGTAGCCGCCCTTTATGATCAGGGAGCGTGCGCAACGAAGAATTTCATCCGCTTTGGTTTGTGGATTTTTCATAGTAATTACCTACCAACTAGTAGGTAGAATGTCAACCCGAAGCCGTTTGCCTTATGGCTGCTGACGGAATCCCGCCGGAAACCAGATGTGCGCGGGGCCGATATTACTGGACGTACCGACTGCCGAAAGCGACTAAAAGATGAACCACCAAACAGTGATCGCCCATTCCGGTCCGCAAGCAGCTGTCGCGCGGTCGGCTAGACCCGAGACCGCTTATGCGTTTGACTTTCTGCGCTTTTTTGCCAGTATTCGACCGTCTTTCGCAGAGTACCGCCGGCCCCACACCGCTTTAAGGCGTGTAATCAGTCCACCAGGACAGGCTGCCGTTCGTCCTATCGAGGACAATAGAAGGAAGCCCATCGATGACATCCGATGCCGATCCGAAGCCTATGTCACGCGCCGCCGCGATCCTGTACGCCATCAGTTTGCCGCTGGGCCTGATGGCCTTGGTTTTTCTGCCTGCGGGCAGGATCAACTGGTGCCCGGGCTGGATTTTCGTCGTGGTCGTCGTCGTTTCTTTTGGCCTTTCCGCGCTGGTATTGGCGCGTGTGAACCCGGTCATTTTCCGCGCGCGCAGCCGGTTCCAGCCGGGCAACAAGAAATGGGACCTGATTCTGGTCTCCGTGATCCTTTTGGCTTTTTTTGCTGAAATCCCGGTTGCGGCATTCGATGCCGGCCGGATGGAGTGGTCTGCCGTGCCGTTGTGGGTCGTGCTGCTCGGCTACATCCTGCTTGTCGGCGGTATTGCGGTTACGGCCTGGGCCCAGGCCGTCAATCCGTTCTTCGAGCCCGGGGTCCGCATCCAAAGCGAGCGCGGGCAGCGGGTGGTCACGTCGGGCCCATACCGTATCGTGCGCCACCCCGGTTACACGGCCGCAATCGGCATGTTCACTGGCATACCGCTCGCATTGAGTTCCTGGATAGCCCTGCTCCCCGCGGCTTTGGCCATCGTGCTGCTAATCATCCGTACCGGCTTGGAAGACCGCCTGCTGCAGGCCGAATTGCCCGGTTATTCTGAATATGCCCGTCAAAGGCGCTATCGGCTGTTTCCCGGTATCTGGTAAACGTCACAAAGCTTTTGTTCTCTTTTTGTTCTTTCAATTTTAACCGGTGATGGTAATATCGCGGCCCTGGCAAAGGCCATGGAGCATCGTCATGAGTTTCGAGTTGGCAGAGGAAGGAAGCTCAAAGCAGCTTTGCTTCGAAGGGTGGGAGTCGGAGAAAATACGGCGTTTCAATCCGCGATTAAGCAGCAAGCTCCTGATCATGGTGAAACCGCCGGCAGCCTTGGCGGAACGAATTTTTGCCGATGCGTCGTGCCATGCTGCGGGGCGGACGAAGCGTGAGGCCTATCCGCCGGAGCTTCTGCATATAACCCTGCTCTGTGTCGGATGTTTTGAGACCGTGCCTCACGGGCTGGTACATCGGCTGAAGGCGACGCTCGGGGAAATCAAGGCGCGGCCCGTTCCGATCACATTCTATGGATCGTCGCTCTTCGGCAATCGCAACAGTCTGGTGCTACGCAGTGGCAGCGAGATGCAGGAGCTTAAGGCTCTGGCGAAGATGGTGCAGCGCTCCCTTAGGCGAGCAAACCTGCCCTATGTCGCCGCATCGTCTTTTACACCGCATCTCACCATGATCTACGGCTGCGGGAAAATCGAGCTGATGCAGGTTGAGACACCCTATAGCTGGCTGGCGGGGAACTTCGAACTTGTGTTCAGTCACAATGGCGAAACGCGGCATGAATTGCTCGAGCGCTTCGCACTTTCGCCGAAAGCAGACCGTTATGAGCGGCCTGAAAGCCAGTTACATTTGCCGGGGAAAGTGATCGGACCTTCGAAACGGCCGATGCAAAGGGTGGCGATGCGGTAAGATGCACCCGAAGTGGCATAGCACTTCCCACGCCGATAGTCGTTTCCGCATCCGCTGTTGAAAGCTATACGGAACCTTGTTTTGCGAAGCCGGGGCGCTTTTCGCGCCATCCGCGTATCCACCGCGCCCGTCGAAAACCGATCCGGTTGTCGATCCTGAGCGCAAGCGAGGCGGTATCGCCTCGCAACGGATAATGGCCAGCTTAGAGCTGTACCTTGTCGAAAGCCTTACCGTCGATACCGAGAGCTTCGAGATCGGCACGGGCGGGCTTGCGATGTGCGCGAACAGCGGCCGAAACCGAGAGCGCTGCACCGAGAACGGCGAAAGTTTCACCGAAGAAGTTACGCGATGTCTTTGCAACCTGACGCATTTTTCTCTCCATCTTTGATGCCCAGATAATGGGCATTTCGGCCCCGTTCTACAACTCATGATGTAGCAGGGAAGCCATGCAGCTTTGCTCGCGCTCGTTCGGATATCAGCCATTGCGATTTTGCATGACTTAGCATCAAGACGGGGCAAATGCGCAGGGGCAATTCAGCGGGCGGGTTGAATAAGGCGGATATTTTGTTATGCCGGAGAGCTTGAAGACAAAGAGGCTGGCAGCATGACGATCACCATTTACGGCATCAAGAACTGCGACACGATGAAGAAGGCCAGAAGCTGGCTGGAGACCCATGGCGTCGACTATTCTTTCCATGACTACAAGGCGTCGGGCATCGACCGCGCCCATCTGGAAACATGGTGCGATGCCGCGGGCTGGGAAACGGTTCTCAACCGCGCCGGTACGACCTTCAAAAAACTCGACGACGGCCAGAAGACCGATCTGAACCGTGAGAAGGCTATCGCGCTGATGCTGGAGCAGCCCTCCATGATCAAGCGTCCGGTGCTGGAGGCGAAGGGCAAGATAACTGTCGGTTTCAAGCCTGAAACCTACCAGACCCTTTTTGCGTGACTGCAACCTGTCATGTCCAAAACAACACGCGCCACCCAGATGCTGACCAAGGCAGGCGTTGCCTTCACCACTGTCACCTATGATTACGATCCGAATGCAGACCGCATCGGTCTGCAGGCGGCCGAGGCGATCGGTGAGCCACCGCATCTGGTGCTGAAAACGCTGATGGCGGAACTGGATGGCAAGCCGGTCTGCGTCGTCGTCCCTTCGGATCGTGAGGTCAGCATGAAAAAGCTGGCCGCCGCCTTCGGAGGTAAATCCGCCAGCATGATGAAGCCTGCCGATGCGGAGCGCGCCACCGGTTACCATGTCGGCGGCATCAGCCCTTTCGGGCAGAAAAAACAGGTGCCGACGGCCATCGAGGCCGGGGCGATGACGCATGATTATGTCTACATGAATGGCGGGCAGCGTGGCTTGCAAGTGAGGCTTTCGCCCCGCGATGCCCAAATGGCGCTGGAGGCCATTGCCGCACCGCTGGTCGCCGATTGAAGCGCCGGAGGGCATGCCTGAAAGCATTTGGCTTTCGGGAGGAATGGGCTATGGTCGGCGCCTCCGATTGAAATAGACGAAGGCAGATCATGACAGTTTCTCCCATCGATCCCGTCAAACTCGAAAAACTGGCCGAAGTCGCCATCAAGGTCGGCCTGCAATTGCAGAAGGACCAGGATCTGGTGATTACAGCGCCGCTGGCAGCCCTGCCGCTGGTGCGATTTTTGACCAAACACGCCTATCTGGCGGATGGCGGACTGGTCACCACCTTTTATTCCGATGAAGAAACCACGCTTGCGCGCTATCGCCATGCCAGTGACACCAATTTCGACCGGGCTTCCGGCTGGCTTTATGAGGGCATGGCAAAGGCTTATGCCAATGGCGCAGCGCGGCTGGCGATTGCCGGCGACAACCCCATGCTGCTGGCCGAACAGGACCCGGCCAAGGTTGCCCGCGCCAACAAGGCCAACTCCACGGCATACAAGCCGGCGCTGGAGAAGATTTCCAATTTCGACATCAACTGGAACATCATCTCCTATCCCAACCCGTCTTGGGCAAAGCAGGTCTTTCCTGATGTGACGGAAGACGAAGCGGTCCGCAGGCTTGCCGACGCCATCTTCGCCGCCTCGCGGGTGGATCTGGCCGATCCGGTCGCGGCGTGGGCGCAGCATAATGCCAATCTCGCCAAGCGCTCGGCATGGCTGAACGGCGAACGTTTCGCTTCGCTGCATTTCACCGGCCCCGGCACGGATGTGAAGATAGGCCTCGCGGACGGCCACGAATGGCATGGCGGCGCCTCCACCGCCAAGAATGGTGTGGCCTGCAACCCGAATATCCCGACTGAAGAAGTATTCACCACACCACATGCGCTGCGCGTGGATGGTTACGTCTCCAGCACCAAGCCGCTCTCGCATCAGGGAACGCTGATCGACGATATCCAGGTGAAGTTCGAGGCGGGCCGTATCGTCGAAGCCAAGGCTTCCAAGGGCGAAGCTGTATTGAACAAGGTGCTCGACACCGATGAGGGCGCGCGGCGTCTGGGCGAAGTGGCGCTGGTGCCGCATTCCTCACCGATTTCGGCAAGCGGCATCCTGTTCTACAACACGCTGTTCGATGAAAATGCCTCGTGCCACATCGCGCTCGGCCAGTGCTATTCAAAATGCTTCCTTGACGGCGCCTCGCTGTCGCAGGAGCAGATCACGGCGCAGGGCGGCAATTCCAGCCTGATCCACATCGACTGGATGATCGGCTCCGACAAGGTGGACATTGATGGCGTGAAGCCGGATGGCTCCACGGTTCCGGTGATGCGCAAGGGCGAATGGGCCTGACGGGACCTATCTCGGCAACTGACTGCGCTGACTGAGCCAGATGCTGAAAAGCACCGCGACGAAACCTGCGATCTGTGCTGGCGTGAGGCTTTGGCCAAGCGCCAGCCAGCCGAGCAGGGTTGCAACGACCGGGCTTAGAAAACCGAGCGATGCGGCGGCGGAAGGTTCGATACGGGTCAGCCCGCGGAACCACAGAAAATAGGTCAAGGCGGCGCCGATAATACCCAGATAGGTCATGCCGAGAATATTGGCCGCTGTCGGTGTCGGCAGGGCCGGTTCCAGGAAATAGGCGACCGGCAGCAGCAGGATACCCCCGGCCGTCAGTTGCCAGGCGGTAAATGTGAGGTTCGACACCGGTGGCCGCCATTTGCGGGTCAGCACCGTTCCGAAAGCCATGGATACGGCACCGGCAAGACCTGCTGCCACCCCGATACCATCCAGCGCAGCACCCGGCGCCAGAACCAGAAGAGCGACACCGACAATACCCAGAAAACCGGCCGCGATGGCCAGCGGCCGAAGGGGTGCTGCGAGAAACAGCCGGGAGAGGCCAATCACGATCAGGGGCTGGACTGCGCCCACCGTTGCCGCCACGCCGCCCGGCAGCCGATAGGCTGAAACAAAAAGCATCGCCCAGAAGAACGAGAAATTCAGCGCCCCGAGAATGAAGCTGCGCGCCCACCAGATGCCCTGTGGCAGCTTTCTCACGAAAAGCAGCAGGAGCAGGCCGGCCGGCAATGCGCGCAGCATGGCGACATGCAGGGGATATCCCTGCGGTAAAAATTCCGTCGTGACGAAATAGGTGGTTCCCCAGATGGCCGGGGCAAGGGCGGTCACCAGCACATCGGCGGCATAGGTCGTATTTTTCTTCATTTCAAGAATCTCTATATCAAGATAAGTGCAATCTAGCTGATTTTATCTTGACGTCAAGATACCAGTTGTTATGCCTTGGGAATGAGCAAAGAACCGTTTGACCGCGTCGATCACATTCTGGCGCAATGGCACAGGGAGCGGCCCGATCTCGACGTCGGCCCCATGGGACTCCTCGGGCGCTTGAACCGTCTCACCACCCATCTCGGTCGAGAGGTGGAGGCGGTGCTGCTGAAGCATGGGCTTTCCTCCTCCGCTTTCGATGTTCTGGCGACATTGCGGCGCTCCGGTTCGCCCTACCAGCTCTCCCCCGGCGATCTGCTTGCCATGGCGATGGTAAGCTCCGGCACCATGACCAACCGCATCGACCAGCTTGAAAAAGCGGGGCTGGTGGAGCGCATACACAACCCGAATGACCGGCGCAGCGTCCTGATATCGTTGACGGAGCGGGGGTTTGCCATTGTCGAGGAAGCGGCCGGCGCTCACGTCGAAAACCAGCACCGTCTGGTTGCCGGCCTCAGCGAAGAAGAGCGTGCGACGCTGAACCAACTGCTGAAACGGTTTTTGCGAGATTTCGAAGAATAGGCTTTCCGGGCCGGGCAAACACGCAATGGCCGCGTGATGGCGCTTGTTTCGCCCCAGAAAATCCTGTAAGCAATTTTCCATAAACCTGTACTACAGGTTGGAGGAAAAATGTATAACGCCATTTCCCACGAAACCGGTCTCGTCAGCAGCACGATCGGCGCGATCACCCGCCACATCAGGGAAAACGAACTTGCCCCCGGCGCGAAACTCCCCAGCGAGCTTTCGCTCTCACAGCAGCTCGGCGTCTCCCGTACCGTCGTTCGCGAGGCCTTCAGGTCTCTGTCCGCCATGCGGCTGATCGATGTCAGCGCCGGCAAGCGCGCCACGGTGGCGACACTGGATCATGGTGCAATGTCATTGATGTTTGAACATGGCATTCACACCGAACAGATCAACATCCAGCAGATCTACGATGTGCGCCGTACGATCGAAGTTAGAACCGTAACTTTGGCAGCGCTGCGGCGAACGGATGCGGAAGCGCTCACCATTCTCGACCATGCCAACAATATGGAGCGGGATTTCGGCGACAACGACAAGGTCATGGAACACGATCTTGCCTTCCACCTCGCCGTTGCCAGAGCGTCAAAAAACCCGGTTTTCGAACTTATTCTCGGTGCCTTCCAGAATGTGACGCGCCAGACATGGCCGATCGGCTGGAAAAGCCGCACATCCGATGCGCAGCGCCATGCCGCAGGTGAACTTCACATCGCCATCGGACAGGCCATTGCCGCAGGAGACCCGCAAACGGCCTCAACGCTGATGGCGCGGCATTTCGATGAAAGCGTGCACGCGCTTCTGGCGGCCGGCATCGCCTGATTTTTTCAACACAGTTCCAGACGGAACACGACTTGCCTCTGGAGGAGACACTTCATGAAAATTACGAAACTTGAGACCGTCCGCGTGGCGGAACGGGCAAACCTGCTCTGGGTTCTGGTCCATACGGATGAAGGCATTACCGGGCTTGGCGAAACCTTTTATGGTGCCGAGACGGTGGAAACCTATGTGCACGAATATATCGCACCCCGCGTGATCGGCCGCGATCCGCTGCAGATCGATCTTCTGGCGCAGGACCTCGTCGGTTATCTCGGTTTTCGCTCTTCGGGAGCGGAGGTACGGGGCAATTCCGCTTTCGATATCGCGCTGTGGGATATTTTCGGCAAGGCCACCAACCAGCCGATCGCCCAGCTTCTCGGTGGTTTCAGCCGCAAGGAAATCCGCACCTACAACACTTGTGCGGGCACCGAATATATCAAGAAGGCCACCGGCCAGCAGACGGCCAATTATGGCCTGTCCGGCGGCAAGGATTATGACGATCTGAACGGCTTCCTGCACCGGGCTGACGAGCTGGCCCACTCGTTGCTCGAAGACGGCATCACGGCCATGAAGATCTGGCCCTTCGATGCGGCGGCGGAAAAGACGCGTGGCCAATATATTTCGATGCCGGACCTGAAAAGCGCGCTCGAGCCTTTCGAAAAAATCCGCAAGGCGGTGGGCGACAAGATGGATATCATGGTGGAGTTTCACTCCATGTGGCAGCTTCTGCCCGCGATGCAGATCGCCAAGGCGCTCACCCCCTACCAGACCTTCTGGCATGAAGACCCGATCAAGATGGACAGCCTTTCCAGCCTGACCCGTTATGCCGCCGTTTCGCCAGCACCTATTTCCGCATCCGAGACGCTCGGTTCCCGCTGGGCCTTCCGCGATCTCCTGGAAACCGGTGCGGCCGGTGTGGTGATGCTTGACATCAGCTGGTGCGGCGGGCTTTCCGAGGCGCGCAAGATCGCTTCGATGGCGGAAGCCTGGCATCTGCCGGTCGCGCCGCATGATTGCACCGGCCCGGTGGTGCTCTGCGCCTCAACGCATCTGTCGCTTAATGCGCCGAATGCGCTGGTGCAGGAAAGCGTGCGCGCCTTCTACAAGACCTGGTATCGCGATCTCGTCACCGCATTGCCGGAAGTGAAAAACGGCATGATCACCGTGCCGCCAGGTCCCGGCCTTGGCATGGAGCTGCATCCCGATATCGAAAAGACCTTCACCGTCAGCCGCCGCTTTTCGGATGCGGCGTCGATCTGATCAGAACAGATTGCCTTGATCCGTCGGGCCAGAAGAAGCCGGTTTTGCCGGCTTCTTTTTTGGCGCGGCTGACGTATCCGAGGGCGGCGTCCCCTCTCCGGTTGTGATGGCAGAAACGCGGCCATCGGCAAATTCCATCGATACCGCAGCACCAGACGCGATGGCGGCAGCACGGGTCAGCGGCCGGTTCTCCTCATCGCGGATGACGGCATAACCGCGCTTCAGCACGTTCTTATACGACAGCGATTGCAGAATGCGGTCATGGGAGGCAAGGCCCGCGCGGTTCTGCGTCATGCGGTGCAGCACGGCTGTATCGGCGCGGCGTGCAGCAGTGACAATGCGTTCCTTCTGCCGCTCCAGCTGGCCGAGTAGCCGGGCGGGAAGCGAACGCAGCGAAGAATCAAAGGCATCGACACGGCCTTTTCCCTGCAGCAGGCGGCGCTCAACCAGGGTCTCGGCCCGATGCATGCGCTCGGTAATCCGCTGCCTGTGCTGTTTGAGACCGTTCAGCAGGGTTTCCGGCCTGAGACCCGAGGCTGAACGTTCGAAGGCGCGGCGTTTGTTCAGCGTGGTCAATTCCAGTCCCCGCCCGAGACCGCTCGCGGCCTCATCAAACCGGCGGCGCGGCAAAGCGAGAAGCTGATCGAGCGAGGGCAGCGCCCGCACCAGCGCCCGCACGCCCTGACGGCGATTGTCCATCTGCCGCGATACCGAGCCGGAAAGGCGCGCGGCAAGGCCGGAAAGCTGCGCTTCCAGCTCGGCCCGCACCGGCACAGCCATTTCGGCGGCCCCCGTCGGCGTCGGCGCGCGAACATCGGCGGCATAATCGATCAAGGTCGTATCGGTCTCATGCCCCACGGCGGAAATCAGCGGGATTTTGCTCTCGGCAGCGGCACGCACGACGATTTCGTCGTTGAAACTCCAGAGGTCTTCCAGACTGCCGCCGCCACGGGCGACGATCAGTACATCCGGCCGTGCAATTTCACTACCGGGTTGAAGCGCATTGAAGCCGCGAATGGCGTTCGCCACTTCCTCGCCCGAACCTTCGCCCTGCACCTTGACCGGCCAGACGACGACATGCACGGGAAAGCGATCCGAGATGCGGTGAAGAATATCGCGGATGACTGCGCCCGTCGGCGAGGTCACGACCCCAATGACGCGCGGCATGAACGGCAGGCGACGCTTGCGTTCCGCATCAAACAACCCTTCCGCCGCCAGACGTCGACGGCGATCTTCGAGCAACGCCATCAGCGCGCCGGCACCTGCCGGTTCGAGGCTTTCTATGACGATCTGGTATTTCGAGGAGCCGGGAAAGGTAGTGACCTTGCCGGTGGCAATGACTTCCATGCCCTCTTCCGGGCGGAACTTCAGTCGCGAAAACGTGCCCTTCCAGATCACCGCATCGATGCGGGCACGATCGTCCTTCAGCGAGAAATAGGCATGACCCGAAGAATGCGGACCGCGATAGCCGGAAATCTCGCCGCGCACCCGCACCTGCTCGAAAGCCGTCTCCACCGTGCGCTTGATGGAACCCGACAGTTCGGACACCGAGAACTCGGCAAGATTGCTCAATGCTGCGTGGGAGAAGATATCGCTCATGCCCGTTTGTAACCAAAACCCGTCGATTCGGAAATGCCGGCACCGGCCCGGCCCATTTTAACGGCGATGAAACCATATCCTCAACTAACGAGTTAGGAAAATGGGGATTGGAGGAGAAAACAAGGGTTCGTTAGGGAAGACGGCGTTACGTCTGTCCCAGGCCCGGCAACCAAAGAGGAGGCGGCATCATGATTTTTCTTACCGCCACAGTGCTCGGCGTAACCGCAGTTGCGTTGCGTTCGGTTTTCAGCATCGTTTTCATCTGCATGATGATTATCGGTGCCTATGGCGTGGCGATGGCACTTTCTTCCACGGCCGTGCCCCTGATGTCGCTGCTTCTGGCGCTTGCCGGTTACAATTTCGGTGTCGTGGGTGTCGTTATCAGCCTTCTGGTGCTGCAGCGCCCACGTTCCACCCAGCCAACCCTCTAAAAGTCCACGGCCTTGAGGCTTCCGCACTTTGCGCTGACCGAGATTTGCGGACTGGCCACTGACCTCACCGTTACCTGTGTGCTTATTTTCTATCTCGGCGTCGATCCGCTTGCCGCCCGTTTGCCGGGCGCGGCAGCGGGGCTTGCAACAAGCTGGCGGATGAACCGTTCGAATGGTGAGGCATCAGCCGCACTGAACAGCTTTCTGACAAATGCCGTCACGCTTACCTCGCGTATCGTCAGCGTCGGGCTGTTTGCCCTGCTGCAATGGCGCAACCCGCTGGTGCAGCCGCTCGTCCCGCTTGCCTTTTCAGCACTCGCAGCACTGTTGCTGGCGCTTTACGGCTATTGGCGGCTTCAAAGGCAACGGCAAGAGCCGGATTAAACCGTTTCCCACCCGTCCTTTTCCGCCGCCCGGTAAATGGCGTCGATGAAAAGCTGGTTCTTCCTCGAGTTTTCCAGCGTAACGACTTCGCCCTCACCCTTCGCAGCACGGGCAAAGGCCTCCGCCTCCAGCTTATATTGGCGGCTATCCTGAAACCGGAAGATTTGCGACTGGTTATGGGCCTGATTGGTCAGCTCGATCTCTTCCGCACCCCAGCGATTGGCGTTGAAGGGAGATTTGACCTCGATATAACCGTCAGTGCCATGGAAAACCATCAGCTGGCGGGCGGCAAGCTGTGTGGCCAGATAAAAACTCAGTTCGAAACCGCCGAAATCGGCCCTGACGCTGGAATAGATATCGGTGCCAAATTCCTTGTCGCGCTCGACGGTGGCCTGCACGCGCCTCGGCTCCACACCGGTGACGAAGCGGGTCACGATGGTGGGGTAGACGCCGATATCGGGCAAGGCCCCGCCACCCAGTTCGGGAATATTGCGCATATTGCCGGGATCGCGGTTGAAATAGCTGAAAGCGCCCTGCACTTGCTTCAGTGTTCCGATCGCGCCCGAGGCCAGCAACTCCTTCACCTTTGCCCAGACCGGCGCATAAGTAACCATGAAGGCTTCCGAGACGATGACGCGGTTGCGGTCACGCGCGGCGATGAGGGTGTCGATCTCCTCTGCCTTCAGTGCAATCGGCTTTTCGCACAGAACGTGTTTGCCGGCATCGGCGGCCTTGATGGTCCACTCCACGTGCTGCGATGTCGGAAGCGGAATGTAAACCGCGTCGATGACATCGGAAGCCAGCATTTCCTCATAGGAACCGAAGGCGTGGGGCACGGAAAAACGATCCGCCACCGCGCGCGCCCTGGTGAGATCCCGGCTGGCTATGGCGCTGACCACGCAGTTCTGCGCATCCTGTATCGCCGGAATGACGTGATCCTGAGCGATTTTCGCCGTTGAGATTATTCCGAAGCGCAGCATACCGTTCTCCTGCTCTGCCATTCAACGGAAACTTACCATCGTCACACGTCATGGCAAGCCGCAGGTGCATGACAGAATACGATATGGCTGAATTTGTCCTCTCTTTGTCAGAATGCCCGCTTTTCTTCGAGCTGGATAAGAAGAATTATGCTATGCATGAACCCAATGGAGATACATGAAATGTCCTCTTCTCATACAGCACTGCTGGTCATCGACGTTCAGGAATCCTTTCGGCATGCCCCCTATTTCGAGGAAAGCGGTTTGGCCGCCTATCTGGAGAAACAGCAGGCGCTGATCGATGGCGCCAAAGCCGCGGGCATTCCAGTCGTTCAAATCTTCCATGTCGATGGCGACAAGGCCTTCTCAAAGGACAGTGGCTATATCCGGGCGCTGGAGGGTGTGCGGATCACGCCTGATGTCACCTTTCACAAGAACCGCCATTCGGCTTTTGCCGGCACCGGCCTCGAAATCTGGCTGACACAGAAGGGCATCAACCGGCTGATCGTCTCCGGCATCCGCACCGAACAATGCTGCGAAACCACCACGCGGCACGCTTCTGATCTTGGTTACAGTGTCGATTACGTCACCGAAGCGACCCTTACTTTCCCGATGACACATGCTTCCGGCACCGTCTTCAGCCCGGACGATATCCGCAAACGGACCGAACTGGTGCTGGCTGGCCGCTTCGCACGCATCCTAACCGTCAACGACGTGCTTGCCACCGTCAAAGAGGCCGCATGATGGATAGAGGCGGCACGCGCATCATTCCCTTTTATACGCTTGTGCCGCCTCACGCGCTGTTGCTGGACATTGCCGGTCCGCTCGAAGTGATCCGTTATGCCAACACGGAACAGCGGGACATCCATTTCGACTGCCGATACATTGCTGCGAGTGGCGAACAACAATCCTCCATCGGCCTTGGGCTTTCCGGACTGGAGAGTTTGCCCTCGACCCTGCCGGAAAGTGCTTTCCTGCTGATCTCGGGCAGCACGTCACGCTTCGACAATGATCCGCAGACACAGCGAGAGCGGCAGGCGCTGGCGGCATGGCTGCGCCGCGCGGTGCGTGCCGATACGACAGTCATTTCCATCTGCTCCGGCGCGCTGCTGGCGGGCGAAGCGGGACTTTTCGACGGGCGAAACTGCACGACTCATGCCGATTGCGTTGAAGGGCTGCGCCGCATCGCGCCGCTGTCGCAGGTGGCCGAAAACCGCCTTTTCGTCGAGGATGGCAACCGCTTCTCGAGTGCCGGTATTTCCACCGGCATCGACCTGATGCTGCATGTGGTTTCCCGGCTGACATCCCCGGCCGTTGCGGCCCGCATTGCCAAAACCATGGTGGTCTATCTCAGGCGCAGCGGCAGCGATCCGCAAATCTCCCCCTGGATGACCGGCCGCAACCACATCCACCCCGCCATTCACCGGGTTCAGGACCGTGTGATGGCCGAGCCGGCGCAGGACTGGTCGCTGGAGCGGCTGGCCGATATTGCCGCGCTCAGCGAAAGGCATCTGTCGCGCCTGTTTCGCGAGCATACCGGCATCAGCGTCATCGACTATGTCAACCTGATGCGGGTCAATCTCGCCCGCGACATTCTCGCAAACAGCCGCCTGGATATGGAAGCCATCGCGGAAAGGGCGGGTTTTGCCTCCGCCCGGCATTTGCGGCGTGTCTGGCAACAGCACAATCGCCATCCGCCCAGCCATTATCGCGGTTTTCAGGCCTGATTTTCGCAGACCCTGCCGCTGCCTGATGAATGCCATCAAAGGAATTGAATGGTTATGCCGGCAGGCAGTTGCTACCTTGCCATAAAGACAGCAACAGGAGCATTTTCCGTGGAAAAACGAAGTCTCGGCCGCACCGGCCTCTCCATCGCCCCGATCGTCTTCGGCGGCAACGTGTTTGGCTGGACAGCGGATGAGAAGACTTCCTTTGCCCTGCTCGACGCCTTTTTCGATGCCGGGTTCAATGCCATCGACACGGCGGATGTCTATTCCGCCTGGGTGGATGGCCATGTGGGCGGAGAGTCCGAGGCCATCATCGGCAAATGGCTGAAGCAGTCCAGCGTCAGGCGTGAGGATGCGGTGATCGTCACCAAGGTCGGTTTTGACAATCGCGGCCAGAAGACCGGTCTCAGCGCCAGGTGGATCGCCGAAGCCGTCGAGGCTTCCCTGAAGCGGCTGCAGACCGACTATATCGACCTTTACCTCGCCCACAAGCCGGATGCGGATGTGCCGCTGGAGGAAACACTCGCCGCCTTCGCAAAGCTGAAGGAACAGGGGAAAATCCGCGCCATCGGCTGCTCAAATTATTCCGCAAGCCAGCTTCAGGACGCGCTGGACACGGCTGCAAAGAACAAGCTGCCGCGCTACGACGTGCTGCAGCCGGAATATAATCTCTACAACCGCACGGATTTTGAAGGTCCGCTTGCCGATCTCTGCGTCAGGCAAGAGATCGGGGTGATCAACTATTACAGCCTTGCGGCCGGTTTCCTCACCGGCAAATATCGCGCCAAAGCCGACACCGAAGGCGTTGCCCGCAGCTACCGGGTAGGCGACTACGTCAACACACGCGGCCTTGCCATTCTGGGGGCCATGGATGCGGTTGCCGTGGAAACCGGTGCCAAGCTCGCCGATATCGCACTGGCCTGGCTGCTGCGGAAGAGTGCCGTGACGGCTCCAATTGCCAGCGCCACCAGCCTGTCGCAGCTCGAGAGCTTCAAACGCGCCGTCGATCTGAAGCTGACAGACGAGATGATGGTTCTTCTCGATAAAGCGGGTGCGTGACATGGACCTTACAATTCGTGACGCACAGCCGAGTGACCGGGCGGAATGGCTGCGCCTGTGGAACGATTATCTCGCCTTCTACGATGTCCACCTTGCCGACGACGTGACCGAGCATACTTGGGCGCGTATTCTCGACCCAGCGTCGCGTGTTTCCATGCGTGTGGCCTTGCTCGGCGACAAGATGGCCGGTTTCGCCATCCATCACTTCCATGATTCCACCTGGGTCAAAACACCCGATTGCTATCTGGAAGACCTGTTCGTCGACGGCGCGATCCGCGGCAAGGGAACAGGTCGGGCGCTGATGGATGATCTCATCGCCATCTGCGCCGAAAAAGGCTGGGCACGGCTTTACTGGAACACGGACGAGCACAATCACCGGGCCCAGAATCTCTATAACAGCTACGTGAAAAGCGATGGCCATATCCGCTATCGCATCAAGTTCTGATCACCCCTGAAGCGGAAGAAATCTACGAAAGCCCTCAGCGCCGGGCGCATCTGCCGGCGCGAGGGATAATAGATATAAAAACCGTCAAAGGGCGCGCACCAATCCTCCAGCACGCGGATTAACCTGCCCTCTTTGATATCGTCCTCTACGCGCTGTTCGAAAACGAATGCAAGGCCTGCCCCATCTATTGCCGCCCGGCGAATGAGGCTCTGGTCCGACAGGATCAGCGGTCCCTGTACATCCACCACCAGCGGCTTGCCATTCTTCTCCAGTTCCCAGCGATAGATAAGGCCGCTCGCGAAACGCCGGCGGATGCAGCGGTGACGGATGAGATCCCTCGGATCGGATGGCGGCGGGTTTTCTGCGAAATAGGAGGGCGCGCCAACAATCGCGCCGCGCCATGCACCACTCGCTTTCACCGCAATCATATCCGCATCGAGGTGCTCTCCGAGCCGCAGACCGGCATCGAAGCCTTTCGCGACGATATCTTCGAAGCGATCATCCGTTGAGATTTCGAGTGATATGTCGGGATAGAGCCGCAAGAACTCACCCAGCCGGGGCACGATAAGGTCCTCGGCCGCAAGCCGAGGCAGGGTGATACGCAGAGGACCCGCCGGCCTTCCGCCGTGCTCGGCAAGTGTCTGGATGACCGTATCGATATCGGCAAGAGCCGGTCCCAACGTTTCGAGCAGCAGTTTACCCTCCTCCGTCGGAGAAACGCTGCGGGTGGTGCGGTGAAGCAGCCGCAGGCCAAGGCTTTCCTCCAGCGCAGAGACCGCATGGCTGACGGCGGAAGGCGCGATGGCCAATTCGGCCGCGGCCTTGCGGAAGCTGCGGCCTTCGGCAACGGCGGCGAGAACGGCCAGCTGGGAGAGTTGCACACGGTTCATTGTTCTAAATGATAGAACAACCCAAGCGGATTTGCAGCGGTTATTTTTACCACCGATGGGCAGTATGTTTTGCCCGTACCCACTCCCAAAGGTATATTAAACCGTCTTGGACACACATGCTCCGCCGCAAACCGCGGGATAGCTTTCAAGGCGTGCTCTGACAAAGGACAGGCAGATGAAACACAGAATCCTCGGAAAAGACCTCTCCGTTTCCGCACTCGGGCTTGGCTGCATGGGCATGAGCCATGCTTATGGACCTTCGGATGAAAGCGGTTCTATCGCGACGTTGCATCGCGCCGTCGAGCTTGGCGTCACATTGTTCGATACGGCGGAAGTTTATGGGCCGTTCAAAAACGAAATCCTCCTTGGCAAGGCTTTGAAGCCCTATCGCGATCAGGTGGTCATCGCCACCAAATTCGGCTTCCGCATCGACGGCAGCAAACCTTCGGCGGAAATGATCCAGGGTGTTGACGGTTCGCCGGCAAATGTTCGTGCCGTCGCCGAAGCCTCACTGAAAAGGCTGGGTGTCGATGTCATCGACCTCTATTACCAACACCGCGTCGATCCGGACGTGGCAATTGAAGAGACGGTCGGCGCAATGGCCGATCTGGTGCGGGAAGGCAAGGTGAAGGCGCTCGGCCTTTCGGAGGCGAGTGCGGCGACCCTTCGCAAGGCGCATGCCGTTCACCCGATTGCAGCCATTCAGAGCGAATATTCGCTGTGGACCCGCGATCCCGAAGAAAATGGCGTGCTGGAAACCTGCCGTGAACTCGGCATCGGCTTCGTACCCTTCAGCCCGCTCGGACGCGGCGCTTTGACAGGTGCGCTGAAGTCGCTCGACGGGCTTGCCTCCGACGATTTCCGCCGCAGCCTGCCGCGCTTCCAAAGCGAAAACTTCGATGCCAATCTGGCCCTCATCCAGCTGCTGGAAGATATGGCGGCCGCGAAAGGCGTTACCGCAGGGCAACTGGCGCTCGCCTGGGTCATGGCGCAGGGCGATTTCATCGTGCCGATCCCCGGCACCACGAAAATTGCCAATCTGGAGAAAAACGTGGCGGCAGCGGATGTCGCGCTGACAGCCGACGAAGTTGCCAGCCTCGGCGCATTGCTCTCTCCGACAAAGGTTGCGGGGGAACGTTATCCGGAACGAATGACGCGATTGGCCAATCGCTAAAAACAAAAAGCCGCGGCAACCGCCGCGGCTTTTATCATTTCGTCAGCTGCTTTCAGGCGCGCAGAACGCCGCCCGTCGATTTTTCGACATTGCCGACGATCTTGGCCGTCAGCGCCTCAAAATCCTCATCGGTCAGCGTCTTGTCGACCGGCTGGATCTGGACTTCGATGGCCACCGACTTGCGGTCTTCGCCGAGCGATGCGCCTTCGAAAATATCGAAGACATTAACGCCGGTGATCAGCTTGCGGTCAGCGCTCGTTGCGGCCTTGATGATCGCTCCCGCCTCGACAGACTTGTCGACCACGAAGGCGAAGTCGCGCTTGACCGCCTGGAACGGCGAAAGCTCGAGCGCAGGCTTGGTGCGGGTCGCCTTCTTCTTCGGCTCCTGCATGGCGTCGAGATAGACTTCAAAACCGCAATAGGCGCCGGAAACATCCAGCTCGGACAGTGTCTTCGGGTGGAATTCGCCGAAATAACCGAGCACGACCTTCGGACCCATCTTGATGGTACCGGAGCGGCCGGGATGATACCAGCCGGGGCCGCCGGCCTCGATCTGGACATTGGCCATGGGCAGGCCGCAGGCTTCGAGCACCGCCAGCGCATCGGCCTTGGCGTCGTAGACATCCACGGGCTTGCCGCCGCCCTTCACAGCATTGGACCACATGCGGCCGCTGCCTGCGAGCGAGGCCGTGCCACGGCGAACACCGCCAGCCACGCGACGCTGGGTTTCCGGCGTATCACCCTCATAGGTGCCGGAGACCTCGAAGATCGCGACGTCACCATAGCCCTTGTCGGCATTGCGCTGTGCTGCGGTCAGAAGGCCCGGCAGCAGCGAAGGACGCATGTCCGACATATCGGCCGCGATGGGGTTGGCCAATTTCAGGGCGGGGGAACCGCCGCCGAAAAGCTTCGCCTGCGCTTCCGGAATGAAGGACCAGGTGACGGCTTCCAGCATGCCACGGCTTGCCAAGGCACGGCGCGCAGTGCGGGTGCGGGTCTGCAGCGTCGTCAGGATGCGGCCGTTGACCGCGCCGAAGCTTTCCAGCGGTTCCGGCTTGATATTGTCGACGCCATGGATGCGCATGACTTCTTCGACCAGATCGGCCTTGCCATCAACATCCGGGCGCCAGGACGGCACGGTGACGGATACGCGTTCGCCCGTTCCCTCGACACCAAAACCGAGGCCTTTGAGAATGGTGAGGCTCTCTTCCACCGAGACTTCAAGACCCGTCAGGCGCTTCACTTCCGCCAGCGGAAAATCCACGACCTTGGCCTGATGGCCCTTGTAACCGACAACCTTGACTTCGCCGGCAACGCCGCCGCACAGTTCCAGAACCAGTTCGGTGGTGCGTTCCAGACCCGGGACCATATATTCCGGATCGACGCCTCGCTCGAAACGATAACGCGCATCGGTGATGATGCCGAGCGAACGGCCGGTCTTGGCAATATTGATCGGATCCCAGAGAGCGGATTCGATCAGCACATCGACGGTGTTTTCGTCGCAGCCGGAATGCTCACCGCCCATAATGCCGCCGATCGACTCGAGGCCCTTTTCGTCGGCGATGACGACATTGTTCGTGCCGAGCTTGTATTCGCGCTGGTCGAGCGCGAGGATCGTCTCACCCTCTTTCGCACGGCGAACCGTGAGATCGCCCTTGACCTTGGCGGCGTCGAAGACGTGCATCGGCCGGCCCTGATCGAAGGTCATGTAGTTGGTGATATCAACGAGAGCATTGATAGGACGCAGGCCGATCGCCATCAGGCGCTGCTGCATCCATTTCGGGCTGGGGCCATTCTTCACGCCGCGCACGATGCGCAGCGAAAAGCCGGGGCAAAGCGCCGCATCATCCAGTTCCAGCTTCACATCGACGGGGGTTGCGCCTTCAACCTTGAAGGACGGCGCAGGCTTCGTCTTCAGCTTACCCAGACCGGAGGCGGCGAGATCGCGGGCGATGCCGTAGATCGAAGTGCAGTCCGGACGGTTGGGCGTGAGGTTGATCTCGATGATCGGATCATCGAGGCCAGCATAGGATGCGAAGGAAGTGCCGACAGGCGCATCTTCAGGCAGATCGATGATGCCGTCGTGATCGTCGGAAATGTTGAGCTCCTTTTCGGAGCACATCATGCCGTGGCTTTCGACGCCGCGAATCTTGCCGACGGCCAACGTCACATCGATGCCCGGAACATACATGCCGGGACGAGCGAGCGCACCAACGAGGCCGGCGCGTGCATTCGGCGCGCCGCAGACGATCTGCACCGGCTTGCCGTCACCAGCATCCACCATCAGCACCTTGAGGCGGTCGGCCTCGGGATGTTTTTCAGCGGAAACGACCTTGGCGATGACGAAAGGCTTGTAGGCCGCCTTGTCATCGACGTCCTCGACCTCGAGGCCAATCGCCGTCAGCCGCTCGCAAATCTCGTCCAGCGTCGCATCCGTTTCGAGATGCTCTTTCAGCCAGGAAAGAGTGAATTTCATGTCTTTGCTCCTTGGCTAACCGGATTAAACGCTCAAACCGCCGAACAGCGTCGGCATGTCGAGCGGGCGGAAGCCGTAATGGTTCATCCAGCGGACATCGGCGTTGAAGAAATCGCGCAGATCAGGCATGCCGTATTTCAGCATGGCGATGCGGTCGAGGCCCATGCCCCAGGCAAAGCCCTGATATTCATCCGGGTCCAGCCCACCGGCGCGCAGCACGTTCGGGTGCACCATGCCGCAGCCGAGGATTTCCATCCAGTCCTTGCCTTCGCCGAACTTGACGATGGGGCCGGAACGGTCGCACTGAATATCCACCTCGAAGCTCGGCTCCGTGAAGGGGAAGAACGACGGGCGAAAGCGCATGACGACACTGTCGACCTCGAAGAAGGTCTTGCAGAATTCTTCGAGAATCCAGCGCAGATTGCCGACATGCGCCTTCTTGTCGATGACAAGGCCTTCGACCTGATGGAACATCGGCGAATGGGTCGCGTCGGAGTCCTGACGATAGGTCTTCCCGGGAATGACGATGCGGATCGGCGGCTTCTGACTTTCCATGGTGCGGATCTGCACTGGCGAAGTATGGGTGCGCAGCACCTTGCGCTCGCCCTTTTCATCCGGCTGGAAGAAGAAGGTGTCGTGCATTTCGCGGGCCGGATGGCCTTCGGGGAAATTCAGTGCCGTGAAGTTGTAATAGTCGGTCTCGATGTCCGGACCTTCGGCGATCGAGAACCCCATATCCGCGAAGATGGCAGTAATTTCATCGACGATCTGGCTGATGGGATGAATGCGCCCGCGCTCGGCCGGAGACTGACGAACCGGCAGGCTGACATCCACCGTTTCCGCTTTCAGTCGGGCGGTAATGGCGGCGTCCTTCAGCGCGTTCTTGCGCTCGCCGATGAGGTCGGTGATTTCGGTCTTGAGCTGGTTGATGGCCGCGCCCCGGGTCTGGCGCTCTTCCGGCGTCATGCTGCCAAGCGTCTTCAGAAGCTCCGAAACCGAGCCTTTCTTGCCAAGTGCGGAAACACGCACGGCCTCGATGGCCGGCTCATCGGCAGCCGTGGCAATCTCCGACATCAATTGCGATTTCAAGGTATCAAGTTCAGTCATCTTTTCCTGCCTTGCCGGTATTTTTAACAGCGGCTTCGGGGTTCACAGCATTCATCAAATAGTCGGTCGCCATGATAAAGCGTCGCAGATCACTACCCATCCGCACGCGCCCGATCAACCGGGCAACCGGTAAAAAACGCCCCAGAATGCCGGTCAGACGGCACAATTCTTCCAGCGCCCGGGGCGGGGCGTTTTCGCGCCAGCGGGCAAAGGCGGCATCACAGGTTTTCGGCGCATCGCAGGCGCGGGTCGCGACCTGCAGAAACAGCAGCCAGATATCGCGGGCCTGCGCCGTCTCAAGCGGCATGACGTCCTGCGGGCGTTCCTCGAAATCCATGAAACCGACACGGCCGTCTGCGAGAAAAAAGTCACGCACATGCGGACGTCCATGGCAAAGACCTGCTGCATGCAGTTCGCCGAGCGCCTCGGCGGATTTTACCAGCAGGGCGTCATGCTCCACCGGCATCGCGGTCTTTATCGCGTCCATGCGTTCCATGATGGTGGGACCGACATCCCCCAGGACAACGGCCGTCAGCGAAGAATAGATGATGGGCGGAACAGGAAAACCACGGGCCTTGAAAGCCTGCAGCGTTTCGAGTTCACGGCGCATCAGGCCGGCGCCATCGAGCGGAGGCGACGGGCGCATAAAAGTGTAGGGGAGCAGCTTTGCGAGAAAGGTCTGCAGCTTTATCCACCAAGACGGCGTTTCCGTGCCCTGGCGCTTGATCCAGACGGTCGTCGAAGAAAGTTCGAGTTTCTGCACACGGCGCTCGCTTTTAAGCAAAGCCCGCATCAAGGCTGCGATATCGCTATCTTCCAGATGGACGTGGAAACCCTTCGCCTTTTCCGCGTCGCTTGCGGCAACCAGCATTTTCTGCCCCCAATGGAGCCTGCCGGCCAAAAGCCGGATGCCCCACCCTTTTGGCAACCTCGGCGTAAAAGCGTTACGCACTTCTGCCGAAACTGCCGTGAATTCCAAAAAACGAAAACCCGCGCCGGAGGACCGGCGCGGGTTTCAAATGAACAACAGATTGTCCGCGCCGTAATTACTTTACAGCGGTTTCAAACTCGTTGGCCGTACCAGCGTCCTTGAGGTACTCAAGCGCCTTCTTCGCTGCTTCGACGAGCGCGCCGAATGCTGCCGGCTCATGGATAGCCATGTCGGACAGAACCTTGCGGTCGACTTCGATGCCAGCCTTGTTCAGGCCGTCGATGAAGCGGCCGTAGGTCAGGCCGAATTCGCGAACAGCAGCGTTGATACGCTGGATCCACAGAGCGCGGAAGTTGCGCTTGTTGACCTTACGGTCGCGGTAAGCGTACTGCTTGGAACGATCCACGGCAGCCTTTGCTGCGCGGATGGTGTTCTTGCGGCGGCCGTAGAAGCCCTTGGCTGCCTTGAGTGTCTTGGTGTGCTTGGCGCGGGAAGTTACGCCACGTTTTACGCGTGCCATGTCATGATCTCCTTAAAGTGTCCAAAAGTGCGGAAAAGTCTCAGAGACCGTTCGGCAGGTAGTTCTTGACGACCTTCTTGCCGTCAGCTTCGGCGAGAACCATGGTTCCACGCGCGTCGCGAATGAACTTGTTGGTACGCTTGATCATGCCGTGGCGCTTACCGGCGGCGGCTGCAACAACCTTGCCGGTAGCAGTGATCTTGAACCGCTTCTTTGCAGCGGACTTCGTCTTCATCTTGGGCATTTTGCTACTCCGTTTTTTGTATCGAAACAGGCAGACGAGGCCTATTTCAAGCTATTCAGGAACGGCCTCGGCATGCCCTGCCGGACCGTTCGGACGCGCGCTTATAACCGCAGTCGGCTAAAAGCGCAACGGGGAATGATAATTTCCCCTTGGCGTTGGGATACGCGCCAGGTCTGTGAACGCGTAAAAAGATTATTTCGGGGCGAGAACCATCATCATCTGACGGCCTTCCAGCTTCGGCTCGGCTTCCACCTTGGCAATCGCCTGAGTGTCTTCCTTCACCTGAAGGAGAAGCTTCATGCCGAGTTCCTGGTGGGCCATTTCGCGGCCACGGAACTTCAGCGTCACCTTCACCTTATCGCCATCGTCAAAGAAGCGGCCCATCGCCTTCATCTTCACGTCATAATCATGCGTGTCGATGTTGGGGCGCATCTTGATTTCTTTAACTTCGACGATCTTCTGTTTCTTGCGCGCTTCGGCGGCCTTCTTCTGGGTCGAATACTTCAGCTTGCCGAGATCGAGGATCTTGCATACCGGCGGTTCAGCGTTCGGCGAAATCTCGACGAGATCGAGACCGGCCTCTTCCGCCATTTTCAAAGCCTGATCCGTCGGCATGCTACCGAGGTTCTGGCCCTCTTCATCAATAAGCTGAACTCTGGGAACCCGAATTTCCCGGTTGGAGCGCGGGCCCTCCTTGACGGGGGCATCGGCTTTGAAAGGTCTGCGAATGGTCGTATTCTCCTGATCTGTTTCTGGATCACGTCAGCAAAAAACAGCTTGTTTGGTACAAGCGGCGGAAATGTCGTTATTGCCGTGGCGAAGTCAATAGCATATCTGCCCGAAAAGATCACCTGTTGCCACGGTTTTTGCAAATACGCCGCCGATATTGCACGAAAATCAGGAGAATTGCATATACATGACCGAACAAGCTGCTGAATTCCTGCATATAGGAGCGGGTGACGACGCCCGCAACATCGCTTTCCTCCATCGCTCCCCAACATCCCAGCCGAACGCACCAACGCTCGTCTGGCTCGGCGGCTATCGCTCCGACATGACGGGAACCAAGGCGGTTGAGCTCGATCGTTTTGCAGCGGAAAACGGCCTTGCCTGCCTGCGGCTCGATTATTCCGGGCACGGGGCTTCCGGCGGTGATTTCAACAAAGGCACGATCTCGAGATGGCTCGAAGAGGCACTTGCGGTGGTGCGTGCAAAGGCGCCGTCGCGTGTCGTTCTCGTCGGCTCGTCGATGGGCGGGTGGATTGCGTTGCGTATGGTCGAGGAGCTGCGCAAGGCGGGTGGAGCGCCCTCCGTCGCCGGTCTGGTTCTCATTGCGCCTGCGCCGGATTTCACGCAGGAACTGATAGAGCCCAGCCTGTCGGATGCGGAAAGGACCTCTCTCGCAGAACGGGGTTACTTCGAGGAACATTCGGAGTATAGCCCCGAGCCCAACATCTTCACCCGCGCGCTGATGGAAGACGGAAAGCAGAACCGGGTGCTCACCGGCATCATCACGACCGGCTGTCCGGTTCATGTTCTGCAGGGCATGCGCGACCCCGATGTTCCCTATCAGCATGCGCTGAAGCTCATCGAACATCTTCCCGCCGACGATGTGGTGCTGACGCTGATCCGTGACGGAGACCACCGGCTTTCCCGGCCACAGGATATCGAGCGGATGCTCGCGGCGGTCAAAGCCCTTGCAATATAGGCATTTGCGCAACGCTCTTAACCATATTCAACGAGTCTTGCGCATCGCCGATTGCTAGAGATTGACTCAAACCCCCTATCCCTCTTAACTTTTCGTTAAGAATTAAGGGACGGGTTTCATGATGAACGCACCGCTGGCGCGTGCTCTGCTGTTTGCAGTTGCT
Organism: Agrobacterium sp.; assembly: GCF_059499945.1. Lineage (NCBI taxonomy): Bacteria > Pseudomonadati > Pseudomonadota > Alphaproteobacteria > Hyphomicrobiales > Rhizobiaceae > Agrobacterium > Agrobacterium sp. The sequence goes on along the minus strand of NZ_JCABZP010000014.1, from coordinate 187,325 downwards.
GCCGGGCTAATGACTGCTGCCTCCGCCATGGCGGAAATCAATGGAAGCCCTTCCATGGTGACGGGCGGGATCACGTCCCAGCCGATCGGACATTACGAGTTCTGTCAGAAATACGCCGACGAATGCAATATTCGCAGCAAGGCGACACCGCCCCCGCGCGTCACAGATTATGGCTGGGATGTCATTCGCGAGGTCAATACGTCCGTCAACACCACGATCGTGGCGATGACCGACCAGGAAATCTACGGCAAGGACGAAGTCTGGGAATATCCGACGACCGCCGGTGACTGCGAAGATTTTGTGCTGCTGAAGCGCAAGAAACTGGTCGAGCGCGGTTTTTCCGTTGCCGATCTGCTGATCACCGTCGTGCGTAAACCGGATGGTGAAGGCCATGCGGTGCTGACGCTTCGCACCACTGATGGCGACTATATTCTCGACAACCTCACCGACGATGTGAAGCTCTGGACCGATACTAACTATACCTATCTGAAGCGGCAGGCGTCCTTCAATACGGGCCGTTGGGTCTCCATCGAAGATGGTCGCGACGTTCTGGTTGGCGCATTGCGCTGACGCTTGGCCCACGTTTGACAGATTGAGAGCCCGCCATCGCGGGCTCTTTCTTTTTCATCCGTTGCCGATGATAATGCCGGCCGCCAGCACCAATGAGCCGCCGAGGACCACCTGAAACACCGCGCGCAGGAACGGCGTTTCCATGAAGCGGTTTTGAATGAAGGCGATGGCCCAGAGTTCCACGAAAACGACGACGGCCGCAATCGCCGTTGCTGTCCAGAAATGCGGGATGAGATAGGGCAAGGCATGTCCGAGACCGCCGATGGCCGTCATGATGCCCGATGCCAGACCCCGCTTCACCGGAGAACCGCGACCCGAAAGCTTGCCGTCATCATGGGCCGCCTCGGTGAAGCCCATGGAGATACCAGCGCCGACGGAGGCTGAAAGGCCGATCAGGAAAGTCTGCCAGGTATCCTGCGTGGCGAAGGCGGCCGCAAAGATCGGTGCGAGCGTCGAGACGGAGCCATCCATCAGACCGGCGAGACCGGGCTGCACATAGGTCAGAAGAAACTGCCGCTTTGCGGTTTCCTCCTCTTCCGTCCGACCATTTTCATCAAGATGTTTTTCTTCCAGCATCTGCGCAATGTCTTCGTGGCCCCGTTCCGCCTCGGCCAGATCGCCGAGCAACTTGCGCGTAGAGGCATCGCTGGTGCGCTTGACGGCCTCATCGTAAAAACGGATCGCCTGCGCTTCCATCAATTCGGCCTGCGCACGGATTTTCTCGAGCGACAGGTTCTTCACGAGCCAGTCCGGGGTGCGCTCGTAAAAACCGCGTACATGTTCTCGGCGGATCAGCGGGATCGTCTCTCCGAAACGGCGACGATGCATGTCGATCAGGACATTTCGATGCTGCTGCTCGACCTCCGCCATATCGTCGAAGACTTTGGCCGATTGCGGATATTGCGCGCGCAGGTGATCGGCATAGGAACGATAGATGCGGGAATCGTCTTCTTCGGACGAAATGGCGAGTGCGAGGATTTCCTGTTCGCCGAGAGAGGAAAAGGGGCGTTTGGACAGGGAAAAAAGACTGCGAAACATGGCTGAAACCTTTTTAGAATAATTCTAAATACATCCGCCCTGCGCCGAGATCAAGTCATCTTAGAATAATTCTAATAAGGCAAAGGGTCGCATTGCAGGCCGCCTCGCAGCGGGGTAAATTCGCGGAAAAGGAAGCACCATGCAGGAAGACGTTGCGGCGAGAGCCGCCCACAGCGCGGAAATTCAGGACAGGGCGGAAAAGGCCATGGCGGAAATCGGCGTGGATGCCGGTTTCATCGACCTGCTGGTGGAAACATTCTACGGCCGCGTTCTTGAACACTCCACGCTTGGCCCGGTTTTTGATGCGCGACTCGCCGGGCGCTGGCCGGAGCATATGGCCAGGATGAAACAGTTCTGGACGGCCGTCGCCTTCAAGAATGGCGGTTATGGCGGCAAGCCCGTGCAGGCCCATCTCGGGGTAAAAGGCATGTCGGCGGAGCTTTTTCCGCAGTGGCTCACGCTGTTTTCCGCCACGCTTGATGATATTGCGCCGAGCAAAGAGGCACATGACTGGTTCATGGAAACGGCGCAACGCATCGCCAGAAGCCTGACGCTTTCGCTGTTTTACAATCCCGCAATGGATGACCCGGCCTTAAAGCGCAGCATGCCTTAGCCGCAGCCGCGCCGAACAGCGAAAGACCGGTACAAGCAACAATTGCCAAGCCGTGCGTAAGATCACGCAAGTTTCAAACATTCCCTCTTGATGGCCGCAGGGATAAATGTTTAGTAGCCGACGGGAGGCGTACCGTGCGGTTCGCCTGTAATATGCAGACATATCAGGGCTTATCGACATGGATCGCAGATCATTTATCCGCAAGGCGGGCGCCGTTGGCGCCGGTGTTACCGCAACGGCGCTGGCCGCTCCGGCCATTGCACAGGAAAACCCCAAGATCACCTGGCGCATGACGTCGTCCTTCACCAAGGGCCTCGACATTCTTTTCGGCGCGGGCCAGATCGTCGCAGATCATGTCAAGGAAGCCTCCGGCGGCAACTTCGTCATTCAGCATTTCGCCGGCGGTGAAATCGTGCCGGCGCTGCAGGCAGCGGATGCGGTGACGGCCGGAACCGTCGAAATGGCGCATACCTGCTCCTATTATTACGTCGGCAAGGACCCGACCTTTGCACTCGGAACGTCGGTTCCCTTCGGCCTTAACGCACGCCAGACGAATGCCTGGTTCAACCAGGCCGGTGGCAACGAGCTGCTCAATGAATTCCTTGCCCAGCACAATATCTACTCGATCCTGCTCGGCAATACCGGCGCCCAGATGGGCGGCTGGTTCCGTAAGGAAATCAACACCATCGACGACCTCAAAGGCCTGAAGATGCGTATCGCCGGCCTCACCGGCCAGGTCATGCAGAAGGTTGGCGTGACACCGCAGCAGATCGCCGGCGGCGATGTCTATGCCGCGCTGGAAAAGGGCACGATCGACGCCACCGAATTTGTCGGCCCCTATGACGACCAGAAGCTTGGTTTCTACAAGGTCGCAAAATATTACTACTACCCCGCATGGTGGGAAGGCGGCCCGGCCGTTCATGCCTTCGTGAATCTGCAGAAGTTCAATGAGCTGCCCGAGAATTACAAGCGCATCCTGAAAGACGCCTGCGCCGCCGGCAGCGCCAGCATGCTGGAACGCTACGATGCGCGCAATCCGAAGGCGCTGAAGGAACTCGTGGCGCAGGGCGCTATCCTGCGCCCCTTCAGCCAGGAAATCCTCGACGTCTGCCACAAGGCCGCGCAGGACACCTATGCGGAGATTTCGGCCAAGAACGAGAGCTTCAAGAAGATCTACGAAAGCCAGCAGGCCTTCAAGAAGGACGCTTATCTCTGGGCGCAGATCGCGGAATATACTTATGACACCTACATGATGATCCAGCAGCGCAACGGCACGCTCTGATCCCCATCATTTCCCGACGATCTTCAAACGGTCATCCGGCATCTGCCGGGTGGCCGTTTTGTTTGGTGAGACCAGTTTCCACACTTCACGCTCCCGCCAGTCGACAGGGCTCATGCCGGTGACGCGGCGAAATTCGCGGTTGAAGTTGGACTTGGTCTGAAAGCCCGAGGACAACATGATCGCGGTTACCGATTGCTCCGTTTCCTCAAGCAGCCGGCAGGCTTCGCGGATGCGCAACTGGTTGACATATTGCGAGACATTGACGCCGAGCGAGCGATTGATCGCGCCTGATATCTGCCGGCTCGGCAGCCCGAGGCGTCTTGCAAGCCGCGACAGGTTGAGGTTCTCATCACGGTAAAGCGCCTGCGCCGCCATCAGCCGATCGACCCTTGCAATGATGTCCCGGTCCTGCTCGGATGGCTCCGGCGGCGGCGGCAATTCCGCGACCGGATCCATGGCCGTTTGTGGTGCTTTGCTTTCACCGGCCAACGCAGCCATGAGGCCAATCAACAACAGTCCGAAAAGATTGGCATTGCTGACGAGCGCTGCAACATTTTGCCCGTGCGCCCATTCGAAATCGAAAAACACCAGAAGATCGAACAGGGCGGAAACGCACAGGGCTAATGCGGCGATAATCAGCGCCCGGTGCGCGGAGGCGACGCTGGCGAATTGCGCCTCATCCAGCCCATCCGGCCCTTTTCTGCCAAGAAGAAGCAGGGCGACGGCGTGGCCGACGAAGATGACGATCAGTGCAAGATCGATCGCCATCGGCAAGGTGACTTCCATGATGACGATGAGCAAAGGCGACAGGACGAGATTGGCGAGCATCGCTCTCCTGCTTTCCGCCCCCACTCCCATCAGTCCGCGAAAGGCAATGTAGACAAGCGGCGGCAGGCAGGCTGCGAGGATCGGCAGAACATAACGCGTTTCGATGACGCCATACCCCCAGCGCAGGCCGACAAGGACGGATTGCACGGCACAAAGCACGATCAGCGCCAGAAAGGCCCGGTTGGTCCGCACATCGTCTCCACCTCGAAGGAAAACAATGAACATGACGACCAGCAGAAGCGCCACGACGAAAGGCAGCGGAATGAACAGCACGAATGATATCCCCGGAACACAACGACTTATATTGCGAGTTCATGGACCAGATCGCGTTTCGGGACGACCTTTAACGTGATCAAGGACGCGAAAAATATGTGGCGGCGCAGATTGAACCCCGTTCTTCCCAACCGCACGAGGTTTTCATGCGCCCTATTAGCACCATCACGACCATACTGTTTTCCGCTCTCGTCACCCAGCCTGTTTTTGCAGGCGAGGTGGTTGGCGCCAGCGAAACCACCATCCATTCGCCGGCACGCGGCAAGGACCTTGCCGTCACTGTCTGGTATCCATCCGACGGAAAGGGCACACAGACGCTTTCCGGCGAGGACCGGATTTTTCAAGGCACGCCCGTGTTCAAGGATGGCGCGGTGAACCCGGGTCGCCTGCCGCTTGTACTTCTGTCCCACGGCTCGGGTTCAAGAGTGTCCGGTATGGCATGGATCGCCGCAAAGCTTGCGAGCGAAGGTTTCATTGTCGCCGGAACCAACCATCCCGGCACCACCAGCGGCGATTCCACGCCCGCCGATACGCCGAAAATCTGGGAGCGAACGGACGATCTCTCCACGATCGTTACGGCCCTGGCGGCAGAGGGCAAATGGTCGAATGCGATCGACACGAAGAGGATCGGCGTTCTCGGCTTTTCGCTGGGCGGCAGCGCGGCGATGGAGATTGCGAGTGCGCGCGCCGATCTCGATGCCTATGCGCGCTATTGCGAAGACCATGCCACGATGATGGATTGCCAATGGTTTGCTGGCGGCCGGGGTTATCTCGATAATGAGCCGGTCAACGTGCCGAAGCTTGATCTCAGAACCCTCGACAAGGCCCGTTTCGAGCAGCAGAACCGTGATCCCCGCATCCGTTCCGCCGTACTGATCGATCCGGGCCTGGCGCTGGCCTTCAAACCGGACAGTCTGAAAGAGATCGATATTCCGCTGACCTTCATCAATCTCGGCAGCAAGGGCAAAATTCCCGCGGCTGTGCTTGCGGATAAACTCGCGGACGAAGTACCCGGCGCGACCTACCAGCAGGTGGATGACGCCAATCATTTCAGCTTCCTGCCGCTGTGCAAGCCGGATGCCGATGCGTTCCTCAAATCCATCGGCGAGCGCGACCCGATCTGCGAGCCGGCCGGACCACGGGACCGCGCCGATATTCACGCACAATTGGAGACGATGATTGTTACCGCCTTCAACCGTACGCTGAAGCCGGGCCAGTGAAACGGAAGTCTGAAAAGACTAGCCGATCCGCTTGTAGAACAGGGTGGTGCCGCAAAAGCGTCCATCCGGGAACAGGGCGTAATCGGGAATGACGCCGACCCGCTCCCAGCCAAGACGAGGATAAATCGCCTCGGCATCGCTACCCGTGGCCGTATCCAGAACCAGAAGGGTACGGCCACGTTTTACCGCCTCCTCCTCCACCTTTTGCATGAGCATACGGGCAAGTCCGAGGCCGCGTGCGGATGGGTGCACGAGAAGCTTCATCAGATCACCGCGATGCGGCTGATTGGGCTTCGAGGCAAGACCGACCTGCACGGTGCCCACCACCTTGCCATCCACCTCCGCCGCCACATGAATGGTCGCACCCTCGCCTGTCGTTTCCGCCACGGATCGCCAGAAGGGTTCAGCATCCTGTGGGGAAAAGGGCAACATGAAGCCGACGGATGCACCGCCATTCACGCAGGCGGCGAGGACTTCGCAGAGTTCAGGCAGGGCATCGATCGTCTCTTCCCGGTTCAACACGCGGATAGTGGCCATAAGAACTCCTGTAGGGAAATCAGCGCTGTCTTTGATCCAGCACGACGGCGTAACGGGCAGGTTTTTCGGAAGGATTGTGGAAGACGTGCCCTTCTCCCACCGGCATGAAAAGGCAATCGCCGGGCTCCAGCCGGTGAACGTCTCCGCCGCTTGTCATTTCCAGCACACCTTCGAAAAGCCAGACATATTGCGTCATCCCCCGGCTTGCCGCATGCGGCGGGAAACCGACGCGCGCACCGGCCGGAAATTCGACTTCGACGATATCGACATCGGAACCCACACGCGGCGGGGAAATGGCGCGGCGGACATAGCCTGTCTCGGGGTCTTTCCAGACCTGCTGGTCACGCTTTCTCACCAGCGGGGAAACAGCCTCTTCGTTTTCGGCGAAAAAGCCGGAGAGCGACAGACCAAGGGCTGCGCAGATGCGGGCAAGCAGCGACGCGGTTGGGCTCGCCTCCCCGCGCTCGATACGGGAAATCATGGCGCGGCTGACGCCGGATTCAGACGCAAGCCTGTCCAGCGTCAGGCCGTTTTCAGCCCGCAATGTTTTGATCCGCTCACCGATCGAGCGCTCAAGAATATGATCTTCGTTTTCCATCATACGAGAATTGCATTCTCATATGATGGAGTCAATATCCATGATAATGGAAACAAGGATTATCTCTTGCCCGCCGATTGCGGGCGAGAAATCACGCCTTAAGCGCCGACCTGGGCAATCCAGTCGTTCAGATTATAGTAGTTCGTTACTCGGCTAACTTTTCCATCCTTCAGGTCGAAGAAGGCGCCGGCCGGCAGTACATATTTCTGGCTACTCGCCTCGGGCAATCCCTCATCGGTCTTGAGATATTCACCATTAACGATGAATTCGGCGGAAACACGCTTGCCGTCATCGCTCGCCATGATGACCATATCGGTGAGGTTTTCCTTATAGCAGCGGTTCATGTGGTCCATGAAGGAGGCGAAGGCGGCCTTGCCGGTCTGGCGCTCGCCCTGATTGATGTCATGCACCACCTCGTCATGAAGGAGCGCCAGAAAGGCATCCATGTCCTGACGGTTGAAGGCTTCGTAATAGGCGCGGATGGTCTCGGCAGCGGTCATCGTCTTCTCCGTTCAATGCTTGCGCGGGTTTTCCATGACGGTATAACCAGTGCAACCGAAAGTGAAATGCCCATGACCGTCGAAATCAAGTCTCTTTCCGGCATTGACGCCACACCCTATTTCGATGATCTCGCGCGCCTGCGGATCGAGGTGTTTCGCGCTTTTCCCTATCTCTACGACGGTTCGCTGGATTATGAACGCAAATATCTCGCGACCTATGCCGATACGGACGGCGCGGTCTTCGTGCTGGCGCTCGATGACGCCAGAGTGGTCGGCATGTCCACCGGCATGCCGATGGCGGCAGAGACCGATGAGGTGAAAGCACCGTTTGCCGAAGCGGGCTACGATCCGGACCGGATATTTTATTTCGGTGAAAGCGTGCTGCTGCCCGGCTATCGCGGTCACGGGATAGGCGTGCGCTTCTTCGAGGAGCGGGAGGCGCATGCAAAGAGGCTCGGCTTTAACCGTTGCACCTTCTGCGCGGTCGAGCGGCCTGCCGACCATCCCCGCCGGCCGGCGGATTACGTGCCGCTCAATGCCTTCTGGGAAAAGCGCGGTTATCACCATCACCCTGAACTGCGCACCAACTTCACATGGCAGGACCTCGACGAAAACACCGAGAGCCCGAAACCCCTGTCCTTCTGGATGAAGACCATTCTTGCCGGAGACGGAGATAAATGACACGCCTCGCCGCCAGCCAATATGCCATCGAACTGATCGAGACATGGGAGGCTTATGCCGCGCATCTTTCCGCCATCGTCCGCGAGGCTAAGGAAAAAGGCGCCGAACTGCTGCTGTTGCCGGAATATTCGGCTATGGCGCTGACCGGGCAATTGCCACCCGACGCGCGTTCCGATCTGCATCGTTCCATCGAAGAGATACAGCCGTTGATCCCTTCCTGGGTGGAGCTTTGCGAGGAACTGGCGCGGCAACATCAAATCCTCTTCCAGCCGGGCAGCGCGCCAGTAAAGGACCCGGACGACAAGTTCCGCAACCGCGCATGGCTGTTCGGCCCGGATGGGCTGATCGGTTATCAGGACAAGCAGATCATGACCCGTTTCGAGCGGGAGCAGTGGAACATTCATGCGGGCGTCGAGGGACTGAAAGCCTTCGAGACGCCGATCGGCAAGCTCGGCATTCTCATCTGTTACGACAACGAGTTCCCGATGCTGGGCCGCAGGCTGGCGGAGCTTGGCGTCGAACTCGTTCTCGCCCCCAGCTGCACCGACACGCTGGCGGGTGCTTACCGGGTGCGGATTGGCGCGCAGGCGCGGGCGCTGGAAAACCAATATGCCATCCTCTCCTCCCCCACCGCGGGCGAGGCCCCGTGGTCTCCTGCGGTTGATGAAAATCGCGGCCGCGCCGCACTTTATGTGCCTTCGGATTACGGCATGCCGGCATCCGGCATCATCGCGGAAAGCGAGAGTGATGCGGTGACGCAAAGCAGCCTTCTCATCGCCGATATCGATCTTGCCGCCGTTGCAAGGCTCCGCACCGAAGGGCAGGTTGCCACCCGCCGCGACTGGCCAGAGCAATTTGCGATCTAAAAAGCCCATTTTAAAAGGCTTTTAACCAAATTCCCGCTTTGCGGCATGAGAAGCCCCTGCTATAGCGCGGGACATGAGCACAAATTCGACCCGCACGCCCCTGGACCATATCCGCAACTTCTCGATCGTTGCCCACATCGATCACGGCAAATCGACGCTGGCCGACCGGTTGATCCAGTCGACGGGCGGCCTTGCCGAACGCGACATGTCGGAACAGGTTCTCGATTCGATGGATATCGAGCGCGAGCGTGGCATCACCATCAAGGCTCAGACCGTGCGCCTGCACTACAAGGCGAATAACGGTGAGACCTATGTGCTGAACCTCATTGACACGCCCGGCCACGTCGACTTCGCCTACGAAGTGTCCCGCTCGCTTTCGGCCTGTGAAGGTTCGCTGCTGGTGGTCGACGCATCGCAGGGCGTCGAAGCCCAGACGCTGGCGAACGTCTATCAGGCGATCGACAATAATCACGAGCTGGTCACCGTGCTCAACAAGATCGACCTGCCGGCGGCCGAACCCGACCGCATCAAGGAGCAGATCGAGGAGGTGATCGGCATCGATGCGTCCGACGCCGTGATGATTTCGGCGAAGACCGGGCTTGGCATTCCCGATGTTCTGGAAGCCATCGTCAATCGCCTGCCGCCGCCGAAAAGTGAAGTCGGTGAAAACGGGCCGCTGAAGGCGCTGCTGGTTGATAGCTGGTACGACACCTATCTCGGCGTCATGGTTCTCGTGCGCGTCATCGACGGCGTGCTGAGCAAGGGTCAGCAGATCCGCATGATGGGTTCGGGCGCGAAATACGGCATCGAGCGCGTCGGTGTGCTCACCCCGAAGATGGTCAATGTCGACAGCCTCGGCCCCGGCGAGATCGGCTTCATCACCGCCTCGATCAAGGAAGTCGCCGATACGCGCGTTGGCGATACCATCACCGACGACAAGCGCCCGACGGCGCAGGCCCTGCCCGGCTTCAAGCCAGCACAGCCCGTGGTGTTCTGCGGTCTCTTCCCGGTCGATGCGGCCGACTTCGAAGACCTGCGCGCAGCGGTCGGTAAACTTCGCCTCAACGATGCTTCCTTCTCCTTCGAAATGGAATCGTCCGCCGCCCTCGGCTTCGGTTTCCGCTGCGGCTTCCTCGGCCTGCTGCATCTCGAAATCATTCAGGAACGCCTCGAGCGCGAGTTCAATCTCGATCTCGTCGCCACTGCCCCGTCGGTCGTCTATGAAATGACGCTGACCGATGGCACGGAAAAAGAGCTGCATAACCCGGCCGACATGCCCGACGTTGTGAAGATCAAGGAAATCCGCGAGCCGTGGATCAAGGCGACGATCCTGACGCCCGACGAATATCTCGGCGGCATCCTGAAACTCTGTCAGGACCGGCGCGGCCTGCAGACGGAGCTGACCTATGTCGGCAACCGCGCGATGATCACCTATGAACTCCCGCTCAACGAAGTGGTGTTCGATTTCTACGACCGGCTGAAGTCCATCTCCAAGGGTTACGCCTCGTTCGATTACAACATCATCGACTACCGCGAAGGCGACCTCGTGAAGATGTCGATCCTCGTCAATGGCGATCCCGTGGATGCGCTGTCCATGCTGGTTCACCGCTCGGCGGCAGACCGGCGCGGACGCGGCATGTGCGAAAAGCTGAAGGAACTCATTCCGCCGCACATGTTCCAGATCCCGATCCAGGCGGCCATCGGCGGCAAGGTCATCGCCCGCGAAACCGTGCGCGCGCTGCGCAAGGACGTGACGGCGAAGTGCTACGGCGGCGACGCAACGCGCAAACGCAAGCTTCTGGACAAGCAGAAGGAAGGCAAGAAGCGCATGCGCCAGTTCGGCAAGGTGGAAATTCCGCAGGAAGCCTTCATCGCCGCTCTGAAGATGAACGACGAATAAGCGGCAATCACTTGCCATCGTTCTTGAAGGGAGGCCCACAGCCTCCCTTTTGCGTTTTAGGGTCCGATCACCCGTGCAGCTTCGCGCCCTTGGTGATCTTGTCGACGATCTTCTTGTCGGCCCTCAGCGCCATGCCGACCACCTTGGCGTTGTCAGGAGAAAACTCCGAAAATACCTGGCGATTGGCGACGTCGTGCCCGGTAGCGAACATTTCCTCGATATAAAGCGATGTCGTGACGTCGCGCTCGAGGGATCGCTGGTGGATTTTGCGCAGCGCCTCCTGATCCGTGGCCATGACGACGACAGGCTGGATGGACAGGGGATTATAGACGTTGCCTGCCCCGTCGCGGTATGGTTCTCCAATGATCTCCTTGGTCTGGGCGACGATCCCGGACATGAGGAATGCGGTAACGTTCAGTTTTTGCCACACGGCAAGGTCATCGCGAAGGATGACGGCGATCTTGGTATCAAACATGCGAACTCAATCTGGCTGTGGTTACGAAAGAGAAGCGACCCTAGCGCCTCGGGGCGGCGGCGATCTTGAACGTTCGTGCAAATTCGAAGGGATCGTGCAGGCGCCCTCCAGCGAGGGCATCGAACGCATAGACGCGCGTTTTCACGGCAATGCCTATGCCCCGCATCGCCATGATACTTATGCGATTGGCGTCACGCTTTCCGGCGTCCAGACCTTTTCCTATCGTGGCACATCGCATTTCAGCATGCCGGGAAATGTCATCGTCCTGCATCCCGACGAGGTTCACGATGGCGGCGCGGGCACTGACGAGGGCCTGCACTATCGAATGCTCTACCTCCCACCGGAAAAAACGACGGAGGCGGGATATAACGCGCTGCCCTTTGCCCGAAATGCCATCATCGAGGACGAAGAATTCCGGCAATGCCTCATCGAGGCACTCGGTAATCTCGAAGACGAACCGGACAATCTACTTCTCACCGACTGGCAATCGAGACTGGCGGATCTGCTCTGGAAACATTCAAACGGAAGCACCAGAACCATCAAGCGGATTGACCGCATCGCCGTTTTGCGATGCCGGGACTATCTGCTGGAGAATAGCGCCGACACCGTTGGTTCTGAAGAACTGGAACGGATAAGCGGGCTCGACCGCTTCACGCTTTTCCGGCACTTTCGTTGCCTGTTCGGCACGAGCCCGCACCGTTATCTCATCATGCGGCGGCTGCAGAAATGCAAGGACATGATGCGCGCAGGTACGGGTCTTGCCGAAACGGCCTTCGCCTGCGGTTTTGCGGACCAGGCGCATTTCACCCGGCATTTCAAAAATGCCTTCGGCATGCCTCCGGGCCGCTGGCTGAACCTCGTCTCACCCTAGAGCATTTCCGGAAACAGGATCGACCGGTGAGCCGCAGCGCCCGCCATCGCGCCGTCGCCCACCGCAAGGGCGACCGAGCCGGCGGGTCTTGCCACATCGCCGCAGGCGAAGATACCTCGGGTGGTGGTCTGCTTCATCGGGTCTGTGACGATGGTTGATCCCATCGGCCCCTCCTCCACCGCGCAGCCGAGTTTTTCGATCCAGTCGGCGGTGATCCGCAATATCGGCTGGGTGAAAAGACCGGCCAAGGGAATGCTGCGTCCATCTGTCAGGACGACATCCGCATGCCCCGCAATTTCCCTGATGCCGGTTGTTTCCATCCGGACACCGCGCGCTGTCAGCATCGAATACTGGTCCTCGTCCGGCTCGAATACGCCGTTGGTGAAAAAGGTCGTCTCACCCCAGTCCGGAAGCATCAATGCGTGGTGAATGGCCAAAGGTGAAGCGGCGATAACGCCAATCTTTTCCTGATTGAGCTCGTAACCATGGCAATAGGGGCAATGGAAGACTGAAGAGCCCCAACGCTCCTTCAGCCCGGCGATACCAGGCAATTCATCGGTGACACCAATGGCGAGGATCAGCCGATCCGCAGTCTCACGGCGGTTGCCATCGATCTCGATTGCAAAATCACCAAAGGAGCCTTCGGCATCGGTCACCCTGCCTTCGGCCCATTTTATGGTCGGATAACGTTCGATCTGGCGGCGCGCCTCGGCGATAATCTCGCTTGGCGCCTTGCCGTCCTGGCCGAGAAAACCGTGGGAATGGTTGGCGAAACGGTTTCTCCGTTCACCGGCATCCACCATCAGAATGTTTTTTCTGGCGCGTCCAAGCTGCAGGGCGGCTGAGAGACCGGCATAGCTGCCGCCGATTATGATGACGTCGAATTTCATGATGCACCCATCGTTTCAGGAGGAGGCGGAAGTGCCCGTTAATTTCACGATACTTATATTGTTACATGATTTTGAGAGTCAATGGTCACGCAACTTATATTGTTACGTCATCTTGAAGGTGATAGCGTCGATGCAAACAGACGGGTTTGGGCAATGAGACACGACACGCGCCTTTCACGGGTGCTGCATATTCTGATCCATATGGAAAAACATGAGGGCGCCGCGACCTCCGAGAGCATTGCGGCGATGATTCAGACCAATCCGGTGGTGGTGCGCAGAACCATGGCCGGCTTGCGCGAGCATGGTTATGTATCGTCGGAAAAAGGCCATGGCGGCGGGTGGGTGCTGGCGCGGCCGCTCAGCGAAATCACGCTGCTCGATATTTACCGGGCGCTTGGCGCACCGGAACTGTTTTCAATCGGGCTGGCAGGCGACAATCCGAACTGCGTCATCGAACAGGCCGTCAACACGGCGCTTTTTGACGCCATGAAAGAGGCGGAAAACATTCTGCTGTCCCGTTTCGGAAGCATTGCCCTCTCGCAACTGGCACAGGAGTCCCTTAGCCGCTGGTCCCGTCTTTCCAACGACCCTTCCGCGATGGAAAGGCTCTAACGGCGGGTGACGGTCACTCTTGCAAGGAAAAACCGCCCGCGCGGAGGCAGGCGGTTTTATCCTATCAATAAGCCTATTACGGCTGGGTCTGCGTGCCGCCGGTAGTCGGGCTTGCCGGTGCGGTATTGTTCGCAGGCGGTGTTGCCGGAGTGGTCGGAGCCATCGGCGCCGGTGCCTGATCCGTTGCTGCAGGCGGCGTGGTGGAGGATGTTGTTGCCGGATCGGTGGTCGGGCCGCTCATCTGCGACCAGGCGAAAACGCCTACCAGAACGACAACGATGATCGCCAACCACGGCACCCAGGACGACGACGTGCGGGCACGCGGTTCATTGCTGATATTCACTTCCGGACGAAGATCGCGGTCCGGACGCGGGTTGTTGGGATCGAATGTCATGGTATTTCCTCCTCTTCATTCTGCGAAGAAAACGACGTTCACGGGATTTTGTTCCGATTCCTTCCAGAACGCTTACAACCGACGAAGTTCGGGCCCTTGCTGAAGTGCCTCCGCCAGCACCGTCATGACCTGCGGATCTGCCATTTGCGACACATTGAAACGCATGAAACCGGAGGCACTTTGCGACGAGCTGAACACATTGCCGGGGGCTAGCACCACCTGCCGCGAAAGCGCCCGGCGCGCAACATCGGCGGCATCGCTCCCCTCTGGCAGGTGACACCACAAAAACATGCCCGCCTGCGGCTCGATCCACGGCACACATCCGATCGATTTCAAACGCGCCGCCACCTCCGGCATCGCTGCCGCAAGACGCTGCCTGAGTGCCTCGACATGCTTGCGGTAACTGCCATCGGTCAAAAGCGAGAGGATCAGCGCCGCCGAAAAATGAGTTCCGCCAAAAGCGGTGGCGATCTTGAGATCGGTCAAGGCTTCCACCCACGCGACAGGTGCTGCAATGAAACCGCACCGTATGGAGGCCGACAGTGTTTTTGAAAAACTGCCTATCTGGACGACACGGTTCAGACCATCGAAGGTCGCCAGCCGGGGCGCAGCCTGGGTTTCGAAATCGGCAAAAATATCATCCTCTATGATGGTTAGCCCCGCCTGTTCAGCCAGCATCAGCAGCCGATGGGCGGAAACGGCGGAAAGCCTTGCACCTGTCGGATTATGGATTGCGGAATTAGTGATATAAAGCCGGGGCTGATGGTCTTTCAGCGCCTGTTCGAAAAGCGCCAGGTCCGGTCCGGTTGGCGTATAGGGTACGCCGATGATCTTCACCCGATGCGCCCGCAGGAGGGCGTGGAAATTGAAATAACAGGGGTCATCGACAACAACCGTATCCCCCGGCTGCAGCAGGAAACGGCACAGAAGATCGATCGCCTGCGTGCCGGAGTCGGTGAGCATGATCTGGCTGGCGCCCGCCTGCACCCCGTGTTCGGCCAGCCGGCGCGACAGAAGCTGGCGCAGCGGCAACAGCCCCATCGGGCTGCCATAATCCGTCAGCAGGGCGGCGTCGGCGCGGGCAAGCCCGCGCATGGCTCGCCTCAATGCCTCTTGCGGCATCCACGATACGGGAAGCCAGCCGCAACCGGGTTTGGCGAGAACGGAACTTTCATCCAGCGCCTGCCGCGAAACCCATAAGGGATCCACCGCCCTGTCGAGCTGTGGTTCGATATCGGCGAGCGAGAGGGGTGCAAGCGGACCTGAAACGAAAAAACCGGAGCCGGGGCGCGAGCTTATCGTACCCTCCGCCACAAGCCGGTCGTAGGCCTCGACGATGGTGGAGGTGGACACCTGCATGGTCTTCGCCAGAGCCCGCACCGATGGAAGACGCGCGCCCGGCACGAGGCTGCGCGAGGCGATGCGTTGCCGAACACTTGCCATCACCTTTTCTATGCGCGTGCCAACAGCGACCTGTCCATCCATGATTCTCTCCAACCGTACCGCTCATGAAACCATAACAGTTTGTTGAAATTGTATATGATTGTCGCTGTTCCCGCCAGCCATTCGGGATCAAGAAAGGCAAAACGCAGGAGTTGACGATGGACAAGACGACGAGCGGCTGGCTGAGCGGCCTGACAGGCGTGGTGATATTCAGCGGTTCGCTGCCCGCCACGCGCATCGCGGTAACGGGTTTCGATCCCGTGTTCCTCACCGTCGCCCGCGCCAGCATTGCCGGCCTGCTGGCGCTGGCGCTGCTGTTTCTGTTCAGGCAAAGACGCCCGGCGCGCTATGACCTGACATCGCTTTTCATCGTCTCGCTAGGTGTCGTGGTGGGTTTCCCGCTATTGACCGCGCTTGCTCTGCGGCACGTCACCTCGGCGCATTCTATCGTTTTCGTGGGACTGCTGCCGCTCGCAACCGCGATCTTTGCGGTGCTGCGCGGCGGAGAACGCCCACGCCCGGTCTTCTGGCTCTTTTCCTGTCTCGGCAGTGCGCTTGTTGCGGGTTTTTCGCTCTCGAATTCGTTTGCCGCCGGGATCGAAGCATCGCTTGCCGGCGATCTTCTGATGCTCGGCGCAATCATCGTCTGCGGGCTCGGCTATGCGGAGGGCGCTGCCCTTTCCCGCAAGCTGGGCGGCTGGCAGGTCATTTCCTGGGCGCTGGTTCTTTCCCTGCCGGTGATGCTGCCGCTTGCCTTTTTCAGCGGACCGGAAACGCTTGCCGGCATAGACCCGCAGGCCTGGGCTGGCCTTGCCTATGTTTCCCTGTTCAGCATGCTGATTGGCTTCATCTTCTGGTATCGCGGACTGGCGCTTGGCGGCATCGCCGCCGTGGGGCAGCTGCAATTGCTTCAGCCCTTCTTCGGGCTCGCGCTTGCCGCCACCCTGCTGCACGAAGAGGTGAGCCCGGCCATGATCGGCGTGACGCTGGTTGTGGTGCTGTGTGTTGCGGGCGCGCGAAAATTC
Organism: Agrobacterium sp.; assembly: GCF_059499945.1. Lineage (NCBI taxonomy): Bacteria > Pseudomonadati > Pseudomonadota > Alphaproteobacteria > Hyphomicrobiales > Rhizobiaceae > Agrobacterium > Agrobacterium sp. The sequence goes on along the minus strand of NZ_JCABZP010000014.1, from coordinate 170,709 downwards.
GCGCGCTGACCATCAGCTCGAGCGGCGATCCACCCAGCGATGCCATGCGTCTTCGCTGCCATTGAAGACATTGAGATCGATACGGCCATCGACGCCATGCGACAGGCCGGAACCGGAATATTGCCAGAACAGCCACTTGCGACCGGGATAAACCACCGACGGATGCTGGGCGACGGCGCGCAGCCAGAAGGGATAATCCTGGAATTCGCCCTGGAGGTTATCCTTGTAAAAATCGGGCGCCGTATAAATGATCGGCCGCTGGCCGTAATGGCGCTCAAGCTTGTCCATGAAGACGCGCATCTTTTCCAGCACGCGTTCGCGGGAATGGCGCATCTTGCAGCTCGATTCGCCGTTATATTCCACGTCGATGACGGGCGGCAGCGCGTCCGGATCACGCGGTACATTACGAATGAACCAGTCCGCCTGTTCGCTGGCGTTGCGGCACCAGTAGAAGAAATGGTAGGCGCCGCGGCGAATGCCCGCTTCCTTTGCGCGCTGCCAATTGGTGCGGAACATCGGATCAAGATGATCACCACCATCCGTCGCCTTGATGAAGGCGAAATTCGCGCCGCGCGTGCGCAGCTGCGGCCAGTTTATATTGGCCTGCCAGCGGGATACATCCACCCCGTGGACCTGGAAATGACGGGGCTGAACCCTGCCGAAATTGATGGGCTTGGCATCACTGAAGCTGGAGCGGAAAATGCGCGAACGGATCTGAGCACCGGCGCTTGCCGCCGGGGCCGCCGCCATGGCCAATTGTACCGGACGCTCCATCTGGTTCATCGTGGGGCGCTCCGCCGGCCGCACCATTCCGGCCGCCTGTGGCGGAACCGGCAAACGGATTTCAGGCGCATCCTGCGTTAAGGACGCCTTGGGGGTGACGGCGGAAAAGGCCTTGGGCTCGTCAGGCACCGGCCCGCCCCATGCCAGAACTTGCTGCCGCGGCTGGGCGGCGATGGCCTGGGTGCCGACGCCTGCCTGCGGCACCGGTGCGGATGGCGTGACGGAACTCGTCGTTTCCTTCGAAGGCAAGCCGGCCATCAGGCTTTCCGGCCCGGAACTGGACGTGCAGCCTCCAAGCAGGAGGCAACCGAAGAGAAGTGCTGGCATAGCCGATGAACGCATGAGAACCCGTACGCAAAACAAATCGGGGGCACTCTGATGCCGCCCGGAGACCTCGAAATACAAATGCTAACGGAAGATTATCAAAAAAGACTGAATCTTATCTTTACGTCGGCACCTGCCGATGCGCCCGTCATTTCTGGCAGGCGAAACGCTTCGAGTTCTCGCGCGGCGGCGCGGCTCAGGCCGTCATGGCGGTCAGATCGACAGTGTCCGCACCGGGAGAATTTCTCTTTATCGATTCGATCGCGTGAATAGCCGATGCCTTCGCCTGGTATCCTTCCGAGGAGAACATCGTTTCGCCGTTGGAAGCCTTAAAGCGGAAACGATATTCGCCGGCCTTGTCCTGATAGATTTCGAATTTGTACATGATCTCTGCGCCTCCTTGCGCACGATAGCCCGTCTGTCGCAACTTTGTTTGGCCTCGATCACTTTCGCAACGGAAAATCGCCGCTCTGGATGAGGCGTACCCAGGCTCGGGCAATTTCCAGCCCGGCTGCATCGGCCATTTCTGCGCGCAAGCTGCGATGGTCGTGATAATTCTCCAGCCATCCCGGCGACATTCTTTCGACGGAAGTGGGGAACGTCTGACACCAGCCGTCAACCACGGCAGCGGAGGCTTCGAAATGGAATTGTGTGCCATAAACCGCCCGGCCGATGCGAAAGGCCTGGTTTCGCGTCGCGCCATTGGTCGCAAGTCGCGTGGCGTCCGGCGGAAGCGTAAATGTATCGCAATGCCACTGAAAAATGGGGAATGTCTTTTCGAGCCCAGCCAATAGCGGATCGGACACGCCCTCTTCCGTCAGGGACACCTCTTCCCAGCCGAACTCCGGCGGGCCGGAGAGAATGTTCTCTCCGCCATAGGCGCGCGCCAGCAACTGGCTGCCAAGGCAGACGCCCATGACTGCCTTGCCCGCATCGCCAAAGGCTTTCATGAGAAGGGCAAGATCGGGAAGATAGGGATAAAGCGCATCATCGAGCGCGGTCTGTTCGCCGCCCAGAACGACAAGCGCATCATGATCGGCCGCATCCTTGGGGAGAGGCTCACCCGCATAGGCGCGGATGATATGGACTTCCGCCGCCGCTTCTTTCAGCGCGACGCCGAGCTGCCCATGCGGCGTACCCGCCATGTTTTCTATGATTGCAACGCGCATAAAACCTCGTGGCGACGACAAAGGATTCAATCGGCAAGAAATGCCGATCGAATCCAGCTTCACCACGAGAAAAATCGATTCTCAAGAGCCGCTACATCATCATTGTGACAATAGCGGATAATCTGACGCGATACGCCCTAGAATTCACGCGCAAGCTTGGCGTCTGCCGAATGCCGGTTGCCGCCGCGAACGGCGAAGAACAGGAAAATCGCCGCCCAAAGGATCGACTTTTCCGCCCCGCCCAGACCTTCCGCCTTTACGATGCCGTGAAAATAAACCGTTACCAGAAGGACGATCATGGCCGCGAAGGATGCCGGCCGCGTGAACAGGCCGATAGCGACCAGAATTCCGCCGAAAAATTCCGTGGCGGCAAGCAGCGGTGACCAGAAGACGCCGGGGTAAAAGCCGAGGCTTTCCACCATGCCGACAGCACCAAAAGGATTGACGATCTTTCCGAACCCATGGGTGACGAGAAGAAGCCCGGCCGTGACGCGCAGAATGGTCTCTACCAGATCATGCGTCGCATTATAAAGCGGTGCGACCGCCGGAACGAAAAGACGCTGACGATTATTCTCGAACTGGGCCATAGGATCTCCACGTTTCAGCCTTCGACAGCTTCTCTGTTCGCAAAGCCGCATGATAAGAACAAGCATGCGCCCGGTAAAAACATGAGTATTATAGTTGACATTATCGTGAACATTATTGTCGCCGGGCGATGAAAGAGACCTGAGGATGACCAAGACCAAACCCCGCATAACCATCCGCTATTGCACGCAGTGCAACTGGCTGCTTCGGGCCGGCTGGATGGCGCAGGAAATCCTGCAGACCTTCGCTTCCGATATCGGCGAAGTCAGCCTCATCCCCTCGACCGGCGGTCTGTTCGAGATCTCCGTGGACGGCACGATCATATGGGAACGCAAACGCGATGGTGGTTTTCCCGGCCCAAAAGAACTCAAACAGAGAATCCGTGACATCATCGACCCGGAGCGTGACCTCGGTCATGTGGACAGAACGAAGCATGAAGGGCTCGACACCTGACCCGGCGACATGTTTCAACAGCCATAACCAAGTTTTTTCCCTTTAAAATCAATGATCGTCATAAAAGTTCAAAAAGTCTGTTGACACCGGGCGGCTGCCCTCGTACATCGCTCTCCGTCGCCCAGATGGCGGAATTGGTAGACGCGCCAGCTTCAGGTGCTGGTACTCGCAAGGGTGTGGAGGTTCGAGTCCTCTTCTGGGCACCATTCCATTTTTGATCTTAGCCAGATCAAGAACTTAGCCGAAAAAACAGCAACATATAGCCGACCGGCAAACGCCGGGAAGCGTGTTGCTTTTTTCGCTTTTAGCTACTCCCAGAAAAGCTGCAGGCACTCAGGGACAAGCGGCCTTCGTCCTCTTCGGAAGACCTCTCTCTACAGCACAGAACTCTGATGTGACATGCTTCGTTACGGCTGAGCGTCTTTGTCGCCACTATTTTGCGAATGCTGCTCGCAGTTCGGCGTACAGGACAGAACGGTCCGCTCCGTCTGGCGGAAAACTCGCACCGTATTACCCTCGTCGATAGAGACGAGAATGCGTTCATCCACGATTGGATTGCCGTCGGCATCCAGAAGCACGAGATTGGTCGTGCCGAAACTGCGACCCGTCAGAACAATCGTGGTGGCATCGGCAACCGTGGCATCGGCGACCTTGGAGTTGCCGACAATAACCTTGCTGACGGCGCGGTCGAGACGAAGGACACGGGCGTGATTCATCGAAACACGCAATATGTCATCCTCAGCAAAAGCCGGCTGCAGCGAACCTGATAGAAAGACGGACAAGCCGACCACAATTTTCGCCAGTTTTCCGGATGACACGCGTTTGGTCCTTGCTCACTACCCGCACTTATTGCTCCGCAGAATGCGCGGTTTTAGTGAATGAAGCGTTAAATGGCAGAAATCCGCGAGGCGGATGGTAACCATGCGTAATGTATTGATATTGCCGCGTCTCCCCGCCCCGCCTCAAAACTGAACATCTGCACCTCTTCCCAAGGAAACTTGGTCGGAAAAGACAAACTGCCAGCAGTTGAATATATTTGTTTATCGGCAAATGTAAAAATGCAGGCAATACTTTTTTGTTTTATTTACCAAAAGAAACTCATCCTGCCGTTTACTTTGAGTTAATCGTTTTTTTTAAGCGCTTGGAAATCGCTCGGCTGTAGTTTGAACGCAACCGAACAACGGAGAACAGTTGTCGGCGTGCTGAACCAACACAAGTTAGGAGAGACCCTATGACCAAGATTTTCGCTCGTTTCCTCAAGGATGAATCCGGTGCTACTGCAATCGAATACGGCCTGATCGCTGCTCTGCTTTCAGTGGCAATCGTAGGCGGTGCAAGCATGGTCGGTACGCAGCTCGACGCACTCTTTGATGGCATCGGTACGACGATGCAGACGGCCCGAAACACGACGTTCTAATAGTTTTCGACCGCTGAATTGGGAATGCCGCTCAACCGTGAGCGGCATTTTCGTATTATACTGAATACCCGGATTCGTCTTCAATCCGCCTGGAATTGGCCGAGTAAAAAGGGAGTCTCCCTCGTGGTTATAGCCGCCATTTTTCTGACGCTTCCGCTCTGCCTTGCCTTCGCGGCATTCACAGACCTCTTGAGCATGACGATACCCAACCGGATATCGCTCATTTTGCTGCTGTCATTCATTTTGATCGCGCCTTTTTCCGGTATGGACTGGCAGACTTTTGCAATGAGCCTTGCAGCTGCCGCCGCCGTGTTTTTTGCCTGCTTCGCACTCTTTGCAGCCAATGTTATGGGTGGAGGAGATGCCAAGCTATTGACTGCCGCAGCAGTATGGTATGGCTTCAACCCGTCCCTCATAGAATTTTTACTTTCGGTGACCTTCGTTGGCGGCCTGTTGACTCTCGGCATTCTGCTCTTGCGGTCGCGCTCGCAGGAAATCATGGCCAGCGGCATTCCCCTCCCCGATTCCTTGCTCGCAGCAAAAAAAATTCCCTACGGGATCGGCATCGCCATCGCCGGTTTTTTGACCTATGGCAACGCACCGATCGTAGAAGCTGCCATCGCCAGTCTTTCCTGAGCGAATACTGTAATTGCCGAAATTAAAGGCCTGTTAACCACAAATCCACGCATAATATTAACCATAATTATACCAATAGCGCGTCATCCTGAGGGGAGAAGAATCTGATTCCTTCAAGGATCGAGCATGAAACCGTCGCGTATCGTCATTCTATCCGTTGCTTTGGTAGCCGCCGGTCTTGCCGGTCTTGTCGCCATGAAAATTTCCGGCACAAAGCAGGTTATCGAAAAAGCAGAAACGATCATCCAGAAAGAACCGACGGTCAACGTTCTCGTTTCCTCGGTCAACCTGCCGGTCGGCAGTCGCCTGAATGATAGTTCAGTGCGCTGGACTCCCTGGCCACAGGGCAACGTCGTCGATAGTTTCATAACGGAAACGAAAAGCCCGAACGCAATCATCGAACTTTCCGGTGCCGTCGTACGGCTCCCGTTATTCGAGGGTGAGCCGATCCGACCGGAAAAAGTCGTCGATTCCAGCGCTCGCATCATGTCCTCGCTTTTACCCGCCGGCAAACGCGCTGTTTCGACAGAGATTTCGGTTTCAACCGGGGCAGGCGGTTTCGTGCTGCCGAATGACCGTGTTGACGTGATCATGGTCCGCAAAGGCGACAACGGTAACTTTTTGACCGAGAATGTTTTGAATAACGTTCGTGTTCTGGCCATCGACCAGCAGATCAAGGAAGGCGAAGACGGTACGTCGGCAGTGGTTGGCGCAACCGCGACACTGGAACTGACGCCGGACCAAGCCAAGATTATGACCGTGGCGCAACAGATGGCGGATCGTCTCACGCTGGCTCTGCGCTCGGTTGCCGACGCGCAGGAAAACGACACGCTTTCGGCTGATTATCTTCTCAATGGCGGCGCCGGGCAGCCCGAAATTCAGGTGATCAAATCCGGCTCGATCGTCAAGGGCGGTCAAGGAGCATCACAATGATCAAGGGGTTCATGGCAAGGCGTTTCAAACAACACCTGCGTTCGTCGATGCTCGGCGGGCTTGCGTTCTGCGTGGCTTTTTCCGGCATTCCCGGCCAGCGTTCATCCGAATTTTTGGGTATCGGCGAAGCCGAGGCGCAAAGCGCGAGCATTGTGCGCATTACTGAGAGCGGATCAGGCATTCGCAAGCGCCTGAAGCTTGGTCTCAACAAGGCGCTGGTCATCGACCTGCCCGAGGACGCGCACGACATTCTTGTCGCCGATCCCAGCCTTGCCGATGCGGTAACGCGCACGTCCAGACGGATCTATCTCTTCGGAAAAACGGTAGGACAGACAAATATCTTTATTTTCGGCGATGGTGGGCGTGAAATCGTCAGCCTCGATCTGGAAGTAGAGCGGGATATCGTTGGTCTTGAAGCCAATATTCGTCGCTTCATTCCTGAATCCGACATCAAAGTCGAGATCGTCTCCGACAACATCGTTCTCACCGGATCTGTGCGCACGCCGCAGGATTCCGCGCGCGCAGTGCAGCTTGCCGAAGCCTTTTTGAAAGGTGGTGAAGCCACCACCCGCAATATCTCGCTGACGGGCGGCGACAACGGGGGTGACGCCGCGATTTTTGCCGAAAACCGCCAAGTATCGCAGATCGTCAACATGCTGACGATCGAGGGCGAGGATCAGGTGACACTGAAGGTGACCGTCGCCGAAGTCAGCAGGCAGGTGCTGAAGCAGCTGGGCTTCAACGGTTCCATCAGCAGTTCGACAAGCAACAACGGTTTCGAGTTCTCAAATCCTTCCAATCTCGGAAACGCAATCGACGGCGCGACGCGCATAGCCAGCGGAGCTATAGGCTCCGGCTCACTGAGATTTGCCTCTTACCTCAACGCCATGGAACAGGCAGGGGTGATGCGGACATTGGCGGAACCGAGCCTGACGGCGATCTCCGGCGAGCAGGCTAAATTTTATGTCGGCGGAGATTTTCGAATTGCTGCCGAACAGGATGTTTCGCTCGACAAGGAAACAGGCGTCGCGACCGTCAAACGCGAAACGGAAACAGTCGACTACGGTATCACGTTGAACTTCAGGCCAGTGGTGCTTTCACCCGGCAGGATAAGTCTCAAGATCGAGACGAATGTGTCCGAGCCGACCTATGAAGGCAATGTCGTAACCGGAAATTACGGTCGGGGCATTCCGGGCTCAACCTACATGTCTGTCCGCAAGCGGGAAACATCCACAACGGTCGAGCTTCCTTCTGGTGGCTCGATCGTGATCGCAGGGCTCGTTCAGGACAATATCCGTCAGGCCATGTCCGGGCTTCCGGGTATGTCAAAAATCCCGATTTTCGGCACGCTTTTCCGCAGCAAGGACTTCCTGCGCAACGAAACGGAGCTGGTCATCATCGCAACGCCTTATCTGGTTCGGCCCGTGGCCCGCAACCAGATCGCCCGGCCGGATGACAACTTCAACCCGGAAAACGATGCCGCCATGTATTTCATGAACCGCGTCAACAAGGTCTATGGCCGCAAGGACCGGGTTCAGGCGGCGCCCTATCAGGGGTCAGTGGGGTTCATCTACAAATGACGACACGCACACAAAATCCCCTCTTCACAGTAAGCCCGGTCAGGGCAGGAAACGTCATGAAGGAAACCTATTCCTCCTTTTTCCCCTGCCAGTCCGGAAGAAGGACCGGCCTCGTCATCATTGCCGCGCTTGCCGCCGGCCTGTTACAGGGCTGCGCACGCGATCCGATGACCACCAACGCCATTCCCGACGATTATCGCACACGCCACCCGATCACCCTGTCGGAGGCGGAGCATTCGCTGGACATTCCGGTCTCGGCCAGCGACAGCCGGCTGACCACGGCGATGGCGGATAACGTCCGCGGCTTTGCTCAGAATTATGCGTCGATGTCGACTGGTATCGTTAATATTCAGACCCCGTCGGGATCGGCCAATTCAGCGGCCGCATCACGTATGGCGAAACAGATTCGCTCGACGCTTTCCGGTGCGGGTGTGGCACCGGGCAAGATCATGGAAACGCGCTATGCCGCTTCCCCGAATGGCGACGCCGCCCCTATCCGCCTGAGCTATGTCGCCGTTACGGCCATGACCGGCCAGTGCGGTCAATGGCCAGAGGACCTGTCAGACAATACCTTCGCAAACAAGAACTGGTACAATTTCGGGTGCGCTTCCCAAAGTAATCTCGCGGCGCAGATCGCCAATCCAATGGATCTGGTCGGTCCGCGCGGTATGAGCGCAATCGATGCGGAACGTCGCGCGGTAGTCATCGACAACTATCGACAAGGCAAGACAACGGCGACGCCGAATTGATGCGGCTCCAACAATTGTTACGGCAGGAAAGACCATGAGCGCTGTAGAATACGATATCAAGCCAAGTGGCGGCGGCGAAGCCGAGCCGCCATTGCGCGCTGCCGATATGGACCACCTCCGGCCCCTGCCCCGCATTTCCGTTCACGCTTTCTGCGTCAGCGACAATATGCAGGCCGTCATGGATGCACTGTCCAGCGACCGGCGCATGAGCAAGGTTACCCTGCGGGTGACGAAGGGCGATATCAATGCGGCCGCCACGATGTTTTCCGCGTCGCCCACGCCCAATCTCATCATTCTTGAAACGGCAAGCTCAACCGCCTCGTTGCTGAACGATCTCGCGCCCCTGGCGGAGGTTTGCGATCCCTCCACGCGTGTCATCATCGTCGGCCGACACAACGACATAACACTTTATCGCGATCTCATCCGCAACGGCATTTCCGAATATCTCGTCGCGCCGATCAATATGGCCGATCTCCTGGCTTCGATCGCCGCGATCTTCGTCGATCCCGAAGCGGAGCCGCTGGGCCGCAACATCGCTTTCATTGGCGCCAAGGGCGGCGTGGGTTCGTCGACCATTGCGCATAATTGCGCTTTCGGTATTTCGAGCCTCTTCTCCACCGAAACCATTCTGGCGGATATGGATCTTGCCTATGGCACTGCCAATATCGATTTCGATCAGGATCCGGCCCAGGGCATGGCTGAAGCGGTCTTCTCGCCGGAGCGGCTGGACGAGGTGTTTCTCGACCGCCTGCTAACCAAATGTTCCGATCATCTGTCGCTGCTCGCGGCACCGTCGCTTCTCGACAGGACCTATGATCTCGATCGTCAGGCATTTCTGCCGATCCTCGAGGTTTTGCAGCGCAGTGCGCCCGTTGCGGTTCTCGATCTTCCACACCAATGGTGCGACTGGACCCGGGCAGTCCTTGCGGAAGCCGACGAGGTGATCATTACGGCGGTTCCCGATCTCGCAAATCTGCGCAATACGAAGAATCTCTTCGACGCGCTGATCAAACTGAGACCCAACGACAAATTGCCGCATCTCGTTCTCAATCAGGTCGGCATGCCCAAACGTCCGGAAATCGCGCCGGCGGACTTCCTCGAGCCGCTGGAAATCGAGCCGATCGCGATCATTCCATTCGACGCACAATTGTTCGGAAATGCCGCCAATAGCGGCCGCATGATCAGCGAGATGGATGAAAAATCCCAGACGGCGGAAACCTTCTCGCAGATCGCCCATACCATCACAGGCCGCTCCGTTCTGCGCAAAAGCAAACGCGGCGGCCTGGAAAAACTGAAGAATATTCTCAAGCGCAAGTAGGTCTTCTGCCTGCGTCCTTAGACGGAAACGCCGATGTTCGGAAAACGCGGGCCTGAAGGCCCAGCCAGAAGCACGAAGCCGGAACCTGTTGCACCTGTGCCCATGCAGGTGGCGACGGTGTCTGAGCCTCGCTCTCTTGCAATTGACACTCTTGAGCCCGGCCAATCACCCATCACTCGTCAGGCTGCGGCGAGCCCACCGCCAGCGCAGAGAAAACGCACCCGCAAGGAAGACTACTATAATACCAAGAGCCAGGTATTTTCCGCCCTTATCGATACGATCGATCTCTCGCAGCTCGCCAAGCTCGACGCGGAAAGCGCGCGCGAGGAAATTCGTGATATCGTCAACGATATCATCACGATCAAGAACTTCGCCATGTCGATTGCCGAGCAGGAAGAATTGCTCGAAGACATCTGCAATGACGTTCTGGGCTACGGGCCGCTGGAGCCGCTTCTCGCACGCGACGACATCGCCGATATCATGGTCAACGGCTCTGGCCAGACCTTCATCGAAGTCGGCGGCAAGACGATCGAGTCCGATATCCGCTTTCGGGACAATGCACAGTTGCTCTCCATCTGCCAGCGCATCGTCAGCCAGGTCGGCCGCCGCGTGGATGAGTCGAGCCCGATATGCGACGCGCGCCTGCCGGACGGATCGCGCGTCAACGTCATCGCGCCACCGCTTGCCATCGATGGCCCGGCGCTGACGATCCGAAAATTCAAGAGGGACAAGCTGACGCTCGACCAGCTCGTGCGTTTCGGAGCGATCACGCCCGAAGGCGCGACATTGCTCAAGATCATCGGTCGCGTCCGCTGCAACGTCGTCATCTCGGGCGGCACCGGCTCAGGCAAGACAACACTTCTTAACTGCCTGACGAGCTTCATCGACAAGGATGAACGTGTCATCACCTGCGAAGACACCGCTGAACTGCAGCTGCAGCAACCGCATGTGGTGAGGCTCGAAACGCGTCCGCCGAATATCGAAGGGGAAGGTGAGATCACCATGCGCGATCTCGTCAAGAACTGCCTTCGCATGCGACCTGAGCGCATCATCGTCGGTGAAGTGCGCGGGCCGGAAGTTTTTGACCTGCTCCAGGCCATGAACACCGGCCATGACGGTTCGATGGGAACGCTGCATGCCAATACGCCGCGCGAATGCCTCAGCCGTATCGAATCGATGATCGCCATGGGCGGCTTCACCCTGTCGGCCAAGACCGTGCGCGAAATCATCTCAGGCTCAATCGATGTCGTCATTCAGGCCGCGCGTCTTCGCGACGGCTCGCGCCGGATAACGCAGATCACGGAAGTGATCGGCATGGAAGGCGACGTCATCGTTACCCAGGATCTGATGCGGTACGAGATCGAAGGCGAGGATGCCCAGGGTAAGCTGATCGGCAGACACGTATCAACCGGTATCAGCAAGCCGCATTTCTGGGATCGTGCACGCTATTACGGCGAAGAGAAACGCCTGGCGACCGCGCTCGATGAGATGGAAAAGACATCCTAAGGGAAAGTGACTGCCATGGACCCGACAATAATATTACTGGCCGTACTCGTCGCCATCTCGGCAGGAGCGCTCGCCTATGCCTTTCTTTTCCAGCAGATAGAGGTCGAAAAAAAGACCAACAACCGCTTCAAGCGAGTGCAGGCCGCCGAGACGGATCATACAAACATCAAAGCTGCACGAGACCGGGTCCAGGAACTTAGCAAACGCCGCAAATCCATGCAGGACAACCTGCGGGAAATGGAAAAGAAACAGAATGAAAAGGCGAAAAAAGCGAAGAATATCGGCCTGCGCGACAAACTAGTTCAGGCGGGGCTGGTGCTTTCCGCTCGGCAATTCCATCTGTTGAGCGCCGGCGCGGCTGTTTTCTTCGCTCTCATGGCCCTTCTTTACGGCCTGTCGTTGCTTCTCGCTCTGCTCATAGGAATTGTCGTGGCGCTGGGGGTACCACGGTGGGCGTTGGCGTTTATTCTCAAGCGCAGGCAGAAAAAATTTCTTGAAGAGTTTCCAAATGCGCTTGACGTCATGTGCAGGTCGATCAAATCCGGCTTACCGCTGAACGACGCGGTACGACTGATCGCATCGGACGGCCAGGAACCGGTGAAAACGGAGTTTCAGCGCGTCGTCGATGCGCAACAGGTCGGCATCGGGATCCCGCAGGGGATCGAGCGTATGATGCTGACCATGCCGCTTTTTGAGGTAAGCTTTTTCGGCACGGTCATCAATATTCAAGCACAAGCCGGCGGCAACCTCTCGGAAGCGCTGTCCAATCTTTCAAAGGTCTTGCGTGACCGCAAGAAGATGCGCGCGAAGGTAAATGCCCTTTCGATGGAGGCGAAGGCTTCCGCAGTTATCATCGGCTCGCTGCCCTTCGTCGTCATGCTGCTGGTGCATTTCACATCGCCCGACTATCTGTCGGTACTTTTCACCGACTTGCGCGGCCACATTATTCTCGGAGCATCCGCGATCTGGATGCTGATCGGAATATTCATCATGCGCCAAATGATCAATTTCGATATCTAGGGGCGTGGTATGACAGGAAATCTTCTTTCTCGCCTGACTGACCCACAAACGATCATCGCTATTCTTGTGACGCTCGCTGTTTTTGCGACCTTCTATACCCTCATTATGCCGGTTTTTGAGCGGAAAGATTTCGCCAAGCGCATGAAAGCGGTATCATCGGAACGCGACCTCATCCGTAGTCGCGAGCGCGACCGCATGGCGACCGTCACCAGAGACGGCAAAACCTCCCTGCGAGGCAACAATAACAAATCCGCCCGCCGCATCGTCGAGAAATTCAACCTGCAAGAAGCGCTGGCCGATAAGAACACAATGAACCGGCTCCGGGCAGCCGGACTTCGTTCACAAAACGCGTTCAACACGTTCCTTGCCGCACGGTTCGTCTTGCCGTTTATTTTTCTGGCCATCGCCTTCACTTGGATCTTCATTCTCGGAAACCTCGCCGACAAAGCGTTTATCATCCGGCTAATGGCTGTGCTTCTTTTCGGTTACATCGGTTTTTACGCTCCCAATATTTACGTATCAAATCGCATGACCAAGCGTCAGGCATCAATCAAGCGGGCCTGGCCGGACGCGCTCGACCTCATGCTGATCTGCATCGAATCCGGGGTATCCATGGAAGCTGCCATGCGCCGCGTGGCGGAAGAGATGGGCGAGCAGTCACCCGAACTGGCGGAAGAAATGATGTTGACGACGGCGGAATTATCTTTCCTTCAGGACAGACGTGTCGCTCTTGAGAATTTCGGCACGCGTACCCAACTCGAAACCGTCAAAAGCGTGGTACAGGCGCTTATTCAGGCGGAGCGATACGGCACGCCGCTCGCCCAGGCGCTCCGCGTTCTCGCACAGGAAGGCCGCGATGAGCGCATGAATGAAGCCGAAAAAAAAGCTGCCGCGCTACCACCGAAACTGACTGTGCCGATGATCGTCTTTTTTCTGCCGGTACTGATCGCAGTCATTCTTGGACCGGCTATTATCCGCGTTCTGGACACATTCTGATAGAAAAATACCGCAAGGCGATTTGGGGCGATATTTGCGCCCCGGAGGCGACTGCTTGTCAGCCAGCCGCTGCACGCGGATGCTCGAACGCATCAACCAGCCGGTTTGCCGTCTTTTTTCGCCAGCTGCTGCCAGGAGTTCTGCTGCGAAAGCATCGCACGCAGATAGGTGAGGTTCGCCTGTGCCTGCTGCGCAGAGAGTTCCTGAACCGCGATGCGTTCGGCCTCGGCAAAGCGGCCCTGAAGACCGACCACGAGCGCGAGGTTCTGGCGGACACGGCTATCGGCGCCCGGCTGGGCGATGGCCGATTGCAGATATGTTTCGGCAGTGCGCGGATCGCTCGACAGGACATAGGACATGCCGAGGTTGGACAATACGCTCGGATCGTTCGGCTTCAGGTCAAGCGCCTGCCTGTATCGGGAACGTGCCTCGTTCGAGCGTCCAAGCTGATCAAGCACGGCACCCTCGGCGGAATATAGCCGCCAATCCGGCCGGTCCGGCGTCTGTGCCCGCTGGATGGTCGAAAGCGCCTGCTCCAGCTGGCCGGCGGCGGCCTGCGACTTGCCATAGGCGGCAAGGACATCACGGTCCGCCGGATTGGCGATGGCGATCTGCTGCATGACGGCGAGAGCCTGTGTGTTCTTGCCGGTCATCATTAGCACGCTGGCATAATTCATGCCCACCGATTTATCCTTGGGGCTGCGTTCATAGGCTTTGCCGGCGCTCTCTTCCGCCTGGCGAAGCTGCTCCATGTTCATGTGATCATAGGAGCGTGTGGCGGCGGGAATGGAGCCGGTGGACATGCGATCCGGCTTGTTGGTGCTCGCGCATCCTGAAACCGCAAGAACCAATGCGGCAAGACATGCTCCCCGCAGCAACCCTGTCCGGCCCGTCTTGCCTAAAGAAAATGCAGTCATGGCAGCGCCCCCGCCCAAGAATGATCAATCTTGCGCCCGACACACGACAGACTCACACGACGCAACTTTCGCTTAAGCAATAATCTGTTAACCCTAACAGAGCGTTAATCGCATCGATTCTCGACATTTACGGAAGCATACAATGGCGCCCTATCAGTTCATCGAACGCCCGACCCCCTTCAGCTCCAAGGCCGGCAGCACATTGCCGGTTTTCGCCGTCACGCCGGCCCATATCGAACAGGGTGCTATCGACCCAGTCGCGCTGGACTGGGCAAAGAAGGCGGGTTTCAAGGCAGAGGCAGGCGCCATCCTGCTCGTTCCTTCCGCCGATGGTTCGCTGGGCGGCGTGCTTCTCGGTCTCGGCAGCAATCCGTCCGAAATTCCCTTCATCACCGGGAAACTCGCCCGTGAGCTGCCGGAAGGCGAGTGGCACATCGAGACCGCACCGCTGACGGCAAATCGCCTCGCTCTCGGCTTCGGTCTCGGCAGCTATCGCTTCGACAAATACAAGACCACGAAGACCAGCGGGGCAAAGCTTCTCATTCCGCAGGATGCGGAAGACGGCGAGATCAAGCGCGTTCTGGCCGGCGTTTTCCTCGCGCGCGACCTCATCAATGTCCCGGCCAACGATATGGGGCCGGACGAGCTTGAAATCGCCTTCCGTGCGCTTGCCGCCCATTACAAGGCGAAGGTGAAGGTCACCACCGGCGACGATCTGCTCAAGGAAAACTTCCCACTGATCCATGCCGTCGGCCGGGCCAGCGAAAGCGCGCCGCGGCTTCTGGAGATGAACTGGGGCAAGAAGGGCAATCCTCGCCTCACCCTCGTCGGCAAGGGCGTCTGCTTCGATACAGGCGGCCTCGACATCAAACCCGCCGCTTCCATGGCGCTGATGAAGAAGGATATGGGAGGTGCGGCCAATGTCCTCGGTCTTGCGCTGATGATAATGGATGCGAAGCTGCCGGTCGATCTTCGCGTTCTCGTGCCCGCTGTCGAAAACTCCATCTCCGCCAATGCCTTCCGTCCCGGCGACATCTACCGCAGCCGTAAAGGGCTCACCGTGCAGATCGACAATACCGACGCCGAAGGCCGTCTTGTTCTGGCGGATACACTAGCCTATGCGGACGAAGATGCGCCGGACCTGATGATCGATATGGCGACGCTGACCGGTGCTGCCCGCGTCGCGCTCGGCCCGGATCTGCCGCCCTTCTACACCGATGACGAGGATCTGGCGCATGACATCGCCGAAGCCAGCATCGATACGGACGATCCGCTGTGGCGCATGCCGCTTTATATGGGCTACGACAAGGATATCCGCTCACGCGCGGCCGATATCACCAACGCGCCTTCGGGCGGCATGGGCGGATCAATCACCGCCGCCCTGTTCCTGAAGCGTTTTGTCACCAATACCAGACGCTGGGCGCATTTCGATATTTACGGCTGGTCTCTGAGCGAGAGGCATCATTCATCGATCGGTGGGGAGGCGCAGGGTATCCGCGCACTCTTCCATTACATCGCACACCAGTTCGCGAAGTAATCTGCTGATAGGTCAGGCTTCCACGGGCGCTTCCTCAACAGAAGCGCCCGTTCTCAATTCAGAGCTTTTCCGGACGGAAAACCGGGCTCCACTTTTCCTGGAAAAGCTTTAAACCAGAACCTTCTGTTCCTTGTGGTCCTCTTCACCAAAGAACTTCAGGTAACGCTCCACTTCGGCCGGGTCGCCGGTTGCCTTTTGCGGATTGTCCGAGAGCTTCACGGCCGGACGGCCATTGGCGTCGCTGACCTTGCAGACGATGGAGATCGGCTTGAGGCTGGCGATGGTCTTCGGCGCGCAGCCGGCAAAATCATTCGTCAGATTGGTGCCCCAGCCGAAGCTCATGCGCACGCGGCCTTCGAAGTGCCTGTAGGTGTCGATAATGGCGTCGACATCGAGACCGTCGGAGAAGATCAGCATCTTCTTGCGCGGGTCGCGGCCCATCTTCTGCCACCACTCGATAATCTTTTCCCCGCCTTCGATCGGCGGCGCGCTGTCGGGGCGGAAACCCGTCCAGTCTGCCACCCATTCCGGCGCATTGCGCAAGAATGCGGCGGTTCCGAAGGCGTCCGGCAGCACGATCAGCAGGTTGCCGCCGTACAGCCGGTTCCAGTCCTTCAGGACCTGATAGGGTGCTGCGGCCAGCTCCTCATTCGTTTGCGCCAGCGCCGCGACCACCATCGGCAGTTCATGCGCGTTCGTGCCCACGGCTTCGAGATCGGAATCCATGGCGAGCAGAACATTGCTCGTACCGGTAAAAGCAGGCCCGATGCCTTCCTTCAGCGCCTCGACGCACCAGCGCTGCCAAAGGAAGCTGTGGCGGCGGCGGGTGCCGAAATCGGAAATGCGCAAGCCAGGCAGCTCCCGCAGCCGCTCGACCTTCTCCCACATCTTGGCCTTTGCGCGGGCATAAAGCACATCAAGCGTGAAATAACCGAGCGAGCGCATGGCGCTGCGCGAGCGCAGTTCGTTGATGATCGCGAGCGCCGGGATTTCCCAGAGCGTCGTATCCATCCAGCGGCCATGAAAATTCAGCTCATATTGCCCGTCGCGCTTGAAAAGTTCGTATTCCGGCAATTGATAGCTCGAAAGCCAGGAGAGGAATTCCGGCTCGAAAATCTGCGAGCGGCCGTAAAACGTGTTACCCGCAAGCCAGATATTTTCCTTCTTGGAAAGACGCAGGGTGCGCGCATGATCCAGCTGTTCGCGCAACTCCATCTCGTCGATCTCTTCCGCCAGCCGCACTGTCTTCGTGCGGTTGATCAGCGAAAACGTCGCGTCGACTTCCGGATAGAGCTTCCAGATCATCTGCAACATCAAGAGCTTGTAGAAATCCGTATCAATCAGGCTGCGGACGATCGGGTCGAGTTTCCAGGTATGATTATGGACACGGGTGGCTATATCGGTCTTCGTCATACTCGCATTCCCCAATATCGGCCAAAGGTCAGAACAGCCGATGTCACTCCGCACCCCGGCAGGTATCAACCTGTCATGCGGAAAGATTTATCTGAAAAAGCGACAACAAGTCCAGAGCACTGGCCCGGCAAATGCCCGCCGCGACCGCCCGCGCATCGATTTTCCGAAGACCACAATGGGGTTTTCGGTCCGGTGTTCAAACATGCTGCTTCAAAAGGTCGGGTCTACGGGGTTTATGCCGGGATACCAGTCCTTGGAGACGGGATTTCTGCCGCCGAAACTGGAAATGCCGTTTTCGTCGGTGCAGCGATACCCCTGAACAGGAAGCCCACGGCTGCCGAAAACATCCCTGTAGGGACCTCGGGAATATCCGGTCACGCCGAGTGCGCTATGGCAGTTGTAGCGGACCTTTGGCTGCAGCGTGCGCGGATCCTTGACGCCGGGCAGGTTTGCATAGGCATCCGGAGCGGGGGCAAAACCGTTCTGGAAAACAGTCTGTGCCTGCGCCGACGCGCTCAGCAAAGCCGCCGTGAGGATCGCTGCCAATCGTGTCGCCGTTCTTGTCTTCATCGATGCCGGTCCCGTACCATCATTCAACCGATGTAGGCTGTCGGCGACCTCCACACAAAGGGCGTGGCAGGCACAATTTCGTGAAAGCCGCCGTCTCAGTCCTCCAACCGGCGGTAAGCAGTTGGCTTTTCATAAAGCCAGCCAATGCGCTCGATGGCCGCATCGAGATTTTCGCGTGCGACATTCATCGTATGGCCATTGGCATGGAGCAGCGTTTCCTCGTTTTCCATAAGGCCGACATGACCCTTCCAGAAGACGAGATCGCCGCGCCGCAATTCATCCCGCTCTATTTCCACGCCGAGCGACTTCACCTGCATGTCGGTATCGCGCAGGACCCGCCGGCCCGTCATGGCCATGGAAAGCTGCACGAGGCCGGAACAATCGATACCAAAACCGGAGCGGCCGCCCCAGAGATAGGGCGTTTCGATAAAGCGCAGCGCCACCGCCACATAATCTTCCTCAAGCGCCGCGTCGACGACCTGGCAATGGGCAGCGATGATGCCTTCGCCCTTTTCGGTCAGCAGGTAACGGGTGCCGCGCGTCTCCGCTTCGCCGACGATGCGGATCAGGCTACCCATGGACAGCGCTGCGACCGGCGGTTTGCGCAATTCAGCGGCTGGGTAGAGAAAAGTGCGCGGTGCAATCACCCTATGGGTGGCGACAACGACATCGCCGATCGCCGTTTCCGGCACGTAACCGGCATACCCGTCCGCATCCGCCTGCACCCATGCCCAGCCGCTGGCCCTGTCGAAAACACGGATGGTTTCGCCAAACAGCAACTCGGTATCGATGCCGGCGGCAAGATCGGGCGTCGGCCGCAGGCCAGTAACCGGCAACACGATCTGGGCGGCCGTGCCCCTGACAAAACGTTCGGCCTGCACCACGCCCTGCAGTTTTTCATCGGCGAGGTCGGAGCGGAAGACATTCAGGCGGCGGTCGAGCATCATGGGTTTCACATCCAGAGGTTAGATCTTGCGCGCCTGATCAATAATCAGATCGCCGATTTTTTCCAGATAAAGCGCACCGGCCACCGTGCGTTTTATCACAACATTGCGCCTGTCCCGCTCATCCCGAACCCGATCGACCAGCCCGAGCGCGCCGAGACTGTCGAGCGCGCGGGTAATGACCGGCTTGGTGACCCCCAGCATGGCGGCAAGACCCCGGACAGTGTGCGGCGGCGGCACGAGATAAATCTGCAGCAGGATGGCGGTTTGACGCAAGGTCAAATCCGGCTGATCGTCAACGACCTGCGCCGTGGATACACGATGCCAGAGCCCCAAGGCCTCCGTGGGCGACAATTGTGCAGGCAAGCCGTGACCCTTCCAGTCGTTGTCCTACCGTTTTCATTCAACAGAGCGAAAAACTCAAGAACCATCCCGCACAAACAAAACCGCCGCACGGCGCAGATCCGAAAGATCGCGCGGCGCGGCGGCGTTTGTTGACCCGTTTTCGAGCCATAATGTCCCCTCTGGACTTGCAGAATGAGATGCAGGAAGCGTGCCAGTTTGCTGCGGCGCACAAATATTCGTAAAAACAGCGACTTAAGGAGCAGCTTCTGATTATGGCGAAATTTTCCGCAAAGAATGAATCGCAAGAAAAACAGGCAAAAAAGAATTTAATGCTTAAAAACTGCCTTCCGCCACGACGGCGGAAGGCAAGGGCAATCGCGGATCAGATTTCCGCGCCGCGTGCGGCATCGACCGCATCGGCATTTTGCTGCCGGTTATAGCGGATCGACGACCAGAGCGAGATACCGATCAGGCCCGCACCGCCAAGGCCCGTGATGACCTCGGGTATATGCACCATGGTCTGCACGTACATGATGACGGACAGGATAAGGATCGCGTAGAAAGCGCCGTGTTCCAGGTAGCGATATTCGGCCAGTGTTCCCTTCTCGACCAGCATGATGGTCATCGAACGGACGTACATGGCGCCGATGCCGAGACCGATGGCGATGATGAAGAGGTTTTGCGTCAGCGCGAAAGCGCCGATCACGCCATCGAAGGAGAAGCTGGCATCCAGCACTTCGAGATAAAGAAACGCGCCGAAGCCGCCCTTTGCTGCACCTTCCAGCATTTCCTGGCTGCGGTCGAGAATGCCGCCAACGACTTCCACCAGCAGGAAGGTCAAAAGACCCCAGATCGCCGAATGGAAGAAGGTGTTGGCCGCGACCGGACCAAGCGCCGGATCATCGCTTGCGCCGATGATGCGGGAAAAGACCAGCATGACGACAAGCACGAAGGCGATCTCGATGCCCTTGACAGAGGAATAGATCGCCGCCTTTTCTTCGATCCAGCGCACCCAGTGCACGTCCTTTTCATGGTCGAAGAAGAAGTTGAGGCCGACCATCATCAGGAAGGTGCCGCCGAATGCCGCAATCGGCAAATGGGCGTCCTGCATGATTTCCGCGTAACGTTCCGGCTGCGTGGCCGCCATCACGATTGCCGTCCACGGGCCGACATTCGCGGCAACGACGACGATGAGCAGCGGGAAGACGATACGCATGCCGAAAACGGCAATCAGGATACCCCAGGTCAGGAAGCGGTGCTGCCAGACCGGCGTCATATCCTTGAGCTTGTTGGCGTTGACGATGGCGTTGTCGAAGGAGAGCGAAATTTCCAGCACCGCCAGAACGACGCAGATGAAGAAGATCGTCGCCGTGCCGCCTACCGTTCCGGTCATTTCCCAACCGAGATAACCGCCGAGGATCAGACCGACCACGGTGACGATAAAAGCCCATTTGAAGTAGGAAAGCGTTTTTTTCTGGGTGGCGCTCATGTCCGGTCACCTCCCAAAACGAGGGCGTTTGCGGACCGACGCGGGGCGTCAGGCCGCACGCAGAAAGCACGCGCGCGAAGCACATTCAGGTTTTTCATAGTTTTTAATCCGCCGGCCAATTTTTGCAGGCGGTACCGACATCGCGAGAGCGCCGTAAAACTCTCGCCAGAGGGGCCCGGCACCTTTGTTTCCTCTGCCCTTGCGAGACAAATCATCGCAGGGCCCCTTCTTACTCCCTGAAGATCACGCCCTCGTCAAGTCCCGTGATTGTGACCAAAGATCAAACCTGCTCCGCAGCCAGTCTTTCGGCGGTGTCAAGACGACGCTTGAGCGTATTTTCGCGAAAGAAGATGTAAAGACCCGAAAGAACAATCAGGCCCGCGCCGACGACGATACTCGTCTGCGGCACATCACCGAAGAACAGCCAGCCGAAAATCACCGCCCAGAGCAGCAGCGTATATTGCAGCGGCGCGACGGTGGCGGCATCGGCGAGTTTAAGCGCCCGGTTGACCAGCACATGCGCCGCCATGGCGACGACACCGAGCAGGCCGAGGAAGGCCAGATCGAAACTGGACTGAACCGGCAGCCAGCCCGATGGCGTGAGGAACACCGCGACAATGCCCGCAAGTGCCGCACCAATGATCTGCCAGAAGGCGAGCACCGTATCGGGCGTATTGCGCAGCTGGCGGCCGGACAACATCATGAAGGCGAAGGCGGCGCTGCCGAAGATGGAAAAGAGCGCGGCGGAGGTGAGGCTTGCCGAGCTGGGTTTGAGCGCGATGAGAACACCGACAAAACCGATGGCGATGGCCGTCCAGCGACGCCAGCCGACCTTTTCTCCGAGCAGAAACGGCGAGAGCGCCGCCACGTAAATCGGAGCCGCGAGCCAATAGGTCATGACGTCGGCCAGCGGAAGAGACGCGACCGCGAAATAGAAACAGAAAAGCTCTGCGGTGGAGAAGAAGACACGCGCCACCTGAAGGCCGGGCCGCTCGATTTTCACGAGGCCGGAAAGGCCGGCTCTCCAGACGATCGGAACAAGGATGACAAGCGCTGCGGCGCTGCGGATGAGGATCACCTGACCCTGACTATAGGTAGAGACGAGCCATTTTCCCATGGCGTCGTTCAACGCGAAAAGCAGCATTCCAAGCAGCATGACGGCCACGCCGAGGCCCGTCGGCGAAAGCTTTCGTATCATAGTCGACATGTCAGTTCCGATCTCCCAATGGTTGCATTGGTCGTCCAACCAGCCGTCCTTTGTCAAGCCCCGAACGGCCGGGTCGGTACAATTAATAGTACTAATATATCGGCATGCAGATATCAGGTGAAGATGCGCCGCTCTTCGGCCACGAGTTCCTGGAGAAAATCGACCACCGTTCGGACCCGGACCAATTGACGGGCGGATTCGTGATAGGCCGTCCAGTAGGATCGGCTGATGGTGAGATGGGGCATGATCCGCAGAAGCTCGGGATATTGCCCGGCAATGTAATTATGCAGGATGCCGATACCCGCACCTGAACGTACTGCCTCGGTCTGACCGGTAGCGCTCGAGATTTCAAAGGCGGCGTCCCAGTCACGCATGATCTCGCCGGTAAAATTCAGCGAGGGCGAGAAGATCAGGTCTTCCACATAACCGATCCGCCGGTGGCGCTTCAGCGCTTCAATATCCGCCGGCGTTCCATATTCAGCCAGATAATCCGCCGAGGCGTAGAGACCCAGCGAATAATCGGTGAGCTTTGAAAACATCAGCCTGCCCTGCTCCGGCCTTTCGATGGTGATGGCGATATCGGCCTCACGCTGTGACAGGGAGAAAGAGCGCGGCACCGGAACGAGCTGGATTTTCAGATCGGGATAACGCGCCGTCAGCCGGCCAAGTCGCGGCGCGAGGAAGGAAACACCGAGGCCATCTGGCGCGCCGATGCGCACCGTTCCCGCCACTGCCGTGTCAACGCGGCCGAGATTGGCCTGGGCGTTCAGCATTTCAGTTTCCATGCGCTCCGCCCCGGCAAGCAGACGCTGGCCTTCCTCCGTCAGCTCGCAGCCATTGGTGCTTCGCAGGAAGAGTTGCGTGCCGATCGCCGCTTCAAGTGCTGAAATCCGCCGGCTGAGGGTGGCGTGGTTGACGCCGAGCTTTCTGGCGGCGGAAAGAAACTGCCCGCTTCGCGCCACGCTTAGAAACAAACGCACATCATCCCAGTTCACGGCACTCTCCTTATGTGCATTTTTGCACAATGGATGCTTATTTCAGGCGATTGATTTGTGCAAATCGAAAGGTAATGCTGCGCCATCACATTCTGGAGGAAAACCCATGAAGGAAATCGGTCATTTCATTAACGGCAAGCATGTGCCCGGCACCAGCGGCCGCACATCCAATGTCTACAACCCGGCCACGGGGGAAGTGCAGGCGACTGTCGCACTTGCGAGCGAAGCCGAGCTGCGCGCCGCCGTGGAAAGCGCCAAGGCTGCGCAACCCAAGTGGGCCGCCACCAACCCGCAGCGCCGCGCCCGCGTTTTCTTCAAGTTCGTCGAACTTCTGAACCGCGACATGAACGAGCTGGCGGTGCTCCTCTCCAGTGAGCACGGCAAGACCGTCGAGGATTCCAAGGGCGATATCGTCCGCGGCCTCGAAGTCTGCGAATTTGTTTGCGGCATTCCGCATCTGCAGAAGGGTGAGTTCACCGAGGGCGCAGGCCCGGCCATCGACATGTATTCGATCCGCCAGCCGGTCGGCATCGGCGCGGGCATCACGCCCTTCAACTTCCCCGGCATGATCCCGATGTGGATGTTCGCCCCGGCGATTGCCTGCGGCAACGCCTTCATCCTGAAGCCATCTGAACGCGATCCGTCGCTGCCGATCCGCCTTGCCGAACTGATGATCGAAGCCGGTCTTCCGGCCGGTATCCTCAACGTCGTCAACGGTGACAAGGGTGCCGTCGACGCCATCCTGACCGATCCTGACATCGGCGCGGTCTCCTTCGTTGGCTCGACGCCGATCGCCCGTTACGTCTACGGCACCGCCGCCATGAACGGCAAGCGCGCGCAGTGCTTCGGCGGCGCGAAGAACCACATGATCATCATGCCGGATGCCGATCTCGATCAGGCCGTGAACGCATTGATGGGCGCCGGTTACGGTTCGGCCGGCGAGCGCTGCATGGCTGTTTCCGTTGCGGTTCCGGTTGGCGAGGAGACGGCAAACCGCCTCGTTGAAAAGCTCATCCCGCAGATCGAAAGCCTGAGGATCGGCCCCTATACCGACGACAAGGCCGATATGGGCCCGCTCGTTACCAAGGAAGCGCAGACGCGCGTCAGAGGCCTGATTGACAGCGGCGTTGAACAGGGCGCGAAGCTGCTGGTCGATGGCCGCGACTTCAAGCTGCAGGGTTATGAAGACGGTTATTTCGTCGGCGGTTGCCTGTTTGACCACGTCACCCCTGACATGGACATCTACAAGACCGAAATCTTCGGACCGGTTCTGTCCGTCGTTCGCGCCAAGAATTACGAAGACGCGCTCGAACTGCCGATGAAGCATGAGTACGGCAACGGCGTTGCGATCTACACCCGTGACGGCGACGCTGCCCGCGACTTCGCAAGCCGCGTCAACATCGGCATGATCGGCATCAACGTTCCGATCCCGGTTCCGCTCGCCTATCACTCCTTCGGTGGCTGGAAGGCTTCGAGCTTCGGCGATCTCAACCAGCACGGCACGGATTCGATCAAGTTCTGGACGAAGACCAAGACGATCACCTCACGCTGGCCGTCGGGCATCAAGTCGGGTGCCGAATTCGTCATGCCGACGATGAAATAAGCCGAAAAGCCGGCAATCAGAAAAAGCCCCGCTGTTTGCGCAGCGGGGCTTTTTTGATTAAAAGAAAACAAAAATCATCAAGTTTTTCCTTCAAAATATTTCCACTTAAAGATGTTATGGCGTAAGACAGCCGTTGCGGCGTGGGGACGCCGCCAAACCGACGATAGCGGGGAAGCCTGCAACTCAATCTGCCCGGAGAGGGGCATGCCATGAGGGACCATTATGAGTGACATCTCTGTCAGCGTGGATCAGCGCGCAATCGAACGCGGCTCGTTCAGCGGAAATGCCAAGGAATATTTTGGAATCTGGATCGTCAATATTCTCCTGACGATCATCACCATCGGCATTTATTCCGCCTGGGCGAAGGTGCGCCGCAAGCGTTATTTCAACGGCAACACCGTGCTGGCCGGCCGCGCTTTCGGCTACCACGCCACTGGCGGGCAAATCTTCAAGGGCCGCCTGATCGCCTTTGCCTTCATCGTCATCTCGCAGCTCATCGGTCTTATCCATCCGTTTCTGGTCTTCGTGCCGGCAATCCTGCTGATGATCTTCTTTCCATGGCTGATCACGCGCAGCATTCGTTTCAATGCGCGGGTGACGAGCTATCGCAATGTGCGTTTTGATTTTGTCGGCACGGCGTGGGGCGCTTTTGTCTCCATCCTGCTTGGCAGCCTCGTTGCGTTCTTCTCCTTCGGCATTCTGGCACCACTGTCCAGCCGCTGGGCAAACCGCTATATTTTCGGCAACCTGCGTTATGGCGACCGCCCCTTCAGCGCCGACCCCAAGATTGGCAAGCTCTATCGCGCCTGGATCATTCCCGCGATCATGGTGGTGATCGGCGGCATCGTGGTCGGCTTCTTCGGCCTTGCAGCCTTTGCGGCAAACAGTGCGATGCTCGAGGACGAGACTACCGCCATGGCCACGGCGCTCGCATCGCTCTATGTGGGCGTTTTCGGCGCATTTCTGGTCTATGGCCTTGCCGGCGTCGTTTATCGCACCGGCGTTCGCAATGTCGTCATTTCCTCCATGCTGCTGGATGGAAAGCATGACCTGCACAGCGACCTGCATCGCGGCCGCTATCTCTGGATCGTCATCTCCAACCTGATCGTCACCGTTTTCACCCTTGGTCTGATGCGGCCGTGGGCGGCGGTCCGCGAAGCGCGTTATACCGTGGAGCGTACGGCAATCCGTTTCAACGGCGATGTGGGCGAGGTCCTCTCCTCGATGGAAGCAACGGGGGCCGCCGTCAGTGCCGAATATATGGATATGGAAGGTTTCGAATTTGGTTTCTGACACCGGAGAAACCGTTTCGGGCGAGTGGCATGCCGCTCGCTCCAACCTTTCCAGTGCCGCCAGGCTGAAGCTTGGCGGCACGGTCCTTCTCGTGCTCGATGCGAAGGACAACCACGTCAGAACCCAGGCCGAGATAAAAACGGTCGAGATCAGCCACCGGGTCGGCACCATCCCCCGGGAGTTGCATTTTCCCGACGGGTCGCTGTTCGAAACCCGCGACAATGACGGCGTGGACCGGCTGCTTGGCCAGCACATTGCCAAGCGATCCGGTTTCGTGCACTGGCTGGAACAGTTTCGCCCGCGGCTGATCGGCATCACCGCCGCAGCCGTTCTTCTGGCTTACGGCACCTACAAGCTGGCGCTTCCGGCGCTCGTGGAACTGGCGGTCGCGGTAACCCCGCCGATCGTTCCGCAGGTCATGTCGGCCAGTACCATGCAGGCCCTCGACCAGGCAGTCTTCTCTCCAAGCGAACTTCCGCAGGAAGAGCAGGACGCCATCCGCTCTGAATTTTCCCGGATCGCCGCCCATGCGGAAGGTTCGCCTGACGACTACAAGCTGAATTTCCGCAAGGGCGGTTACATCGGCCCCAATGCCTTTGCACTGCCGGATGGCACGCTGGTATTGACGGACGAGCTGGTGGAGCTGGCCGGCAACGACAGGCAGATGATCGCCGGCGTTCTCGCCCATGAAATCGGCCATGTCGAATATGAGCACAGCCTGCGGCAGCTATACCGCGCCGCCGGGGTTGCCGGTCTTGTCATGCTGATTGCCGGCGATGTCGGCTCGGCCATGGAAGATATTCTTACCCAGGGCGGCGGACTTCTGGCGCTATCGCACTCGCGCGATGCCGAGCGGCAGGCGGATCAGCGCTCCGTGGAACTGATGCGCAAGGCCGGGCTTGACCCCACTGCCATCGAACGCTTCTTCGCGCTGCTGGAAGAAAAACTGGGCGACAAGGGCGGCACCAGCATTGTCTCCACCCATCCCGGAACGCCGGAAAGGCGCAAGGCTATCCTCGACTACAACGCTTCACTGGACAACAAGCCGGCGGGTAACTGACCCGCCGGTATACGGAAAACGGCTTCAGTTGGTCGGGCCGTCGTTGAAACCCACTTCATCCACCAGTTCGGATGCCTGCTTGCGATGGGCGGCGATGTCCGTCAGCGGCAGCTTGTCCGGATGGATGGGACCGAAACCCTTCACCACGTCGGAAGGCTCGGCACCGGGCAGCACCGGATATTCGAAGACTTGTTTTGCGTAGATTTCCTGCGCCTCGCGCGATGCCAGGAACTCCATGAGCTTCAGCGCATTGTCCTTGTTCGGTGCGTATTTCGTAAGCGCCATGCCGGAAATATTCACATGTGTGCCGCGATCGCCCGCATTGGGGAAGATCACCCGCACCGATCCCGCCCATTCCTTTTCTTCCGGCTCGCGATCATTGGTCAACATCAGGCCGACATAATAGGTATTGCCAAGCGCGATATCGCACTCGCCGGAAAAGATCGATTTCGCCTGGCTGCGGTCTGTTCCGTCAGGCTTGCGGGCGAGATTGTTCTTCAGACCCGTCAGCCACGTGCGGGTATAATCGACGCCGTGATGGGCGATCATCGAGGCGATCAACGCGATATTGTAGGAATGCTGGCCGTCGCGAATGCAGATCTTGCCCTTCCACTTGGGATCGGCAAGTTCCTCATAGGTAATGTCCTTCTGTGTCACCCGCTCCTTCGAAGCATAGACAACCCGACCGCGCGTCGTCAGACCAAACCATTCGCCCTCGGGATCACGCAGATTGGCGGGGATATCCTTTTCGATGACGGGATCGCCCAGAACCGGCTGGGTAACCTTGCCTTCCTTCGCCTCGACGAGGCGGGCAATATCCACCGTCAGCAGCACATCCGCAGGTGAATTGACACCCTCGGCCTGGATGCGTTCGACCAGTCCCTTGTCGAGGAAAAGTACATTCGCCTCTATGCCGGTCTCTTTGGTGAAGGCATCGAGCAGCGGCTGGATCAATTCAGGCTGGCGATAGGAATAGACGTTAACCTCCCCCTCTGCCAGAGCGGCGGGCGCGAAGGAAAGGATCGTCAGCCCTGAAAAAACGGCAGCGGAAAAGTATGATTTCAAGCTTGCCATTATGAATGCCTCCATTACATTCCGATTCTTGACTTGTTTGTTCATGAATCATCAGGACGGTCAACAAGGCTGTTTAAGAAATATCTGATGGGTGCCAGTTTTTTCAGTTTCTGGAATTGTTCTAAACTGAAAAAGAGACTATATAACTCCACATTGAGAGTTAGGAGACCAGCATGCGCTTGACCAAACAGACCAACTATGCCGTTCGCATGTTGATGTATTGCGCCGCCAATGAAGGCCATCTGAGCCGCATTCCTGAGATCGCCAGAGCCTATGGCGTTTCGGAGCTGTTCCTGTTCAAAATCCTGCAGCCGCTCAACAAGGCGGGCCTGGTGGAAACCGTGCGCGGCCGTAACGGCGGCGTGCGCCTTGGCAAACCCGCTGAAAAAATCAGCCTGTTCGACGTGGTGAGAGTGACTGAAGACAGCTTCGCCATGGCCGAATGCTTCGAGGATGGCGCTGTGGAATGTCCGCTTGTGGACAGCTGCGGCCTCAACTCGGCGCTTCGCAAGGCGCTCAATGCGTTTTTTGACGTTCTGGCGGAATACTCGATCGACGATCTCGTCAAGGCCCGGCCGCAGATCAACTTCCTGCTTGGCCTGGACACGGAAATGCCGAAGGTCGCTGCCCTTCCGGCTGCCTGATCATCGCATTTCCTCCTCGGCAATTGTCACAGCCCGTGTCCTTCAGGTCACGGGCTTTTCTTTTGAAGAAGACGCGTGAAATATAATATTTTTGATCCCGCGTGTTGACGTCGCGAACGGAAGCGGCGCATTTGGTCGCGAGCTTTTTCAAGCAAACAATCAGCGTCGCAATGATCATCAAGCCTGAATTCCATACATTTGCGCTTACTGCGCTCATCGGCAGCATAGGTGCGCTGCTCGCAAGCCTCATCGATATTCCGGCACCTTTTCTGTCCGGCCCGGCGCTTGCGGTGACGATCACGGGGCTCGCCGGCATAAGGCTTGGCGTTCCCGCTTTCATCCGCAATGCCTGTTTCGTCGTCGTCGGCATTTCGATGGGAACGAGCGTGACGCCGTCCGTGATTGACGCCGCAAAAACCTGGCCCGTGAGCTTCATCGTCGTGCTCGTCGCTGTCGTCATCATGCTCTATGTCGCTTACTGGATCCTGCATTACGGCTTCGGTTACGACCGGACAACGGCGATGCTGGGCGCCTCTCCCGGTCATCTCAGCTATATCATCAGCCTTGGCGCCGAGACGAAAAGCGACCTTGCAACCGTCAGCATCGTGCAAAGTGTGCGGGTGCTGGCGCTAACACTTTCCGTGCCGCTGATCGTGGAATATTTCGATCTCGTCAGCACGGAACCGCTTGTCACCAACCCGCCAATGGGCCTGTTCACGCTGGCGCTGACCACCGGCGCCTCGCTTCTGACCGGCTGGCTTTTCCTGCGCTGGAAGTTTCCGGCCGCACTGCTGCTGGGCGGCGTCGCCATTTCCATCAGCACCCACATTACCGGCCTTACCGAGGGTGGTGTTCCCACCTGGCTCAGCCTGCCGGTTTACGTGCTGATCGGTTGCCTTATCGGCACACGCTTTTCGAATGTCTCGCTGATGGACGTGCGGAAAGGCTTTCTGGCGGGTTTCGTCGTCACAATCGCCGTGATGCTGATTGCCGGCAGCATTGCCTGGATGATTTCCGGTGTGACCGGCGTCCCGCTCAATGCCGTCATGATCGCCTATTCACCGGGTGGCCTGGAAACCATGGCGGCGATGGCAGTGATGATGCATGCCGATACCGCCTATGTCGGCTCCCACCACGTCATCAGGCTTCTCTTCCTCTCCGTTCTCATGCCGCTCGTCATGGGCAAGGATGCGCGCAAGCGGGACGACGAAGCCTGACGAAAGCGGCCATCGGCACCGACGGGAGCCATCGACGCGAAAATGCGGATGGCGTGCAACCTTTTTTCTTTCCGGTCGTTGATACTCCGCCGCAATTGCGGCGGCGATCTTTCGCCTGTTCGGCAGGCTGACCCACCGGAGGAACATTCATGAACCGCTTGATGACGTTGACGGGCGCCGGACTTGCGCTTGCCTTTTCTGTTTCCATCGCTCAGGCGCAGGTGGTGGTGTCGTCGAAGATCGACACGGAGGGCGGCGTTCTTGGCAACATCATTCTCGCTATCCTGAACCAGAACAAGATCGAAACGACAGATCGCATCCAGCTTGGCGCCACACCGGTTGTGCGAAAAGCGATCACCGCGGGCGAAATCGACATTTATCCTGAATATACCGGCAACGCCGCCTTCTTTTTCTCCAAGGCGGACGATCCACTCTGGAAAGATGCCGCCAAGGGTTATGAAGAGGCCAAAACACTCGATTACGATGCCAACAAGATCGTCTGGTTGACACCATCGCCGGCCAACAACACCTGGGCAATTGCGCTACGCAAGGATGTCGCGGACAAGAACAATCTGAAGACGCTTTCCGACTTCGGCAAATATGTTGCCGATGGCGGCGAGGTGGTCCTTGCCGCTTCCTCCGAATTCGTCAATTCCGCCGCAGCGCTGCCTGCATTTCAGACCACCTATGGCTTCACCATGAAGCCTGACCAGCTGATCACGCTTTCCGGCGGCGACACCGCGGCCACGATCGCCGCCGCCGCCAACCAGACGAACAACGCCAATGCAGCCATGGTCTATGGCACGGATGGCGGCATCGCCCCCTCCGGCCTTGTGGTGCTGGAGGACGACAAACATGTGCAGCCGGTCTATCAACCAGCACCGATCATTCGCGAAGAGGTTCTCAAAAAGCACCCGAATATTGAGGAACTGCTGAAACCGGTGTTCGAAAAGCTCGATCTGGCAACGCTGCAGGATTTGAACGCCCGCGTGCAGGTGGGTGGCGAACAAGCCAAGACCGTGGCGCTCGACTTTCTGACCAAGAACGGTTTCGTCAAGTAACACTCGCGGCGCTGGAGCGGACTTCGGGAACGGAAGCGTTCTCCTGGTCCCGCCCTAACCCAAGGGAGGGAAGCTGGATTTGACGAAATGGCCTGACAAGGTGGGCGTACTGATTTCGTGCCTGCTTCTTTATGCGCTTTTTATATCGCCCTTCATGACATTCCGCGCAAACCGGATCGTTCAGGGCGAAACAAGAACGGTCTTCGAAGCCCTTCCGGCTGCGGCTGCCGCCGTTCTCACCACCATCATTCTCCTTGCGGCTTTCATCGCATTTTTCCACTTTCCCGCGCGACTGAAGCTCACAGTCGCGCTGGCCGGCCTTGCTGCACTGGCGGTTTTTGTCGGCCAAGCGGCGTCTTTCCTCACGCCGCAGGGTAATGGTTTTGCCCGGGTTTCACCCGCCAGCGGTTTCTGGCTGATATTTGCCGGACTGGCTCTGCTCGCGACTGATTGTATTGCCCGTCTCCAGCCGAAGCCCGCCGTTCGGATTTTGCTGTTGCTGGTGGCGGTGGCTGCGCTTGCGGCGGTACTGACAAGCGGCCTCTGGAACGATCTCTCCATCATCAAGGAATATACCGGCCGGGCCGATATATTCTGGACCGAGGCCCTGCGGCACGTGGAGCTTGCCATCGGCTCGCTGATCGCGGCGACCATCGCGGGTATTCCGCTCGGCATCCTCTGTTACAAGGTCGAACGGCTGCGGGCGGGGGTGCTGAACACCCTCAATATCGTCCAGACCATCCCCTCCATCGCCCTTTTCGGTTTGCTGATCGCGCCGCTCGGATGGATCGCGGCCACGGTCCCGGGTGCAGCGAAGATCGGCATTGCCGGCATCGGCATGGCGCCCGCCTTCGTGGCGCTGTTTCTCTATTCGCTGCTGCCGGTGGTTTCCAACACGGTGGTCGGCCTTGCCGGGGTTTCGCAGGCGGTGCGGGAAGCGGCGCGCGGCCTTGGCATGACACCGGTGCAACGGCTGCTGCGGGTGGAATTTCCGCTGGCCATGCCGGTCATCCTCACCGGTATTCGCATCGTGCTGGTGCAGAATATCGGGCTGGCGACGATCGCGGCCCTGATCGGCGGCGGTGGTTTTGGCGTTTTCGTGTTTCAGGGCATCGGGCAGACGGCCATGGACCTCGTGCTGCTTGGCACCGTGCCCACCGTTCTTCTCGGCTTTGCCGCCGCGATCACCCTCGATGCCCTCATCGACAGCAATCTCTTCAGCGCAGGCGGAAGGCAAAAGGCATGATCGAGATCGACACCATCACGAAACGATATGGCGATACGACCGTCGTGGATCAGGTATCGCTAACGGTAGCGCCGCGCACCGTCACCGTCATCGTCGGCACCTCGGGGTCGGGAAAAACCACCCTGCTGCGCATGATAAACCGGCTGGTGGAGCCAACCTCCGGCATGATCCGGATCGACGGAGAGGATGTCAGCGCGATACCCGGCTTCAAACTGCGCCGCCAGATAGGCTATGCCATTCAGGGCCATGGCCTGTTTCCGCACCGGACGGTCGCCGAAAATATCGCGACCGTGCCGCAGCTAATCGGCTGGGACCGCAAGCGTATCGCGGCCAAGATCGATGCGCTGATGCACCTCTTCCAGCTTGACCCCGCGCTCTATGCCGACCGTTTCCCACATGAACTCTCAGGCGGCCAGCAGCAGCGCGTCGGCGTGGCGCGTGCACTGGCCGCAGAACCCAACATTCTTCTGATGGACGAGCCCTTCGGCGCCTTGGACCCGGTGATCCGCGCCAAGGCCCAGAACGATCTTCTCGATATCCAGAAGAAGCTCGGTGTGACGGTCGTTCTCGTCACGCATGATATGGACGAGGCTTTTTATCTGGCGGATCGTATCGCCGTGATGGACAAGGGCCGCATCGTGCAGGACTGCCCGCCAGCCGAGCTCGTGCTGAAACCGGCGACGGATTTTGTCCGCACCATGATCGGCGAAAACGAACGGGCGCTGAAACTGCTTTCGGTTCTCTCCGTTGCAGACATCGTGGAGCCGGGCAGCGCCGAGGGCGAACCGCTCACCGAACATACGAGCCAGCGCGACGCCCTGTCGGCAATGTTATGGGCGGGCTGCGATGCCTTGCCGGTAATCAAGGCTAACGGGCAACCCGCTGGCCGGGTGCGGCGTGACGTTCTCCTCCAGCGTGCCGCCGGAGCCCCATGAAAAACGCCTTATCCTTGTTTACCCTCGGTTTCCTGACGCTGGCGCTGATAATCTTCCTTGCCGTGCCGCAGGTCTTCGCACCACTGTTCCGCCCTCTCGTGCAGGCCAATGCGCCGGCGATCTACACTCAGGCAAATCTGTTTTCCCTGACGCTGTCACATCTAACCACAGTCGCGATTGCGACCGGGCTCGCCACATTGACGGCGGGCGCGCTTGCGGTTCTCGTCACCCGGCCATTCGGGACGGATTTCCTGCCGCTCTCGCGCAGCATCGTCAATATCGGCCAGACTTTTCCGCCCGTGGCGGTGCTGGCGCTTGCCGTACCGATAATCGGTTTTGGCGAAAAACCAACGCTTATAGCGCTGTTTCTCTACGCGCTGCTGCCGGTTTTCGAAAATACGCTGACAGGGCTGACCACCCTGCCCGCCACCGTGATGGATGCCGCGAGAGGCAGCGGCATGACCGGCTGGCAACGGCTTCTCAAAGCGGAATTGCCGCTCGCCCTTCCGGCCATTCTGGCGGGCATCAGGCTTTCGGCGGTCATCAGCCTTTCCACCGCTACCATCGGCTCGACAGTCGCGGCGCATACGCTCGGTGAAGTGATCATTGCCGGTCTGCAATCCAACAACCTCGCCTTCATTCTGCAGGGCGGGCTTATCGTTGCGGCGCTGGCGATCCTGATTCACACCGGCTTTTCCGCGCTGGAAAAAGCCGCGGCCCGCAAAACCGGGCACTGACATGGGCAAGCCCCGCATTTTTATATTCCCGATATCTGCCGCACATGTTAGGGGCTGACCGTCGAAACAGAAATATCAGAGGTTCGGGTGACACAGGCAATTGTCGTGATGGGAGTGAGCGGCTCTGGCAAGTCCACGGTCGCAGAGGAACTGGCGGAAAAACTGGGTATTGCCTTCATCGAGGGCGACAAGCTTCACCCTAAATCCAATGTCGATAAAATGTCCGAGGGTATTCCCCTGACTGACGAAGATCGCTGGCCCTGGCTCGATCTGATCGGCGCGGAACTGCGCAAGGGCAGCGAAAATAACGGTGTCGTCGTTTCCTGCTCGGCGCTCAAGAAAATCTATCGCGACCGGCTTCGCAAGGCTACCGGCGGCCCGCTTGCCTTCGTTTATCTGGATGGCAGCCTGGAACTTCTCAGCCGGCGCATGGGTGAACGCAAGGGCCATTTCATGCCGCTTTCGCTGCTGCAGACCCAGCTTGCCACGCTGGAAGTGCCGACTGGCGAACCGGGCGTCGTAACCGTCAGCATCGACACCACACCCGAGGATATTGCGAAGAACGCACTTTCCGGTTTGAAGGCGGTAACGTTCTAAAATCCGAGCCTGTCGCGCATGCCGTACCACCATGCACCAAGCACGGTCAGCGGCACGCGGAACGTCTTGCCGCCCGGGAACGGATAGTTCGGCAGCGAACTCCAGATATCGAAACGTTCAGCGTGACCGGCAACGGCCTCGCCCAATATCTTGCCAAGCAGATGCGTGGTCGTGACGCCATGGCCGCTGTCGCCATGCGAAAAATAGATATTGTCCGAGAGCCTGCCCATATGCGGGATGCGCGTCAGGGTCAGCGCGAAATTGCCGCTCCAGGCGAAGTCGATCTTCGTCTTTTCCAGTTGCGGGAAGGTCTTCAGCATGTTCGGCCGGATCACGCCCGTCAGATCGGCAGGGTCGCTGCCGCCATAACCGATGCCGCCGCCATAGAGCAGGCGATTATCCGAGGTGCGGCGGTAATAATCGAGAATGTAATTGGCATCCTCGACGCAATAATCGGCGGGCAGAAGCTCCTCAATCAGGTCGGCATCGAGCGGCTCCGTCGCCATGACCTGGCTTGAGACGGGCATCATCCGCTCGCCGATTTCCGGTAGCAATGTGCCGAGATAGGCATTGCCGCAGACGAGAACATATTTCGTCCTCACACTGCCCGTCGCGGTCCGCACGACGGGGTTCTCCCCCTGCTCTACCGCAATGACCCGCGAATTTTCGAATATCCGAGCACCGAGGCTTTCAGCCGCCGCCGCTTCCCCCTGCACCAGATTGAGCGGGTGGATGTGGCCACCGAGGCGGTCGATCATACCGCCGGCATAACGGTCCGTCTTCACATACTGGCCGACATCCGCCTTGGAGACCATTTCGAGCCCGCCATGGCCGTGTTTTTCCCAATGGGCCTTGTGAGCTTCCATTTCGCGGATCTGTTTCGGCGTAAAGGCGGCAAAGAAACCGCCATCGACGAGATCGCAGTCGATGGCGTATTTCGCGATGCGGCTGCGGATGATCGCGCCGCCTTCAAGCGACATTTCTCCGAGCTTCACCGCCTTTTCGTGCCCGTAACGGCCGGCGATGGTCTCGAGATCACGGCTATAGCCGTTGACGATCTGGCCGCCATTGCGACCCGAAGCGCCGAAGCCGACCCGCACACCTTCAAGAACGATGACGGAATAGCCGCGCTCACTGAGTTCAAGCGCTGCGGAAATGCCGGTGAAACCGCCGCCGATGACGCAGACATCCGCTTCCAGCGCGCCTTCAAGTGTCGGCCGCACGGATTTGACATTGGCGGAGGCCGCGTACCAGGAGGATGTGTGGCCGGGATTGGGAATGTTCGTTACCTCAGCCATCTCACACCGTCCTGATATAGGCGTCATATTCGACGTCGGTTACACGCAGGGAAAATTCGGAAAGCTCCTGCTGTTTGCAGGCGGAAAATAGCGTCCGGTACTTCTGGCCGAGCGTCGCATAGGCAAAGCTCGATCGCGTGAAGCGCTGCAATGCATAGTCCCAGTTGGTGGGCAGCGGCTCGTGGTTGATCGCGTGGCTGTCGCCGGCAATCGCGCCGCCGGGTTGGCGTTTCTCCTTCATGCCGGCAAGCGCGGCGCTCAGGATCATCGCGACAACGAGATAGGGATTGGTATCGGCACCGGCGACGCGATGTTCGATACGCGTCGCCGCCTTGCTGGCAACGATGACACGCACCGCCGCCGAGCGGTTGTCGATGCCCCAGGAGGCATAGGTTGGCGCATGTTCGCTGGGGGTCAGCCGGCGATAGGAATTGGCATGGGGCGCGAAGATCGCCATGCTTTCCCCCATGTTTTCCAAGAGGCCGCCAACCGAATGCATCAGCGCATCCGACGGGCCATTTTCCCCGGCGTAGATGTTCCTGCCGTCCCTATCGAGAACGGAAAAATGCACATGCATGCCGTTGCCGGCCTGCAAACCGTAAGGCTTGGCCATGAAGGTCGCGTCGAGATCGTGCCGGCGCGCCACGCCCTTGACGATGCGCTTCAGGAAAACGGCAAAATCGGCGGCCTGCAAGGCATCCGGCACATGGTTGAGATTGATTTCATATTGTCCGGGGCCGTTTTCGCGCAGCGTCGTATCGGCAAGAACGCCCTGCGCCCGGCAGGCTGTGGCAATGTCATGGAAGACATCCTCGAAATCCTGCAATTCGGAAATCGACAGAACCTGTGTCTGGCCCGTATGCCACCGGCCCTCGCGGCTATGCGGCGGACGGACCGGGTCAAGTGCAGAGCGGACGGGATCGATCAGGTAAAATTCGAGTTCGGTCGCCACGACCGGCGTGAGGCCGGCCTTTTTATAAGCGCTCAGAACCTGCGCCAGAACGTGCCGGGGATCGCCATAAAAACCGGTTCCATCCGGATTTTTCATCGCCAGCAGAACCTGTGCTGTCGGCCTGCCAAGCCATGTGACCCGCGACAGCGTGCCGGGAACGGGAAAGCAAAAACCATCGGGATCGCCCGTGCCCTCCGCAAGACCTGCGGCATGCACATCCCGCCCCCATATATCCAACGCATAAACGGAACGGGGGATAGCCATTCCCTTTTCAAGAACGTCGATTGCCCGTTCGCGCGGAATCCACTTGCCGCGCGGCACACCATTCGCGTCTATGACGAAAGCTTCAAGTATTTCGATATCGGGGTTATCGGCGAAAAATTTCTTTGCGTTTTCAATATCATCCATCATGCACCAGCAAGCCGTTTCCATCTCGTTTCATGCGCAGCGAAGGTCGCTAACGAAAATCGTCCTGCTGCTGATAGATGAGAAACCTCGCCACCATGATGACGTTTGCCCCTTTTCCCCTTTGCACTTGACCATGTTACGTGGCCTGTCCCCGGAAGGCCAGCGGATTTAGCTATCAGGGATTGAACCTTTCCGGGCGATAGGCGTCGATGGCGATAACAGGCGTTTCGCCCAGCATGGTTTCCGCCAGCACACGGCCGGTGATCGGCCCAAGCGTGAGGCCGTGATGGGCATGTCCGAAAGCAAACCACAATGTTTTATGACGCGGTGCCTTGCCGATGATCGGCATCATATCCGGCGTGCAGGGCCGCGCGCCCATCCACGGTTCCGCATCCAGCCTGCCGCCAAGAGGAAAGACGGTGCGCGCCACCCGTTCCGCCCGCTCGATCTGCACGGGAGATTTCGGTGCATCGCGCTCGGCAAATTCCGCACCCGTCGTCAGGCGGATACCCTTGCGCATCGGCGCAAGGAAATACCCACGCTCGGCATCGATCAGCCAGTTATTGAGCTTCGTGCCCTCCTGGGGCGCATAATGCATGTGATAGCCGCGCTTCACGCCAAGCGGGAAACGGTAACCCAGCCGTTCCGTGACGGTATCCGCCCAGGGACCGAGCGCCACGACGGCATGTTCGGCCTCGATTGCGCCGGTCTCGGTGCGCACCGTCCAGCCGCTTGTCGTTTGGCTGAGGGTGAAGGCATCGCCCCGGACAAAAGTTCCGCCGAGGCTTTCAAACAGTTTGACATAGGCAAGCGTCAGCGCGTGCGGATCAAGCACCGACCACGGGTCATCCCATTTCAGCCCGCCGACGAAATCCCGGCTGAGATGCGGTTCGGCCGCGGCCAGCTTTTCGGCATCGAGTTTGGTGTGGGATATGCCGTGCTCGCGCGAAAGACGCTCGGCAAAGGCATAATCAGCGTCCCGCCTTGCGGCGGTCCTATAGGCCTGCATCCAGCCATTTTTCACGATCAGATCGCCGGCCTTAGCCTCGTCGATCAGGATGCTGTGCTCGGAAACTGAATGTTCGATCAGCGGCGTATAGGCGCGAGCGATCGTGGCATGCCGCATGGCTGCGGAATTATACCAGTAACGGCCGAGGAAAGGCGCCATTCTTGGCAGGGCAGAGGGCCTATAACGGACATCGATCCTGTTGTTCAGCGAATAGCGCAGCAGCAGCGCAAGGTCGTGCGTGAAGCCATAAGGTACCACGCCCTCTCTCTGGATCAGCCCCGCATTACCGAAAGAGGTCTCTTCGCCCGGTCCGCGCCGGTCCACCAGCACTACCGATTTGCCCCTCCGGGCCAGTTGCAAAGCGACAGAGACCCCGATGATCCCCGCTCCCAAAACGACCACATCCGCTGCCATCGCAATCAATCCGTTTCCATGTCACGTTCATCGCAACATGGGTCGGCATTTTCCGCGAAGCAACAGAAAAATCATTGCCTTAATGGAAAATTCGACGCGCCTTACTGGCTGACCGCTTTCGTTTTCACCGCCTCGATATTGAAGGCCGCCGCCAGCAGCGCCTTGGTATAGTCCTGCTGCGGGTTGGCGAAAATATCCGCCGCCGGACCGCTCTCCACCACCTTGCCGTGGCGCATGACAATCAGGTCGTTGGCAAGCGCCTTCACCACCTTCAGATCGTGGCTGATGAAGAGATAAGCCAGCTCGTGCTTTGCCTGGAGATCGCGCAAGAGATCGACCACCTGCGCCTGCACACTCATGTCGAGCGCGGATGTCGGCTCATCCAGCATGACGAAACGGGGTTTAAGCACCATGGCGCGGGCAATGGCGATGCGCTGGCGCTGGCCTCCGGAAAACTCATGCGGATACCGCCAGCGGGTGGCCGGATCGAGGCCGACCTCTTCCAGCGCAGTGGCCACACGGGTATCGCGCTCGTCGGCCGAAAGAGATCGCTCATGCACTTTCAGGCCCTCGGCGACGATCTCGCCTACGGACATGCGCGGGCTGAGCGAACCGTAAGGGTCCTGAAACACCACCTGCAGCCGGTTTCTGAGCGGCTTCATCATTTCATAGGAATAGTGGTCGATCGACTGGCCGATGAAGCTGATACGTCCCTCAGACGCGATCAGCCGCGAGAGAGCCAAACCGAGCGTCGTCTTGCCCGAGCCGGATTCGCCCACCACGCCCACCGTCTGGCCTGCACGCAGGGTGATATCGATACCGTCGACCGCTTTCACATGGTCGACCACCCGACGCATCAGCCCCGCCTTGATCGGGAACCAGACCTTGATATCGTCGCCCTGCATGACCACGGGTTTGCTGGCGTCGGAAAGCGGCGGCTCACCCTTCGGTTCGGCAGCCAGAAGATGGCGGGTATAGGCGTGTTGCGGATCGGTAAACACCTGCTCCACCGTGCCGGTCTCGACGATCTTTCCCTTGGTCATGACGCAGACGCGGTCGGCAAATTTGCGGACGATACCGAGATCGTGGGTGATGAACAGCATGGACATGCCGTGATGC
Organism: Agrobacterium sp.; assembly: GCF_059499945.1. Taxonomy (NCBI): domain Bacteria; kingdom Pseudomonadati; phylum Pseudomonadota; class Alphaproteobacteria; order Hyphomicrobiales; family Rhizobiaceae; genus Agrobacterium; species Agrobacterium sp. The sequence goes on along the minus strand of NZ_JCABZP010000014.1, from coordinate 131,156 downwards.
GTTTTCAGATCACCGAGCAGCTCGAGAATCTGGGCCTGAACCGTCACGTCAAGCGCCGTCGTGGGTTCATCGGCGATGAGCAGTTTCGGCCGGTTGGCAAGCGCCATGGCGATCATCACACGCTGCCGCTGGCCGCCGGACAATTCATGCGGATAGGCCTTCAGGCGCTTTTCCGGTTCGCGAATGCCCACTTGAAGCAACAGTTCCAGCGTACGCGCCCGCGCCTCCGCGCCCGTAATCGCCTGATGCAGCTCCAGAATCTCACCGATCTGCCGCTCGATGGTGTGGAGCGGGTTGAGCGAGGTCATCGGTTCCTGAAAGATCATGGTGATGTCGTTGCCGCGCACGGCGCGAAGCGCACGTTCCGGCAGGGTCAGCACATCCTTGCCGTCGAACAGGATTTTCCCCGAAGGATGGCTCGCTGCCGGATAGGGCAGCAATTTGAGGATGGAATTCGCCGTGACCGACTTACCGGAACCGGATTCGCCAACGAGGGCGACGACTTCGCCCGGCATCAGGTCGAAGGAGACCTGATCGACGGCGATGCTGGTCGCGCCGCCCTGATGGAAGGCGACGGAGAGATCACGGACAGAGAGAAGCGGCTGAATATTTGTTTCCGTCATGGCGATCACCGGAACGTCTTGCGTGGGTCGAAGGCGTCTCTAACCGCCTCGCCGACGAAGATAAGGAGGGAGAGCATGATGGACATGGTGAAGAAGGCGGTGAGACCAAGCCAGGGCGCCTGAAGATTGTTCTTGCCCTGCGCGATCATCTCGCCCAGCGACGGCGATCCCGGCGGCATGCCGAAGCCGAGGAAATCGAGTGAGGTCAATGTGGTGATCGAACCGGACAGGATGAAGGGCAGGAAGGTCAGCGTTGCCACCATGGCGTTGGGCAGAAGATGCCGGAACATGATCGTCCAGTTGCCGACGCCAAGGGCGCGGGCGGCGCGGACATATTCGAAGTTTCTGGCACGCAGGAATTCGGCCCGGACGATGCCGACGAAGCCAACCCATGAAAAGAGCAGCATGATGCCGAGCAGCACGAAGAAGCCCGGCGGCAGGATGGCCGCGATGATGAGCAGGATGTAAAGCACCGGCATTGACGACCAGATTTCGATGAAACGCTGCAGAAGCAGATCCGTCCAGCCGCCGAAGTAACCCTGAATGGCGCCGGCCGTGACCCCCACGAGGGCGGACGCGATGGTGAGCGTCAGGCCGAAAAGAACGGAAATACGGAAGCCATAGATCATCCGCGCCGTGACGTCGCGCGCCTGATTGTCCGTTCCAAGCCAGTTGAGATTGCCGAGCGTGCAGCCGGGATCGGCATTGCCCTGCGGATAGGCCGAGCACCGTTCCTTTTCATCCATCAGCCAGAAGGGCGCGGTGGGAGCGGAATGCGGAATATTGGAATTGACCGTCTGATAGGAATAACGGATCGGCGGCCAGATCATCCAGCCATTGGCGTTGATCTCATCCTGAATGAAGGAGGATTTGTAGTCGGTCTGGGCCAGGAACCCACCGAATTTTTCCTCCGGATAATCAACCATGACCGGCACCAGAATCTCACCCTTGTAGGAGGCGAGGACGGGTTTGTCATTGGCGATGAATTCCGCGATCAGGCTCAGGAAAAACAGGATCAGGAACAGCCAGAAGGACCAGTAACCGCGCCGGTTTGCCTTGAAATTCTGCCAACGGCGCTTGGTGGTTGGCGAAAACCACGGACGCTTCGGTTTCACCAGCGTTTCCGTTTCTGCGGTATGGGCAAGTGTCATCACACGTCCCTCCGCTCGAAGTCGATACGTGGATCGATCCATGTATAGATCAGGTCGGAAATCAGGCCGACCACGAGGCCCATCAGCGAGAAGATGAAGAGTGTGCCGAACACGATCGGGTAATCACGGTTGACCACCGAGAGATAACCGAGGCGGCCGAGGCCATCGAGCGAGAAGATGTTTTCGATCAGCAGCGAACCGGTGAAGAAGGCCGAGATGAAGGCGCCCGGGAAACCGGCGATCACGATCAGCATCGCGTTGCGGAAGACGTGGCCATAAAGAACCCTGCGTTCGCTAAGACCCTTGGCGCGGGCGGTGATGACATATTGCTTCTTGATCTCGTCAATGAAGGAATTCTTGGTCAGAAGCGTCGTCGTCGCAAAAGCCGAGAGCGACAGCGCGATCAGCGGCAGGGTCAGGTGCCAGAAATAGTCTATGATCTTCTGCCACCAGTTCAGCTGCGCGAAATTATCCGACACCAGACCACGCAGCGGGAACCAGTCGAAGAACGAGCCGCCGGCGAAGAGAACGATGAGAAGAATGCCGAACAGGAAGCTCGGCACCGCATAACCGATGATGATGATGCCTGATGTCCAGACATCGAAAGTCGAGCCATCGGAAACGGCCTTCTTGATGCCGAGCGGAATGGAGATGATGTAGGAAATGATCAGGATCCAGAAACCGAGCGACATCGACACCGGCAGCTTGTCGATGATGAGATCGATGACAGAGGAATTTCGGAAGAAGCTGTCGCCGAAATCGAAGCGGATGTAATTCCACATCATCTCAAGAAAGCGGGTGAGCGGCGGCTTGTCGAAACCGAACTGTTTCTCAAGCTTGGCGATCAGCTCCGGATCGAGCCCCTGCGCGCCGCGATATTTCGAGCCGCTTTCATCGAAACCGCCGGATTGGCCGAGAAGATCGCCGCCGCCGGAGAGACGGTCGGAAGCGCTGTCGCCCTGCCCCGTCAGCTGCGCGACGACCTGTTCCACCGGCCCGCCGGGCGCGAACTGGATGACGAGAAACGAAATGCCCATAATGCCGATAATGGTCGGGATCATCAGCGCCAGACGTCTGAGGATATAGGCGCCCATCAGCCCTTGCTCCCGGCCGATACGTCAGCGGTTTTCGTTTCTGTCAAACCCGGTCCTTTCCTGAAAGCGCTGCCTGCGCGCTTTAAGCGATTCGTCTCGCCCTATGTGAATCAAGCCTTTGCCGCGAAAGCAAGGCCGGCGTCAGTTTCCGGCCTGGCTGGACCACCATGCATCAGGAAAACCGACACCATATTCGGGCAGGTTTTCCGGGCGAATGAGCGTATTCCAGTAAGCGATGAACATCTCGCCGCGGTAGAATTGCGGTATGACGTAGCTGTTTGCCAGAAGCACCCGGTCGAGCGCCCGTGCCGCAGCCACCTGCTCATCCCGGTTGGGCGCGAATATGACCTTCCTGACCAACGCATCAACGGCCGGGTTCTTGATTCCGGCAATATTATTGGATCCCTGCCGATCGGCGGCGGCCGAGCCCCAGAAATCCGCCTGTTCGTTACCCGGGTTCGCCGAGGTCGCCCAGAGCTTGACGATCACGTCATAATCGAAACTGCGGGTGCGGTTGGTATATTGCGAGGCGTCGACCGTGCGGATCGTCGCGTTGATGCCGATCTTCTTCAGGTTCTGGACATAGGGCAGGATGGTTCTTTCCATGCCGGCGGAATCTATCAGAAACTCCATATCAAGCGGCTGTCCGCTCGCCGCATTGACCATGCGGTTGCCGCGCAGTTCGTAACCGGCCTCCTTCATCAGCTTGACCGCCTCGCGCAGATTGTCGCGCTGCTTGGCCGGATCACCGGCGACCGGGTTGCGATATTCTGTCGTGAAGACTTCCGGCGGAACCTGATCCTTCAGCTCCTGCAGAATTTCCAGCTCGCGACCGGTCGGCAGTCCGGAAGAGGCCAGTTCACTGCCCATGAAGAAGCTGTTGATGCGCTGGAATTGACCATAGGCCAGCGTCCGGTTCAGCTCCTCGAAATCGAAGGCGTAATTGAGCGCCTTGCGCAGTTTCGGGTTCTGGAACTTCTCCCTGCGCATGTTCGGCACGAAGGCCTGCATGATGCCGACGGAACGATAGATGTTCGGCAGCTCTTCCTTCTTGACGCGGCCCTCCTTGACGGCCGGAAAATCATAACCGGTGACCCAGCGGCTGGAGGAGGCTTCCTGCCGGAAATCGACGGTGCCGGACTTGAAGGCCTGAAAGTCCACATCCTGATCGGCAAAGAAGGTGTAGGCGATGGTTTTGAAATTATTCATCCCCACATTCACATTGACGTCCTTGCCCCAGTAGTCGTCGCGGCGTTCATAGGTGATTGTGGAGCCGGGAGAGACTGACGCAATCTTGTAGGGCCCCGAGCCCATGACCGGCTCGAGCGTGCCGCGCGAGATGTCGCGCGGCTTGCCGTCCGGACCGGCGGCCTCCCACCAGTGTTTGGGAACGATCAGCAATTGGCCGACGATCTGCGGCAATTCGCGATTGTTCTTTTCATCGAAAGTGAAGGTGATGTCCCTTTCGCCGCTCACCTCTGCCTTGGTGACATGGATGTAATAGGTCGCGAGCTGCGGGCTGAGGTCCTTCGCTTTTTCGAAGCTGAAGACGACATCCTCTGGCGTCACCGGCTTGCCATCAGCCCATTTGGCGTCCGCACGCAGCCGGAAGGTGGCCTTCGAAATATCGTCGGGATAGCTCACCCCCTCGGCCAGCAGGCCGTAGGAGGCAGACAGCTCCTCTTCCGTCGACTTCATCAATGTATCGAAAACCAGCGAAAGGCCCGTCGCCGCCTCACCCTTGGCGAGCAGCGGATTGAGCGTGTCGAAGGTGCCCGTCGTCGACAGACGAAGCGTGCCGCCTTTGGGTGCCTTGGTGTTCACATAGTCAAAATGATCGAAGCCATCGGGATGTTTCAGTTCCCCGACCGTCGAAATCCCCTTTCGCCATACATCGGCCGATTGTGCGGAGGCCGTCGCCGGTATCAGCAAGGCGGATGCCGCAAGGGCAATGAGGAGACGGGATTTCAGTGGTGCCAATATCATTGGGGGAATGTCCCTGTTTTCGTGTTTGTTGGAGAGAGCATAAAACAAAGATTGGCAAAAAACAGATGCACCGGCTCACAAGCTCTTTATCGGCGCCTTTATCTTCCCGGTTTGCGAGATGCGGGGCGAAACATGGTTTCAACAAAATCCCGTTCCAGTTTATCCTGAGGGGAAGAGAATCATCTGATCGGACGGGCACGACTATATGACGGCGGGATCATCGAGAGTTTTCAAGGCGGCCATGCTGGCGATTTCGGTCGTCTCCGCACTGCAGTTGCAGATGGAAACCGCATCGGCCGAGGACAGGCCCGCAAAAGAAGTGTTCGGCCATATGGCGCTGCCTTCCGCCACGGGCTCGCAGCCGATCGGCTCCTATGCCAAGGGCTGCCAGTCCGGCGCCATCGCCATGCCGACTGATGGTCCCGGCTGGCAGGCCATGCGCCTTTCCCGCAACCGGCGCTGGGGCCAACCACAGCTTATTTCTTTCCTCGAGCAATTTTCGCAGGACGCACAGAAGATCGGCTGGCCGGGATTGCTGCTCGGCGACATTTCCCAGCCGCGTGGCGGCCCGATGCTGACAGGCCATGCGTCGCACCAGATCGGCCTCGATGTCGATGTGTGGTGGCGACCCATGCCCACCCCCCGGCTGACCGTGGAGCAGCGCGAAACGGTGCCTTTCGTTTCCATGCTGGACAAGAGCAAGTTCCTGACGGTCGATGACCGCAAATGGTCGCCGCTCAATGCCCGGCTGGTGATGATGGCGGCAAGCTATCCGCAGGTGGAGCGCGTCTTCGTCAACCCGGCCATCAAGCAGAAACTCTGCCAGACCTGGACCGGCGACCGCACCTTCATGGGCAAGATCAGGCCGATCTATGGTCATGACGAGCATTTCCACATCCGCCTCGAATGCCCGCCCGGCGCGCCCAATTGCAAACCGCAGGCGGCCGTGGGCAAAGGTGACGGCTGCGACAAGTCGCTTGCCTGGTGGTTCAGCAAGGAACCATGGGCGCCGCCGAAAAAGGACCCCAATGCCAAGCCGGTGAAACCGCGTCCGGTCATGGTCTCCGACCTGCCTTCCGCCTGCGCTGCCGTGGCTGCGGCCCCTTCCGCCAACCGCCAGGGCATTGCCGCCCAGGCCTATTCTCCAGCGCCGGTTCAGGCCCCGGCCGCGCGCCAGCAAAGCGTGGAACAGGTCATTCAGGCCGCCCCCGCCCTGCAGCCGCCTTCGGATATTCCGCTTCCGACCCAGCGTCCGACATTGAACTGAAACAGAAATGAGGCATTCAACAGCTTCCCTTTTCAAATGGCGGCAAGCTGTTATAGAAGGCTTCAAATCGATTTAATTCTTTGAGGACAGGCTGGGACCATGGAAGGACAACGCTGTATCGCGCTCATCGCTCACGACGAGAAAAAGGACGATATGGCGGATTTCGCCCGTCATCACCAGAAGGCGCTTGCCGGTTTCAGGATCGTCGCCACCGGCACAACCGGCGGGCGGGTACAGGAAGCCTGTCCCGGACTTGAAGTCACTCGCCTCAAAAGCGGCCCCCTCGGCGGTGACCAGCAGATCGGCGCGATGATCGCGACAGGCGAAGTCGACATGCTGATCTTCTTCACCGATCCGCTGACAGCCATGCCGCACGATGTTGACGTGAAGGCGCTGACCCGGCTTGCCACGGTCTATGACATTCCCATGGCGCTCAACCGCGCCACCGCAGAAAACCTCATCGACTTCCACGTCGCCAATTGACACTCCGACAATGGAACAGGCAATGCCGAAGACGTCCGATACCGAATATCTGTCCTTTCCGATCCTTCTTGGCGACATCGGCGGTACCAACGCCCGCTTTTCCATTCTGATCGATTCCTTTGCGGAACCGGTGCACCTCACCACCGTGAAGACGGCGGAATATCCGACGATCGACGACGCCATCCAGCAGGCGGTTCTGGACAAGACCTCGCTTCAGCCGGTCTCGACCATTCTTGCGATTGCCGGCCCGATCGAAGGTGACGAGATTCCGCTCACCAACTGCCATTGGGTTGTCAAACCGAAGGACATGCTGGCCAATCTCGGCCTGAAGGACGTCATCGTCATCAATGACTTTGAAGCGCAGGCTCTCGCGATTGCAGCACTGGACGACGATAACCGCGACGCCATCGGCTCCGGCAAAAAAGATGTGCTGGCTTCGCGCGTCGTTCTTGGGCCAGGCACAGGGCTTGGTGTTGCCGGACTGGTTTATGCCCGCCATATGTGGTTTCCGGTGCCTGGCGAAGGCGGGCATATCGATATCGGCCCGAGAAGCGCGCGCGACTATGCGGTTTTCCCGCATATCGAAACCATCGAAGGCCGCGTCGCCGGCGAACAGATCCTCTGCGGGCGTGGGCTGGTCAATCTTTACCGTGCCGTCTGCAAAGCCGATGGCATCGAACCCGTCTTTTCCGATCCGGCCGACATCACCTCGCACGGGCTTTCGGGCAAGAACCCGCAGGCTAAAGAAACACTTTCGCTGTTCAGCACCTATCTCGGCCGGGTGGCAGGCGATCTCGCGCTGATCTTCATGGCCAAGGGCGGCGTCTATCTGGCCGGCGGCATTTCGCAGAAGATCGTTCCGGCGCTGAAAAGCCCGGAGTTCCGGGCCGCCTTCGAGGACAAGGCGCCGCACAGCGCGCTGATGCGGACCATCCCGACCTTCGTCGTCACCCATCCGCAGGCCGCCCTTTCCGGTCTCGCCACCTATTCAAGAACGCCATCCGATTTCGGCCTGTCGCTGGACGGGCGACGCTGGAGAGCCTGATCGCTCGGGCTGTTCTTATGTGATGCTTGCGAAGCGGGCGGACGGTCTTTAACGTCGCTGCGTAAACATCCAACATCCGATACCGGCGGGTTCCGATCCGCCCGACATGAAAAGTGAGTGACAGCATGGGCAGCAGCGGCATGAAACTTGTGGTGGTCGGCGCGGCGGGCCGCATGGGACAGGCGCTCATCCGCCTCATTCACCAGACCCCTGGCGTTCAGCTGCATGCCGCCGTCGCACGCGAAGGCTCCGCTTTTGTCGGCCGCGACGCCGGTGAGATCGCCGGTCTTGGCCCGATCGGCGTCGAGATCACCAGCGATCCTTTGCAAGCCTTCCTGCATGCGGAAGGGGTGATTGATTTCACCTCTCCGGCAACCAGCGTCACCTTTGCGGGCCTCGCCGCGCAGGCTCGCATCGTGCACGTCATCGGAACCACGGGCTGTTCATCGGAAGATGAGGAAAAATTCAAGGCGGCGTCGCGCCATGCCCGCATCGTCAAGTCGGGCAATATGAGCCTCGGCGTCAACCTGCTCAGCGTTTTGACGCAGCAGGCGGCGCAGGCGCTGGATGCGCAGAACTGGGATATCGAAATCCTTGAAATGCACCACAAGCACAAGGTGGATGCGCCTTCGGGTACTGCATTGCTGCTCGGCGAAGCAGCAGCGGCCGGTCGCAAGGTTGATCTCGCGGCCTCTTCCGTTCGCGTGCGCGACGGGCATACAGGCGCGCGTGAGACCGGCACCATCGGTTTCGCCACGCTGCGCGGCGGTTCCGTAATTGGCGAACATTCGGTGATCTTCGCCGGAGAGGGAGAGCGCGTGGAGCTTTCCCATTATGCCGGCGACCGCTCCATCTTCGCACGCGGGGCAATTGTGGCAGCGCTCTGGGCCTTCGACAAGAAGCCGGGCTTCTATTCGATGCTCGATGTGCTGGGCCTATCGCAGACGGAATAAGCTTCCGCCGCGGCTTTCACCTCAATTTTCCACCGTGAATTCGACCGTATCGGCCGAAAAACGGCTGATGGCGTATTGCACCGGCACGCCATCCATATCGGCGTTCAGCGCCTGGGTGACGAGCAGGATCGCGCCCGGCGACAATTCGAGATCGGCCAGATCCTGCGTATCCGCATGGCTGGCGGAGATGACGGTGGAAATGCGCACGTAATCCGCCACGCCGAGCATCTGGAAAGCGGCCGTGATCGAGCCGCTTTTCTGATAGGCCTCGCCTATTCCGGCAAAACGGTCGGCCGGGAACCATGTGGTCGAGCGGGATACAGGGCGGTTATCCGCCTTGCGCAGCGTTTCGAGGCGCACGAGAGGCGCGCCTGATGGCACTTGCAGTCGCGCCGCCAGATCGGCATTGGCCGGCTCGGTGGTATGGGACAGAAGCAGCGCCTCCATTTCCTTCACCTGATCGCCAATGCCCTCCGTAAATCGCGTGCGCCGTGAAATCGGAAAACTCAGGCGCTCCTTGCGGGCGATCATCGTGCCACGCCCCTGCATTGGCTCGAGAATGCCTTCACTGGCCAATGCGGCAATGGCGCTTCTCACAGTATGGCGGTTGACGCCGAATTTTTCAGCCAGCGCCATTTCCGGCGGCAACATGCCGGTTTCGTCGTGATCGCCTGCCGCGATCTCGCCTCTGATCCGGTCGGCGATCTGCCGCCAGAGCGCCACGCCGTTCTTTCTTTTCATCGCTGCCGCAGGGCTCATGTCACACGCTTGTCATTCATCGACGTTAATTGTAGCTTATATTGTATAGTTGTCTATATCAATAGACATTAGAGGTCAAGCGATGAATAACGAAGCTGCGAATATACATGCGGAGAGAAAGCGAGTGGCGGCCCTTCTTGCCCGCGCCACCGTTCAGGAACTCGAAACGGTGTGGAGCCGGCAGGACGCCAGCCCCCAGACGGAAAATGTGCGCGGACCGGAAACCGGCCTCGTCATGGTCAAGGGCCGTATCGGCGGCGGCGGGGCACCTTTTAATCTCGGCGAAACCACCGTTACCCGGGCAACGATCAAGCTCGCATCCGGCACCGTCGGCCATGCCCATGTTCTCGGCACCGGCCGCAAGAAGGCCTGGTATGCCGCCGTTTTCGACGCCCTCTGGCAGGAAAGCCCGACGCGGGACTTTATCGAGACCGAGCTTCTTTCCCCGGTCGAAAAAAGGCTGACCGCGGAAAAACAGCGCACGACCAAGGAAACTGCCGCCACCCGGGTCGATTTCTTCACCATGGTTCGAGGAGAGGATTGATGAGCGTCAAGGCCGAAGCACTGACCGGCGGTTTTTCTGACACCGTCTTCGATTCCCAACGGATTTTCAAAAAGCTGATGGACGGCATGGCCCGTCCGGGCACACCGCAGACCATCGAAACGGCGGTCGCCCCGCCGCTACCGCTTGGCGTTGCAACAGGCGCGGTTCTGCTGGCGCTTTGCGACCATGATACGCCGGTCTGGCTGAGCGGCCCGCTGCGCAAAACCGCGGTGCCGGGCTGGATCGGATTTCACACCGGGGCAGTGGCAACGGAAGAAAAAAGCGCGGCACATTTCGCCGTCATCGAGGCGGGAAGCGCCATTGCCTCCTTCGGCCTCTTCGCCCAGGGCAGCCAGGAATATCCCGACCGCTCCACAACGCTTATCGTCGAGTTGCCTGATCTGGACGGTGGACGGGAACTGCTGCTCTCTGGCCCCGGCATTCGCCACGTCAACATCATCAGCCCCACCGGCCTGCCGGACATATTCCCGAGGCTGTGGGCGGAAAACAATGCCGCTTTCCCGCGCGGCGTCGACGTCATCCTGACATCCGCCGACCGATTTGTCTGCCTGCCGCGCACGACGCGCATCAAACCCGTGGAGGCATAAGATGTATGTTGCTGTCAAAGGCGGAGAGACCGCCATCGCCAACGCCCACCGGCTTCTGGCCGACAAGCGGCGCGGAGACCGCGACCTGCCCGCGATGACCGTTACGCAGATCGTTTCGCAGCTTTCGCTCGCCGTCGACCGTGTAATGGCGGAAGCGTCCCTTTATGATCAGTCGCTTGCGGCGCTTGCCGTCAAGCAGGCCCGCGGCGACATGATCGAAGCCATCTTCCTGCTGCGCGCCTACCGCACCACGCTGCCGCGTTTCGGTTATTCGGTTCCGGTGGACACCGCCGGCATGACGGTCCAGCGCCGCGTTTCCGCAACCTACAAGGATTTGCCCGGCGGACAATTGCTGGGGCCGACCTTCGATTATACCCATCGCCTGCTTGACCCCACTCTTTTGGAAGACGAAGCCGTCAAGACCGCCACCCAGCGGGAAGGCGAGCCTGATTATGTCATGCGCGTTTCCGACATTCTGGCCGAGGAGGGGCTGATCGAAAGCGACGGCGATATGCCTGATGATCATATTGCCGGCGACCTGACGCGGGAGCCGATGGAATTTCCGATGGCGCGTGACCTGCGTCTGCAGTCGCTGGCGCGCGGTGATGAGGGCTTCCTTCTCGCACTCGCCTATTCGACGCAACGCGGTTACGGCCGCACGCATCCCTTCGTCGGCGAAATCCGCATCGGCGAGGTGGAGATCGAACTGGACGTGCCGGAACTCGGCTTCTCCGTTTCGCTCGGCGACATCCAGGTCACCGAATGCCAGATGGTGAACCAGTTCAAGGGCTCGGCTAAGGCGCCGCCGCAATTCACCCGCGGTTACGGTCTGGTGTTTGGCCAGAGCGAGCGCAAGGCAATGGCCATGTCGCTGGTCGACCGGGCGCTGCGTGCGGGCGAATTCGGCGAGGATGTTGTCGCCCCCGCGCAGGACGAGGAATTTGTCATCTCACATGCCGACAACGTGCAGGCGACAGGCTTCGTCGAACATCTGAAATTGCCGCACTACGTGGATTTTCAGGCCGAACTCGGTCTGGTCAGGAAAATGCGTGCCGATTTCGAGGCGATCAACGCCGATGGCGCGGAGTGGATGGGCGATGCGGCCGAATAGCTCAGCGGCTGCCCTGCTCACCAAACCAAAGGGCGCAAAAGACGGTCGATGCTGCAAAGACAGCAAAGAACACGGCTGCAAGAATTCCAATCTCCATGAGCTTGTACTCCTTTTTTCACAAGGCTAACGCGCAATGCTTAAAGAAGTTTCATTTGACGACGGGCTGGCCGCCTACAACTTCGCCTATCTGGACGAACAGACCAAGCGGATGATCCGCCGGGCGATCCTGAAAGCCATCGCCATTCCCGGTTATCAGGTCCCCTTCGCTTCCCGCGAAATGCCCATGCCCTATGGCTGGGGCACCGGCGGCGTGCAGCTGACAGCCTCCATCCTCGGTCCCGACGATGTACTCAAGGTCATCGACCAGGGCGCCGACGACACCACCAACGCCGTCTCCATTCGCGCCTTCTTCCAGAAGGTGGCGAATGTTGCCGTCACCACCCGCACGAAGGATGCGACCATCATCCAGACGCGGCACCGTATTCCGGAAGAGGAGCTGCATTCGGGCCAGGTCCTGGTCTATCAGGTTCCGATCCCCGAGCCCTTGCGCTTCCTGGAGCCACGCGAGACCGAAACCCGCGTCATGCACGCGCTGGAAGAATATGGCCTGATGCATGTCAAGCTTTACGAGGACATCGCCCGCAACGGTCGCATCTCCACCACCTACGCCTATCCGGTGAAGGTTGCCGGGCGTTATGTTATGGATCCATCCCCGACCCCGAAATTCGATAATCCGAAAATGCATCTCTCGGACGCATTGCAGCTGTTCGGCGCCGGGCGCGAAAAACGCATCTATGCCGTGCCGCCCTATACGGACGTCGTCAGCCTCGATTTCGAGGACCATCCGTTCGAGATCCAGCGCTTTGACAAGCCCTGTGCGCTGTGCGGTGGCGAGAATGTCTATCTGGACGAGGTAGTGCTGGACGACAAGGGCGGGCGGATGTTCGTCTGCTCCGATACCGACCATTGCGAGGACCGCCGCGCCCATGGCCACAAGGGCCATCTGCTGGCGGATGTGAGGGAGGCTGCAGAATGACCGACGCACCGCTTTTGAAAGTCAGGGACGTCTCCAAATATTATGGCGACCGCGCCGGTTGCCGCAACGTCTCCTTCGAGCTTTACCCGGGTGAGGTTCTGGCCATTGTCGGCGAATCCGGTTCCGGCAAGACGACACTGCTCAACTGCATTTCCACCCGGCTCATGCCAACGGCCGGCAGCGTGGAATATCGCATGCGCGACGGCTCGGTGCGTGATCTCTACCATATGGGCGAGGCCGAACGGCGTTTCCTGATGCGGACCGACTGGGGTTTCGTGCACCAGAACCCGGCGGATGGACTGCGCATGGCGGTTTCGGCCGGCGCCAATGTCGGCGAGCGGCTGATGGCTGTCGGCAACAGGCATTACGGCAATATCAGGCAATCGGCCAGCGAATGGCTGGAGCGGGTGGAAATCGGCACCGACCGTATCGACGACCAGCCCCGCGCCTTCTCGGGTGGGATGCGCCAGCGCCTGCAGATTGCCCGCAACCTCGTCACCTCGCCGCGCCTCGTCTTCATGGATGAGCCGACCGGTGGCCTCGATGTCTCCGTGCAGGCGCGTCTGCTCGATCTGGTCCGCGGCCTCGTCAATGATCTCGGTCTCGCCGTTGTCGTCGTCACCCATGATCTCGCAGTCGCACGGCTGCTGTCTCACCGCATGATGGTGATGAAGGGCGGCGATGTCATCGAGCACGGCCTGACCGACCGGGTGCTGGACGATCCACGCGAGCCCTACACGCAACTGCTTGTTTCCTCCATTTTGCAGGTTTGACGCCATGACGACGCCTCTCATCGTTTCGGAAGTCTTCAAAAGCTTCACCATGCATCTTCGCGACGGCATCGAGCTGCCTGTCGTCCGCGACGTCAATTTCTCAGTCTGCAGCGGCGAATGTGTCGTGCTCGGCGGTCCTTCGGGCATCGGCAAAAGCTCGATCCTGAAAATGCTCTATGGCAATTACGCCATCGACAGCGGGCAGATTCTCATCCGCCATGAGGGTGAGGTCGTCGATATCGGCAATGCCTCGCCGCGCAAGATTCTCGATATCCGCCACCGCACCATCGGTTATGTCAGCCAGTTCCTGCGTACCGTGCCGCGTGTCGCGGCCATCGACGTCGTTGCCGAGCCGCTTCTGGCGCGCAAGGTTGCCACTGAGGTTGCGCGCGAACAGGCGGCAGCATTGCTTTCGAAGCTCAACCTGCCGCGGGAACTATGGTCACTGCCGCCGGCAACCTTTTCGGGCGGTGAGCAGCAGCGCGTCAACATCGCGCGCGGTTTCATCACCGATCATGCAATCCTGCTTCTCGATGAGCCGACGGCTTCGCTCGACGCCACCAACCGGCGCGTTGTGGTGGACATGATCCGGGAGAAAAAAGAAAAGGGCACGGCGCTGCTCGGCATCTTCCACGACGAAGAGGTGCGCGAAGCCGTGGCCGACCGAATTCTCGACGTTTCGCAATTCTCCCCCCGGAAGGCCGCAGCATGAGCGTGAAAGTCGGTCTCGAACCCGTCATCCACGAAAGCGCACGCGTCACCAATTCCTCGATCGGCCGCTACACCGAAATCTCGGAACGCTGCCGCATCGAGGAAGTCGAGATGGGCGATTACTCCTATGTCATGCAGGATGGTGCGATATGGTGCGCCACCATCGGCAAATTCGTCAATATCGCCGCTTCCGTCCGGATCAACGCTACCAATCACCCGATGCAGCGGGCGACGCTGCATCATTTCACCTATCGCGCTCACAGCTATTGGGACGACGCCGAGGATGAAACGGACTTCTTTGCCGCCCGCCGCGCCAAACGCGTGGTGATCGGCCACGATGTCTGGATCGGCCATGGCGCAACGATCCTGCCCGGCGTCACAGTTGGGAACGGCGCGGTGATCGGGGCGGGTGCGGTCGTCTCGAAAGACGTTGCGCCCTATACCATTGTCGGCGGCGTACCCGCACGGCTGATCCGGGAACGCTTCCCGACGGAGCTGGGCCGGCAAATGGATGATCTGAAGTGGTGGGATTGGGATCACGGAACATTGCGCGTCGCTCTCGACGATTTCCGCAACCTGGATGCCAAGGATTTCGTTGCAAAATATGGTGGGTGAAATCTCACCTCTGGCAAGGCAAGTGCAAATCCCGGGGCGAAACCCCGGGATTTTTGTCGATACACTCTAAAATGCCGGCGAATTTCAACGCCCTGACATGCCTCTCGAGAGCTTCGTCGGCGAACAGGTGGACGCCAAGCCCGGGGAAATCTGTAATATTTTATTCATCAAACTGACATCCCCACTTCACGCGCCGCTGTTACGTCGAACCCCGTCAAAAGAAGATTGGACGGGGAAATGAGCTTTCACCTGAAGCAAGTCACGCGCCGTTTCGGCAAGCACACTGCGGTCGATTCCGTTGATGTCGAGATACCGCAAGGTCAGATGGTCGGCGTGATCGGACGCTCGGGTGCGGGAAAATCGACGCTGCTGCGCATGATCAACCGCCTCGTTGACCCCTCCTCGGGTTCCATTCATTTCAACGACACGGAAGTTTCGGCGTTGAGGGGCGCGGCGCTCCGCAACTGGCAGCGCGACTGCGCCATGATCTTCCAGCAGTTCAATCTGGTGCCGCGCCTTGACGTGCTGACCAATGTCATGCTCGGCCGCCTCAATCACCGTTCGACGGCGCTCAGCCTTTTCAACATCTTCACCCATGAAGAGCGGCTGATGGCGATCGCCGCGCTGGAGCGACTGGGCATCGAACATGTGGCCATGCAGGCGGCGGGCACGCTTTCCGGCGGCCAGCAGCAGCGTGTCGCCATTGCGCGTGCGCTGATGCAGTCTCCGAAGATGGTGCTGGCCGATGAGCCGATTGCTTCGCTCGATCCGCTGAACGCCAAGATCGTCATGGACGCGCTGCGCGACATCAATGAGCGCGAAGGCATCACCGTCATCACCAACCTGCATACGCTGGATACGGCGCGCAATTATTGCGAACGTATCATCGGCATGTCGCAGGGCCGCGTCGTCTTTGATGGCACGCCGGCTGACCTGACGGCTGCGGCGGTCGCGGAAATCTACGGCACCGATTCACACGGAGCCGGCATCGACGAGACCATGACCTCAACCAGCATCAATATTCCCGGCGCGCAGCTTCCCGCCCGTCCGGTACAGCAATCTGCCGGTCCCGAACCGCTGGCTCTCGCCGGGCTCTGAGGAACCGCTCAGCATCGTTTGCGCCCGCGTCAAGGGCCGGTATTTCAAAACAAACTCCGGCTCGCCGGGAAACAGGAGAAAGTCCATGTTGAAGAAAGTCCTTCTTTCGGCAGTCGCCCTTGGCGTTCTGGCCGGTTCCGCCATGGCTCAGGACGTCAAGGTTCTGCGCATCGGTCTCGACGGTTCCGAAAACGAAGCCGACATGATCCGCAGCACGAAATGCGTTGCCGATGGCCTGAAGGCCGCGACCGGCGTTTCCGAAGTTCAGGTTTTCCCGTCGCCGGACTATAACGGCGTCATTCAGGGCCTGCTCGGCGGCACCATCGACATCGCCTCCATGGGCGCTTCCTCCTACGCCAAGATCGCGCTCGCAGACCCCAAGGCCGTCGATCCGATCCTGACCTATACGGGTTCTGACGGTTCCAGCGGTTATTACACCATCATGGTTGCCCGCAAGGACAGCGGCATCAAGAAGCTTGCAGACGCCAAGGGCAAGAAGATCGGTTTCGCCGACCCAGATTCCACTTCTGGCTTCCTCGTTCCGAACGTCGCCATCCCGAAGGAAACCGGCACGCCGATCAAGGAATTTTTCGCTGAAACCGGCTTCGGCGGCGGCCATGAGAACCTCGTTCTCGCCGTTCTCGACAAGAAGTTCGACGTTGGCACCACCTTCGGTTCGGGCGTTGGCAAGTGGGAAGAAGGCTACTCGGGCGGCAACCTTCACCAGATGGTGAAGAAGGGCAACCTCGACATGGACGATATCGTCGAAGTCTGGAAGTCGCCGCTGATCCCGAACGGCCCGCTGATGGTCGCCAACAAGCTCGGCGACAGCATGAAGAAGAAGGTCGAAGACTTCTTCATGGAACTGCCCAAGAAGGACCTCGCCTGCTTCCAGGGTTACACGCAGGGCAAGAACACCGCTTACATCAAGGTTGATCCGTCCTTCTACCAGACGATCGTCGACGCCCGTAAGTCCGTTATCGGCGGCTGATCCTGACCCACCGTTCCGAAAGCGGCGGTGCCTTGCGGCATCGCCGTTTTTGCCAATAAAGGAAAGCGGCATGGCGACCACACTGCACCATGGTATCCTCACGCCCGAGGGATTGAGCGCATCGTCCCAGACGGTCATGCGCCACTATCAACAGCAGCTTGCGACGCGGCGGATTTATACTGCCATTTCGCTCGTGATCTTTCTCGTCATCCTCGCCGCCTCGCTGAATTTCGCCAATGCGGCCAATTCAGGCAAGTTCTTCGAGCGCCTGCCG
Organism: Agrobacterium sp.; assembly: GCF_059499945.1. Classification (NCBI taxonomy): domain Bacteria; kingdom Pseudomonadati; phylum Pseudomonadota; class Alphaproteobacteria; order Hyphomicrobiales; family Rhizobiaceae; genus Agrobacterium; species Agrobacterium sp. The sequence continues at coordinate 114,034 of NZ_JCABZP010000014.1, read as the reverse complement.
TATTTTTTCGATTTCATGAAAACCTTTGTGCCCGATAGTCCGATGGAAATCGTCCGGGCGATGTTCGACCTGCCGTCGCCCTATGACAACGGCTCGATGAAATATAATTATATTGCGGATCGTGTTTACATCACCGACAGTTTCTACATACCGCATTTCATCTACCAGCTGATCATTACCCTCAACATCGCACTCGTCTCGACCATCATCGGTACAGGCTTCGCCTTCGTGCTCTGCTTCTTCGCCTCCACCAACCTCGTCGGCGCCGGCCTCGTGCGCTGGGTGGTGCGCCGGGTGATGGAAGTGCTGCGCGCCTTTCCGGAAATCGTCGTTGCCGGGCTGCTCACCGCCATCCTGTCGATCGGTCCGATCGCGGCGATCATCGCGATTTCGGTCCACACGATCGGTGCGCTAGGCAAGCTCTTCTTCGAAGTGGTGGAAAATGCCGACATGAAGCCGGATGAAGGTCTGCGCGCCGCCGGCGCCAACTGGCTGGAGCGGGTGCGTTTCGCCATCGTGCCGCAGGTTCTGCCCAATTTCGTTTCCTACGCCTTGCTGCGCGCCGAAATCAACGTACGCGCCTCCACCATCATCGGTGCGGTCGGCGGCGGCGGCATCGGTGAGGTCTTTCGGCTGTCGATTGGCAACGATCATGCGTCGAAAACCTATGCCATCATCATCCTTCTGCTGATCACCATCATCGCCGTAGACCAGTTTTCCAGCTGGCTGCGCCGCAGGCTGATCGGCCAGCAATCCTTCGAATTCGGACGGGGAGCGGCCTGATGTCGTCCAGCTTCATTCTCAACACCGCCGACCGCGAAAGATTGACGGCTGCACATCCGCAGGTGTTCAACCGCAGTTTCATGCAGCGATATGGTCTGCTCGTCGGCCTTCTCGCCGTCACTGCCTATCTCATCGGCTGCTTTTTCTTTTTCAATGTCGGTCCGGCTTTCATGCAGGGCCGCTGGGATCGCGCCTCGAGCTATATTCAGGACTGGTACTCCTGGCGCGCCCAGCCACGCCTTCGTTTCGAAGACGGCAAGGTTCAGCCGCAATGGTCGAGCCGCGGTCAATATCCGACAAATGCAAAGATCGACTGGCTGCAGCCTTTGCCGGATGGCGGCTATAGCGTCGTTTATGCGGGCTCGGACAACCGCCTCGACGTGACGCCGACACGGGTGGATGTTTATGTCGACGGCAAGAGCTACCCTGTTGTCATCAACGACGATGCAGCGGTCGCACCACAGGGCCTGCCCGACGAAATCCAGCAGGACGGCAAGAAGGTCCTCGTGCATTACGGTTTTGCTGGTCAGGCGGAAATCCGCGCCAGCCAGGTCTATGTGCAGCGCCGCTTCCTCGGATGGGCGAACTTCCTGTTCGACACCAAATCGGAATTCTGGGGCAAGGGTTATGGCGAACTCGCCGCTCTCGCACTGTGGGGAGAGAGGCTCGATCCCGAGCGCTCCAATATCGGCCACATGGTCGATGATTTCCTCGACAACAGCGTCTGGCAACATGCCGATATTCTTTCCAAGCTGATGCAGACGCTGGTCATGGCCTTTGTCGGCACGCTGTTCGGTACAGTCGTCGCCCTGCCGCTCGCCTTTATCGCCGCGCGCAACATTACCGCCAACAAGGCCGCAAACTGGGGCATGAAGCGCCTGTTCGACTTCCTGCGCTCGATCGACATGCTGATCTGGGCGCTGTTCTTCACTCGCAGTTTCGGCCCCGGACCGATCCCCGGCATTGCCGCGATCTTCTTCACCGATACAGGAGCGTTGGGCAAGGTCTATGCTGAGGCGCTGGAGAATGTCGATGACAAGCAGCGCGAGGGCGTCAAATCGGTCGGCGCATCCCCGATTGCCGTCAATCGTTTCGGTGTGCTGCCGCAGGTTCTGCCGGTCTTCATTTCGCAATCGCTTTATTTCTGGGAAAGCAACACGCGCTCCGCCACCATCATCGGTGCGGTGGGTGCGGGCGGCATTGGTCTTAAACTACTGGAAGCGATGGGCACCAATGCCGACTGGGACAAGGTCGCCTATATGGTTCTGCTTATCCTCCTGGTCGTTTTCCTGTTCGACCATATCTCTAACTCACTGCGTTCGCGCCTGATCGGCAAAACACAGCACTGAGCTTTGATGGGGTGGGATGACGAAAGTCGCAACGACGTTCGTCATCCCATCAGGACACTCGCGCAGTCCTTATTTCTGCCAGCCGCACCGCCTCGTCAGGTCCTTCTGTGTCTTCGGCATATTCTGAAGATTTGCCGCATTTCGAATGCGCTTTTTTCCTTCCGCATCATCATTCTGTCACGGAAACCGATTACCTCGCACTCCTGACCTTGCGGGAAGCGGGCGAGTCACGCCAAATAGCTTCTCATCCCTGGTTTCCCATGACACTGAAGAGTGCTTGCCGTGCGCTACGCCATCTATTTTTCTCCGGCTAAAGATCATCCGTTGACCGAGGCAGCGTCACGATGGCTGGGCCGCAATGCATTTTCCGGCACATTGCATGACGACCACGACGACTATGCCGAGATGACGGAGGAGCCTCGCCGCTACGGTTTCCACGCGACGCTGAAGGCTCCTTTCGAACTTGCCGAAAAATACAGCGAAGCGGAGCTGCTCTCGGCGTTTGAAGATTTCGCAGCCAGCCAGTCCGTCTTCGAGATTCCGCGCGTCGTTGTCGGTGCGCTAGGGCCTTTTTACGCACTGGTCCCCGACCGCATCTATCAGCCGCTGCAGGATTTTGCCGCCGAGATCGTCGACCATTTCGACCGGTTTCGTGCACCCCTCTCGGAGACCGATATTGCCCGTCGGCGGCCACAGATGCTGACGGAAAGCCAGCGGCAAAATCTGTCGCTCTGGGGTTATCCGCATGTCATGGATGATTTTCGTTTTCACATGACGCTGACCGGCCGCATCGATGAAACCGAACAGCCCGCCATGCAAGAGGTGCTTTCGGCGCGGTTTTCCGAATTCGTTGACAAGCCTCTCACTATTTCCGGCCTCGCTTTGTTCATTGAAGAAACGCGCGGCGCACCCTTTACCGTTCATAGCTGGCACCCCCTTGGCCAGCCACCAAAGAAAGATGCGAACCCATGACCGAGCACGCCCTTTCCAATGCCCGTATCGTTCTGGAAGACGATATTATTCTGGGATCCGTCCTGATCCGTGACGGCAAGATTGCCGATATCAGCGAGGGCGCTTCCAAAACCGGCGAAGACCTTGAAGGTGACTTTCTGATCCCCGGTCTGGTGGAACTGCATACCGACCATCTGGAACAGCATTATTCGCCGCGTCCCGGCGTGATCTGGGACAAGATTGCCGCCATTCAGGCGCATGACGCGCAGGTGGCCGCCTCCGGCATCACCACCGTGTTCGACTGCCTGCGGCTTGGTTCGGATGAGGATGGCGGCTTCGAGAAGGGCGAAATGCGGGAGATGGCTGACGCCATCGAGGCGGCAGCCGATCAGAACCGCCTGCGCGCAGACCACCTGCTGCATCTGCGCTGCGAAGTGGCGTCCGCCGACGTACTGGACCATTTCGAAGACTTCGAAACGGATCCGCGCGTACGGCTGATTTCGTTGATGGACCACTCCCCGGGTCAGCGCCAGTTCCAGTCCATGGATCAGTATATCTTCTATTATCAGAAGAAGCGCGGATTGAGCGACGAGGCTTTCGCCGAATTCGTGCGGCGCCGGCAGGCCGCGTCAGCGGAATATTCCACCAAGCACCGCGATTATCTGGCCGCCCGCTGCGCCGAACGCGGCATCACCGTTGCGAGCCATGACGACGCCACCGAAGCACATGTAGGCGAAGCGATCGGCCACGGCGTGAAGCTGGCGGAATTCCCGACCAGCGTCGAAGCCGCAAAAGCCTCACACAGCGCCGGCATGAGCGTACTGATGGGTGCGCCGAACATCGTTCGCGGCAAGTCCCATTCCGGCAATATCGCCGCCCGCGATCTCGCCGAGATCGGCGTGCTGGATGTTCTTTCTTCCGACTACGTGCCGTTCAGCCTGCTCTTCGCACCGTTCCTGCTTGCCGACCAGGTGGAAGCCATCACCCTGCCGGAAGCGCTGCGCATGGTCACCGCCACGCCCGCCCGGACTGTTGGCCTACTTGATCGCGGTCGTATTGCGACGGGATTGCGGGCCGATCTGGTCCGGGTTCACCGCGAGGATGGCGTGCCGGTCGCCCGTTCCGTCTGGCGTCAGGGCAAGCGCGTGGCATGACCGACGATGGGCATGATAGCCGGCGCGAACAATCGCCCGGTACGATGATCGTGGTTGTCGGCCCGAGCGGGGCCGGCAAGGACACGCTGATGGATTATGCGGCGACCCAGCTTTCCGGCCGGCCGGGTTTCCACTTCACGCGTCGCGTCATTACCCGCAGCGGCGACGCGGGCGGTGAAAATCACGATGCCGTTTCGATGCACGAATTCAACCGCCTGAAAGATGCAGGCGCCTTCGCGGTTTCCTGGGAGGCACATGGGCTGAAATACGGCATTCCAGCTGCCGTCTATCATCATCTCGACGCGGGAGACGTGGTCATCGCCAACGGGTCACGTTCCGCCCTGCCCCATTTCGGCACCGCCTTTTCCCGTCTCAAGGTCGTGAACATCGTCGCACAGCCGGACGTGCTGGCAAGGCGGCTGGAGCAGCGCGGACGGGAAAGCCGGGAAGATATTCTCCGACGGCTGGAACGCAGTTCCCTGACGGTCGTCGGCGACTTCGACGTGACGACCGTCGATAATAGCGGCGCAATCGAAGACGCCGGCAAAACCATCCTGCGGCTATTGCAGCAGAGTGTCGGCTCCAGCCGTACTTAGAATCCCGCAGCCGGGCTGCTCGACAAACGCTGTCTCAGGGCTTACCATCAGGCGACAATTTCCAAACATGGTACGCCAAGGCGAGGGATGCCTGAAAAAAGGGTCAGTGACGAGATAAGTGTGGTGGCCGGTCTGGCTGCCGGCGTCAGCAATTATGCCCGGTCACGGGGCATCGATATCACTCCCATCTGCAAGGCTCTTGATATTGATCCCGCCACATTCAGCAGCCTGACGGAACGCATCAGCCTCGATAGATTTTCCCGTCTGCTCGAAACCTGCGCACTGATTTCCGGTGACGACGCCTTTGGCCTGCAATGCGCCTCCGCCTTTCCAGCGGGTGCATCCGGCGCGTTCGGATATGGCCTGATCAGCGCGCCGACGGTACGGGCCTTCCTGCGCTTTCTTCAGGACCATGTCTATTACGCCACCAACAACAGCAATTTCACCATGGTAACGGATGCCACGCAAGTAACCCTGTCATGGTCCTTCGCACCGGTGATTGCCAAACGCGATCAATATGTGGATTTGTCGCTCGCCGTCCTGGTACAGCGCCTCCGTGATATTCTCGGAGATCGTATCAACCAGATCGAGATCGGTCTGGAGCGGCCGAAACCGAATAATATTCAGCTATTTAAAGAAAAAATGACCAGACGCGTCAGTTTTTCCCAGCCGATCCATACCATGCGTCTTCCGGTATCGCTTCTCGATGTGGTCAATCCGAATACGGATGAGCGGCTGTTCGAACTGATGAATCTGCAATGCCGCATGTTGCGACCGGAGACATCGGCGGATGCGACCCATTTCATCGACCAGGTGAAGCGGTATATGCAGATGCGGCTCTCGGATGCCGAGCTTTCGCTCAGCGAGATCGCTCCCTATTTCAACCTGTCGGAACGGAGTTTTCAACGGCGGCTCGCTGAGCTCGGCACCAATCTCAACGAGATAAAGGATGCCATTCGCAAAAACGCCGGTTTTAAACTCCTCGTGGAAAGCGATCTTCCGGTATCCGACATCAGTTACAGGCTCGGCTATTCGACGCCAGGTGCGTTTTCGCGTTCCGTTTCCCGCTGGTTCGGGGCAACACCGACGGACATTCGCAAGAAACACGCGCATCATTCCATCGGATGATACATGTTTACGGTATCAATATTTCGGAATGACGCATTTAATTTGAGAAATATGTCGCCTCTCATCGCAATATGTGCCGAAACATAACAATAAAACGAAAAACTTGGCGCGAGATGTTATTCTATCGGCGTAGTACATCGCCTATTAGAGCGCCGCATATCCCTAGGGTGTGGCCAAAAACATTCAGAGCTTGGAAGCTCCGCGCCGCGGCCTTTTACTGCATAATTCCCGATGCCAGATGAAACCTATTGGCGAAACTAACGTTTCTGTTCGCGTCTAGACAGAGCGGTTAGCGAGCTGGTTTCGGGGAATGAATCATTGCCTGATCGTGCCCCGGGAAGGTCAATCTCTTTTGAGGCTGAAAGAAATGTCTTCAAATACGCCGCATGAACATCGCCAGACACGCGAAATCATCCTTTCGGAGCGTGAGCGGCAATATCTCGGGCTGGTGGCGAGAGGCAAGCATCCCTCCCACGTCGCCTTGATTACAGGTGCGGACGAAGCAGACGTGAAGGATACTCTTGAACGCGTGCGCCAAAGGCTGGGCGCGGCCAATCTGCTGAATGCCGTCAGCATCGCACTGCTGCGCGGCCTGATCGAACAGGAAGCGTAGTCACCACCTGCTCAAGTCCAAGCTTACGCGAACGTCCCCTCCCGTAAGCTGAAAACCGAATGAGCGGCTTTCTGCGTCAAAATCCTTCCATATCAATGGCGGGATGGCGGACCAAAGGTGGGCTGGACATGATGTCCCGCCCTATCGACGCAGATGCAAAGCAGCCATTTACGGTTTGCCCGGCGGGTCCTATTCGACCCGCCGGGTTTTATTATTGTGGGGACTTTAGAGCGATTGAATTTCGGCCAGAATATCGCTTTCGATCACGATGCCGCTTTCCAGCGCCTGTTTGCGAATACCCTGACTGCGACGACCGGGCAGACGCACATTTTCCTGTTTTTCGATCTCGCCGGCGATAAGCGCCAGCCGCTCGGTAAAGGCCGCGCCGCCCGACGATACCGGGTCAATGGCGATGATCGTGTGGCCGAGGGAGGGCGGAGCGCCCTTGTCGTCCAGAAGCGAAGAAGCCTGGAATGCGAAATTCCCGCCGGTAATCGCGGCGGCCATGATCTCTACCATCAACGCCAGCGCAGCACCCTTGGCCTCACCTGCGGGCACCATAGTACCCTCTATGGCCTCTTCGGGATCGGTCGTCGGCCGGCCGTTTCTGTCGAGCGCCCAGTCGCCGGGGATCGTTTCACCCTTCTGGCGGGCGGCCATGATCTTCCCGCGCGCGACCTTTGAGAGCGCGAGATCGATGACCAGCGGATCGGCGCCGCCGACGGGGGTGGCGAAGGCGATTGGATTGGTTCCATAAAGCGGTTTACTGCCGCCCCAGGGCGCCATGGATGCGGGCGCGTTGGCGAACATGAGCGCTACAAGACCCATTTCGGCGAGCCGCTCGACGGTCAGCGCCATAACACCGGCATGATGGGAGCGGTGGATCGCGGCGAGCGCGATGCCCTGCTGCCGGGCCATTTCAGGCAACTCCCCAAGGGCGCAATCGATCGCCGGATAGGCATAACCGTGATTGGCGTCGATGGAGAGCACACCCGGCTTCACGCGCGTCGCCACCGGACGCGCCTTGCCATCAACCTTTCCAACCCGCGCCTGGCGGACATAGACGGGGATGCGACGAAAACCGTGTCCGCTCTGGCCAGCCGCCTCGGAGGCGACAAGTGCCTTCGCCACCGAACGGGCGTTTTGCGGCAGAACGCCGTTGCGCTCAAAGATAGAGGATACGAGATCCTCCGCCTCTGCGATTGAGAATTTCATTCCGGAATGCCTCTGCTTGTGAAGTCGACAAGACCTACACCATCAAAAACATTCGCGAAATGTTATTCACGCCCAAACCGGGCCGCGCGCGAGGAATAGTGAACATACCCAAGGGGTGACTTAAGCGGGCGGCCTAGCGGATGCTGATCGGCAATGTGATCGTTTTGTTTGCGTCCGGAGGCGGAGCAGGCACGGGTGAGGCGCTCTGAATCCATGCCGTAATCTGCTGGTCGATCGAGGAATCGCCTGTGGACTGCACAACGCTGACCCCGCTGATGGCGCCAGCATCATTGACCCTGAAGCGAACCGTCGCAGTCATAGCATCACTGCGCAGCGACCGGGGCTTGCGCCGTTGAATATGCGAACGGACCTTCGATCCCCATTTCGCCGGCGAGGCGGACGAGGACGAGAAAAAGCCGGCATTGCTGCGCGATGCCGCCGTCCGGTCGGACTGCTGGGCTTCTGCTTTCGCCGTTTCACGCAGTTCCGATGCCTGTTGCGGTTTGGGACGCTGGCGCTCGACCTTCTTTTTCTCTTCCGGCTCTTTCTTTTCCACCTTCTTTTCGACAGGTGGCGGCGGAGGCCGTATGACGGGCAAGGGAACCTCGACATTTTCGAGTTCCGCCATCATCTGCTCCTGGACGGGATCGATCGGCTCCACCGGCTCGGGAATTTCCTGCGGTTCGACGATCTCCTCGACCGGCGGTTCCGGTGGCTGCACGGGCTCTGGCGGCGGCGTTTCCGCCACCGGCTCCGGTGGCGGCGGCTCTTCGGGGGCTGCTTCCTCCACCGGTTCGCTGCTGTCGCTCTTTACCTCTTCGGCGTCTTCGACATCCTGCGCCTGCGTCGTTTCTTCGGTGTTGACGGCTTCCGGTATCGCCGCCATTTCGATCATGATCGCGGCAGGCGGCGGCCCGCCAGCATCCAGCTCCTCCGGCTCCTGCATCAGATAATAGGCAAACCCGGCATGAACGCTCAGCATGAGCACCGCCGCGGCGGACCACAGCGTCACTTCCCCGAGACGGGAATGCCGGGCCTGCGGATAGCCGTTTTCACTCATGGCGCGGTTCCCTGCCCCGCCGGCGCTGCTGGTTGGCCAGCGGCAGCGGGCTGCGATGCGGCAGCCGCGTTTTCCAGCCCTACAAGGGCGATCTTCAGATAGCCGGCATCTCTCAGCAGGTTCATGATTTCCATGAAGTGACCATAATCAACCGCTTTATCGGCGCGCAGGAAGATGCGCGTATCCTTCTTGCCACCCGTCTGCCGGTCGATAGCTGCCGCCAATGCTTCGCGGGCAACCGCATCATTGCCGAGATTGAGCGACAGATCGTCCTTGAAAGTCAGATAGAGCGGCTCTTCCGGGCGCTCCGCCGGTTTGGCGGTGGATGCCGGCAGATCGACATTCACATCAACGGTGGCGAGCGGTGCGGCCACCATGAAGATGATGAGCAGAACAAGCATCACGTCGATGAAGGGCGTGACGTTGATCTCGTGGTTTTCGGAGAGATCGTCTCCGCTATTTTCGCGAATGCCGCCAGCCATGACCGATCACCGTCCAACCAGCGACACGGCGGGCTTGCTGGCGCTGCCCGGCGGAATGCGGCGGAAATCGAGGTCGCGGCTGACAAGGCGTTCCACGCCGGCTGCGGCATCCGCCAGCAGATGGCGGTATCCGGTGATGGAGCGGGCGAAGACGTTGTAGATTACAACGGCCGGAATAGCGGCGACGAGACCGATGGCGGTAGCGAGCAGCGCCTCGGCAATACCCGGCGCGACAACGGCGAGATTGGTGGTCTGCGATTCCGAAATGCTGATGAAAGAGTTCATGATGCCCCAGACGGTGCCGAACAGGCCGACAAAGGGGGCGGTGGAACCGATGGTCGCCAGAACACCCGTTCCGCGCGACATACGGCGACCCGCATGGGTTTCGATACGCGACAGCGCCGAAGAGACACGTTCCTTGATGCCGCCGCCATCCGTGTGTTCGACCACCGCGTCGGAAAGCTGCATTTCATGGGTCGCCATACGCAACATCAGCGCTGCCGGGCCGCCCTTCTTCTCGACGGCCTCGGTGGCCTCGTTCAAGGTTTTTGCCCTGCGAATGACCTTGAGCGTCGCGCCGGCGCGCACCCGCGCACCCGCAAGCTCAACTGATTTTGCTACCCAGACCGTCCAGGTGACCAGTGATGCGAAGGCAAGACCGATCATCACGCCCTTCACGACCCAGTCCGCCGCCATGAACATGCCCCAGGGAGACAGGTTATGCGGGATATCCGCACGATGTTCGGCGCTTGCGGGCACAGCGCTGACAGGCTCTATCGGGGTCGCGGCTTCATTCGGCGCGGCCGTCTGGTTCGTCTGCACGGGCTGCGTCGGCTGCGGCGCGGTATCTGTCGCTGGCTGTGTGGGTGCAGGCTGGGCCTGTGCGGGTTCAGTTGACGAGGGCTGCGACGGTGCGCTAGCGGCCGGCTGTTCCGGCGCTGTCGCGGAAGGCTGAACGGGCGCGGTGGCCGGAGCACTCGGTGTTGCAGGCTGAACCGCTTGCGTTTGCGGTGCCGGCTGTATCTGGGTTTCCGATGCCGTCTGAGCGAAAACCGCGCCGGCGCTTAAGCCGGCCAGCAAGGTGACAGCCATGGCAAGGGAGAGATGCCGTGTTGTATTTGCCCTGTTGAAAGATGCGGAGGAAGTTGAGGTCTCAGCTGACATAATTTTTATCCCGGATTTCCGTCGATGAACTCATCCGCAGATTGACCGGTTCCTTAAAACCGGGGTCATGAACGGATGCCGTCGTGAAAGCTTGACGTTCCGATAATAAACCTGAGTTCTTTTGACAACTATTATATTGTCAAAAGACGACCCGTAAACTCTTCTTTACAAAAAATTGACCGTCCGGGCGGCCTCAGGCGTTTTGCGAAGGTGAAAACTGCGCCACCAGGGCATGCCGGTCTCCGGGATAGGTCACCCGGACGCTGGTGATGTAATCCGCACCATGCCAGGTGCGGCGATGGATGACGAGGCAGGCCGCACCGGACACAATGCCCAGCGCCGCCGCATTTTTACGGTCGGCGGAAACGGCGCTGATGCGATGTTCGGCGGCGCTCCAGGGCACCATTTTCAGCAGCCAAGTACCCGGCCCGATCTGTGAAAAATCCGCTGCCTCCGCCTCCGCAACGGCGGTGACATTGATGATGCGTTCCTCGAGGCAAAAGGGAACGCCGCCGGCAAAATGCGTGCAGGTGAGTTCCAGAACCGGGGCATCCGTGGCAAGCGCCATGGCCGCGCCATCTTCTTGCCCCGCAGGGCGCAGCCGCCGTCTGTCGAGACGGTAGCCGTAAACGAGGCCGAGGGCCTGCACCTCCCGCTCGATATCGTGGATTTCCAGCACAGCCGATTGCGCATGGGGCTGGCGAACGAAAGTGCCGAGACGACGGCGTCTTTCAATCAGGCCACGCTGCACCAATTCGCTGAGAGCCTTGTTCACCGTCATGCGCGAACAGGCATATTGCCGGGTCATCTCGTGTTCGAAGGGAATACGGTATCCCGGCGGCCATTCGCCCGACATGATGTGGCGCTCGACATCATTGCGGATGCGCTCGTGTAGCGATTTCTCCTGAAGATCGGCGCCTGTGCTCCTCATTCCGATGCTTCCATCCTCCCCTTTTGATGGATCAACTATCCATGGGCAGCGGCGGCAATCGCCTCGCTGCGTATTTCCTCCGTAAGCTTGGCGCGCAGCTCAGAAAATTCCGGGCTGGCCTTCACGGTGTAGTGGCGCGGATGCGGCAGGTCGACCGGAGTGATGGACTTGATACGGCCCGGCCTTGCGGACATGGTCACCACACGCGACGCCATGAAGACCGCCTCCTCGATATCATGGGTGACGAAAATGACCGTCTTCTGCTCCCGCTCCCAGATACCGAGCAACAATTCCTGCATCAGCCCGCGCGTCTGGTTGTCGAGAGCGCCGAAAGGCTCATCGAGCAGCAGGATTTTCGGGCCGTTCGCCAGAGCGCGGGCAATCGCCGTTCTCTGCTGCATGCCGCCGGACAATTGTTTCGGCCAATGGTTTTCGAAGCCGCGCAGGCCGACCTTGTCGATATAGCTATCGACGACCTCCCACTTCTCCTTCTCGGCCACGCCGCGCTCGCGAAGGCCGAAAGCAACGTTTTCGCGGATCGTCAGCCAGGGAAACAGCGTGTAGGACTGGAACACCATGCCGCGATCCGCCCCCGGGCCCGTCACCGCCTTGCCCGACAACAATACCTCGCCCGTCGTCGGACGGTCGAGACCGGCGATGATGCGCAGCAGGGTTGATTTCCCGCATCCCGACGGGCCGAGAACGGTCACGAAATCATTGCGGGGAATATCCAGATCAGTCGGCTGCAAGGCCAGCGTCGGCTGCCCGCCCTGAACGCCGGGAAAGGTGCGGCTGACGCCCTTGATAACGAGTTCGCTCATCAGGCAAGCCTCCAGGCGAAAAGCTTCCGGTTCAGCGATTTGAATGCAAAATCCGAAATAAGGCCGATAATGCCGATGACGATGATGCCGAAGATGATCTGGCCGGTCGCCATCAGCGCTTGGCTGTTGATGATCATATAACCGATGCCCGAGGAGGCGCCGATCAGTTCCGCCACGATGACATAGGTCCAGGCCCAGCCAAGGACGAGGCGGAGGATTTCGGCAATATCGGGCGCATTGGCGGGAATGAGGACACGACGCACCACGCCCCGGTCCTTCGCGCCCAGCGTATAGGCTGCCTCCACCAGATCCCGTCGCGTGCCGGCGACAGCCACGGCCACCATCAGGATGATCTGGAACACTGCACCGATGAAAATCACCAGCAGCTTCTGCATCTCGCCGATACCGGCCCAGAGAATGAGGAGCGGCACGAAGGCGGAAGCCGGCAGATAGCGCGCGAAGGAGACGAAGGGTTCAAGCAGCGCCTCGATGGGCTTATAAGCTCCCATGGCGATGCCAACCGGCACGGCGATGAGCGACGCCAGCACGAAACCACCCACCACGCGCCAGATCGTCATGCCGATATCGCTGGCAAACCCCTGATCGGTCAGAAGATAGATGCCGTCCTTCAGCATGGTAATGGGGTCGGCCAGAAAGGTTGGCGACACGAAGCCGCCCAGCGTGGCAAAGCCCCAGGCGGAGAAAAACAGCACGAAAAACAGGATGCCGAGAAAAATTCTCGTGCTGTTCCTGATGGGTTGAAGAGGTTGCATCTGTCGCCTGTCCGGAAAACCGGCGCGGCACTTTCGCCGCGCCATCAGAACGCCCTGCGCCTTTCGTGACACACAATCGACGCTCTCACTTATCTTTGGCCGCAATATTCCCCGCAGGGAATGCGGCCGCCTTTTTCTGTCACTTGATGAAGGAGGTATCCGCGAGTGTCGAAAGATCGGGTTTCGACTTTATCACGCCGATTTCCAGCAGCAGATCGGCCGATTTTTCAGAGAAGGTCTTAAATTCACCCTCGAAAAATTTCTGGTTGGCGGCCTTGTCCTGCCATTCGAGGAATTTTGCCGATGCGGCAAAGGCCTCGCCCGCCTGCTTCACATCCGCTCCCATCGTCTCATAGGACTTTTCGGGGTCGGACTTGATGAGGTCGAGAGCCTGGAAATAGCTGTCCGCCAGGGCTTTCGCCGCCTGCGGATTGGCCTTCAGGAAATCCGGCGTGCAGCCGAACGTATCCATGACGGCGGGGTAATCCAGCGTCGTCGCAAGGATTTTGCCCTTGTCGGGCGCGGCGCGCACTGTGGAGAGATAGGGCTCATAGGTCATGGCTGCATCGTTCTGACCGGCGACAAATGCCTGCGCGGCCGGTCCCGGCTCAAGGTTGACGACTTTAACGTCTTTGAGCGTCAGACCATTCTCCTTGAGAATCCAGGCAAGGAAGAAATAAGGGGACGTGCCCGGCGCAGACGCTGCAACCGTCTTGCCCTTGAGATCCGTGATCTTCGAGACATCGCTGCGCACCGCAATGCCATCGGCGCCGTGAGACTTGTCCATCTGGAAAATCTGCGTGGATTTCACACCATTGGCATTCCACGCGATCCATGTCTCCACCGTGGTGGCGGCACACTGGATATCACCAGAAGCAAGGGCCAGATGCCGGCTGGCCTGCGGTATCTTCTTGATATCGACCTTCAGGCCATTCTTTTCGAAAATGCCGGCCTGCTTGGCAAGCGTCAGCGGCGCAAAACCAGTCCAGCCGGACATGCCGATCGTTACCGACGTCTCGGCATAGGCTGAAGCGGATGAGACGAGCGCTGCAATGGCGGCGAGAACCCACGTTTTTTTCATGATCTGAACCCCTTTTGATTTATTTTTGTGCGATGTTGTTTTTCGCTTTATTTGAGGCATGGTAGGCAGGGATTTTATATTTGTCTAGACAAAATAGAAGCTTCCGAGCGCCTCCAGAACGATTGCAAACGCACCGCCCGGCATTCTAGACATAGGATAACACGGCCCTCTGCACGGGCATGCTGTTTTTCCATATCGAGCTCTTACCATGACCAGACAAAGACGTCGCAGTATCATCAGGGCAAGGCGAACCGGAACCGGAATTGCGCTGGTTGCCGCCATTTCCTTCATCGCCGGCATGACGGATGCGGTGGGCCTGCATATTTCAGGCGACTTCGTGTCCTTCATGACCGGCAACACCACCCGCGCCGCAGTCTCGATGGAGGCGGGCCTCTATTCCCATGCCGCAAAACTGCTTTTCGCGATCATCGCCTTCGTGGCGGGCAATGCCGGCGGCATCGTGGTGGCGCATAAGTTCGACCGGCGCATCTTTGCCGTCCTGATGGCGGTGGGATCGCTGGTGGTCATTGCCGCGCTGCTCGGCGGCGAGGCTTCCGCTCTCGCGCAATTTTATCTCGTCGTTTTCGCCATGGGAATGGTCAACGCCGCCGTCGAACATATAGAGGGACTACCGATCGGGCTTACCTATGTGACAGGCGCTCTTTCCCGCTTCGGCCGCGGCATTGGCCGTTTTCTTCTGGGCGAACGGAGCCTAGACTGGGGCATTCAGATCGTGCCCTGGCTCGGGATGATCAGCGGCGCGATCTGCGGCGCCATTCTGGGCGCCACGCTGCAGTCCAATGCCCTGTGGGTGGTTGCGGCCACGGTTTTCGCCGTCGCCATCGCCACCTTCATCATTCCGCGCTCGCTTCGGCAGCGCTACAATCAAAGGGTCAAAATACGGCGGATTACGCCATGACAATCGTCGCCGTCACTTTCGCGAGATGGTGACGAATTTCGTGCCGCGCACCCGCACCGTCATCAGGCAGGGCTCCTTGTCGGTCCGCTCGCAATAACGCGGGTGCATCTTCAGCACGAAAACCATGTTGCCGAAACGCTTGATGAAATCATAACCGTAAATCCGGGCGGTAGCGATCATCAGATAACCGCCCTCTTTCACCTGGACGTAGAAATTATAGGGGCATCCCTCTTCGTCGCAGGCACGGCCTTTTTCGCCATCGCAATCGAGAACGCCATGATTGACGACGGCATCCATCAGCCCGTCATTGTTGATATCCAGCCGCGTGACGAAATCGTCGCCGAACGCCGCCACCTTGCACTCGTTGCGGAAATGGTCCTTTTCATAAATCTCGGGATCACTCACCAGCTGCTGCTGCGCCGAGAGTGTCACCGGAAACATCAAGAGAACCAGCACCTGAAGCGCGGCAACGAGAGCGATTCGCACGGCATTTTCCTTTGCATCCGTTTCGGTTATGGATGTTGCGATCATCCGGGCGGCCAGCCTAGAGTTTAGTGCTTGCGCGACACTGACGTGTTCGCAGCCCGTGTTTCCGGGGGGAACCTTTTCATGACGCTTCTAGGTTTTCTCGATTATGCCGGCGTCGCCGTCTTTGCCGCAACCGGCGCGCTCGCCGCCTCGCGCAAGCAGCTCGACCTGATCGGCTTCCTGTTTTTCGCAGCCGCGACCGGCATTGGCGGCGGCACGGTGCGTGATCTCGTACTGGGCAGGACGCCGGTGTTCTGGGTGATAAACCCCACCTATATTCTCGTCTGCGTCTCGGTCGCGGTGCTGCTGTTCTTCACCGCCCATCTTTTCGAATCCCGTTACCGGGTGCTGATCTGGCTCGATGCGCTCGGCCTGTCCGCCTATTGCGTCATGGGAGCAGCCAAGGGTCTTGCCGCCAGCGGCTCCGCAACCGTCGCCATCGTCACCGGCATTCTGACGGCGACATTCGGTGGTGTACTGCGCGATATTCTCGCCGGGGAACCTTCCGTGCTCCTGCGGCCGGAGATCTATATCACCTGCGCGCTTTTGGGCTCCTCCACCTTCATTGTCGTCTATTTTTTCGGCGCACCGCTTTATGCCGCATCAGCGGCGGGTTTTCTGACGGCATTTGGCATCCGGTCCGGAGCGCTGATCTTCGGCTGGACTTTCCCGCCCTACAAGGCCAAGCCAGGCAGGCGGCCAGAAGATGTCATGAAGTGACATAAAACGACCGGTGAAAACAGAAATGGCGCCCATGGGCGCCATTTTCACATCCGTTATCGGACAAAGGGCTTCAGCCACGCTTGCGGCGAAGGCGGATGACCACGTCCACATGGGCGATTTCCATGCCTTCGGGTGCTTCCGGCAGATTGTCGATCTGGAGGTTATTGACGGGAATATCGAGAACCTCGTTCTCGCCCTCCACGAAGAAGTGGTGGTGATCCGAAACGTTGGTGTCGAAATAGGTACGGGCGCCTTCCACAGCGAGAACGCGGATGAGACCGGCTTCGGTGAACTGGTGCAGCGTATTGTAGACCGTGGCGAGAGAAACGGGCACGCCGGCGGTGACCGCCTCATCATGCAGTTCCTCGACCGTCAGGTGGCGATCACCCTTTGCGAAGAGAAGATCGCCCAAAGCCACACGCTGTCGCGTGGGGCGCAGCCCCGAGCGCCGCAGCCTTGTTCCGATATCCAATGTGGCGTCAAATGCCATGCAATCCCATTCCGAGCACAGGAGTAAAACTCATCAATTGCATTAGCATATATCTTTTGCAGCGAGCGCTTTCAATAGTTTCAGCGCCGTCAGGCGCGGCAAATGGCGGCAAACCGGCCATTCTTGCAAATTTCCTCTGGTTCCAGCCGGATGGTTCCTGTATGCGGACGGCATATTGAGGTAATGACTTCTGCAAAGAAGGTTCGAAGACAAAGAATGACGCCCGAGCGGCCTCTGCCCTTGCAGCGCTTCATTTTGAACCTAACTTGCTCTAGTGAAGTCGATCAACACCAGTAACTGGGGAAGTGAAAGCGGTATGGCAACGAGGCAATCAAGTTACAATTATGAGGAGATCCTGTCCTGCGGTCGCGGCGAATTGTTCGGCCCGGGAAATGCACAGCTCCCATTGCCCCCCATGCTCATGGTCCATCGCATTACTGAAATTTCCGAAACCGGCGGCGCCTTCGACAAGGGTTTCATCCGTGCCGAATATGATGTCAGCCCCGACGACTGGTATTTCCCCTGCCACTTCCAGGGCAACCCGATCATGCCGGGGTGCCTCGGCCTTGACGGCATGTGGCAGCTGACGGGTTTCTTCCTTGGCTGGCTGGGCGAAGAAGGCCGCGGCATGGCGCTTTCCACCGGCGAAGTGAAATTCAAGGGCATGGTTCGCCCTCACACGAAGCTCCTTCAATATGGTATTGATTTCAAGCGCGTGATGCGCGGCCGTCTGGTGCTCGGCACCGCCGACGGCTGGCTGAAGGCGGACGGCGAAACCATTTATCAGGCGACGGACCTGCGCGTAGGCCTGTCGAAGGAAAAGGCTGCCTGAGGCAGACGGAATAGTCCTGACAAACGCCGGGCGGCTTCGGTCGTCCAGCCGAAATCTTAAGAAAAGGTCCCTTTCATGAGACGAGTTGTTGTCACCGGCCTCGGTATTGTTTCTTCCATCGGCGGTGATGCCGCTGAAGTCACCGCATCCCTGCGCAATGCCAAATCCGGCATTTCATTTTCGCCGGATTTTGCCGAACACGGTTTCAAATGCCAGGTCTGGGGCAAGCCGTCTCTCGACCCGACCGATCTGGTCGACCGCCGCGCCATGCGCTTCCTGTCGCAGGGCGGCGCGTGGAACCATGTGGCCATGAAGCAGGCGATCGCCGATTCCGGTCTCGAAGAGAGCGATATCAGCGGTAATGAGCGTACCGGCATCATCATGGGTTCGGGCGGTCCTTCCACCCGTACCATCGTCGAAGCCGCCGATATCACGCTGAAGAACAACAGCCCGAAGCGCATCGGCCCCTTCGCCGTGCCGAAGGCCATGTCCTCCACCGCTTCGGCCACGCTCGCCACCTGGTTCAAGATCCACGGCGTCAACTATTCCATCTCGTCGGCCTGCTCCACCTCGGCGCATTGTATCGGCAACGCGGCTGAAATGATCCAGTGGGGCAAGCAGGACGTGATGTTCGCAGGCGGCCATGAGGATCTCGACTGGTCCATGTCCAACCTTTTCGACGCCATGGGCGCCATGTCGTCCAAATATAACGAGACGCCGGACGTTGCCTCGCGCGCCTATGACGTCAATCGCGACGGTTTCGTGATTGCCGGCGGTGCGGGCGTTCTGGTTCTCGAAGAGCTGGAACATGCAAAGGCGCGCGGCGCCAAGATTTATGCCGAAATCGTCGGTTACGGCGCGACCTCCGACGGTTACGACATGGTGGCTCCCTCAGGCGAAGGCGCGATCCGCTGCATGCGGCAGGCGCTTTCCACCGTCAAGGGCGATATCGACTACATCAATACCCACGGCACCTCGACGCCGGTTGGCGACAGCAAGGAAATCGGCGCGATCCGGGAAGTCTTCGGCGACAGGATCCCGCATATCCAGTCGACCAAGTCGCTCACCGGCCATTCTCTGGGTGCCGCCGGCGTTCAGGAATCGATCTACGGCCTGTTGATGATGCAGGAACGCTTCATCGGCGAAAGCGCGCATATTTCCGAGCTCGATCCGGAATTTGCAGGCGTCCCGATCGTTCGCAGCCGCATCGACAACGCCAAGATCGACACCATCCTTTCCAATTCCTTCGGCTTCGGCGGCACCAACGCCACGCTCGTCTTCCAGCGTCATAACGGATAATTGCCAATGAACGGCATCATGCAGGGTAAACGCGGCCTCATCATGGGCGTCGCAAACAATCACTCCATCGCCTGGGGTATCTCCAAGGCGCTTGCGGCACAGGGCGCGGAACTCGCCTTCACCTATCAGGGAGAGGCGCTCGGCAAGCGTGTGAAGCCGCTCGCCGCCGAACTCGGTTCCGATTTCATCGTGCCGTGCGATGTCGAGGATGTTGCCTCGGTCGACGCGCTTTTTGCGGCGATCCGCGAAAAATGGGGTGTACTGGATTTCGTCGTGCACGCCATCGGCTTTTCCGACAAGAACGAGCTGAAGGGTCTCTATGCGGATACGACGCGGGAGAATTTCAGCCGCACCATGGTCATTTCCTGTTTCTCCTTCACGGAAATCGCCAAGCGCGCCGCCGAACTGATGACAAACGGCGGCTCCATGCTGACGCTGACCTATAATGGTTCACAGCGCGTCATTCCGAACTACAATGTCATGGGCGTCGCCAAGGCGGCCCTTGAGGCATCGGTTCGCTATCTCGCCGCCGATTACGGCCCGCGCGATATTCGCGTCAACGCCATCTCGGCCGGTCCGGTCCGCACGCTGGCGGGCGCCGGCATCTCGGATGCGCGGGCGATCTACGCATGGAACCAGAAAAACGCGCCGCTTCGGCGGACGGCGGATATCGATGATATCGGCGGATCGGCACTTTACCTGCTGTCCAGTCTGTCGCGTGGTGTTACCGGCGAGTGCCACTATGTGGACTGCGGTTATAACATCACCTCCACGCCGACGCTGGAGGTTCTCTCCAGAGCGGATGCGGAATAATCGCCCATTTCAATTTCGACAAAAGCCCGGCCGTGCGCCGGGCTTTTATATTGCGGGTCGTATCAATTTCGGAATTCACTAAAGTATAATTCATCGGAGTAACTGAATTTAAACATCGGGTGGTTATGGTCCGCAACAAATTCAACGGTTGCGCTTGCCGCATATTCTTAGAGATAGACACCACCTCATGCGACTGGCCAGACTGAAGCCATTGCTGGAAAAATTCGGAGTCTCGCGCGACGGGACCGCAGCCATCGAATTTGCGATCCTCGCCATTCCCTATTTCCTTGTTGTTTTTGCGATCATCGAAACCTTCATCGCCATGATGGCAGAACAGGTGGTCGTCAATGCCACTGAAAACATGGCCCGGCGTCTGAGGACCGGGCAGATAAGCAGTTCGATTTCGAAAGAGGATTTTCGCAAGAGTTTCTGTAATGAAGTTTCAGTGATGATTACCTGCTCGGCGGATGAGATCAAAAAGGAACAGAAACTCTATATCGATCTTCGCTCCTTCACCGCCTTCAAGGATATTCCGACCAAGATACCGCTCAAAGCCTTTGGCGAATATTACGATCTTGATACGGCCCAATTCGGCTTCAAGCCGGGTGGACCGGAAACCATCAACATGTTGCGCGTCTATTATCGCTGGCGTGTGATCGCCGATATCATCCGGCCGTATCTGACCAAGATCCGACCGGCCGACGGGTCGATGCCCTCGCATTTCCTCATTGTCGCGACCGGTGCTTTCATGAACGAGAAATACATCACAAGCGGGGGCTCATGATGGCAGGGATGGTGTCCGTCGCGACGAAGTGCAAACGACGCCTGATGGCGCTCGCCTCAAGCTTTGCAAAAGACAAGCGCGGCGTGGGCGCGGTGGAGTTTGCGATCCTCTTCCCTATATTGCTCGCGCTTTATGTGACCTCTTTCGAGTTGACGATCGGCTATAATACCTACAAACGCGCAAGCAGTGCCGCCGCCACTATCAACGACCTGATATCGAAGACGGGTTCCGTCGACAAAACCTATCTTGCGGGCATGCAAGATGTCGCATCCGCCGTCTTTGCGCCCTACAGCACAAAGGGTCTGCAACTGAAGATCAGCGGCATCAAGATCGACGCGCAGAAGCAGGCCAAAATTGTCTGGTCCTGGAATGAGAAAAACCAGAGACCCTACGCGGTAGGATCAGCGGTCGCGGTTCCCACACGGCTGCTCGCGGAAAACAGCTTCCTCATCCATGTCGAGCTTTCCATCCCGCATGAATTGCTGATGTTCATGACAGATATTTCCTCATCCGGGGTAAAGTCGATCACCATCGGCCGTGATTATTTTTTCAAGCAGCGCGATACGGAGACCACCTGCACCAATTGCTGACGCAGTTGGGCGCAGACGGTATCTTTCATCCAGAGGAAATCTCTAATAGACATCGCGCAGATAGCGTTTTTCGCGCTTCAGCCGGTTCACATAATCGCTTGCCGCTTCGGCAGAAATGCCGACCTCATCGCTGACGATACTATGCAGGGCATCATCGACATCTTTCGCCATGCGGGTCGCATCACCGCAGACGTAGAAATAACCGCCCTCTTCAAGCCATTGATAGAGCGCCTTGCCGTTCTGCCGCATGCGGGTCTGGACATAGATCTTCTCCGCCTGATCCCGTGAAAAGGCGAGGTCGAGACGGGTCAGCACGCCGTCGCGGCTCATGTCGGCAAGTTCGTTTTCATAAATGAAGTCCGACTGCCGGTGCTGATCACCGAAAAACAGCCAGTTCTTGCCCTTGGCGCCGCGCGCCTGCCGTTCCTGCAAAAATGCCCGGAAGGGCGCGATGCCCGTTCCCGGTCCCACCATGATAACAGGCGCATCATTGTCCTGCGGCACACGGAATGACTTGTTCGGCGAGACGAAAATTCCGGCATTCCGTCCAGCCTCCACCCGGTCGGCCAGATAGGTGGAGCACACGCCGCCGCGCTCACGGCCCTCGGCGCGATAACGAACGCTGGCAATCGTCAGATGTACGCTGTCTTTCGCAACCAGAGGGCTGGAGGATATGGAATAAGCCCGGTGCTGCAGCGGCTTCAGCAATGTCACGAATTCAGCGACATCAAATAGCGGCTTTCCGCCGAGATTGATGAGGTCGAGAATATCCTTGCCCCAGAGAAAGGCGGCCATCTGCTCCTTGTCTCCGTTTGCGATGATGTGGCTGAGTTCCTCATGCCCCGCACGCTTGCCGATTTCGGCGACGAGTTCGCGCGAGGGAGTCGATATCTCGAACATGTTGAGAAGCGCATCACCAACGGGCCGGTCCAGCCCGCTGATTTGGCTGTCCGCGGCCGCTCCGAAGTGTTCCAGCAGCGCGCCCGCCAGTCTCGGATCGTTCAGGGGCACGACGCCAAGAGCATCACCCGCTTCATAGTCGAGCCCGCTTTCGCCGAGACCGAATTCGTAGTGACGAATCTCCTTGGACGATCCGGGACCGGACAGGCGGCGATTGACGCTCACCTCAGCCGAATAGGGATTCTTGCGGTTCCAGCCCTGCTTTGTCGGCACAGTAGGTTCGGCGACATCGGGCATGACAGCTGCCGCATTGCCGCCGTCGACAGCAAGCGCAAGCGGCAGGGTCTCGCCGATCCATGCGGCGGCCGCATCCTCGAAGTCGATATCGCAGTCGATACGCGTCTTCATCCGCTTGCCGCCAAGTTGCTCGAACCGCGTATCGATGAGCTTGCCTGCCTGGCAGAAACCGTCATAACCGGTATCGCCAAGCGCAAGCACGGCAAAATTCATCTCGTCCAGACGCGGCGCGGCGTCGGTGGAAAGTGCTTCCCAGAAAAGCTGGGCATTGTCA
This sequence comes from Agrobacterium sp., assembly GCF_059499945.1. Classification (NCBI taxonomy): domain Bacteria; kingdom Pseudomonadati; phylum Pseudomonadota; class Alphaproteobacteria; order Hyphomicrobiales; family Rhizobiaceae; genus Agrobacterium; species Agrobacterium sp. Next base: position 91,484 of record NZ_JCABZP010000014.1, on the reverse strand, counting down.
GGCATTTCACCTTCGCCGTAAGTCGAGGTGACGACGATGACCCGCTTCATGGCACCGAGACCGTCCATCGAGACATCATCCAGCGCAGCCACCACCGGCCGCATGCCCTGCGCACGGGCGGCGGCGGCGATATCCATGGCTAAGGCCTCGGCATTGCCGGTCTGTGTGCCGAAGAGAATATTCAGCACACTGGCCGCCGCCTTTGGGGCGGCGGCGGCAACAGAAGTCTCCATACCTATGGCGGCGCGGGAATGGAGCCCGGCCAGAAAACCGGAAAGCCATGCGCGCTGATCACCATTGAAGGGCGCGTCTTCGGGAATATAAGGTATCTTCATCATGCTGCCCTGTGGCTGGATGCGGTGGCGAGATCTGGAATGGCACGCACCGCGAAAAGCTCCTCGAAGCCCGGCAGACGGCCGATCCTCTCGATGTTTTTCCGGTTCTGCTGAATGATCCAGCCATAGGTGCCGGGGCTGTCCACCGACCAGATGTTGCGGCGCGCCAGCGCCTGCTTGTAGTCGTCGAGACGCTTGGCGGCGATCATCACCGCAAGCTGTTCATCGCTATGATCGGAGAGCGCCTCGCGGGCGTATTTCAGCAAACGCTGCATCAATGCGTAGTCTTCCGTGAGGATGAGATTGCGTACGGCTTTTTCGATTGCGGGATCGGAAGGGCCCGCCGCCATCGGCAGCCGCTGCAGGGCGATTGCCTGCGCCATGCTCAACACCGTGTAGTTGTTGAGAAGCGCATACATGTCCTCCGTGTCCGTCTCGCCATAACCCGGTACGGTTCCGTTCAAAACGGCCTTACGATCGCGGTAAGCGAGCTTGAACTTCCGCACCTGATGGGCGGCAAGCGCAGATGCCAGTTCCTCCAGCAGCTCCTTGCGGGGCTTCGCCTTCAGAATTTCATCGCTGTCCTGATAAAGCAGCAGGGCGCGCGGCATGCCATAGACGAAATTGTGCTGTTCGCTCTCCCAGTTTTCCAGAAGCCATGCGGCCTTGGCCGAGCCGGTCTCCGCGACATGCCAGGTCAAAAGCTGGTGGACGGCCTGATTGTGGATCGCGGCCTGTTCGTCCTCACCGGTGATCGAACCGAGCAGGATGGAATCGTGGCTGACCTTCTTCGGCAGATCGCCATAGGGATCATACTGATAGACGAAACCGCCGCTCATGCCGTTGCCGAAACCCTTGCCGAAACTGCCAAGGTTGAGAACGGCACCGTTGGTCATGTATTCGCAGGCGAAATCGCCCACGCCTTCGACCACGGCGGTCGCGCCGGAGTTACGCACCGCGAAACGGTCGCCCGCCTGACCCTCGACGAAAGTGCGGCCGCCAGTGGCGCCGAACAGCGCGAAATTGCCGACCAGCACATTGCCGCCAGCCTCTTGCGAACCGCCGCCCGGAGAGCGTACGACGATGGTGCCCCCGCAGGCGCTTTTGCCAACGCCGTCATTGCAGGTGCCGGTATGGACCATGACCATGCCGTCATTGCAGAAAGCGCCGAAGGACTGCCCGGCCGACCCTGAAGTATCGATGCGCACCGACCCAGCCTCGAGGAACCGGCGGCCACGGCTGTCCTGCTTCACTGCCGGCAGCGCATCCGCCTCTTCGTCGGAAAGCTCGTGGTTCAGCATGCGCTCGATATCGACGGCGAGCTGGCCGCCGACGCTCTTGTTGCAATTGTTGAGGAAACGATTGCCGCCAAGCTCGATGTTTTCCCGTCTGCTGTCGATCAGTGCCGAGCGGACGAGTTCGATGAAGGCATCGTCCAGCGCGAAGTCCTTTTCCATATAGACGGGGTTGTCGATCTTCACTTCCTCGACCACGGCAAGCATCGCCCGGAGGTCAAGCTGGCCGACGCTGGCCGGATGATCGAGAAGGTGAAGAAGATCGGAACGGCCCCGTGCTTCGCGCAGCGAGCGCAGCCCGAGTGCTGCCAGGATCTCGCGGGTCTCATGGGCGATGTTCATGAGATATTGCGCCAGCGCGCGCGGATCACCGTTGAAAGCTTCCTGATTGGTAGTGAGACCCGCTGGGCACTTGATGTTGCAGTTCTTCGCCATCACGCATTTCAGCATCATCAGCGCCGTGGTGCCGAACTCGAAACTGTCACCGCCGAGAAGTGCTGATTTCACCACGTCGCTCGCCGTCTGGTGCGCACCGGAGCAACGCAGCAGCACCTTGGCGCGCAGGCCGGTGGCGCAAAGCGCCTGATGCACCTCGGCAATGCCGATTTCCGCCGCACGGCCGGTATATTTGAGGCTGGTCACGGCGGCTGCACCCGTGCCGCCGGTATTGCCGGCGACGTTGATGACATCTGCTCCGGCCTTGGCGACGCCGACCGCAATCGTGCCGATGCCTTCCGAAGAGACGAGCTTGACGATGACGCGCACACGCGCCGCCTTTGCGTCATGGATGAGCTGGGCCAAATCCTCGATCGAATAAGTGTCGTGATGCGGTGGCGGCGAGACAAGCTCGACGCCCGGCGTGCCGCCGCGCGCGGCGGCAATTTCGACCGTCACCTTGGGAGACGGTAATTGCCCGCCCTCGCCTGGCTTTGCACCCTGGCCGATCTTGATCTCGATTTCCTCCAGCATCGGATCGGCAAGATAACCGGCCCAGACGCCGAAACGGCCGGAGGCGAACTGCTTGATGCGCGAGGCGCGGATGGTGCCGTAACGGGAAATATGCTCGCCGCCCTCACCCGAATTGGACATGCCGCCGACCATGTTGGTGCCATGCGCCACCGCCTCATGGGCGGCAGCGACCAGCGCGCCATGGCTCATGGCGCCCGATGCTAGGGTCTTGGTGATCTCGCTGGCCTTCTGCACGGCATCAAGCGGAATGCCTGCCGGCGCGGTACGGATGAGAGACAGGTAGGTGAATGCCTCGCCCTTTGCCTGAACCAGCAGCGCGCCGCCTTCCAGCCAATGGCCGGGGATATCCGTTCCGAAGCGGTCGAGCAATGACTGGCCGAGTGCGGCAAGCCGGGCAAGTTCATGACCGTGCGAGCCGGTCAATTGTAGCCGGAACGCACCGTCTCCCGCGCTCTCGCAAAGCAATCCGCGCACCATGAAGCTGTTATTGCCATGCCGGGAAAAGCGACCCATTTCCCGACGGAACTCTTCTGCCGAACCGGCGAATGTCACATCGGCCGGCAACTCCAGAACATCGCGCAGGGCAGCAGGACGGCGCGACCTTTCTTCCGCCATCATGCGGGCGAAGGCGCGATAGCCGGGCGTTACCTCGAAGGCGTCGATCGCCTCCGGGGTCAGCCGGTCGAAGCTATTGTGATAATAGGCCGCATCGTTGAGACCGAAGGCATCCTCCAGCCGGTTGAGCGGCAGGAGGCGTAGCGCCTCTTCATTATCGGTTCCCTTGTCGAAACCGATCTTTTCCTCCGTCATGTCCACGAAGCCGCGCACGGCCGTCGTGCCATAGGAATGGCCGGCCCCTTCGGCGCGCTCCTTGAAAAGACCGAGCAGGGGAATGTCATTTTCACCCTTCACGGACAGCGCCTTCCGGTGCCAGTCAGCCACCGCCTGCGCAATGACGGCGAAATTGACGCCGCCGACCGGCGTCTTCACATTCGGGAAATAACGCTTCAGCACCACGTCGTCGGTATCGAGGAAGTTCGGCTCGAAGAACTCGCCGCCAATATAGCTTTCCGCCGTACACAGCCCGACCTTGCCCATGGTCTTCATCAGCGACTTTTCGGCCGCCTTGGCGAAGCGCTTGAAGGCCTTGTCGGCATCAGCACCGAATTTCTCCTCGGCGCGGAATTGCACGCCGAGCGGATAGACGGCCGAAGCGCCGAAGCCGAGGCTCGCCGCAATGTGATGCGAAGAGGAAAACTGCCCGCTTTCAACGATCAGCGAAACACGCAGCCGCAGACCTTCCTCGATCAGTCGCTGATTGATGGCGGAGACGACCATGATCATAGGCAAAGCCGCGCGGCCTGCCGAGACATGCCGATCGGTGATGACGGCAATCCCGCCTTCCTGCGCCGCGAAAGCCACGACCTCGTCGCAGAGACCGTCGATCGCCTGCCGCAAGGCCGCTTCGTTGGCATCCGCGACATCGAGGACTGGCGTATAGAGCATCTCGAAACGGCGAACCGGCGTCTCGGGCTGTTCACGAATGCGCAGCATATCGAGGTGGGTCAGGATCGGCGAGCGCACGACGATCTGGCGAGCCTTCTTCGCGCCGCTGTTCGGCTTTGCACCAAGAGCGACGCGCAGCGTCATGCCGTCAGCCTCGCGAATGCTGTCGAGCGGCGGGTTGGTGACCTGCGCAAAACGTTGCGAGAAATATTTGGCAACCCCGCCTTCCTGATCGGAGAGCGCGTTGATGGCGTTGCCATAACCCATGGCCGAGATTTTTTCCGCGCCCGACGCCAGCATCGGGTCCATCAGGAACTTGAAGCTTTCCTGATTGTGCGAATAGGCGACGTAGCGCTGATGCCGTTCCAGATCGCCATTGTAACGAAGCGGCGAGCCCTGCTTTTCGGCGGACACTTCTGGTAAATCATCAAGCATTACCCGGGATTCGGACAGCAGCGCCGGATAGTCCCTCCGCGCTGCCAGAAGCTCCAACGCCTCGACGGTGGAAAAGGCGCGACGTTCGGCGTGATCGTAATAAAGCATGCCGCCCGCCTCGATGCGGCCGCGACGGATGACGCTTTCGGCCGGAAAGGCGATCTGCCCCGCCTCCGACATGACACAGAGATAATCCTCCGTCTCGACGGTGCGCAGCGGGCGCAGGCCGAGGCGGTCGAGCCGGGCACCGATGATGGTGCCGTCGCCGAAAATCAGCGCGGCCGGGCCGTCATTCTTCTCCTCATAGAGCGAGAAATATTCCAGCATCGCCTTGACGCCGGGCGACAGGGTGTCGTCGTTTTCCCATGCCGGCGGCATCATCGAGACCACGGCGGTGACGAGGTCGAGACCATCCTCCATCACCCGCGCCTGCAAGGTCTGGTCCAGCCGGCAGCTGTCCGACTGGCCCTTGGGCCTGACGATGCTGGCATTCTTCGCCAGCGCCACGGCCGCTTCCGACAACCGGTTCTTCTTGTCGGTGTTGAGCTCACCATTATGCGCCATCAGGCGGAAAGGCTGCGCCATGGAGGGGTGTGGATCGGTATTGGTTGAAAACCGCGTGTGGAAATACATCGTATGCACTTCATGGCGCGGATCGGTGAGGTCGCAGAAATAGGGCATGACCTCGTGCGAGTTCAGACGCCCTTTGAGCACCTGCGTACGCGCGCTGAGCGACAGCGGATAAAAGCCGGCGAGTTCCGGCACGGTATAAGCAAGTGCTTCGATGGCAAGCAGCGCCTTGTGGATGCGCCAGTCGAATTCGACGAGAGTTGCGCATTCCACTGGCGACGAAAAGACCCATTGCCGGATCGGCAACTGGTAAGGGATGGCAGCGGGGCGGATGGCCGCGTCATTCACCGGCACGTCACGGACGATGAGGATCGAAAACCCCTGCTCCTGCAGCGCGCTGCCGATAATGCCAACCGCCTGATCGTGGAATGCGGGGTTCTGCGGCAGGAAAAAATTGCCGACGCCGAACCGGCCAGTCTGCAAGGCGTCGTTCCCCGTCAGCTTCTGGAAAAAGGAGAGTGAGAGATCAAGCGAAACGCCGGCACCGTCACCGACACCTTCCGCCGACATGCCGCCGCGATGCGGCACGGCACAGAGCGCCTCGTGACCGCGCTTGAGCACATCATGCGTCTGCACGCCGTCCTTGCGGGTGATGAAACCGACGCCACAGCTGCTTTTTTCAAAAGCGGCATCGTAAAGGCCGAATTTTTGCTCCGTCACACTCAAGGCACTCTCCTCTCATTGCGCATTTCGCGCGGCATCACCCTCTTTTCCCGAAATCCGGCGCGGCAACCGGCACTCTGCGGGCGGAGCCGCAGGCGACCTGGCTGCTCCTCTTCTTTTCTGCTTATCGGCGTTTAATGGCGCGAACGGTCGTTTTGCGGCCGTCAAACGGCGTGGCGGCACTGGCCGCTTTTTCGCAAATAATGATCGTCGTCGTTCGCATCGCGTTCCCTGATGGCCGGCTTTCCGGCGATGAGACACACTCAATTATGTCAGTAGTACTTACATAATATTTCATGATCGACCGAGTCAAGATTAAAATCGGCCTTGCGCAATAAAAAAACAAAAACGCCGCGAAATCCGACAGGATTCCGCGGCGCGATGGCTGCAGGGATTTTTAAATTGCCGAAATCACTCCGACGGCATATCCAGCGTACGGCTGAACCAGAGGGCAATCAGGGTACAAAGAGCGCCCGACATCAGATAGATGCCAACCGCGAAAAGGCCGAATTTGGACGAAAATCCGAGTGCGACCAGCGGTGCGAAACCGGCCCCGATCAGCCAGGAAATATCCGAGGTGAGCGATGCGCCGGTATAACGGTACTCGCGACTGAAGCGGGAGGCGAGTGCGCCGCCCGCCTGACCGAAGGACAGGCCAAGCAACGAGAAGCCGATCAGCACGAACAGATAGCGACCGATATCGCCCGAACTCAGGAGAACGGGGGCCACGAGGCTGAAGAGGCCGATCAGCACCGCCGCGACAGCCAGAAGCTTCCGCCGGCCGATCCTGTCGGCCAGTATGCCTGAAACCACGATCATGCCGCCGGCGATGATGGCGCTGACGAATTGCACGAACAGGAAGTCCGAGACACGCTGGCTGGTGTTGAGCGAAACCCAGCTCAGCGGAAAGACCGTGACGAGATGGAAGAGCGCAAAGCTCGCCAGCGGCACGAAGGCACCGGTGGCGACCACCGGAAACTGCGAACGCAGCATCTTGAACATCGGGCGCGGTTCCAGCTCATGCTGCTCCAGCATGGCCTGGAATTCCGGCGTCACGATCATGCGAAGACGGGCAAACAGTGCGAGAACATTGAGCGCCAGCGCCACGAAGAAGGGGAAACGCCAGCCCCAGGCGAGGAATTCCGCATTGGAAAGCTGCGTGACGAAGACGATGAAGAAGGCGCTGGCGAGGCCAAAGCCCATGGCCGCACCGATCTGCGGCATCATGGCGTACCAGCCGCGCTGCTTCGGCGGCGCATTCATGGCGAGCAGCGAGACTAGACCGTCCCAAGCGCCGCCAAGGCCAAGACCCTGGCCGATGCGGAATACCGCCAGAAGACAGGGAGCAAGCACGCCTGCTTCCGCATAGGACGGAAGAAAGCTGATCGCCATGGTGGAACCACAGAGCGTGAAGAGGGCGGCCATCAGCTTCACGGCGCGCCCGAATTTTCGGTCGATCTGGAGGAAGATCAGCGAGCCGATCGGCCTTGCGATAAAGGCCAATGAGAAAACCGCGAAGGAATAGAGCGTGGCCGTCAGCGGATCGACGAAAGAAAAGAAGACATGCGGGAAAACGAGCGCGGAGGCGATGGCATAGATGAAAAAGTCGAAAAACTCCGTCATTCTCGCGAGAATGACTGCAATCGTAATGCGATCCGGATCGACCTTGACGGGACCGGCCCCATGTCCGTTCGCTTCCGGCGCCTGCCCAAAGGATGGAGCAGCATTCGTATAACTCATAATATCCCTCCTGCGTCATGGACGAACCATTTCCTGTAACGCGCCGGCTCCTCTTCCGTTGCGTTACGATGCGACGGATTGTCACACGCACCCTACGTAACGTCAATTGAAGTTTGGCAATAAAGGGTTGCCCAGTCGGTCGACCATGCGATAATGCACGCGCTCCGCCTTCAAACGCAGCTCTGCCCGAGACATGGTGCATCGCGAAGGTTTCGCTGCACCGCGACAATATACCTCATTTGAAAAATGATGTTCGGCAATTATTCGCGGCATAATCCAAACTGTACGAGTTCAAAGAACGTGCGCACGATCAAAAAAATCCTATCCGCCCTTCTGGCAATCCCGGCTCTGCTGCTGCTCAGCGGCTGTAACCTCGTGGTGATGAACCCTTCGGGCGACGTCGCCATCCAGCAGCGCGACCTTATCATCACGTCCACGGTTCTGATGCTGCTCATCATCGTCCCGGTCATTGCCCTGACACTGTTCTTCGCATGGAAGTATCGCGAATCGGGGAAAGCCGAAGACTACGATCCCGAGTGGCACCACTCCACGCGCCTTGAAATGGTTATCTGGTCGGCTCCGGTCGCCATCATCCTGATGCTCGGCACCGTGACCTGGATTTCCACCCACCGTCTCGACCCCTATCGCCCGCTGGAGCGTATCGACGAGACCCGCCAGGTAACCGCCGAGACCAAGCCGATCACCGTCGAAGTGGTGGCCATGGACTGGAAGTGGCTGTTCTTCTATCCCGAACTCGGCATTGGCAGCGTCAATGAATTCGCCGCTCCGGTTGATGTTCCGATCAATTTCAAGATCACCGGTACGACCGCGATGAACTCCTTCTTCGTTCCAGCGCTTGCGGGCCAGATCTATGCCATGGGCGGCATGCAGACCAAGCTGCATGCGGTCATCAACAAGGAAGGCGTCTACGACGGCTTCTCGGCCAACTTCTCCGGCCCGGGCTTCTCCCATATGCGATTCAAGTTCCATGGTCTGAGTCAGCAGGGCTTCGACCAGTGGGTTGCGAAGGCGAAGGAAGGCGGCAAGGGCTTTGGCCGGCAGGAATATCTGGAATTCGCCAAGCCTTCCGAGCGTGAGCCGGTGCAATATTTCGCTTCGGTCGATCCGGAGCTCTACAGCGCCATCCTCAACCGCTGCGTTGAGCCGAACAAGCTCTGCATGCGCGACATGATGCATATCGACGCCAATGGCGGCGGCGGCAAGGAAGGCATCGACATCGCCAAGGCGCTGAACTCCGTCGTCTGTACACCGCTTGCGCCTTACGGCGTCGCCAGCGGCCCCCAATCCACTCCGGCTGCGATCGAAGGTCAGACTTTCGAGCCTGCGGCGCTGCCGGAAAAGAAACAAGTCGCTGGCTGACGATACGTCCCGGCATTCTGCGGCGCGGCCTGTCCGCGCCGAATTTACGTTTTCGAATCGCAAGAGGCTAAAATGATCGTCAATTCCGATCAAACGTCGTTCCTGTTCGGGAAGCTGACATGGGAGTCCATCCCGCTTCACGAGCCCATTCTTGTCGCGACCTTCGCGGCCGTGGCTCTGGGCGGCATCGCCGTCGTCGGCGCGCTTACCTATTTCCGCCTATGGGGTTATCTCTGGAACGAATGGTTCACGAGCATCGATCACAAGAAGATCGGTATCATGTACATCATTCTGGCGCTGGTCATGCTGTTGCGCGGTTTCGCAGATGCCATCATGATGCGCGTCCAGCAGGCGATCGCCTCCGGCGGATCGGAAGGCTATCTTCCGCCGCACCATTACGACCAGATTTTCACGGCCCATGGCGTCATCATGATCTTCTTCATGGCCATGCCGATGATCACCGGTCTCATGAACTTCGTCGTGCCGCTGCAAATCGGCGCCCGCGACGTTTCGTTCCCCTTCCTCAACAACTTCTCGTTCTGGATGACCACGGCCGGCGCCGTCATCACCATGATCTCGCTGTTCATCGGTGAATATGCGCAGACTGGCTGGCTTGCCTATCCGCCGCTTTCCGGCATTGATGGAAGTCCGGGCGTGGGTGTGGATTATTACATCTGGGGTCTGCAGATCGCCGGTGTGGGCACGACGCTCTCTGGTATCAACCTGATCGTCACGATCATCAAGATGCGCGCACCTGGCATGACCATGATGCGCCTGCCGATCTTCGTCTGGACGTCGCTGTGTTCGAACATCCTGATCGTGGCATCCTTCCCGATCCTGACCGGCACGCTCGCCCTTCTGACCCTTGACCGTTACGTTGGCACGAATTTCTTCACCAACGATCTCGGCGGCAACCCGATGATGTATGTCAACCTCATCTGGATCTGGGGCCATCCCGAAGTTTACATCCTGGTGCTGCCGGCCTTCGGCGTCTTCTCGGAAATCGTCTCGACCTTCTCCAACAAGCGTCTTTTCGGTTATGCCTCGATGGTCTATGCGACGGGTGTCATCACCATCCTCGCCTACATCGTTTGGCTGCACCACTTCTTCACCATGGGTTCCGGCGCAAGCGTCAACGCTTTCTTCGGCATCACCACGATGATCATATCGATCCCGACCGGTGCGAAGATCTTCAACTGGCTCTTCACCATGTACAAGGGCCGCATCAAGTTCGACGTTCCGATGCTGTGGACGATCGGTTTCATGATCACCTTCGTCATCGGCGGCATGACCGGCGTTCTTCTCGCTGTTCCGCCGGCGGACTTCGTGCTCCACAACTCGCTGTTCCTCATCGCCCACTTCCACAACACCATCATCGGTGGCGTGGTGTTCGGTGTGCTTGCGGGTATCGTTTACTGGTTCCCGAAGGCGTTCGGCTACCGCCTGGATCCGTTCTGGGGCAAACTGTCCTTCTGGTTCTGGTTCATCGGCTTCTACTTCGCCTTCATGCCGCTCTACATTCTCGGCCTGATGGGTGTGACCCGCCGTATCAGCCAGTTCGAAGACAATTCGCTCCAGATCTGGTTCCTGATCGCAGCCTTCGGCGCCTTCCTGATCGCGCTTGGCATCGCTTCCTTCGTCATCCAGCTCATCGTCAGCTTCTTGAAGCGCGATCAGCTCCGTGACGTGACAGGCGATCCCTATCATGGGCGTACGCTGGAGTGGTCGACCTCGTCGCCTCCGCCTGCCTACAACTTCGCTTTCACGCCGGTTGTGCATGATGTCGACGCCTGGGCGGACATGAAGAAGCGCGGTTACGACCGTCCCAAGGAAGGCTTCATCCCGATCCATATGCCGAAGAACACCGGTGCGGGCGTAATCATCAGCGCCATCAGCGTCGTGCTTGGCTTTGCATTGGTGTGGCACATCTGGTGGCTGGCGGCTCTGTCCATGCTCGCCATCATCGCGGTCTCCATCGCCCATACCTTCAACTACAATCGCGATTACTACATTCCTGCCTCCGACGTTTCGACGGTCGAGGCGGAACGTACGAAGCTGCTTGCTGAACAGGCGTAACGAATATGGCTCATACACCTGCACAAAGCGTCGACGGCGCTGAACCGGTCTTCTACCTGAAGGAAGACCACCACCCGGAGAACGGCACCTCGCTGGGCTTCTGGCTCTATCTGATGAGCGACTGCCTCATCTTCGCAACGCTGTTTGCCACCTATGCCGTTGTCGGCCGCAACTACGCGGCCGGCCCTTCGGGCGCCGACCTGTTCGATCTGAAGCTGGTGGCGATCAATACCGGCTTCCTGCTTTTCTCCTCCATCACTTATGGCTTCGCCATGCTGGAAATGGAAAAGCAGAAGGTGAAGACCACGCTGGTCTGGCTCGGCGTCACCGGTCTCTTCGGCCTCGCCTTCCTTGCCGTGGAACTTTACGAATTCCACCACCTGATCGCGGAAGGCGCCGGCCCGCAGCGCTCGGCGTTCCTGTCAGCCTTCTTCGCGCTGGTCGGTACGCACGGACTGCACGTCACCTTCGGCATCATCTGGCTCGTCACGTTGATGGTTCAGGTTACCAAGCATGGCCTGATCGCGGCAAACAAACGCCGCCTGATGTGCCTGTCGATGTTCTGGCACTTCCTTGACGTCATCTGGATCGGCGTCTTCTCCTTCGTTTACCTCATGGGAGTTCTTTGATGAGTTCCGAAGCACACGCACATCACGACGCGCATGGCGACGACCATCATCATGATGGCGCCAGCCACGGCACGTTCAAGAGCTACATGATCGGCTTTATCCTGTCGGTTATCCTGACGGCGATCCCCTTCTGGCTGGTCATGGGCGACGTTCTTGAAAACAAGACCCTGCTGGTCATCGCGATCATGGGTCTCGGCGTCATCCAGATCTTCGTGCATATGATCTACTTCCTGCACATGGACACCAAGTCCGAAGGCGGCTGGACCTTCATGGCGCTGATCTTCACCGTCGTGGTGCTCCTGATCACGCTCTCCGGCTCGCTCTGGGTCATGTACAACATGAACAAGAACATGATGCCGCTGCACATCGAGGATGTGAAGAACCTGCCCTGAGCAGCAGATATCAGCGGCCTGCCGGTTTTCCGGCGGGCCGCGTTCCGCGCCAACACATAACCCCATGAATCCCGGTGCGATTTATGGGGTTATTTGCTGGAGGAAGCCCCCGGTGGACGCCAAAGCAGATGGCCTTTCCCGCCAGCCGCCCTTCGCAAGGACCGTGACATGAGTGACACCACACCCCACAACCGGCGTATCCGCCCCGCCGCGATCATCGTTCTGTTTCTGACCGTTGTCCTGACGGGTCTGCTGCTGGTGCTCGGCACATGGCAGGTCAAACGCCTTTCCTGGAAGCTCGATCTTATCGAGCGCATCGAAGCCCGCGCCCATGCCGACCCCGTCGATGCCCCTGCCGCCGGCGAATGGCCAGCCCTCAAAGACCCCGCGGAATACGAATATCGCCGTGTGAAACTGTCCGGCACCTTCCTCAACGACAGGGAGGTTCAGGTCTATACGGTCACAGACCTCGGTCCCGGCTATTGGGTGATGACGCCGCTCAAGCGCGACGATGGCTCCAGCATCATCGTCAATCGAGGCTTCGTGCCGTCCGACAGGCGTGACCCGTCCTCCCGCCGGGAAGGCGAACCAGCCGGCAACGTCGAGATCACCGGGCTGATGCGCGCGCCCGAAACCGGCGGGCTTTTCCTGCGCACCAACGATCCGGCAAATGGCCGCTGGTATTCCCGCAATATTCCTCAGATTTCGCAGGCATCCGGCCTTTCCGATGTCGCGCCGTTCTATGTCGACGCCGACGCAACACCCAATCCGGACGGCCTGCCGGTCGGCGGCAAGACCATGCTCACCTTCCCCAACAACCACCTCTCCTATGCCGTTACGTGGTATATTCTGGCGGCCATGGTGGTGGCCGCGGGCTGGTATGTCCTGCGCAATCTCAACGCTCCCAAACCGAAACGGGGCGAGGATTGAACGGCCGGTTTTACCGGATGGTTCATAAAAGCACTTCCTTCTTCACGTTTTGCTGATCTATAACGACAGTTCGGCCTGACATTGCCCGTCGGCGCATTTTGTTTCGGTGAGTTATGGCAAGAGCATTTCTTCTCGTTCTGGATTCCTTCGGTGTCGGCGGTGCACCCGATGCGGAACACTATGGCGATCTTGGCGCGAACACGCTTGGCCATATCGCGGAATTCTGTGCCGCAGGCGCTGCCGACAAAGCCGGGCTTCGCTCCGGTCCGCTGAAACTGCCGAACATGTGTTCGCTCGGCCTGCTGGAGATCGCGAAACAGGCAAGCGGCGACATTCCCGCGGGCATGGAACCGCCTGAGCGTATTTTCGGTCTTCACGGTTCCGCCAGTGAAATCTCCAAAGGCAAGGATACGCCTTCCGGCCATTGGGAGATCGCCGGCACGCCGGTAACGTTCGATTGGGGATATTTCCCGACGGAGGGCGACGCCTTTTCTCCCGATCTGGTGGAGGCCATTTGCGGGCAAGCCGATATTCCCGGCATTCTCGGCAATTGTCATGCTTCCGGCACAGAGATCATCGCGAAGCTCGGCGAGGAGCATATCAGGAGCGGCAAGCCGATCTGCTACACCTCTTCCGATTCCGTATTCCAGATAGCCGCGCATGAAACACATTTCGGGTTGCAGCGGCTCATCGCGCTCTGCGAGACGGTGCGCAAGCTGCTAGATCCGCTGAATATCGGCCGCGTCATCGCCCGCCCCTTCATCGGCGAAACGGTCGCAACCTTCGAACGCACCGGCAACCGCCGCGATTTTTCCGTTCTGCCACCGGAACCGACCCTGCTCGACAGGCTTGTGGAGGCCGGCCGCAAGGTGCACGCGATCGGCAAGATCGGCGATATCTATGCCCATCAGGGTATCTCGCGCGTCATCAAGGCAAATGGCAACAGCGCCCTGATGGACGCAACGTTGCAGGCCATCGACGAAGCTGAAAACGGCGATCTCGTCTTCACCAATTTCGTCGATTTCGACATGCTTTACGGCCATCGTCGCGACGTTGCAGGTTATGCGGCGGCGCTTGAGGCCTTCGATGCGCGCATCCCCGAAATCCATCGCAAGATGGCGCCTGGCGATATCGCCCTTCTCACCGCTGATCACGGCTGCGACCCCACATGGCGGGGCACCGACCATACGCGGGAAAGGGTGCCGATCATGGCATTCGGACCGGGTATCCGTTCCCGTGATGTCGGCATCCGTTCAAGCTACGCCGATATCGGCGAAAGCATCGCCCACCATCTTGGCATCGAGGCCGGTTCACACGGCAGGAGCTTCATTTGACATCCCATTTGCTGAAAGCGGAAATCCACTGCCATCTTGAAGGGGCGGCATCGCCCGCGCTTGTCGCACGACAGGCGGAGAAATACGGCATAGACACCAGCGGCTTTTTGCGCGATGGCCAATATGTCTGGTCGGATTTCGCCGAATTTATCCAGTGCTACGATGCGGTGGCGCAGGTGTTCAAGACGGACGAAGACTACGCGGTTCTGACGGAAACCTATCTGACTGAACTTGCCGAGGCCAACACGATCTATAGTGAACTGATCGTCTCGCCCGACCATGGTGACCGCATCGGGCTCGGTGCAGACGCCTATCTCGCCGGCATTGCCGAGGGCATCAGGATCGCCAAAGAAAAGACCGGCATCGAGACCCGCATCATCGTCACCGGCGAGCGCCACTTCGGTCCTGAACGGGTGATCGCAGCGGCGGAATATGCAGCACGCGCCCGGCATCCACTGGTGACCGGCTTCAACATGGCGGGCGAGGAGCGCATGGGTCGCGTCGCCGATTATGCGCGCGCCTTCGATATCGCCCGCGATGCGGGTCTCGGGCTGACCATTCACGCGGGCGAGGTTTGCGGCCCTGAAAGCGTTGCCGATGCGCTCGATCTCGTCAAACCAGCCCGCATCGGCCATGGCGTGCGCGCCATCGAAGATGCCGGCCTCATCGCCCGGCTGGTCGAGACGGGAACGGTTCTGGAGGTCTGCCCCGGATCGAACATCGCACTCGACGTTTATCCCGATTTCGGCAGCCATCCACTCAAAGCGTTGCACGACGCGGGGGTGCGCGTCTGCATCAGTTCCGACGATCCGCCATTCTTTTTCACCTCGCTTGCACGGGAATACGCGCTGGCCGCGGACGAGTTCGGTTTCAGCGATGCCGAGATCAACCGCATGACCCGAACCGCGCTGGAATGCGCCTTCGTGGACGAGGAAACGCGCAACCAGCTGCTCGCAAAACTCGATTGTGCGTGACGCTGCGGTTCGCGAGGTAAAACCGCGAAGAAGGCTTGCGAAAAGCGCACTTTCGGTGAATGACAAGGACACAAGATAAAAAAGGAAGGCCAGTTTCATGGACGGCGTCACAGTCATCGAACATCCGCTGGTGCGGCACAAACTTACCATCATGCGCAAGAAAGAAACCTCGACGGCCGGCTTCCGCCGCCTGCTCAGGGAAATCTCGACGCTGCTCTGCTATGAAGTGACGCGCGACCTTGAAATGACGATGGAAACCATCGATACGCCGCTCGAAACCATCGAGGCTCCGGTGCTGGAGGGCAAGAAGCTGGTTTTCGCCTCCATCCTGCGCGCCGGCAACGGCTTGCTGGAAGGCATGCTGGAACTCGTGCCTTCGGCGCGTGTTGCCCATATCGGTGTGTATCGCGATCACGATACGCTGGAGGCCGTCGAATATTACTTCAAGGCCCCCGAAAGTCTCGATGCGCGCCTTATCATCGTTGTCGATCCGATGCTGGCAACCGGAAACTCCTCGATTGCCGCCGTGGAAAAGCTGAAGGAACGTGGTGCGAAGAACATTCGCTTCCTGTGTCTGCTGGCCGCCCCCGAGGGCATCAAGAATTTCCGTGAAGCGCATCCCGATGTGCCGATCTACACCGCCGCAATCGACAAGCAGCTGAACGAAAAGGGTTACATCGTTCCTGGCCTCGGCGATGCCGGCGACCGCATGTACGGCACCAAGTAATACCGTTCATCATTGCTTAACCGCTTGAGCCATTCGCCGCACGCAACGCGGCGGATGGCTTTTTCTTTTAAGATTTCAGCATATTTTGCGCCTATGCTGCATGTGGATAAACCTTGCGATTAGGAGCAATCACTTGCTGGCGCGTGCGATTTTTCTGCTTGTCGGTCTTTCGGTCAGCGCCACGCAGATCCCGGCGCTGATGGAAAAATTTCAGCCACGCCCGGAAACCGGCGCGGCAAAATCCGATGCCACCACCGAACTTGCCAAACCGCAGCCGGTGTCACTGGGCAGCGTCAGTCTGAAGGCGGATGCGCGCGGTCATTTCAATGCCACCTTCCGTATCAACGGCAAATCTTTCGACGGGCTTGTCGACACAGGCGCCTCCACGGTCGCCATCAACGAAACGATCGCCCGGCGGCTCGGTTTCGGCGTCAACAGCCTCGATTTCAAATATCCGATCTCGACCGCCAACGGCCAGACCATGGCGGCCTATGTGAAGCTCGACCGGGTAGAAATCGGCACGATCCGTGTCCAGAATGTCGATGCCATGGTGCTCAAAGACAATGCGCTGAGCAACATGCTGATCGGCATGAGCTTTTTGAAGCAATTGTCGTCATTCAAGGTGTCGAACGGCGAAATGCGGCTGGTCAGATAATCCGCTCAAGAACCACGTTGCCGGTCTCTGTCACAGAGTCCCCAATCCCGTAACAGGCCGCAATCCTTTCGGCGGCGCGTTCCGCTTCTTCTTTCGAAGCCGCGTGGACGAGGGCGATAGGTTCGCCCTTTTCTACTTTTGTGCCGAGCGGCAGGATGTCCGAAATACCGACCGCAGCGTCGATGGTATCCGACGGTTTTCTTCTGCCGCCGCCAAGCTCCACGACGACCATACCGAGATCGCGCGTCGCGCAGGATGAGAGCCAGCCGCTGTGCGGAGCCGGAACAGGGAGAATGACCGGAGCGGACGGCAGGTAATGAGACGCGCGCTCAACGAAATCCGAAGGCCCGCCGAGTGCTGAAACCATCCGCGCAAAGACCTCCATCGCCCGGCCGGACGAAAGAGCGGCCACAGCGAGCGCCTCGCCTTCATCCAGCGTAGTCGCGCTTCCGGCCTGCACCAGCATTTCTGCAGCGAAAGCGAGTACGACCTTTTCGAGACGGGTTCCCGCCTTGCGACCAGCCAGAAAATCCAGGCAATTGACGATTTCGACCGCATTGCCTGCGGCATCGCCAAGCGGCTGGTTCATGTCGGTTATCAGGGCCGTCGTCGGCAAGCCCGCACCATTCGCCACATCGACCAGCGCGCGGGCGAGATTGCGGGCATCCTCCACGCTCTGCATGAAAGCGCCGTTGCCGACCTTCACATCCAGAACCAGCGTTTGCAGCCCGGCTGCAAGCTTCTTCGACAGGATGGAGGCGGTGATCAGCGGTATGGAATCCACCGTCGCGGTCACGTCGCGGATGGCATAGAGGCGCTTGTCGGCGGGGGCCAGATCGCCCGTCTGGCCGATGATGGCGCAGCCGACCGTTTTCACCGTCTGGCGAAACAGCGCCTCGTCCGGCATGACGTTATAACCGGGGATCGCCTCCAGCTTGTCCAGCGTGCCGCCGGTATGGCTGAGACCCCTGCCGGAGATCATAGGCACGGCGAGACCGCAGGCGGCAACGATGGGAGCAAGCATCAGGGAGACATTGTCGCCGACACCGCCGGTCGAGTGCTTGTCCGCCACCGGCCTGCCGATATCGCTCCAGGACAGAACATCGCCGCTGTCGCGCATGGCGAGCGTCAGCGCCACCATCTCGTCCCGGTTCATGCCGCGGAAAAACACCGCCATGGCAAAGGCCGCCGCCTGGCCTTCCGATATGCCGTCTTTCGAAAGCGCGCTTATGAAAGCGGCGATCTCCTGCGGTTCCAGAGACAGGCCATCGCGTTTGCGGCGGATGATTTCCTGCGGGATCAAGCTCAATACCCGCTGGCAGCCTTGGCCGGCTCACCGCCAGCCAGCACGTTCAATACGTCGTCGAGGACGCCGGAAGCGCCGAAACGGAAGGTGGACGGCATGGCCCAGTTGGGCGCCATGATGGTTTCCGCCAGCCGCAGATAAAGCGTGGCGTCTTCCACCGTACCGATGCCGCCAGCGGGCTTGAAGCCAACCTTTTGCCTGCTGTCGCGGATCGCCTGCAACATGATGTCGGCGGCTTCCAGCGTGGCGTTGATGGCGACCTTACCTGTTGAGGTCTTGATGAAATCGGCACCTTCGGCAATGGCGAGTTCGGAAGCACGACGAATGAGAGCCTTGTCCTTCAGCTCGCCGGTTTCAAGAATGACCTTGAGAAGAACGGGTGCGACACAGACCTTGCGTACGGCAGCCACCATCTCGGAAACAGCCGTTTCATCGCCTGCTATGAACTTACGATAGGGGATGACCAGATCGATTTCGTCGGCACCGTCGCGGATAGCCGCCTCGGTCTCCGCCACCACGGTCGCAACATCCAGATCGCCCGACGGAAAATTGACGACCGTGGCGATACGGATCGCATGGTCTTTTCCGAAAGCGGCACGCGCCTGGGCGACGAAACGCGGCCAGATGCAGATCGCGGCGGTATTGCCGTATTCGGTATGAGCCCTCTGGCACAAAGCAGCAATCTGCTCGGGCGTGCAGTCTTCCTTGAGGTTGGTCAGGTCCAGCAAGGATAGTGTCAGGGCAGCCGCTTCGCGCGGACGCTGGAGTTCCATGGTCACGCTCCTCCTGCGATCATTTCTTTCAAGATGGCGGCAAGCCTCTTGCCGCCTACCGGAGCCATGTCCTTGGTTTCCTCATGGCTCAGTTCAGCGCCAGTCATGCCGGCACCGTAATTGGTAATAACCGATGCGGCGGCAACGCGCATCCCGAAAAAGCGGGCGAGGATGACTTCCGGCACGGTGGACATGCCGACGGCATCCGCACCCAGCAGCCGCGCCATGCGGATTTCCGCCGGCGTTTCGAAGCTCGGGCCGGAAAACCACATATAGACGCCGCCGAACAAGGGCACCGTCGCGCGGATCGCGGCATTACGCATGGCGAGCATCAGGTCCGGATCATAAGCCGTGGTCATGCCGACGAAGCGGTTGTCGCTCTCTTCGCCAATCAGCGGGTTCATGCCGGAATAATTGATATGATCGGTGATCTGCATGACCGAGCCGGGCGGTATGTCCTGCCTGACCGAGCCTGCAGAATTGGTGAGGATGAGCGACTGCACGCCAAGACCGGCGAGCGCCTCAATGACCGCGCGCATGGCGGCCGGATCGCCTTTTTCGTAATAGTGCACCCGGCCGGACAGCATCATCACCGGCTCGCCACCAAGATATCCGGCCACCAACTCGCCCGCATGGCCAGAAACGCCGCTTGCAGGGAAACCGGGAAGTTCGGCATAGGGCACGCGGATCGCATCGCTGACCTCGTCCACAAGCGACCCCAGGCCTGAGCCCAGCACGATGGCGATGCGCGGCATCAGGCCATTCAGACGCTCCACCAGAATATCGATCAGCGTATCCGGCATCAGGGCAGCTCGGTCTTGAAGCTGAAGGGCAAAAGTTCATCCATGGTCATGACCTTCTGAACACCGGTTTCGTCACAGAGATAGACCTTGGTGTCTGGCGAGGCGAATTCGGCGATCTTCTGCCGGCAGCCGCCGCAGGGCGGGCAAAGAGCAAGCTTTTCCGCGATGACGGCGATCTCGCTTATCTTCTTTGCTCCACCCATGATCATGGCGCTGATGGCCGAAGGCTCGGCGCACCAGCCTTGAGGGAAGGAGAGGTTCTCGATATTGGCGCCCTTGTAGATCTTACCGTCTTCAGCGCGGATTGCCGCACCGACAGGGAATTTCGAATAGGGCGCATGGGCAAAGGCCATGGCCTCCACCGCTGCCTCGAACAACTGATGGGACATTGGTTCACGGGACATGGATTTAACGCTCCTTCGCATAGGCAACGCCACCGGCCTTGGGGGGCTTGGCGACGCCGATGAAACCGGCAAGCAGGATGCAGGTCAGAATATAGGGCATGGCCTGGAAAATCTGCACCGGCACCTCGCCGATGCCGGGCACGGATTTGCCCTGCATGAAGTTGGCGAAAGCATCCAGGAAACCGAAGAGCAGGCATGCGAACATGACCGGCACCGGCTTCCATTTCGCGAAGATCAGCGCGGCTAGTGCGATATAGCCCTTGCCGGCCGACATGTTGGCGATGAAGGCCGCCGATTGCGCAACGGCGAGATAGGCGCCCGAAAAACCGCAGAGGAAGCCGGCAACGATGACGGCGCGGTAACGCATCCATGTCACCGAAATGCCCGCCGTATCGACCGCGCCCGGATTTTCACCCACCGCGCGCAGGCGAAGGCCGAAACGGGTGCGGTAAAGCACCCACCAGGACAGCGGCACCGCCAGAAAGGCGAGATAGGTCAGGATATTGTTGCCGGAAATGACATTGGCGTAGAGCGGGCCGATGAAAGGCACTTCGCGCATCGCATCCGCACCGGGCAGGATGATCGGTGCGAAACGGCCTTCGCCCGGCAATTGCGGCGTGCGCCCGCCCTGCCCGAACCACGCCTGCCCCAGAACCACCGTCAGACCGGCGGCAATGAAGTTGAGCGCCACGCCCGACACGATCTGGTTGCCGCGATTTGTGATGACGGCAAAGCCGTGGATCAGCGAAAACAGGATGGAGACGGCAATGCCCGCAAGCAGGCCGGCCCAGGGATTTGCGGTGAGATAGGCGACACAAGCCGAAGCAAAGGCTGCCGCCAGCATCTTGCCTTCAAGGCCGATATCGAACACGCCCGCGCGTTCGGAAAAAAGCCCGGCAAGCGCCGTGAACAGAAGCGGGATGGTGAGACGGACGGTCGAGCCGAGAATGCTGACCAGCATATCGAAGAAATCCATATCAGCTCACCCCTTTGCCAAGCGCTGGTAGATGCGGACGATAGCCGGCCGGTACATGTATTCGAGCGCGCCGGCAAACAGGATAACCAGACCCTGGATGACCACGATCATCTCGCGGGTAATGTTCGGCATCTCGAAAGAGAGGTCTGCGCCGCCCTGATAGAGAATGCCGAACAGCAATGCCGCGAAGATGATGCCGAGCGGATGGCTTCGCCCCATCAGCGACACGGCGATGCCGACGAAACCTGCGCCACCGACGAATTCCACCTGCAGGCGGGCGGAAGCGCCCATGACAGGGTTCAGCGCCATCATGCCCGCCAGACCACCAGAAATGAGCATGGCGATGATGACGGTGCGCGCATAGGGAATGCCGGCATAAACGGCCGCTGAAGGGCTGACGCCGAGCGTGCGCATCTCGTATCCGAGCTTGGTGCGCCAGATCAGCACCCAGACGAGGAAACACATGACCAGCGCGATGATGAAGGAGACGTTGAACGGCGCCGGCCCGAGCTTGAGGCCGAACAGCGCCATCAGCCAGTCCAGCTTCGGTAATTGGCCACCGGCCAAGAAAGTGCGCGTTTCCGGGGCCATCTTGCCCGGCACGATCAGCACATTCACCAGCAGATAGACCATCAAGGCCGCGGCGATGAAGTTGAACATGATGGTGGTGATGACGACGTGGCTGCCGCGTTTTGCCTGCAGCCATGCCGGAATGAAGGCCCAGGCCGCGCCGAAAAGTGCAGCACCGATGACGGCGAAGGGCATCGTCACATACCAGGGCACATAACGGTCGAGCGCAAGCGCCACCAGTGCGGCACCCAGCCCGCCAATATAGGCCTGACCTTCGGAGCCGATATTGAACAGGCCGGCATGGAAGGCGACCGCAACGGAGAGGCCGGTGAAGATGAAGCTAGTCGTGTAAAACAGCGTGAAGCCGATGGCGTCGCCACGACCGAGGGCGCCTTCGATGAGCAGGCGAAGCGCCGCGAGCGGATTTTCACCGATGGACCAGACGACGAGGCCGGAAATCAGAAAGGCGGTGACGACGTTCAGCAGCGGCAACAGGCCGTAGCTGATCCAGTTTGGCAGGGGAGTGGAAGCGGTGCTCATTCATGCCTCATGCGGCGATGCCGGCCATCATCAGGCCCAGCGTCTGTTCTTCGGCTTCCGCCGTTTTTTCTCCAACGACACGCCCGGCGAACATGACCATGATCCGGTCCGAAAGGGAACGGATTTCATCGAGTTCAACCGAAACCAGCAAGATCGCCTTGCCGGCATCGCGCATTTCGATGATGCGGCGATGGATGAATTCGATGGCGCCGATATCCACACCGCGGGTCGGCTGACCGATGATCAGCATCTTGGGGTCACGCTCGATTTCGCGGGCAACGACGATCTTCTGCTGGTTGCCGCCGGAAAAATTGGCGGTCTTCAGCTGCGGGTTCGGCGGGCGGATATCGTATTTCTCGATTTTTTCGACCGCATCCTTGCGGATGGCTTCGGGATTGAGGAACGGTCCCTTGCCGTAACGCTCATCGTGGTGATAGCCGAGGATGGAGTTTTCATATTCCTCGAATTTCAGCACCAGCCCCATATGGTGCCGGTCTTCCGGAATATGCGCGAGACCGAGCTCGCGCAAAATGGCCGGATCGGGACGGTCGACCTTCTGCCCGGCCACCCATATCTCACCCGAGTAAGGCTTGCGGATGCCGGCGATCGCCTCAAGGAGTTCGGACTGGCCATTGCCGGCCACACCGGCGATACCGACGATTTCACCGGCGCGGACATCGAGAGAGACATCATCCACCATGGTGACGCCACGGCTGTCCTTGACGGTGAGATTGCGGATGGAGAGGAGAACTTCGCCCGGCGTCGTCTCGCCCTTTTCCACCCTGAGCAGCACCCGGCGGCCGACCATCAGCTCGGCCAGTTCCTCGACGCTGGTTTCGGAAGTCTTGCGGGTCGCCACCATTTCGCCACGGCGCATGACGGAGACGGAATCCGTGATCGCCATGATCTCGCGCAGCTTGTGGGTGATCAGGATGACGGTCTTGCCCTGCTCTCGCAAGACACCCAAAATCTTGAAAAGGTGATCGGCCTCAGCCGGTGTGAGAACGCCGGTCGGCTCATCGAGGATCAGGATTTCGGCGCCACGATACATGGCTTTGAGGATTTCGACGCGCTGCTGCAGGCCAACGGGCAATTCCTCGATCACCGCATCGGGATCGACTTCCAGCCCGTAATCGTCCTCGAGGCGCTGCAGCTCCTTGCGCGCGGCTGCCCGACCCTTGGCGAGCGATGCTCCGCCTTCCGCGCCCAGCATGACGTTTTCAAGCACGGTGAAATTTTCCACCAGCATGAAGTGCTGATGCACCATACCGATGCCCGAACTGATCGCGGCCTGACTGTCACGGATCGAGACCGGCGCACCATTCACCCGGATTTCGCCAGCATCGGCCTGATAAAAACCGTAGAGGATCGACATCAGGGTCGATTTTCCGGCGCCGTTTTCCCCGATGATGCCGTGGATCGTACCCTTGGCAACGGTCAGGTTGATATTCTTATTGGCGTGAACGGCACCGAATTTTTTATCGATGCCCACGAGTTCGATTGCTGGGTCCATACTCAAACCGAAACCTCTCCGAAGGCTGGATATGAAAAGGGCGCAAGGTGAAAAATCACCATGCGCCCCAGACACATATCATATCATATCATTTCGGGCAGGAATTGTCCGCCATATAGTCATGAACCTTGATGGTGCCGGCAATGATGTCGGCCTTCGCCTTGTCCACGGCGGCGGTCATTTCCGGCGTGATCAGGGCCTTGTTGTTGTCGTCGAGAGCATAGGCAACGCCGTCTTCCTTGACGCCGAGAGCAACGATGCCGGGGGTGAACTTGTCGTCCTTGGCATCCTTGTAGGCGTTGTAGACGGCCAGATCGACGCGCTTGACCATCGAGGTCAGAACCGAGCCGGGGTGCAGGTGGTTCTGGTTGGAATCGACGCCGATCGAGAATTTCTTGTTGTCGGCAGCGGTCTGCAACACGCCGATACCGGTCGCACCGGCTGCCGCGTAGATCACGTCAGCGCCCTGGTCGATCTGGTTCTTGGTCAGTTCGCCACCGCGCACCGGATCATTCCAGGCCGCACCGGTGGTGCCGGTCATGTTCTGGAAGACTTCGATCTTGTCGTTGGCAGCCTTGGCGCCCTGCGCATAACCACAGGCGAATTTGCGGATCAGCGGAATATCCATGCCGCCGATGAAGCCGACCTTACCGGTCTTGGAGGCCATGCCTGCCAGAAGACCGACGAGATAAGAGCCTTCGTGCTCCTTGTAAACGACTGAGCGGACATTCGGCAGCTCGACGACGGAATCGACGATGACGAACTTGGTGTCAGGGAATTCGGCTGCAACCTTTTCCATGGCCGACGTCCAGGCGAAGGACACGGCAACAACCGGGTTAAAGCCCTTGCTGGCGAAGTTGCGGATAGCCTGCTCACCCTGCGTATCGCTGGTCGGTTCAAAATCGCGGAACTCGATGCCCGTTTCCGCCTTGAACTTTTCAGCGCCAGCCGCGGCGGCTTCGTTGAACGACTTGTCGAACTTGCCGCCCGTACCATAAACCAATGCCGGCTTGATATCGGCAGCAAGCGCGGAAGCCGACATGGCGGCGAGCGCAAAAAGCGTCAGAAGGGATTTTTTCATTGTGCAGCCCTGTTGTTGCAATTGATATTTTAAGGGTCCTCCCGCAAACCCGTTGACCGGGAATGTCTGCGGAACCGCCAGCCGTTATCCCGGCTGTGCTTGGCTCATATCCTTGCATGGCTCAATGAAAAATTCATCCGGTTTTTTTGACCCGGTGGAAAAACTTTATTCTGGCGCTTTTTTGGTCTTTCCACCGCGCGACCTGCAAAAAATCTAGTCGATATTGCAGCTTACGCCCGTTCCCCTGAGGCCGCAGTAGCCACCCGGGTTCTTGGCAAGATATTGCTGATGATAGTCTTCAGCGTAATAAAACTTTTCAAGCGGCCCGATCTCGGTGGTGATGGTACTGCCATGGCCAGCCTCCTCCAAAGCCTGTTGAAAAGCATCGCGGGCCTTCTGCGCCTGCTGCAACTGGCCTTCCGTCGTCGCGTAGATGGCGGAACGATAGGTCGTGCCGACATCATTGCCCTGTCGCATGCCCTGCGTCGGATCGTGCTCCTCAAAAAATATCTTCAAGAGGCCCGAGAGCGAGATCACGGCCGGATCGTAGACAACCTTGACCACTTCCGCGTGGCCCGTCTGACCTGTCGTCGTCTCCTGATAGGTGGGATTGCGGGTGAAACCGCCGGCATACCCCACCGCCGTCACCCACACACCCGGCGTTTTCCAGAACAGCCGTTCCGCGCCCCAGAAGCAGCCCATGCCGAGATAGATGGTTTCAAGGCCGTCGGGATAAGGCCCCTTCAAAGGCCGGCCATTGACGAAATGGGCCTCCGGAACCGCAAGCGCCGCTTCACGGCCAGGCAAGGCGGTTTCTTGCGTCGGCATCGTCGTCTTTTTTGAAAGCGTATCGAACAGGAACATTCGGTCCTCCATGCGGCCAGCTCCGCCGCTTTTCATGGTTCACATCTGCGGGCGCGCGCAATTCGGCTGACACAAGTCAGGCTGACAAACGCCTCATCGGCCTGTGTTTCCTGTACCCCGCCATCCAGCAGAGCAGGGAAAGCGCCAGGGAAACGGCAAATGCGGGCACCGCCGTCAGGGCATTTTCAATGAAGCGCCACGCTTCAGGGTGAATATAGTGAGCCAAGGCCGCTTCCACCATGGTGCGGGAAGCAGGAAGAAGATAGTTCCAGACGGACAGGATGCCGGTGATGTCGACCGAGGATGTGGAAACCGAGCGGATCGAATCGAGCACGCCCAGAAAAACCGCCGCAACGAGGAAAAGAAAGCTCAAAAACCGCAAAAAAGCTTTCATTGGTATACCTCGCTCACGATCTGCCGGTCAGACAGCCACTTTTTGAAACCTATAATGCATCGATAAAGGTGGGAAAACCGGTTTGCAATCGCGTCGGAACACAGGAAATTGCCGACATTTCAAAAAACTGTCAGATTCGTGTTGATCCCTGCGAATTCATCGGTATATATCGCGCCGTTCCAGTGATTTGCATTCTTCATGACATGCAGACTTGAAAAAGGACAGGTGGCCGAGTGGTTTAAGGCGCACGCCTGGAACGCGTGTGTGCGTGAAAGCGTACCGTGGGTTCGAATCCCACCCTGTCCGCCATTTCACCTCATCTTCACCGACTTACATATGAACCTTGGTGTTGCCGACCGTGTTGCAAGGACGTAGCGTCAAAGTCGCGTTTTTCCGCTTCCGCATGCGTTGATGGCTATGCTTCTGCACAGACAAGGGATTCATCCGCTTTTTGCTGCTCTTACCCCTCTCTTGCGCCTTGCAGCAGGAAAAATCGCTCCTTATATACGCCGCATAACTGCAGCGAATACTGCAAATCCAAGTCAAGGAGTTGTCAATGGAATGCCTCACGGGGTTCCGACGGCTCGCTTCAAGGAGAGAAGAGCATGGCAAAAGTAATCGGTATCGACCTTGGCACGACCAATTCCTGCGTCGCAGTGATGGACGGCAAGGACACGAAAGTAATTGAAAATGCGGAAGGCGCGCGCACCACGCCGTCCATGGTGGCATTTTCCGACGATGGCGAACGCCTTGTCGGCCAGCCGGCCAAGCGCCAGGCGGTCACCAACCCGACCAATACCCTGTTTGCGGTGAAACGCCTTATCGGCCGCCGTTACGAAGACCCGACCGTCGAAAAGGACAAGGCTCTTGTCCCCTTTGAAATCGTCAAGGGCGACAATGGCGACGCATGGGTGAAGGCTCAGGACAAAAATTATTCCCCGTCGCAGATTTCCGCGATGATCCTTCAGAAGATGAAGGAAACGGCTGAATCCTATCTCGGTGAAAAGGTCGAAAAGGCCGTCATCACCGTTCCGGCCTATTTTAACGACGCCCAGCGTCAGGCAACCAAGGATGCCGGCCGCATTGCCGGTCTGGATGTTCTGCGCATCATCAACGAGCCGACCGCGGCAGCGCTTGCTTACGGCCTCGACAAGAAGGACGGCAAGACCATCGCCGTTTACGACCTTGGCGGCGGCACCTTCGATATTTCCGTTCTGGAAATCGGCGACGGCGTCTTCGAAGTGAAGTCCACCAATGGTGATACCTTCCTTGGTGGTGAAGACTTCGACATGCGTCTGGTTGAATATCTGGCCGGCGAGTTCAAGAAGGATCAGGGCATCGACCTGAAGAACGATAAGCTCGCCCTTCAGCGCCTCAAGGAAGCTGCCGAAAAGGCGAAGATCGAACTGTCGTCCTCGCAGCAGACCGAAATCAACCTGCCGTTCATCACGGCTGATGCTTCCGGTCCGAAGCACCTGACGCTGAAGCTGACCCGCGCCAAGTTCGAAAGCCTGGTCGATGACCTCGTGCAGCGCACCGTTGCGCCTTGCAAGGCAGCGCTCAAGGATGCCGGCGTTTCCGCTTCCGAGATCGATGAAGTCGTTCTCGTCGGTGGCATGAGCCGCATGCCGAAGGTGCAGGAAGTCGTCAAGCAGCTGTTCGGCAAGGAGCCGCACAAGGGCGTGAACCCGGATGAAGTGGTTGCCATGGGCGCCGCCATCCAGGCCGGCGTTCTGCAGGGCGACGTCAAGGACGTTCTGCTGCTCGACGTGACCCCGCTGTCGCTCGGCATCGAAACGCTGGGTGGCGTCTTCACCCGTCTGATCGATCGCAACACGACGATCCCGACGAAGAAGAGCCAGACCTTCTCGACCGCCGAAGACAACCAGTCGGCCGTGACCATCCGCGTTTCGCAGGGCGAGCGTGAAATGGCCCAGGACAACAAGCTGCTCGGCCAGTTCGACCTCGTCGGCCTGCCACCGTCGCCGCGCGGCGTTCCGCAGATCGAAGTCACCTTCGATATCGACGCCAACGGCATCGTGCAGGTTTCGGCGAAAGACAAGGGCACCGGCAAGGAACAGCAGATCCGCATCCAGGCCTCCGGCGGTCTTTCCGACGCCGACATCGAAAAGATGGTCAAGGACGCCGAAGCCAATGCCGAAGCCGACAAGAAGCGTCGCGCCGGTGTGGAAGCCAAAAACCAGGCCGAAAGCCTCATTCACTCCACCGAAAAGTCGGTGAAGGAATATGGTGACAAGGTTTCCGAGACCGACCGCAAGGCAATCGAAGACGCCATAGCCGCCCTGAAGACCGCTGTCGAAGCCGCCGAGCCTGACGCAGACGACATTCAGGCGAAGACCCAGACCCTCATGGAAGTTTCCATGAAGCTTGGTCAGGCCATTTACGAAGCGCAGCAGGCGGAGGCCGGTGATGCTTCTGAAGGCGGCAAGGACGACGTCGTCGACGCCGACTATGAAGAAATCAAGGACGACAAGAAGTCCGCATAATCGCGTGACTTCCCGTCTCCTGACAACATATGCAAGACATCCGGCTGCCGAGTGCAGCCGGAAATCCATTTGCGGGGCTTGTTAACTTAATGGCGAAAGCAGACTTTTACGAAACACTCGGCGTCAGCAAGACCGCGGACGAAAAAGAGCTGAAAAGCGCCTTCCGCAAACTCGCGATGAAATACCATCCGGACAAGAACCCGGATAACGCCGAATCCGAGCAGAAATTCAAGGAAATCAACGAAGCCTACGAAACGCTGAAGGACCCGCAGAAGCGCGCGGCCTATGACCGTTTCGGCCACGCCGCATTTGAAAATGGCGGCATGGGCGGCGGTGGCGGCTTTGGCGGCGGCGGTTTCGCCAATGGCGGCTTCTCCGACATCTTCGAGGACATCTTCGGCGAGATGATGGGTGGTGGCCGTGCGCGCCGCTCTTCCGGCGGGCGCGAACGCGGCGCCGATCTTCGCTACAACATGGAAATCACGCTGGAAGAAGCCTTCACCGGCAAGACGGCGCAGATCAGGGTTCCTACCTCGATCACCTGTGATGTCTGTTCGGGCTCTGGCGCCAAACCAGGTACACAGCCGAAAACCTGCGCTACCTGTCAGGGTTCCGGCCGCGTGCGCGCAGCACAGGGCTTCTTCTCGGTGGAACGCACCTGCCCCACCTGCCATGGCCGCGGGCAGACGATCTCCGATCCGTGCGGCAAGTGCCATGGTCAGGGCCGTGTAACGGAAGAGCGCTCGCTCTCGGTCAACATTCCCTCGGGTATCGAAGACGGCACCCGCATTCGCCTGCAGGGCGAAGGCGAGGCCGGCATGCGCGGCGGTCCGGCGGGCGATCTCTATATCTTCCTGTCCGTGCGTCCGCATGAGTTCTTCCAGCGCGACGGTGCCGATCTTTATTGCACCGTACCGATCTCCATGACGACGGCAGCGCTTGGCGGCACCTTCGATGTCACGACACTCGACGGCACCAAGTCACGCGTCACGGTTCCCGAGGGCACCCAGCCGGGCAAGCAATTCCGTCTGAAGGGCAAGGGCATGCCGGTGCTGCGTTCGGCGCAGACGGGCGATCTCTATATCCAGATTCAGATCGAGACGCCGCAGAAACTCAGCAAGCGTCAGCGCGAGCTGTTGCAGGAGTTCGAGCAGCTCTCCTCGAAGGAGAACAATCCGGAATCGACGGGCTTCTTTGCCCGGATGAAGGAATTCTTCGACGGCTGATTTCCGCCGGTCCCAAGCTTTTAGGACGCCGCCATCCCTTGAGACTGGCGGCGTTTTCGTTTTGGGCTCAGCCGGAAAAGCCGCCTTCTTCCAGATATTGCCGTTCTTCTGATGTCGTTTCCCGCAGCAATATGTCGTTGCGATGCGGAAAACGGCCGAAACGTTCAACGATATCGCGATGCTCTTCGGCATGATGAAGATAAAGCCCGCCGAGCGGCTGGTTCAGGTCGCAGGCACGCCGCTGGGCGGCGATATCCTCCGCATGGGAAAAGGGCAGGTAGAAGAAGACGCGCAAATCCTCGCTCACGGCCTGATCATGGCCACGGCGAATGGCCTCGTCGGCGAAAAGCCGCGCCAGGGGGTCTGTGGCATACATGTGGGCGGTGCCACGAAAACAATTGCGCGGAAACTGATCCAGCAGAAGCATCAGCGCAAGGCTGCTTTCCGCACCCTCCAGCCAGTCATCCAGTTCGCGCCGTGCTGCCGCGAAATGGGCATCGCGGAAACGGTCGTGGAAATGACTGTCGAAGGCGGCGTCCTTGTCGAACCACTTGTCCGGCCCGGCCTTCTTCCAGAAATCGACGATATCGGCGGCAAGCGCGGCTGTGTCGTTTTTCATCTGCTCTTCCCTGTCAATAATGCGGCGGCCGGGTGATCGCAGGCGCGTCCAGCGATTGCTCCTCAAGGCTCAGGAACCTCTCCGTCAAGCGGTCGAGCTTGGCGCGGGTCTGCTCCACCACCTTCCACTGTTCCGCCAGCTGGTCGGACAGTTCCTCTATCACCTTCACCTGATACGCGACCGTCTCCTCGAGCGCGATGATTCGTTTTTCGGTTTCCGACGTCATATCGACCTCTCTTTCCAGCCCTTCCTTGGGCCTAAAAGCTTGCGAGTCAACCATATGTCGCTTTCGTGAAGCGAATTCGTCATGGTGATCCGGAAACGGAAAAAGCCGGCGATGTTTCCATCGCCGGCGTCGGGAAGTTTGATATTGCTTAGTCTTCTTCTACGAAAACCTCTTCTCGTTTCTTCTTCACGCTTGGCAGGAAGACGACGATCAGCACGGCCAAAGCGATGAAAAGCAGTGTGGCGCTGATCGGCCGGGTGACGAAGGTGGTTGGATCACCGCGGGACAGGATCATCGCGCGACGCAGGTTTTCCTCCAGGAGCGGGCCAAGCACGAAACCGAGGAGCAGCGGCGCCGGCTCGCAGCGCAATTTCACCAGCACGTAGCCGATGAAGCCGAAGAAGGCGACGGCATAGAGATCAAAGACGTTGGAATTGACGCTATAAACTCCGATGGCGCAGAAAGCCATGATGATGGGGAACAGCACATAATAGGGCACCGTCAATAGCTTAACCCACAGCCCGATCAGCGGTAGGTTCAGGACGACGAGCATCAAGTTGCCGATCCACATGGAGGCAATGATGCCCCAGAACAGCGCCGGCTGCTCGATCGCAACGTTTGGACCCGGCACGATCCCCTGAATGATCATCGCCCCAATCATCAGCGCCATCACCGGATTGGCGGGGATGCCGAGCGTGAGCAGCGGGATGAAGGAGGTCTGGGCGCCGGCATTATTGGCCGATTCCGGACCGGCCACACCGGCCACCGCGCCATGCCCGAATTCCTCCGGGTTCTTGGAGACGCGTTTTTCCACCGTGTAGGACGCAAAGGCCGCGAGGATGGCGCCGCCGCCCGGCAGGATGCCGAGCGCGGAACCGATGGCCGTGCCGCGTAGCACCGGGCCGACCATTTTCCTGAAATCCTCCCGCGTGGGCATCAGCCCGCTGACCTTGGCGATCAGCACCGAACGGGTGCGCTCGTTTTCGAGGTTGCGCAGGATTTCGGCGATACCGAAGACACCCACAGCCACGGCGACGAAGTTCAGACCATCGGCATATTCGCGGATGCCAAGGGTGAAGCGCGGCGTGCCGCTGTAGATATCCGTGCCGACCAGACCGAGCAGCAGACCAAGCACGACCATGGCCAGCGCCTTGACGATGGAGCCATGGGCAAGGGCGATGGACGAAACGAGGCCGACGACCATCAGTGAGAAATATTCCGCCGCACCAAACTCCAGCGCAATTGCGGTCAGAGGCGGCGCAAAGATCGCGACGAGGAAGGTGGAAACCGTGCCGGCAAAGAACGAACCGATGGCGGCAATGGCGAGAGCAGCCCCTGCCTTGCCCTTGCGCGCCATCTGATAACCATCGATGGCGGTGACGGCAGAGGAGGATTCGCCGGGCATGTTGATCAGGATGGCCGTGGTGGAACCGCCATATTGCGCGCCATAATAAATGCCGGCGAGCATGATCAGCGACGAGACGGGCTCGAGCTGAAAGGTGATGGGCAGCAGCATGGCAATGGTCGCCGTCGCGCCGATGCCGGGCAACACGCCGATCAGGGTGCCGAGCAACACGCCGATCAGGCAGAAGAACAGGTTTGCCAGCGATGAGGCGGTGACGAAACCGAGAGCAAGATTATCAAGCAAATCCATCGCAGCACCTCAAAATTTAAGCCAGGGGCCGAAGCGCTGGAACGGCAGGCCGAGACCGTAATTGAAAACAGCGACGGAGAAGGCCGTGATGGCTGCGGAAAGAATAATCGCCATGATCGGACTCATCTTGTGCGAGGCAAAGGAGGCGATGAGCGCGCTAAAAAACAGCGCCGGCACGAAACCAAGACCCCGGACAGTAAAACCGAAGAAGATCGGCGCGGGCAGGATGAAGAATATGCCACGCCATGCGATCGCTCCGATCCCTTCCCCGGCCGGGCGGGCTGAGCGGAGGAATATGATGCCACCGAGCAGAATGAGGATAATTGCCAGAACGAGCGGGAAATAGCCCGGCCCCATACGAAAGGCGGTTCCGATCTCCAGCCCATAGGACTGCAAGGCGAAAAAGACGCCAAGTCCCATAAAAATTGCCCCGCAGACTGCCTCGGCAGGGTCATTAAATAATGACTTCATGAAAGATGCCCCTCCACCGCGGCCGGCATCACACCGGTCCGCCTGTTAAAATGATCACGGTCGACCGGCGGCGATGCCGCCGGTCCTTCCGCGTTCATCAGTCGGCATATTGGCCGGCAGCTTCGATCACCGGCTTCCAGCGGGCGATTTCGCTTTCGAGCTTGGCCTTGAGTGCCGCCGGCGTCGCATCGCTTTCCGAAGAGGGCGTGGTGCCCAGTTCTGCAAAACGAGCCGCGACATTCTTGTCCTTCAGCGCGACCTGCAGCGACTTGGAGAGCTTTTCGTTGATTTCAGCCGGCGTGCCCTTGGGCGTATAGATGCCGTGCCAGATGCCAACCTCAAGCTTCGGCAGGCCCGCCTCGACGACCGTCGGCACGTCAGGCAGCACGTCCAGCCGCTTGGCCGTGGTTACGGCATAGGCTTTCACGGTTCCGCCCTGAATCTGCTTGGTGGTGTTGGTGGTCTGGTCGCACATGATGTCGACCTGGCCGCCGAGCAGATCGGTCATGGCCGGCCCAGTCCCCTTATAGGGAACGGTGACCAGTGGCGTCTCGATGGCGCTCATGAACAGCATGCCGCAGAGATGCGAGGCAGCGCCAATGCCGGCATTGGCAACCGTGACCTTGTCCTTGTTCGCCTTGGCGTATTCGATCAGCCCCTTCAGATCCTTCGTCTCAAGGGTCTTGCGCGACAGGATCGTCATCGGCACTTCGGTGACGAGACCAACATATTCGAAGGCGTTCAGCGTGTCATAGGCGAGCTTGCGGTAGAGTGTGGCGCTGGTGGCCATGCCGATATGGTGGAGAAGGACGGTGTAACCGTCCGGATCGGACGATGCCACACGACCAGCACCCAGCGTGCCGCCTGCGCCGCCGACATTTTCGACGATGATCTGCTGGCCGAGATCCTTCGACATGGATTCAGCAACAAGACGCGCGACCGTATCCGTCGGGCCGCCGGCAGCAAAGGGCACAACCATGGTGATATTGCGCTCTGGATAGTTCTGAGCGGATGCGGACAGCGCAAAAAGGGAAACGGCAGCGGCGGCAGCAAGGCCGGTGACTGTCTTCAGTATTTTCATCGATTCCTCCCGGATGAAAATGTTCGCCACTTCAGCCGCGCATGCTCCTCCATGGCGACCGGGGTGACATATTTGCGATCCGGGATTGCCGTTCAGCAATGGCGGTCTTGCAGTGGGATGCGCTTTTATCGCTATCGCGAGAGGCAATGGGTGGATTTCGACCCATAAGCACCTATTCATGGGTGGAAATCCACCCACTACACCTCGGTCATGTGCCGGTGCAGCCCGTATTTCTGCATTTTTTCATAGAGCGTTTTGCGCGAAATGCCGAGCGCCTCATAGACGGATTTCAGATTTCCGCCGTGGGCGGCAATTGCATGTGCGATCAGGCTTTTTTCATAAGCCGCGACCCTTGCAGCAAGAGCCGCTTTTCCGTCAGCCTGAAACGGCAACGACCCTTCGGAAACGTCGCTTTCCAGGCCGAGAACGAAACGGTCCGCGGCATTGCGCAATTCACGCACGTTGCCCGGCCACTCACGAAGGGAGATGGCCGAGAGCAGATTTTGCGGCACCTCCATGTCTTCCCGCCCGTAGCGCGCAGCAGCTTCCCGCACGAGATGCAGGAAGAGGAGCGGTATATCGGCACTGCGCTGCGAGAGAGATGGCACGAGAAGTGTAGCCACGTTGAGCCGATAAAGAAGATCGGCACGGAACCGGCCAGCCGCGACTTCCTGTTCCAGATCCACCTTGCTTGTGGCGATGAAGCGAACATCGAGTTCGACCGTTTCATTCGAGCCCAGACGGGTAATCACCCGTTCCTGCAGGACACGAAGGAAGCGGCCCTGCAATTCGAAGGGCATGGAGCCGATCTCGTCCAGCAGGATGGTGCCGCCGCGGGCATGTTCGAACTTGCCGTAGCGCGGGCGAAGCGCGCCGGGAAACGCACCCGCCTCATGACCGAACAATTCGCTTTCGATCAACGTCTGCGGGAGGGCGGCGCAATTGATCGCAACGAAGGGCCGGTTGCTTCTGGCACTGATATCGTGAAGCGCGCGCGCCACGACCTCCTTGCCCGCGCCGGTATCGCCAACGATCAGCGTATCGGCGTCCGTCGCGCCAATCGCGCGGATGCGGTATCGCAGATCGACCATGATCTGGGTTCTGCCGGGCAGACGTGTTTCGAGATCGTCGTGCTTGCCCGCCACCGCCTTGAGGCGGCGGTTTTCCAGCACCAGCGCCCGCCGGTCATTCGCCCTTTTGATGATGCCGGCGAGATATTGCGGCGTGAACGGCTTTTCGATGAAATCATAGGCGCCGTTGCGCATGGCGTTGACCGCAAGCTGCACATCACCATGGCCCGTCATCAGGATGACAGGTATTTCCGGATCGAGCTCGCGCACCTTCTGCAGCAACGTCATGCCATCCATGCCAGGCATCCTGATATCGCTGACCACGACGCCATCAAAGCTGTAACCGATGAGTTCGAGCGCATGCTCGGCACTCGCGAGCATGGTGACGGCAAAGCCGGAAAGCTCCAGCGCCTGCGCGGTGGAAAAGCGCAGCTCCTCCTCGTCATCAATCAACAGAACCCGCGACATGGTCATTCCGCAGCCGCCTCCACGCGCCAGGCGGCGGCTGGCAATTCGATCTCGAACTCCGCCCCGCCCTCTTCATGGTTTCTCACCCGCAGCTGACCGCCAAAATCCTTGATGATGTTGTAGGAGATGGACAGGCCAAGGCCCAGGCCGCGTCCCACACCCTTGGTGGTGAAGAAGGGATCAAAAATGCGCTCCGAAATCGCCGCCGGCACGCCGGGACCACGATCGCGGATGAAAATCGATACCATCTGGCCATGCTGGACGGCTTGCAGCGCAATATGGCGATCCTCGCGCCCTTCCACAGCATCGGCCGCGTTGGAGATGATGTTGACGAGCACCTGCTGCAATCTCACCGGGCCGGCTTTCACCGCAAGCTGCACCGGCCCGAGATCAACATCCAGCACCGCATCGGCGGCCTTCAACCGCGCACCGACAATTTCGAGCGTATCCCGAAGCACCGCCTCCAGACCCACCGCTGCCATTTTTTCGTTGGGCTTGCGGGCGAAATTCCTGAGATGCTTGCTGATCGACGCCATGCGGTCGATAAGGCCTGAAATACGCCTGAGGTTTTCCGTCACCTCTTCCAGCCGCCCGCGCTCCACGAGAAGCGAAGCATTTTCGGCATAGTTCTTGGCCGCGGCAAGCGGCTGGTTGAACTCATGCGACAGTGCCGCCGACATCTGCCCGAGGGCTGCAAGCTTGCCGGCCTGCACCAGATCGTTCTGCATCTTGCGCAGCTGTTTTTCCGTCTGGCGGCGTTCGGCGATTTCGTGTTCGATCTCCTGGTTCACCCGCGCCAGATCGGCAGTGCGCTCCTCCACCCGGCGTTCCAGTTCCGCCTGCGCCTCTGCCTGATGGATCAGCCGTTCGCGCAGACGCCGCCGTCTTTGCAGCATGGCCGCAATCACGGCGGCGGCCAGACACAGGCACAGGATTATCGCGATCATCGCGGTCTTGACCTGCGTCCTGAGCGAACCTGTATCCATCAGCACGCTGACCGTCCAACCGGCATCGGGCATGGGCTGTGACAGGAGCATATATTCCCTCTCGCCGTCGTCCTGGACGATCGTCATCAGCTGATGCGAACCGAAATTGCCGTTTTTCAGCGGCAGTTCCTTGAGGGTGGCATTGGCATACCGGCGGGAAGCCTCCGTTCGTGCCAGCCGTTCGGGCGTCAGCGGCATCAGACCGGAATAAAGCCATTGCGGCGTTCCGGTCATGAAGATGATGCCCTCAGGGTCCGAGACCAGAATTCGGTTCTCACCATCGCCGAATGAGGCCTCTATGCCTTCAATATCGACCTTGAAGACGATGACGCCCTTGATTTCCTCATTGAAGAGGATGGGCGCGGAAAAATAATAGCCGCGCTTATGGGAGGTGGT
This sequence comes from Agrobacterium sp., assembly GCF_059499945.1. Taxonomy (NCBI): domain Bacteria; kingdom Pseudomonadati; phylum Pseudomonadota; class Alphaproteobacteria; order Hyphomicrobiales; family Rhizobiaceae; genus Agrobacterium; species Agrobacterium sp. The sequence goes on along the minus strand of NZ_JCABZP010000014.1, from coordinate 54,886 downwards.
GCCAAGCGCGAAGAACCGCGACTGCAAGCCCTTCGCGGCATCCTGAAAATAAGGGCGGTAGCTGAAATTCTCACCAACGAAACTCGTCGGACCATCATAGTTGCTGGCGGCGATAGTCTCCCCGTCGAGCGTGATGATGTAGATATCGGAGGATTCCAGCAGGGTGTTAATAGATTTGAGGTAGACATTGGCGCGCTGGCGCAGCTCGGCATCCTTGGGATGTGCGACCAGTTCCTCAATGTCGTCGTGATCGGCGATCAAGGCGGGCAGCGGCTCGTAACGGTTCAAAAGCCCGCCGAGAGCGGAGACAGCCAACCGGAGGGTCGTGCGGCCCTGCTCGGACATTTCGCCGAAATAGCTTTCCGCAATGATGCCGCCGCCTCTCGTCACGGCGCCATAACCGAGACCGAAGCTGAGAAGCATCAACAAAATCCAGCGATATTTCACCGAAGCTCCCCTCCTGTTGCAGGCATCAAACCTGCTCTCCCTAAAAGAGTGTAGGTGGAGCGGCCGAATTTTCCAAGTGAGCGGAAAAGGCAGCCAGACAGTCCCAAAAACAAAAAACCGGCCACGAGGACCGGTTTTTTGCAAAGATGATTTCAGAAAAGCTTATGCGCTTTCCTTCGGCGTCAGAACCTGACGACCGCGATACATACCGGTCTTCAGATCGATATGGTGCGGGCGGCGCAGTTCGCCGGAGTTCTTGTCTTCAACGTAGGTCGCAGACTTGAGACCGTCAGCCGAGCGGCGCATGCCACGCTTGGACGGGCTTGTTTTTCTTTTTGGTACAGCCATTTTTGTTACTCCACTTAAGCGGCGAAACAACGGAACCGGCCAGAACCAAAGGCCGAATGTCGGATGTCTCGATATCGGAAATTTGGCGCGCTTATACATGCCCAAACGGGCTTTGACCAGCCCTGACGCGCATTTTTTCCGATTCAGCGGAATAAGCGCAACAAGCGATCGTCAGGCATCGCAAATCATGGCTCACGTCTTATCGAAAATGACGCGCTCCTTGAAGTGGTTCATGTCCCGGAATTCACAGAAAGCTGGCGGACGCATCTCAATGACCGGCGCTGCGGCGCGCAGCTTTTCCAGTTCCTCGTCGAGCATCACCTGCCAGCGCGGCAAGCATTCCGGCTCGAACCAGCTGATGATGTAGGACAAGGTGATATGAAACTCATAAGTGCCGTGATCAGGATGTCGGTAGCCGAAGAAATCGGCGAATGTATCCCGCCAGAGAGCCACGATCCGATCGTCCTCTACGGTTGCACCCTTCATGACCAGTCCCACCGGGCGCAGACCCGTAACCTGCATGTTGAACGCCGGCAGGGCCGGAAAGGCGGAAAGACGCTGGCGATAATATTCCGTCATCACGTCGATCGGCGTATCGAGCGGCATGTTCTCCGGCCAGTAGGGCAAAGCGCGCCGAAATTCGATAATGCCCTGAAACACCGTCATGTGCAGGCTGGAAACCGGCGTGAAGGCAAGCTGCGGCGCCTCCGGCGTATCCAGAAAACGCTGGCGGGTTGCAATGATGGCTTTTTCGGTCTGCGACCCTTCGACAAGATGGCACACAACCGTATTGCCCGGCTCTGGCAGGAACTCACCATCAGCATTGTAGCGGCTACCCAGATGGCGCGGCGGCTGATCGTGATCAGCGGCAGAAATATACTCAAGATCTTTCGAGACGAGCGGGGCGTGCATGGGAAACTCCTTGTAAGAATTTCCCCCTAGTACCTGCACGCAACAAGGCAATGACATCGACCGCCTGAAGAGCGATCAGTGCGCCTCATCCCAATTGTCGGCCGCGCGGGCATCCACTTTCAGTGGCACCTTCATCGAAATCGCCGGCATGGCCGCGTTTTCCATGACAGAGACGACGACGGGCAAGGTCTTTTCGATCTCCGCTTCCTCGACTTCGAAGATGAGTTCGTCATGCACCTGCAACAGCATGCGGGCGGAAAGTTTTTCCGCCTCCAACGCGGGCTCGATGCGGACCATGGCACGGCGGATGATATCGGCAGCCGAGCCCTGGATCGGCGCGTTGATGGCCGCGCGCTCGTTGAATGCTTTTACCGAAGGATTGGAAGAGCGAATTTCCGGATAATGCGCGCGGCGGCCGAAAATCGTTTCGACATAACCGTTTTCGCGGGCGAAGGCCTTGGTCGCCTCCATGTAGTCGCGAATACCGGGAAAACGCTCGAAATATTTCTTGATATAGTCGCCTGCTTCGGAGCGGGCGATGCTGAGCTGATTGGCAAGGCCAAAAGCGGAAATGCCGTAGATGATGCCGAAGTTGATGGCCTTGGCGCGGCGGCGCACTTCCGACGGCATGCCTTCGACAGGCACGCCGAACATTTCCGATGCCGTCATCGCATGAATGTCGATGCCGTTTTCGAAAGCGTTGCGAAGCTGCGGAATGTCGGCGACATGCGCCAGCACGCGCAGTTCGATCTGGCTGTAGTCGGCCGACAGGAGCTTGTGACCCGGCGTGGAGATGAAAGCCGTGCGGATCTTGCGCCCTTCCGCCGTGCGGACCGGAATGTTCTGAAGGTTCGGTTCCGAGGAGGACAGGCGTCCCGTGGTGGTGGAGGCGAGCGCATAGGACGTATGCACCCGCTTTGTCTCGGGATGGATATATCCCGGAAGTGCATCCGTATAGGTCGATTTCAGCTTCGTCAGCTGCCGCCAGTCGACGATCTTGCGCGGCAGTTCGATACCTTCCGCCGCGAGATCTTCCAGAACCTGTGCCGATGTCGACCATTGACCGGTCTTGGTCTTGGAACCACCCGGCAGACCCATCTTGCCAAAAAGGATATCGCCGAGCTGCTTTGGCGATCCGATATTGAAACGCTCGCCTGCCAGCTCGTAGATTTCCTCTTCGAAGGACGCAGCCTTCTGCGCGAGTTCGCCGGAAAGGCGCGAGAGAATCTGCCGGTCGATGGTGATGCCGCGCTCTTCCATATGCGCCAGAACCGGCACGAGGGGGCGCTCCAGCCGCTCATAGACCTTGGTCAGCCGTTCCGACACAAGCCTCGGCTTCAGCGCCATCCATAGCCTTAAGGTGACATCCGCGTCTTCCGCCGCGTAGGCTGTCGCCTTGTCGATATCGACAAAATCGAAGGTGACGCTCGACTTGCCCGATCCCGCCACGTCCTTATAGGCGATCGGCGTGTGGCCAAGCCAGCGTTCGGACAGCGAATCCATGCCGTGCGTGGCCTTGCCGGCCTCGAGAACATAGGAAATCAGCATCGTGTCGTCGAAGCTCTGCATGACGACGCCGTGGCGTTTCATCAGCAGATAATCATATTTGAGGTTCTGGGCGACTTTCAGGACAGCTTCATCTTCGAGCAGGTCCTTCAGGCGCGCCAGCGCCTCGGCAAAGGGCACCTGCCCCTCCGCCATTCTGATGCCATCGCTGAAGAGATCGCCGCCGGAGCCGGTCTTGTGCGTCAAAGGAACATAAGCGGCCCGGATATCGGTGCCCGTGGCATCCTTGCCATTATCGGCAATGGCCAGCGAAAAACCGACAAGTTCGGCCTGCATCGGATCGAGCGAGGTCGTTTCCGTATCGAAGGCGACAACGCCCGTCTCCCGGGCCGCCGCAATCCAGCGGTCGAGCGTCGGAAGATCCCTGATCGTTAGATAGGCTGTCGTATCGATCTTGGCGGCGGAAAAAAGCGCCTGTCGCGCTGCGGCCAGATCGGCGGGCGCGCTGCCCTCCCCCGTTACTTTTCTTGCCGGAGCGGCGGGCGAAGCCGCGGCGCCAGCGGTGTTAGTGGCCACTTCACCAGCCTGAACGGCAGGGGCTGGCGCATCAAGATCGGGACCATGGGCATCGGCACCCCATTGCACTGGCACATTGGCAGGGTCGATGGCAGAAGCGTCGGTTTCGGTCGCCTCGGCCACCCGGCGTGTCAGCGTCGTGAACTCCATCGCCTTCAGGAAGGCGATCAGTTTCGGCCCGTTCTGCGGTTCGAGCACCAGAGCTTCAAGCGACTGCTCCAGCGGCACATCAGTCCTGAGCGCCACAAGCTGTCTGGAAAGGCGGGCAAGTTCCGCATTGGCGATGATATTCTCCCGCCGCTTCTGCTGCTTGATTTCGCCAGCACGGGTCAGGAGGGTATCGAGATCGCCATATTCCTCCAGCAACTGCGCCGCCGTCTTCGGGCCGATGCCGGGAATGCCGGGCACATTGTCGGTGGAATCGCCGGTCATCGCCTGCAGGTCGATCATCTTTTCAGGGCCTACGCCCCACTTCTCGATGACATCAGGAATGCCGATCTGCTTGTCCTTCATGGCGTCGTACATGTGTACATTGGCCGTGACGAGCTGCATCAGATCCTTGTCGGAGGAGATGATGGTGACATCGGCGCCGATCGCTTCGGCCTGCCGGGCATAGGTGGCGATGATATCATCAGCCTCGAAGCCTTCCGTCTCGATGCAGGGAAGGTTGAAGGCCCGCGTCGCTTCGCGGATCAGGCCGAATTGCGGCACCAGATCTTCCGGCGGTGCGGTGCGGTTGGCCTTGTAGAGATCATAAAGCTCGTTGCGGAAGGTCTTCGATGAATAGTCGAAAATCACCGCGAAATGAGTAGGCGTCACGCCGACATCGGTATTGCGCGCATCCCTCAAGAGCTTCCACAACATGTTGCAGAAGCCGGAAACGGCGTTGACCGGCAGCCCGTCCGACTTGCGGTTCAGCGGCGGGATTGCATGGAAGGCCCGGAAAATGAAACCGGAACCGTCAACGAGGAAGAGATGATCGCCTTTTTTCATGGGTAGCATGGATAGCGCGGGGCCGTTTTGACGTCTACCGAAACTTCGCACAACGCACCGTAAAGAGCGGGGAATGGGGCTCCAGCACAGACCTGCAAAATTCACCTGAACGTTACCGATTTGTAATCCGCCCTTCCCTTGAAAAGCCGCATTTGCAGACACATTTCATAAGGGACGGCGCCTGATCACGCCGTAGTCTGATAGCTGGCTCGTCCCCCGCCGCGTCAGACCGGACAAAGGCCTTTCCCCCTCTCCGGGCCTTTGTCCTCCAATATGACCGCCATGGCCGACCCCTCCCGGCCATGGCGGTTTTATTTTATGCGCCGTTTCGGGCTGGCCTAAACATATCATGCGATATATATCGCGCTATTGAATTGCCGGGCTGAGCCGGCCGTGATGTTTTATGGGCGGAAAAATGGGTTTTTCCCGGGACGAATCGGCGATCTATCTCGCCTCGAAAATGGCGCGGGAATTCACCATGGCGCTGCAGAAAAGAGCCGCCGCCCTGGGTTTCTCGCCCGGACAATTCCCCATTCTCATCGAACTTTGGCATGAGGACGGCCTGACGCAGCGACAATTGCTTGATAGAATCGATGTCGAACAGGCGACGCTCGCCAATACGCTCTCACGCATGGAACGCGACGGGCTGATCATCCGCAAATCCCATCCAAGCGACCGCCGTGCCCAGATCATCGAGCTGACACAGCGCGGCAGGGATCTGGAAGCCAATGCCATTGCAGCTTCCGAAGCCACCGAAGATGCACTGCTCAAGGATTTCCGGCGTTTCGAGAGACAGCTTTTGCTGGAATATATGCGCCGGGCGATCGAAAGCGCCAAAAAAGCGAAATAGCATTTACAGCCCGAAACCACTTCGCACTTTCCCTGAACTGCTCTATCGTTCCGGCGGCCGCACGTTTGCCGATTCACGACGCGCCGGCCCCCTTGTTTCCCGCGATGCGCGATGCCCGGATGTTTCGTCTTATCGCCGGGTCACGACAGACATGACAGGATCAGCGATGACAGACGTTTCCCCCATTCTTTCCACCGCCGACGACAATCTCACCTCCAGCCTTGAGCGACTGTTCGAGCTCGTACGCATTCCGTCGATTTCGACGGACCCCGCCTACAAGGCGGAATGCCGCAAGGCGGCGGAGTGGCTGGTCAGGACGCTTTCAGCGCTCGGCTTTACGGCCTCCGTGCGCGATACGGCCGGCCACCCCATGGTGGTGGCGCATCATGATGCGGCCACCAAGGACGCGCCGCATGTGCTTTTTTACGGCCATTATGACGTACAGCCGGTTGATCCGCTCGAGCTCTGGGAAAACGATCCGTTCGAACCCGCCGTCAAGGATATCGGCGCCGGCCGCCAGGTGATCACGGGACGTGGTACGGCAGACGACAAGGGCCAGCTGATGACCTTCGTCGAAGCCTGCCGCGCCTATAAGGCAGTGAATGGCGGCCTGCCGGTGCGCGTCACCATTCTTTTTGAAGGCGAAGAGGAATCCGGCTCGCCGTCGCTGAAGCCTTTCCTCGAAGCCAATGCGGAAGAACTGAAGGCCGATTATGCGCTGGTCTGCGATACCGGCATGTGGGACCGGGATACGCCAGCCATTGCTGCGGCCCTTCGCGGCCTGGTCGGCGAAGAAGTCGTCATCACAGCAGCCGACCGCGATCTGCATTCCGGTCTGTTCGGTGGTGCTGCCGCAAACCCCATTCACATCCTCACCGATATTCTCGCCGGCCTGCATGACGAGACCGGCCGGGTAACTCTTTCAGGCTTTTATGACGGCGTGGAAGAAACGCCAGCCAACATCAAGGCCTCCTGGGAGACGCTGGGCCGCACGGCCGAAGCCTTTCTCGGCGAAGTAGGCCTTTCGGTTCCCTCGGGCGAAAAGGGTCGCTCCGTGCTTGAGCAGACCTGGGCGCGGCCGACGGCGGAAGTCAACGGCATTATCGGCGGCTATACCGGCGATGGTTTCAAGACCGTGATCGCCGCGAAAGCCTCCGCCAAGGTGTCTTTCCGTCTCGTCGGTGAGCAGGACCCTGCGGCCATTCGCGAAAGCTTCCGGGGCTATGTGCGCTCGAAAATACCCGCCGACTGCTCCGTGGAGTTCCACGAACATGGCGGTTCACCCGCCATCCAGCTGTCCTACGACTCGCCCGTACTGACCAAAGCCAAAAATGCGCTTTCGGAAGAGTGGCCAAAGCCCGCCGTCGTCATCGGCATGGGAGGCTCGATCCCGATCGTCGGCGATTTCCAGAAGATGCTGGGAATGGATTCGCTGCTTGTGGGCTTCGGACTTACCGATGACCGCATTCATTCGCCGAATGAAAAATACGACCTGCAGTCGTTCCACAAGGGCATCCGCTCCTGGGTCCGCATTCTCGACGCACTCGCGGCAAAATAATCCGGAAAAAGAGGAGGCGCCGAATATTCGGCACCTCCTCGGTACATAAACAAAAAGGCCGGGCAAGCCCGACCTTTCCATCCGTTTTTCGTCAATGCCAGTACATCCGTGGTCAAAGCGTTCAAACGGTCTGATGCTCCAGAGCGCGCCAAAGATATCGACGCTGCTTTCCGGCTCAGGATCGGCTGCTTTGGTTAATCTTTGGTTAACGCAACAGCAGCGGCACTTTTAAAAGCGCCATTCCCGGCAGTTCCGATCCGGAGCACTGTTGAACCCTATATTGGTATGTCGTCCGGCTTTTTCAAGAGTGGCCGGCCCAGTCCCTTCCTGCAAAAGAAAAAGGCCGGAAAAATCCGGCCTTTCCATTCATGCGAATGACCCTTTCGGGCCAAAGCGCTTATCAGGCAGCAACGAGGTTGCCTGCGGACATCTTGCCCGAGCGACGATCCTGCATCAGCTCGTAGGAGAGCTTCTGGCCGTCGTTGAGGGCGGTCAGACCAGCGCGCTCAACAGCGGAGATGTGAACGAATACGTCCTGCGAACCGTCGTCAGGCTGAATGAAGCCGTAGCCCTTGGTTGCGTTGAACCACTTTACTGTACCAGTCGCCATAACGATTTCCTTCCGTTGGCAATTGTATTTGCACTGCGAGCAGTGCGGACTTAGGTCGAATTTGAAGGAAAGATCGTCGTGTGCACCCAAAAAGGCGCCGAAGCTCTGGTCGTCAAACAAATATCGATGGCCGAACACCTAGGTTGGCAGGGGCGAAAAGTCAAGTTTCTTTGAAAAACGCGGCGATCTTTGTGAGCCGCCGGCCACCCAAATCCGTTGGAAACAGGGCCCTAAACAGCAAAAACCCGGCGCGGGAGGAGGTGCGCCGGGTTCTTGAAACTGACTGACAATTGGGAGGAGGAGTATTGTCAGTCCAATCGGGCGACGCTGGGAGGAGGAGTGCGTCGCTTCGATGGTTTGAAGATACAGGATATCAGCTTAAAAAACAGACGTTTCATCGCAGCGCAGCATTGCGCATGATGCATAGCTACTTCAGGGTGACTTGAAGCTTCTCCGCGTAACGCCTAATAAATACGCATGTCTATCGAATCCGTCAGAGCCTTCTTCACCGAAAAGTCGCCCGAAGTGACCGTGATTGAAACGGAAGCGAGTTCAGCGACGGTGGCGCTGGCCGCCGAAGCACACGGCGTCGACCCCGACCAGATTGCGAAAACGATCTGCCTGAAGGCGGGCGACACCATTCTTCTCGTCGTCGTCGCCGGCACGAAACGCCTCGACAACCGGAAATTCCGCGATCATTTCGGAGCAAAGCCGCGCATGCTTGGACCGGATGAGGTGGTTGCGGTGACCAGCCATCCCATCGGCGGGGTGTGCCCTTTCGGCCTGCCCTCTGCCCTCCCGGTGTTTTGCGACATATCGCTGAAAAACTATCATGAGGTGGTTCCCGCGGCCGGCGCCACCAATGCGGCAGTGAAGATTTCACCCGATGTGATGGCCGAACTGACGGACGCGGAGTGGGTCGACGTCTGCCAATGACGCTGATTTGATGCGGCCGGGACTTAACCCCGCCTTAAATTGCCGCATTTAAACTCTTCATCCTGGATTAAGGATCGCGCAGGCATAGAAGCCTGAAACCCGAATGGGATGCGCGCGGTTTCGCGAATAGGAGCGACTTCGGCTGGATGGCAGGCAAGGGTAAATCACGCGAACGGGTAGAACCTTCCTTCGGGGATTTCCATGAGTCCGGTGACGACCTGCGCCTTGACGCCAGCGAGCGCATCAGCGGAACCACAAAGCAGCAGGCCAGGAAACCGAAGCCGGCATCCGGCCGCACCAAATCCAGCAAAAAAGAAAAGCGCACCCGCAGTTCCGGCCGTGGCGCGACGGGCTTCCTCCGCTCCCTCGTTTATTGGTGTATCGTACTCGGCATCTGGGGCGGCATCGGCGTTGCCGGTCTTGTCCTTTATTATGGTGCGCGCATGCCGAGCGCCAGCAGCTGGTCCATTCCCGAACGCCCGCCGAATGTGAAGATCGTTTCGGTGAATGGCAGCGTGCTTGCCAATCGCGGCACCACCGGCGGCGAGGCGCTCGCGCTGGAGGACATGTCACCCTATATTCCGCAGGCCGTGATGGCGATCGAGGACCGGCGGTTCTATTCGCATTTCGGCGTCGATCCGCTGGGTCTTGGACGCGCTATCGTAACGAATGTCCTGACGGGGCGAACGGTGCAGGGCGGCTCGACGCTGACACAGCAGCTGGCAAAAAACCTGTTCCTCTCGCCGGATCGCACGCTGGAGCGCAAGGTTCAGGAAGTGCTGCTGTCTTTCTGGCTGGAGCATGAATTCACCAAGGACCAGATTCTCGCGATGTATCTCAATCGCGTCTATTTCGGCTCCAATGCCTATGGCGTCGAGGCGGCCTCGCGGCGCTACTTCAACAAATCCGCGCGCGACGTCAATCTGGGCGAAGCGGCAATGCTGGCCGGGCTTCTTAAAGCGCCCTCGCGCCTTTCGCCGGCGCGCGATCCGCAGGCGGCGGAAGAGCGGGCGCAGGTCGTGCTGCAATCCATGCGCGATGTCGGCTTCATCACGGACGACGAAATCAAGACCGCCATGTCGCAGCCGCCAACCAAGGCGAAACGTTTCTGGTCCGGCGCCGAACATTACGCCGCCGACATGGTGCTGGAGGAGGTGCGCAACCTGGTTGGCGAGGTGAAGCAGGATATCGTCGTCGACACGACGATCGATCCCAATCTCGAGCGCGATGCCGAAAAGGCGCTGACCCACGTGCTGCATGGCGACGGCAAGAAACAGGGCGCCTCGCAAGCGGCCCTTGTTTCCATTGATGGCACGGGTGCAATCCGGGCCGTGGTAGGCGGGGCTGATTATGCCGAAAGCCAGTTCAACCGCGCCGCCAAGGCAAAACGGCAACCCGGCTCCGCATTCAAGCCCTTCGTTTACGTCGCCGCGCTCGAATCCGGGCTTACCCCCTATACCATCCGTAATGACGCGCCTGTTCGTATCGGCAACTGGACCCCGGAAAATTACGAGAAGAAATATCGAGGCGAAGTGACACTCGCCACCGCGCTCGCCAATTCGCTGAACACCATTGCCGCGCAGCTGGTGATGGAAGTGGGGCCTGATCGTGTGACCCAGGTGGCACATCGCATGGGCATCGAATCCGAGCTGCAGAACAATGCCTCCATCGCGCTCGGCACCTCGGAAGTGTCGCTGATGGAGCTGACGGCCTCCTACGCCCCCTTCATGAATGGCGGCTACAAGGCGACGCCGCATATCGTCAAACGCATCACCGACGCCGACGGCAAAGTGCTTTACGAAAACAAATATGACAATCCGCCTCGCGTTCTGAGCGAAGAGATCGCCGCGACCATGAACAGCATGCTGTCGCGCGTTATCACCGAAGGCACCGGCAAGGCGGCGAAGCTGCAGGGCTGGCAGGCGGCTGGAAAATCCGGCACGACGCAGTCCTTCCGCGATGCACTTTTTGTCGGCTACACAAGCAACCTGACCACCGGCGTATGGTTCGGCAATGACGACGGCACATCAATGAAAAAGGTCACCGGCGGCGGGCTTCCGGCAAAGGCGTGGAAAGATTTCATGACCGCCGCCCATTCGGGGCTTTCACCCTCGCCGCTCTTCGGGCTTGGCGCAGGCGGCGTGCCGCCGCTTGGGGAAATGCAGCAGCCGGCACCGGAAAACCCGCCCTCCTCCATCGGCGATATCATTTCCAATGCGCTCGGGGGCGGGACGCCGGATACGCGCGCCTATCCCCAAGCCCCCATTGCGCCGAACCCGAATCAGCCGGATGTGCCGATGCCGCCGGCAAATATCCCTTCCCGCGATATCGAGCCCGGCTATTCAGCCGGCAACGGGCCTGTACCACCCGCCGATATCGGCGGTCAGGCGCCATCCGGACCAAAGCAGACGACCCTGCTCGATATTCTGATGGGAAACTGACGGCATAGCGTGGCCGGCAGGCGCTGATCTCACGGGCGGTGACGATGACGTCATTGTCGCGCTAAATTCCCGATTTAGCAGGATTTGGCTCCATGGAGACTGGTCGTCTCGGCAGCTACGAGCGGAGAGGATGCTCGCCCTGCAACATCCGCGTGCAGTCGCATTAACCGTAGATTGCCATTTGCTCCAGAGCGGTTACATTTCGGATGACTTTTTACGGTAAATGAATTATTAATCGTTCATATAAATTAATTTTCTTCTATCAAAATAACTTTTCAGGGCTTTATATTATGCTGGGTACTAAAGGCTCATCGCATGCCGTTTTTTACGGTGCCTCCTATTCCGCAGCCACAACTTTCGAATCGCCGGAAACGCAACCTTCCTCTTCGGAAAAAACCGTCTCCGCATTTTTGCGCGGCCAGTTCGCGCTCAAAAGAACGATGGATATTGCAGGGGCGTCCATCGCCCTTGTCGCGCTCGCGCCGGTGTTGCTCACCGTAGCGGCTCTGGTCAAACTCGATAGCAAAGGGCCGGTCCTGTTTTCGCAGGTCCGCTGGGGTATGAACGGGCGGAAAATCCGTGTCTATAAATTCCGCTCCATGAGAACCGACCTTTGCGATGCCACCGGTGTGGCGCAAACGGTGAAGAACGATCCCAGAATAACCCGGATCGGCGCGATTCTTCGCCGCACGAATATCGACGAACTGCCGCAGCTTCTGAATGTGCTGAAAGGCGATATGTCGCTGGTCGGGCCCCGCTGCCACGCCATCGGCATGCTGGCGGCCGGCCGTCTTTATGAGGAACTGGTGCCGCACTACCATATGCGGCACCGGGTGCGGCCGGGCATTACCGGCCTCGCACAGATGCGGGGATTACGCGGCCCGACGGATCGCAGCGACAAGGCGCGCGCCCGAATCGTCTCCGATCTTTATTACGTCGAAAATTTTTCGATCTGGCTTGATATCAGGATCATGGTCGGAACGGTGATTTCCGAATTGCGCGGCGGCAAGGGTTTCTGATTTTTCAGACGCCATTCCCGCAGCTGCAGTCCATCCGTTATAAAAACAAAAGCCCGGCAGCGATGCCGGGCTTTTATCATGAAATCATCATGACAATCAGTTTGTCGGCGCGGGAGCCGCTGCCGGATCCGGAAGCGGTGCCGGGTTTGCCGAAAGCGTGCGCAGATAAGCGATGAGATCGGCGCGTTCCGTCTCCTTCTTCACACCCGCAAAACCCATGGCCGTGCCGGGAACGTGTTTCTTGGGGGATTCGAGGAAGTAGCTGAGATGATCGTAGTCCCAATGCACGGAACCGCCCTTGGAGAAATCCTTCATCCCGGCGGAATAGCTGAAACCTTCATGGCTGGCGATCGGCCGGTTGACGATATCGAAGAGATTGGGGCCGACCTTGTTTGCACCACCACTCTCTCCGGTATGACAGCTCGTACACTTCTTGAAGACTGTTTCGCCCTTGGCGGCATCGGCGCTGGCAAGCAATTGCGCGATCGGCGTCGCCGCGGCAGCGGCTTCACCGCCACCCGCTTCGCCGCCGCTCTCTGCCGCAGCAATGGCGAAACCTTCCTTTTCGGGCGCAGGCGCATGGAAAATGCCCTCAGACGCAATCGACACCGACATCAGGACGAAAACCGTGCCAAGCAACGCCCCAACGCCCATATTTACATAAGAATTCATCTATATGCGCTCCCTCGCATCCGCTTGATATAACGGGCATCTTGAAATTGCTCGAAAGCTATGGCTTTTGCACAGCCTGCGCAACTTGAATAATGCTCCCCACACCGTGACGTTTTGACACTTTTCGGGCGGGATTTGAAGGGTGTCGGATGAAGAATCGGGAATTCGAGAAAGCTGTCGTCCTCATACCGGCGCGGATGGCATCCACACGCCTGCCAGGCAAGCCGCTCGCCGACATAGGCGGCAAGCCGATGATCGTGCAGGTTGCGCTGCGGGCACGCGAGGCCGGTGCGGAACGAATCGTTGTTGCCGTTGATGACGAACAGGTGTTTTCGGCCGTGCAAAATGCCGGTTTCGACGTGATGATGACCCGCGACGACCACCAGTCCGGCTCGGACCGCATTTTCGAAGCGCTGCAAAAGGCCGACCCCTATGGAAAGGCGGAATATGTCATCAATGTTCAGGGCGACCTGCCGACCATTGAGGCGGAAACGATCCGCGCTTCGCTGCGCCCACTGGAAAATACAGAGGTCGATATTGCGACACTGACGGTCGAAATCACCGACGAGGAAGAAAAAACCAATCCTAACGTGGTGAAAGTGGTGGGCAGCCCGCTTTCCGAGACGCGATTGCGCGCGCTTTATTTTACCCGCACCACCGCACCCTATGGCGATGGCCCGCTTTATCATCACATCGGGCTTTATACCTATCGCCGCTCTGCGCTCGAGACATTCGTGAGCCTGCCGCCCTCGCCGCTTGAAAAACGCGAACGGCTGGAACAGCTGCGCGCACTGGAAGCGGGGATGCGCATCGACGCTGAAATCGTCCGTTCCGTGCCGCTCGGCGTCGACACGCCGCACGATCTGGAAAAAGCCCGCAAAATTCTCGCAAGCAGAACCCTCTAACGGACAGTCCCATGACCTTGAGCACAAATCGTATTGCCTTCCAGGGCGAATTCGGCGCGAATTCCGACATGGCCTGCCGCGACATGTTCCCGGATATGGAGCCTTTGCCCTGCCCGACCTTCGAGGATGCCTTCAACGCCATTGAAAACGGCGAAGCTGATCTCGGCATGATCCCGATTGAAAATACACTGGCCGGCCGCGTTGCGGATATTCATCACCTGCTGCCGGAATCGCGCCTGCACATCATCGGCGAATACTTCATGCCGATCCGCTTCCAGCTGATGGTGATGCCCGGCGTGAAGAAGGATGAGATTCGCACCGTCCACAGCCACATCCACGCGCTTGGCCAATGCCGCAAGATCATCCGTTCCAACGGCTGGAAGCCCGTCATCGCCGGCGATACGGCAGGCTCCGCAAGGCTCGTGTCCGAACAGGGCGACCGCAGCATGGCGGCCCTTGCGCCACGTCTTGCCGCCAGCCTCTACGGTCTCGATATTCTCGCTGAAAATGTCGAGGATTCGGACAACAACGTCACGCGCTTCGTGGTGCTTTCCCGCGATGAAAACTGGGCCAAGCGCCAGTCGAGTGACGAAATCGTCGTCACGACCTTCGTTTTCAACGTTCGCAATATTCCGGCAGCACTTTACAAGGCCATGGGCGGCTTTGCGACGAACGGCATCAACATGACGAAGCTCGAAAGCTACCAGCTCGGCGGCAAATTCGTGGCGACGCAGTTTTATGCCGATATTGAAGGCCACCCCGATGACGAGCCGGTGCGGCATGCGCTGGACGAGTTGCGTTTCTTCTCGGAAAAAGTCCGCATTCTCGGCGTCTACAACGGTCACGCGATGCGCGGCAAGCTCAACCAAAGCTGAGCCTGCCGCAGCCCATTATTTTAGCCATTCCACCCAGTCGCGCATCAGCCGATGCGCGATGGCTCCCATTGGCGGCGCGGAAAAACCTTCACCCGTCGGGGCCTCCAGCATCTTTGCTACCTCTTCCCGCGTGAACCAACGGCAATCCTCAAGCTCGATCTCGTCACGCGCGATCTCAAAAGAGAGCGCCTCGGCATAACAGCCTATCATCAGCGTATGCGGCATCGGCCAGGGCTGGGAGGCGTGATACCGCACACGACCGATTTCAACGCCGGATTCCTCATGCGTTTCGCGGCGGACGGCCTGTTCGATGGTTTCGCCCGGCTCCACGAAGCCGGCAAGGCAGGAATACATGCCCGGCGCAAAATGCGCACCGCGGCCAAGCAGGCAGAGATCACGCTCGATATCGATGGTCATCATGATGACAACGGGATCGGTGCGCGGAAAAATAGTGTGGCTGCAGGCGCCGCAGATGCGCTTGTAGCCGCCGATTCGCAGCTCCATGGTTCCGCCGCACTTACCGCAAAAGCGATTGTCACCATTCCAGTGCGTCAGGCTGACTGCCTGCGCAACCTCGCTCAGCAGTTCCTCGTCGAGAAGATGATCGCGATAAAGCGTGCGGGCATCGGCCAGCTTGTAATGGCTCGCCAGCTGATCCTCGGCCACGGCGACCGGCACCGCAATTCTCGGCTCGCCGGTTTCGCGGTATCCGAGCAGCACGGCATTGTCGAAATCCGGCTGCAATTCGGCCAGCTCATAGGCGGAAAACAGGGGATCGATGACCTGCTCATCATGTTTCAGGACCAGCCGGTTGCCCGAGAAGGCAAAAATATGGGTGCCATCGACTTTCAGTGCATCGGCAACACACTCCTCCGTCCGCTTTTCGGCGAAACGGTCGAGGGCATTTTTGGAAAAGGCCGTCAGCAGGCTTGCTTCAGGATGGGGGGCAGTGGTTTCAAAAATTTTCATGGAAATCATCAGAGCGCGCCGGAGATTTTTTTCATCAAAGTTTCCTTTTCGCCCGCAGCATAGGGCACCGCCGTTCCGTAACCCCAGATGGGGCCGGGCCAGCAGGTGTCGCCTTCATTGCGGGCGATAATATGGACATGCAATTGCCGGACGATATTGCCCAAAGCACCGACATTTATCTTGGTGGCCCCCGTGATCTCCTTCAAGGCGGACGCGACGAGATTGGTCTCGAATGTCAGCACGGCCTGATCAAGCGGGGTGAGATCGAACAATTCGCTGACGCCGTCTCGCTGCGGCACCAGCACCAGCCAAGGCCAGCGACTGTCGTTTTGCAAACGCAGTTCACATAGCCCCAAACGCGTCACAAGCACACTGTCGCGCGCCAGCCTGTCGTCCAGCCGGAATGTCTCCAAGGTGTCCTCCATGTTTGTTTTCATCGTGATAGCAGTTTTTTGAAGGCTTGGCTTGCATTTGCTGTCGATATTGCCGATATGTGGCCCCGGGAGGTTGGTGGTGGACGAGCCACTCGCCAACCGGGTCAGGTCCGGAAGGAAGCAGCCCTAACGAGCCCGGCACGGGTCGCCGTGCCAGCCTCCCACCTTTTTAAAAGACGTGCTCAGCTTTCGCCGGGCCAGTTCAGCGCCCCAAGACAAACTGGCAAAACAAACTGGCGAGGCAATGAGCGATACCGTACCCACCACAACAAGCGAATCCCAGGTCGGGACCGGCTACCGGGTACTGGCACGCAAATATCGCCCGAAAGATTTTTCCGATCTGATGGTCGGCCAGGAGCCGATGGTCCGCACGCTGACCAACGCGTTTGAGACCGGCCGCATTGCCCAGGCCTATATGCTGACCGGCGTTCGCGGCGTGGGCAAAACGACCACGGCACGCATTCTCGCCCGCGCGCTGAATTACAAGACCGACACCATCGACAAGCCGACCATCGACCTTCGGATCCCCGGCGAACATTGCCAGGCGATCATGGAAGGCCGGCATGTCGACGTGATCGAGATGGACGCCGCCTCCCATACCGGCATCGACGATATTCGCGAGATCATCGAACAGGTGCGCTATCGCCCGGTCTCGGCGCGCTACAAGGTCTATATCATCGACGAAGTGCACATGCTGTCGACGCAGGCGTTTAACGGTCTTCTGAAGACGCTGGAGGAGCCGCCGGAACATGTGAAATTCATCTTCGCGACCACCGAAATCCGCAAGGTTCCAATTACCGTTCTGTCGCGCTGCCAACGCTTCGACCTGCGCCGCATCAGCGCCGCTGATCTCGTCGGCCTGTTCACCGCCATTGCGGGCAAGGAAGGTTTCGAGGCCGATCCGCAGGCGCTGTCGATGATCGCCCGCGCGGCAGAGGGTTCCGCCCGTGACGGCCTTTCCCTGCTCGACCAGGCGATCGCCCATGGCGGCGGCCGGGTGGAGGCCGAAGCGGTGCGCGGCATGCTCGGCCTTGCCGACCGTGCGCGCATCGTCGATCTCTTCCAGCACGTCGTCAAAGGCGACGTCGCGGCCGCCCTTTCGGAATTCAACGGGCAATATGAGGCGGGCGCGAACCCTGTCGTCGTATTGAACGACCTTGCCGATTTCACCCATCTCGTCACCCGCATGAAATATGTGCCTGATGCGGCGGAAGACCCCTCGCTTTCGGAAATAGAACGCGTGCGTGGTGCGGAATTTGCCGAGACGATTGCGGTAACCGCACTGTCGCGCATTTGGCAGATGCTGCTGAAGGGCATTCCGGAAACGGAAAACGCCTCGCGGCCTGCCGGTGCTGCCGAAATGGTTCTGATCCGGCTTTCGCACGCCGCCAATCTGCCCGCACCTGAAGATGCCGCGCGGCGCCTGCTCGAGCTTTCGAGCGGCGACGGCGGCGGTTACGCCAATGGCGGACCTTCGGGCGGCGGCAACGGCGGCGGTGCGCGCGCCTATTCGTCAGGACAGACCGTGGCCGCGGGAAGACCTGTCGATCTTCCCGCCCAGCGCCAGACGACGCCGCAGACCTCCGCCGTGCTGCGCGCCGTTCCAGACAGCCGCCCGCAGGAGATGCAGGTCGTAGCACCCAAAACCGAGGAGCGGCCGGAGCCGAAGGTTCCCGTCAATTCGGTGCAGGATATTGCTGATCTCTGCCAGAAGAACCGCGATCCCGTCATGCGGGCAAAGGTGCGCAACTTTGTGCGGCTGGTGCGGCTGGAGCCCGGCCGGCTTGATATGCGCCTCGGCGAAGGTGCGCCCGGCTCTCTGCCCGGTGAGCTTGGCGTCAAGCTCAAGGAATGGACCGGTATCCACTGGATCATCAGCCTCAGCAAGGAGCAGGGGGAGCCGACCCTTGTCGAAGCCGAAGGCAATGCCCGGGATGCCCGCCTTGTCGATGCGCGTCAGGATCCTGACGTTGCCGCCATTCTGGCGCAGTTTCCCGGCGCAAAAATCACCGACGTGCGCATCCGTGCCGCCGCACAGGATGAGGCGGAGGATATCGCGCCGCCATCGGTTGCCGAATCGAGCGAAGGCGACATCCTTCCCGGCGACGACATCGAGTTTTAAACAAAAAGAACAGGAGATTGGCACATGCGTGACATCATGGGCATGATGGGCAAGGTCAAGGAAATGCAGTCCAAGATGGAGAAGGTGCAGGAAGAAATCGCCGCCCTTGAAGTCGAAGGCAGGGCCGGCGGCGGTCTGGTGACCGTCATTCTCAACGGCAAGGGCGAAATGCGCGGCCTGAAAATCGATCCTTCGCTGTTCAAGGAAGACGAGGTGGAAATCCTCGAGGACCTGATCGTGGCTGCCCATAAGGACGCCAAGGAAAAAGGCGAAGCGCAGGCACAGGAAAAGATGGCCGGCCTGACCGCGGGTCTGCCGCTGCCTCCCGGCATGAAATTCCCGTTCTGATATAATCAACCCGAAGAGGATGGCGACACGCATGGCGTGGTCGCCGTCCCTGTCTCGAGGCGAGATTCAGGCTTCCAGCATCGCACGGAACCGGCTTGCAAGCGGTGTTTCGAGATAGGTCCTGCGTTCGGCTGCGTCGAGCTGCATGGGGCGGAAGCGCTGCAGAATAGTTGGTATCGGCAGCTTCGTTCCCTGATAGGCTGCAAAGGCGATATCCTCCCCGGCAGCGAGCATTCCGCCCTTCAACACCCGGCAATAAAAACCCGGATGGCCTGCCTGCCGGAAGCGCGGTGCGAAATCGGGATCGCCGATCCGGGCCGACAGCGTGGCGCAGGGAATGCGGGCAGCGGTCACCTCCAGCAAGACTTCGCTTGCCGAGAACCTGTCACCCACATGGAGTTTCGCGCTGTCGACACCATCAAGCACGAGGTTCTCGCCGAAAAATCCGGGT
Organism: Agrobacterium sp.; assembly: GCF_059499945.1. Classification (NCBI taxonomy): domain Bacteria; kingdom Pseudomonadati; phylum Pseudomonadota; class Alphaproteobacteria; order Hyphomicrobiales; family Rhizobiaceae; genus Agrobacterium; species Agrobacterium sp. The sequence continues at coordinate 35,914 of NZ_JCABZP010000014.1, read as the reverse complement.
TCGACCACGAAACCCAGAGCGCGGGACCAGAAGTCGAGATCAACGGAGCCCATCACGTAAATTGCCTGATCCGGCCCGCCGTGATGTTTGCGATTGCAGACGGCATCGCTGACGATACCTTCGGCATCCACCATGACCGGCCCGTTCACGGGATGCTTGAAGATGCCCGTCTTCGTCGTCTTTCCCGGCAGGCTTTTTGCCTCGCCCCGGCATACCGCCTGTATTTTCATGGCCTGCCCTTCGTGCTTCATGATTCCCGTTTCCCGTTTTATGCAGTAGAAAGCGCTCATGGCAAAACGAGTCACCGGTCCCGAAATTGAAAAACTCATCCAGCTTCTGGCAAAAGTGCCGGGGCTTGGGCCCCGCTCGGCGCGGCGGGCAGCGTTGCATCTCATTAAGAAGAAGGAGCAACTTCTCGGACCGCTAGGCCATGCCATGGGCGAGGCCTATGACAAGGTGAAGATCTGCTCCTGCTGCGGCAATGTCGATACCATCGATCCCTGCACCGTCTGCGCTGACGACCGGCGTGACCAGTCGGTCATCATCGTGGTGGAAGACGTGTCGGATCTCTGGGCGCTGGAGCGGACGGGCGCGATGAACACCGCCTACCACGTTCTCGGCGGCACGCTTTCGCCACTCGATGGCGTCGGGCCGGAGGACCTGAATATCAAGGGCCTGATCGACCGTGTCAGCGCGGGCGGCATTCGCGAGCTTATCATCGCCGTCAATGCGACGGTGGAGGGACAGGCAACCGCCCATTACATCACCGACCGCCTCTCCGGTCTCGACATCAAGATCACCCGGCTTGCGCATGGCGTGCCGGTGGGCGGTGAGCTCGATTATCTCGACGAGGGCACATTGACGGCGGCGCTTCGGGCGCGCACGACGATCTGAAGTCCCCCTCCCTCCCCGTCATTCAAAGAGGAGACCCAATGCGAAACCATTTTGCCCCGAAGGCACTGGCTGCACTTCTTTCCGTTTTTTCAGCAACGACAGCTCTAGCGCAGTCGGCACCGACAGGAGCAGCGGCAGCCCGATATGACGCTGAATTTAATGTCTGGCTGAAAAAGGAAATCTGGCCGGAGGCCCGCAAGGCCGGCATTTCGCAAAAGACGCTTGAAGCCACGCTCAATGGTCTCTCCATCAGCTGGAACCTGCCCGATCTCGTCATTCCCGGCCAGAAGCCGCCAAAGGAGCAGAGCCAGAGCCAGGCGGAATTTTCCTCACCCGGCGCCTATTTCTCCGAAAAGCGGCTGCAGGGGCTGGCCAGCACCGGCCGTTCGCTTGCAGCCACCCATGCGGCGACGCTGCGCAGAATCGAGGCGAAATACGGTGTGCCGGGTGATATCGTCGTTGCGATCTGGGGTCGCGAATCCGGGTTCGGCCGAGCAAAACTGCCGCATTCCGTGGTCGATGTACTCGCCACAAAAGCCTATATGTCGACCCGCAAGGAGATGTTCCGCGCCGAGCTGATCGATGCGCTGAAGATCGTCGAAAGCGGCGATATCGCGGCTTCGCGCATGATGGGTTCCTGGGCCGGCGCCCTCGGCCAGCCGCAATTCATGCCGTCGAGCTATCTCAAATATGCCGTGGATTTCGATGGCGACGGCCACCGCGATATCTGGAACTCAGTGCCGGATGCGCTGGCATCCATAGCAAACTATCTTTCCCAGCGCGGCTGGCAGCGCAATCGTGACTGGGGTTTTGAAGTCTCTATCCCCGCCAATGTCTCCTGCGCGCAGGAGGGCCCTGATCTTGCCCGGCCGGTGGCCGACTGGGCGAATATGGGCATTACCCGCATTTCCGGAAAAGCCTTTCCAGCCAACGACCTATCAGCCGACGGCATGATGCTGGTGCCGGCCGGGCGGCACGGGCCGGAATTCGTGGTGACGCCGAATTTTTACGTCATCAAGGAATATAACAATTCCGATCTCTACGCGCTCTTCATCGGCAATCTCGCCGACCGCATCACCCATGGCGCAGGACCGTTCAAGGGTGAATGGGGCAATGTCGGGTCGATGCTGCGCTCCGACGTTCTCGCCATGCAAAAGGCGCTGGTCACCAAGGGTTATGATGTCGGCAAGGCCGATGGGCTGGCGGGCTTCAAGACGCGCCGCTCGCTCGGCGACTGGCAGGCGAAAAACGGCTTGGCCCCCACCTGCTTTCCCGATTCGACGTTGAAGGCGAAGCTGAAATAGCAGGTTGCTGGCGAAGCACAAACCTCTCTTCCGTCATGCTCGGGCCTTTCCCGAGCATCTGCAACCGATTGATTTAACGACAGGTGATTGGATCCTCGGGACAGGCCCGAGGATGACGGCGCGTGTGGGGTAAAAGCCGCCGCCACTCTCCCAGCGCATCGTCTTTCAGTGCTGATCGGTATGCGGCTTGTGAAAGATATCGTCGGTCGGCGGGATGGTCTGCCGCTCGATCATCCGGTGTACCCGCGGCCGCGTCTTGCCCCGGTGAAGCTCAAGCAGCCGGTCCCAGGCTTCCGCATCCGCCTGGGTGCGGCGGTGGTTGTGGCGGACATATTCCACCCATGTCGGCACATGGTAGCTTTCCGTCCAGATGTCGGGGTTTTCGAGATCGCGCATCAGGTTCCAGTTGCGCGCGCCGTCGCGCAGGCGGATACGGCGGCGCTCGGCCATCAGCGGCAGGAATTCGCCGAGGTCCTCGTCATGGATTTCATAGTCGATGAGAATGGCGATGGGGCCGCTGCGCGGCTTGATGTCCAGTCTCAGCGGCGGTTCGACGAAACGGTTGAGCGGATCGAGATTGAGCGAGGCGAAGGCCGGCATTGCGAGCTTGAGGCCGACGACGACGCCGAGCAGCATCAGCACGCAGGAACAGAGAAGCGAATAGGAAATGCCGTAGTCTTCCGCCAACTCACCCCACAGCCAGCTGCCGACCGCAATGCCGCCGAAGGTCAGCGTCTGGTAAAGCGACAGTGCCCGACCCACCACCCAGCGCGGCGTGGAAAGCTGGACGATGGTGTTGAAGAGCGACAGCGCCAGAACCCAGCAGGCGCCGGCAACCGTCAGGACAAGCGAGGTGATGATCGCGCTCGTGCTCACCGCCGTCACGCCAGAGCTGAAAGCGAAGCCTAAAAAGGCGACGCGCACGATCCATTCGCTGGACAGGACCTCACGCAGTCTCGCACTGACCAGCGCGCCGGCTATCGCGCCGACACCGAATGCGCCGAGCATGACGCCGTAGGTCAGCGGACCGCCCTCGACCAGATCGCGGGCGACGATGGGCATCAGCGCCAGGATGGCGCTGGCGGAAAGGCCGAAAAGGAAACCGCGCACCAACACCTTGCCGATATTGGGCGACATCGCCACATAACGCATGCCGGCCGAAATGGCGGCCAGAAGCTGCTCGCGCGGCAATGTCGAGGCATATTTGGGCGGCTGCCAGCGAAACAGGGCGTAGATCAGGGTGAAATAGCTCAGCGCATTCACGAAAAACGCCGCGGCAGCACCGGCGGCGGCGACGATGATACCACCGATGGCCGGGCCGACGCTGCGGGTGATGTTGAAGCCGACGCTGTTCAGCGTCACGGCGGCGGGCAAGTCCTCGCGCGGCACCATTTCGCCGACCGATGCCTGCCAGGACGGATTGTTGAGCGCCGTGCCGCAGCCGATCATGAAGGTGAAGAAGAGCAGAAGCCAGGGCGTGAGCCAGCCGGACCAGGCAAAAACCGTGAGCAGCACAGAGGCCGTCAGCATCAGCAGCTGCGCCGAAATCATGATGCGGCGGCGGTCGAAACTATCGGCCAACGCGCCTGAAATCAGTGAGAACAGCATGATCGGCAAAGAGGTGGAGGCCTGCACCAGAGCGATCATGTTTTCCGAACTTGAGAGCGACGTCATCATCCATGCGGCGCCCACCGCCTGGATCAGTCCGCCGAAATTCGAGGCAAGGCTCGCGACCCAGATTCGTCTGTAAGTCAAATGCCTTAAAGGCGCGAGTGGCGATTTACGGTCAGGCACGCTCTGTCCACTTGATGCAACTGCGATTTGTCAAACGGCAACTATAGACAGTGCCGGTAATCATGCCAGCCTTTCCGACAAGGTAAGGGTGAAAATGTGGCGAAGGCGGCGACCGAAGCGGAGGAGCCCGCTAAAACCTTGCAATCCTGCCCCGATGGGTCTATATGACCCCTGAAATTCTTGATCGCTTGATGAAGAGTGGGGCCGCAAGGCTCCGCTCTTTTTCGTTAGGCGAACCGGAAACCACGGGCAGAAAGCCCGGTGAAAATCAAAGACCGGAAGGCCAGATGGCAGAGACCGCACAAGAACCGCGACTGATTACCGAAACAGGCATCGACCAGCGCATTGCCGAGATCATCGAACCTGTTCTGACGGGCATGGGCTATCTTCTGGTGCGCGTGCGGCTCTCCAACCAGAACGGCATGACGCTGCAAGTGATGGCCGAGCGCGAAGACGGAACCATGACCGTTCAGGACTGCGAAGCCATTTCGATGGCGATTTCACCGGTTCTTGATGTGGAAGATCCGGTCGATAAAGCGTATCATCTCGAAGTTTCCTCGCCCGGCATCGACCGGCCGATGGTTCGCAAATCGGATTTCACCCGCTGGCAGGGCCATCTGGTGAAGGTCGAGACCTCCATTCTGGTCGAGAACCGCAAGCGGTTTCGCGGCAAGATCGTTGAGGTTAATGCTGACGGCTTCAAGCTGGAACGCGACCAGATCGCCTACGGCGAAGAGCCGACAGTCATCATTCCGTTCAGCGCGCTTTCCGATGCGAAGCTCATTCTGACGGACGACCTTATTCGTGATGCGCTGCGGGCAGACAAGGCCGCCAAGGCCGCCGCCGCAAACCAGAACGACGAAAACGAAGCAGACGAAGACTAATTCCAACGTAAAGCCCGAAAAAACGGGCGATCAACGCAATTATGCGACTTACGGAGATAGAAAAATGGCAGTGAGTGCTAACCGGCTTGAGCTTCTGCAGATCGCCGATGCTGTGGCGCGCGAAAAGGTCATCGACCGCGAAATCGTGCTTGCCGCAATGGCCGACGCTATCCAGAAAGCCGCCCGCTCGCGCTATGGTTCGGAAACCAACATCCGCGCCGACATCAACTCCAAGACCGGCGAAATCCGCCTGCAGCGTCTTCTCGAAGTTGTCGAAGCGGCCGAGGACTATTCGACCCAGATCCCGCTTGAGTTGGCCCGCGACCGCAATCCGGACGCCAAGCTCGGCGACTTCATCGCCGACCCGCTGCCGCCGATGGATTTTGGCCGTATCGCCGCCCAGTCCGCCAAGCAGGTGATTGTGCAGAAGGTGCGCGAAGCCGAGCGTGACCGCCAGTATGACGAATTCAAGGACCGTATCGGCGAAATCGTCAACGGCACCGTCAAGCGCGTCGAATATGGCAATGTCATCGTCGATCTCGGCCGTGGCGAAGGCATCATCCGTCGTGACGAGATGATCCCGCGTGAAAACATGCGTTACGGCGATCGCGTGCGCGCTTACGTTTACGACGTTCGCCGCGAACAGCGCGGCCCGCAGATTTTCCTGTCGCGTACCCATCCGCAGTTCATGGTGAAGCTGTTCACCATGGAAGTTCCTGAGATCTACGACGGCATCATCCAGATCAAGTCGGTTGCCCGTGACCCCGGTTCGCGCGCCAAGATCGCCGTCATTTCGAACGACTCGTCGATCGATCCCGTCGGCGCCTGCGTCGGTATGCGCGGTTCGCGCGTTCAGGCCGTCGTCGGCGAACTCCAGGGCGAAAAGATCGACATCATTCCGTGGAGCCAGGAGCCGGCATCCTTCATCGTCAACGCCCTGCAGCCGGCAGAAGTCGCCAAGGTCGTTCTGGATGAAGAGTCCGAGCGCATCGAAGTGGTTGTTCCGGATGAGCAGCTGTCGCTCGCCATCGGCCGCCGTGGCCAGAACGTGCGTCTGGCATCGCAGCTGACCGGCTGGGATATCGACATCATGACCGAGCAGGAAGAATCCGAGCGCCGTCAGAAGGAATTCAACGAGCGTACGGCCCTCTTCATGGAAGCCCTCGATGTCGACGAAATGGTCGGTCAGGTTCTGGCTTCGGAAGGCTTCGCGCAGGTTGAAGAACTGGCCTATGTCGATCTCGACGAAATTTCGTCGATCGACGGCTTCGACGAAGACACCGCCGATGAAATCCAGACCCGCGCCCGCGAATATCTGGAGCGCCTGGAAGCCGAAATGGACGCCAAGCGCAAGGAACTCGGCGTTTCCGACGAACTGCGCCAGATCGACGGCCTGACCTCGCAGATGATGGTCGCCCTCGGTGAAGAAGGCATCAAGACCATCGAGGACTTTGCCGGCTGTGCCGCAGACGACCTGGTCGGCTGGAGCGAGCGCAAGGACGGCGAGACGAAGAAGTTCGAAGGCATCTTCTCCAAGCTCGACGTTTCGCGCGTCGAAGCCGAGAACATGGTGGTGCAGGCCCGCCTTCTGGCAGGCTGGATCACCGCCGAAGAGCTCGCTTCTGAAGAGGAAGCCGATGCGGAAGCTGCCGAGGAGGCGGATACCGCCGAACAGGAATGACATCGCAGGCGCATGAGCCGGACGAGCTGCCCGAAACGGATGACGACGGGCGGCTCAAAGGCGACGTCAATGGACGTATGTGCATTGTGACACGGCAAAGCGGATCGCCGGATGAGCTGATCCGCTTCGTCGCAGGCCCGGACGGCAGCGTCGTGCCGGATCTGAAACGCCAATTGCCGGGGCGCGGTTGCTGGGTAACACCCGAGCGCGCCCTGATCGAGAAGGCCATCGCGAAGAAGCTCTTCGCGCGGGCGCTCAAACGTGACGTCAAGGCCGGACCCGAGCTTCTTGCTATTCTCGACCGGCTGATGGCGCAGCATGTGGCTGGTATGATGAACATGGCGCGCAAGGCGGGCCAGTTCATCAGTGGCGCGACGAAGGTCGATGCCGCCGTCCGGTCCGGGAACGCGATCGCCGTATTCCACGCGACCGATGCTGCGGCCGATGGCGTGAGAAAACTGGACCAGGCCCGCAAGGCCTGGGCGCTCGGCAGCGATGCCGGCAATGAAATTCCGTCCTTCCGGCTCTTTAGCGAAGCCGAAATGGACGAGTTGATGGGCCAGAATGCTTTTATCCATGCCTGCGCGCTTGCAGGGCAGGCGGGTGAAGGTGTAGTGAAGCGCGCAACGATGCTTGAGCAGTACCGCCTTGGCGGTCGATCTCAGGCGGAACGCGACGCTGCCCGGACAGAACAATGACGCGGTTGCCCGACATGAACGGTCGCCGCGTTCCGATGCAGCAATTGAACGACGAGACCTGATGAACGTCATCCGGTTCTCGTCCGAAGGAACGGGAACGGAATGACCGACAACAACGACGACAAGACACTCAATGCGCCGGCCAAGAAGACTCTTACCCTGAAACCGGGCGGGATGAATCAGGGCACCGTGCGGCAGGACATGGGTCGAGGTCGCACAAACGCGGTTGTCGTGGAAACACGCAAGCGCCGCCCCCTGCGTCCCGAAGACGAGAAGCCGGTTCAGCCTGTTGCGGCAGCACCAAGGCCGGTGGTAGCAGCCCCTGCGCCTTCGGCACCGCGTCCGCAGGCTCCCCAGCAGCGTATTCACCAGCCAAGCGGCCAGCAGCAGCGTCCGGGCTCTTCCCAGTCGCAGCAGCGTCCAGGCTCGTCCGCACCCCAGCAGCGCCAGCCTGACCGACCGCGCGGCAATGTTCTGCACGACCTTTCAGCAGGCGAGATGGAAGCCCGTCGCCGCGCGCTGATGGAAGCGCAGGCTCGTGACGTGGTGGAAGCCAAGCAGCGCGCGGAAGATGAAGCGCGCCGCAAGGTCGAGGAAGAACAGCGCATCGCAGCCGAAAAGGAAGAGGCGGCACGCCGCGCCGTCGAAGAGGCAGCGGCTGCAAAGGTGGCTGCAAGCCAGCCTGCCACTGAAGCAAAATCCGAACCGGCCGATGAAACGCCGGCTGCGGCCGCAGCACCTGCGCCACGAGCCGACGCCCGTCCTCAGCCTGCAGCCGCCGCTCCCCGTTCTGCTCCTGCCACGCCTGACGCCGTCGCTCCGCGCGGACGTCGTACCGGTGGTGACGACGAGGACGATCGTAGCGCGCGCCGCGGTAGCAGCCTTCCGGCTCGCGGCAAGGTCGCGGCTCCGGTTCCGGCCAAGCCCGCTGCCCGCCTGAAGACGGAAGAAGAACGCCGTCGCGGCAAGCTGACCGTTACCTCGTCCAATCTGGATGAAGACGGAACGCCGCGTGGCCGTTCCATGGCATCCATGCGCCGCCGCCAGGAAAAATTCCGCCGCAGCCAGATGCAGGAAACCCGTGAAAAGGTCATGCGCGAAGTGATCCTGCCTGAGACCATTACCATTCAGGAACTGTCGCAGCGCATGTCCGAACGCGCCGTCGACGTCATCAAGTTCCTGATGAAGGAAGGCCAGATGATGAAGCCGGGCGACGTGATCGACGCCGATCTGGCGGAACTGATCGCGGTCGAATTCGGCCATACCGTCAAGCGCGTTTCCGAATCCGACGTTGAAGAAGGTATCTTCAACCAGGCCGACGACGCAGGCGAGATGGTTTCCCGTCCGCCGGTCGTGACGATCATGGGTCACGTCGACCACGGCAAAACCTCGCTGCTCGACGCCATTCGTCAGGCAAACGTGGTCGCTGGCGAAGCCGGTGGCATCACCCAGCATATCGGCGCCTACCAGGTCGAAAAGAACGGTCAGAAGATCACCTTCATCGACACTCCCGGCCACGCCGCCTTTACGGCCATGCGTGCCCGTGGCGCGCAGGCAACCGACATTGCAGTGCTGGTTGTCGCCGCTGATGACAGTGTGATGCCGCAGACGATCGAGTCCATCAACCATGCCAAGGCTGCCGGTGTTCCGATCGTCGTTGCGATCAACAAGATCGACAAGCACGAGGCAAACCCGGAAAAGGTGCGCCAGCAGCTGTTGCAACACGAAGTTTTCGTGGAATCGATGGGTGGTGAAGTTCTTGATGTCGAAGTTTCGGCCAAGAACAAGCTCAACCTCGACAAGCTGCTCGAGGCGATCCTGCTTCAGGCCGAAATCCTCGATCTGAAGGCGGATCCGAACCGCACCGCAGAAGGCACGGTCATCGAGGCCGAGCTGGACCGTGGACGCGGTGCCGTTGCGACCGTTCTCGTGCAGAAGGGCACACTGAAGCCCGGCCAGATCATCGTTGCCGGCGACCAGTGGGGCCGTGTGCGCGCACTCGTCAACGACAAGGGCGAACACGTCAAGGAAGCCGGTCCGGCAATGCCGGTCGAGATTCTCGGCCTTTCCGGCACGCCTTCGGCCGGTGACCGTTTCGCGGTCGTCGAAAACGAAAGCCGCGCCCGCGAGATTTCCGAGTACCGCCAGCGTCTGGCCCGCGACAAGGCTGTCGCCCGTCAGACCGGCCAGCGCGGTTCGCTGGAACAGATGATGAGCCAGTTGCAGACTTCGGGATTGAAGGAATTCCCGCTGGTCATCAAGGCGGACGTGCAGGGTTCGGTCGAAGCCATTATCGCTTCGCTCGACAAGCTCGGCACAGACGAAGTCCGCGCTCGTGTCGTTCACTCTGGTGCTGGTGCCATCACGGAATCGGATATCTCGCTTGCCGAGGCATCGAACGCCGCGATCATCGGCTTCAACGTTCGCGCCAACGCACAGGCACGTACGGCGTCCGAACGCGCCGGTATCGAAATCCGCTACTACAACATCATCTACGATCTGGTGGATGACGTGAAGGCGGCGATGTCAGGTCTGCTTTCGCCGGAACGTCGCGAGACCTTCCTCGGCAATGCCGAAATTCTCGAGGTGTTTAACATCACCAAGGTCGGCAAGGTCGCGGGTTGCCGCGTCGTCGAGGGCAAGGTGGAACGTGGTGCGGGTGTGCGTCTGGTGCGCGACAACGTCGTTATCCACGAAGGCAAGCTCAAGACCCTCAAGCGCTTCAAGGACGAAGTCAACGAAGTGCCTGTTGGTCAGGAGTGCGGTATGGCATTCGAAAACTACGAAGACATCCGCGCCGGCGACACCATCGAGTGCTTCCGCGTCGAACACATCACGAGAACGCTCTAAGCGTTCTCGCCGCAAAACAGGAATTTACTGTCGGGCGCCGGCTTACCGGCGCTCGCTCCGTTTGAGGCATAACCAATGGCAAAAGCTACATCATCGGCCCCTTCGCAACGCATGCTGCGTGTTGGCGAACAGGTGCGCGCCGCCCTGACCCAGATTCTCCAGCGCGGTGAAGTCCGCGACGATCTGATCGAAGGCACCGTCATTTCCATCTCGGAAGTGCGCATGTCGCCCGATCTGAAGATCGCGACCGCCTATGTGACGCCGCTTGGCGTTGCCGATCACACCGACATCATCACGGCGCTCAACCGCCATGCCAAGTTCATGCGCGGCCGCCTCGGCCCGCAGCTGCGGCAGATGAAATACATGCCGGAACTGCGTTTCCGCGACGATACGAGTTTCGACAATTACCAGAAGATCGACGCCCTTCTGCGCTCGCCCGAAGTGCAGCGCGATCTTGGACCTTCAAACGAAAAAGACGACGAACAGAACTGAAGCATGTCCAAACCACGCAAACAGCAGAACCGCAAACCCAAGGGCCGCCCGATTTCCGGTTGGCTCATCCTCGACAAACCGCTCGATTTCGGCTCCACCGAGGCCGTTTCCAAGATCAAGTGGCTGTTCAATGCCCAGAAGGCGGGCCATGCCGGCACGCTCGATCCGCTCGCTTCCGGCATGCTGCCGATCGCGCTTGGCGACGCTACCAAAACCGTGCCTTACGTCATGGACGGCCGGAAAATCTACGAATTTACCGTCACCTGGGGTGAGCAGCGCACGACCGACGATCTGGAAGGCGAGGTGCTCGATTCCTCCGAGCAGCGCCCGGACGAACAGGCGATCCGCGATATTCTGCCCAACTATACCGGCGTGATCCTGCAGACGCCGCCGCAATTTTCGGCCATCAAGATCGCTGGCGAGCGCGCCTATGATCTGGCGCGCGAAGGCGAAACGGTGGAAATCCCCGCACGCGAGGTCGAAATCCATCGCCTGACGCTGCTTGCCTGCCCGGACGCCAATACGGCCCATTTCGAAGTGGAATGCGGCAAGGGCACCTATGTGCGGGCGCTGGCGCGCGATATGGGCCGCGATCTCGGCTGTTTCGGCCATATTTCGGAACTGCGCCGCACCATGGTCGCTCCCTTCGGCGAAGACATGATGGTGCCGCTCGAAACCCTGACGGCACTGGAGGCCGTGGAGGACCGCGACGAACGGCTGGAGGCGCTGGACGCCTTCCTGATCGATACGGCCGAGGCGCTTTCCGCCCTTCCCCGCCTCATCATCAACGACGACCAGGCGCACCGGCTGAAGATGGGCAACCCCATCCTGCTTCGCGGGCGTGATGCACCGGCCAACCATCCGGAAGCCTATGCCACCGCGCATGGCAAGCTTGTCGCTATCGGCGAGATCGGTGAAGGCGAGTTCCGGCCGAAGCGGGTTTTCGGCTGAGCCGGGCAGCGCGGGCAGGAATCAATCGCCTCTTTCCATCGCACCCGGAATAGTTTATAGGCAGCGCCAGCTTGGGCTTTGCCTATGCTGCTGAATGGCCTGAGCTGGACGACATCCCGGCTCAAGGCGTCCCATTTTTCCTTAAAACAGAAAGGATCGTCCGATGTCGATTACTGCAGAGCGCAAAGCCGCCCTCATCAAGGAATATGCCACGAAGGAAGGTGACACCGGTTCTCCGGAAGTTCAGGTCGCTATCCTGACCGAGCGGATCAACAACCTGACCGGTCACTTCAAGGACCACAAGAAGGACAACCACTCCCGTCGTGGCCTTCTGACGCTGGTTTCGAGCCGTCGTTCGCTTCTCGACTATCTGAAGAAGAAGGACGAAGCCCGTTACAGCAAGCTGATCGGTGCTCTCGGCATTCGCCGCTAATAACTTCTCCGGCGGGTTTCGCAACGATGCCCGCCGGTTTTTATATCCGGCCTTTCAAAGGCTATATGAATTTCCGGGCGTTTGCCGCAGATGTGGCCCCCGGACGATAAGGTAGACCCGGATGGGCCGGTGTCGCCTTTTCAACCGCAGACCTGTCATGGGGCAGGATTGCCGGATGCTTGCTTGTCGAAAGCCTCCCGCTGTCTTGCCCGTGATTGAGTCACCGCGTTGCCACCGCCGGCACGATGCTGGAGCGGCAGCCACAACCAAGGACAAGATATGTTCAATCAACACTCCGTGGAAATCGAATGGGCAGGCCGCCCGCTGAAGCTCGAGACCGGCAAGGTTGCCCGTCAGGCTGACGGCGCCGTCATCGCAACCTACGGCGAGACGATGGTTCTCGCGACAGTGGTTTCCGCAAAGTCTCCGAAGCCCGGCCAGGACTTCTTCCCGCTGACCGTCAACTACCAGGAAAAGACCTACGCGGCCGGCAAGATCCCCGGCGGCTACTTCAAGCGCGAAGGCCGTCCGAGCGAAAACGAAACTCTCGTTTCCCGCCTGATCGACCGTCCGATCCGCCCGCTCTTCCCGGAAGGCTACAAGAACGACACGCAGGTTGTCGTCACCGTCATCCAGCACGATCTGGAAAACAACCCGGACGTTCTGTCGATGGTTGCGGCTTCCGCAGCGCTTACGCTCTCTGGCGTTCCCTTCATGGGCCCGGTTGGCGGCGCGCGCGTTGGCTACATCAACGGTGAGTATGTTCTTAACCCGCATCTGGACGAAATGGACGAGTCTGTTCTCGACCTCGTCGTTGCCGGTACGCAGGACGCTGTTTTGATGGTTGAGTCCGAGGCCAAGGAACTCAACGAAGAAATCATGCTCGGCGCCGTCATGTTCGGTCATCGCGGCTTCCAGCCGGTTATCGACGCGATCATCAAGCTCGCCGAAGTTGCCGCCAAGGAACCACGCGAATTCGAACCGGAAGACTTCTCCGCGCTCGAAAACGAAATGCTGGCGCTCGCCGAAGCCGAACTGCGCGACGCCTACAAGATCACTGAAAAGGCTGCGCGTTACGCCGCCGTCGACGCCGTGAAGGCGAAGGTCAAGGCGCACTTCCTGCCGGAAGAAGGCGAAGCGAAGTACACGCCGGAAGAAATCGGCGCTGTCTTCAAGCACCTTCAGGCGAAGATCGTTCGCTGGAACGTTCTCGACACCAAGAGCCGCATCGACGGCCGCGACCTGTCGACCGTTCGTCCGATCGTTTCGGAAGTCGGCCTGCTGCCGCGTACCCACGGTTCGGCGCTGTTCACCCGCGGTGAAACCCAGGCGATCGTCGTTGCGACGCTCGGCACCGGCGAAGACGAACAGTATGTCGATAGCCTCACCGGCATGTACAAGGAACGCTTCCTGCTGCATTACAACTTCCCGCCCTACTCGGTCGGTGAAACAGGTCGCATGGGCTCCCCGGGCCGTCGCGAAATCGGTCACGGCAAGCTCGCATGGCGCGCTATCCGTCCGATGCTGCCGACTGCGGAACAGTTCCCCTATACGCTGCGCGTCGTTTCCGAAATCACCGAGTCCAACGGCTCCTCGTCGATGGCAACGGTCTGCGGCACCTCGCTTGCACTGATGGACGCCGGCGTTCCGCTGGCAAAGCCGGTTGCCGGTATCGCCATGGGCCTGATCCTCGAGGGCGAGCGCTTTGCGGTCCTCTCCGACATCCTGGGTGACGAAGATCACCTCGGCGACATGGACTTCAAGGTCGCCGGCACCGCCGACGGCATCACCTCGCTGCAGATGGACATCAAGATCGCCGGTATCACCGAAGAGATCATGAAGATCGCTCTGGAGCAGGCACAGGGTGGCCGCAAGCACATCCTCGGTGAAATGGCCAACGCCATCACCGAAAGCCGCGGCCAGCTCGGCGAATTCGCACCGCGCATCGAAGTGATGAACATTCCGGTCGACAAGATCCGTGAAGTCATCGGTTCCGGCGGCAAGGTCATTCGCGAAATCGTCGAAAAGACCGGCGCGAAGATCAACATCGAAGACGACGGCACCGTCAAGATCGCCTCTTCTTCCGGCAAGGAAATCGAAGCGGCCCGCAAGTGGATCCACTCGATCGTTGCGGAACCGGAAGTCGGCCAGATCTACGAAGGCACTGTTGTCAAGACCGCTGACTTCGGCGCTTTCGTCAACTTCTTCGGCGCCCGTGACGGCCTCGTTCACATCTCGCAGCTCGCTTCCGAGCGTGTCGCCAAGACCTCCGACGTCGTCAAGGAAGGCGACAAGGTCTGGGTCAAGCTGATGGGCTTCGACGAGCGTGGCAAGGTTCGCCTGTCCATGAAGGTTGTCGACCAGGCCACCGGCCAGGAAATCGCTGCCGACAAGAAGAAGGAAGACGGCGAAGCCGCTGCCGAATAAGGCAGCGCCGCCAGACCCTATCGAGGCGCGGGTTTTGCCCGCGCCTTTTTTCTATTCTACCTTGAGGATGCTCCCATGAGCCGTGACGCTGTGAAAACCCTTTTCCACCCCTTTGCCTCGGAAATGCTTCCTATGCCGAAAGAGGGCGAGCGCGTTCTGTTTCTGGGAGCTGAGGCCGGTCCGCGCCTTGATGGTTTCGACGCCGAGATCGTCGCGGTTCAACATCTCCGGCCGCTCTACCGGGCCTTGCAGGCTCAGGGCGCAGAAGTCACCCCGGATGTTTCGGGCGAGGACTACGATGCGGCGCTTTTGCTGTGCGGCAAGCACCGTGGCGAAAACGAAAACCGCGTCGCCGAAGCACTTTCGCGCGTGAAGGCCGGCGGCCTGATCGTCGCGGCCGGATCGAAGGAAGACGGTATCGTGACACTGCGCAAGACGCTGGCGAAGCTTGGCATCGAGGCGGAATCGACACCGAAATATCACGGCGTCGCCCTCTGGTTCAAACGTCCGGACGATATTGCATCTGCCGTGTCGAAACTCGCCCAGAAACCGGCGACGGTGGAAGGCCGTTTCACCGCCCTGCCCGGCATGTTCTCGCATGACCGCGTGGATGATGGCTCAGAACTGCTCGCATCGCGCCTGCCGACCGATTTTGACGGCAACGCCGCCGATTTCGGCGCGGGCTGGGGTTATCTCTCAGTCATGCTGGCCGAGAAATCGCCGCGCACGGCCCGTATCGATCTGTTTGAAGCAGACTGGAACGCGCTGGAATTTGCAAAGACCAATCTTCTCGAAAACAATCCGCGACTGACGGCGCGTTTCTTCTGGCAGGATCTGGCAAACGAGCCGCCGAAGGAAAAATACGACCTTATCATCATGAACCCGCCTTTCCATGCGGCGGGACAGGCAGCAGAACCTGCCCTCGGTCAGGCCTTCATCAAGGCTGCCGCCGGCGCACTACGCAGCGGCGGCAAGCTGCTGATGGTCGCCAATCGCGGCATGCCCTACGAGCCAGTGCTCGCGGCTGAGTTTCGCACCAGCACTGAAGTGTGCCGCAACGCCCGCTTCAAGATTCTGAGCGCCCAGAAGTAATCAACGCAGCAGAATAATCAGCTCAACAGCCATGCCCATAGCGACACGGAAAGAACACCGGTCGCTGTGGAAATGCTGATGGTGGAGGCGGCAACGCTGTGGCCGATGCCGAAGCGGTTGGCGATAAGCCAGGCATTCACCCCAGTCGGCACCGACGAGGTAAGCACGAGCGCCGCGGTCCATTCCCGGCTAAGACCGAGCGCATGACCCATTGCCCAAACGCAGGCGGGCAGCAGCAGCAGCTTGAACACCGTCATGGTGACGGCAATGCCCATATTGCCGCGGATGGTGTATTTGGTCAGCGCCATGCCGAGCGAAATAAGCGCCGCCGGCCCCGCCATGGACGCGATCTGATCAACCACGGTTTTCAGAATGGGCGTCAGCGCTACACCGGAAACATTGGTCGAAAGCCCGATGACAAGCCCAATCACCAGCGGATTGGTAATGAGATTGCGGCCTACCTGCTTGAACACCGCAGCCATGCTGCGCTTTTCACCGCCGACCGCCTTATGAGTAGCATTTTCCATCAGGATCGTGCCGGCGATCATCATCACAGGCAGATGGATGGCGAGCAGGATGGAGAGAGCGACCAGCCCCTCATCCCCCACGGACCGCCCGACCAGCGGTAGGCCGATGAAGATATTGTTCGCAAAGGCCGAGGAAATGCCGGCAATGACGGCGATGCGGACATCCTGCTTGAAGACATAACGGGTGACGATATGCCCAACCGTCCAGGTGACGGCTACGCCGGCGAAATAGGTGATCCACAGTCGGAAAGGCGAAGCACCGTGAAAATTCGCTTCGGCAAGCGTGCGGAAGATCAAGGTCGGCACAGCAATCTTGAACACAAAGTCGCTGAGGATATCGCCGGCATCGGCCCTGAACAGACCGGCCTTGACGGTGAGCCAACCGATCAGGATGAGAATGAAAATCGGGGCGACATTCGCGGCAACGGCAGACATGGAGGGAAAGCTTTCGCGGCTTTTGCGGGGAGATACTCCGCTTTAGAGCCTTTTCAGCGGGAATGGAATCACGAATACGCTTTCGCTCCGCGTTTTCGTCCGATGAGGTATGCCGTGAAGGGGAAGAACGTGGTGAGGCGCTTGGGCGGAAACGCCCTTAGTGGCCACGTGGTGCCATGGGCGGGCGTTCTCCAAAAAGAAAAAGCGGGGTCACCCCCGCCTTTTATGTCCGTTATATACCGCCAGTACATCCGTGGCGGAGATAACGGTTGAGCCAGAAGACCATCATGTCTTCCATTCCGGTACGCGTTCACACACCTTTTGCTCTGGTAGAAGGAATAGCTTAACCACATTACAGGCAGATGACGCGTTTTCGCCCCATCCTGAGAACCGCATATTTTCTCTTTGGGCTTTTCTTGCCGCGAGAAATGTTTAAGACCTTTCGAAAAATATGCACACCCCGTGCGAAACGGATAGGGCCTATGACGAAATTCGACGTACTGACTGTCGGCAATGCCATCGTCGACATTATCTCCCGCTGCGATGATCGCTTTCTCAACGACAATGCCATTACCAAAGGTGCGATGAACCTCATCGACGCGGAACGCGCCGAGCTGCTTTATTCGCTTATGGGGCCGGCTCTTGAAGCCTCCGGCGGCAGCGCTGGCAACACGGCAGCAGGCGTAGCGAATTTCGGCGGTAAGGCCGCCTATTTCGGCAAGGTGGCGGAAGACCAGCTCGGAGAAATCTTCCAGCACGATATCCGCGCCCAGGGTGTCTATTTCGAAACGAAACCGGAAGGCACCTTCCCGCCGACCGCCCGCTCCATGATCTTCGTGACCGAAGACGGCGAGCGCTCGATGAACACCTATCTCGGCGCCTGCGTCGATCTCGGTCCGGAAGATGTCGAAGATGATGTGGTGGCGGATACGAAAGTCACCTACTTCGAGGGTTACCTGTGGGACCCGCCGCGCGCCAAGGACGCCATCCGCGAATGCGCCCGCATTGCGCATGAAAACGGCCGCGAAGTCTCCATGACGCTTTCCGACAGCTTCTGCGTCGGCCGCTACCGCGAAGAGTTTCTCGACCTGATGCGCTCCGGCACGGTGGACATCGTTTTCGCCAACAAGCAGGAAGCGCTGTCGCTCTACGAAACCGACGATTTCGAACTGGCGCTGACCAAAATCGCGGCCGACTGCAAGATCGCGGCGGTGACGATGAGCGAGGAAGGCGCCGTCATTCTGCGCGGCACGGAGCGTGTGAAGGTAGAGGCCTATCCGGTGCATGACGTGGTCGACACGACGGGTGCGGGCGATCTTTTCGCCGCCGGATTCCTGTTCGGTTATACGCAGGACCGGTCGCTCGAAGATTGCGGCAAGCTCGGCTGCCTTGCGGCTGCCGCCGTCATTCAACAGATCGGCCCGCGCCCCATGTCATCGTTGAAGGCGCTTGGCGAAAAACACGGCCTTATTTAAAGGCTTCGCCCGGGTAAGCACCCCAGATTTCGCCCTGCGAAACCCAGCCCGAGGCCTGACCGGCCTCGGCGCGGCACCAGTCGCCATTGCATTCGCCGATCCTGAAGACGACGCCCGGCTCAAGCCGTGCAACAACGGAAGCGCCCGACTGCGCTTCGCGGCGCATGTTCACAAAGACTTCCTTGCCCTTGCCACGCATCCACGGAGCCGCAACGGCCGTGCGCTCACCTGACAGCAGGGCCTGATTGACCCAGCCTTCCGTGCCGTCGGCATCGCGGATACGCCGCCAGTTTTCATATTCCTGGATGATTTCGACGGGCATTCCCGATTTCAAATACATCCATGACACGGCATAATCCGTGCTCGGGCCGATGCGCATATTGACGCGCTTTGATTTCAGGCTGACAAAACGCGGCAGCGGCAGACCGCTTGCGCCTTTTGCGGCACCCTGCGCCATGGCTTCGCCGGCCGCACCGAGAAGGCCCAGAGACAATGCAATGCAAACGATAGAAACCACACTGCGTATGCCCATTTCCGTTTCCCGCCTTCTGCAAACCGGATGATATTTAAGGAGGCTCGTTTCCACATGCCTCAAGCTTCAGCGAGTTTTATTTGTCTTCGCCGGTGGGTCTGGTAGAAACGCCCTGATTGAAAGAAATTATCGCTCTTTCTGGTTAATGACTTCTGAACAAGGCAGCGGCAAACGATGACCCACAAGAAGAGACCGACAGTCTATATCACCCGCAAATTGCCAGACGTCGTCGAAACCAGAATGCGCGAACTCTTCGATGCCGAGCTGAATATCGACGATACGCCGCGCCGCGAAGCGGAGCTTGTCGCCGCCATGCAGCGAGTGGATGTGCTGGTGCCGACCGTCACTGACCGCATCACCGCCGCGATGATCGATCAGGCGGGGCCGCAGCTGAAGCTGATCGCCAGCTTTTCCAACGGTATCGACCATGTGGATGTCGATGCCGCAGCCCGCAAGGGCATTACCGTCACCAACACACCCAATGTGCTGACCGAGGACAGCGCCGATATCACCATGGCGCTGGTGCTGGCCGTGCCGCGCCGCATGATCGAGGGCACACGCGTGCTCGCCAATGGCGCAGATGAATGGCTTGGCTGGTCACCGACTTGGATGCTGGGGCGGCGTATTTCCGGCAAGCGCATCGGTATTGTTGGCATGGGCCGCATCGGAACGGCGGTTGCACGCCGCGCCAAGGCCTTCGGGCTTTCCATTCATTATCATAACCGCAAGCGCGTCAATCCGGCCACCGAGGTGGAGCTTGAGGCGACCTATTGGGACAGCCTCGACCAGATGCTGGCGCGGGTGGATATCGTTTCCGTCAATTGCCCCTCGACGCCTGCAACTTATCATCTGATTTCGGCGCGGCGGCTCGCGCTGATGCAGCCGACCAGCTACATCGTCAATACTGCGCGCGGCGATATCATCGATGAGGCGGCGATGATCCAGTGCCTGCGCGAAGGCAAGATCGCCGGCGCCGGTCTTGACGTCTATGAGAACGAGCCTGCGGTGAACCCCAAGCTCATCAAGCTCGCCAAGGAAGGTAAGGTCGTGCTGCTTCCGCACATGGGTTCTGCGACGATCGAAGGCCGCATCGAAATGGGCGACAAGGTCATCATCAACATCCGCACGCTGTTCGACGGCCACCGTCCCCCGAACCGGGTGCTGCCGGGGCGGAACTGAGCCGGCTCAGGCCACCGTCGTTCGATCATAGGGAGGGAAAGTTCAATGGGTATCCAGGCGAAGTTCTTAACGGTGATCTCCATCCTGCTCATGCTGGTCGGCGGTTCGGCCCAGGCCGCTTCGCCCTCCCCTGAAGAGACTGCGGAACTCTATTATCGCGCCTGGCTGAATTTTGATCGCGCCAGCATGTCTCGTTTGAACAAGGAATGGGGATTCTCGGGTAGCAGCCCGCGCTACACGGATATGGAACTGGTTGCAGACCCGGTCGCCTGGCAACGCAAAAACAGAGGCATGCATTCACCCAAGGGGACAACGAACGAACAATCGGAGCAATTCGCAAAGCTCTGGGTGGCGAGTACGAAACGGGTGCGTTGTAAGGCGGAGCCCGCACGTATCGGTGCACAAACGCCCACGGGTGTTGTTGTGGCGCAAATCAGGATGAACTGCTCTCTGCCGGATGTCGCGCCAGCCTTCCAGCGGCTGAAGGCCAGTGCAAATGCAGACGAGATCGGCGACAGAACGCGCATGCCGTCCGCAAGACTGATGAAGCAGATGGTGGAAGCGACAAAGGCGGCTCCCCTCACCCACAAGGTCAGCACGGAAATCCAGCTCTTCAGCGGGCCGGAGAAAGCTGTGTGGCGGGTCGGATCGGCAGAAAACCAGTCGCAGACCGGCATTGACCGCGTCTCCTCGGTCTTTCTCTCCCAGATGGTGCAATCCGGCCTTTTGCAATAGGCTCTGTGATCGGCCAGGGAAGATAACTCCGGACTTTACGCAGCCGGATCGGCTGAAGACGATTTCAGCCGAGGACCTTGGTCATCTCGATCGAGGTCGTGCGATCGTAACCGGCATGGGCGTTTTCAGCAGTCTTGACGAAACCCCAGGCGGCGAATCTGGCGTGATTGGTGATCAGCTCGATGCGGGTTTCCAGCCGCAGCGCCGGCAGCGCCAATTCGCGCGCCAACGCTTCGGACCTCTGCAGCAGCATCTTGCCTATGCCCTTTCCCTGCGCCTGGGGTGAGACGCACAGCTTTCCGACGTAAAGACAGGCGGGTGGCTCCGGCCGGCAGAACAGGCAGCCCAACAGTTCGCCTTCGTCCACCGCAACGAAAGCAATTTCCGCCCTCGCCTTTTCGGAGAGATTATCCAGCGTCAGGCGATGGGCCGAGGACGGTGGATCGATGACGCCGTCCATATAGGCGAAGGACGACATGATGAGCGCCAGCAATTCCTGCCAGCGATCGAAGTCCTCTCCGATCTCGATAATCTCGGTCACGGCTTCCCTCCCGTTGCCCGCCGCTTGTATCGCACGGTTTCGAAACGGGCAGACAGGGCATCATAGAGGAGCAGGCGGCCGATCAGCGGTTCGCCGGCACCGGTGATCACCTTGATCGCCTCCATGGCCATAAGCGTGCCGATAACCCCGGTCAGCGCGCCGACAATACCTGTTTCCGCGCAATTGGGAATAAGCCCCTGCGGAGGCGGCTCGGGAAACAGGTCACGATAGCCGGGCAGCAGAATGCCCTCGGCATTTGTCTCGTAGGGTTTCAGCACCGTCACCGAGCCGTCAAAACGGCCGACAGCACCCGTTACCAGCGGTCTCCTGGCAGCCTCCGCCGCATCGGCGGCGGTATAACGCGTATCGAAATTGTCCGAGCCGTCGATAAGGAGATCGAAGGGTTGCAGATGGTCATGCGCCCAGACCTGCGAAAAGCGTTCCTCATAAACAAGAGTACGGACATACGGGTTGAGACGGGCGATGGCCTTGCGGGCGCTTTCCGTTTTCAGCTCCCCAATCGTGCCAGTATCGTGGATCACCTGTCGCTGGAGGTTGGAGAGGGAAACCACATCGTCATCGATCATGCCGAGCGTGCCGACACCGGCGGCGGCAAGATAATGAAGCACGGGCGCACCAAGACCGCCCGCTCCGATCACCAGTACGCGCGCCGCCTTCAGCCGCTGCTGTCCGGCGCCGCCGATTTCCGGCAGCAGGATGTGACGCTTGTAGCGTTCGATTTCTTCCGGGCTCAGCGGGTCCATGTCGCACTCCATCTCTCTGCCGTCATGCCGTGATGCTCCCGTGGGAGACATTGAAGAACTGCGCCCGCTCACCAAGGGCCGAGAACATGGCCGCATCCGTTCCCGTCATGAAGCTCTGGCCGCCAAGCGCGTGAATGAGATCGAACAGCGCCGCCCGCCTGCCCTCATCCAGATGGGCGGCGATCTCGTCCAGCAGCAGGACCGGCGCATGGCCGGTCATATTGGCGGTGAGCTGCGCATGGGCAAGCACCAGCCCCACCAGCAGCGCCTTCTGTTCCCCGGTTGAACAGCGTTCGGCCTCCATGTCCTTTTCCGCATGACGCACGAAGAGATCGACGCGGTGCGGCCCATCCAGCGTACGGCCGGCAGCGGCGTCGCGATACCGGCCATCGCGCAACATAAGCCTGTATTCATCCTCCAGATCGACGGCAGGGCGGTTGAGCCCATCGTCCATGAAACCGGAAAGCGAGAGCGCTGCCGACGGGAAAGCGGCATTGCCCGCCCGCCCTTCGATCAGGCTCTTCAGAAGGCCGAGCATCTCATAACGGGCAACGGCCATGGATATGCCGAGTTCGGCCATCTGCTTTTCGATACCGTCCAGCCAGACCGGATCAAAACGGCCTTCCGAAAGCAGGCGGTTGCGGCCGCGCATGGCCTTTTCAAAATCGCTTGCCCGCCGTCCATGAGCTGGATCAAGCGACAGCACCAGCCGATCAAGGAAACGCCGGCGATCCGATGATGAGCCGGTAAAGAGGCCATCCATGGCGGGCGTCAGCCACAGCACCCGCAGATGGTCGGTCAATTCGTCGACGGATTTGACGGGCGTGCCATTCAGTCTCAGGCGACGCGACACCACCTCTCCGTCACCTTCGATCCCGGTGCCGATGGCGACTTCGCCATCCATGCCTTCGACATCGGCAAAAATCGAGAAACCGGCAGCCTCCGCCCCCACCCGTGTTACGTCGGATAAAGTGGCCCGGCGCAGGCCTCTTCCGGGTGAGAGAAAGGAGACAGCCTCAAGCAGATTGGTCTTGCCGGAACCATTGTCGCCCGTCAGCACCACATGGCGGTCATCGAGCGTGAGCGCAGCCGCCGCATAATTGCGGAAGTCCGTGAGTTTCAGCCGTAAAAGCGACACCTTGTTCGTCATCTTTACGGCCTAAAACGAACATGTCCGGATAGCAAGGCGGGGAATGCCTCTCCACATCGAAGACCATCGCAGCAGCGCAATTCATTCTCCAGTAGCAACTTTTTTGACGGCCGGTTATTTATCAGCCGTTCCTTGTCATCGGTAGCCCATTCATGCGCCTGATTTTTTCGCTCCTTCTCACCCTCAGCGTTCTTTCATCCTGCGCGGGCAGACCGGGGGCGGATGTGCTGCAGGCTGTGGACACCAGGGCCAAAGGCACCAAAATCGTAACCGCCTATGTGGCGAGTACACGCGAGAGAAACAAGGACGCAAAAAAGGGCTTCGGGACGGAACGGGCGGCCGAGCCGAATTATGCGCGCTTCGATATTTCCATTCCTCCTACCCATAAAAGCGGAAAAATCGAGTGGTCCAGCGGCAAGCCGGACCCGAAGAAGGACTTCGTTGTTACCAAGGCCGATATGTTGACGAAGACGGCCTTCAACGCCGATCTCGGCGATATTGCCCGCTCTGGCAAGCAGATCGCACTTTTTGTGCATGGCTATAATTACAGCTATCAGGAAGCCCTTTTCCGCGCGGCGCAAATGGCTGCCGATGCCAATATGAATGGCGTGCCATTAGTCTTTTCCTGGCCTTCGCAGGCCAATGTCACCGGCTACGTCGCCGACAAGGAATCGGCGACCTATTCGCGTGATGCGCTGGCCGCCCTATTGACCGACCTCACCCGGCAGACACCACGAAAAAGCGTCGTCGTGTTCGGTCACAGCATGGGCGGCTGGCTGGTGATGGAAGCGTTGCGGCAATTGCGCTTCGAAGGCAGGAACGATGTCATCGCCAAGCTGCAGGTGGTGCTGGCTGCGCCCGATATCGACGCCGATGTCTTCCGCAAGCAGATCGAGGTCGTCGGCCGGCTCAATCCGCCACTCACCGTGCTGGTGTCCAAGGACGACCGGGCCTTAAAAGCATCCTCCATACTGGGCGCTGATGTCACCCGCATCGGTGCGCTTGACGTCACCGATCCGCAGGTTCAGGAAGCGGCCCTGAAAGAGGGCGTGCAATTCGTCGATATCTCCAATCTGGAGGCGTCGGACCCACTCAATCACGACCGTTATGCCGCGCTGGCCTCCATGGTTCCGCAGCTGGAGGCAAGCAGGCGCGGTGGTGATATCAATAGTGCAGGAGCCTTCGTATTCGATGCGATCGGCGCAACGGTCTCCAGCCCCTTCCGCCTTGCGAGCCAGGTGGTGAACCCGCAATAGGCTTTGCGGGTTCCTGCTGACATCAGGGTTTCAGAAATCCCAGTCTTCATCTTCAGTCGCGACTGCCTTGCCGATGACATAGGACGAGCCGGATCCGGAGAAAAAGTCGTGGTTCTCGTCGGCATTGGGTGAGAGTGCCGACAGGATCGCTGGATTGACCCGGCAGGCCTCGGCGGGAAACAGCGCCTCGTAACCCAGATTCATAAGGGCCTTGTTGGCGTTGTAATGCAGGAACTGCTTGACATCCTCGGTCAGGCCAACGCCGTCATAGAGGTCTTCGGTATATTTCGCCTCGTTAT
The DNA here is from genome assembly GCF_059499945.1 of Agrobacterium sp. Classification (NCBI taxonomy): domain Bacteria; kingdom Pseudomonadati; phylum Pseudomonadota; class Alphaproteobacteria; order Hyphomicrobiales; family Rhizobiaceae; genus Agrobacterium; species Agrobacterium sp. The sequence goes on along the minus strand of NZ_JCABZP010000014.1, from coordinate 11,521 downwards.
CGTAAAGTTCGAGCAGGAGATCGAAGGCGAAGTCCTTGATCTCCTGTCTCTCCTTTTCGCCGAGGCGCTCCACCGCCCGCTGGAACTTGTAGCCGATATAATAGCCATGCACGGCCTCGTCGCGGATGATGAGGCGGATCAAATCCGCCGTATTGGTAAGCTTGGCGCGGCTTGACCAGAACATCGGCAGGTAGAAGCCGGAATAGAACAGAAAGCTTTCCAGGAACACGCTGGCGATCTTCTTTTTCAGCGGATCGCCGCTGTCATATTCGCGCATGATCAGCGCGGATTTGCGTTGCAGGAACTCGTTTTCCTCAGACCAGCGATAGGCATCGTCGACATCAGGCGTGGAGCATAGCGTCGAGAAGATCGAGGAATAGGAGCGGGCGTGCACGGCCTCCATGAAGGAAATGTTGGAGAGCACGGCCTCCTCATGCGGCGTGGCCGAATCCGCCATCAGCCGCACGGCGCCGACACCGTTCTGGATGGTGTCGAGCAATGTCAGCCCGGTGAAGACACGGATGGTCAGCTTCTGTTCTTCCGGCTTCAGCGTTCCCCAGGAGGGAATGTCGTTGGAGAGCGGCACCTTTTCCGGAAGCCAGAAATTCGAGGTCAGGCGGTTCCAGACTTCGAGATCCTTGTCGTCCTCGATGCGGTTCCAGTTGACCGCGCGAATGCGGGACGCGGGTTTTACGGCGATGTTCATTGTCTTGTCCCTCAATTCAGAGCGTGCAGGAAACGCAGCCCTGAACCTGCGTGCCTTCCAGCGCCATCTGGCGCAAACGGATGTAGTAGATGGTCTTGATGCCCTTCTTCCAGGCGTAGATCTGCGCCCGGTTGATATCGCGCGTCGTTGCCGTATCGCGGAAGAACAGCGTCAGAGACAGGCCCTGATCGACATGCTGGGTGGCCGCCGCATAGGTGTCGATGATCTTCTCAGGACCGATCTCATAGGCATCCTGATAATATTCGAGATTGTCGTTCGAGAGATAGGAAGCCGGGTAATAAACGCGGCCGATCTTGCCTTCCTTGCGGATTTCGATCTTCGAGACGATTGGATGAATGGAAGACGTCGAGTGGTTGATATAGGAGATCGAACCTGTCGGCGGCACGGCTTGTAGGTTCTGGTTATAAAGACCTGATGCCATGACGTCCTGCCTCAGCGCCTTCCAGTCCTCCTGCGTCGGAATGGCAATGCCGGCCTTTTCGAACAGTTCCTTCACCTTTTCGGTCGCGGGCAACCATTCCCGGTCGGTATATTTGTCGAAATAGTCACCCGAGGCATATTTCGAATTTTCAAAGCCCTTGAAGCTCTGGCCTCTTTCCACCGCCAGCCGGTTGCTGGCGCGGATGGCATGATAGGTCACGGTGTAGAAATAGATATTGGTGAAATCGACGCCCTCTTCGGAACCGTAGAAGATGCGTTCGCGCGCCAGATAGCCGTGCAGGTTCATCTGGCCGAGCCCGATGGCGTGGCTCGCATCATTGCCCTTTTCCACCGAGGGGACGGAGGAAATGTGGCTCATATCAGACACTGCTGTCAGCGCCCGGATGGAGGTCTCGATGGTCTTGCCGAAATCGGCCGAATCCATTGCAGCGGCAATGTTGAGCGAACCGAGATTGCAGGAAATATCCTTGCCCATATGGCTGTAGGACAGATCGGCATTGAATTCACTCGCTTCGCTGACCTGCAGGATTTCCGAGCAGAGATTGCTCATGCTGATGCGGCCGGCGATCGGATTGGCGCGGTTCACCGTGTCCTCGAACATGATGTAGGGGTAACCGCTCTCGAACTGGATTTCGGCGATCACCTGAAAGAATTCGCGCGCCTTGATCTTCTTCTTGCGGATGCGGCTGTCGGCGACCATTTCGTGATATTTTTCGCTGACCGAAATCTCGGTCAACGGCACGCCATAGACCCGCTCCACATCATAGGGCGAGAACAGATACATGTCCTCGTTGTTGCGGGCGAGTTCGAAGGTGATGTCGGGGATCACCACGCCGAGCGACAGCGTCTTGATGCGGATTTTTTCGTCGGCGTTTTCGCGCTTGGTATCAAGGAAGCGCATGATGTCAGGGTGATGGGCATGTAGATAGACCGCGCCAGCACCCTGGCGTGCGCCAAGCTGGTTGGCATAGGAAAAAGAATCTTCCAGCAGCTTCATCACGGGAATAACGCCGGAAGACTGGTTTTCGATCTGTTTGATCGGCGCTCCGAATTCGCGAATATTGGTCAAGGACAGCGCCACGCCGCCGCCGCGCTTGGAAAGCTGCAAGGCCGAATTGATGGAGCGGCCGATGCTTTCCATATTGTCTTCCACCCGCAGCAGAAAACACGAGACCAGCTCGCCGCGGCTCTTTTTGCCGGCATTGAGGAATGTCGGGGTGGCCGGCTGGAAGCGGCCTGAAATGATTTCATCGACCAGATTGCGGGCAAGCTGCTCATCACCACGCGCAAGGGCCAGCGCCACCATGCAGACGCGATCCTCATAACGCTCCAGATAACGTTTTCCGTCGAAGGTCTTCAGCGTATAGGAGGTGTAATATTTGAAGGCGCCGAGAAAGGTCGGGAAGCGGAATTTCCGGGCATAGGCCTCGTCATAGAGGTCACGAACAAAATTGAAGGAATACTGGTCCAGCACCTCCTGCTCGTAATATCCCTCCGTCACCAGATAATCGAGCTTTTCCCTGAGGTTATGGAAAAATACCGTGTTCTGGTTGACGTGCTGGAGGAAATATTGCCGGGCGGCCAGCCGATCCTTGTCGAGCTGGATCTTCCCGTTCTCGTCGTAAAGGTTCAGCATCGCGTTCAGCGCGTGATAGTCCAGCCCCGCATCAAGCGGTTTCTGGCTTGCGGCTGCCGGCTGTTTGGCGTCCTTGCGCAGCGCGCTCGAGGTCAGCGTGTCCAAAATCGTTCCAATCCATGTTTGACGTTGGCGACGTCTTCTTCCGTGCCGAGAAGCTCGAAGCGATAGAGAAACGGCACCGCGCATTTGCGCGAGACGATATCTCCGGCGGATGCGAAAGCGGCGCCAAAATTCGTGTTTCCCGCCGCGATGACGCCGCGAATGAGATTTCGGTTGGAGGGCTCGTTCAAAAACCGGATGACCGGCTTAGGCACGGCCCCTTTGGTGCCGCCGCCCCCATAGGTGGGGGTGACCAGCACATAGGGTTCCGACACATGAGGCACGTCGTCCTCAGCGCCGAGCGGCAGGCGAAACAAACGCCGCCCCAGTTTCAGAAGGAAACGATGGGTGTTTTCAGAGCGGCTGGAATAGTAGACGATCAGGCCCATCGCCTTACCGCCTCAGCTGATCGAGCCGATCATATCCGGCCGGAAACCCGCCCAATGGCGCTCGCCGGCGACGACCACGGGAACCTGCATGTAACCAAGACCCCGGACGTGATCGAGCGCATCCGCATCTTCGGAGATATCGATGATCTCATAGGGAATACCAATGCGGTCGAGCGCACGATAGGTGGCGGTGCACTGGACGCAGGCGGGTTTGCTGTAAACGGTGACGGTCATGATTTCCTCTCTCGAAGCCGATTTCGGACACGGCTCAACATTGCCGATTACAATCGCAATCGGGTGGCGGTGGATCTGTCATTCAGGTGAGGCACGTAGCCCAGGCAACTCTTCGCATTTTCGGATAGAAACCGGGGTCCGGTTTTCCCAAAATGCTGCAAGCCGCACAAAATCACTCTCTACGCCGACGAGCGCAGCAACTTAAAGAAATGCACTGGCATGACTTCACCCCGAAGCTTGTTCTGGAGGGGGCAGAAAAGGGCGCACGCAAATCATTTGCGTCAACACCTTCCTCCGGACACCCCGCCCGTGGACGTTTGCGCTCAAGGCAGGTCTCCTGACTTGCGGGTCACAACATCTATTCCGGCCTTCCCGGAGCTTTTGGCTCCAGTGACCCAAATCGGAACGATGCTCGCCGCTTACAGTTGCGGGGGCAGTTTCGGCCTTGTTCCGCCATGATGGCGTTACGCACCGAATTCCCGTCTTAGCTCCCAATCCTTGCGAATCGGAAGAACCTTGAACACCACATATAGTATATAAGGAAATTTTTACGTCAATGAATAGACACACAAAAGCCCCACCCTGTGGATCAAAAAGATTCAACACATGGTCAACAAAGGCTTAACGGCAAACGCGCTTTGCCGGTAAAGAACTGGAAAGCGTTAATCTATTCCCAGATATCGATATGAATATCGGCTGGACGCGCGTTTTCGATCACCCTTTTTCCGTTGGGAAGATCGTTTTCGAAAAGCTTGGCATGGATCTGAGCGGCATCGAGACCATAACCCTGCCATCTGTTCCGCAGCCTCTCTTCCAGCACGGCGACGGACGGGCCCACGAAGATGGTGAGGTCAAAGCTCTCGGAAAGGCTTGTCCAGGGCGCTTCGTTCAGCAGCAGATAATTGCCTTCGGCAAGGACAAAGCGCGTTTCCGGCGCAATCGCCCGGGCGGACGCAATGGCAATTTCCCGGGAGCGGTCGAAAACCGGAACAAGCACCTCCTGCCCGCCCTTGCGGACGGCGGAGACGATATCCAGGAAGCCGCGCACATCAAAAGTTTCAGGTGCGCCTTTTCGCGGCAGCAGTCCCCGTTCCTCAAGAATGCCATTGTCCATATGGAAGCCATCCATGGGCAGGACGGCGGCCGTTTCGCCTCGCGCCCGCAAGGCCTCAAAAAGAGCATCCGCAAGCGTGGATTTGCCGGCCCCAGGGGGACCGGCAATGGCTATGATGAAACGGGATTGACCCTCTGCCCGCCGAAGAACGTCTTCGACGATCGTCTCAAGCTTCAGCGTCATGCGGCAAGCGTTTCCTTCGGCGCTTCCTTGGCGCCGGTCATGAAGGCGACGGCGTCGGACATGGAATAGTCCTTCGGATTGATGACGCACAGGCGCTTACCGAGCCGGTGGATATGGATGCGATCCGCAACCTCGAAAACATGCGGCATGTTATGCGAGATCAGGACAATCGGCAGACCGCGGGAGCGCACATCCAGAATAAGCTCGAGAACGCGACGGCTTTCCTTGACGCCGAGTGCCGCCGTCGGCTCGTCGAGGATGACGACCTTGGAGCCAAAGGCTGCCGCACGCGCCACCGCCACGCCCTGGCGCTGACCGCCGGAGAGGGTTTCCACCGCCTGATTGATGTTCTGGATCGTCATCAGGCCGAGTTCCGACAGTTTTTCGCGGGCGAATTTTTCCATGGCCGGGCGGTCGAGCGCCCGGAACAGGCTGCCCTGAATGCCGGGCTTGCGGATTTCACGGCCGAGAAACATATTGTCAGCTATGGACAATGCGGGAGACAGCGCAAGGTTCTGATAGACGGTTTCGATGCCCGCCTTGCGCGCCTCGATCGGCGAGCGGAACTGCACCGGCTTGCCTTCCAGCCTGATCTCCCCTTCATCGGGTGTCACCGCACCGGAAATCGCCTTGATGAGAGAGGATTTGCCGGCGCCGTTATCACCGATGACGGCAAGGATTTCGCCCGGATAAAGGTCGAAATCGGCATTGTCGAGGGCGGTCACACGACCGTAGCGTTTGACGAGATTGCGTGCTGTGAGGATAGGTTCTTTTGCCATCAGCCTGCTACCTTTCTGATCCACTGGTCGATTGCGACAGCCAAGATGATAAGGACGCCGATCAACAGATAGGTCCATTGCGGGTCTGTGCCGATAAGCCGGAGACCGAGTGAAAAGACGCCGACGATCAGCGCACCGAAAATCATGCCCATGATGGAGCCGCGTCCGCCGAACAGTGACAGGCCGCCGATAACCACCGCGGTGATGGATTCGATGTTGGCGAACTGGCCGGCGGTCGGCGAAACCGAGCCGATGCGGCCAATGAGGGCCCAGCCGGCAAAGGCGCAGATGAGACCGGACAGGGTATAAACGGTGGTCAGCATACGCTTGACATTGACACCAGCGAGTTCCGCAGCATCAGGATCGTCACCCACGGCATAAAGATGGCGGCCCCAGGCGGTGCGGTTCAGCACATACCAGAGCAGGGCGACCAGCAGAACCATGGCAATGACGCCATAGGTGAAGACCGCGTTGCCGAAACGGATATTCGCGCCGAAGAACTGCAGGATCGGCGCCTGCTGGGCGATGTCCTGAGCCCGGATCGTCTCATTCGCGGAATAGAGGAAGTTGGTCGCAAGCACGATCTGCCACATGCCAAGCGTGACGATGAAGGGCGGCAGGCGCATGCGCGAAACCAGCACGCCGTTGATGAAGCCGCAAAATGCACCGACGGCGAGGCCACAGAGAATGGAAAGCTCCGCCGGAAGACCGTAACGGAAGGTAAACTGCCCCATGACGACGGAGGACAGAACCATGATCGCGCCAACCGAAAGGTCGATGCCGGCCGTCAGGATGACCAGCGATTGCGCTGCGCCAACGATGCCGACGATCGCGACCTGCTGCAGGATGAGGGTTAGCGAGAAGGCGGAGAAAAACTTGCCGCCAAGGAGCAGGCCGAAAATAATCAGCGACAGCACCAGAACGATAAGCGGCACCGCCGCCGGGCTGGAATGGAGAAAATGCTGGAATTTTTCCAGCGCACTCTTGTCGTGCGTATCGAAAGCGGCGACCTGCGTCGAACTTCCCGAAAGCACCTTTTCAAATTCATTATGCGGCTGAGCCCGCACCGGCTGATCGCTCATTGGATTTTCCTCCCGATCGCTCTATCGCATCAGCCCTGACACCTGGGTCTATCTCCAAAGAGAATGATGCGTAGATTTCAAAGTGTTGTGAAGCGGCCTGTGTCATCCCCGCAGGGGCGCGCAACGCGCTCGTTTATTCCTTTGTCCGATCCCCCGGATCGTGCCTGATATTCATTCTGGTCCAAGGGCGGGGGCACGAATGCCCCCGCGGGTTTCAACGTTGAGGCATCATCCCCAGCACTTGTTGAGACCTTCCTTCGTATCGATCGAGTCGAGGCCCTTGACCGGCTTGTCGGTTACCAGCGTCACGCCGGTATCGACGAAGTTCTTGCCTTCGGTCGGCTTCGGCTTTTCGCCCGTATCGGCAAACTTCTTGACGGCTTCGACGCCGAGCGCCGCCATCAGCAGCGGATATTGCTGAGAGGTCGCGCCGATCACGCCTTCCGCCACGTTCTTGACGCCCGGGCAACCACCGTCGACGGATACGATCAGAACATCCTTTTCGCGGCCGACCGCCTTCAGCGCCTCATAAGCGCCGGCAGCTGCGGGCTCGTTGATGGTGTGGACGACGTTGATGGTGGGGTCCTTCTGCAGCAGATTTTCCATCGCTGCACGGCCGCCTTCTTCGTTACCATTGGTGACATCGTGACCGACGATACGCGGATCGCTCTCGTCGCCGATCTTGTTGATGTCCTTCACGTCGATGCCAAAGCCCTTCATGAAGCCCTGGTTGCGCAGCACATCAACCGTCGGCTGGGAGGGGGTGAGGTTGAGGAAGGCGATTTTCGCATCCTTGGCCTTGTCGCCGAGGCTGCCGGCAGCCCATTTGCCGATCAGTTCACCAGCGAGAAGATTGTCGGTGGCGAAGGTGGAATCGGCGGCATCAACGGGTTCGAGCGGTGTATCGAGGGCGATGACCAGAAGACCGGCATCACGCGCCTTCTGCACGGCCGGAACGATGCCCTTGGTGTCCGATGCGGTGATCAGGATACCCTTGGCGCCATCGGCAATGCAGGTCTCGATGGCGGCGACCTGGCTTTCGGAATCGCCGTCGATCTTGCCGGCATAGGATTTCAGCGTCACGCCGAGCTCTTTGGCCTTGGCGGTCGCTCCTTCTTTCATCTTGACGAAGAAGGGATTGGTATCGGTTTTGGTGATGAGGCAAACCGAAGTATCGGCTGCAGACGCAACGGACGCGAAAGAAACGCCAAGCGCAAGCGCGCCCAGAAGAGCGGAAACAGTGGTCTTCATGAGATCCTCCCAATGGATATTTGAGCACCGTGACGGTTACCCGACGATCCCGTCTCCTCCGAGAACAATGATCGTTGACCCAGATGGAACCACCAAAGGAAACGGCTGTCAATAAATAAATCCGATTGAATTATTAATTCTCTATGGCATTCTAATAGGCGGCAGGGAGGAATATCGCCGCGTCGTTTAACGTTGCGATAGCAAGATTGCCATAAAGCCTGCTGTATCGGTCGCGACGGATATTGCGGGCGGGAGGATGACATATGAGACAATCTGTCGAGACGGCGCCGCCGGCGTCGCCCACCACCATGGATATAAGCAGCGGCGCCAACCAGATCGGGGTGCGCGCCTATAATGAGCGGCTCGTGCTGTCCCTCGTTCGCCGCCACGGCGGACTGTCAAAAGCCGAAATATCAAGACTTTGCGGACTTTCGGCACAGACCGTCTCCGTCATCATGCGGTCGCTAGAGAAGGACGGACTTCTCATTCGTGGTGAAAGACTGCGCGGCAAAGTCGGCCAGCCTTCGACGCCGATGCGGCTTAATCCTGACGCCGTCTTTTCTTTTGGTGTGAAGATCGGCCGGCGCAGCGTCGATCTTGTGCTGATGGATTTTGTCGGCCGGATCAGGCTCAAGCTGCGCAAAACCTATCCCTATCCCATGCCGGAATGGATATTGCCATTTGTAATCGACGGCATAACGGAGCTCGAATCGAAGCTTTCGCCGGCCGAGCGAGAGAAAATTGCCGGCGTCGGCATCGCCGCGCCATTCGAATTGTGGAACTGGGCGCAGGAAGTGGGCGCTCCGCAGATTGAAATGGAGCGATGGCGGGGCGTGGATATCCGGTCGGAAATTGCCGAAAGCGTCAGCTATCCCGTTTTTCTGCAAAACGACGCGACCAGTGCCTGTGGCGCTGAACTGGTTTTTGGAACAGGCCAGCATTATCCGGATTTCCTCTACGTCTTCATCGGTTCCTTTATCGGCGGCGGCGTCGTTTTGAATTCGGCGCTGTTTTCCGGAAAGACGGGAACGGCCGGCGCGATCGGCCCGCTGCCGGTGCAAGGGCAGGACGGCAATACCGTCCAGCTTCTGAAAATCGCGTCGATCTTCGTTCTGGAAAACATGCTGCGGGACAGGGGCATCGATCCGCGTCCCCTCTGGTTTTCTCCAGACGAATGGATCGATTTCGGCGAACCGCTGGAAAGCTGGATCCGAAAAACTGCCGCAGCTCTGGCGCAGGCAGTCATTGCCGCCGCCTCCATCATCGATTTTTCGAGCGTCATCATCGACGGCGGTTTTCCCGATTGGGTCAGAACAAGGATCGTAGCCGCCACCCGCCTTGCCCTTAAACACCACGATTTGCAGGGTGTCACGCTGCCTGAAATCATCGAAGGTGCGGTGGGTAGCCAGGCGCGGGCAATCGGCGGTGCGAGCCTACCGCTGTTTTCGCGCTACCTCATCGATCAGAACGTTCTGTTCAAGGACACGACCGGCTGAGCCTTTGTCGGAGCCCACCGATTTTTGCTTACCCGGCTTTTCATTCGATTTCTGCCGGTCACTCGCCAGCGGCGTGCTGCATGATCGCCGCCAGAAAGGCTGGCCCGTAGCGCTCCAGCTTGGTGTCTCCGACGCCGGGAATCCCAGCCATTTCCTTCGCGGAGACCGGTTTTGCCGTGGCAAGTTCTATCAGGGTCTTGTCATGGAAAATCACATAGGGCGGAACGTTCTGCGCACGGGCAATTTCCATGCGCTTCGCACGCAGAGCCTCAAAAAGACTGCGATCAGCTTCAGGCAAAATCGTCGATACCGTGTTGCGGGGCGTCTGTTGCCGGGCAGAACGCGGAGCAGATGGTATCCTCAGCATCAACGCAGGTTTTTCGCGCAGGAACCGCCGTCCATCTTCGGAAATGGACAGACCACCATGCCCGGACAGATCCACTTCAATCATGCGTAACGCAACCAGTTGACGCAGAATGGCGCGCCAGGTGCGATTGTCATGTTCTTTACCTATACCGTATGTCGTGATGCGATCATGTCCGAAGCGGGAAATCCGCTCATCCTCGACCCCCAGCAACACACGGATGACATAGGCTTGGCCAAAACGTTCACCGGTGCGATAAATACAGGACAGAAGCTTCTGTGCGGCGATGGCCCCGTCAAACAGGTCCGGCGGCTCGGCGCAGGTATCGCAATTACCGCAGGGCTGACACCGGTCGCCGAAATAGGACAGCAGAACCTGCCTGCGGCAGCTCGCGGTTTCCGCAAGGCCGAGCAGCGCGTCAAGCTTCTGGCGCTCCATATATTTGCGCTGGTCCGCAGCATCCGACTCTTCGATAAAGCGGTTGCGCAGGGCGATGTCTTCGTAACCGTAGAGCATGAGTACGTCCGATGGCAGACCATCGCGGCCGGCTCGGCCCGTTTCCTGATAATAGGCTTCGATGCTGCCGGGCAGATCAATATGAACGACGAAGCGCACATCGGGCTTGTCTATGCCCATGCCAAAAGCGACGGTCGCGACAATGATGACCGCCTCGCCGTGCTGGAAACGGGTCTGGTTCTCCTCGCGGGCGGCCTTGTCCATCCCAGCGTGATAGGGCAGTGCATCGCGCCCCTCCTCCCGCAGCCATGCGGCCGTTTCGTCCACCTTCCGTTTGGAAAGGCAATAGACGATCCCGCTTTCACTGTCGCGGTCCTTCAAAAAGCGCTTCAGCTGCGCGCGTGGATTATCCTTTTCCATGATCGCATAGCGGATATTGGGCCTATCGAAGCCGGCGATGAAGGCGTCATCCTCTTCGATTCCCAGGTGACCGAGAATTTCGGTGCGCGTAGGCCCATCGGCCGTTGCTGTCAGCGCCATGCGTGGCGTGTCGGGAAAACGCTCGATCAGCGTATCAAGCTGGCGGTAAGGTGGCCGGAAATCATGCCCCCATTGAGACAGGCAATGGGCTTCATCGATAGCGATCAGCGACAGGGCAATGGGCTGGAGGGCGTCCAGGACATCCGGCTTGAGAAGGGTTTCCGGTGCGGCATAAAGAATGTCGACTTTACCGGCCCGCATATCCCGCCAGAGCGCGCGCCGCTCTTCAGGAGAGAGATCGGAATTAAGAGCCTCCGCACGCACGCCCGCCTGACGCAGGGCAGCGACCTGATCGACCATCAGCGCGATGAGCGGCGAGACGATCAGCCCCATACCGTCGCGTGCAAGCGCTGGAATCTGGTAACAAAGCGACTTCCCACCACCTGTCGGCATCAAAACGAAAGCATTATTGCCCGCCACCACGTGCTGGATGATTTCGGCCTGCCGCCCACGAAACACATCGTAGCCATAGACGGTCTTGAGGATATGCAAGGGATCAGCGGTCACGGCAGCTTTTATCCGAACTGGAATGATGGCGCATCATCACCGTTTTGGGGTCTATGGCAATCCCGAAGATGGAATTGGTCATGGAAGTGCGTAGCGGGATTGATTTTATGACCAGCAGCCCTGTTTTACCGTTGGCAGCGGTGCGGGTCCGCTTTTATATTCCGGACGCCAAAAAGGGCTCGGAGTTTCCCCGGAGCCCTTTGATATGTTTGGTAGGAAT